>NZ_JBALDD010000024.1:0-184534 GCF_036917555.1 Nostoc sp. | reverse complement strand
CTTAGAAAAAAATATTCAGGAATTAAAAAGTGATAATGAGAATTTGGAAAAAAATATTCAGGGACTAAATGAAAACTTAGAAAAAAATATTCAGGGACTAAATGAAAATTTGAAGAAATATATAGAGGAATTAAATAATAATTTGCAACAAAATATTGAGAAACTAAATGATAATTTGCAACAAAAGATTCAGGAAATAAAAGATGACAATGCAAATTTACAACAAAATGTTCAGGAACTAAAAAATGATATGGCAGAAATAAAAAAATCAAATTTTTGGAAACTGAGAGAACAATATTTAAAATTTAAACAATTATTTATAAATAATAAATAGGCTGGAGAATATGCAAAAAAAGTATAAAATATCGCAGATTTATGTAGCAGAACTAAAAAATTATTTCCAACAGGTTATTGAATTTCTTAAATTGGAAGCTGAGGCGATCGCCCAAACAGCAAACAGACTCCAGCCCCAGCAAGTAGGATTGGCAATCCAGCTATTGTCTGTCTGCAAGGGGAAAGTCATTTTGGTTGGCGTGGGTAAGTCGGGTTTGATTGCCCGCAAAATAGCTGCAACTCTTACTAGTACAGGTACAGTCGCTGTTTATCTTCACCCTGCTGATGCTCTACACGGTGATTTGGGGATTGTTACCTCTAACGATGTGGCTATTCTCATGAGCAATAGTGGTGAGACAGACGAACTAGTAGAGATTATGCCTTACTTAAAACAGCGACAAGTGCCCATTATTGCTATTGTTGGCAACTTGTCCTCTAGTTTGGCGCGGAATGCTGATGTTGTTCTTGATGCTTCTGTTGAGAAAGAAGCTTGTCCGCTGAACCTTGCACCGACAACAAGCACTACCGTAGCTTTAGCTATTGGAGACGCGATCGCTATGACGTTAATGCACGTTAAAGAATTAACGCCAGAAGACTTTGCGCTAAATCACCCCGCAGGACGACTAGGAAAACGCCTGACCTTGAGAGTCTCTGACATCATGCACAGTGGTTTTGAAAATCCCACAATTTCACCCACAGCTACATGGTTAGAAGTGATTACCGCTATCAGTCAAGGTGGTCTGGGTGCGGTCAACGTTGTAGATAATTTAGGTCAGTTGCTAGGAATTATTACTGATGGTGACCTGCGAAGAACTTTCCAAAAAATAGACCCAACTAAATTGGAAAGTATTGTTAGTGATGCAATTATGACCCAGAATCCGATTACAGTTTCCCCAGACTATTTGGCTTATGATGCTTTGCAATTGATGGAAAATCGTCCCTCTCAAATTTCTGTAATGCCGGTAGTAGATAAACAGGGAATCTGTCTTGGATTAATTAGACTCCATGATATTGTGAGGAGTGGTTTGTGATTAATATTCTTGCCGTTATTCCAGCTCGCTATGATTCTCAACGCTTTCCCGGTAAGCCTTTAGTGATGATTGGCGATCGCCCAATGGTACAGTGGGTTTACGAAGCTGCTAAACAGTGTCCCTCATTTAGCCAAGTAGTTGTAGCTACTGATAGCGAATTGGTGGCTCAATGCGTCGAGAAATTTGGCGGTGTGGTCGAAATGACTAGCAGCACCCATCTCTCAGGTACAGATCGAGTCGCAGAAGTAGCTACACGCTATCCCCAAGCCTTAGCAGTCACCAATGTCCAAGGAGACCAACCATTTGTCAGACCAGAAATGCTGACGCAGCTGGTCGCACCCTACTTGAACCCGGACAAAGCACTACCAGATATGACAACCTTAGCCTGTCCTTTGGATTACCAAACAGGTTATGCCGATGCAAATGTTGTCAAAGTGCTATGCGATCGCCACAACCGCGCTATATACTTTTCTCGTTCCCCTATTCCTTATTTTCGCAATTCTGTTCCAGCACCAGTATTTCATCATCTTGGTTTGTATGCCTTTAGGCGCGATTTCCTGGCGGAATATGCCAAACTCACACCTACTCCCTTAGAAGAGTGTGAAGCCTTGGAACAATTGCGGGTTTTGGAACACGGCTACTCGATCCAAGTCTGTCACACCCAAGTCGCAACTTTGGAAATCAACACGCCTGAAGACCTAATTGAGGCTCAATCTTTGATTGCCCAAGGCATCATTTGATGATGAAAACTCAAATTACTGTAGTTGGTCAGCCTAGTGTCTGAAGATTTTTCCCAGAAATAGCACTTTTAAGATTATTCAAGTGTGATATGAAAGAAACTAGTGCATACCCCAAGTCCTGCTACAGACCCGATATTGATGGGCTAAGGGCGTTGGCGTTGGTTGCTGTCATCATCAACCACTTCAACAAGGATCTACTTCCTGGCGGCTATTTGGGCGTAGACATATTCTTTGTCATTTCTGGTTTTGTTATCACTTCGTCGTTGGCAGGTCGTCCCAGCAAGAACTTTGGAGATTTCCTGCTGGGGTTCTACAGTCGGCGCATCAAACGACTAGCGCCAGCGTTAGTGCTGTTCGTTGTCAGCAACAGTGTTCTTATCTGCATGTTCAATCCCAGTCCAAGTGTCTCTCTAGAGACTGGTATCAAATCTTTATTTGGTCTTTCCAATCTTTATCTGCTGCAACACTCTACTGATTACTTTGCTGCTTCCACAGAACTGAATGTTTTCACTCATACCTGGTCTCTAGGGGTCGAGGAACAGTTTTATTTCTTGTTCCCATTTTTGGTTTGGTTCACAGGGTTTAGTCGTCTCACCACCAAAGGGGTAAGAAATCTTTTCTGGGTAACAGCAGCACTATCGATTGCATCGCTAATTGCTTTTGCCCACCTCTATCAAACCAATCAACCTGCTGCTTACTTTTTAATGCCCACCCGTTTTTGGGAACTGGGTACTGGTTGCTTGTTATTTCTCGGTCTGAAGTATGCTAACAGGTTTCTTCATGGCCTTCAGAGCATCCCGCCGTTGGTAGTTACTGCTGCTGTTATTGTAGTTTTCTTTATTCCACTCAAGTTCGCCGTCCAAGCAACGATTGCTATTGTTGTGCTGACTGCGGTTCTGATTACTTGTCTTCGTGCGGGAACTGCTGGTTATGAACTCT
Source organism: Nostoc sp. (assembly GCF_036917555.1). Lineage (GTDB taxonomy): Bacteria > Cyanobacteriota > Cyanobacteriia > Cyanobacteriales > Nostocaceae > Nostoc. Next base: position 181,491 of record NZ_JBALDD010000024.1, on the reverse strand, counting down.
TCACTCACCAAAGAGTAGTTTACATCGGTCTGATTTCGTACTCACTCTATCTGTGGCACTGGGGTGTGCTTTCGCTCAGTCGTTGGACGATTGGCATTCACTGGTGGTCTGTGCCCTTCCAGATCGCCTTGATGCTGCTGCTGGCGGTTGCTTCTTATCGGTATGTGGAGACACCTCTACGTCGTGCTGATAAGTCTCGGTGGCAATCCATTGGATATGGGATGGGGGCCTCTGCTCTTGCGGCAGCAGTCCTTACAGGCATATCTGGGGGTTTATATGAAAATCTATTTTCAGACAAGCAAAACTTCTTGTCAAGAGATTATAACGTCATTTTTTCTGAAAGAGTTTTGTGGAATCAAGCGGATTGCCTCACAAGTCGTGAGTCAACCAAAAAAATTGAGAGAGAAATCTTTGACAAATGCAACATTACAAAAGAAGTGGGATCAGAAAAGCTAAAAAATCAACTGTTTTGGTATGGAGACTCCTACGCAGAGCAGCTCTCGCCAGTTGTCAGTTTAATCTCAAAAGAACGATTTCTTCCGGCCAATCTTTTTGTGGCATCAGGATGTCCCTCATCCCAAGTGGCATCGTATTCTCTAGAAACAGAAAAAGGATATTGTGCAAAAGTTTTTAAACAATACATCTCATACTTCCTAGAAAACAGCAAAGCAGGTGATCTCCTCGTCTTGAGCAACGCTTTTCACTATTGGAACCCAGGGGAATCTTTAATAGATCCAAGTGGTGGTTATAAATTTCAGGATGGAACAACATCCTTCAATCATTATCTTCGGGAAATATCTGAACTTAGCGATAAACTAAGAAGTAAAGGCCGCAAACTGTCTTTAGTTTCAGACATTCCCGTTATTTCAAGAAATCCCAATGTCTGCGTATACTGGTTTGCCAAATTAAATAATAACTGCAACTCTGAATTTATTTCTAGCAACAATGCATACAGGCGTAGCATCTCAAAAACCATCACGAACCATAGTCGTTTCAAAGATAGAGCAGCGTTTCTAGACATCTATACACCTATATATAGTTTGCTTGCGTCTGATCCAAATAAATATATTGAATACTACAGGGATGAAGAGCATCTGACCAGAAAAGGTGCTATTTACCTAAAAAAAGATATTCTCGCTTTCCTTCGTGAAAACCAGTTGCTAAAATAAGGCGTCATCCGATGATTAAAACTCAAATTACAGAAAATCTATTTATTGGTGAGGGTTCGCCTCTAACTTTGATTGGTGGGCCTTGCGTTATTGAGTCACAAGACTTTACCTTAATGATGGCTGAAAAAATTCGCCAGGTTTGCGATCGCCTCGGTATCACATTTATTTTTAAGTCCTCTTTTGATAAAGCCAATCGTACCTCCATTAATTCCTTCCGGGGTCAAGACTTAGAAGCTGGACTAGAAATTCTTCAAAGAGTTAAAAAAGAAATTGGCGTACCTGTCTTAACAGATATTCATGAAAGCCAACAAGCTGCGATCGTTGCAGAAGTAGTTGATGTTCTGCAAATTCCGGCTTTCCTTTGTCGGCAAACCGATCTGCTCATAGCCGCCGCTGCTACAGGTAGAGTCGTCAACGTCAAAAAAGGTCAATTTCTTGCACCTTGGGATATGAAGTCTGTAGTGGCAAAGCTAGAGCTAGCCGGAGCTAAAAACATTCTTTTAACAGAACGGGGAACCACTTTTGGGTACAATACCCTGGTTGTTGATTTTCGCTCTTTACCACAAATGCGGCAACTAGGTTATCCAGTTGTGTTTGATGCTACCCACAGCGTGCAAATGCCTGGGGGACAGGGTGATAAATCTGGCGGTCAGCGGGAATTTGTCCCCTATCTTGCCAGAGCAGCTGCGGCTGTTGGTATCGATGCACTATTTATGGAAATTCACGAAAATCCTGATGCAGCACTCAGCGATGGGCCAAATATGATTCCCCTTGCTCAGTTGGAAGAGGTTTTAAAACCAGTTTTGCATATCCATAATAGTTTGGCAGTTGCTACTCCTGCTTAGTTGCGATGATCAAAATATCTGAATTTGAGTTGCGATCGCGTTTATCCCAAGTGAAACTTTTAGCCCTAGATGTTGATGGTGTGCTGACAGATGGTGGTCTTTACTATACCGATAGTGGTGAAGAGTTCAAGAAATTTAACGTTAAAGATGGTCTGGGAATGAAATTATTGATGCAAGGAGGAATAAATATAGCAATTATCACTGCTAGTACATCAACATCAGTAAATCATCGTGCTAAAAAGTTAGGGATTAATTATACTTTTATCGGCGTAGAGAATAAATTAAATGTCCTTGAAAATCTGTGCCAAAAGTTAAATATCACCCTAGAACAAGTTGCATATATGGGAGACGATCTTAATGATATTCCCGTACTCCAAGCAGTAGGCTGTCCTTTGACAGTGGCTGATGCCATGTCTATCAATAAATCATCTGCAATATATGTTACAGAACTAGCTGGCGGAAAAGGAGCAGTCAGAGAAATATGCGATCGCTTCCTTTCTATCCACAAAACAGTCTAATTTTTTAGTATGACAACAGGAAAAATACAATAAGGAGCACTTCTAAGAATATGCGATCGCTCGTTCAAAAATTAACTTATTGGTTTCAATCACGCTATTCACAAATCAATAAAGAAACATCAATGGAACCTAAAATTACCGAAAACGACAATGAATTACCATTCAGTGGTTTTAATGAACATAGAAATGAAATTAAATTCATAGATTTTTTAAGTGATGATGATTTACAGGAATTAAACAATATATTGAAATGGAACTGTTTTGTAGTTGATAGCAATGGTAGAAGATTTGGAAACCTAGCTTGGCGTGGCAAAAGAAATACACCACAAATTATTCCTGACAAAAGAATATTGTTAATGAATGAATATTTTAATTTAACAGACAAGCATGTTCTGGAAATTGGTTGCTTTGAAGGTATTCATACAATAGCCATTTCACAATACGCCAAGCAGGTTACAGCATTTGATTCTCGAATTGAAAATGTTGTAAAAACAATTGTTCGTTCCTCTTTATTTGGTTTTTCTCCGACTGTTTTTAAGTTAAATATAGAAGAAGACTTAACCAAATATTGGGATTTACTGTCTGCTGATGTTATCCATCATGTTGGTGTTCTTTATCACTTAAAAAATCCAGTTCAACATTTACTTGATTTAAAAAAGTATATTCGACTAGGAATAATGTTAGATACTCATTACTCTCTTGAGCAAGATGCTAAAGAAACATACGAAGTAAATGGCAAGACATATTCTTATAAAAAATACCGAGAAAAAGGATATACAGATGTATTTTCCGGTATGTATGAATCATCAAAATGGCTGAAATTAGATGATATAGTCTCAATTTTAAAGGAAGTAGGTTTTGCACAAGTGGATATAGTGGAACATAGAGATGAGCGTAATGGCCCACGTGTTTTATTGATGGCTAAAAACAACTAATCAAGATTAATTTAACCAATTAATTGGTTAAATCTAATAGTTAGTGAATCTGAGGTTAAAGTATGGTAGAGAAAAAAGATTTTGCTGTTGAAATTCCCATACAAATATTTGTTGGAACTCAAGAAGAGCAGATGTTAGCTGTCAAAGTTCTAGAGTACTCTATCAGAAAATATACCTCAATGCCCGTTGAAGTTACGCCTCTATTCGCAGCAGTACGCAAGGCGGGAATACATATTCCTGAACCTCAAGACCCGAAAATCAAACCGCGAACTCCATTTAGCTTCCAAAGATTTGCAATCCCTGCTCTCAAAAACTATCGCGGTAGAGCCATTTATCTTGACTCTGATATGCAAGTATTTCGAGATATTAAGGAGTTGTGGTTACTACCATTTAATGGAGCAGACTTACTTTCTGTTTATGAACCAGAAAACTCTGGGAGGCCGCCTCAATTCAGTGTCATGGTAATTAATTGTGAGCAACTGAAGTGGGATGTTGTAGACTTAGTGCGAGATTTAGAACGGGGAAAATGGACTTACAAGCAATTTGTGTTGGAAATGGCTCCAGCTACCAAAATTGCGCCTGTAATACCAACTGAGTGGAATGATTTGGAGCGATATACGGAAGGTAAAACAGCTTTAACTCATTACACTGATATGGCATCTCAACCGTGGCTAACCACAGAAAATCCTCTAGGATGGTTGTGGTGTCAGGAACTATTTAATGCAATTAAAGAAGGCTTCATTAGTGAACAATTCCTTAGAGAAGAATTTATTAGAGGATGGATCAGACCTTCCCTAATTTATCAATTAGAACATGAAATTATTGATCCGCGTGAACTACCTCCAGCAATAATTACTCAAGATAGCCTAGAATTCATTCCTCCCCATTTGTGTAAAAAAAAGATGATCAAAAAAAATGTGAAGGAAGATACTAAATCGCCTAATTTCTTAGAACTCTTGGCACGTAAAGTTTACGGACTAGCTCAATACATTTGGAGAGCAAGTCGTCCAAACATCGTCAAAAACCAAGACAAAGAACCTTTGACCGAACAAATAAACAAAAGCTTAACCTTGAATAAATTGCAAGAATTATACACGCTGGAACCACCGTTGAATTTAACAAAAGGACATGGGGGGAAACAATTTTCTGATATAGGACATCGGTGGGTGGAAACATTTAAACTTTTTGCAGACCTGAAACAAGATGAAAATGTACTAGATGTTGGGTGTGGTCCTGGTCGTATGGCTCTAGCCCTAGCACGCTATCTTAATGCAAAAGGTCGTTATGAAGGATTTGATATTAAGCCTGACGATATCGCTTGGTGTCAGCAGGAAATAGAACCACGGTGGTCTCAAAGTCGGTTTCAGCTAGTAAATATTAAAAACGATCATTACAATCCGATTGGCAAGATTTACGCTGATGAATTTAAGTTTCCCTACAAAGACTGTACTTTTGACTTTGTATTTCTGACTTCAGTATTCACGCACCTACTACCAAAAGATTTATCTAACTACTTGCAAGAAGTAGTGAGAGTACTAAAACCTGGTGGTCGTTGTCTAATTACTTACTTTTTGATAAATGAAGCAGTCAGCGAGTCTATCAAGGCAGGTAATGCCAGATTTGATTTTCCAAACAGTCCACAGACTCACTGCTATATTCAGAAACCAGACGATCCTGAAGATACAGTAGGGTATGATGAAGAATTCATCCGTAATCAATATTCTCAAATGGGTTTCAAAATTCAGGAACCTATTTATTTTGGTAGTTGGTCAGGTATACAAACTGCCTCTAAACCACGCCACGGACAAGACGTGGTAGTAGCTGTAAAAGCTAAATAGAATGTAGTTAAGAGATAATTTCCATCTCACTTTGCAGTAAATATTTTCAGGTTAACAAATATCATTAAACTAAAATGCCGATTCCAGAAAAAATTGGTATTGTTTTAGCAACCTATAATCCCGATCTGGAATATTTCCAGAAACAGATCCAGTCAATTCAAAATCAGACTTGGCTCAATTGGGTTTGTCATATTGCTGATGACTGCTCCCAACCTGAATATCAAACTGCAATTCAAAAAGTTGTCGAAAATGATTCACGGTTTATTTGTCATTTTCACAGCCATAATATTAAACATTACTATAATTTTGAAAGGGGTTTACAATACTGTATTCAAGACCCTAAAATTACAGCGATCGCCTTTTCCGATCAAGATGATATTTGGCAAGCACAAAAGCTAAAAGTATTGATCACAAAATTACGCTCAGAACAAACACTATTAGCCCATTCTGATTTAGAACTTATCGACAGTCACGATCAAACTATCAATCATTCTACTTGGGATTTTGAAGGACGCCAACCTGAAAAAGCTACAGTGGAATTATTGCTACTTCGGAACGTCGTCACCGGGTGTTCGTTATTATTTTGTAGTTCTCTCATTACCGATATTCTACCCTTTCCCCAACAAAATGAAATTGGTTGGCATCACGACTGGTGGATAGCATTGGTTGCAATTCAAAAAGGTAAAATTGGACATATTCGCCAACCATTAGTCCGCTATAGGCTCCATACTTCCAATACAGTAGGAGCAATGCAAAATGCTGGTAATTTTTATACTGAACTGATGCTGTGGTTCCGGAAAAAATATCGCATTGCAGGTAAAAGCTATTTAATTCATAGTAACTTGAGTAAAGTATTTCAAGCTAGATTTTACCAACAATTAAACTCAAGCTGGTCTAATCCTTTTGACGATCGCCGCTTAGATTTTGGTTTAGGTATTCTTAAGCTTTGTTACCAAAGTTTGAAAGCAGGATATCATTCTGAAGGCATAGCATTACGAATTTTTATTTTTAAAATTTTATTTGATATTCAACGAGTTCAAAATTATATCTTCAAGATGCTATCCATATTTCAAGCAACTAAGAGCAATATCCAAAACAAATGAACCAGCAGCAACCTATCTCAGTATCCATTATTTTAGTTAATTATAATGGGGCAGAAGTTTTACCAGATTGCTTAAACTCTATAGAAAAATTTATTGATATACCTAACTATGAAATTATTGTTGTAGATAACGCCTCTAGTGATAGTAGTGTTGAATTAATTGCAGAAAACTTTCCCAAAGTTAATCTATTTAAACAAGCCAAAAATCGCGGCTTTGGAGTAGGAAATAATGCTGGTGCAAAATTTGCTCGGGGAGAATTTTTATTTTTATTAAATACTGATACTGTACTTACTAGTAATATTCTACCGCATCTAATTGAGTTGATGCAAGCAGACCCAAAAGTTGCAATCATTGGGCCCAAATTGCTGAATCCAGATGGTAGTTTACAAATTTCTGTTTCGCCAGCTTTAGGAATTAAAGGTGAATATCAAGCTCGTAAGATGCACCAATCTTATCTAAATATCTCTCAGCAAAATTTGATTGAGCAGAAATTCAAAGAAATTCAAGAAGTCGATATTATTGTAGGTGCAGCTTTTTTTATTCGCTCAAGTTTATTTTATAAATTAGGTGGATTTGATGAAAATTTTTTCATGTATTTTGAAGAATCTGATTTATGTCAAAGAGTGCAGTATCAAGGATATAAAATTATCTACACGCCTCATGTATCTTTGATTCATTTGCAAGGACACTCAATTGAAAAATCTGCAAATACAATGGCTATAGAATATAGACGTAGCCAGATTTACTATTATCAAAAGCATCGACCTGACTGGGAACAAATTTTATTACGTGTATATCTTTTTTATAAATTTCTTGGTGAATTTATAACTACAGCTAATCCTAACAGCCTAAAAATTATTATTTTGTTATTTACTGTTAAAAAATCTGCGGTTTAAGTATCTTTGTATAATTAATAATATAAAAATTTTATTATGCCTATTTTAGCAAATTTGTCTTTTGCTCCAACTCAACCTACAGGTTGGTTAAGTTATAGTTTGAATTTATTAAAAGAACTAAAATATTTAGATATCGACGTATTAAGTCCAAGAAACATTTCTGGGATTAAATGTCATCATTCGCCATCAGATATGACGACAGACTTTGGCATGAAAGGGCATTTAAAGCGCTTGCTATGGACGCAATTTCAACTGCCAAATATCTATCGACAGATGAAGTCTACATTACTGTTTTCTCCTATTCCAGAGGCTCCTTTACTTTCTTCTTGTTCTTATGTCGTTACTGTTCATGATTTAATCCCTTTAAGATTTCCACAATGGTTTTCTCTAACACAGCGGCTTTATTGTAGTTATTATATTCGTGCTGTAATCCAACAATCAAAACACGTTATTTGTAATTCAATGGCAACGGCTGAAGATTTAAGCAAGTTTTTAGGAGTTTGCGAAGACAAAATAACTGCAATTCCACTAGCGTATGATGTAAAAAATTTTTTATGCTTGGATTTTGCAACACAAAATTATTTTCTTTATTTAGGACGGCATAATCCTCACAAAAATCTTGAACGTTTAATTACCGCTTTTGCCGGATTATCTAACTGCAAAGATTACGAACTTTGGTTAGCAGGGCCAAGCGATCGCCGTTACACCCCAACTTTAATAGCCCAAGTTGCCCAACTCAGCATCACTAACCAAGTCAAATTCCTCGACTATATTCCTGACAGCGAATTACCAAAAATCATCAATCAAGCGATCGCTCTTGTTTTCCCAAGTCTATGGGAAGGCTTTGGTTTACCTGTCCTTGAAGCGATGGCTTGCGGTACTCCTGTCATTACTTCCAATCTTTCCTCCCTACCAGAAGTGGCTGGCGATGCAGCGATTCTGATCAATCCCTACAATACAGGAGAAATTACAGAGGCAATGCAGGCTGTTGCAACTGATTTGGGGTTGCGATCGCGCCTTTCTAGCCAAGGACTTACTCACTCTCAACAATTCAGTTGGGAAAAAACTGGAAAAGCAACCGCCGAAGTGTTATCCCGCTACGTGTAGAATAATACCGTTGAGTAAGGTAGGTAGTGAGTGAGATGAAGGGGCAGAGGGCAGAGGAGAATAACCAATGCCCCATACTTCGACTACGCTCAGTACAAGTGCCCAATACCCAATGCCCTATGATAAATCCTTATGAAAGCACTAATTCTCTCTGGTGGTAAAGGTACACGCTTACGTCCCCTCACCTATAGCGGCGCAAAACAACTTGTACCAGTTGCTAATAAACCTGTTTTATGGTATGGCATTGAAGAAATGGTCGCTACTGGTATTACCGATATTGGCATCATCATCAGCCCGGAAACTGGGACAGAAGTCCAAGGAAAAACCGGAAATGGAGAATGCTTTAAAGCAAATATCACCTACATCGTACAAGACCAGCCACTTGGACTTGCTCACGCCGTTCAAATCGCCCGTCCCTTTTTAGGTGATTCTCCCTTTGTCATGTACTTGGGTGATAACCTGATTCAACTAGGTGAGTTACGTTACTTTCTGCAACAATTTAGCCAGCAACAGCCAGATGCCCTGATTCTCTTGCGTTCGGTTGCCAATCCTAGCGCCTTTGGTGTGGCTGAGGTTGATGAAACAGGACGGGTATTACAGTTAATTGAGAAACCCAAAGTTCCCCCTTCAAATCTGGCATTGGTAGGGGTTTATTTCTTTTCTCACCTCATTTATGATGCGATCGCAAATATCCAACCTTCCACCAGAGGCGAGTTAGAAATCACTGATGCTATTCAATACCTCATTAATCAGCAAAAGCAGGTTGTAGCCCACAATCTCCAAGGCTGGTGGTTAGATACTGGTAAAAAAGATGACTTATTAGAAGCTAACCGATTAATTCTCGACACCTATTTAACAGCATCAGTTATTGGTGAAGTTGATGCCCAAAGTCAGATTATTGGGCGAGTTCAAATCGGTGCAAAATCTAAAGTAATTAACTGTACAATTCGGGGGCCAGTAATCATTGGTAACAATTGCCATTTAGAAAACTGCTTTATTGGCCCTTATAGTAGCATTGCTAATAATGCCACACTAATTGATACTGATTTAGAACACAGTGTGATTTTAGAAGGTGCTAAAATCGCCGGAATTCATCAGCGCATTATTGATAGCGTGATTGGACAAAGGGCACAATTGAGTATTGCACCCCGTCGCCCCAAAGCCTTGCGATTTTTGATTGGCGATGACTGTCAAATTGAATTAACCTGATTCACTTATTAAAAATAGGACAAGCCATCGTTAAAGTTGGAACACAGTACCTGTAAAATTATAGATGCTAAATTCATTTAACAATCAGAAGACTGCGGCACATCCTATAAATAATATTAATGAGTATTGTACATACCAAAATTTCTGAAGTTCTACAAATTGAACCCCAAGTATTTGCAGACGATCGCGGTTTCTTTTTTGAAGCCTACAACCACCAAAAATTTGCTCAACAAACGGGTATTGTGACAAACTTTGTGCAAGATAACCATTCTTGCTCAAAACAAAACGTCCTGCGTGGATTGCACTATCAAATCCAACAACCCCAAGGTAAACTTGTCCGGGCTATTGTCGGGACTATTTTTGACGTAGCCGTAGACATTAGAAAAAGCTCGGCTACTTTTGGGAAGTGGGTGGGTTATGAACTCAGTGCTAAAAACAAACGCCTACTGTGGATACCACCAGGCTTTGCTCACGGCTTTCTTGCGCTTTCAGAAATAGCCGAAGTTCTCTATAAAACTACAGATTACTACGTGCCCCAAAGCGATCGCACAATTCTATGGAACGATCCAGATTTAGCGATAGATTGGCCCCTGAGTGGGCCACTGATTTTATCAGCTAAAGACCAAGCTGGTAAATTTTTGAGAACTGCTGAAGTATTTGATTAAGTAGTCATTGGTCATTGGTCATTGGTCATTGGTACATACCCCGTCTCTTGTGATACCCTAAGCTTACTTTTCTGGTGGGCGTAAAAACTCTGTCTTTCATCGGACTAATTCAAACCACGTTGAAAAGTGAGCGTGGCTTCTCTTGGACAAATGACAAATACTTCGGCTTCTCTACGAGACGCTACGCGAACGCTCAGTACAAGTGACAAATGATAAATGACAAATGACTAAATCAATTTTGCTGATTGGTAACAACGGTCAAGTGGGTAAGGAACTACAACAAATACTCTCATCTTATGGCGATATTATCTCAGTAGCACGCCCAACAGTAGACCTTGCTCAACCCGATACCCTCCGCAAAGTTATCAGATCCAAGCAGCCGCAAATCATCATTAATGCCGCCGCTTATACTGCTGTAGATAAAGCCGAAAGTGAACCCGAACTTGCTACCGCTATTAATGCTACTGCACCCCTAATTATTGCCCAAGAAAGCCAAAAATTAGGAGCTTTTCTAATTCATATTTCAACTGATTACGTTTTTGATGGCAATGGCTGTAGCCCTTACCAAGAAACCCACACAACTAATCCCTTGAGTGTTTATGGTAAAACCAAACTTGCTGGAGAAGAAGCAATTCGGGAAACTTCCGCCCATCACCTCATCCTCCGCACTGCTTGGGTTTATGGAACCTTTGGCAAAAGTAATTTTGTCAAAACCATGCTGCGACTAGGTGCAGAACGCCAAGAACTCCGTATTGTCGCTGATCAAATTGGTAGCCCGACTTGGGCACAAGATATAGCAGCAGTTATATCCCAGATGATTCCCCAGTTAACCTCAGAAATTAGCGGTACTTATCACTACACTAATAGCGGCGTTGCTAGCTGGTATGACTTTGCCGTTGCCATTTTTGAAGAAGCACAACAGCTAGGCTTCCCTTTAAAAGTTGATCGTATTGTCCCCATTACAACTGCTGAATATCCCACGCCAGCCCGTCGCCCTGCTTATTCCGTCCTTGCTTATGGAAAAATTTCCGCAATTTTAGGGACTTATCCCCCCCATTGGAGACAAAGACTTGCGCAAATGGTCACAGATTTGAAAATTGGGCATTGGGCATAGGGTATAAGGCATTGTTGATTAAGTTACTTCCCTATTCCCCACTCCCATTCCCTATTTCTTTTGACTTTTTAATACTCCCGTTTCACGTTGTATGGGCAAGACATCTAAAATATCAGTTTGGGAACAATATTTTAAATCATCTAAACAGTCAAGGCGTAACAATCGTTGGCCATGACTAGCTTGGTGAAGTAATCCTAATAAGTTATCTTGCCACTGAGAATAAAGAGCGATCGCACTAATTACTTCATCATTCCCGGCGAGTTCTTCAAGTGACAACTGGGTTTGTTGCAAAATACTATGAGCGATCGCACCCGCACAAACTGTATCCTCTAAAGAAAAACTGCCTTCCCAACCAGAACCGACAATCCACACAGTCTCTGGTTGCTTCTCTAAAAGAAATTGCACCACCGCCGCCCGGTTAATCAAGGCTGCTGCTAATAGATTTGGGGAGTCTTGTACCCGTTGCAAAGCACGGGTGCCATTGGTGGTACTGATAAACAAGCGACGCCCTTGGACTAATTCTGGTGTGCAGTCGAGGGGAGAGTTACCCAACTCAAAGCCAGCTACTTTCGCGCCACCGCGTTCTCCAGCCCGTAGACGTTTTTCAGCAGGCCATTTTTCGCTAACTTCAATTAACTGATCTAAATCGCTGAATACTTGTACAGCTTCGCCTCCAGCTGCCAAAACTGTCGCAATTGTGCTAGTGGCTCGCAAGACATCGACTGCGATCGCACATTCTGGCGCTTTATCCGTTGGAGTCAATTCAGGAGTGTGGTATACGAATAACTTCACGGGCTGGATACACCTGTTTTATATACTACTGCGGCAAATAACATTCTACCTAGTTGGTGTCACTAACTATAATCACAATTGTTCCCAAAGTATTTTTTAACATCAAAATGCACAATCTAACCCATTCAAGACAAAAATACTTAAAAAGCCCTTTTAGACTTTCAGATTTGCTGCACTATCCTGTAATCTAAAACAAGAACAGATTTTCTAAAGCTGTATTTGGCATTTCAAGTTAGCACCACTACACATCCTGACTAAACTTGCCAAATAGAAACTAAAATTTTTACCTCCACTCCGCTCATCCCAAATCAAAAATCGTTATGGCACCTTTACCCGACTATCGCCCTAAACAACTATCTGTAGGCCCGTTAGAAGCGGAAATTTTAAATATCATTTGGGAACTTGGTTCAGCCACAGTCAAGGATGTACACGATCGCATTCTCGCCGATCCCAACCGTGAATTAGCGTATACTTCTGTCACCACCGTCTTACGTCGCCTCACTGATAAAGGTTGGCTAGCCTGCGACAAGAAGGAGCGGGCATTCTATTGGCGGCCGTTACTGAGTAAGCAGCAATCAGATGTTATTAAAGCTCACGAGCAGTTACAGCGATTTCTAGCGGTGGGGAATCCCGATGTTGTTGCTGCCTTTGCCGATAGTCTAGATGAAGCAGCTAGTGAGCAAATAGCAGCGATCGCCAAACGTATTCAATCTGCACGCCAAGCCAGGGAGGAAAAATGATGCATCTAATAATGATTTTGAATGCTTTGGCAGTTGCCTGGTGGTTAAGATCCTCTTGGAATCAACGCCAAGGCAATTGGAATCTACGGTGGCAGCGATCGCTATTTTTGTTTCTCTTCCCCCCCTTGCTAATTTTCATGACTGCGATCGCTGTGCTGTTCATGGGGCCTCAAGGACAAATGGGGGGAATGTATACAGGCTCAATTAGCTATTTACTTGCATTAATTTATTTGGCATTTTTTGCCATTTCATGCATTAAACTTGCCTTCCAAGGTTGGCAGTCTGTAGAATCTGCCCGTAACTGCCCTTTAGTGAACGTTGGCGATAGACGAGCCAGACTGCTGCAAACGGGGGCGCTGTTTGCCGGTCAAATCGGTTTTTGGCAACCAGAACTAGTGGTTAGCCAAGGATTAGTGCAAACTCTCTCACCAGCTCATTTAGAAAGCGTCTTAGCCCATGAGCAAGGGCATCACTATTACAGGGATACATTCTGGTTTTTCTGGCTGGGTTGGGTGCGTTCCTGCACTGCATGGTTGCCGAATACAGAGCCTTTGTGGGAAGAACTGTTAGCTTTGCGCGAACTCCGTGCCGACGGTTATGCAGCATTGCAGGTAGACCCTCTGGTGTTAGCAGAATCACTTTTATTAGTAGTTAGTAGCGGCCCCGTTTTATCGGAAATTTGCTGTGCTGCATTAGGTTCCTCTGGTGCAGATCGCTTAGAACAAAGAGTAGAAGCTTTATTAGCACCACCAGAAGCAACCTCAGAAACTCAATTGCAATCCTGGCATGGCTTTTTGTTGGCGTTCCTGCCTCTACTGTCTGTGATATTTCATAGTTAAGTTGAATTTAGCAAGCGACTACAGCACGAAATCGTGACGTTTGTAACGAGAATTATGATGTTTGTCACAAAATCGCGGTGTTTGTAACAAAAATCATCTTGTTTGTAACAAAAATCGTAGCGTTGGTAATGAAAACGTAGTGTTTGTAACAAAAATCGTCGTGTTTGTAACAAAAATCGTGACGTTGGTAATGAAAACGTAGTGTTTGTAACGAAAATCGTCGTGTTTGTAACAAAAATCGTGACGTTGGTAATGAAAACGTAGTGTTTGTAACGAAAATTGCGATAACAACAAATTAACAAGCGGTAATTACGAATTACGTTTATTCTTCTTCTAACAACTGTTCTATATATTTTTGCACTAAAGGCACTTGAAAAGTATTGCCTTCGGGAGTCAAAATTTCTTTTCGCGTTAGTTTGCGGACAACGCCTTTGTCTTGCTGCGTGGGAGTTTCCCCGTGGATTATCCGGCGCAGGAGAGAGCGATCGCTATCTGCTAAACTCGTCCATAATTCCCGAAAATACTGAACGCCTACCTCAAGCACTTGAGGAATAATCTCTTCGACATTTTGGGCAGTGGCTTTTACTGTATCTGCATTTCCCTGGTTTTTTCTAATATCGCTGTTTAGCGACTCGACCAACTCGTAACATACCAACTGAACAAGAAAAGGCTGACAGCGAGTCAGTTGGATAATTGCATCTACAGCAGTTGGTTCATATATATTGGTGAAGTTCTCCACTGGATGTAAAATCAAATCGCGGGCTTCTGACTCTTGCAGGTAGGTCATTCGCAAAGCACGGGTGTTAATTAAATAGTCACTCCAGTAATCGTCAAGTTCAGATAACTCATGTGAACCACTAAAAATTACAATCCAGTTCTGTTGGTGTTGCAGCAGGTTACGAATAAAGTTGAGTGGCGCACGGCTGCTTGTTGCTTTCACTACTTCATCTAGGCGTTCATATTCATCCAGACAGAGGAGAAATCGCTGACTGCGGTTGCTGTGTTCTATTTCTGTTAACCAAGTTTGCAGCGCCGGAAATGGATCTTCTGCTAGCTTCTTGGCATCTGGATAAGGCAAGTTTACTGTGCGGGGTAATCGCCGTGCAGCTTCGATAATTTGTTGAGCTAGATTTTGAGCCAATCCTTTTAAGGTTGTCGCTGATGCTGCACCCTGTAAATCTACCAGCAAAGGTACAATATTTGAGCCAATTCTATAAGGTAGATATTTCAGCGCTGAGGTTTTCCCTGTCCTCCGCCCTCCATAGAGTAACAGCACTGGCGGTTGCTCAGAAAGCACCAAAGTTTCAATTTCCCGAAATATATCAATTCGCCCTTTAAAACGATTCTTTGCTGTTTCGGGGTCTAGCGAGTTACCAGCAATATAAACTTGCCGAATCTCTTTTGATTGCTGTGCCTGTTCGTTTAAAGTGCGCTGTGCCGTCTCTAGTATAGTTAGCCAGCTTTGTGCAGCGTTGCCAAAAGAGACAGCAACGCGAGCATCTTTTGTCAAAGCTAGACTTTGCCCCAGTTGGCGTAATGCGTTGATGGGAATGTTCAGTAACTCATATTTACGATAAGGTGAAGTTGCTTCCTCTGATGCCCGGACATTCTGACTGATTTCTAAAAATTGGGGTAGTACAATGCCAAGTTCCTTTGGTGGTGGTGAGGGAATCCACGCTAATTGGTTGGCAATTTCTACAATATCGCTCAACCTCTGACAACGGTTGAGAATATCTACAGCAATACTAGAAATTGCCTGTGCTGCAACTTTTTGCTGATTGGTGGATGTAATTAGATAATTTATAGTCTCACGGGCAACATCTGGATTCTTTCGATAAGCCTCTACAATCATCACATCCATGAAAGGCAGAGGCAAAATAATCAATTCATCAAAGCGAGGAGGCAGATATCGCAAACAATTTACTCGCTTTCCATTGCGAGACAATAAAAACAGGGTGAGTATCCATAGTAATTCTGGCAACCAGAAGTAAACCCGCAGCACACCTAAAATAAACGCCACGCCTACCGCCATGCCGAACGCCACGCCTCCCGCCACGCCGAACGCCACGCCGAACGCCACACCTCCCGCCACGCCTCCCGCCACGCTGCCGAACGCCACGCCGAACGCCACGCCTAACGCCACGCCTCCCACCACACCGAACGCCACGCCGAACGCCACACCTCCCGCCACGCCTCCCGCCACGCCGAACACCACGCCTCCCGCCGCCACGCCTCCCGCCACGCCTCCCGCCACGCCGAACGCCATGCCGAACGCCACGTCTGATAATAAAAATCTAGCTGCAAGAAAATAGGTAAGTACAGCAGCAACAAGGAAAATAACTAGCCTATTTTTATTACCACCACGGTCTAGAAGCCTTCCTATAAACCAGCCCACCAAAAAAACAAAGCTTATAAACCAGTTAAATGACTCACCACTAACCAGAGTGTAAACTGGTGCTACCAGCAATACGGCAACCATTGGGATTACAGCAGTTAGCCACCAAATTTGCCCAGCATAGCGACGCAGGCGGGGGTTAGTACCAAACTCAGCCCGTTTATCAAAGGGGTTATCTGTCGGCTTCAGTTCTGGATGAATATCGCGCAGCCAACGTTTAAAGGTAAAAGGCTTGAAGTAAATCCAATACAGCAGGCGCACGCATTCAGCCACATAAGTCCAAAAGCCCGATGCTGTGGGAATATTACTCATAACTATTTCACAAAGTTAAAAATTGTTCCCAACCACTCCTGTACTTGAGGCAGGGTAAGTACACGCACCAGACCCAAACCAATCACCATCAGAATCAACATTCCAGTGATCCTGCTTTTAACATCATCCCAACTCGTGCCAATGAATGTGGCTAGACGACCCAGACGCAACGGTATATCCCATAACCAACCCAGCAATGATTGCCACCATTTTCCTTTTGGTTTCGATTTAGGATCTTCAAGCTGTTGTTTAAACTGCTGTTTCGCCCACTTGATTGGCTTGCCTTGTTGACGTGCTTCCCACAAATAGTAACCAGCCAATTGCAACTTGTAAGGATGACGATCGCCCCATTGCTGGGCATGACTCTGTTCATCTACACTCAAAGCTGCACCATTAGTAGACCTAGTTGGTAAGCGCGACAATTCAATAGCCTCATCTGTAGTTAGTTCTTTCACATAAATAGTGTGACCAATATTGAAAAAACTAGAGACAAACCGATGCTCGTTAGCATAAACATCCAATTGTTTACGCGAAGCTACCACAAGCATCAAGGCGTTGCTATCCATCAGCGATCGCAAATTGTCATAAAATCCATTATCGAATTTATCGGGATATTTCAAAAGGCTTTCAAAATCATCCAGACAGAGGACGGGTAGCTTTCCTTGCTGTTTCCATTCCTTCACCGCATCTGAAAATGCTTGACGATTAAGCGGTTTACTCTTCCAACAATTTTGCAGACTGCGTTGTTGCCATCCTGGAACGTGACTCAGTAAACCTTCAGCTACAGCCTCATAGAAACCCGTTTCAGTTTGGCAATCTACACCCCGTAACGGTAGGTAAATTACCACATAACGGTTCGCGTCTAATCCTCGCTGCTGCCAAGTCAGAACGAAATAATGCAGCAACGAAGATTTACCAATGTGCTTCTCACCAACTATATTTATACTTGTAGGCTGATCGCCCTTCATCCGAGATGCGATCGCGTGTAACTCATCTTTACGACCAACAAACAGCCTGGGATCTTCAATCATTCCCGCAGCCACAAAAGGATTGTCAGGCAGCGCTCCAGAAGTCATGTAAAGCGTTTATCCTAGTTTCAGCTAAGTGCAATCACCTAAAAGAATAGCACTAGCCCGATAATGTCTTTGCGATCTAGTTTTTGGGTACGTGCTTTTGCCATATCATGACAAGCCCCATTCAATACAGTTCGGTTAAGGTTTTTTGATGAAAATTCTAGATCACAAAGACGCGATAAATTGCCGTCAAGACGAAAGACCGATTTGTAGAGACGGCGATTCATCGCGTCTCCTGCCTTAAACGTGGTATCTGAGAAAAATATTTATTTGGCAAATGGGCCAATGTTGACTGCTACAAGTGCAGAACAGACCCTTGATGCGATCGCAAACGTTGTTGAAACTCCAGCATTTGTTTAGGACAAGCAGCAAAACACCCATGATTCAGAAACGTCACAGCCAAGTCAAGCGACTATAAGTCTCTGATGGATAATCTAGAATCCAAAATTGATAAACTCCCCAGGCTGGATTCGAACCAGCGACCAATCGATTAACAGTCGATCGCTCTACCACTGAGCTACTGAGGATCACTCACGATTTATAATCTTAGGGCTAAAAATAGGATTTGGCAAGTACTTTCGCCAATATTTTTTTTAGAAACTTAAATTATAGATAATTTTTGCAGTCAAAATCCATCAGGAACTTAAGCAGAGACTCTTAGATACTAAATATCTACTACAATCCCATTCGTAATTCAGCCAAACGCTGCCGCGCCTTAGCGTCAATGCCATTAGCTAAAAACCTACTCTTAGATTGTTTGCGCGTATGATACTTTTGTCGCATCCGGCAAACACTGGTTTCCACTTCCTTACAGAGTTGTTGTGCCGACAACCATTCAGCCCCATACCCCTGTATCATCAACTGCTGTGCCCGATCTGATGTAGCAACAATCACACGAGAAATCAAAGATTGGGCTATTTCATGGCGAAAAGAAGCGCAGGATTTTTCAATATAAGTATCTGCTGTTTGTCCAAAATCAGTGTAATAAACAGATAAAAGCTCAGTAATAATTTCTTTATTACTAGAGGTATTCTGATATTGGGCATCAAAAACTATCTGAGTTGTGTAACCTTGAAACGCACTATAACCAGTCATAGCTTCCACAAGTTCACCCCGTGCAGCCTCTAGTCCAACGCTATCACGCGTTTTTTTAAGGCAAGGCCAAGCGCCTATGATATTGTAGCCGTCCACTAACAAAACGTCTTGGAGTAAGGAACGGGGCATGGTTTTTAATCACAATTTTCTAGAGTTAACAAAATTCATTCATAAGTTTTATAATAATTGATGCATAGTCTGTAACACTATGCTACACAGAATAAAAAATACGGTAGCCTCACAAAACTCAAACCTCAGATAGACGCACCAACTTAAAACGCGCCTTTGTTTAAAAGGCGCGTTACAGTTCTTTTTTAGTAGTATTCAGAAGTGCTGAATGCAATGAATTTTACTCAGCACTTAATTAAGAGGCTTCGCTGTGTACCTCCATCAGACGTTGTTTGAGACGTTGGGCTTCACCACTATCAACCAGAGAGCCTTTTTCTAGCAAGAAAGCGCCGTCACAGTAATTTAACTCATCTAATCGATGTGTCACCCAAAGGGCTGTAATACCTCGACTTTTGACAAGGCGGCGGACACCAGCAACTAAATCCAACTGGCTATCTGGATCTAATAAGGCAGTGGGTTCATCTAATAATAAGACTTCACAGCGACGGGCGATCGCACCTGCGATCGCGACTCGCTGTTTCTGTCCCCCAGAGAGTGCATAGATAGGGCGTCGTTGCAGGGTAAGCAAATTCACTGCCCCTAACGCCTCCTCAACCCTGGCTCTAGTAGCAGCAGATGGCAACTTTTCTTCCACCAATCCAAAAGCCACATCAGCACCAACCGTTGGCATCACCAGTTGATGATCCGGATTTTGGAAGACAAAGCCAACAGGGTGCAAAAGCCGAATTTCGCCAGATTCAGGAGCTAATAACCCTGCCAGCAGTCTCAGTAAAGTAGATTTTCCGCTGCCATTTGTACCCAAGAGCATCCAAAACTCACCCTTGGGTACTTCTAAAGAGCAAGATTTGATAACTTTCTCTCCATTAGGCCAACTGAAATTTAAATCCTTGACCTCAATGCCCACTTGAGCCATTTGTCAACCTTGGTTACTCAGCAGCTACAGCGAAAAAGCCAGGTGGTCTGCCGCCACCAGGGGTTGTACCATCTTTCTGAACAATCTGCACCCCAGAAATTTCACTAGCGCGGACAGCAATTTTTTTCTCTGTTTTGCCTTCGCACTTGAGTTCTACAATGTCAGGGTTCCCAGAACGGATTGCTGCCAAAATTAGCTGATAGACAGCCTCAGCATCCTCTGCTGACTTACGTTGTACCGAGATAGGGAAAGCAGTGTTTCTGATGCTTAAATCGATGGTAAACATTTAGCAATAATCAAATTTAACTGTGGACTCATTTTAGCGTCAGCTGAGTGATTCTAGGGAAATGAGGATTGGGCACAAGGGGCAGAGGGGCAGGGGGAAGGGTGCAAAGGAGAGGAATTTTCCCGCTGCTCCCTCATCTCCCCACCTGATCTGAATCAAAAATTAATTTTTATGAGAAAACCCCTAGAAAAATTAGCAATTTACACCTAATATGATTAAAGGTGTGTAAAAAATTGTAAACTAGGTTAACAACCCGGTTAACTTTCTGCTTATAGAAGGCTTTTTTATAGTCGTCTATAATACAGATACAACCTGTACTTATAAACATTTGGAGATTTGCTCTAATGACCATCGCAGTTGGACGTGCCTCCAGTAGAGGGTGGTTTGACGTTCTCGACGACTGGCTCAAGCGCGATCGCTTCGTATTCGTAGGTTGGTCAGGGATACTACTATTCCCCTGCGCCTTCCTAGCACTAGGCGGTTGGCTGACTGGCACCACCTTCGTCACCTCTTGGTACACCCACGGATTAGCCTCCTCCTACTTAGAAGGTGCTAACTTCCTGACAGTGGCAGTATCCACCCCCGCCGACAGCATGGGACACTCCCTATTGCTGTTGTGGGGTCCAGAAGCTCAAGGCGACCTCACCCGTTGGTTCCAATTGGGTGGCTTGTGGCCATTCGTGGCACTACACGGAGCCTTCGGTTTGATTGGCTTCATGTTGCGGCAATTTGAAATTGCGCGTTTAGTAGGAATACGTCCTTACAACGCCCTCGCCTTCTCGGCTCCGATTGCGGTATTCGTCAGCGTATTCCTGATGTACCCCTTGGGACAATCTAGCTGGTTCTTTGCACCCAGCTTTGGGGTGGCTGCAATTTTCCGATTCCTACTATTCCTGCAAGGGTTCCATAACTGGACACTCAACCCCTTCCACATGATGGGTGTTGCTGGGGTATTGGGTGGTGCTTTATTGTGCGCCATTCATGGTGCCACAGTCGAAAACACCTTGTTTGAAGACGGTGATGGTGCTAACACCTTCCGCGCCTTCAATCCCACCCAGTCGGAAGAAACCTACTCAATGGTGACGGCAAACCGTTTCTGGTCACAGATTTTCGGGATTGCTTTTTCTAACAAGCGCTGGCTGCACTTCTTTATGTTGTTCGTGCCAGTCACAGGCTTGTGGATGAGCGCCGTCGGCATTGTCGGTTTAGCACTCAACCTGCGGGCTTATGATTTCGTCTCCCAAGAATTACGGGCAGCGGAAGACCCTGAGTTTGAAACCTTCTATACCAAAAACATTTTGCTGAACGAGGGTATCCGCGCTTGGATGGCTCCTCAAGATCAACCCCACGAACAATTTGTATTCCCTGAAGAAGTTCTACCTCGCGGTAACGCTCTCTAAGAATTCAAATTTGACCATGACCTGAATTAGGGTTGTGGTTGGCAGAAATTGACACACCCAGATAAAATAATCTTCTTGTAATCACCCAATAAAGTGTCAATTTTCACTGTTCTCCAGTAATCTCCCATGTTTTGATGGGAGATTTTTTCTATATATGGTTAATATTTCTAAATTTATATGTTATCTTAGAAAAAGGTTATGAACCCAGAGTAAATCCTCTGCCCTTTTGAAACTGAGACCGCTTAGGCAATAAGGAGGTGATGCCCATGATAGAAAGTAGTAAATGCATGGGTCATCAGGTTGCAGTTAGCCGGCTGTGTGCCGGAGCTGTTCTCTAAAAGTTAGCCTTAGTTATCTTTGAGATACTAAGTTAGCTCAAGTAGCTAGGCAAGCTCGGAGTTCCTTCCGGCAGTCTGGTTGCAACCTGAAGACCCGCTAGACCGCCCTGACTTAGATCATCCGATCTAAATCAGGGCGGATAGTTTTTTATAGGTGATTTTTGTTTTATCAGTGGTTACTTTTAAAAGATAGATAGCGATCGCTGTCGCGGATAAAGCCAACCTATTTAAGTTTTCTTAAAAAGAATAAATATCTTGCATTAAAGCTTAGAGTCTGACCAAATGTGAGAAATAGCGTCTATCTGCTAAGTATGATTTCAATCTAGACATACGCATTGTGGCTTAATTTATCCTCCCATACTTTCTGTGTGGAGAATAAAAGGGGTTTGCCTTTGTCAAATGCAAAATGTAACAAATATATAAGTATGAATTTCTTGATATAGCACAACTACTCACCGAAGCGGAAATTCAAGAACAGGCAAAGGTTCTGTCAGATTGGACTGTTAAAGACTCCAAGTTGCAGATTACTCATACATTTAAAGATTTTATTGAAGCAATTGAGTTTGTCAATAAGCTGGTTAAGCCGACTGAGTCAGCCGGACATCATCCAGATATAGAGATTTCCTACAATAAAGTGAAGATTACACTTACAACATACGATGCAGGCGGATTGACGCAATCAGACTTTGATGTAGCACAGGTGATTTCCCAGATCGACTAAGTGATTTCTTTTAACATCTTGCACCAGACGATAGGAAGTCACCGCGATATACGGTTTATATAGCCGAGGCGTGTGTTCTAACTGGCGTGAGATTTATATTAGGGGTAAGTGGAAGAAGTGATTTTTGATGGCAAACTGCTAAGTGTCTAAAGCTTTCAGCAATTTAGCTTGCGTAGAGAGCTAATGACCCAAACCCTACTCCCTGCTTAGATATTTAGATAAGTATGTGTGACAGTTATTAAGGCGATCGCTCCAATATTGCCATCTAGATCAGATGTTTTATAATGTTATGATATAAAGATATGTTTTTGCATAAGTTAATCACATAAGTTTTTAACCCAAAGTTAATCGTTTATTAGCTTTGCAAAAACTAAAATTGTAGTAGTGGCAACTGTATCTCATCCACAGGTTTCAATGAGATGTCGCATTTTTGAAAATTAGGTGCAGCGAAACCAATTATCTAAACAAGGTGTGAGGAGTAAAGTTAAGATGTCTAATCTATTGTGGAAATCCTTAGTGGTTAGCCCAGCAGTTTTTGGAGCAACATTGTTAGTTTCGGCAACAGCAATGGCCGCCCCAAACCCAACCACTGAAGTATCACCAGCCAAACAACTAGGTGTAACCGAAGTTGCCCAACAGCCAGAAATATTGGCTCAAACAACCATAGATCAAGTTAATCGCTACAGTAACGAAGGCAACCAAGGTAATTCTCAGTCTCAAGTAACATCGGTTTCTCAATTTTCTGATGTACAACCTACTGACTGGGCATTCCAAGCATTGCAGTCCTTGGTTGAGCGCTATGGTTGTATTGCAGGTTATCCGAATTCCACATATCGCGGTAATCGTGCTTTGACCCGTTATGAATTTGCCGCTGGTTTGAATGCTTGTTTGGATCGGGTTAACGAATTGATTGCCACAGCAACAGCTGACTTGGTGACTAAACAAGATTTAGCTACCTTACAACGGTTGCAAGAAGAATTTTCCGCAGAATTGGCAACCCTACGTGGTCGCGTAGATTCCTTAGAAGCGCGGACTGCTGAATTGGAAGCAAATCAGTTCTCCACTACTACAAAACTAGTTGGTGAAGCCATTTTTGCCGTTAGTGATATATTTGGGAGTAACACTGGTGACAACAACAATACTGTCTTCCAAGATCGGGTACGTTTAGACTTGCAAACCAGCTTTACTGGTAGAGATATTTTACATACTCGTCTCGCAGCAGGTAATTCAACAGCCTTTACACAATTTGACGACGCGAATAATCCGATCGGTACTGCTGAAGGCACACAAACATATCAAGTTGGTATAGGCAATGGTAACAACGGTGTCAGACTAGACCGCTTGACTTATGAAGCTCCCATAGGCCCAGCCCAAGTATACCTCGCAGCTAGTGGTGGACGGCATAGCCAGTATGCAGCTGTCAACAATCCTTACTTTTTTGACAACACGGACGACGGTGGTAATGGCGCTTTATCTACCTTTGCTTCTGAAAGTCCTATCTATCGGATTGGTGGTGGTGCAGGTATAGCACTCAATGTACCCCTTGGTAAAGGTGGCGGTATTTTGGGAAATAGCTCTATTACTGCAGGTTATTTGGCATCCCAAGCTAATAATCCTGGTCTTAATACAGGTCTGACCAACGGGAACTATGCTGCTTTGGGACAGTTGAACTTTAGTGTTGGCGATCGCTTGGCTTTAGCTGCTACCTACGTCCACGGATATAGCGCAAGTGGTGCTTTATTTGACTCTGGTACAGACGGAGCAACTGGAGCTTTTGATGTCGGTACTGGACAAGCTAACTTTTTAGGTAATGCAGCAGGTGTAACCCCATCTAGCAGCAACTCCTACGGTGTGTCGGCTGCTTTTAGACCTAGCGACAAATTGTCCATTAGTGGTTTTGTCTCTTACCATGACGTTACAGGTGTCGGTGCAGGTGATGATTATGAAGCTTGGAGCTACGGTTTAGGGGTAGCCTTACCTGATTTCGGTAAAAAGGGTAACGTTTTAGGTGTTTTTGCTGGTGCAGAACCCTATTCCTTTAACCGCCCAGGTTTTGGCGGCAACAATGATATACCCTATCACTTTGAAGGCTTCTACAAGTATCGTGTGTCGGATAACATCTCTGTAACCCCTGGCGTAATCTGGTTGACCTCTCCTGGTCAAAACAGCGATAACGATGATGCTATTATCGGTACGCTCAGAACTACTTTCACCTTCTAAAGTGTTGATTTTCCAGTGACAATTTTGAACTCTATTTCTCCCCGCCATTAGGCGGGGTTTTTTGTTTTCAGTAATAATAATGGATAAACCCCAGTAGTTCACCGGAGTATACTAAAAAAGTTAGGAGTTATCCGTTATGGCGGGTTTGCTATGAATAGACTAGAGTAATGCCCACTCTACAAGTGACTTACGCCGTGAGCAACTTTTTCTAAGCGAGCTTTTTTAGTAGAAGTTGGCGGTATAAAGTTACATATTTTGTAATATCTTAACTCTACCAATTTGAGATTTTGAATTTTGGATTTGAGATTGAAGGAAAAAGCGTTCGACTGAGCGCTCACACCTTACCCCTCCGGGGAAGCAAGCTACGCGTAGTGTTCCGTAGGAAAGTCTCAAATCCACATTGAATGACTCCTAACTCCTAATTTCTACCCCTAACTTATTGCTGCTTGTGGAACTATCCTGTAAATCGGAATACGCAATTCTCGCCTTATTAGAGATAGCCGCTAATTACGAAAGCGGCGAACCTCTGCAAATTCGACAAATTGTAGCACAACAAAATATACCTGATCGCTATCTGGAACAGCTACTAGCAACCTTGAGGCGTGGCGGTATAGTTAAAAGTCAGCGTGGGTCAAAAGGTGGCTATCTATTAACGCGAGAACCTCGAAAAATAATCCTTTTTGAGATTTTGGAATGTTTAGAAGGGTTAGAGGCGCGGGCTGGTGAAGAAAACGTTAATTCCAAAACTGTAGACAGTTCGGTTATAGAAGAAATTTGGCAAGAAGCAAGTCGCGCAGCAAATTCAGTGTTGCAAAAATATACGCTCCAGGATCTTTGTGAAAAACGAGATTCGCGGCAGCAATTAGATATCATGTACTACATTTAGTCAAGAGTAATTTGTCATTTTTTGATGACTAATGACCAATGGCTAATAACTAAATAATTAAGTAGGAAGACACAAATAAACTTAACTATATCAGTCAAGGGCAAAATAGCTAAAAACCTCTTCCCTCCTGCCCCCTGCCTCTTGTTTCCTGCCTTGTCTTAATTACAATTATTTATGTCACTCTACTTAATAATAAAGGACTAATTTATGCGAATAGCTCGTAACATTACAGAACTGGTTGGTTGTACACCCCTAGTGCAGTTGAACCGCATTCCTCAAACAGAAGGATGTGTTGCAGAAATTGTGGTGAAACTGGAAAGTATGAACCCATCGGCATCAGTCAAAGACCGGATTGGGGTAAGTATGATTAACGCTGCTGAAGAGGAGGGGCTAATTACTCCTGGGAAGACAGTATTGGTAGAACCCACTTCTGGAAACACCGGAATTGCCCTAGCAATGGCAGCAGCAGCTAAGGGTTATCGATTAATTTTGACAATGCCAGAGACGATGAGTGGAGAGCGTCGGGCAATGTTGCGAGCATACGGGGCAGAACTGGAACTAACACCAGGAATGGAAGGCATGAGTGGGGCAATTCAACGAGCGCAGCAAATAGTTAATACTACACCAAATACCTATATGTTGCAGCAGTTCCGCAATCCAGCTAATGCAAAAGTGCATCAGGAAACTACGGCAGAGGAAATCTGGGAAGATACCGATGGACAAGTTGATATAATTGTGGCAGGAGTGGGTACAGGTGGTACGATCACTGGTGTAGCAGAAGTGATTAAAGCACGCAAGCCTAATGCTAAGGCGATCGCAGTTGAACCAGCCAATAGCCCAGTTTTATCTGGGGGACGACCAGGCCCCCACAAAATCCAGGGAATTGGTGCTGGGTTTATTCCCCAAGTACTCAAGATAAAATTGATTGATGAAGTGATTACCGTCACCGATGAAGAAGCGATCGCTTATAGTCGGCGTTTGGCAAAAGAAGAAGGGCTACTATCTGGTATTTCCAGTGGAGCAGCTTTATGTGCAGCAATTCGCGTCGCCCAACGTCAAGAAAATAAGGGACGTTTAATTGTAATGATTCAGCCCAGTTTTGGTGAGAGGTATTTGAGTACACCGTTGTTCCAAGACCTGGAGGCAAGATTGGCCGCTAGCGTCAGTTAACAGTACATTGAATTAATGGTCAATTCTAAGCACGTTTCTAACCATTACGAAACTCTCAAAGTTAGTCCAAGTGCAAGCCTTGCGGAGATTAAGCAAGCTTATCGCCGCTTGGTTAAGTTGTTTCATCCTGACAGTAATCAGCAAACAGCCGATCGCGAGCAGATTATCCGCATCAATGCAGCTTATGAGGTCTTAGGCGACAACCAAAATCGCCGTAATTATGACCAAGAACTGCAAGATGACTCCCAAAAATTAAATAGCGATCGCCAACAGCGTACAGCATCAGCGCAAAATCATTACCAGACAAGACGAAAAACTGGACGGGATGTTGACGAGCAAGTTGAAGAATGGCTACGCCAAGTTTACCAACCAGTAAATCGCTTGCTTTGTACGATTCTTTATTCGTTAGAAGAACAAATGGAGCAATTAGCTGCCGATCCCTTTGATGATGAGTTGTTAGATGGATTTCAGGAATACTTAAAAACCTGTCGAGATGACCTCAAGCAGGCACAAATTACTTTTCGCTCCCTGCCAAATCCGCCTAGTCTCGCAAGAACAGCGGCTCACCTTTACTACAGCCTTGATCAAGTAGCAGATGGACTCGATGAATTAGGTTATTTTCCTTTGAACTACGATGAGCGTTATTTACACACAGGTCATGAACTATTCCGCATAGCTACGAGATTGCACTGTGAGGCACAAGCGTCTGTTACATAATTATTGGGCATGGGTCAATATTGCTGGATGTCAAAGGACAAATGACTAATGACTAATAACACATAACTTAGGAATTAGTTTATGCTGTAAACAGAAAAAGATTAAGAAATTTTAAATTCTGCTCATAGTGTGCTCATGCAATGCATTGTTAATCGCCGCGCCCAGTTTTCAGCAAGTCATCGTTATTGGTTGCCAGAACTGAGTGAAGCCGAAAATATTGAGAAATTTGGTGTTGGTTCTAGATTTCCGGGACACGGGCATAACTATGTTTTATTCATCTCCCTAGCCGGAGAATTGGATGAATATGGTATGGTGCTGAACTTGTCTAATGTGAAACATGTAATTAAACGGGAAGTTACCAGTCAATTGGACTTCTCTTATCTCAATGATGTGTGGGCAGAATTTCAACAAACTCTGCCTACCACTGAGAATATTGCACGGATTATCTGGCAGCGGCTAGCACCTCATTTGCCTCTAGTCCGCGTGCAGTTATTTGAACATCCTGAACTTTGGGCCGATTATATGGGAAACGCAATGGAAGCCTACCTCACCATCAGTACTCACTTTAGCGCCGCCCATCGGCTAGCTCATCCTAACCTCAGTAACGAAGAAAACACTGAAATTTATGGTAAATGCGCTCGTCCCAACGGTCACGGACACAACTACCATTTAGAAGTTACTGTGAAAGGGGAAATTGACCAACGGACAGGGATGATTGTTGATTTAGGTGCTTTGAACCAAGTAATAGAAGATTATGTGGTAGAGCCATTCGATCACACCTTTTTAAACAAAGATATTCCCTATTTTGCCGAAGTTGTACCCACTGCTGAAAATATCGCACTTTACATTAGTAATTTGCTGCAATCGCCTATTGAGGAATTGGGAGCTAAACTTTACAAAGTAAAACTGATTGAAAGTCCCAATAACTCCTGTGAAATCTACTGTATGGACTCTGAATCAGATTCAGTCAGTGCAAGTGTGAATCAGCCAGTATTAGCACGAGTTTAGCCAATTGAAAATTAGGCATAGGACATAGGGAATCTATATCATGCCCATGCCCATGCCCACCTAGAAAAGTTTACCTATTAAGCAATTAAAACCTGGTAGCAAAGGACTTGTCAGTTCATCTTGACTAAATAAAGTAGCTGCTAACTTTAATGCAGCCTGTTCGCGTCGATAAGCCTCAACTTTCTTCTGTATAGAATCGCAAATCCAATATTCTTGAACCTCTTGCACTAAGTACAGCTTTAGCTTTGTTTCCTTATCGCGTTTCTCGTTTTTTTCGCCGGGAGATAAAACCTCTACTACTAACTCCTGTGCGCCCGTGAGGTGTCCAGCTTCATCTAGCAAGTTTTTTAAACGTTCATGACTTGCCAATACCACATCAGGGATCACATTGTCAGAATCTGAGAAAATAATTCCAGGTGCGATGTCTAACGACAAGCTGCTTCGCATCTACGCAGCTTTACCCAGACCAGTTTCATCTGACCAATTGTTAAGAACTGTAACAATATTGCCATAACTTGATTGATGATCCCAACTAGGTGATTTAGTCACAAATAGTTCTCCATCAATAATCTCATAGCGATTTCTGCGTTCACGAAGTGTCTCGGAACGAGAATCGCCAGCAAATAGCTCTCGGTCAGCAGTCGTCCAACGCACTGGAGTTGTTTGCATAGTAAACCTCCTAGCCTTTTCCTAAATCATATTTTAAAAATACCGACGACGGGCGGAATGTCGCAAATAGCGATAAATGCCCCACGCTAAAACTCCAAAAAAGAGATTTAGTAAAAAGCGACTAAATATAAACCACAAAATATAAGTGTCAAAAAGTTTTGACGGACTCAAAGGACTAATTTTCCTGACTAAGAGAAACAGCCCAAAAATAGCATTTCCACCCAGCACGAGGGCAAACAGTACTAAACTCCTCTGCCAGTTACGGCGCTGGGGTGTACGATCTGAAATCAGGGTAATTACAGGTTTACCTTGCACTTTTCGCAGTAATTGTTCTAGTCGCCAAAACATCCACAACAGAAACGGAAATAAACCATAACTCAGGAAACGTAGAGGTAATGAGTAACCCCAAGCAATAGATAGGACATTCACTAGGGCATGACAGATTACAGAATTTAGCCAAGCCATAAAAATAAACTTTTTATCTCGATTTAACCGATTTTTAGAGGAAATATAGGTTCCTAATGCATATCCCCAAGGTGCAGAGAACATAGCATGGACTGGCGTGCCAATGGTACGTTCAAAAACTGATGCTGTACCGTGGAAAAGGTAAATCCAATTCTCTTCAGCAGTGAATCCAAGGGAAACGGCGATTGTAAAGAGGAAAACGCTAGAGTGAAGTAATCGATACTTATGTCGCAGATAGTAGGTTGGGACAATAACCGCAGCCAACTTGCAGCCTTCTTCAATTGGGCCTATTTCCACAAGCTGCCGCAAGGCTGTACCAGGAAGCCAACGTTTAATCTGTTGCCAGTCTACAAAAGAGTTCGCTACAATTTCAAAATCCGATTCGAGTCTAAGAGCTAAAAGACCAGATATTGCCCCGATGATAAAGAACATCAGTAACTTTAACAAAGGTGGGGCAAATGGTACTCGACAGTAGTAGTAGGTTAGCAGCAGCAAGGGTGGTATTGCTGCCCACAACACTAGAGATAAATCAACCACTCACCTGAGCAATTACTGTACGGTGACGGTGGGTATTGTTGGTGATAGTGGGAGTTTGGAAACCCGCCTCAACAATAGCTTGCTCAATGTCTAAAGCAAAATATTCATCTAAATAAGGTTTAGTACTTTTGAGCAAAGTCAAAATGTAGGCTGGCATTTTCTTGTAAACTTCAGATTTGGGATTCATATCCATGATTGCCAAGTAGCCACCCGGACGCAGTACACGCCGCATTTCAGCAAAAATCTGTCGGGTTGCTGATTGGGGTAATTCGTGGCACATCAGAAAAATGGAAACTAAATCAAACGAGGCATCAGGTAGCCCGGTAGATTCAGCTTGGGCATGAAGCCAGTTAATTTTAGCTTGACGTTGCCCAGCGCGGTAATTGGCAACGGCTAAAAAATAGGGAGATAAGTCTAAGCCTGTAATTTTGGTATGGGGATAAATTTCTTGTAGGGCAAAACTACTCAAGCCAACACTACATCCTACATCCAAGATGTCTTGCGGCTCATTGGGAATTTGACTTTTCAGGATATTGTGGTAGCTTTGGCGCAGCATCGGATCGCCTTGCGCTTCTTCAGATCCCTGCCAAATCTTAGCGTGGACAGCGTAAGCAGCAGGTTCTACCTCAAAAGCGGCTTGCCAACTGAGATTTCCGGTTTCGTAGGCATGGAATGAGGTGACGTAGTAATTGGGGTAGGAAAGCTGAGGATTTTGTACTTGAGTGAGATCGTCCTTCCAATCACGCCCTTGTAGTGTTTCGACTTCTTGCGTCCAAGGCACACCAATTCTCTCGGCACGTTTAATCATCATTTGTCTAGCTTGATGCTTGGCTAGGTTGGCTAAAGGCTGGATTGCCAGTATGCCATTCACCAAGCGAGAAGCTAAACCAGGATTAGTGTTTACAGCAGCAGTCATAAATCAGTTTGCATTTAACAGCCTTTTCTACTTATGACATACTTGCTGGACGGCAGTCTAGAAATGAATTGAATTGTATAACGGCAGTCTGCCTCCTTTCTACTTGCTCTAAGCAACAAATATTATAGAAGGTTGATATTTGGAGAACAGCAAAGTTCTGAGAAGATGTGAATTATGCTGGTTTCCAATTTATATTTCTTTATCAAAGAATTTTATTCAAGACTGGTAAAATTTTGATACTTAGCAATATCTATCTCAACAGGGATGGCAAAAAGCTGAGTGCCATTTCTAAAGAAAATTACAGTAAGTTAAGCTTATTGAGAGTCAAGTATGGCCAGAGCAAGAAGAAGAGCAAGTGGCTTTTTAAAAGATTTTCAAGAATTTGCCCTTAAAGGTAATGTAGTTGACTTGGCGATCGCTGTCATCATTGGTACTGCTTTTGGCAAGATTATCACTTCCTTTGTTGAAGATGTGATCATGCCATTGATTAATCCCTTGGTTAGTTTTACTGGCAAAGACTGGAGAACAATCACTATTAGTCCGGGAATCAAGATTGGTGAGTTTCTTGGCGCAATAGTTGACTTTCTAATCATTGCCTTAGTTTTATTTGTGGCAATTCAAGCCTTACAAAAATTCAAGAGACAAGAAGAAGTCGCCGATGAACCCTTGCCAGATCCTAACCTTGTAGCCCAAGAAAGATTGACTGGCGCGTTGGATAGACTCAACCAAACCTTGGAAACTCGGAATAATCAAGTTTTGTAAGTAGGGAGTGGGGGGATGAGGGAGCAGGGGAGCAGAGGAAAATAATTAATACTCAATACCCAATGTCCAATACCCAATACCCAATACCCAATGCCCCATGCCCAATGCCCTACTTTGCAGTAGGCTTGAGAGCTAACAACATCTCCAATTCACTAGTAGATTTATCAGGGCTAATAGCGGTAAAACCAAGACCACGAATGGAATTCAGGATGGTAATGGTATCAGCGTTAGATGATACAAAACTATTGATCAGGGGCACAGTTTTAGTTTTATCCATATCCAGGTAGAAATAGCCTCCGTTAGGCTTTTGCAAAGAACCAGTAACGGCTTTGAAGGCGTCACTAGTGTCGAGAGATGGATTTTTGCGATCGCTAACTGCGTCAGCAATTGGGCCACCAAGAGCTACAAATACAGTATCTTGATCTAGCCAACCATGTGCCAATAAAGCTCCTTGTCGGGGAATTTGCCATTCAGTTACGTCTTTACCACCGATATTTCTGTTGGCGACGTTGATTTGTTGGTTTTTGGCAAGAGTATCCAATTTTGTTAAGGTGGCTTCGGCAGTTTTGCGATCGCTAGTATCAAATACTAAAGCACCTCCAAAACCAACATTCGCTAACACTCCTTGATTTGATGGAATCGCACCAAAGGCGAATTCTCCATTCATCCAGCCAAAAATATCCTTATCTAAGTCTAGATTGGCGAATTTTAGTTGTCCTCGCGCTTGTTCCAGAGCTTGCTTCATTTCTGGATAATCTTTTGACTGTTCTACTAGCACTTCCCAACCACGGCTGATACCATTTCCGCTAATCAGAGCAAAGGTATCAGCAGGAAATTGCCCGACTATATTCCCAGGACTTGATTGATACTGAAATTTATTTAATTGTGGATCTAAATTAGCGATCGCTTTTACCCGCACTCCTGCATCATCAACACCAACACCCGCTACCACAGATTTTATCTGCTTGAGCTGTGTCAGGGTTTGTGGGGGTAACTGCTTTGCCTGTGGATTTCCAGCAGTTAATTGCTGTATCATACTGGCATAGTCTGGTACATAAATTTGGGCGAGGCTGTTTTTAACATCCACTCCTTTAAGAATGCTGCTAGCACCTTCTTTACTAGCAAAAGAAGACTGTCCTTTAAACGTATCAATTGCTTTTTCTACAGCTTGCTTTTCGGGGGCTAATACCAACTGACTATCATTTAAAACTACGCTATACGTCGGCTTACCATTTTGTGTAGTTTCGACAATTTTTTGACCTTGATAGTCAGATTCCTGTAATTTAACTCCTTTTTGTGACTTCAATTTATTCGCAAAATTCAAGGCGCTGAGTTTGTCCTTGATTCCCACCACTATCAAGATATTTGATTCCTGCTGTAAATTTGTTGGTACATTAGTTGTCCTAGAGGGTACCTTTAACTGTGCTGATTTTACAGGATTTGGTGGCAATACAGCAATCATCACACTACCAGCCCAAGGCTTTATGTCTTTTTCATAAGAAACGTTACTGTCACTGAAAATTTGCTTATTGAAATCTTCCAGACCTTTTGCCACTAACTTTTGTGCTTCTGGAGTGCCAAACTGCTGTAATTTTGCCCAGGCTTGAGAGTCAGTAGTAATGTAAGTTGCCATCAATGCTGTTGAAGGTACTACCTTAGCACTGCCTAGAGCGTCTGAACTACCTCCTGATGGACCTTTAAAGTACGTATAAGCTGCTATACTTCCGGCGACAACAACGGCAGCACCAACAGCAGGAATGAGAAATTTTGATTTACTTTCAGGCATTTTGTTATCCTCTTTTGCTCAGATTGTCACCGAGATTTATACAAGTGTCACTATAGAGTTTTCGGATTTATAATAATTTCCGCTAATCCATTGCTAGACTAACCCATGACAAAAGGATTCAGCAGCACGCTCGTTGACAAGCTGCACATCTACCTCCTACTTGCAGAAAATTGTTGCTTTTGACATCCATCATTAATCAGATACTAATCATAAAAATTCTCAGTTAAACTCATGTCTTAATCAGCAAACATCCAACTTAAAAGTGATTTTTCACTACAAATGGGTTTTTGCAAATTAAATACATAGCAATCCTATCTGATTTGTAAAAATTGCAAGGCTAAGATTCCCGACAACTCTTATGAAGTTGAAAATCTCATTGTTTACGAATGATTTCAGATTGCTATAGCACTTGGATCTCGCAGTCGATCTATACAGCAAACAAGCTAGCTAGCGATGTCTACGACGGGCTACGCCTACGCCGATTTGTTAAAGGAGTTAAGAGGATTTGGGAAGCACAACGTCAATCTACAAGCGTTCCCTACAATCGACTATTTCGGGCACTCGCCAGTGTGGGAGTTTTTACGGAGACAGAAATCGGTTATTGTACTCTTACACAACTGGTATGCTACATTTAGTTTCAACTCCAGTTGGTATTTACTGATAAAATTAGTAATCTTACAAATTAGTGGTCTAAAATTACTCTCAAAAATACTTCAACCAGATGAGGAGCGAATCTGCAAATGATATGCTGTTCATCTTAAACAAAAGAACCTGTTCAGCAGCAGCAAGCTATCCTAAGTTATAAAAATAATTAGGAGTATTTGTACTTAATGAAAATCTATCAAGGTGCAACAAAGTGCAAGAGACTCTTGACTCAATGCCAAAAAAGTGCAGAACATCAGGAAAAGTAAATGCAGGAGGGATATGGAAAAAATCCCAGGATCGGTAGCCGATCTGCGGAAGTTCGGGTGAGATTAATTTTAATTCCCCAATCCCAAAGGGGAGTTCTCACCTCCATAATGCCCTGTTGATTTGGGAAATACATTTACTACACCGGTATTTTACTTAACTACATCCAACCAGCTAGACTTTTCAGGATTACAAGGTCAGTAAGCATCAATGTCGCAGTCTTATTTTGATACAGATAATAATGGACACAAACCCTTTGAGTTACCGGGAGCAAGACCACACTATAACCCCGATCGCCCCGGACAGGTAGAGCATATTTTTCTCGATCTCAGCCTGGATATTCCCAAGCAAAGCTATCAGGGCAGTTGTAGCATTTGCCTCTTGCCAATCCGTAATGGTATTGATCGTTTGACTTTGGATGCTGTCAACCTAAATATTGAGTCTGTGCAGGTGGACGAAGTGCCACAAAATTTTGACTATGACGGGGAACAGCTTTCCATCCAACTTTCTCAGGCAACCCAGATTGGTAAACGCTTGCTGATTGCGATCGCCTATTCGGTGACAAAACCGCAACGCGGTATTTATTTTATTCAACCAGATAAGCACTATCCAAACAAACCTACTCAAGTTTGGACTCAAGGAGAAGACGAAGACTCTCGCTTTTGGTTCCCCTGCTTTGACTATCCAGGACAACTGTCTACTTCGGAAATTCGTGTCCGTGTTACCAACCCTCTCGTGGCGATTTCCAACGGTGAATTGATTAACACCACAGAAGATGGTGATTACAAAATCTATCATTGGTCACAGCAACAAGTTCATCCTACCTATTTAATGACTTTGGCAATAGGTGACTTTGCCGAAATTCAGGATGAGTGGAATGGTAAACCAGTTACCTACTACGTAGAAAAGGGACGGGAGGAAGATGCTAAACGCAGCATGCACAAAACTCCCCGAATGATCGAATTTTTGAGTCAAAAGTATGGTTATCCATACCCTTTTCCGAAATACGCCCAAGTTTGCGTCGATGACTTCATCTTTGGCGGCATGGAAAACACCTCCACAACACTGTTAACAGATAGATGTTTACTGGATGAACGGGCCGCCTTAGATAACCGCAACACCGAAGCTTTAGTCGTTCACGAACTCGCGCACCAGTGGTTTGGTGATTTGGTGGTGATTAAGCATTGGTCTCATGCTTGGATTAAAGAAGGGATGGCTTCTTACTCTGAGGTGATGTGGACAGAACAGGAATATAGTCTAGAAGAAGCAGCTTACTATCGCTTATTGGAAGCTCGTCGTTACTTAAGTGAAGATAGCAGTCGTTATCGCCGTCCAATGGTAACACACGTTTACCGAGAAGCTATTGAACTTTATGATCGCCACATCTACGAAAAAGGATCTTGTGTCTATCACATGATTCGGGCCCAATTGGGAGATGAGTTGTTTTGGCAGGCAATTCAAACATTTGTCCAAGATAATGCTCATAAAACCGTAGAGACAGTAGACTTACTCAGGGCAATTGAAAAGGCAACCGGACGTAATCTTTTATTCCTCTTTGACCAATACGTTTATCGTGGTGGTCATCCCGATTTTAAAGTTGCTTACTCTTGGGATGGGGATGCTAATTTAGCAAAAATTACAGTAACTCAAACCCAAGCTGCTGAAGGTAAAGATGGCAGTAAGGATTTGTTTGATTTAAAAATACCTATTGGTTTTGGCTATACGCAACAAGAAGAAGTGAGGAGTGAGGAGTTAGGAGTTAAAAATAATTCCAAACTCATAACTCCTAACTCACAATTCAAAACTTTCACCGTCCGGGTAAATGAACGCGAACAAAGCTTCTACTTTCCCTTAGAAAATAAGCCCCAATTTATTAGCTTTGATGTTGAAAATAATTACCTAAAAACAGTAGCTTTGGAATATCCAATCGCGGAGTTAAAAGCACAGTTAGAATTCGATCCCGACCCGATTTCGCGTAGTTATGCAGCAGTAGCTTTGGCGAAAAAAGGTGGGTTAGAAGCTATCATTGCATTGTCTGCATCGCTAAAAAATGACCCATTGTGGGGTGTGCGTGTGGAAGTAGCAAAACAACTAGCCCAAATCAATTTAGATCAAGCCTTTGATGGCTTAATTGCTGGGTTAAAAGATAAAAATGCTTATGTGCGACGAGCTGTAGTGGAAACACTTACTCAATTCAAAACTGCTGAAAGCTATAAAGTTGTGAGAGGGTTAGTGCAAAAGGGCGATGCCAGTTATTACGTAGAAGCTGCTGCTTCTCGTGTTATCGGGGCAATCGCATCGGCAAACTATGAAGAAAAACCCAAGGAAGACAAAGTATTAAAGCTGCTGAAATCCGTTTTAGAAGAAAAGGCAGGTTGGAATGAAGTCGTGCGGAGTGGGGCAGTTGCTGGTTTAGCTGAATTTAAAACTTCGGAAGCAGCTTTAAATTTACTGATCGAATACACCAAACTCGGTGTACCACAACCACTACGTTTAGCCACAATTCGCGCTTTAGGAAAGATTTCTGTCGGTCAAAGTCCGGCTAATTTGGAACGGATTTTAGAAAAATTAACAGAACTAGCCAAAGAAACCTTCTTTTTAACCCAAGTATCCGTAGCCGCAGCATTAGGACAAATGGAAACACCCAAAGCAGTGGGAATTTTGCGATCGCTAGCTGAACAAACAGCTGATGGGCGTGTACGTCGCTCTGCTGAAGAAGAAATTTCCAAGGTGCAAAAGAACATTGGTTCAGAAAAAACCCTGCGTCAATTGCGTGAAGATTTCGACCAACTCAAACAACAAAACCAGGAATTGAGAAGCCGTTTAGAAAACTTGGAGGCCAAATCTAAATAGCACTACATGACAATTAAAAGCAGGTAATTGATAATTGTGGCAAAGCTATTAACAATTACCAAGGTTTTAGTTGATACTGTAATTTTATTGTGGACAGATAAAATATTTTATTTTCCACTTAAGTCACAGGTATAAATAAACATAGTACCAAGATCCCCGACTTTTAAGATAAGTCGGGGATCTTTATGTTGTAAGCGGTTACTGAGTTTCAATTTACATATATTAGGTACATATTTATATTTTCATAAATTAAAGTTAAGAAAAGATAAAATAATCGAAAAGTGGGATAAGTAGTTGTAGTTTTATAAAGTATAATTAAGAAAAAGATAAACAAATCTAGGCAGTAACAGATGCTAAAATCGCCTCGAACACTATCCCCAAAGGGTAGAGTTCTAGTTGTTTTAGATAAAAGACTACCGCTATCCTGATTCAACTAACTTGTGAGTCAAGAGAAAAACAATCATTGTAAATTTTTCAGTCGAAGAGGCAAAAAAAGGCGTGGGTCAGTATCAACCTGCTCAACTAAAACTCTATAATCCAGATGCGATCGCTCGCTACTATAGTTACCGTCCCTGGCTAGCCTGGGGACGACTGCTGAGAATCATCTTCTCCTTTGCAGGATTTATACTCAGTCTGAAGTGGGACGAGTGGCAAGATCGAGTTGAGCAGAATAAGGTTAAACGAGCTATCCAGTTGCGAGAACTGCTCACCCGCCTTGGTCCGACTTTTATTAAAGTTGGTCAAGCCCTCTCCACTAGACCTGACCTGATACGCAAAGATTTCTTAGAAGAACTGATAAAGTTACAAGACCAGTTACCACCTTTCGATAATGCGATTGCTTACCAGATTATCGAAAGTGAACTAGGCCGTCCAATTCAGGAAAGTTTTAGCGAACTGTCACCTAATCCAGTCGCTGCTGCTAGCTTGGGTCAAGTGTACCGGGGTCGTCTGGTCAGCGGCGAAGAAGTCGCCGTAAAGGTGCAACGCCCCAACTTACACCCGGTAATTACACGCGACCTATATTTGATGCGTTGGGCAGCAGGTTGGCTAGCTCCTTGGTTGCCTTTAAATCTCGGTCACGACCTAACTTTAATTGTGGACGAGTTTGGCACAAAGTTATTTGAAGAAATTGACTATATTAATGAAGGCCACAACGCCGAGAAATTTGCTAGCAACTTCCACAATGACCCACAAGTAAAAGTTCCAGGTATTTACTGGCGTTATACCAATATCCACGTTTTAACCCTGGAATGGATTGACGGCTTTAAGCTGACGGATACTCAACGCATCCGCGCAGCAGGTTTAGACCCAGAAGCGATCATCCAAATTGGCGTGACATCAGGATTGCAACAGCTTTTAGAGTATGGCTTCTTTCATGCTGACCCTCATCCCGGTAATTTGTTTGCTGTACCCGATGGTCGTATGGCTTATATTGACTTCGGCATGATGGATCAGTTGGAAGAAAGCACCAAACAAACGCTGGTAGATGCGCTAGTGCATTTGGTGAATAAAGACTATACCGACTTAGCCGAAGACTTTGTAAAATTAGGGTTTCTGACTCCAGACACGAATATTTGTCCGATAGTGCCAGCATTAGAAGCGGTGCTAGGAAACGCTATTGGCAAAAATGTCAAGGATTTTAACTTCAAAACTATTACCGATGAATTTTCGGAACTGATGTACGAATATCCTTTCCGAGTCCCGGCAAAGTTTGCTTTGATTATTCGTTCCCTAGTTACTCAAGAAGGTATTGCCCTTAGCCTTAACCCCGATTTCAAAATTGTGGAAGTGGGTTATCCCTATATAGCACGGCGATTACTGACAGGGGAATCGCCGGAATTAAGACGAAGATTATTGAATGTGTTGTTCAAAGATGGTAAATTTCAGTGGCAGCGGTTAGAGAATTTGATTGCGATCGCTCGTACCGATAATAACTTTGATGTATTGCCTACAGCGCAGATGGGGTTCCAATACTTAATGTCGGAAGAAGGCAAGTTTCTCCGGCGACAGTTGGTGCTTGCTCTTACTGAAGATGACCGCCTGCACACCGAAGATGTCCAACGCTTGTGGAACCTGGTTAAAGGTGACTTAAAACCAGATCGTTTATTAAATGTAGCGATCGGTATTTTAACAGAGTTATCCAGAGAAGGTGCAGCTGCTATCCTGCCAAAAGCGACATTACTTGGGTCTTTTGCTGAGAACCAGCCAGCAAATAAAAAGTAAAAAATCTTTAATTGAAATTAGGAGTTTTCATGTACTATTTTCCTCTGCAACCGCCTTATTTTCTTTTACTTGTTGGCTTTTTGACTGCATTAACATCTGGTTTGGCATTATCTGGCACTTTGAAAGTAATTGTGCAGAACTGGCCAAGCGAACGAGCAGAAAATACTCAGCCACGTTCCTCATTGAAACAATTACTCGTACCATTTATCGGTATAACTGGTGGTACTTGTCTATTTATGTCTTCAGGCTTAGAGATATTTGGCTTTCCCTCATCCTTGGCTTTAGGAGTCGGTCTACCAATTAGTCTGTTCACTTGTTTGCTAGTTTGGTTGCAGTTGGGAAGTATGATGACCTTTATAGAACGCGAAGGTATGCAATCTTTAGATTTAGATTCTTTTTCTTAAAAGGAACAAGCGAGTGGTAAAATAATGAAAATATTACCTCTTTAATCAATTCGTAATTGTAAGTATGTAATTACACCACTTGCTTTAATACCTGTCCGAAACAGTTTTTAATGACGAATTACATTTGAGTAATTCTATCCTTGAAATTGCGATACTTTAGCTTAATATTGTTAGCTCTTTGCTGAATAAAACTACTAGCAGATTTTTGCAAAAGCATTAGCTGGCTTGGGCGTGTGAAATTTTTAGGACGTTCTTCAGGTGATTTTAAATAGCGATAATGTAAGAAAACATCGCGGTAAGGAATATCAACATCTTCACCCCCGCAAAGCCTTGTAAAATCTGAAGAAGATATACTCATATAGTGCAGGTATGTTAACCTACGCCCTTGGTCGTATAAGATATTATCTACCACATCAAATTTAGAACTCCAGTGGTTTCCAGTTGACTGTTTGCAGTCATGACAAGCAAAGTTATAATATGGAATTCCACTTTTCAACACCATGTAGTTAAATAAAGATTGGTCAGGTCCTACACAACACATGACTTCAGCTTCACCCGCTATTAATTTGTCAAGAAAGTCGGCTATTATAGCTTGAGAAAAAATATTTTTCTTAGTGGCAAACCAACCGGCACAAAATACTTTTGATTGTAAATTATCTAAGTTAAAAACTTGCTGCATCTGCTCTGACGAACCATCAAAAACAAATTTTAAATCAGACTTATACTGAAAATCATTGACTACCCAATCATAGGCATCTAATTTTTCATATACATAATCTACAGGCCCCATTAATAAGGTATCTGCATCAAAATAAATAAATCTATCAAAGGGGCCATCCACAGCACACATTTTGCGGTGCATTGGTAGCCGATAGAGTTCTGGAAAGCCCCACTCTCGCCAAGTTTTTTGTGCTCTAGGATAATTTTTCCATATCTGAGTAGCAAAGTTATCCCAATAAGCTATAGAATCAGAATCTTCAAATAAAGTAACATTATCTCTAGATGCAATCTCTGCCTTTACTTTGTCTAACTGCTTATTATATGGAATTATACAAATAGGAATTTTCCTACCAGTATTAGCTTCCATACTGTTGAGCAACGCCACTAATTGGTCATAGACAACATCATTGGCTAGGATATAAATGCCATCAATCATTGGGATACTCCTAATATTAAGTACGGGCAGCAACAAAGGGAAATAAACGGCGAGTTAGTTTGGGGATGAAAGCAAATTTCCCCTCATGAAGATAGCGATAGTGTTCCCACAATTGCCAATAGGGACTACCAGTTTTCATCCGTGTACCAGCCCAGTGGATATATTTGAGTCGTTGTCCTCGGTCATACAGGGCGTAGTCTTGCTGTTGGAAATTTCGTGAACCCGCCCAACTACCGGGCCCTCCTCCAGGAATTTTGACGAGATTTCCACGTTTGGAAATTAGTTTGAGAACAAGATAATTTAAAATTGGTTGGTCTGTAACTCCTTCAGAAAAATCGAAATATTCCCGATGCATTGCACACTCGCGCAAAGCTTCATCCATTTGCTGTTCGGTAATAACTCCTTTTCTCGAAGCCCAAAAACCACTGTTGAAAACATCTTGAAGTTGGGTATCGGAAAAAATTTGCTGCTCTTTCACCAAGGGGGAAAAGATATTTCGCAGCTTGTCATTAGCGTAATGGTAGTCACAACAGAAGAAATCGACTTCTGAAAGTTTGTCTAAGTTGTCAGCAATTTTTTCAAAAACGACAATATCCGTATCAATATAAATAAACTCATCTAAAGGCCCAAACCAAGCTACCAGTTTACGCATTTTGTTGGGTAAGGCAAGAAAATCTCGATCAAAAATTTCTCCAATGCGTTTAGTAAAGGTATCAATAAGTTCTAAATCTGGGAAAATTTGGACGTTGTGTAAGGTAGCAAGCTGTTCTGCTACCTTGTGGTAATTGTCATTAAAAGGTATAAGATAAATGGTAACTTCTGGGTCATAGTAACGAATGCTATTTAGTAGAGCAATAGCATTATCGATAACACGGTCATTGGCAACTATATAAATGCCCCTACTCATAAATTATCCTTGGTTAATTAACTTAAATTTTCGCAAAGCTCTTGTAAGTAAATTTGGTATTTGAGCGTCATTATAATTCTTAGGAGGATTGTTAAATACTGGACGCTTTTCTGGTTCGTGTAAGTAACGATAATAGAGAAATAAATCTCGATAGGGAAACTCAATATTTTCTCCGGCACAGACTGATTGATTGATATTAGGAGGAATCCCAATGTAATGGAGATAAGTTAGTCGAGTACCGCGATCGTAAAGAATGTTTTCTCGTTCCTCGAAGTGTTTAGAGCTAGCAGAACATCCTGTTTTTTCATTATCTGGCAGTTGGCGAGCAAAGTTATAAATAGGAAGATTAGACCTCATTACCATGTAGTTGATTAATGGTTGTTCGCCAGCACCACCATACAAAATTTCTGACTCACCATTTTGTAAATGTGATATTAGCCAATCTCTTTTTTCTAAGTTAAATATTCCCTGTTTTGCTCCATAAAAGCCTGAGCAAAATATTTCTGAATCAATGCGTTTTTGCTGAAAAACTTTTAGTAATTTGGGAGAATTAACATTATATATTTTAGTAACGTCTTTAAATTGGAAATCGTAGACCACAAAATCATAACTATCTAGCTTTTCAAACACTGCTGCGAGTGAGTTCATCACCAAGGTGTCTGCATCTAAATAGATAAACTTCTCGAATGGGCCATCAAAAGCGCAAAAACGACGGTGAGCGCCATAAAGACGGGATTTACTCCGATTCAATCGTTCTGGGGCTGCTGCGAGCATAAATTGATCCCAGCGGTTGATTGATTCTTGGTTATCGTAAAGAAATACATTAGGGCGTTTAGCTATTTCGTCAGCAATCCGTTGTGTTCGATCGTCGAAAGGATAAATACAAACAGGAGTTTCTGGCCCTAAGATAATATCAATACTGTTGAGCAAAGCCACCAGTTGATCGAAAACATAATCATTGCCAAGGGTACAAATACCATTCATAATTTATGAGTGTTGATCAACAAAATTTGATAACCAGTTAAGCAGGTTTAATTTGTGTAAAATGATTTGACGTGCTTCTGCGATCGCATCTTTGGCAGCATACCAAGCATCAGGGGTAGCTGTCACTTCTTGGATGTAGGCAATGCCTTTTTCATCTAAACTGGGCAACCGCAAAAAACTACCTGGTGGCAATAATTTATCAGCAGCCGATCCACCATAGTAAATTGGTAAACACCAAGCAAGTAAACTATCCCAAAGTTTTTCACTCACATACCAATTATTATCAGCATAGTTTTCAATTGCCAGATTGTAATAGTATGGTGCCATTCCATACCATTTATTGCCTAGTTCTCCCCAACTGTTTGCCCATTCTGGTAAGTTACGCCCATACAAATCAAATTTCATCCCACTAGATTGCAAAGATTGTAAAAAATCTAAACGCTGGCGATGATTGGCTGTGCGACTAATTCCCGAAGTAATCCAACTACATGGGGCAACTTTTGGGGGCGGTGGCATTTCATTTAAATCTTGAAATGAATTTGAGTGATACCAAATAGCAGGCATATAGTCAGGAATGGGAGCAAAATCATCGGGGCCAGAAACGTAGCCACAATACTTCTGGGCTTCTTGATAATTATGATTAGTTATTTTTACAACCTCATCTAAAGGCGGTTCTCTGAGCAAATAAATAATCCGCTCTTTGTTGACACCACGCAGTAGAGATTCAACATTTACTACTGGTTTTTGCTGCTGTTTG
The DNA here is from genome assembly GCF_036917555.1 of Nostoc sp. GTDB lineage: Bacteria > Cyanobacteriota > Cyanobacteriia > Cyanobacteriales > Nostocaceae > Nostoc. Next base: position 137,730 of record NZ_JBALDD010000024.1, on the reverse strand, counting down.
CGAAAACTATCTAACCAAGATTTTTGCGGCGATGCTTGGGGGAAATCAAATTGATATAGCAGCATAAAGTCTGGCTTTTGTGCCATTTTCAACATTTGCATGTTCTTCCAAACACCAAAGTAGTGCGGAGTTTGTTGCCATAACCAATCTTTGTTTTTAGCCAGACCTGAATAGCTGCTAATCATGCCAACAGTTTTAATAGTCATAAATCGTATTTATTCGGTTATTTTTCAGTTAAGAATTTATGATTTTTTTGGGGATGATAGGTTTTTCAAGATTGTGGTATAAGTACTTTTGTTCCTGAGATTAACTAAAATTAAACTTTATTTTCAAAAAGCTTTAATACATCTAATAGGTAAATAGCATATTGATAAGATTCTGCAATTAGTAAATTTTGTTTTTGGGGTTCGGATTCTAATTTATCGGCTAGTAAGCGTAGAGAGCTAATCAGAGGATAGAGACGCGTGCGAAACTCATCCGAAATATGACTAAAGTTTTGATACTGGTTATTTTCATCTTGATTTTGGTCTATATCTGACGATAACTGCCAGTTAATTTTCAGGTTCACTACATCACTGAAGAGATCGATGGCGTTGAGAACTCTTAAGGCTGAGTTGTATGATTGATCAATTAATTCCTGCCGCTCTTGGGCATTGTCTACTAGATTGTCAACTAATAGTCCGAGGAAACCAATCATTGAGTTAAGCCTTGTACGCAGTTCGTGAGAAATGCGGTTAAAGCTGGGATTAGTTTTGGTGGAAACTTCAGTCTGAACGGCAAATTGCATTGAGTAGAGGCGTGAGTAGTAACCCCCTTTTTGTAAAAGTGCTTCATGGGTTCCCACTTCTACCACCTGTCCTTGATCTAATACGGCAATTTGATCGGCTTTTTGGACTGTGGAAAGGCGGTGAGCAATTACAAGGGTGGTGCGATCGCGACTCAGGTCGTCGAGTGCAGCTTGTACTAAGCGTTCGGAAACGGTATCTAAAGCGCTGGTGGCTTCATCTAAAATCAAAATTTCTGGATTTTGCAGGAGGGCGCGAGCGATCGCTAATCTTTGCCTTTGTCCACCAGACAACATGACGCCGCGATCGCCAATTTGGCTGTCAAATCCTTGAGATAATTTTTCAATAAATTCATAAGCATTTGCTCGTTTTGCTGCTGAGATAATTTCATCTTCTGTAGCTTCAGGTCTTCCATAAGCAATGTTATTTCGCACCGAGTCATTAAAAAGAAATGTATCTTGACTGACAATTCCCATGTGTGTTCTGAGAGATTTGATATCAAAATCACGCAGGTCTGTGCCATCAATAGAGATACTGCCAGATGTCGGATCGTAAAATCTGGGTAAGAGGTCAGCCAAGGTGGACTTACCTGCACCAGAACCACCTACCAAAGCGAGAGTTGTAGCACGGGGTAAAAATAAATTTACATCTTTGAGTACTAACTTTTCATGACTAGGGTAGGCAAAGGAAAGCAAATTAAAACGTATTCCTTCTTTTAATTCTGTGTAGATCACATTACCGTTTTTCATAAACGGCTTGCGATCGCGACTTAAAAACTCACTCACTATTTCTACGCTAGTAGCACTATTGGCAAAGCTACTACGAAGACTATTTAACTGAGATACCAAAGGTAGTAGTCGCAGTAATACTAATAAATATGTCAGTAGTACCGTTGAAATGAAAGAAACCTGGTTGGCAAAGAAAGTTTTACTCAAGAATACAATCAGAAGTAAGGCTATAACTCCCATCACCTCACTTATCGGCCCGATCGCTTGTGAGTTTACCTGAGATTGAAAATCTGCTTTTTCGCGATCGCGGATTAATTTGGTAATCTTTTGATATTCTCTGTCTTCATTGGCAGTTGACTTTACCAAACGAATTCCATTCAATGTTTCTAAAACACTAATGGAATAAGATGTAGACATTTCTGATAGTTGTTGACCAAATGTTTTCGCTCTACTAATTGTGTATTGATTGATTAACGTTATAAAACCCAACAGAATTGTTGCTGCGATTGTTAGCTGCCAAGAAATTGCTAATAATAAGCTAACAAAAACTAAAATTGTAATTATTAAAATAATTAAATTGATGATAGTCCCGATAGCGCTAGAAGTGCGGGCTGTTTCTGAGCCAAGGCGATTAATAATATCGCCTACTTTCATTTTTGAATAATAATCTATATCAATATCTAGCAATAACTCTAAGCTAGCTTCACGAATATCCGCATTTAATCTCCGAGTGAAAACGCTCGATGCCAAAATGCTACAATAACTAGATAAGTTTTTTAAGAAAATTATAAATATAATTGTTCCAGCCATTCCCAAATTCCGATAATTTTCGGGAAGATTATCAAATGGAAACATCACAGCTTTGAGAATCGGAGGAAAACCAGTTAAATCTACTGGTTGTCCGACAATCCTCAAAATTACTGGCACAATCAAAGTCACACCGACACCATTAAATAAAGCACCAGAAAATCCTAACAGCATCGTTAGGATAATTAAACCTGGATAGGGTTTGGCGAATCTTAAGATTAGTTGACCTTTAGACATTGGTTTTTTATAATCACGATTTACTTAGTGTTAACATAATTTATAAATTAATTAATGCTTTTGCTAATTGTTTTAGTTGCTGAATATCAATTTTTTCAAAACTAATTAATCAATTCATTGGTTATAAATGGGCAATTACTGACTCCATAGTAGATGCCATTTTCTCTACACTATATTTTTCTAAACATCTACTTCTCGCTTTTTTACCTACTTCGTTAGCTGTTTCTAAATCCTGAAATATTAATTTAATTTGTTCTGCAATTTGTTCTGGAGAAGCTGGATCAACTAAATAACCAACTTCATTTAAAATTTCGGGAATATCTCCTACTCGTGTTGCTAAAACTGGCTTTGCCATTGCCATGCCATCCATGAGTTTAATCGGAAATTGTGCCCTTGCTACAGATGTATCTCGTTGAGGAACTACTACAATATGGGCCGCAGCCACGACTTCCGGCATTTGTTCTATTGACGTTTGAGGCAGCATAATAATCCACTGTCCCCAGCGCTCAATCAACTGTTCATCATAGTTATCATAAGGATTACCACCAACAATCACTAGCCTTAAGTCGGATTCTTGTAACTGGTCAAGTGCTATTAAAACATCCTCTAGACCCTTGTGCGGTCGAGGCGCACCAGGGAACATGAGAACGCGGTATTCAGCTAAACCATATTTTTGGCGACTAATTTGCGGATTGTACTTTTGGGGATCAAACAAGCAAGTATCTTTGCCATTGGGTATATAAATACCACCAAAACGATTCAGCAAGAATTGAGTATCTGCTGTAATAGCGTCAGCATGATTGATCAATGACTCCATCCACTTTAAGTAAAGTGGATGGTCTGGATTCCTTAAAGCACCTTCTTTTTTTAGAAGTTCTCTAGCTAGCTGTTTCAAATTAGGGCGATACTGCCACTCATCGCCGCCATACCAACTTAATTCCCAATCATCAATATCTAAAATCACTGGTCTATGGCTGCGGATTTTGTTAATTAAAGCTACACCATAGCTTGTAGGTTTTGGTTTAACAGCGCAGATAATATCTCCATCTATCTTATTTAAAATTTGCCTGACAGAACCGAATAATTGTGGATAATTGCAGCCTGGTAGACAGAAAATTGCTAGATCAGATGGTGGCTCTGGATAAATATTTTTTCCAAATAAAAATCCTAATACTTCTACTTCATAATTTAATTTTTTAAAAATTTGACTTAGCAAATATGCTCTGTCAATTCCACCTTTAGAAAAGTTAGGTGTGAGGATTGAAACCTTTAATTTTTTATTTTGTTTATTCATAATAAATTAGGTGTCAGTCCATCAAGATACAAAGTTTTTTTGAGAAATTTTTAAGATTTCATGGTAAAGTGCCAACATTTCTGAAGCAACAGTATCCATTGTACGTACTAGCTGGATACCTTGACGTAATTTAGCTAGTAAATCGGCGTCTTTGGCTAAAGTGGCGATCGCTTCAGCCCATGCTTGAACATCTTTCGCTGGAACTAACCAACCATCAATGCCGTGATGGACTAACTCAGCAATTCCTCCTAAATTTGAACCTAGTACGGGAATGCCTATAGCTTGTGCTTCTAAAGCAACTATGGGCCCAGTTTCTAACCACTGTGACGGTATTGCTAGTATATCGAAACCTGCTAATGCGTCTGGTACTGCTTCGCGTGAAAGTGGTTCAGCAATCCGAATCCGGCTATCACGAGCAGCGATCGCCATAACTTTTTCACGATTGGCAGCACCGTATTTTCCCGGATGAGTAGCATGAATAATTAACTCTACAGATACATTATTCGGTAGACTATGTACCGCTTCTACTAAAACTTGTACCCCTTTAGTTTCTTGCCAGCGGCCTAAAAAACCGATTTTTAATGTAGAGTTTTGTAGTTTGTTTGGTATTATTTCACGTTTGAAAGTATTAGCAACACCTTGCCGAGAGACAGTAAGTTTTTCGGGAGGAACGTTGTTTGCAACAAAAGCATTGTATTGCCAATTACTCGTTACAACAATGCGATCGGCTAGTTTTGCTAGTTGCATCAAATTGCGTCTATGTTGAGACACTAGAGTAGGAATGCCAAGAGTTTTACCAAGCAGGCGGAGCTTAAAATTTTTAGAGGTAAGTAATTTTGTTTCTGCTGCTACCCCAACATCCAAGGGAACTCGGCTTAAAGCCTTGAGCATCGAAGGTGCTACTTGCTTTGGTACTCCCAAACATTGACTACAATTAACAGAGTCAATCAGCCCATCGCAAGGTTCTTCGTCCCAGCGCATCATCGTACCACGCAGACATATAGGCTCAGGTATGTGGACGGTGACTACAGTAGCCATCCCTAACTGGCGGGCGAGAGCAAGATGATGTAAACCGCAGTCAAATCGCCATGAATGTTGATGGTATACATCGGCTCGATTGTTTTCTAGCCAATTAGCAAAAGTTTTGAAGCCTCCGTGGGGTAGCTGTTTGTGTACCCGTATCTTACTGGGGTTAGGAAAAACAGGATAACGATAAACTGAGATGCCATTGTATTCGTAGGTATCTTCCTCTGTACCTTGTTGAGGAGCAGCAACAATACTTTCAAGTCCATGTACTTGTAAGCCATGCAGTAGTGAATCTAAGTATACTTCAACACCGCCTGATGAATCTGGAAAATACCAGCTAGTTGTATGGATTAACTTCATCTATGAACCTGCAAAGAAAAAATTGGAAAGCTCATCTTTTTTTTACCATAATTGATTGCTCTATTTGTCGTTATTAACATCTATCTTTTATAAAAAACCCAAAGTGAATTTATAAGATTCCGTATTAAGAGTTAGTATGTACAAATAAAAATTTTTTTGATGACTGTTTTTGTGTTTTTGAGTAAAAAAGACAATTTTAGGACAAAAAGAACAGAATAAATCTAACTTAGCTTTTACACTTCCTCCCAGAGAAATTTTACTGATATGCTCAGATATAATTTATAGTTACTTAGCATATTTTTAAGTATTATTACGGTTGTATACTATCATAGTATTCATGGGCTTTCTCAACCTTTTCTCACTGAAATATTTAAGATTGCTGATAAATTTCAAAGTATTTACTGGAAAGGGAGATATTAAGTAATGCAAGTAATCAGGCTTGAGGCACTCTCAGATAATTACATATTTTTGCTGGTAAATCGCCAGCAACAAATTGCTGCTGTTGTCGATCCAGCAGAGGCTGAACCAGTACTAAAGCAACTTGCACAGTTAAAAGCTGAGTTAGTAGCGATTTTCAACACACACCACCACAATGACCATGTAGGTGGCAATCAGCAATTAATAGAACACTTCCCGCAACTAACAGTCTACGGTGGCGTCGAAGATCGCGGGCGAATTCCGGGACAGCAGGTGTTTTTGCAACAAGGCGATCGCGTTGAGTTTGCAGGCCGCATAGCTGAAGTTATTTTTGTTCCCGGACATACCCGCGCTCATATCGCTTACTACTTTCCCCCTGAAAAATCTGGTGAGACAGGCGATTTATTTTGCGGCGATACCTTATTTTCCGGCGGTTGCGGTCGCTTGTTTGAAGGAACACCAACTCAAATGGTAGACTCTTTAACCAAATTGCGCTCTTTACCAGATGATACGCATATCTGGTGTGCCCACGAATACACTTTAGGAAATTTGCAATTTGCCCTAACTGTGGATGGCGACAATGCCGACTTACAAAAACGCTTCAGTGAAGTGAAAACTTATCGTAGTCGAGGAGAAGCTACCATACCCTCGCTGTTGGGAATGGAGAAGCGAACCAATCCCTTTTTACGTTGGGATCAGCCATCATTACAATCAACCGTTAAGGGTAGCGATGGAGTGCAAACTTTTGCGCGGATACGGGAAATGAAAAATAACTTTTAGATATTGGGGATTGGGCATTGGGCATTGATTATTCTCCTCTGCTCCTCTGCTCCCTCATCCCCCATTTCTCCAATTTTCTAACGCTAATAGTTGCGATCGCACCCTTCCTTTCGCTAGGATCTGTAAGCTTTAGGGTATGGGCAAAGCTACTTGGGACAATATACTCATTTCAGGAGTTCTAAGTTCTGAAAAAACACTCGTTATTCAGGACTCTTTACTCAGCACTGGCTCAACCTTAGCTATCTGCTAACAACACTGTTTTAGTGAGCTATGCTGCTCAAACCCACCCAAATTAATCAGATTTTACAGGAAAAACGAAAAACGATGGCGAAACGCGTGCAGTTAGTTTTAAATCAGGATATCAGCAAGCTGGGAAAATCTGGCGACTTAGTGGAAGTAGCTCCTGGCTACGCTCGTAACTATCTGATTCCCCAGAAATTGGCAACCAATGCCACTCCTGGTATTCTCAAGCAAGTAGAACGCCGTCGCGAGCAAGAGCGTCAACGGCAATTAGAACTCAGACAACAAGCTCTTGAGCAAAAAGAATCTTTAGAAAAAGTTGGCAGCTTGACAATTGCCAAGCCCGTTGGTGAAAACGAAGCAATTTTCGGTACTATCACCACCCAAGATGTTGTAGATGCAATTAAGGCAGCCACTGGTCAAGAAATCGATCGGCGTGGAATTACCATCCCCGATATTAACCACCTTGGTACTTATCAAGCCGAAATTAAGCTGCATTCGGAAGTAGCGGCGCAAGTCGATATTCAAGTAGTCGCTAGCTAACTCAGGAGAGGGACGAAGGGATGAGGGGATGAGGGAGCAAGAGAAACTCGTAACTCTTAACTCCTAGCTCCTGTACAGACGCGATTAATCGCGTCTCTAGCAAAATCTCAAAACTAAAATCGTTTATGGCTGAAGAATTGAGTTTTCAAGGCGATGGTAGCGATGCCTACGGCAGTAAACTACGCCTCCCACCACAAAATATTGAGGCGGAAGAAGCGATTTTGGGGGGTATTTTGCTAGATCCAGAAGCGATTAGTCGAGTTAGCGATCGCCTCCTTCCCGAAGCTTTTTACATTAGCGCTCACAAAGATATTTATCAAGCAGCTGTGAGGCTCCACGCCCAAGGTAAAGCCACAGACTTGCTCTCAGTCACAAGTTGGCTGACAGACCATGAAATGCTAGCCCGCATTGGTGGCAGAAATAAATTAGCAACTCTTGTAGACCGCACAGTGTCAGCCGTGAACATCGACGCCTTAGCAGGGTTAGTGATGGACAAATACCTGCGGCGACGCTTAATTAAAGCTGGCAATGAGATTGTACATCTTGGTTACGAGACAGAAACCGAATTACCACAGGTTTTAGATCAAGCAGAACAGAAAGTATTTGGCGTTACTCAAGAGCGTCCCCAATCGGGTTTAGTTCACATTTCTGACAGTTTGATTAATGCTTTTGAGGATATTGAGAATCGCAATAATCAAGGTATTGCCATTCCTGGCATTCCTTCCGGTTTTTATGATTTAGATGCCATGACGAGCGGATTTCAACGTTCTGATTTAATTATTGTCGCTGCTAGACCTGCAATGGGAAAAACGGCCTTCTGCTTGAACCTTGCTCATAATATCGCCGCTTCTTATAAATTACCAGTTGCTATTTTCAGCTTGGAAATGTCCAAAGAACAACTGGTGCAAAGACTCTTATCTACTGAGTCGTCAATTGAAAGTAGTTATATCCGTTCTGGTCGCATTAGTCAAAACGACTGGGAAAAATTAACCCGTGCCATTGATATCTTAACAGAAACGCCTATTTTTATTGACGACACTCCCAATATTACAGTTAACGAAATCCGTAGCCAAGCGCGACGTTTACAAGCAGAACAAGGTGCAGAATTGGGATTAATCATGATAGATTACTTGCAATTGATGGAAGGGGCAGGTGATAATCGCGTTCAAGAATTGTCAAAAATTACTAGGAGTTTAAAGGGTTTAGCACGGGAATTAAAAGTACCAATAATTGCCTTGTCTCAGTTGAGTCGAGGGGTGGAAGCACGTACTAACAAGCGTCCAATGTTATCTGATTTGAGAGAATCGGGATCTATTGAGCAAGATGCTGATATAGTTATTATGCTTTACCGTGAAGAATATTATTTAAAGGAAGAAACTCCCCGACATGAAATAGGAGTTGCGGAAGCAATTATTACCAAGCATCGCAATGGTCCAACGGGAACTATCAGACTTCTTTTTGATGCACACTTTACAAAGTTTAAAAATTTAGCTAAACCAAATCATTACTGATAAAATAAGTAAAATATGTACCCAGCGATGCTGCAAACATCCTGGGCTTGGTCAACCTAATTAGACTAGATTGACATGACGAATATAACAGAACTTGACACAAACCGTTTCTATCTAGGTCGATTGTGTAAATACGGTCATGATTGGAATTTTACTGGTAAAAGTTTACGACGAAAAGACTATCGAGTATGTACTGAATGCCAGCTTTGGCATAATCGTAAATCTTACTGGAAGCATCGAAATAAAAATAGAGAAAGCGCAGCGGCATATTATCAACAACATAGAGAAGAAATACGTCAGAAACACGCAAAGCACTATCAAGAGCATAAAGAAGATTATCGCAGAAGACAATCCAAGCTTTTGCGAACTCCTCAAAGAAAAGAGTCCTGGCGACAGTATATGTCTAAATTTCGCCAAACTCCTCAGGGAAAAGTCGCTGCCAAAAGAGCTAAGTTCAGACGCAGAGCTTATAAACTATACAATCATCATGCTCACTATTCTTTACACCAGATAGAATCTCTTAAGCAGAGGTTTGATCATGCTTGTGCCTATTGTGGTGCAACTATTAATTTAGTGCTAGATCACTTTATACCAGTATCGAAAGGTGGTCCTGATTGCCTTGGTAATTTTATCCCTGCTTGCCATAAGTGCAATACAAACAAGCGAGATCGTGACCCAATGATTTGGTACAAGTCTCAATCTTTCTATTCTTCAAAACGATGGAAGCTCATACTAGAGGTTTTGGGTAAGACTGAATCAAACTACAACCAGTTGCCCCTATTCTAATCTTGGCTTTCTGAGTCAGTGATGATTGCCACTGACTCAAAGAAGTCAAATAGTTACTTAACTCCCAGCAATTCCACATCAAACAGCAGGGTGGCGTTAGGTGGAATTACACCACCAGCACCACGAGCGCCATAACCTAACTCTGGGGGGATGATTAACTGACGACGACCACCAACTTTCATAGTGCTAAGTCCTTCATCCCAACCTTTGATTACCTGTCCAGCACCGATTTTAAAGCTGAAGGGTTGGCCGCGATCGCGTGAACTATCAAACTGAGTACCATCTTCTAGAGTGCCGACATAGTGAACTTCAACCGTTTGTCCAGGTTTAGGAGTCGCCCCAGTCCCCTCTTTTAACTCCACATACTTTAATCCAGAGGGAGTGGTTACGGCATTAGCATCAGACATAGTATTACTCGCAATTAAGATATTGTTTTCAGTTACAGTTGTGGACGCTGGCGGCGTTTGGGTTAACTCAGCAGCAATGGCAGTATTCTGTTTACTACCTACTTGCCCCACAACCAAAAGCACAACACAAACCAGCATGAAAGCCACGCTGAGGAAAATTGGTTTCAAAATCAGTTCTCCTTACTTAGGTATCCTGGCAAAAAGATTACCAACAGGACACATTTAGTTTAAATCAGAAAGGGCATTCTAACGCCAAAGCTTATTTTCTAAATCGCGTAATTGACGCTCTAAACGGTCTATTCTACCCCTGAGTTCGTCCACTTCTGACTGGCGAGCCACCCCCAAATCTTGCATCATATTTCGCATTTGCCGTTGCATTTGGACATCCAAGTTTCCCTGTTCCGACTTTAACTGCTGGGCAATATCATCTATTACCGCCTTGGCTTGCTCAGGATTGAGCTTACCGTCTTTAACTAAATCATCGCTGACTTGCCGCAGTTTTTCTGCGACTATAGACGTTGTGCCAAGACCCACCATCATTAGCTGTTGTAACCAGTTGTTGTTGTCCATACTCCCTTCCTCTTACTTATTAACCAGCCGACCCTTGCTCCTGAGTTTAGGCAATCAAGCTTCTTAAAGCGTAGTTATTCTAGCCTACAGCTCTATTTTGGCAAATTCGCAAGCACAAGGATAAGGATCAAAGGGCGTGATTATACAACTCCTGAAGTTTAAGGTTGCCCAAATTTATCTATTTTGCGATGTTACAGGCAATTCCCTATAAATTACAAAGCTCACACTCACCCCTTACGGTGAATGTGAGCAGTTCATGGGAAGATTTTATCTAGAAGGAGGCACAAATTAGGATAACAGCGATCGCTGAATATCCAGAATTTATAGTTAAATTTGTGTACGCCATTTCTGAAAAGCGATCTCGTAATCCTCTGATTTACTCTGATAAACACTCCACCAATGAAAAAATAGTCCTAATCCCCATCCTAATATTGGGAAAATAGCCCAAAAATAACTAGGATTAGTGATTAAATTTAAAAGAATGAGGAATAAATTCACCGCTAGAAAAGAAATAAAGTGTGTCCAAAAGGCTCTGCGTCGGAAAGTATTAAATGTGTGTCGTAAAAGCTCCTCTTCTTGTTGAGCCAACCACTTTTGTTCACTTGTTTCCAAAATATTAGAAGAAATACCTAACTCAGATGCCATTTCTAAAAGCTGTTCTCGTGAAAATTCACCTTTGTCTTTACGAGTGAGTGCTTTTTGCAGGATTTGTTCTACATCTTCTGAATCGTAAGTCATTTTAATTACCTTATAAGTTTGTGTGTAAATGCGCCTTTGATTTCACGAAATGATCGATTTGCTTCGTTCAATTCAATTAGCAAATGCATCCACATTTTGCACCCAATACTTAGTGATATTCACAACATTATTATTTTCTCACAATTGATTTAGGGCTACTGTATTTGTCAATACCTCTATAATTGCTTTGATGAGAGCAAGCTGTTACAGCATTAAGCCAAACAATTCTTATTGTGGAGTAAAAGATGCTAGTAGCTCGATTTCAGGTAAAGATCCAACTATATGTTGCTGCCTCAATCGAGTAAACATCGCTAAAATCACTCTTTTGAATTTCCGAAAATATTAAATTTAATGGAAGATTTAAAATATCAGCAGAGGTGTACGCTACCTAGTAGTCTGTCAAGCTTGATTTGATAGGTTCGTAGTTTGTGCTTTATAGCAGTTCCCATTCAGATGTGGTACAACGTTATATCGCAAGGTGTAGGGGCACGGTCTGCCGTGCCCCTACGGGTGTACCTCACGTCAACGAGAACTGCTATAACGCTAACTACAAACAATCTGCACCTCTCAATTATTTCTTGACAAACCAGTAGATGGGAATGCGTCAATAGAGGACTCAATCAATGGGATATGTAATTGCTACTGCCAATATGAAAGGTGGTGTTGGTAAAACCACCCTCACTGTCAACTTAGCTACCTGTTTAGCTAAAAATCATGGCAAGCGGGTGCTTGTCCTTGATTTAGACAGCCAAATTAGTGCCACACTCAGTTTGATGTCGCCTTTAGATTTTGCCAAGCGTCGTAAACAAAGTAAGACATTTAGGTATCTGATAGACGAAGTTATCAATCCAGACCCACAAGCAAAACTCACAATTCAGGATATCATTCAATCCCAGGTTTGTAATCTTCCCGGACTAGATTTATTGCCGGGAGATATCGATTTATATGATGAATTTGTTGTTTCAGAAATGCTGCATCAGCAAGCAACTGCTTTGGGCGAACAGGACTTTGAAACGATTTGGAATCGCTTTGAAAGGGTCTTGATTAATAATATCTTAAAACCAGTACGTCAAGAATATGATTTTATCCTTCTCGATTGCGCCCCTGGCTATAATCTATTGACTCGTAGCGCTTTAGCTGCCAGTGATTTCTACATACTTCCTGCGAAACCAGAACCATTATCTGTAGTGGGTATTCAACTCCTAGAAAGACGGATTGCCCAATTAAAAGATAGTCACGGACATGAAACCAAAATAGATATCAAAATGTTGGGAATTGTATTTAGTATGTCCAGCGCTAATCTGCTCACTGGCAGATACTATAAACAAGTAATGCACCGCGTTGTAGAAGATTTTGGTGTTGAAAAAATTTGTAAAGTCCAAATACCAGTTGATGTCAATGTTGCTAAGGCTGTTGATAGTTTTATACCAGCTGTTTTAAATGCTCCCCAATCAGCAGGTTCAAAAGCTTTCTTTCAGTTAACTCAGGAGTTGTTGCAAAAGCTATAGCTCTAGTTAATCATTGATGAACAACATGATTTCCGATTTATTAAATTAGAGAGATGAATGTAAAGACGTAGCATTCCTACGTCTTTACAAGTGTTTCAGGCAATGAATAATTTATTTTTGGAGATGTCTATGTCTATTAAGTAGGTCGCAAATCTGAACCTTTCAATTTTTATAAAGGTCTGAAGAAAGAGAATTTATACTTACTCGGTGACAAACAAGCTACATGGAATAAATCTCAAATCCCCAATTTAAAATTCTCTATTCAAGAAAACTCTTTAGGCATGAGGTCAATCCAAAATTCAAAATCCACAATTCAGTAATAAATAAGTTATCTTTTCTTAAAGTTCAGCAGTTATACGGAAGCTATAATTGGTGAGATTCAGCTATTGAGTGAAAAGGCCAGTAAATCTCACTAAGAAACAATGGTTAGTAACGATTCTGCACGGGTGGAGAACAATCAGCACTTGCTAATGCGCCTACCACGGACTCTGAGTTATCTCGAAACCTGGGGCTTCGGGTTAACTGGTCATGTTGGATGGATTGGTACTGCCCCCATCATTCATGCAGCGTTAGGCTCGAAAGCTATCTTAGTTTGGTTTTTTGGTACGATTATTTCCTTTTTGCTTAACTTGCAGGTACAAAGTCTAGGTAGGCATTGGTCAGATGTCGCTGGAGGAACACCAAACTATACCACAAGGCTATTAAAGAACTTTCCTGGCTTAGGCCGTTACGTAGCATTAGGATACTTTTTTAGCTGGGCAGCAGCACCAGCACTGTATGCGATTATTCTCACTAACTTAATTAAAGTTAATTTTGAAACATTAGGTATTTCTTGTCCAGAAACTTTCTTAAAAGTCTTATTTACAACTATTCCATTTATTTTAGCGTTCAGTGGCACCCGTGCTTTGGCGCTCCTGCATTTATTTTTTGTATTACCAGCGATTTTATTACTGTTATTGTTTTGTGTTCAAGGCGTATTATCGTTAGCCTTCTCATCTACTAATTTTAATTTTCTCCCAACTAGTACACATAGCCTGAGCTTCCAAGAATGGGCAAAGTGGTTTTTTCTAGCTAGTTATTCAATTTATGCTTGTGAAACCACTTCTTCTTTTGTTGCTGATAGTCGCCACCCATATAAAACTTTAAAGTTTTTAACCGTAGCTGCTTGGTTAATTCCCCCGGTATTTCTAGGTGGTTCTTGGGTATTAATGTGTTCTGTTTCAAATTCAACAATAGGTGACGATGCGTTCTTAAATCTGGTAGAGGCTTCTAAACCTTTTTGGGGTGAATCTGCCTCCTTTCTAGTAACACTTCTGATTACTATATCTTGCCTTCTAAGTTCTGCTACAGCAGTTTCTAACTCTCCTCGGATATTATACCAGCTTGCCTTAGACAGACAGCTTTCTCCTATATTTGCATTAGTTTCCCGTCAAGGTGTCCTTGGGCCTGCTATTCTAGTTACCTTTCTACTGAGTTTGCTTTGTCTAAATTTGGGAAATGTATCTCAACTTGTCACAGTAGCAGGCACCTGTTATCTCATGTCCATTATGGGGCTACATCTGGGACTATGGATGTGTCGTGGCAAACCATACGTGTTATGGCCTTGGTGGTCGCTTGGTTTTTTCTTACTAGAAGCGGTAGTTCTAATAGTGGGAGGTTTAGCTTGGAATTGGAGAGATTTCTTAGTGGGATTATTATTACCCATTATTTTGATGATTGGAGATGTAATGCTACGTCGCTTAAGATTTGCACCATTACACCCAAATTGGTGGACACAGCGTTACGATACTAAGTCTAGTAGAAATAATCCAGATTTTGTAGTATTACAAGTGATTGTTTTAGTATCATTGATTTGTATTACTGCCACAATCAGTTGGGTTATTCGCGATTTTTTAGATAGACTTTCTAATTATCCTCAAAATTCTTTCCTAGCGATTTTATTAGTGACGCTTTCTTTTACAGGCGTTGCAATCGCTTGCTGGACAACTTTACCACAAATTATTGCTATTGATGAAGCACGCAAACAAGCAAGAAGCCTATTTATTACTACTCTTGATACCGTACCAGATACTGTTTTAGTATTAGATGAAGACGGAAATATTTCTCAGACAAATGCTGCTGCTGAAGAATTATTTCAAACAAGTGTTCAGCAGTTACTTGGGAAAAACTTGAGTCAAATCCTAATATGCTATCGCGGCAAACCGGAGCAATGGTCTATTAGGAGCGAGCAAAGCTTAAAAATTAACCAAGGTTTGCGAATTGTTGAATCGACGATTTCACAGCCATTTAATTCTCTGCTTCGGGAATATATTGTTATTGTCCGTGACATCACTAAGCGAAAGCTAGCAGAGGAAGAATTAGTCCTGTATCGTTATCAGCTTGAGCAGTTGGTTCTAGAACGCACTATTGAACTTATTAGGGTTAATCAACAACTTCAACAAGACATTGTTAAACGTCAAGAAGCACAAGACCAATTACTGTACAATAGTCTTCATGATGGGCTAACTGGATTACCTAACCAACGATTATTTATGGAGCGGGTGCAGCAGGCAATAGAACAGGCTAAACAGCAAAATAATTATTTATTTGCCGTACTCTTCTTAGACCTAGACCGCTTTAAAGTTGTTAATGACAGCCTTGGACATCTACTAGGAAATCAACTTTTGATGGCAATTTCTCATCGGCTAAAGTCAGTTCTGCGAGGCGGAGACATAGTTGCCCGTTTTGGCGGAGATGAGTTCACAATTTTAATTGAGGAAATTGAGGATATCAACACCGCCATACAGGTTGCCGAGCGAATTAAAAAGGTGCTAGCTTTGCCATTTAAATTAAATGAGCATCGGGTGTTTACTAATGTTAGTATTGGTATCGCTTTAAGTAGAGCAGATTATGAGCAAGCAGCGCAGATTCTACGCGATGCTGATGTGGCAATGTATTGTGCTAAATCACTTGGTAAGGCACGTTATGAGGTTTTTGATCCAAAGATGCACGAGGGTGCAGCTTTGCTCTTAGAGTTAGAAACTGCTCTGCGAAATGCACTGCTCAAGCAAGAAGAATTTCGCCTTGATTACCAACCAATTGTTTCACTAACAACTGGCAAAATTATTGGATTTGAGGCACTGATACGTTGGTATCATCCAGAACGAGGACTTATTTCACCTCAAGATTTTATTCCCTTGGCTGAGGAAACTGGAATGATTGTTAGTATCGGACAATGGGTGCTTTATGAAGCCTGTTACCAAATGCACAAATGGCATAAACAATTTCCTACCTCACAACCTCTGACAATTAGCGTAAATTTTTCTGGTAAACAAATTACGCAACCTGACGTGTTTAAACAGGTTAAACATATTTTGCAGCAAACTGGACTGGAGCCATGCTATTTGAAATTGGAGATTACTGAAAGCTTGTTAATGGATAATTTTGAATTAGCTACCATTGTGCTTTCCCAATTAACAGCGCTGAATGTTGAAATGCACATGGATGATTTTGGGACTGGCTATTCATCCTTGAGTTATCTACATCGCCTACCAATCAAAACCATTAAGATTGACCGCTCTTTTGTCACCAGTATAGGTAGTCGAGGAGAAAATTTAGAAATTATTCAAGCGATTGTGACATTAGCCCATAATTTAAATATGTCTGTAACAGCAGAAGGTATAGAAACTGTAGATCAATTGGCACAATTGAAAGCTTTACAATGTGATTATGGGCAAGGGTATTTTTTCTTACCACCTATGGAACGGGCAGAAGTAGAAATACTCCTTGCTGCTAACTTGTGCGGAAAAAACTTTTTAAAAAGATAAAATCTTGGGAGCAAATTCTGTTTAAAGAAACACCTTGTTAAACTGGGTGATTAATTTCATTTAGCAATCTATTCTTAGTGTAGTGCTGACTGTAGCTGAAAATTATTTACGTTATCAAGCAACCCTTCTTCTAACAAAAGCTCGTTAACAAAAGTATCAATTTTGTGCCGATCAATATTTTGCATGACTATAATGTGTACCCAATTTTCAAAAATCGCTAACTGCCATTTTTTAATTAACCTTTGAGAAGGTTTTTGAAACACTACGGTATTGGAAAATTTATTGAGCATACATGGATATTCTCTGATTTTCAGTTGTTGGAAAAGATATTGGGCATTATCTATACAGGCCTTTGCTTCTTTGGCTAATCCATCATAACCTCTTGTTTGCATTGCATACCAGAGAATCAAAGGGGTATGACCGTTTCTAGATCCCAAAATGGTTGTATCTGATGAACCAATATATTCAATTGCTGTTTCAACTTTTTCTACCCATTTTTTCTTAGTTAAAACTACACCGCAAGGTAAGGGAGAACCAATGAATTTAGCAGAAATAGCTATACTATCTATGGGTTTTTGAAAGTTAACTTGTGGAGCGCCATCTAGAAAGGGTAATATTAATCCTGAAAGTGCGGCATCACAATGAATGTAGTAATCTTTAATCTGATTGCGCTCTAAAATTTCGATAACTTTGTCTAAGTTATCAATTGCGCCTTTGACAGTAGTCCCAATATTTAAATTGACGATCGCAGGATAATTACGATTTTCACTAATGAGTTGTTCAAAATGCTCATAATTCATCTCTCCATTAATTTGTGAGTTAACAACATTGTGTTGGATGCGGAATAGTTTTGCTGCTTTGGGTATGGAATAATGAGAGTCTTGTGATGAGTAAAGAATACCATTAGGGTAGATTTCTCTTGCTAAGAACATCCCATATAAATTACCTTCAGTTCCGCCAGCAGTAACATAACCCCAAAACTCATGTTCTGGGATTTTATAGAGGTTGGCAAAAAAAGATAACACTTCTTGCTCAAACTTACGAGAATGGAGACCAAAATCTGGTTCAATATATGGATCTCCAGCATTATTTAACAGAAAATTGAAAAATTTGCCGATCGCACTGTAATCACAACTTAAATTATATGGATAGCCTGCATGAAACTGCGATCGCTGTTCTATTTGCAGCAGAAAATCAGCCAATTCCTTAACAACTTTATTTGACATATCCTTGTATCTCTTAAATTTTGATTGAGTTAATGAATGTTTTAAACGAGATTATACGTATTAATCCATACCTTTATATTTTTTTAATAATCACCCCATTCAGCTTTTTAATCGAAGACAGTCCAGGGAAAATACGGAGAAAGGTTCAGTAATAATACTCAATTTTTTGCTGCCAAAGTATATTACACTTAGAACTTATGCATAATACGAAATAACCAGAATGCGTATTACATAAAATATTTTTTCAGTCGCTGACTGCAACCTGATTGAATTACATATTTAACTTTGTGCTAGTTGCGTAATTTCTGGGAATGACTAGGCTATACAGCGAAGTCCGCATAAGCGGACTTCATCATGCTAAAAATAGATTTCCAGAAATTAAATATGGGTTATACAGAACCCTAATAGAGACTTAGCACTGCTCGTCTCTATATTCTTGCAGTTTTCCAGTAGATGAGGTACAAAATGCAGGACTCACGCATCAAACATCAAGAGTTTCTACTTTCTTGTTTCTGTCTTTTGCCGCAAATCCTGTAGTTATGTACTTCATGTAAAAGAAAACTGCTGTCAGTCCATTTAGCCATTTGTAGTTTGCTAGTGCCGTGGAATTTTTGCTTTTAAAACTCTCCAGCTAAGGCTGCTACACACCGTTCGCAAATTAGCGGATGTTCTGCTGATTCTCCCACATGAGTAGAGTAGTTCCAACAGCGATCGCACTTTTGCCCATCTGCTTTCACTACCCCAATTCCCCAGTCTTCTGTCTGCGCTGTATATTCTAATCCTTGCAATCCTTCAACAGAATCTAATAATTCCACTTGGGAAGTCAGCAATAAATACCGCAGTTCGTCAATCCCGTTACCCTTAACCGGGTTAAAGGCTTTGATAGCATCACCTAATTGTTTGTCAGGTATATGAATCAAAGCTTTCGCCTCCAGGGAAGAACCAATCAGTTTTTCTATCCTGGCTTGTTCCAACACTTTATTAACATCGGTGCGGAGTTGTCGCAGCGCTGACCAAAATTCTGCTAATTCAGGATTACGCCATTTTTCCTCAACCTGCACCCAACCGGCTTCAAATACCGATTTGTAAGGTGTTTTGTAGGGGAGATATTGCCAGATATCTTCGGCGGTGTGAGATAACACTGGTGCGATCGCTCGTGCTAAATTATCTATTGCTATCTTCAGCACCGTTTGACAACTGCGACGGCGGAAAGCATCTTTTGCACTGATGTACAATCTATCTTTGGCCACATCTAAATAAAAGTTGGATAAATCCACGACGCAGAAATTCTGCACTGTTTGAAAAAAACGGAAGAATTGGAAATTCTCAAAGGCAACAGTTACTTCTTCAAATACTTCGGTGATGCGGTGCAGCATATAACGGTCAAGTTCTGGCAATTCCTCAAAAAGAACTGCATCTTTCTCCGGGTCAAAATCATCCAAGCTACCCAACAAAAACCGCGCCGTATTGCGAATCTTCCCTCTAACATCATTCATTTGCTTAATGATGTTTTTCCCAATGCGGACATCACCAGAGTAGTCAACCGATGACACCCACAATCGCAATACATCTGCACCGTAGGGCGGTTCTACTTTTTGATTTTTCCCGCCTTCAATGATTGTATTTGGATCGATCGTATTTCCTTCTGACTTACTCATCTTTCGGCCTTGTTCGTCCAAAGTGAAGCCGTGAGTTAGCACAGTTTTGTAAGGCGCAATGTCATTTACTGCTACGCTGGTAAGCAAGCTGGATTGAAACCAACCGCGATGTTGGTCGGAACCTTCCAAGTATATATCAGCAGGGTAGCGTAATTCTGGACGCTGTTGGACGACAGCTGCCCAAGATGAGCCAGAATCAAACCATACATCCATTGTGTCTGTACCCCTGCGGTAAGACTTGCCATTATTACGATAGGATTCGGGTAATAATTCCTCAACTGAAAGTTCCCACCAAGCATCGGAACCTTTTTCTGCGATGATTCCTTGGACGTGGTTGATAATTTCTTCATTCAGCAGTGGTTCTCCCGTGGCTTCATCGTAGAAAACGGGAATGGGTACACCCCAAGCACGTTGACGAGAGATACACCAATCGGAACGTTCCGCCACCATTGGCGTGATCCGATTTTCACCTTGGGCTGGAATCCATTTTACAGTTGCGATCGCCTTTAGCGCTTCTTCTCTAAATCCTTCCACGGAAGCAAACCATTGTTCAGTGGCGCGGAAAATTGTTGGCTTCTTTGTCCGCCAATCATAAGGATATTTGTGGGGGTATGGTTCTTCTTTCAACAAAGAACCAGCCGCATTTAAGGCATCAATCACCGCTTGATTCCCATCACCCAGCACATTTAACCCCGCAAATTGTCCCGCTTCTTCGGTAAAATTGCCATTGTCATCCACTGGTGCAAGGATGGGCAAACCGTAGCGCTGACCAACAATGTAATCTTCTTGACCATGACCGGGTGCAGTATGTACTAACCCCGTACCCGATTCAGTAGTGATATAATCACCGCCCACAACAATCGGACTTTCCCGATCATATAGAGGATGACGGTAAGTAGTATGTTCTAAATCATTCCCCTTAAACGTGGCTTTTACAGTTAACTCAACTCCCAAGGTTGAAGATAAACGTTCGACTAAATCAGCAGCAACGATGAGATAACGGAACCTCACCTCCGTTAACAAAGAGGGGGAAGCTACTTCCTCACTCCCCCTCCCTGCTTGCGGGGAGGGGGTTGGGGGGTGGGGTTCCACTTCCACCACTGCATAATTTAAATCTGCATTTACCGCCACAGCCAAATTTCCTGGAATTGTCCAAGGTGTAGTTGTCCAGATAGCCACACCCAAATCTGACTGATATTCCGCCAACAGTGGTTTTACAGTTTCTGCTAAACTTGTGATTGCAAAAGCTGCATAGATACTGCGGGAAACGTGACCTTCTGGATATTCCAACTCAGCTTCAGCCAAAGCGGTATGAGAACTGGGACTCCAGTGAACAGGCTTTAAACCGCGATAGATGTAGCCTTTTAAGAACATCTGACCAAACACGCCAATTTGAGCCGCTTCATAAGCCGGCTTCAGAGTTAGATAAGGGTTTTCCCAATCACCCCAAATACCGTAGCGTTTAAAATTATTGCGTTGGTCGTTTACCGTAGCTAGACCAAATTCTTTCGCTTTTTGCCGCAGTTGTAAAGGCGTTAAATTTTGCCGTTCTGCTGACTTCATGTTCTGCAAAACTTTCAACTCAATCGGTAATCCGTGACAATCCCAACCAGGAACGTAGCGAACTTTACGCCCTTGTAACATTTGGTAGCGGTTAATAATATCTTTGAGAATTTTATTTAAGGCATGACCAATATGGAGTGAGCCATTAGCGTAGGGAGGCCCATCGTGCAGTATAAATAATTCACCGGGGTTATTTTCAAAAAGGCGATCGTAAATTTTATTTTCTTCCCAAAATTTTTGGATTTCAGGCTCACGCTTGATGGCGTTTGCCCGCATATCAAAGTTAGTCTTGGGTAGGTTTACAGTATCTTTGTAACTTCCTGATTCGGTCACAATCTCATGCCTAGAATTAGGTGTGCAGGTTTTATTAATTATAGAAGATAGCCTGAAAACCAAAATTTAACACCCCACCCCTTAATCCCCTCCCCTTAGCAAAGGGAGGGGGTCTATTGGAGAATTTCTGTATTGCTATGCAATAAAAAGATAAAGTGAAAGGTGCAGGATTTACGGGAGATAGTAATGGCGCGTAAACGCTTGATTATCGAGATGGGGATGGGAATAGATCAGCATGGACAAGAACCGACAGTAGCAGCATCTAGGGCAGTACGTAATGCGATCGCTCACAATGCCTTACCTGGTGTTTGGGAGGTTGCAGGTTTAAGTCACCCCAATGAAATGATTATAGAGGTTCAAGTAGCAGTTCCATATCCAGAACAAGTTAGGGAAGAAGAGGTACTCGCTGTACTACCATTTGGGCGCAAAACTCTTGTCGTAGAATCTGGGGGGATGATAGTTCAAGGACGGGCGATTCCCGAACTCAACGATAAAAATGACGAAATGTTGATTGCGATCGCTGCTGTTACAGTTCTAATCGAAGATGAGTAGCTGAGGTAATTAATCCTTTATTCTTGCTTACGGTTCAGAGATTTTACTGAAAAGCTATTAAGTTATTTAATCGCCGACTTCATTTGTCCAGGTGCGATTTTAAATCGTCAAGTATATTTGCTGTTTACTTTATCAAAAAGCCTCATTGCTTTATAAAAATACCTGTTTACTTTCTCAAAATACTTAAATGCTTTCTCAAAATGGCATTTGACTTATTCAAAAGCTGTGTTTGCTTACTCATTTTGGTGTTTTCCGCAAGCAAAATGGCATTTGACTTATTCAAAAGCTGTGTTTGCTTACTCATTTTGGTGTTTTCCGCAAGCAAAATGAGCTTTGACTTACTCAAACCCCAGTTTGCTTTCTCATTTGGGTGTTTTCCGCAAGCAAAACGACCTTTGACTGACTCAAAATGCTTGAATGCTTTCTCATGGTGATTTTTAGGACTTACGCACAGGTCACGCAAAATCAAACCACAGAGAACGCAGAAAACACAGGGGAATAAAAGTTAGGGAGCTTTTTGGCGTAAGTCCTGTTTTTGAAATTTCACTCTAGAAATGTTCTATCTCTGGGACTAAAAATTTTCTAATCCAAAAGTATAAAATAATAGAAACCTGGAGAAAACTATGTCCTTAGAAACAGAAACACTACAGGCGACACCACCAACTCCTACTTTTGAGAAACTTGAGGAGAAGCAAGAATTTAACTGGAGGCAATGCTGGTATCCCGTCACCTTTGTACAAGACTTGCCTGCCAACCGTCCTCATAGCTTTTCGTTGTACGATGAACCCTTCGTTTTGTTCAAAGACCAAAATGGACAGCTTATCTGTTTAACAGATCGTTGTCCCCACCGTGCAGCTAGACTTTCTGATGGACAAATTATTGACGGCAAAATTGAGTGCTTATATCACGGTTGGCAGTTTGGCAGTAATGGTCAATGTCTGCACATTCCCCAATTACCAACAGATGCAAAAATTCCGGTAAATGCTTGCGTATCATCCTTTAAAGTCTTGGAACGTCAAGGGATCATTTGGATGTGGGCAGGGGAAGCTGAAACAGCTATTGATGAGCTAATTCCATTACTACCTGATTGGGAAAAGCCGGAATGCTTCAACTTAGACTATGTACGTGACCTACCTTACAACCAAAGCTATTTTATTGAAAACGTTATTGACCCCGCTCATATTCCAATCAGCCATGATGGCATCCTAGGAAGTCGAGAAGATGCCCAACCGTTGGAAATAGAAGTGATTGAGAGCAACATTCAGGGAATTAAGGGAAGGTGGCGGCGAACACGGACAGCCAATCTGCCTTGGATATCATTAGATTTCATTGCTCCTAATTCGATTTTCTACAACTCTCGTAATGAACAGCAAGGTAAGTTTGGGGGCGCAACCTTATATTCAATTCCATTAAGTAAGGATAGATGTCGGATTCTCGTTAGAAATTATGGTAACTTTTTTAGCCAAAAAATCAAGCTGATGCCTCCCTGGTTAGAACACATCTTGATCCGAAACAAAGTCTTAGAAGGAGATTTGCAATTAGTCGTTGAACAAAAGGCCCAAATTGAGCGTTTGGGACAAAATCTCAAAGAAGTGTATTTACCGCTCAAAACATCTGATACTTTAGTGGTTGAGTATCGCAAGTGGCTAGATAAATTTGGGTCATCTTTGCCGTTTTATCAAGGTTATTCCACCTCAAAAAATGTCGGTAGTAGCGAGTCCGATCAAAAGTTGATCGCGTTAGACCGATTCTCGCAACATACACTTATTTGTCATTCCTGCAATCGAGCTTATCAAGTTACAAATAGGGTTAAGCAAAGTTGTATTGGGGTAGCGATCGCTCTAGCTGCTGTAGCAATACTTGCAGATGATTCTAGAATCAAAATCGCAGCAATATCAGTTTCCATAGCAGCAATTGTCATGTCTGTTATGGCTCATACACTCAAAACTCACTTTGAGCATTCCTACACTCGTCACTAAAATAGGTAATGAGAACAGTTCCTAGGAAAGACTTTAGTCCTTATTTTCTAAGCACTAAAGTGCTTACTACAAACTTTTCATTACTATCTTAGACATTATACTGATACATGTGTAGTAAGTTTGCTCACCTTAAACGATTTTCTCAAACCTCAAGTCTTGTTAAGTCACAATCGAGTTAATGGCTCTGCGCTAAAGTAGAAATATTGGGATAAAAATCTCTGGCAGTAAGTTCAATAGACCAATAAATCTTTACCACTGCGGCGATCATGTCTCAAGAGCATAACGAATCACTCCAAATTCAGGAGATCACCAAACTCAAACCGAAACATTTTGCTGATTTAGTCAGATCGGCACAATTGGTTTTCGACCCTACAGCCGGAGTTTCGGGAAGAACTATCACAGTTGACTGGGAACAATTTGGAATTCCCCGTGATGTAGCGGACAATCTCAAATCACTTGGTCAGCGTTACCAGTATGCATCTCCTCATATCCCTGTTGAAGACATTTGGAGTAAATTAACTCCAGAAACTCGTATTTGGTTCGTTGAAAATAAAGATCGATTGTGGCAGATTGAAGAAGCTTTCCCAGCCCTTGACGAAGATTGAAGAGGGCAGGAGGTAAAAGGTTGAATTTGAATAAGGCTTCTATAGGAGATCGGAGATTTTGGTGAGGGAGTTTAAACTTTTCCTCCCTTTGCTCACAGCATGAGACAGAGAGCAGCATTTCTCCTATCTTCTCCCTTCTGCCTCTCTACAAGGATAAGCAAAAACTACGATCGCAAGCAAATAGCGAATATTGACATTACTAGTTGCAAAGTCCTTAACTCTATTGGTCAAGGACTACTTAGCATTTCTCCAGGTTACGGTTATACTGCTATCATTGCTGGCTCTATTGGTCAGCTAAATCTACTGAGTATTATTTTATTCAGTTTAATAATCGTAGCAAATTAGTACAAATTAAATTGAGACATCCTTTAGCTTTAGCTGGAATGTTTCAAGGTATTTTATTGTTTTCTTTTTTCTTTCAGCAATAGATATATTAATTACAACAGGCTATGAGTAATATCAAGTGCGGGTAATTCCAGTTTAATAAGTAATCAAGCGGACATGATCATATAAGGGATGGGAACATCAGGGAGAAACCAATCTCCAATAACTAATAACTAATATTTGAGGAGATTTAATGTGTCTAGTCGTAAATTATCTTTGTTATTGAAACTAATAATTATTACATTGGTTACTGGTGCTAGTAGTTTAGGTATCAGCTTGCTTTTAACCACAAGCGGATTTGAGCATTTGTTGGGAATTATCAAGCCAAAAAGCGAGAGTGCTAAAGCGAGTCATAACAAACTGATGAGTGCAGATGCACAGAATATAAGTCCAGTCACAGACCAGATGAATGAAGTGCCAAAGGCATTTCAGGGAACAATCGTTTATCAAGGGAAACTAAAAGCGAATGAGAAAGTTATTGCCCTAACTTTTGATGATGGCCCTGGCCCCAAAAATACGGTACAGATTTTAGAAATCTTGAAGAAAAATGATGTAAAAGCCACATTCTTCATGATCGGGCAAATGGTGAAATATTTTCCTCAAGTTGCCAAGCAAGTGGCTGCTGATGGTCACGTAATTGGTAATCACACATGGCATCATTGGTATCGCCACATGGACTTAGCTACTGCGGCTAGTGAAATCGATCGTACAGCAGAAATCATCTACAAGACTACTGGAGAGAAAACTACTCTATTTCGTCCTCCTGGGGGTTTTCTGAATAATGGACTAGCCGAATATGCCAAAAATGAGAAATACGCTGTCATGATGTGGTCAGAAGAATCGGGAGATGCTCAACGTCGTTCGCCTCAAGTTCCAGGACTAGTCAAAAATGTGCTGAGATATGCAAAACCCGGTGCAATTGTATTGATGCACGATGGGGGCGGCAACCGTTCAAAATCTGTCAAGGCTTTACCAGAAATGATCGCAGGTTTAAAAGCCCAAGGCTATAGGTTCGTGACAATTCCCCAACTACTGGAAATACAAGCCCAAGAAAAAAGTGTAGAGACAGCAGCATCACCTGTAGTAATACCAATTCAAAATTCAAAATTCAAAATTCAAAATTAAGAATCCAGACATTTTTTTTTCAAATTGGTATGACAATGCGATTGTTTGCCTGACAATGCCAAATGCAGCAATTTAAAATCGGGTTTCATACTCAACTTGAAGTTGATTGTCATCCCCTACATCAGTTGAGCCTCGCATCAGAATTTCGTCATTGACTCGATAGAGGACATTGAGACGGAAAGAGTCATCGCTAGAAAGAGCGCGTGATAAAGAGGCAGAGAAATTTTTATTAATATCAAACACACCTTCTGCTGATAAATTAAGAATTGAAGCTCTTGATGCTTTTGAATCTTCATTATTAATAGATGGAGTCGGAAATATCCGAAATTCACTGAAACCAACAGCCTGTCCGATCGCAGTGATAGTTCCTTGTAAACTACCTAAAATGGTAGAACTAGCGAAATTAGTCAGCCCTTGGCCTGCATCTGCTTGACCGAAAGAACCTAGAATTGAGCCACCCAGCAAAGCAACTATTTCTCCTTTACCACGGCTAGGTTCGCTCGTCAGTTCTAGATTCTCACCCAATTTACTAGCTGGCCCGTCCACCCTAGCTTGAACGGTAACGCTACGTAAAGTCCCAAAGTTGTTTACAGAAACATCGCTGACTTCAGAAGACAAGGGTGATTCCAAAGTTTGAGTGTTCCTTGCTGATGCTTCTGGTACAATTGCCGTCAGTCGGACATCCAAAGTCGGGTCAAGTCCTTGACTTGGAGTAAACCGCGCAGTTTGTTCATAGCCCCGCGCCAAGGTGAACTGAGTGGAAAATAAGCTCAGTCCTCCTCCTGTTAAACGAATGACTCCTTCAGGAAGCGGTTTGGCTAATGTACCATTAATGGTCAAGTCACCTTTAGCGTCAAACTTCAATAGAGGCTGACTTAATGCCGCTCCTCCTGGTACAAAGCTTAGAAATGACTGAGTTGTAACTCGAATATCTTTGCCTAAAATCAACTTTAAATCTGCAAACTCTACAGGCAAATTGGGTGGAGTTGCGGCGCTAGTGCTTGCGTCTGCTGTTGCCACTGGGTTAGTGCTTCCATCCACTGTAACCACTGGGTTAGCATTATTCTCTGCTGTAGGTGTGACGTTAGGATTTAGCTGTTGTCTATCTAGATTTATGACTTTAGTATCAGCTTCTACTGTAGCTGCTGATTTTTTCTTTGCAGCAGCCGAGTTGCCAATAATTACCTGACCATCACTCAGTTGAATCTCTCCACCAATTACAGGTTTTAACGCTGTGCCGCGAATCACGACATCGCCACCAACACCACCTTCATACAGTCCTGCAAGCTTAAAGTTGAGTTTATCTGCTATTGATACTGTCAGGGGATTAGCTGCGGCTTGTTGAGTATCAAAAATTGGCAAGATGCCTGATACATTTACTTGCCCTTGATTGTAATTACCTTGGATATTTTCAACGCTGATCGTTCTACCATTAAATAGTGCTGTTCCTGTGACATTCGTTAAAGGATCGGATAAGGCTTGAGCGCTAAAAGTTGCATTATTAAATGTGGCGTTGCCGTTGATAACTGGTTCGGTTAAAGTACCTTGAACATTTAAATCTACTTTTCCTTGACCGTCTACCCAAGCGACTTGATTGTTGGTAAGCAGATTTAAGAGTGCCAATCCTTCATTTTGCACATTGGCGTTGATGCTGATTTGATTGCTATCCGGTTGCACTTTGGCAAAAGGCAAAGGAGCTGGTACGCTACCTGTAACGGCAACTGGCTGCGTTCCTGTTACTAGTAAGGTACTATCAAAATTCAAGCGAGCTTTGTTGTAATCAAAGTTCACTTGTCCTGTTTGTACGGGTTGTTTGTTAAGGGTCGCATTCGCTAGCGCCACTTTCCCTTGAACTCTGGGGTCTTGCAAACTACCTGCTAAAGTGGCATCAGCATTTACATTACCAGTGATATCTACGGGGTATTTTTCGATAAAAGGTTCTAAAAGTGATAAGGGCAGACTGGCTACATTCAATTTTCCAGATAGTTGGTCAGTTCCTAACTGTCCTGAAAACGCCACTAGTCCTTGATTAATCCCTACACTTAAGGGCGAAAGGGTGACGATACCATCGGCAAAAGTGCCTTGAGCAACAACTTGATTGATGGAATAATTACCCCATTGCCAGTTAGCACCTTGAAAATTAAAGCCGACATTTAACCCAGATTTTAACGAGCCATTGGCTGTAATTGCTCCGCTTAAAGCACCTGTTAATTCTGCAAGGCTGGGTAAAGATGGGGTTTGTTTTGTTTGTGCTTGCCGTTCTTTTGCAAGTGCTGCTGTAATATTCGAGAAATATGCTAACTGTGTTTTCAAATCTGCATCGGGCAAGCTGATAGACTCAGTTGGAAGTGCTTCTGCTCCAGCTAAGGTTGGAGGTTGTAACCCAGTACCAAGGTCTTGAAAGTCGAAGATATTAAAGGCTTGTAAAAGTCTCTGGATTTTGGCTTGGGCAAAATTAGCTTGGAATTGAAATTGCGGGTCATTCCCCGCTTGTACATTGCCACTAAGGGCGATGTTGCTATCGCCAATCCGCAATTGACCATTAGCCAAGCTAGCCGTACCATCGGCATAATTGATGCTGCCGCGAAATTCATCGGCTGCAACTCTGGCAACACGAGGCCCTGCGATCGCCACATCCCCCGCAATGGCATAATTATTCAGATTGACAACTAAAT
This sequence comes from Nostoc sp., assembly GCF_036917555.1. Taxonomy (GTDB): domain Bacteria; phylum Cyanobacteriota; class Cyanobacteriia; order Cyanobacteriales; family Nostocaceae; genus Nostoc. The sequence continues at coordinate 109,087 of NZ_JBALDD010000024.1, read as the reverse complement.
TACCCGATAATTGCCCCGCCAGTGGTTTCAATTGATTGTTAGGTAAAAAGCCGCCAACCAGAGCGATGGGAAACTGTTGGGCGTTGATAAGTAAGTTATCTCCCTCAGTTCTACCAGTAGTAACTGCCTCATCGCGTTTAACTAAAAATGAAGTGGGACGATAATCTGCACCTAAATTAAGCGCAATCCGGTCTTGTTTCCCAGCTAGTCGCAAACTTGCCCCTTGTCCCCCTTGAAAATTCACGTTTCCGGTTAAAAGTGGGTCAAACGCCAAGTTACTCACATTGAAATTCCGCAGCCGGATATTGCCATTAGCTTGAGGTACATCTGGAGTTCCTGTAACTTTTCCCTTAAAATCCAGTCGTCCTGCTATTGCTACGTCCCCAGGAACTTTAAAACCAGTATTTTGTAAGTTAAAATTCTCTGCCAGTACATTTAAATCAAATCCGGCAATTTGGGGTGCGCCAGTTGGGGGAGACTGAATAGCGATCGCCCCATTAGCCCTCAATCCTGAGGTACTTGCGTTTTCAACTATAATCTGCTGTCCATTCCACTGAAATTGCGCGGTGAGCGGTTTTGCCAGCTGCGCGACTCCTTGGGGAAGGCTGATTTGTCCGGCAGCGCGAATATCCGCAAGCTGGAAAGATTGTGTTGTGCCAGCTAACTGAATATTGCTATTCAGCCGTCCTCGCAGTTGTGGTGAAAAACGGCTGAGTTGAATTTGAGAAGTTTTGACAGATCCTTGCCAGCGTTGTTGTGCAACTTCACCTCTGGCTCTGATTGTCCCCCCTGCCACGTTCACAACTGCATCAGGAAAGACGATATTCTCTCCTTGTTTGGTAACAACAACTCGTCCGGTGGTGGGATAGGTGGCACTAGGCGCTTGCACCCGCGCGACTGTTTGCAGATTGCTCAGAGTGCCGGAAATATCGGCATTTGCCGAGACATTCCCAATGGTAATGGAGGGTGAGGAATTATAGGCTTTGGCGATCGCATCTCCTGGTATATTTTTTGCTTGCACAATCAACGCCACCCTACCTTGGGGTGCAAGCTGAATTCGTCCGCTAGCTGTGACTTGCCCTCCTACATCTGGATTTGCTTGAACGCGAGAAACATTGACATTTAACGGTGTACTCAGAGAACCAGTAATTTTAGCGTTCGCAGAGATACCACCAACATTAATGGGAGTTGAAATACCGTAACCTTGAGCGATCGCATTTCCGGGAATACCTTGAGCTTGAATATCTACGCCTACCTGACCTTGGGGAGCGAGTTGAATTTGACCATTGGCTGTGATTTTCCCTCCGGCTGGTGGCGTTATCTGAACATTAGAAACATCAAGTTTCAACGGCTGTTTGCGAAGTGAGCCAGAAATTTGGGCTTTTGCTGAAACATTGCCAACTGCGATTGGGAGAGTAACGCCGTAGCTCCGTGCTAGTATATCTCCTGATATCCCATCAGCTTGAGCATTAAATATTACCCCATCTTTGGTTCCCAGATTAGCTTGACCACCGCCTGTAATTTGACCGCCAGCTGCGGGGACTATTTTCAAATTGGAGACAGTAAGTTGAGATGCAGTTTGAGATGCATTCAAGCGGAAATCAGTATTGACGGTTTTAAATTGAACGCGATCAACTTGAATCGGTTTGGTGTTACTTACCGTACCGCTGACGACTGGTTGCTTAAGTGCGCCGCCTACCTGAATATTTGCTTGAATTTCGCCACTAGCTGGGACTGACGAATTTACTTTCAGGGTATCTAAGATATTTTTCGCAGTAACTGGTTTTATTTGAGCAGAAACATTAAAACCTGTTTGAGTATTAATTGTCCCATTAGCTAGAATGGGAACTTTCCCAAAGTTCGTACTCAGATTATCTAAAGTAACTGTCTGACCCTGAAATAAAAATTTCCCATTAAAATTAGAAATCGGCTGAGGAATATTTTGAATTTTAGCGGTGATTTGATTAGCTGTAGCTGTTCCGGTAATTGCGATGTCTGAAAGTTTGGGTGGAATCTGAACTCCTAAGTCAGCATTTAAATACCCTGCTTGTAGAGCGATCGGTAACTGAATTAATCTAGTAATTTCAGATACTTGTAAATTTTGTGCTGAAAGTTGGAGGTTAGTTTGTTGAGCTTTTACTTGGGTTTCGCCAACGATTTTAACAGCGCCTCCCCTAGTGAGTTGAGTATTGATGTCATAACCGATCCTTTGATTTTGATCATAAAATCGGGCAACACCACCTAATTGATCTAATATTACTGAGCCTTTCGGTTTAGTTGGTGCAGCAAATGGCATTAACTCTACTTTGCCATCTTGAATTTGAAGTGACTGCAACTGAGTTTGAATAAAACCTTTTCCTTCCCCAGCCTTAACTTGGGCTGTCACCCAACGACCATCTTTATCCTGTTGAACGTAGACATTGGGTTGAACTAACGTGACATCTAATACCAGTTTTCGGCTAAGAAGGAGTTGCAACGGCGAGAACTGCACCTCTAAAGCTTTTGCTACCACCTGATCTTGATCGCTGGGAGTTGCTGGGATCGATAAAGAGCTAAATCTCAAACTAGAAAGCGAAAAACGTTCAACGTTCCCAACTTTTACTGGACGCTCCAGTAATTGCTCAAGATTTTGCTGTACTAACGGTGCTAAATCTTTGTATACATAGTTTCTAGCCCACCAAGCACCGACTATAATTCCAACTAGCAAAACCCCACCCAGAGCCAAACTGGTACGTCCTAAAAGCAGGAGCCACAGACGACGATTAGATGGTTTTTGATTGTTTTCTGAATTTGGCGATCGCGTCATAATTGTTACCAATAGCCACTACTTTTTCTAGAGTAAGGCGAGAGACAGGCTAGTTACAGTTGTATAAGCAAGTTACAAAATATGGTTTCACAATATCATGACTTACGCAAGAACTTTGTGGCAAGCTGCTTCTATTTTCTCAGAGAGCTGCGCCAAGAAGATGCATTTGCAGTGCATCTATGTTGTTTTATGATTTTGTATAATTCCTCAATCTATTTCGATTAATAATTTGTTTATCATCAGATATTATTTTTGTTGGTCTTCAGATTTTGAAACTTTGCTGGTATTAAGAAAATTATTTATAACTTCCTAAATTTGAACAGTGTTTATTTTAAGGAAATTCTATAATCATTTAAATTGATATCTTTGAGATATATTTTATTTACTTAATATCGTTTCTTTGTAATGCATATATTTACCCCATAGCAACAAATTACTAACAAGATTCCCGACTTGTGTCAAAAGTCGGGAATCTGAGCTTTTTGATTCCTTTTTGGCAAACCCAATCATTTATCACTTGGATCGTCAATCATTTCCGGTACTAAAGCTGGGTTACTTCTACGTTCTTCTGGTGATTGCTCTCGAATAACATCGTCTATTCTGGCAGGGTGTTTGATTTTGTCCAATACCTCTGGACTTAATTGTGATGGATCACCTTCTGGATTAGACTTTTCAGCTTGACTAGGAACTGTTTCCTTATTCATAACTATTTCCCTAAACCCTAAACTTATACGCCAAGCTTAAGTTCTTCTATGGTGGGGTACACACTATCTTGGGACTTAATTTCACATACCGATGGGTAAGAAAGGCGATCGCTCAAGAAGCAATTAACTAAGTTTGCCCCACGTTTAGGTTTGCGATCCTTTGGAGCCTGCTAAAGAAGAGGGCGGTGTCCAATCCCTTTGAATCCTACTCGTTTCTTTATGGATTGTGGTTTTTGGCTAACCCAGAGGACAATGTCATGAAATATTGATATTGTTACCATTGCTCAACACGTAAACAACTAATAATGTCAGGAAAATATGACAATTAGATCCCGGAAGGGCTGATAAATTCGTAAAACAGGCAAAAACCTGCTTATTACCCCTTGATCCCTAGATATACTTAGTGGTTAATATAGACTTAACAAATAGAAATCCTCCGATCCCAAAGAAGTGCTGATTTTGGCATCATAAGGAATTGAAAGGATGTTGGCTCAATTTAAAAACAGATTAAAAACTTAAAAACTGGGCAAAACCAGGAGTCAGGAATAAGAAATTCATCTGGAATGGATGAGATTTTACATAGCATTCTTTAACCAGGGGAAATCATTTACCGCTTAAACTACTGGAGGCCAAATTAATGGCAAAAGAACGCCCGCCACTAGAAGAGATGACCTTACGCCAACTACGCAAAGTTGCTAGCGAATATAGTATCTCTCGCTATAGCCGAATGCGTAAATCACAACTACTGGCATCAATACAAGAAGTCCAGCGTAGCAAAAACTTACTCAGTCCATCTCGTTCATTGGAGGCACAAGAAACCGTGGAAGCTGCAAAGTTTGAATTAGGTCAGGAAGATCGTACTGGCGGATCTTTGGCTGATGTTGATGAAGGACTGGCAGATTTGCCCACTGGCTATGGTGAAAGCCGGATTGTACTTTTACCGCGCGATCCTCAATGGGCTTACACTTACTGGGATATTCCCAATGAACACAAAGAGGAACTGCGTCGGCAAGGTGGACAACAACTGGCACTACGGATTTATGATGTCACCGATATCAATATCGAATACCAAAGCCCCCATAGTATTCAAGAATATCCTGCTGATGAACTAGCTAGAGAATGGTATCTACCAGTTCCAGTTAGCGATCGCGATTATGTAATCGATATCGGCTATCGTGCTGCTGATGGTCGCTGGTTAGTACTAGCTCGTTCTAGTAGAGTACACATTCCTCCTGTCTATCCTTCTGACTGGATTGAAGATGTCTTCATCACTGTAAATTTTGAAGAAGATTTGCGTGCCCAGACACAGTACGAACTAGTTCCCCCTGCCAAAAAGGTTGCAGCTACCGCCAATGGTAATGTTGGTAATGCTGTGAATGGCAACGGTAACCCCATCTACGACGAAATATTTGGTTTAGCAGAATCTGCCGAAGCACAACGGGTTGCTGGTTCTATCTTCGGTTCCCAACAAGGTGCAGCGCGTCCTGAACAAGCCATTAGCTCCTACATTTTCCCATCTGGTGTAGGTCTGTGGGCAACTCCTACCGTGTCTGGCTTAACCGCTTCCGGTGCAGGAATGTCAGGTGTTGGCTTCTCGGCCTCTGCCGTACCAGTGCGTCCGCGCCAGTTCTGGTTAATTGCTGATGCTGAGTTGATAGTCTACGGTGCAACCGAACCCGATGCTACTGTAACCATTGGTGGCCGTCCAATTAAGCTAAATCCAGATGGAACATTCCGCTTCCAGATGTCCTTCCAGGACGGTTTAATAGACTACCCAATTTTGGCTGTAGCTGCTGATGGTGAGCAAACCCGGTCAATTCAGATGAAATTTAATCGTGAGACACCGTCTCGGAATACTAACACCAAAGAAGAAGCTGTCTTAGAATGGTTTTCTTAAATTTTGGCTCTGAGATTGACTCCAAACTGAAATTTTAAATTATTCCCCGCTATAGTGATTCTGTAGCGGTTTTTTTATATTATTATGTCTACAAAAAAATTATTTTTGTTATTTATCTTGATAATTAGTGCAAGCTTATTATCAGGTTGCCAAAAGATTGAGGCAAATTTAGTCCCAAAAGCGTCTAAAAGTTGCCCTGGCAAAGATGCCAAGTTCAGTATTGATTTTTTTAAAACCAATAATCAAGGTAAAAAAAATCCCAAAGGTATTAACAATGTAATTATTTTTAATCCCAAATCAGCAGAATTAGATTTCAAAGTTAATGTTGGTCTATCTCATAAACTTTACGCCAAAGATAATAGAGGTAAACTACGTAAAGAATATGTAGCAAAACAGTTTCATGAACTCATCGCTGATGAAAATGCCAAGTTAAACGGACAGCTACCCATTGCCGCAATTAATGCCGACTATATAGATACTGATGATAAACCACAAGGCTTAAATATTTCTCGTGGCGTAGAGTATTCAGGAGCATTTAAAAATAAACGTTCTTCCTTTGGGATATCAGGAGGTACACCCCAGCAACGACAGGCTACTATTCAAGCTGGCAGAAGAGAAAATGATATTCTCAATTACAATTTAGTGGGCGGTAATGGCAGATTCTATCGTCAGGGTAAGTTTAAAGATATTTGTCAAGATTTGGGAGAATTTGCTTGTAAAAATGCAACTAATCGCTCCCTGGCAGCTATCACTAATCAAGGCTATGTAATCTTATTAGTTAATGACTTGAAAGCTAATTCAGATATTGAATTATCTCAACTTAATCGAGAGTTACTGCCAGATATGTTTGATAATGTCTTAGAAGTTATTGCTAGCAATAACTGTTTAGGTAAGATTCAAGAAGGGATTTTATTTGATGGAGGTATGTCTCCAGGATTGTATTACAACCAGAAAACTTATGTAGAAAACCTTGGGCCGATTGGTTCAGTTTTTTTGATTTACAAAAAATAAAATAGTTATAATTCCCACAGTAAGTGAAGTGAACCCCTCCCCAATGCTTTGGCGGGGTGGGGTGATTCGGGTTTAATAAGTCATTAAGCGGACATCATATCATTGGTTATTTACAAATGACCAATAACTAATGACTAATTCACGAATTAATGCTTATTTACGACTTTGTGATTCATCTTGATTTTTAGTTTTTTGATGAGAAAAGCGAATTCCTACAAAGATATCGTAAATAAACTCTAAAAAGTCTTTCTTTTGTAGTAACCCTGAAGTTTGATAACAGCCTTTTTCATCTAACAAAGGCTTCATCAGATAGTATGTAGACTGATACTTGTACCAGGGAATACAAGTCCATAAATGATGAATTAAATGGTAGTTCTGACCTAAAATCAGGATGTTAAGAATTGGGCTAGGGTATACACGAGCATTTTTCCAGCGATCGCGTTCAACAAAGGGACGATGGGGTAAATAATCAAAAAACAAACCCAGTATTAATCCCACTATACCAGAAGGTACAACCCAAAAATTAAGAACGTACATTAAAAAATGATATTGAACTGAGATATAAACAATTGCAACAACAATTAAACGGCTAATGAACCATTCTAATAGCTCATATTTGCGCCACAGTCGCCGTCGAAAGAAAAACACCTCGTGGGACAAGAATCGAAATGCAATCATCCACAGGGGGCCACCTGTAGAAACAAAATGATCTGGGTCATCTTTGGGATGGTTGACATGAGCATGATGCTGCAAATGTACTCGTGTAAACACTGGGAAAACGAACCCTAGCATCAAGGCGCTACCATGCCCTAATATGGCATTAATGACTCGATTACGGTGGGCAGATTGGTGACAAGCATCATGAATTACTGTTCCAGCACAATGCAAAGCAATAGTGTTAAAACTAAAACACAGCCAGTCTGGCCATTGCCAAAGCCAGTAACCGCAGTTAGATGACACCAGTACTGTCACAGATGCAAAAAACAGTAGTAGTGTAGGATTGAAATCACCAGGAGGCGCTAACAATTCCTTTGGTGGAGCTTTCAGCAGTTTTTCTGCTTTTGAAGTTACTGTTCTTACTTCTGTATCTACTACGTCTTTAAAGATGACTTCCAAGTTGTTGCCATTTAGCTTTTTATAGTCATCAACGGCTGGGTCGATGATGATTAGGCTTTTGTCCGGGATGGCAAAAAAATTAGGATCTAAAGAGGTCATAATTTTCCTGGTCTTGATTGGTTGATAAAATGGGTTTGAAATCCAAAACTCAGCCAGCACAGAATAGATTTCTTGCCCCGATTAGAGAGATGAAAAGATTGAAAATTTAGCCAATACTCTTCTCTATTCAAATTAGGTATGGACTGTAAGAGATAGGGAATAGGAAAAATTTTGAATTCCTTGCTACACTACATACATAAACAAAATATTTGATTTTTCATTTCGGGAGTGAGTCCTGTTACTCATAATGCCAGCAACAACGGCATACATAGATTTGGGTTTGATATCGATATTTATCGATTTGCCCAGGCAATGTTTTTTCCGATGTGCTGAAATGACACTTTGTTATTGATTTTGTAAAAAACAATTTTCAACAATATAAAGAATACAGTTATTTGAACGATCAACGCAAGAGTTTTGTCGGAATTTGACGTATAATAAAAATATTTTATAAATAGATATCATACTTTTAACAAAAATGCATATTTTATTTGCTTAAATAAAAAAATCATCTTTTTTCCTAACTGATACCATAAGTATATATACTAGCGATCGCTTACTCCCCTTTCGATTCCGGGCAGTTGCTGTCTTCCTCTTTTAACCAAAACTCAGCGCAGGAGTATCGTGATAGCCAGAATTAGCGCGAACCATAACACTGATTTGTGGAGCATACCACTTCCTAATCTGATTGTGAGTTCGACACTACCTAAAATATTAGATTTATATACTTAACAATAAAGGTTTTGCTATGCGTCAATTATTACTAGTTTTGTCCACTATACTAACTCTTAGTAGTTTAAATACCTCCGCCATGACAATAGCAGGCACAACGCCTGATTTATCTGAGATACGCTTAGTTCAAAAGCTCAACTGCAATAATCCTCAAACTCAAGCAGCAATTAATGAATGTACGAAGTTATCTTATCAGAATGCAGATAAAAAACTGAATCAAGTTTATCAACAATTGGTATCTACATTAGAAAGGCCTAGAAAACAGAAATTGATTGCTGCACAGCTAGCATGGATAAAATTTCGAGATACCAATTGTGAGTTTGAGAGAAGCAAATATGAGGGCGGAAGTATTGCCCCTAGCATTTATTTTGGTTGTTTGGAAAATACTACAAAACTGCGTACCCAACAATTACAAGAATATCTCAAACCCGACTCTTAAGCCTGAAGTAGCGGCATAGAGATGTGATATTATGTCCTGTTAAAGACTTATCATTTAGAGGGCAGGGAGAAAGAGGCTTTTGGGATTTTTGCACAGATACAGTAATCATAAGTGATTAGCCGGACATGATATGATTGGTGTACACACAAGTCTGAAATAGCAGACTAAATAAGGTTTTATATCGTGTCCGGTTAAAGACTTATCATTAAGACCGCTCCAGGGGCAGGGGGCTATTAGCAGGGGGAAAGAGGGTTTCCTGCTTTTTGCACAGATGCGCGAATTATAACTACAGGACTTACGCAACTGGCACAGTGCGATCGCCATTTTATAGTTTTGTTGAATGTACCTTACAGTAGGCGGGATAAGCGTAATTAATCGGAAGGGAGCAAGCGTACACAACAAACTTTGCTGCCAATTTTCTAAGCTCGTCCTGCTAGGTCTGCAACGAACAACGCTAATTGATCTGGTTCGACAGGTTTAGCAATGTGCATTTGAAACCCAGCCTCAATGCTCAGTTGTTGTTGTGACTCACTTGCATAGGCAGTCAGCACAATGGCTGGAATTTGCCCTCCGGCTTCTGCACTCAGCGATCGCACTTGCCGAATCAACCAGTAGCCATCTTCATCCGGCATTCCAAGATCGCAAATTAGCAGATCATACCGATTGGGGTTTTTACTTAGAACCGCTAGAGCAACTCTTGCAGATGCCACGGTCAGCACTTCAGCCCCGTAGTCTTCCAGCACAAATTTAACTATGTCACGGGCATCGACTTGATCATCAACCGCTAAAATCTGCAAACCCGACAATGAGGGGACAGGATCACTTGAACGATCTGGGGCGACTTCTAACGCAGTCGGCTCTAAATCGCTCGACAGTGTAAACTCCCCTTGTAGATATTTTTTTGGCAGCCTGACGGTGAACGTTGCTCCTTGTCCTGAACCCAGACTCTCTGCCTGAACCGTGCCACTATGCAGTTCAACCAGATACTGCACGATCGATAGCCCTAGTCCCAGCCCTGGCTTCGCTTTCGTGGTGCTGGAATCTCCTTGACGAAATCGCTCAAAAATATACGGCAACAAGTCTGGCGAAATTCCTTGTCCTGTATCGTTGACTTGAATTTGAGCGTGAGTTCTGTCAGACATGAGCCTAACTTCGACTCGTCCACCTTCGGGCGTAAATTTAATAGCATTCAATAAAAGATTATACAGGACTTGCTCTAAGCGCTCGGCATCGCCGACGATTATCTCAGAACTCAAGTCTGAAACGATTTGAATATTTTTTGCTTCGGCTGATAATTGCACTGTCTCGATCGCAGCTTGCACCACTAAAAGCAGATCAATCGGGTGGGTGCTGAGATTGAGCTTACCGTTGACAATCCGAGAGGTATCTAAAATATCATCAATTAATTGAGATTGCATTCTTGCACTCCGCTCAATGATTTCTAAAGCACGAGTTACCGTGGCTTGATCGAGTCCGCGGGTGCGTAGTATTTGTGTCCAGCCCAGCATGATGTTTAGGGGATTGCGGAGTTCATGCGAGAGGTTCGAGAGGAATTCATCTTTGGCTCGGTTAGCGGTTTCTGCCTGCTGACGAGCTAACTCTAACGTGACGGTATGGCGTTTAAGCGCGTCAATATCCAGGAAAACCATTGTCACTCCATCAATCTGATTTTCTGTTGTGCGATAGGGGCGAATGCGGAGGGTATACCAATAGCCTGCTTGGGTTTGAATCTCCTGTTCAATGGTGTTAAGTGTCTCCAGCACCTCTGATATGATCAATTTTAAGTTGGGAACGTCAAAATTGGTGCGGAGGTCGCTAAAAGGTCGCCCGACATCGGCAGGGATAAAATTGAAGAGTCGCTGGGCTGCGGGCGTAAAGCGGTGAATAATTAAATCATTGGTCAGCATGAGAATCGGAATACTGATGCTGTCAATAAAATTATTCAGATCGCTATTGTCTCGGTTTTGGCGCAAGTTGCGGTTGCGAAGTTCGTCGTTGGTCGTAGAGAGTTCTTCGTTGGTGGCTTGAATCTCTTCTTTAGCCGTTTGGAGTTCTTCATTTGTGCTTTGCAACTCCTCGTTGCTCGACAGAACTTCTTCATTCGCCACTCGCAGGCTTTGGTTGAGATAATTGTGTTCTTGAATCACCGCTTGCAGATGCGCTTGAACTGAGAATTCACGTTGCGTCGCGGCTGCTAGCGCCTGCCGTAGCTGAATAATTTCCCGCTCTAAGCTTTCGTTTTCTGATTCTTGGCTTTGAGTAATAGCAAAGCTTAGTTGAACCGCAGGTAAAGCCGCTTCAAAAATCAGCAGGAAATAGAGAGGTTTCGGCGTAGCGGTCGCGGGTTTGAATGGAATCACTTCCAGATTCAGGAGGGTCGAGCGCTCACTCGCTTCAATGCGGATTTGCTCTTGTCGAACTGAAAGGTTTTGGGTTTGGGCTTGATAAATTGCCGTTTGCAGCGCGACGGTCAATCCTTCTCTTGCCATCAGCAGCACATTTAAGTTGGTTGTGTCAGCAGGCAACTTCAGGTAGGGATCAGCGTCTCCTCGCAGTTGCAAAATCTGCATTTGGTCATCGACTACGACAGATACAGGCGCGTAGCGATTTGAGATTATTTGCTCGACTTCTCGTGCTAAATCAAAATTAGCAGCGATGGTTTCAGTTTTTCGCTGCCGCTCAACCTTCATGGTGGGGTAAGAACTGGTCGTGAACGAAAACAAAGGACGGCTTAAGCTTAATTTTCTCGCATAGATTTTGAAGGTATCGTGGACAGGATTAAACAGGTCTGAAGAGTTTTTGATGCTTTCTGAACTACCCAACATCAGAAAGCCAGTCAAGTTGAGACTGTAGTGAAACAGGGACATAATGTATTCCTGCAACGAATCTGATAAGTAAATCAGCACGTTGCGACAGCTAATCAAGTCGAGATTCGAGAATGGCGGGTCGCTCCCCAAATTATGCCGAGCAAAGACGCACAGTTCACGGACAGTGCTGCTAACTTGATAGCCACCGCTTGCCAATGGCACAAAAAAGCGGTTGCGGCGCTGCATTGAAATTCCTTGCAACTGAGTGTCTAAATAAAAACCTAAGCGAGCTTTGTTGATCGCAATTTCGCTAATATCTGTGGCAAATATCTGAATTAGAGGGACGCTGGCGCGATCGCTAAAAAACTCTAATAGGCAAATAGCAATCGTATAAACTTCTTCACCCGTTGAACATCCCGCTACCCAAACCCGAATCGGATGGTCTGCTGATTTGTTTTGAATAATGCTAGGAAAAATCTGGGTTTTTAAGTATTCAAAGGCTTCTGGCTCACGGAAGAAACTGGTGACGTGGATCAGGATGTCTTCATATAGCGCTTGCACTTCATTAGAATGCACTTGCAGGTACTGAGCGTAGTCTTCCAGCTTTTCTAACTTGTACAACAGCATCCGTCGCTGTATTCGTCGATCTAGTGTTGTCGGTTTGTAGAGGGTAAAGTCAACGCCAGTGGTTGTCCGCAGGAGCGCAAAAATGGTGGTCAAAGCATCACCTGGTTGAGGCGGTTGTTCGATCACTGTTAGCGACCCTGAGTAAAACAAAAAGGGACTACGACTAAGCTCTGCCAGTTTTTCAGCAATGGCTTCAGGCGGCAGCACAAAATCAACGTTTCCAGTGGCAACGGCAGTATTCGGCATACTGTCAAATCTAGCCGTGTTTTGGCACTGAGCAATGGTGACGCCTCCTGCAACCTTGATAGCTTTCAGTCCTTGCGCCCCGTCTCCATCAGTACCCGATAGAACGATAGCGATCGCTTTGTTGCCCTGCTCCGCTGCCAATGAGGAGAAAAACGTATCTCCCGGCATATATTTTCCAAGAGTTTTCTCGCGGAGAGCCAAATGCAGCATTCCATTCCTTAGCGTCATCTGAGTGTTAGGCGGAATGACGTAAATCTTGTTTGGCTCGATCATCATCTGGTCTAGCACTTGACACACAGCCATTTCGGTCACTCTACCTAGAATTTCGGACAGCAGGCTTTCGTAGTCCGGGGATAAATGCTGAATCAGCACAAATGCCATACCCGTATCTGTAGGTAGGTGACTGATGATCTCTGTAAATGCTTCTAGCCCACCCGCTGAAGCAGCGATGCCGACGACAGGAAAAAGGGCATCGGGTTGACTTAGGTCAGATGCAATAGAAGTATTCAATATAGATAAATTGTCTGGAGCAGGTGAGTTAGAAGTCATAGAAGCAGGAACAGATGAGGTCTTGTTGGGCTGGGCTGATCAGTCTTTATGAAAATACTGTTTTAGCAGAGAAGAAGCGCTCTCAAGGCTTGCCTTAATCTCAGACTTACTCATTTTGATTCAGCAAGGCTTACAGTTATCGGAGTGCTAGAGGCATCGGTTTAGTCCGATAATTTTCCCAGGTTGAGCGTTACTACTGTTACACCTACTTTAGCAGCAAACTGCTCTTGTATTAGTCCACACAACTTTCGCCCAGGAAAAATCAAGGCATTCATATCGATAGTAGGAGATTTGACACTCATAATTAATGGTATCAATGCAATTCAATCTTTAATCAGTACTAATTCTCCAAAATTCTGCAACAGTTACTTTCCTCCGAAACCCTTGTCAAATCCGGTTTTATTCATTTGGAATTGGTATAATTATAATATAAATTAATAGTTTATTAAACAGTGTATGGGTGCAAAAGCACATCTACCTCTCCAATAGCTTAAAAATACCATTCGTTTGAGAATCAGCATGATTCACATTCGACTCAGGACGGATAAATGCGTATGCAAAATTGCCTCTACTTATTTCGGCTGGGTGTTGTTGAGTTTAATTAAACTCATTCCTCTGCTAGTTGCATATTTTTAGCTATGGCAGTAAGTTGAGGTTTATCACCTTAATTGAATAACAACGGCTAAATGCCATCCACGAACGAAGAAAATTTGTCGGCGGCATATTCTTTTTGTGTAACTAGAACTGATCAAAGAAATCTATGCCTGGACACGATATCATCGTTATTGGAACTTCAGCGGGTGGACTCAAAGCACTGAGTACCATCATTAGTGCTTTGCCTGCTGACATTGATGCTGTTTTGTTGATCGTTCAACACCTGGCAGCAGACAAACCGAGTCTTCTGCCCCAGATTTTTGAAAGCGTAAGCTCTCTTTCCACATCCCATCCAAAGGATGGTGAGAAAATTCAAAAAGGACACATTTACATTGCTCCGCCAGATCATCATTTGTTAATCAGCCAAGAACATCTACGGGTGGTGCATGGGCCTCACGAGAACGGATTTCGACCCGCAATTGATGCATTATTTCGTTCAGCCGCGATTACTTATGGCCCCAGGGTTGTGGGTGTAATTCTCACTGGCTACCTGGATGATGGCACAGTAGGTTTACAAGCGGTTAAAAAGCGGGGCGGAGTTGCCATAGTGCAAGACCCACAGGAGGCACAATACCCCAGTATGGCAAAGAGTGCATTACAGTTTGTCAAGGTCGATTACTGCCTAACACTAGCAGAAATCCCAAACCTGCTAGTCCGTTTAACTAAGGAACCAGCAGCAGAAGAAAAAGCTTATCCAATACCAAAAGAAATGGAGATCGAGTCAAACATTGCTCTACAGCAAATGAATACTAAAGAGTTTTTAGAGAATGTAGAAAAGATTGGAACTCGCACAACTTATACTTGTCCTCAATGTAATGGTACTCTTTGGCAAATTAAGAACTCGAAGCCGTTGCGATTTCGCTGCCATACCGGGCATTCTTTTTCTGCCAATGTCTTATTGAGTGAACAAACTGAGCATATTGAAAATGCCTTGTGGTCAGCTGTTCGAGCTTTAGAGGAAAAGGTAACATTTTCGCGTCAAATGGCTGAACAAATGAAAAGTTATAATTTGCAGAAAGCAAGAATAAAATATGAAGATTATGCGCGTAATTTAGACAAAGAGGTGTCAATTATTCGCGGATTAATCCTCAACGGCCTTGCCACGAACCGAGACATTGTAGAGTCAACTGAAGAACAGCAATAGTAAGAAGAGACTTGCTTGTGTTGTGATAGCACCTCCTTTGATATCAGTCGTCATTAGTGCTAGTACTGACGATACACGAACAACCAGTGATATCGTGTCTGGTGAAAGACTTATCGACCGTCTACCGTGTATACATAAGTCGAGTTGGCAATCAAATCAACGAAAAATAACGGAAAATTATTTTTAAAATCCTTGATTTTCCGTTATCTTTTATGTGAAATTACTAATTACTAATTAATGAACTCCCAAGAGATAGCCAATAGATTTAATGACGCTTAAATAGAAATTACCTTCTCTTTCACGGAATAGTTCAAAGACAGAACCAGGTGTGCCAAAAAACGGTCTGAGAGTCCATCCTAACTGACTGCCTACGAAGGCGTAAAGAAATAGCCAGAATTGTAAAATTCTCTGGCGTGTTTTGCTACCTTCATTATCTTGTTCTAAAACTAAACTCGTGGCTTGATATAAAGACGAAACACCAATAAATCCAGTTATGGCAAAGATAAAGACATTTAACAAAATCAAAAACTGGTAATTATTGGTGGTAATCAAGAAAAACAGTGTGATTGGGGCAAAGCTAAATAAAAGTACGCTCGTGACTGAAACCGCAGTTAAAACTAATGCTAAATGCTGGGCAAAAGTCCGCTTTGAACCGAAAATAATATTAGCAAAGAACAACGTCGGTATACAAATCAAAAGTGTAATTAAATAAAGGGCTGGAAGTTTAATGGCAGAAGACACAGCTTGCATCCAACTATGGTATGCACCAATGATTCCGCCATAAGCGGCGATAAATAAAGAACTGCAAACTAGCAAAGAAATTATTTTGTTTGGTAATCTCGTACCTTGGCGAACTTCTTCTAAAAAACCTTGGCGATCGCGCAGGAATCCAATCAGCACTGCAAAGTATTTGATTCCTGATGATTTCCGTTCAATCATGTTATCCTCACACCGATAAAATTCTAAGTTTAATCTGAGTAATCACCGCCAGAACCATACTTCCAAGCATCAATCAAACGATGCCAATAATATTGTTGTTCGTTCGGTTGATTCTTAATCCATGTTTCTAGCATTGGACTTAGCGAAAGCAAGGCAGTGTATACACCTAAATTACTGTAATGTAACATCCAATCTAACAAACTTGCCAAACCTACTTGCGGAATTATCTTGGCAACTATTCCAGGATAATATAAACCAGTTTTTAACAGTGTTTGCGTTAGTGCCGAAAACTGCACTATATCTTGTAAAAATGGTTTTAACACTGGTGTACCCAACTGTTGCATTTCCTGAAATACTGCTGTAAGTAATTGGTTAATTTGATCTGGGGCAATTTTCTGATTTACACCAACACTCATCGCCCTTTGAAACAACCAGGTAACAGTCAAACTTGGCTGATAAGGTTGCAGCAGTGTTAACGCTTTTGCTGATAATTGTTCTGTTTCCAGCGCTTCGTAAATGCCATAAGTTAAACGCTTTAGGTGACGCACCATTGCCCCAAAACCACCAAAACTCAGGGGAGATTGACTACCACTGCTATCTCCGGCTGGTAGAATGCGACTCCAAGGAGTTTTTAGCGGACTTTGGCGATAGGTGGGAAAGAAACCAAATAGTGCCCGTTGAAATTTTAGTTTGCTCAATTCCACTCCCTGATATTCTGGTAAAAGACGCAGATATTCCTCAAACATAGCTCCTAAACTCAAACGTTGGGGATGTGCATCCATGTAGGTAAACAAGTAAGTGGTTCTCCCATCCCTAGCTGGAAATGCTTCCCAGAAGTACTGGCATTGATTCTGCAAAGATGTAAATGATAATAATAAATCGCCTGAGTTATTTTCTGGAAAACCTTGAGCGCAACTTCCCACAACTAAGCACAGTGCATCTGGTTTTTTGCCTTGGCGTGCTTGTTGGGTGATGGGTGAAAAATGTCCCATCGCGTCGATTAATAAGCGAGTTTTGAATTGGTTATTTACCATCACCCCATCGGGATGAACCACTGCTTCAGTAAAGGGTGTGTTTTCTAACAACTTTCCCCCAGCAGCGAGAAATCGAGTTTTCAAGGTAGCTAGTAGATAAACTGGATCTACGCCGATATTCAAGACATCCTCTACCCAAACTTCTGTACCGCCAGCAAAACTAACTCGTGCTGGGTTATATTGAGTGGCGATCGCACTTGCTAATTCTTCCTCACTCAGCAAGTTCAATTCCACAAATACATCTAATTCTTTGCGAGAAATATTCCATTCTTGTTCCCTCCCACGCAAAATTCCCCTTTCCAGCAACGCCACCCGCAACCCCTTCACCACCAAGGCGCAACCAATTAAAATGCCCAAAGTGCCACCGCAGATTAGCACATCGAAATCTACAACGCCTAAAGGCTGTTGACTTTCTTTAACTAACGTTGGTACTGGTGCGGTGTTTTCGCGCACAGATGTTAAGATGCGATCGCCTTGGCGCAATCCTCCTAAAACATCGCCGGGTAATTGGGAAAGAATTTCTTCAGTTAAAGACATTTTGGAAAAACTAAACTCTACATTCCAAAACTACCTGAGAATGAAGAAAGTAGATATGATTATGGCCAATTACGAATTACAAGAGTATGTCTACGACAAAACCTGTAGAACGTCTGTATACTTTTGAGGAATATCTCACCTACGATGACGGAACTGACAAGCGCTATGAACTTGAGGATGGGGTACTGCTAGAAATACCTCCAGCCTCAAATTTGCATGAAGCGATCATTACTTTCTTGTTGATCCGCTTCTATCTGGAAATCCAACGACTAGGGTTGGACTGGCAGGTTCACCCTAGTGGGACTGGCGTTCGTACCTCTGTCAAAAAATCCCATCTCCCTGACTTAATTGTGATGACTGAAGAACAGCGACAATCTATTCAGGGTAAATCGGCTGTGCTTGAGTTACCTTCACTGTTGACAATAGAAGTGGTTAGCGCTGAGTCTGTGAAACGAGATTACGAAAGGAAACCACTTGAATATGCAGCCTTCTCTATCCCTGAATACTGGATTGTTGATCCTCTGGAAGCAAAGGTGACAGTCTGCTTGTTAGATCAGGGACGTTATAACCAAACAGTATTTACAGGAAACCAGCAAATATATTCTCCGACTTTCTCTGAGTTAGTATTGACAGCACAGCAAGTATTAACGGCTTAGGGGTTTTTTATTCAAAAGACCTCACGTTACAGCAATTTTTATGTATTTGAACCACATCTGTCGTAAGGGCACAGCAATGCTGTGCCCCTATCGCGTGGTCTATTTACCTGAAAATAGCTGTAAATTATCCCAAACCGAATAATTTAGAAATCGCAGGCAATAATTTATTACCCGCTTCCACCAGAGAGGCAACAGCAGGTAAGCCGGTAAATATCCCTTTCAACATGGTGATGGCTGTTTTTGCCGTCTTTTGCTTGGTGGATTCTTGAGGATTTTTACCCGCTTCTGCCAAAGTCTTCACCTGTTCTAGCGCTTCAGCTTTGTCTTCTTCTGACAAATATGTGGATTGGATGATTGCATCTTGCAACTGCGACAATAATTCTTTGATTCCTGGTTTCTCGGCATCTGGCGCATCAGGCAACTGATTGAGGGCAATACTCACGTTACCGCTAATGGTTCCCAGATTAGCAATAGAACTATTGCCAGCAATACCGCTAACATTACTGCTACCTTGAATATTGATGCCGCTGATATCTGACATATTTGTATCTCCTTGAGTATAAAATTTCGGCTGCTTGAGAGCATTGTCTACCATATTTTCTAGACTAATAATGCGCTTATCTTTTTCTACAAGTAATAATTGCTGACTCTGCGATAAAGCTTTGAGTTGATTATAATCATCAAAATATTCTGCGCTCAGTTGAGATTTATCGCTACCTGCGGCGGTTTTGGCTCTGAGCAAGATTTTATCATCGCCGCGTTTCTCCATTGCCACGATTTCTAACTCAGCTTCGGAATGGTTTTCGGCAAGGTTTTTGAAGGCAATGGCAACAGCGCGAGGGTCAACGCCTTGATTATGGTAAAGGTCGAGGGTGTCAAAAATTGGCTGGATAAAGTCGGCAAAATCGCCGTCTGCAAATACTTCTTGTTTATTATCAGGTTTGCGGAGGGGGTCAGGGTCTTCTTTGGTGGGTAAGCGCATGAAGACATATTCACACCTCACCCCATGCAATTTAGTTGTATTTGTAATGCCCCAATCTTCAATGTACGCGCCAGTGAGTGTTGCACCCGTTAAATCAGTGCCGTCTAGTTGGGTTTGCTTCAGCTTTGCTCTTGACAAATCGGCATCTTGCAAATTAGCTTCACTGAGATCAGCGCTAATAAAGCTGGCATCTGCTAAATTTGCTGATTGTAAGTTGATACCCCGCAGGTTTTGACGGTTAAAGTTTTTATCCTGTCCCTGTCCTGTAACCAGCAGTTTACATACTTGTGTGTTTTGCAGATAAGTTGAACCAGGACGAACATGGTCAAGCATTTTGGCTTGATGCCAACAGGTGTTAGTAAGTATAGTGTTTCGGAAATCTATACTTTTAAGCGTCGCAGCAGTGAAATCACCATTAGTCAAGTTAGCGCCACAAAAACTTGTACCTTCTATTGCAGCAAAGGTAACAGCAATATTGCGAATCAAGGCGTATTTTTCATCTCCTTTCATTGCTTGCCAACCGATGTAAATGCTAAATAAGGCTACGGCAAAGGCTAAAGCCAAGGCTCCACTTATGATTACAATTACTACTATGATTTTGCCAGATGTTGGTCTGGGAAAGGATACAGCCACTGCTGAGACTAAAAGTCCGATTACGATTATTGCTCCGATCGTGGCTACCGTTTCGGTAAAAACTACTACGACTACAGCAAAGGCTACAGCTACAATTACAACTACTGCTACAGTTAAGCCTCCAACTGCGCCTCCGGTAAAAGCAGCTACTGTTCCGCCTTTGGCAGAGGCAGCCACGCCTACAAATCCGGCAAAGGTAAAAGCGAAGGCTTTTAAACCAGCCCCTACTCCTTGAAGAATCGTATTTAAAAAGAAGACAATTAATAAAATTAAAGTAGTGCAGCCCGCAATATGCTTTTCTAAGCCGGAGGCTTTAAATGTTAATGGTAAAAAATAATCAGTTATTAGATATGAAAAAAATCCTGACAGTATTAAAAATAACAACGATATAAGAGCTAGGTAACTTATTTTCTGAAGTTGTTGCAGTCCAGCTTTGGCATGACTGAAGTTTGCACCTGTTAAATTAGCATTAGTGAAGTTTGCCCCTCGGATGTCGGCATAGCTAAAGTTTGCACCCGCAAGGTCTTGTCTACCTTTGAAGTTGCGTCCTCGGAGATTTTGACCGGAGAAGTCTAAAGCCATGTTCCACTTTACGGAGGTGAGCAAATTTTACTACACGCTCACGCCTGTACATTCAAGAATGGTTAGATATATTTGTTAATTGAGGATAAAAGACGCAACTTCGAGGATAAAAGACGCAACTTCGAGCCTCAGAAGGTCATCGTTGAGCCTCAAAAGGTCAACGTCGAGGATAAAAGGTGCAGCTTCCAGGATAAAAGGTGCAATTTCGAGGATAAAAGGCGCAACTTCGAGGCTCAGAAGGTCATCGTCGAGCTTCAGAAGGTCATCGTCGAGCTTCAGAAGGTCAATATCGAGGTTCTGAGGCTCATTGTTGAAGTACAGCCAATACGGTTTGGTTGGGTAATAGTAATTGAGAGTTCACTTCCGTCCTGCTAAGACTTGTTCGGCACTCAAATCCAACTGTGGAAAAGTAAAAGAGATGATGCGTTCTTGTCCTCGGAATGCAACAGCATCATAGAACCCTTCTACTAGGGTGCATATTGTTACTATCTCTTGAATCGGGTCAACAATCCAATATTCGGGAATTTCCAGAACAGCATATTCAGAACGTTTGCTGCGATAGTCTGTGGTTTGTGTAGATTCGCTGACGACTTCTACCACTAATATGGGGGGAGTTTCGTTGAGTTCGATTACAGCCTCTCGATTAGAAAGTGCTTCCCACTGCTGTGTTGGTAATACTACTACATCTGGAATTCGTGAGGTGTCCCAGCGTCCCCCTCGTGGCGAACGTACTCCGACAGAAAACTTTTGTGCTGTCCAATTCTGACCCATTTTGGCACTTTCATCATCAAAGCTTCGTTCTAAAAACTTGGAGATGCCACCGTGCTTGCCAGTGCCAAGGCTCATGGGAATTAATTCTCCATCTACCAATTCATATTGGGTATCCGTGCCATCGTTATACTTAAGATACTCTGCAAAAGTAAATTTTTTTGTGGTTGCAGTCATAGCGATACCTACGGCGGGCTGCGCCTACTCAATCCTCATTGATGACTCAATACAGTTATTCTACTTGCATTACAGGAAATACTGATGGAACGCTAAAAAATAATTGCCATTCTTACAGGTGCGATTTCGATTATTTTAGCGATCAATACTTTTTTACTTGTTGCGGGTCTTCATCAGGTGGATGCCAACCACCTTTGATCCAAAGACGACGAGCTTTGACAATAGAGCCTTCATTATGACGTTCATCATTGAGGTCTAAACGATTACTTGTAGCTCGTCCTACAGAAGTAATGCCAATAATTGTTAGACCATCTGCTGACCAAATAAAGTGGTCAGACCACTTTTGCTGGCGTGGATTAAATAGAGGTAGCATCTGTCCTGTATCTGGATCAATTCCAGTGGTGAAATTGTAGCGATATCCATTGCAACGCTGACAGGCTAATGCCAAGTTATCAGGGTCATCCGAACCTTTAAGAGACTACGGTGTAATATGGTCAATAGAAAATAGAGCAGCACTTGCTTCTTCTGAAGAATGACAGTATTCACAAAGAAATTTAGCTCTTTGTCTGACTAATTTTTTGGTGGAATCATTAACTGTCATGATTGAGAAATGATTTTGGCATTAAGCAAGGTAAAAATTCTATCAAGTTCCAATATGCCTGCCAATTCAGCATCTTCCTCGCTTGTTAGCAATCCAGCTTTCTTTTTCTCAGACAATTCTTCGAGTCGAGACTGTAATTCTTCAGTAAATTTAAACAAATATATGTCCCTAACTTTACTGAGTTTGATTCCAGAATCTACCCAGAATGAGGGTTGAACCATCATTTGAGTAATCATAAGCTGTATGTCTCGTTTAATTTAGCGGACTGGTGATATTTTAACAGCGAGAAATAATCGTTTCGTCAAGGACGTAATCTGTTGTCTAAATTTGTCCATTTTGAGCGATTGCATATTGGTAAGCTTCTGTGGCTTCTTGGTGATAACGTTCACTTTTGTCATGGAGCGTGAGCCAGCCCCATGTATCAATAAAAAGCTTATCCGCCATAGAGTTCGTTGTCTAAGTTGGCAGCTAGAGAACCGTGAGATACTGCACCGATGAAATCTGCAAGGGGATCGCTGCTTTGGGTGGATGGGTTGGATGCTGGTGATTTTTGGAGACGTGCAAGTTGTTGAACATACTGCAACACCTCTTTTAGGTGTTGCTCTGGCAGTTGTTCAATAGCGTCAAAGATAGCTTGTTTCGTCGTCATGGCGATCGCTCAATGTCGCTTTCAGGTTGTTAATATTTTATCTGCTAAACTGCGGTTCCCTCACGCTCAGAAACTATAGCCAAGTCTATTATGTGGATATAGGCACTGCACAATAACTTGCATTACAGGAAATACTGATGGAACGCTCGAAAATAATTGCCATTCTTACAGGTGCGATTTCGATCATTTTAGCGATCGCCTACCTGATCCTAGTCCAACTCCTCGACTACCGGGACATGAAACCCGCACCCATAAGTCAAGTTGTCTCGTCACCTGCCATTACTATCTCTCATTGGCAGGTTGACAAAATCACCCAAATATAAATTACATTTAGTCGATTTGTAGAGACGCAATCAATGGCGTCTCTTGTCATTTATATCAATTGATAAAACTAATGATAACTATTGATTCATCCATGAACCAATGCATAGATAAGAATAAATACTTATATTGTTTGCCGGAATAGTTGATTATATAAGAAATAATTAGAGTAGTTATCTCAAATTTATTTAGATAAATTAATTCAATTTGGACAGATATAACGGTAAGCTATTTCTAAGAAAATTAAATAAAGATAAATTTGCTGTTCTGCGACGCTAAATAGCGCGTTGTGGACATCGCTAGGTTAACTGGGATCAACGTCAGTTGATTTAAAACCCATAATTTTTGATGACAATAATAGAGGTGAGTTGATGGCTCAGTTTCTACTTGAGACTGTTTGGCTAGTTCCGTGCTATGCCTTAATAGGTGGCTTGTTAGCCGTGCCTTGGTCGCCGGGGATCATTCGGAAAACCGGGCCAAGACCGGCGGGTTATGTAAACTTGGTGATGACATTTTTGGCATTTGTACATAGTGCGATCGCCTTCCAAGCAACTTGGAATTATCCAGCCCAAGAAGTATTTATTCCGTGGTTATCTACGGCTGGTTTAGACCTGACTATAGCTTTGGATATATCTTCGGTGAGTGTCGGCGCTTTAATTGTGATTACTGGCTTGAATTTGCTGGCGCAAATTTATGCGATCGGCTACATGGAAATGGATTGGGGTTGGGGACGCTTCTATTCTTTATTGGGATTATTTGAAGCGGGATTGTGCGCCCTTGCTTTGTGTAATAACTTGTTTTTCAGCTATGTAATTTTGGAAGTGCTGACGCTGGGAACCTACCTACTAGTTGGTTTATGGTTTAGTCAGCCGTTGGTAGTTTCAGGTGCAAGAGACGCTTTCTTAACCAAGCGGGTGGGAGACTTATTCTTGCTGATGGGCGTGTTGGCATTATGGCCTTTAGCTGGAACTTGGAATTACACAGAACTAGCTGAATGGGCGGCTACTGCTAACGTCAACCCGACAACTATGGCACTGGTAAGTTTAGCTTTAATTGCTGGCCCTATGGGTAAATGTGCCCAATTTCCCTTGCATCTCTGGCTAGATGAAGCGATGGAAGGCCCTGTTCCCAGTACGATTTTGCGGAACTCGGTAGTAGTAGCTAGTGGTGCATGGGTGCTGATTAAATTGCAACCTGTGTTAACCATCTCGCCCATAGCTTCCTCGGCGATGGTTGCGATTGGTGCGGTGACAGCCGTGGGTGCTTCTTTAATTGCGATCGCTCAAATCGATCTTAAACGCTGCCAATCCTATTCTGTCAGCGCATACATGGGTTTAGTATTCATCGCTGTGGGAGTACAGCAAGACGAAGTAGCACTGTTGTTAGTACTCACCCATGCCATATCCGCAGCACTATTGGTAATGAGTACCGGCGGAATTATCTGGAATAGCATCACCCAAGACGTAACCCAACTTGGTGGACTGTGGAAACGCCGCCCAATTTCTGGAATTGCCTTTATCGTTGGAAGTTTGGGGTTAATTGGTTTTCCACCCCTGGGTAGCTTTTCGGCGATGCTGGAATTAGCAGATGCGTTACAGAAAACCCAACCTTGGTTAGTGGGAGTATTGATAGCGGTAAATGCTTTGACAGCCGTCAGTTTAACCAGAGAATTCGCTTTAATTTTTGGTGGTAAACCGACACAAATGAGTCAGCGATCGCCTGAAGCCCACTGGCCGATGATTCTGCCAACAATGATTTTACTTGGTGTCAGTCTACATCTTTCTTTAGTGTTGCAAAGCTTATCACTTTTACCAGATTGGACAAACCTCAATAAAGATGTCGCACTACTTTTAATTTGGTCGAGTATTTTCAGTTGCAGCATCACTGGCGTAATTTATTTAGGCAATATTCCCAAACCGATTCGTCTCCCTTGGCAAGGATTACAAGATTTACTGGCATACGACTTTTACACCCCCAAACTCTATCGGATGACGATAATTTTCAGCGTTGCCAAAATCTCGCAACTTGCCGATATGATTGACCGCTTTGTGGTTGATGGCATTGTTAATTTCGTTGGTTTATTTTCGCTATTAGGTGGCGAAGGTCTTAAATACAGCACCTCTGGACAAACCCAGTCTTATGCATTCACAGTTCTTCTAGGAGTGAGTCTTTTAGGAATGTGGGTAACTTGGCCATTTTGGGGAGTACAGTTTTTAAATTTTGTTTTTCAAATCTCGACACTTCGGTAGCAGTAACTATCCGAATAAAAGTTAACAGTTTAATATTGTGAGGATAATTCCATGAGCAGACAACATCCGCAAATAAATCTTTCTAGAAGAAGTTTATTCAAGTTTGGTGCAGGTGCGATCGGTACAGGTGTATTGACAGCCGGACTTAGTTCAAACTTACTTGCAGCCGAAAAAAAACCAGTAGAAGAAGAGATTACGCCCGATAAGGCACTGCAAGAGTTATTAGATGGAAATGAAAGGTTTGCCAAAAGAAAACGTCGTAATCCTGACCAAAGCTATTCACGTTTAGTTGAAGTTGCCAAAGGTCAAAAGCCTTTCGCTTCTATTCTCGGTTGTGCAGATTCACGAGTACCTTCAGAGATTGTTTTTGACCAAGGGCTTGGAGATTTATTTGTCTGCCGGATAGCTGGTAATATTGCCACAACACAGCAAATTGGTAGTTTAGAATTTGGCAGTTTAGTATTAGGCGCCAAAGTCATCATGGTAGTAGGGCATGAAAGATGTGGTGCGGTACAAGCGGCGATTAAAGGTGCTCCAGTACCTGGAAATATTGGAAGTTTGCTTGAAGCAATTAAACCAAGTGTAGAAAGTTCAAAAGATAAATCAGGAGATATGGTAGAAAATGTTTGTAAAGCAAATATTTTGGCGCAAATTCAAAGATTGAAATCATCGTCAGTTTTATCGGAGTTAATCAAAGCAGAAAAGCTAAAAATAGTTGGTGGTTATTACGATTTAGATACTGGAGAAATTAGTTTAGTAAGTTAGCTTTTTTACCCTTTGTCATTAGTCATTAGTCATTGGCTAAGAGGTTGTTTGAAAAGTGATTGGCAGTGATTTTAATTGCGTTGTTACCCCCCTTAGTCCCCCCTTATAAAGGGGGGAAACAAGAAAAATCAGATTCCCTCCCCTTTATAAGGGGAGGGTTAGGGAGGGGTAAAAAAATATTTGATACATCAATCATGGCTTTTCAAACATTCTCTAAGAGTAAGTCATAAGGGACAAAAGACAAAGGACGAAGACGTAGGTTGGGTTGAGGAATGAAACCCAACATTATCGAGACTTTGTTGGGTTATGCTATCGCTCAACCCAACCTAATATTCTCTTAACCCAAGCGTATTGAGTCATAAAAGACAAAGGACAAAACTCTCATGTTAAGTGTTTTGATTTGGCTGCCAATCTTTACTGCTATTTTTATAGCAGTCTTACCTGTAAGTATTCCTAAATATCGCATTCGTTTAATAGCATTAATCTTTTCAGGGATAGTTCTCTTCTGGAACCTTTTTATCCTGCTAAAATTTGATATCAGTAATCCTGGAATGCAATTTCAAGAGTATTTACCTTGGAATGAAACCCTTGGCTTGAGCTATCAATTAGGTGTTGACGGGCTTTCTATCTTGATGTTGGTGTTAAATAGCCTGCTCACCTGGATTGCTATTTACAGCAGTAGTAAAGAAACTGAACGCCCCCGGCTGTTCTACTCCATGATTTTATTAGTTAGTGGAGGAGTTGCAGGTGCTTTTCTAGCAGAAAATTTGCTGCTATTCTTCCTGTTCTACGAACTAGAACTAATCCCCTTCTACTTACTAATTTCCATTTGGGGAGGGGCAAAACGGGGTTATGCTGGGATTAAATTCCTGATTTATACTGCTGTTTCAGGAGCATTAATTCTGGCGACATTCTTGGGTATGGTGTGGCTGAGTGGTTCTACCAATTTTGCTTTTGATGCAGTTTCTACAGAAAACCTGTCAACAGCCAAACAAATCCTTTTACTAGCAGGAATAGTATTAGGTTTTGGTATTAAAATTCCTTTAGTTCCCTTCCATACTTGGCTACCTGATGCTTACGTTGAGGCTTCAGCACCAATTGCCATTCTTCTCGGTGGGGTGTTAGCAAAGCTGGGAACCTATGGACTGCTGCGATTTGGGTTGGGTATGTTTCCCCACGCTTGGAGTATTATTGCACCGACTTTAGCAATTTGGGGAGCAGTTAGCGCTATCTATGGGGCAGTAATTGCGATCGCTCAAAAAGATATCAAGCGCATGGTAGCATACAGTTCTGTTGGTCACATGGGCTATATCTTGCTAGCTGGTGCTGCTAGTACTCCCTTAGCACTCGTTGGTGCAGTCGCCCAAATGTTCAGCCACGGCATCATCCTGGCGATTCTCTTCCACTTGGTGGGAGTTGTAGAAGCCAAAGTCGGCACACGTGAGTTAGATAAACTCAATGGTTTAATGAGTCCCATACGCGGTTTACCCTTAATTAGCGCCTTACTAGTTTTAAGTGGAATGGCTAGTGCAGGTATTCCCGGTTTGACAGGATTCATCGCTGAATTTATCGTCTTTCAAGGCAGTTTCTCTATCTTTCCCATTCCGACAATTTTGTGTGTAGTCGCTAGTGGATTAACCGCAGTCTATTTTGTCATCCTCCTTAACCGCACCTGTTTTGGCAGATTGGATAACTTCGCCTACTATCCCAAAGTTCTTTGGTCTGAGAAAATCCCAGCTTTAATTTTGGCAGCTTTCATCATCTTTTTAGGAGTACAACCCACATGGTTAGTGCGTTGGAGTGAATCCACAACTACAACAATGGTGGCTGCAATTCCCTCCTTGGAAAAAACTGTTATCTCTGAAGTGGTAAATAATTAAGAGTTTTTAAACGCAGAGGAACGCAAAGTTTAACGCAAAGTAGCGCAGAGTTTTTGAATTCGATTCGCTAGAAGTTTACGCAATTGAGTAAATATCATTACCATGACTGCAATTAAAACAGCAATTAAATTACCTGCTTCTAATCACGAATTTGCCGAAGTAATTCACCGCTTAGAAGCAGGCGGTGCAATGTTACCCGATACTCCAGAAAATTTGATGCAAATCATCGGTTTGTACAAAGCTTATGCTGTACCGATGGATTTTTACTGGCGTGACCTACTTTATATTGCCGAACGGGAATTTTTAAACCCGCTTCCCTTCTTTAAATACTTCCTACCCAATGAGTATTTAGAACTGCATAATCATTACGCTGGCGATGATGCCGATTTACGAATTTGGCGCGGCGAAGCTACTGCACATCCAGAACTTTTGGCATTTATTGAGAAGGGTGAAACTTTTAAAATGCCGAAGTTGTTGCATCACTTGTTGCACGATCGCATTAACATGGAATTTGCGGAAGCTTGTATGCGGGCGATGTTGTGGCACAGAGGGATGGGTGGACAATTTGACCCTTACCTAGATTCTGAAGAATACAAAGCCAACGCTGACCGAGCAATTAAAGCTTACTTCCAAGGGAACCCAGTAATGCTGGGACTTTACAAGCTGTTCCCCGATATGTTTTTGGAACAGTGCCGCCAGATGTCATACTACGCTAATCTGGGCTTATTCTGGGAAGTTATGGCCCCAGTATTCTTTGAAATGTCCGATCGCTATGATGAAGGTACCATTAGCAGCGTCCCAGAGGCGATGAGCTTCTTAGTTAATGGTATATTTGCGATCGCAGGTCGTCCGATTTACCATCACGTTTATATTCGTGGTAAATGCTACGAAATTATCCCCAAATCTAAGGGTTTCATGTGGCTATACGAAGCCGCATTACCTTATGTAGAAGCAGTTTTCTACCGCACTGCACCCTTCCGAGGAACAAAATCTTATAATGCTCAAGCGCGTCAAGTGCCAGAAGACCAAAAAGATTTTCACTATGGTATTCTTTACGCTGATGTATTTCCAGTGGGTACTGCTGGCATTCCCCCGACATTATTAATGCAAGATATGTTGCACTTTTTGCCACCATATCTTGTTGATTATTACAGCCAACATTGCCGGGGTGAAGAAGATATGTTGATTCAGTTAGGAGTTAGTTTTCAACGCTCAATGTACTGTGTAACTTCTGCGGTAATTCAAGCCTTGCGAACTGCACTTTTATATCCTTTAGATGACCAAAATCCCAAGCATTTACAAGCTAATCGAGAGTTTTTTGAAATGCAGCTAAATCGCTTTACCCGTGCTGACTACAATATTCGTGATGCTGCTCGTTTGGGGAGTATTCAAAGTCAAGATTATCGATAAGATATCTCCATTTAAAACCTTTATAGAGACGTAGCAGTGCTACGTCTCTACATTCTTCCTAAATAAAATTATCACCTAGTACAGTACCGCCAAAATCTAGTTACTTGAGCAACTTGTTACAGCGAGGAAAACCTCTATCATGCTGTATTATTCTAAAGTCTTTTTAACTTCATCTTTGATATTCTCAGCGGTGTGACGGACTTGGGCTTCAGCTTGTTTAGCTTTACCTTCAGCTTTATCTTTGGGATTGCCAGTTACTTCGCCAATTCCCTCTTGTACTTTTCCTTCGATGTTTTTAGCAAAAGCTTTTGCTCTATCTTCGATACTCATATTTTTTGTTCTTAAAGTCTGTTAAGTGTTGATTACTTCTTGCTTGCTTGAAAAGCGCTGCAAAGTTTATAGATTACTTCTAGAAAACTTTTAATTCTTCTATCTGATGATAGTTTTATGAAAAATATTTGTGTCCATTGTATATAGTTATTTAACCTTTAAATTCATCTTTGGAAATTCAAGTAATATTCAAAAGAGGGAAAGGGATCATTTTATTGTTCTATCTTCAGATAAAATCATTTATCACTTCAGGTAGACAGCCATACCACTAAATATGGTAAATACAGCGCTCTTTATCTAAGTCGAGTACACTATCCACCCGCCCCAATACTTCTCAGTTAAGGGGAAAAGGGGAAAGAAAAAACCTTTAACCAAATTCAGTACCCTTTTCCCAAAACCCGATTCTGAATTAAAAATGCCTAACTGAGAAGTATTGCCACCCGCCCTATCGGGCACTCTCCCCAATAGCTTGGTTATACATTAGTTACATCTTTCTTAACAGTCACTTACGAACGTGCAATCCCCTGTATATTACTTATGTAACTCTGACTACTTAAGCAAGTATTAGAAATAACTGACACTAAAAATAGTTGAAATCTCAGTAAATACTTTAGAAGTAGTAGCTTATAGAATAAGGATTTTGTCACAAAAGTTAGCAGAAATCAACATAATTTGTCAGGTTTTAACTGAAGAATAGTTTAGCTAGTGGAAGAAGGCATAGAGAAGTCTCAGCAGCGGCTTTGAAGTACCTAATAAAAGTTGTGACTAATTTCTGTTCCAAGACGGCAGGAACAATTATTCACGTTTATTTCTAGCTTATTACTTGTAGTCTTTATGAAGATATTTATGCAATCAAATTCTAGTACTCAACCAACTCCCAACTCCCAATATATAGACTCTAGGATGCAAACTGATTCATCTGTTAACATTTTCATCGGATATTCTATCTTGATTCCAATGATTGTGTTTCTAGGGTTTAATCTTTATAAGAAACACCGGGCTGCTGTTTTTTGCCAACAAGTTGCTTCTTTAGAGAAACTGTGGCATTTGAATATTAAAAAAGAGCTTGAAGAAAAATAATAATGAAGTACTTATTTCTAATTTGAGTGCTTATATTCTCTTTAGTTGCTCCTAGTGCGGCGATATCTGACAACAAGCCGCTTCTCGACGAGAGTTTACACCAACACGTCTATCCTGAAGTAAAA
Organism: Nostoc sp.; assembly: GCF_036917555.1. Lineage (GTDB taxonomy): Bacteria > Cyanobacteriota > Cyanobacteriia > Cyanobacteriales > Nostocaceae > Nostoc. The sequence goes on along the minus strand of NZ_JBALDD010000024.1, from coordinate 78,538 downwards.
CAGCCTTACAACTTAATATCTGGACTTGGCACAATCCACCATCCAGTTTCTACTTCTAATCTTCAAGCCCAAGAGTTTTTCGATCAGGGATTAAATTTAATTTACGCTTTCAATCATGATGAGGCAGTGCGTTCTTTTCAATATGCTGCCAAACTCAATCCGCATTGCATATTGGGGTGTTGCTTTAGCGTTGGGGCCCAATATTAATTCACAAATAGACCCCAATCGGGAATTAGCTGCTTACCAAGCGGTACAGCAAGCTTTGGCACTTTCTACCCAAGAACGAGACTACATTACCGCCTTAGCAAAACGTTACTCTCAAGATGCCGATGCTGATTTGTATCAACTAGCGCTTTACTACGCCAAAGCAATGGGAAACCTAGTCAAATTTTCTCATGGTGGCCAGTAGCATAGCAGGAAGATATGAAGATGCTCTTAAATCCGCAGAGAAATTAGTTGCAAATGCTACTGCAATTGACCCGTATGCACCAATGCTAGAGGGATTCCTGGGCAGCAAAATGCTGATTCAGACACGCTTTAGTGATTGGGATGCCATCTTAAAAACTCCTGCTCCCGAAGCTAAATTGCCTACTACCACAGCACTTTGGCATTTTGCTTGCAGCATGGCGATCGCAGCCACAGGTAAACTTGAAGATGCAGCAAGTGAAAGTCGGGCATTACTAGCTGCCAAACAGGGAATTTCCACCAAAGCAACCATTGGATTCAGTCCCACCAGTCGCATTTCAGACATTGCCTCAAAAGTTATAGACGCCAAAATTGCCAGAGAAAAGCATGATTATTAATCTGCCATTTTATTGCTAGAAAAAGCAGTGGCAGCAGAAGATGCCCTCAATTACGTGGAACCACCAGACTGGTATTTTCCGACGCGGGAATCTTCGGGTGCTGTGCTTTTGGCTAAGGGTGACTATAGAGAAGCTGAGAAAGTCTTTCGTGCCGATTTAAAAAAATATCCCCATAATGGACGTTCTCTATTTGGCTTGCAGACAAGTTTGCAGGCACTAGGCAAAGATCAGGTCGCTCAAATTGTCAAAGCTGAATTGGAGACGGCTTGGAAAGGTGATGTTCGGCAATTTAACATTGCAACGCCGGGTTAATTAGCCGAACATGATATTACGCCACTTACTCCCCTCTTCCAAAAAGAGAGGCTAGCACCAAAGAAAAAGACTCGCGTAGCTTGCTGCCGTAAGCATCGCAGTTGCTTTTATAGCAGGTTCTCCAAAAGAGTACAAGTCACAATAGTTTTATATTTGTTGCCTGACTTTGCCTTTCGTATTAAAATTTTGAAGTAATGCTTCATGGTTAATGCAGTCAAACGTTCAATTCGGATATTAAAGATGCGCCCTTGCATGTCTGATTTTTTATATCACCCTACAGAATTTATCTTCTTCCATTTCCAACCCCTTTTTGCGGTGGACTATACTTAGGGTATGTGGGGGCGGGCGATCGCACCTAAGCGATCGCGTCACTGGTTAACTATCTACTGGGTGCAAAGAGTTGGCTCGTATGTCATCCTAGATTTATGAGAGTTAATTGAGTGATGTCTTTGGTTTTAGTATTGAAAGGCTTTTTCCTTTTAGTATTTACAGACTTCTGAGAGAAATTAAAATCTCTACACAGTGATGATTTTGGAGAGAATCGATGTCAATTTATGTAGGTAACCTCTCTTATGACGTTACACAAGAAGATTTAAGTGGTATTTTTGCAGAATATGGTACTGTAAAGCGCGTTCAAGTACCTACTGACCGGGAAACAGGTCGTCCACGGGGCTTTGCTTTTGTGGAAATGGGAACTGAAGCTGAAGAAACCGCTGCCATTGAAGCTCTCGACGGTGCTGAGTGGATGGGTCGTGATCTGAAAGTGAATAAGGCTAAACCCAAGGAAGATAGAGGTGATAGAGGTTCCTTTGGTGGCAACCGAGGAGGATACGGTGGTGGCGGCGGTGGACGCGGCGGACGCTACTAATCTTGGAAACAAAAAACTTACCAAGAGTCTTAAGGTCAGACAAACAAAAGTCTGTCTTTTTTTTGTAATCTTACCGCCTGCATAGCCATCGATGAAGTCAACTTAGTAGGAGAAATAATGACCCAAGTAATTGTAGGTGACAATGAACACATTGAGTCAGCCTTACGACGATTTAAACGAGAAGTTTCCAAGGCGGGGATTTTTCCAGACATGAGAAAGCATCGTCATTTTGAAACACCCTTAGAAAAACGCAAACGCAAAGAAGTTGCCAAGCACAGACAAAGTAAGAGAAGTTTTCGCAATTAAGGGCTGACATACAGCAGAATTCAGAATTCAGAAGTCAGAATTCTAAATTCAAAATTCTGAATTCAGAAGTAAAACAGGCTTTATATCTTGCTTTGACACGAATCCTTGTGTACTTCACCTTCCTTGAATTCTGTTGTAAATATAAACGAATGCCCTCATAAATTTTATGAGGGTTTTCCTTTTGTCTATTTTAAAATCAGGAAACCTAAAGAAACGCTAAAATCAACTCAGCCTTTGTATTGTAGCGGTTGTGTCCCACATCACTCAGAGTGCGGTTCACTGCATAAATCCTGATTGTCAACGTCCTTATCCTCAGCCTTGGGGAAACAAATTTTGCAACAGCTGTGGCGCACCGCTAGAGTTGTTAGACCGCTATGTTCCACTTCAGCCCTTGGGATCGGGAGGATTTGCTCAAATTTACACCGTTTGGGATGAAAAAACTCAAACAGAAAAAGTGTTGAAAGTATTGGTAGAAGATTCGCCCAAGGCACTGGAATTATTTACCCAAGAGGCAGCAGTTTTATCTAGCTTGCAGCATCCGGGTGTTCCCACAGTCGATGCTGATGGTTATTTTAACGTAAACCTGTTTAATCCCAAACCGCACCAACTGCCTTGTCTGGTAATGGAAAAAATCAATGGGCGGACTTTAGAGGAGATATTAAAAAAGTTTCCCCAAGGGTGTCCAGAGAGTTTGGTTTTAAACTGGTTTGCCCAAGCTGTGCAGATTTTACAAGAATTACACAAACGTCAGATTCTTCACCGGGATATTAAACCTTCTAATTTAATGCTGGGCACTTCTTCGCCATCTGTAACCCCGTCTCCAGGGCAAGCAGAGGGCGATCGCTTAGTATTAATTGATTTTGGTGGAGCAAAACAATTTAGTGCCTCTAAGCTGCGTTCTCAGTCTAGTTCCACGCGATTATTTTCTTCTGGATACAGTCCACCAGAACAAGTGATTGGAGGTATTGTTGGGCCAAGTGCCGATTTTTATGCCCTTGGTCGAACGGTGATTGAACTACTAACAGGCAAATACCCGCTAGAGTTGGAAGATCAGCAAACGGGTAAATTACGCTGGCGAACAACGGTGAATGTCAATCCGCAACTAGCAGATTTGCTAGATGAGATGGTGCAGGAGGATGTGCGATCGCGTCCAGCAAATGCAGCTATAATTCAAAAACGTTTGGCGAAGATTTCTCAACCATTACCGCCAGCAGGGGTATTTGCTCAACTGCGAGACAAAGTTAAGCAAGCCTCAACGCAAGCTTCCCAGAAACTTACACTGATAACACAAGCTATTGAACAAGTTTTAGCTAACTTTAGTCAAGCTGTCACCAAAACCGTTATTTTTATCGCTCAGACAATCATCAAAATTTTCCGAGCTTGTTTGGCGACGATTTGGGCGATGATCCTGAGTAGTATCGGCGCTTGTTTTGGTGCGATCGCTGGTTTTATTTTGGCCTATCGCACCAGCTTGGGACGTCAGGTTGTGGAATTTATTGGGAGTCAGCTAAACCAATTAGTGCCAAATACTCAACCCGTCTTCGGTGCAGATATTTTGGTGTTCGTTGCCGCAGGCTGGGGAACCGCATGGGGGCTGACAGTATCTGGGTGTTTTGGTCAACGGCGGCGGTTTTTAGTGGCTTCCCTGATGGGCATGATTAGCTATGGCTTCGGCTGGTTGATTTTGCAATTAATCACCCCAAAAGATAGCGGCGAGGGCTTCGTGGCAGTGATTTTAGTGGCAGTTTGCTTACTCACCTTGAGTTTAGGACTTCGCAGCCATCATGTAGTATACGCGGTGTTCGCGGCCTTTGGCAGTGCGATCGCCTATGCAGTTTTAATTCTTTTGAAGTTAGCACCTCCAATTTTCCAATTTACCAGTCAACCAGCCTGGTTGGAGTTAAAGTTACCTCTGATTTTTTTTGGCTCTGTAGGCTTCTTGATCAGCTTCTGGTTAGGAGTGAGTTATTACCTAATTGTCCCTGGACTGCGCCTTTTAGGATGGCGATGAAGAAGGCAGGGGAGCAGGGGAGCAGGGGGACAAGGGGACAGGGAAGATCAGGGAGCAGGGGAGCAGAGGAGAAGTAGCAGTAAGTCTTTCCCCTTTGCACCTCTGCTTCTTATGCCCAATACTTCGGCTTCTCTCCGAGACGCTACGCGTAGCTTGCTTCCCCGCAGGGGTACGCTCAGTACAAGTGCCCAATGCCCAAAAACAAGATCCCCCTAGTCGTCTTTTGAATCGAGCTAGGGGGATCACATATTTGGTAGTCTATAATTGGTTCGGTATAGTTCCTTACGATTTGATTCTATAGCCTATATTTCCGTTTGAGTAGTCTTACTATTATAATTTATAGTATTTTTACAGCTTCTTAATCAATGCTTCATCCCTGCACTTCCTTAGAGAAGCGGTATATGTAAGGATGGCAGTACGTGATATTCGTAACTTGTCATTTTTGTAAATATCAGTAAAAATATGAAACTTAAGATTGTTGCCACCGTCTCCCTGTTAGCCTGTTTAGCGTTTGCAAAGCAGGCTCTTGCATTAAATCAGCTAGACTTGGATCAGTTGAAGGCAACAAGTGCCTGTCCTCGGTGTAATTTGAGTGGCGCTGACCTAACTAAGCTGAATCTAACTGGAGCAAATTTGCGAGGGGCTGACTTGAGCGGCGCTACATTATCTCAAGCTAATCTCACGAATGCCGATCTCACAGGTGCGAATTTAGAAGGTGCGGTTCTGAATTCGGCGAATCTCAGTGGTGCTTCTTTAACAGGAGCAAATTTAAAATCAGCATCCCTGGAAAATGCCGATCTGTCTTTTGCTGGCTTCATCAGTGCCAATTTAGAAGCAGCGAACTTAAAAGATGCCAAATTGCAATTTACTAATTTTCGGGGGGCTAACTACCGATTAACAACTTTAAATAATGGTATTGTCACCTCTGACAAACCTTATGGTTGGTCGTTAGAGCGTCAAAATCCCAGAGAATGTAACGAGTACAAACCCGAAAATACTTTAGCCACAACCTGCTACTCAAAATAAACTGGGGAGTAGGGAATGGAGCATTGGGCATTGGGCACTTGTACTAAGCGACTTGTACCGAGCGAAGTCGAGGTAAGCCGAAGTATTGGGCATTGAGAAGAGACAAGGTAGACAAGGAAGAGGGGAAGACAAGGAAGAGAGTTGTTCAATAATTCCCCCTTGCTCTCTGCCCCCTGCCCCTCTGCTTCTTCCTTAACCTCTATCCTTGTATGGCAAAAAGCATTTTGTTTGTTAACATTTCTTTATCATGGGAGAAAAGCCTATAGATTAATTAAATCGATGCTTACCCGTATTAAAGACTTAGCAGCAAAACTAGCGCCCCGCTTAATTGAAATTCGCCGCCACATCCACTCTCACCCAGAACTCAGCGGTCAGGAATACCAAACAGCAGCCTTCGTAGCTGGTGTTTTGTCTTCTAGTGGGCTACACGTACAAGAAGGAGTTGGTAAAACGGGCGTAATTGGAGAACTCCAAGGCACTAGTCAAAATGACCGTTTATTGGCAATTCGCACTGATATGGATGCCTTGCCAATTCAAGAGGGCACAAATTTAGAATATGCCTCTCGTGCAGATGGTATTATGCACGCTTGCGGTCACGATGTCCACACCACAGTGGGGTTAGGAACGGCAATGGTGTTGTCCCAAGTAGTAGAGGAGTTGGGTGGTAAAGTGCGGTTTTTATTTCAGCCAGCGGAGGAAATTGCTCAAGGGGCAAGCTGGATGGTGAAAGATGGAGCGATGGAAAACGTCTCAGCTTTATTAGGGGTTCATGTTTTCCCTTCTATACCCGCAGGATCTATTGGCGTGCGTTACGGGGCTTTGACAGCCGCTGCTGATGATTTAGAGATTCTGATTATGGGAGAATCTGGACACGGGGCGCGTCCCCATGAGGCGATTGATGCGATTTGGATTGCTTGCCAAGTGATTACTGCACTGCAACAAGCCATCAGCCGGACACAAAATCCTTTGCGTCCTTTAGTATTGAGCATAGGGAAATTTAATGGTGGCAGAGCGCCGAATGTAATTGCCGATAAAGTGCAGTTATTGGGAACTGTGCGATCGCTCCATCCCGAAACCCGTGCCCATCTCCCGAATTGGATTGAAAACATTGTATCTAATGTTTGCCATACCTACGGGGCAAAGTATCAAGTCAATTATCGCCAGGGTGTACCCAGCGTCCAAAATGATTATACCTTGACGCAATTGTTACAATCAGCCGCAGAAGAAGCTTGGAGTAGCGATCACGTTCAAGTTTTACCGGAATCCTCCCTTGGATCTGAAGATTTTTCTATTTATTTGGAACACGTCCCTGGTTCCATGTTTCGCTTAGGTGTAGGCTACAAAGAAAGAATCATTAACCACCCCTTACACCATCCCCAATTTGAAGTCGATGAATCTGCCATTATCACCGGCGTTGTAACTATGGCTTATGCCGCTTATAAATATTGTCAGCAAAATCTTTAAACAAAAACTCCCAGCGCTGATGTGCTGGGAGTTTTTGTTTAACTAACTTTTTTTAGCGGATATAGAAAGCTCGAAAGCATCCTACACATTCGATTCGCTAACAACGCCCAATTTCTCTTGAATTCGGGTCTTAGCGGCTTTGAATTCAGTCGCCAGTTGTTCAGTTTGCTCAGTGCTTAAGTTGTTGCGAATGGCAGCAAACATTGTGCTTTCTTCTTGACGAATATGGTCACCAACAGCTTTCATAAGTTGTGTAACTTGATCTTTGAATTCAGATGAAGAAGGGCTAATAGCCTTAATTTGGTCTAACACCCGCTTCATTTCAGCTTGTTCATCAAATAGTTCTTGGGTGTTATCTTGACCGTAGAAAGGACGTACTTTTGGATAGACAACTTCTTCTTCAGCTCCAGCGTGGGCAGTTAAATCCTTGTAAATTTGACCAAAGTACTCTTGGATCTTTTGTGGATCGTTGCTTTGTAGTAGTTCGGTGAATAGGGTATTTACCTTGTTGTGATCCAGGCGGATGACATCTTGGATATTTAGATCCTTTTTGTCGCTGTTTTGAGTAACAGCACTACCTACCACACCACTAACTGCGGCCAAAGCGTCTTGAACACGTGCCCAAATTCCTTGATCTGCATCTTGTCCAGTGAGTTCGCGGACACCCAGAATTTCCAGAATGCCTTTGAGTTGCTCTTGGTGGGCGCGGTTCTCAAAGTTAATCGTATTCAAAGGTGCGATCGCTAGCAACACATCAGCCCCAACTTTTTGAGCAGCTTTGTGAACTATCAAGCCACTCATTACTAATTGATGTTTTAGCAATTCATGCTGAGAGACCTTTTCATAGAGGCTCAACTCAGAACTTTTGAACATTTCGCGAGCTTTTTCAATGAATTGTGTAACATTTTTTTTAGGTTCAGCTTGAATGCCATACTGACCAATTACGGTTTCTAAAATACCAAGATTTTTTTGATCGTCATTGATAAAATTTCGGATGCGATCGGCAATTTCAGCATCAAGCCCTTGTGTCAAAAGCGATTGTTCCTTTTCGATGGCCAACTGTTGGAGAGCTTTAAGAGTTGCAAGTTTTACAGCAATTGCATTGCGTTTCGTATCATCTAATGTAGCTACCATCTGTGTTCTCCGTCGGCAAAGTGTTCGTAATTCTTACTGATATAACTTTGACACAGAGGTTAGAGAGATTCCATCTTTCTTTTGAGCGATCGCTCTCACAACTCTGGGTAGAGAAACAAAACTTTTTGTTAGAGAAGAATTGAAGCGATCGCATCAATTTTTGATTGCAATCAAATCAAGTAGTTAAGGATAACATTCAAGTTGAATAGATTACCTATTTGAAAGCAACCTATATCTTTGGAATGAAAATTAAATTAAAAAAACTACTTCTTATTCAAGAGGGCAAAATTGTAATTAGTTCCACTAGAACAAGACTCACAACGCTCAATTTTGACAAGCAAAGCTTCTCCTTGACGCTCACCGGAAGGTGAAAACTGAATCATTCCGGTTGCTCCAGATGTTGAAAAATTGGGATTAGACAATACCCTTTGTAATCCTTCGCGGGTACTGTCTTGTTTTAAGCCAGTAATAATTGCTTGGAGCGCATCATAAGCTCCCGCCGTTCTCTGATTTACTTGTGCATTCCAAAGCTGAAAGGCATTTTTCGCAAAGGGGTTATTTTTATTAGCATCACGATGCCAATATACAGGTAAAACCATTCCTTCAAGATCCTTGCCATTTTGTAAAGTTGTAGCACTGTACATAGTTTCAGAAGCAAACAGTGGCTTTCTACCTTTAACCTCTTGTGCTACTTTGGTGGCAAAATATATATTTCTGATTGAAGGCATTAGTAAAAAGCCACTTGCATTTTCTGTTTCTATGGCTTTATCCACAAAAGCTTTAGGATCAAAGTTCTTATCTGCTAAATTGCAAGGCGTACTAATAACGTTACTGCCATATTTTTTGATAGCTTGAGTGTACTGTTCTACAAGTATCTGATTTGATGAAGAGGTTGAATTATCTCTTGAACTACGAACATCGCCACAAATAGCAACATTTCTTACTTGTCGAGCAATGTAGCGAGAATGAGTATCCACTAAATTTTCATATAGCGGATTTATATGAAACAAGTAGTTAGTGTTGGAATTATTTAACTGACTATTTACTGTATTATTCTCTAATTTTTCTGGATTTTCTGCTTGATTTGGTAGCTCGACGGGCAAGACTAAAACCAAACCTTTCTCTTTATATATTTCTGCTTTACGTCTAACACCCACGGCAGCTACAAGGTTTTTATCTTGAACTAATTCATTATCTAGGCGTACAGAATCTTCTCTATTATCAGCACTTGCAATGACAATTTGCAATTTTTTACCATTAATTCCTCCTTGGTGATTAACTTCATTTTGAGCTTGAGCTACACCGCGTAAAATCTCTTCTGCTAAACTAGGATCAAAGTTAATTGGTGCGACGATCGCAACTTTTATAGCTGACGAATTATCTCGTGCTATTTTGGCATTGTTTAAATAAATTAAAGTTTCTGGATCATTGCGATTATTTATCAGAGAATCAGTAAATTTTTTAACGGCAGTACTGAAATCTTTCTCAGCAAAAGCTTTAACTCCATCTGTTTTTTCCGGGGATGTTTGCACTTTCACTAAAATCCTTGTACCCAAATTCATTAGTGAAGGCTTATTTGTAAATGAAGATGAAGTTTGTGTGGAGTTTGATGATGTTGTTATGATAGTAGTAAAAACTTTGCTAATTAACCATAAAATAGCTGCTACCATTACCCCAGCAAGACCAAGAGAAATAAGCAGTCTCAAGTTTTCTTTTTTATTTGTCATGAATAATTACCAAGATTTTAAAAAAATTATCTGAAAGAGATTTCTGACAATTGAGCAAAAACAAAAAACTAAAGATATTTAGAAATCAGTTTGTTGATTATTTCAGACACACCCACAATAATAACTGTCAACAAACCTGCCAGAATAACTAGTAATCCTACGAGCAGCAGTCCATTTAAACCAGCTTTGATAAGATTATTAGTAAAGATATTTCTGAAAAGAAAGACAACGATTAAATTTGCGATGATAGCAATAACAATTAAATAAGCTTTTTCCAGAAGTGGGCGAGATTGAATAAAGACTAATCCTCCTAAAATTAGCAACCACAATCCAGAGCTAATCCAAGTAGTTCCGAGAAAAATTATAAGTGCGATCGCTAAAAATAAACTACCCGATCCAGCTATTATTGCTTCAGACAATAATCGACTGTTAGAGAATTGCGGTAGATATAGAGTTGATTTATGTTGATTTGGTGGTTGCGATCCTGACGGCAGAGTAGGTGGAATAACTGTAGAGGCTAATGTATACCTTAGCGGTGGCAACTTATTCAAGTCTTGTAAAACAGCCTGTGCAGATTGATAACGCTGTTCGTGATTTTCTTGTAGTGACTTATTAAGAATCATCTCTAATTCTTGACTTATAGGTTGCGTTAAATGCTGCCGCCAATTAGAAGTCCAACCATAGCCTTGTTTCATCCATAAACTCGAAGGAGAAATATTGGTTAGCAGTTGAAAGCAAGTTATTCCTAAACTATAAATATCACTAGACAGAAAAACTTTACCCGTTTGCATTTGCTCAATCGGTGCATAACCTAATGAACCGATAATTGTCCCTATTGTAGTGTTTGTAAGTTCTGTCCTTTGCTTTGCTACCCCAAAATCAATTAGTACTAATTTCCCATCATTTTGACGGCGAATAATATTTTCTGGTTTAATATCTCGGTGAATTACTTGTTGTTGATGTATGTCTACTAGTACGGATAATAAATCATTTAAAAAATCTCGAATCTTGGCTTCATCAAAAACCCCTTGTTGTTTTAACTCTTGCAACAGATTTTGCCCTTCGATAAACTGCTGCACTAAATACAGATATTCAGCTTCCTTAAAATATGCATATAAATTAGGAATTTGGACATGTTCTCCTAGTTCTTTGAGACGTTTAGCTTCTCGTTCAAACAACTCAGTCGCTTTTTTATGTGCCTGACTACCCTGACTGGCATAAAATTGACTTAGAACCAGCTGCTTAACAACACATCGTTCATTGAGCTTGTCTATATCTTCTGCAATATATGTGCGTGAAAAACCTCCTCTCCCTAATGGTGTGATGATTCGGTAACGATTTCTCAATAGCGATACCAACTGTGTACCACAACTGAGGCAGAAATTTGCCCCGTCAGGATTTTGGGGATTCTCGCAATTAGGATTTAGGCAGCAGACCATATAATTATCGCTGTCATTTTATTAGTTTTTAGAATATACCTTAAATTCCCTACAGGGGTTAGATTGTAAAGTCTCCACATAGACAATGACGTAGGCGTAGCCCGTCGTAGACATCGCTTCTTGCTCTTTTAAACAATTGACCTAACTCTACATTGTGATAATTCCGTGTAAGTTGAATATTTTTGTAGAGATACCCACCCTATTCTAGTCAAGAAAAACAAGCCTTGGCGATCGCTTCTCTATTGATCCCAAACAAGAAATAACCTGACTTTTAGCAGCCAGCAACTTCATCTCTATTGGTCAGAGATCGCACTTTCTATCAAAGCATTTTAATAACTAAATTCCTTTGTACGAATCAACCGCAATTCTCAAAAGTAATACAGTCTTTTAGTTAACACCTGTTTGCCACAGAAGCTTTTTTTATCCCACCCACGCCGTAATTACCACACATCTCCATTGTGGGGTTTACAAAACTCCGCGCAATTGTGACGATTACGCTAGAATTATTAAAGGTTCTTTACAGAATTTGCTGATCGTTCTCAATTCTGTTAAAACAGCCTAGCATTCAAATGTAAATCTTATAAACCCCCTCTAGAGTTCACCAAAAGCTTCTATGACGCTCCCAATTCGCAACGTCGCCATTATCGCCCACGTTGACCACGGTAAAACCACGCTGGTTGACGCACTCCTCAAACAATCCGGCATTTTCCGCGAAGGCGAAGACGTTCCGGATTGCGTTATGGACTCCAACGCCCTAGAACGGGAACGGGGTATTACTATCCTGTCCAAAAATACGGCGGTTCGCTACAAAGAAACACTAATTAATATTGTTGATACTCCTGGACACGCTGACTTTGGTGGCGAAGTTGAACGGGTACTCGGCATGGTTGACGGATGTCTTCTGATTGTCGATGCCAATGAAGGCCCCATGCCCCAAACACGCTTTGTCCTCAAAAAAGCTTTAGAAAAAGGGCTACGCCCCATCGTTGTAATCAACAAAATCGATCGCGGACAAACTGACCCGCACGTTGCTGTCGATAAAGTCTTGGATCTGTTCTTGGAATTAGGGGCAGATGAAGACCAGTGTGATTTTCCTTATCTGTTCGCCTCCGGTATGGGAGGTTTTGCTAAGGAAACCTTGGAAGCAGAATCGGTAGATATGCAACCTTTGTTTAACGCGATTCTGAAACACGTTCCATCACCGGTAGGCGACAGCAATAAGCCTCTGCAATTGCAAGTCACAACCCTAGATTATTCTGAATATCTGGGACGGATTGTCATTGGCAGAATTCACAACGGTACTATCCGCTCAGGACAGCAAGCAGCTTTAGTAACAGAAGATGGTACTATTGTCAAGGGTAAAATTACTAAGTTGATGGGCTTTGATGGGCTGAAGCGCGTAGAGATGGAAGAAGCAACCGCAGGTTATATTGTCGCGGTGGCTGGTTTCGCTGATGCTTATATTGGGGAAACGATTACTGACCCCAATGAACCGCAAGCTTTACCACTAATTAAAGTGGATGAACCAACCTTGCAAATGGCCTTCTGGGTGAATGATTCGCCCTTTGCTGGTCAAGAAGGCAAGTTGGTAACATCAAGACAAATACGCGATCGCCTATTCCGCGAACTCGAAACCAACGTTGCTTTGCGTGTCGAAGAAACCGATTCTCCCGATAAATTCCTCGTTTCCGGTCGTGGTGAACTCCACCTGGGTATCTTAATTGAAACCATGCGTCGGGAAGGCTTCGAGTTTCAGGTATCTCAGCCACAGGTAATTTACCGCGAAATCAACGGTCAACCTTGCGAACCCTACGAACTCTTGGTGTTAGACATTCCTGCTGATGGTGTGGGTAGCTGTATTGAACGCCTGGGACAACGCAAAGGCGAAATGCAAGATATGCAACCAGGTAGTGGCGATCGCACCCAGCTAGAGTTTGTCATACCCGCCCGTGGATTGATTGGTTTCCGGGGTGAATTCATGCGGATGACTCGTGGTGAAGGCATCATGAACCACAGCTTCTTAGACTACCGTCAACTCAGTGGCGACATTGAAGCCCGTAACAAAGGTGTTTTAATATCCTTTGAAGAAGGTGTTTCTACCTTCTACGCCATGAGAAATGCCGAAGATAGAGGAGCATTCTTTATTGTTCCCGGCACAAAGGTTTACAGAGGCATGATCGTGGGAGAACACAATCGTTCCCAAGATTTGGAATTGAATATCTGTAAGACCAAGCAGTTGACGAACCACCGCGCGGCTGGTGGCGATGAATTAGTGCAACTGCAAGCACCGATAGACATGAGCCTAGAGCGTGCTTTGGAATACATTGGCCCCGATGAATTGGTGGAAGTTACACCCCAATCTATTCGTCTGCGGAAGATGTCGAAGAAGTTGGCGAAACGGTAAGTCATGACTTAATTTATTTAGAAAGCCCACATTAGTGGGCTTTTTAGTTGGTTCGGTATGGCATTTTTCAAATGTTAAACTACATTTAAAATGGCAAATATAGATTAAGTATATATTTTGATGGATGACTTCCGTAATTCTCTAGAACGTATCAAATCTATTTGTTCTGAAATCGTTGCACAATTTGAATCTTCTGATGTAACTGAGTCAGTCAAAGCATTTCAAGAAGCAGTAAAGCAGGCAGCAAAATCTTGGTCTGGCTCATGGCTTGGATATCATTCCCGTGTCTATTACAACCAACTTCAACCAGTTCCACCTGGTGCACGATTTAGTCAAGAATGGGGACTCGAAAATAAATTGTACAACGATACTAAGGGTGAGTGGTGTGAATATAGCTTTGATGATGTGTATAACACTTTAAAATCGAACACAGCCAGCCTCTCACTAGAGCAACTAAACGAACTTGCCAAGTATGCAGAACAAAAGATTCCTGATCTACGAGAAGAATTGATGTCGATAATTTTTTCTTGCCTTGCTCGTGGAGAAGACACATACCTAAGTCGGCTGAAAGAAGAAGCTGAACAATGTAAAACATACTCTGTAGGGGAGGTTGTTGGTCATTTTCGACCAAGTGGACAATTTTTGTCGCGTGACATGGTTGCTGTACTGTCTGGTTCTCAAACCCCGCCGCATATTTATCTTCAAGCACAGTTGTTTGCTATTCAATCACCTGCCACAATAGCAGAAAGTTTAAAGAGAATAGCAAATCAACTTGCATTGCACTTAACCAATAAATCTCGCGTTTATATGTATTCATCTCAACCAGGTACACATGTCTTTATTGGACACGGACACTCACCGTTATGGAGGGATCTCAAAGACTTTATCAGTGAGCGATTAAAACTACCTTGGGATGAATTCAATCGGCTTCCAATTGCTGGAATCAATAATACTGTGCGCTTATCCCAGATGCTTGATAGTGCAGCGATCGCATTTTTGATAATGACTGGTGAAGATGAACAAAGTGATCTGACGCTCCGTGCAAGAATGAATGTCATACATGAAGCAGGTCTTTTTCAAGGACGCTTGGGTTTCACACGCGCAATTATTTTTTTAGAAGAAGGCTGTGAAAACTTTTCCAATGTTGATGGACTTGGTTATATTAACTTTCCACGCGGGAACATTAAAGCTTGTTTTGAGGATGTTCGTATGGTTCTTGAGCGTGAAGGCTTGGTGTGAACGCGTGGGAAGCGATCGCCCTTGCCGTGCATTTAGTCAAATCCTTGAGTAAAAATGAAGAGGACTGAAAAAGGATTATTCCCATGACTATTCGTGAAACTGTGATGCCTTCGGCGAGCTTCGCTAACGCAAAATTGCAGCAACTTTCCGAACCACTCCTCCAAGAAGTGACCGATTTCATTGATTTTGTTATCCACAAACATCAAGTTAAAATTGCTGATAGTCAGCCTGATGAACCACTTGTGGAAAAATGGTCACAATGGTTTGAGGCTGTGGATTGCCTACAAATATCTCCATCTGAAGCAGTCAGCGACTATCAGCAACTCCTACTCAACAAGTATCGGCAACAAGGGCTAGAGCTATGATCCTGTGCGATGCAGAAGTCGTTCTGGCTTTTGATCAACAAACAGCCTGTTAAACTCTGGAAAGGAAAGGCAAAGAGATTTGTAAATGGAATTTGAATGGAATCCAGACAAAGCAACACTAAACCTTGAGAAACATGGTGTTTCTTTTCAGGAAGCTGCAACCGTATTTAATGACGCGCTATCCGTAACTTTTCCTGATCCTGACCACTCGATTAGAGAAAGTCGCTACGTTATTATTGGCTTATCTAGGTTTGAACAACTTTTAGTTGTTGCACATACTGATAAGAGGGGAAAAGATACGAATTATCAGCGCCCGAAATGCTACTTGCCAAGAGAAGAGGTTTTATGAACAAGGAAGTTGAAAACGAAATGGAAGATGAATTACGTCCTGAGTACGACTTCGCTCAAATGGCAAGCGGGGTTAGAGGTAAATATGTTGAACGGTATCGTACAAAAACGAACCTAGTACTTTTAGCTCCCGATGTTGCCCAAGCTTTTCCCAACGATGAAGCAGTGAATGAGGCATTAAGGTTGTTAATCCAGGTCGCCCAGCGCCAGCAGCCCAACACAACGACCTGATCTGGATCAGATCAGATTATTTGAGCAAATTTATGAAGGGGCAATCATTGAGACAGCAGGCAGGTAATCTAATAGAGAATTATTCAGATGGTAAACTAGCAGAATAAAAATTTTTGCAGAAGTAATTGTGATGGCTATTCGTGAAACTGCGATCGCAAAACCATAGCAGAGATTTACAGTGCGTAGGCGTAGCCCGTCGTAAACATCGCTCTTTTGGATATTTTCACACAAAGCGATCGCAGGTTAAAAATTTTCAATATATTTTCTTAGAAACACTAATTGATTTCCCATATCCTCGGCTTCCATACTTTCTACCAACTTCAACAATCCTCGCAACTGTTCTCCAATTGCATAGCTCTGCTTGGCAGCAAGTACAATACCTGAATGCTTTTGTTGCTGTTCGAGATAAGCTTTATGCAACTGACAAAAATCACCAACATTGAAACTACAAATAACTCGTCTCTGTTCCGTTGTTTCAGATTAATTGGCTATCATCAGATGAGCCTAATCTATCTGCTTCAGCCGTTGTCATTACATCAATCCCTTCATTGTATAAGCCATTAGCTAAAGATTTTTTGCCAGCATCTTCATCTAAATAGAAACGAATTTGACTCATGCAAAATTACCTGACATCCACTTCGTTTCCAGCGCATTACATTCTGCTTGATACAAAGCCATTTCTCTATCCATTGCCTCCTGAGCAGCATAGTAATAGGCAAGCGCCGCATAAACTTGCGCTAGAGATAAATGTGGATATTCTGTCACAATATCTTGAGGAGATAAGCCTGCTTGAGAATCCATCACAAGGTTTTGAACAGTCATGCGCGTACCAGCAATGCAAGGGCGACCTCCAGCAACTTGAGGTGTCCTCACAATTAGGGTTCCAATATCAACTATTGCTACCATGTTTTTTCCCCTCTAACTGAATCAATGAATCTTTTACATTTATTCCATAGTTCAATAATACATTAGCAGTTCTGGCTCTAACAAAGTTACAGATGCAGTCAGATCAACCTACTTAAGCGGCCTGCCTGAACCCTGCCAGCAGACATTCTTACAAAAAGCGATCGCCAAACCATACATTTACAGTGCGTAGGTGTAGCTCGTCGTAGATATCGCCTCTCAGTACTACTTTCATTTCACAAAAATCAGATAAGACTGATCTATTTAAGGCGAATAATTTTCATCTAATAATTGTACAAGAGTCTAAGGACACTTTTCTAGAAAAATAATTAAATCGGGTTTAATTTTCATAAAATCAACCGCGCTTTGATAAATATTCTCTAAATCCTCCTGTAACTTGTTTATTAAATTCGTCGTTAAATGATTATTTAAGTCATATCTAAAAGTTTTAATTTCTCCAATCCAATGACGATAGTTTCTTTCATATTCCACCTGCCAATATTGGAGTAATAATATATGAATAATAATTTGCCTTAAAAGACCTTTGACTTTAGC
Source organism: Nostoc sp. (assembly GCF_036917555.1). GTDB lineage: Bacteria > Cyanobacteriota > Cyanobacteriia > Cyanobacteriales > Nostocaceae > Nostoc. The sequence continues at coordinate 61,403 of NZ_JBALDD010000024.1, read as the reverse complement.
TACATCTCTTTTCCACAAATTGATTAATTCCTCAATCAAGTTTTCTAAATCAAGTTGGTTAAACTGCCTTTTTTTTAATAATTCAATAGTTTCTTCTAACCATAAATTATCATCGTTTTCATAGAGTAGTTTTAAGTTGGTAGTAATTGTCATATTTTTACCTTATACCTACATTCCATAATTTAATCATATACAATTATAAATTTCTAGATGCAAACGACCAAAATACAGATAACTTGTATGGTACTTGTCCCAACAACTGACCCGCTTTTGCTTGTAACCGAATTATGAAAAATATTGAGTTGACGCAAGGAAAAATTACAGTTCCAGAAAGCACGACTCTAGAAGAGTTCTTAAAACTTCCATATATTGAAGAGTCACCAGCTTGGGAATATATTAACAAAAAGGCAATTCAGAAACCTATGGGAGGGGCTAAACACAGCTTATTGCAAAAACGTTTAGTTGTAGTGATTGATGCCTTGGGCAATAACTACGAAGCTTTTCCTGAATTACGCTGTACCTGCGGTAATCGTTCAGTAGTTCCTGATGTGGTTGTTATCTCTACCAATCAAATACCACTGGATGAGAGCGGTGAAATTATAAGCAATGGGATTGATTTTGCACCTCCTTGGGTTATAGAAATTCTTTCGCCTGCTCAAAGTCAAACTAAAGTAACTGGCAATATTTTGCACTGTTTGAGAAATGGCAGTCAGCTAGGATGGTTGATTGATCCGAGTGAACGCTGTATTTTAGTTTATCAGCCTAATTCTTTACCAGATTTGTTAGCAGGACAAGAGATATTACCAGTATTAGAAGATTTAAATTTGACGCTCTCTGTTAATGAAGTCTTTGCTTGGTTACAGCGTAAAGTTTGACAGCAACTTGCAATAATCAAAAAATCTGCATCTTGTGGGAATATGACTTACTGTATTTCTTGAATAAACCTTAACTGAACGAAAAAGCAGGGTGAGTTTTTTAACTTAAAATGGTGAATAATCTGAATAGAGGTTTTTTATGAGTATCAGTCTCACACTTGATCAAGAACGCTTTATTCAAACCAAGCTCTAAGCTGGGAAATATCGATCCGCAGAAGAAGCCCTTGAAATCACCTTACGGTTGCTTGATGAATACGATCGCGCCGATGCTAAATGGGTCGAAGATGTGCGAGAGAAAATTGATGCGGCGATTTTAGCTTCAGACCAAACGCCTCCTATTGATGGAGAGACATTTGTAAACCAAATTCTAGAGCGGTTTCGATAAGGACATCAGGCCCAACCCCTGAGAGACTGTGAATTTAGGGTGGTGTTGGGTTAAAAAAGAAACATGAAAATTATCAAACCCATCACCAATTGGTTAGAAACCCGCGCTTGTGCCCCTGCATATGGCGGTTGGGTACTAGCAGCAACGGCAATTTGTTTTTTTGGCGCAGGTATCAATACGATGGCTGGTTGGCTTTACGCCATTAGCGGCATTAGTTTTGCCCTTTTGGGTGTAGCAGCCATCTTACCGCCGCGATCGCTCACAAATCTATCCATCACCCGCCGTCCCATTCAACCTGTGTCAGCAGGCGACGATCTAACGGTGGAATTAGAAATCTGCAATCAGACACAGCAGCCTGTAAGCTTATTGCAAGTTGAAGATATACTGCCCTTCGTCTTAGGGAAACCAGTACAAAAGGCCATCGAAACAATTCCTAGCCGAGGTAGTTACCGTTGGGTATATTATCACCCTACTCAGCGCCGGGGCGTATATCACTGGCACACAGTAGAACTGGGTTCTGGCGCGCCTTTAGGGTTGTTCTGGTGTCGCCGTCAGCGTGACTGTGCTGCTACAGCGATCGTTTATCCCACAGTGTTACCCTTGGCTACCTGCTCCTTAGTGGATGAAATGGGACAAGAAGAGAGCAAAAGGGGCGATCCTCGTGGTAGACCATTGCAGACAGCGACAACAGGCCTGGTGCGATCGCTCCGTCCTTATCGTTTAGGAGATCCTACTCGCTTGATTCACTGGCGGACTAGTGCCCGCTATGGCGAATTAAGGGTGCGGGAGTTAGAAATGGTAACAGGTGGACAAGAAATAGTTATTGCCCTTGACAGTGCTAGCAATTGGGAAGAAGAAAACTTTGAACAAGCAGTAATTGCCGCAGCTTCGTTGTACTTTTATGCACAGCAACAACAATTACAGGTGCAACTGTGGACAGCATCAACAAATTTAATTAAAGGCGATGCCTATGGCAAGCCCGGAGGTCTACGCTTTGTTCTAGAAACCTTAGCAGCAACCACAGCCCTAGAAGATGCCAGTTCAGTAGTTCCTAAAAGCTATCCTTTGATTTGGCTGACTCAAAACCCCCTGAGCCTTGCTACTCTTCCTCAAGGCAGTCGCTGGGTTTTGTGGCCAAATATTTCCTCACCAGCAGAACCAGAGGTAATTAATTGGGAACACCCTGGTATAGTTTTACAAAGCGATAGCCCACTGCAACCCCAACTACAAAAAACATTACATTCATAAATCAATTCAAATTTTATAATTTCAAAGACTGCTGACAACTTAAGCTTCTGCGATTTCTGGGATTTTCTCTGATCCCAGCACACTGGATACATCAGCCTTTGAGCAAAGGTAAGACAATTTGAACAGGTAAGGTTGGGGAAATACACCCAGTAATCCCCACATGAGGCTGAGGTACAATGCAAAAAAATATTTAAATTATGAGCGACATGATCACATCAGAACATAACGCAAAATCCAGCGATAAAAGCCTAGAGGCAATGCGGCATTTTTCCGAACAATACGCCAAGCGTACTGGAACATACTTCTGTTCTGAACCTTCTGTCACCGCAGTTGTGATTGAAGGACTAGCCAAACATAAAGACGATCTAGGTGCGCCTTTATGTCCTTGTCGCCATTACGAAGATAAAGAAGCTGAGATTCACGCCACATATTGGAACTGTCCTTGTGTGCCAATGAGAGAACGCAAAGAGTGCCATTGCATGTTATTCCTCACCCCTGACAACGAGTTTGCTGGAGACAAACAAGAAATCTCTCTGGAAACAATCAAAGAAGTACGAGACAGCATGGGATGAGCGAAATCATCCCCCAAGAGTTTTGGCAAGGAGTAGAACAGTTCAATTCTGGACAGTTCTACGCTTGTCATGACACTTTAGAGGCTTTGTGGATTGAAGCTGGCGAACCGGAAAAAACTTTTTATCAAGGAATTCTCCAAATTGCTGTAGCACTGTATCATTTGGAAAATCAAAACTGGCGAGGTGCTGTAATTCTATTGGGAGAAGGCAGTAATCGCCTACGCCGTTACCCATCTAGTTACAGCGGCGTTGACGTAGATGAGCTATTGAGTCAGAGCGCAGTGTTGTTGACGACATTACAACAAATAGGGCAAGACTTGATTGCTGCTGGCAATCTGGGTGAAAATCAAGTTTTATCTTTGCCTAGAATTGTGCTAACAACTGATTAGACATCTGGTGAAATTATTGCGTTGCCCGAAATCCCCGGTAGGCACAATTCATATACTCAAAAGTTTCCCGTACCACTGCGTGGAAGCAAGCTATGCGTAGCGTCTCCGTTAAAAGAAGAGTATTGTGCCTACGTCATTTTCACTTCTTATGTCAATTACCTGAAACCTTGAGGTTGGGGGTAGCGTCACTATTTCAGCCAGTAGTTATCAGAAATCACTCCAGATTGTATATTTCATAATCTGGATAAAGTACTTGAGATAATTAGAATGCAAGTTGAAATCCTAAATCCCCAATTGCTATGATGCCCTGCTATCAATTGCCCTTATCCCAAATACGTCGCTTTGGATTAGCTTTAATGCTGCCAGCTGCACTCTTGAGCGCTTTCGCCTTCCCTACCCAAGTGCAAACCGCTACTGCACAAACATCTGAGGCAAATCGCCCCCTCACTATCCGTGCTGATGTGCAAGAATATGACGCTAAAAATCAAGTAATCACCGCTCGCGGTAATGTGCAAATGTTGTATCCGGCTCGCCAAATTCAGGCAACATCTGCCCAAGCACAATATTTTAGTAAAGAACGCCGAATTGATTTCAGCGGCAACGTCTATATTTTGCAACAGGGCGGTAACAGTATTCGGGCGGAGAAAGTAACTTATTTAATTGATCAAGGGCGATTTGTTGCTTTACCCCAATCCAACCGTCAGGTAGAGTCTATCTACATGGTGCAGGAATCAGATAATAATGGACAAACTGCGACACCTGCCCCAAAGACACCACCTTTGAAGCCTTCTAATTAGCATTGACCACCAAGAAAGGGTGCTTCCAGCGTGAAAATTGTTTTAGAGAATATTCACAAATCTTACGGCAAGCGAGTAATTGTCAATCGTGTCAACCTTTCTGTTGCTCAGGGTGAAGTTGTTGGTTTACTAGGCCCCAATGGGGCTGGTAAAACCACAACCTTTTACATTGCTACAGGTTTAGAAAAACCCAATCAAGGAAAAGTCTGGCTGGGTAATGTAGAGGTAACGGGAATGCCAATGCATGAAAGGGCACGACTGGGTATTGGCTATCTAGCACAAGAAGCAAGTGTTTTTCGCCAACTCTCGGTAGAGGATAATATTCTGTTGGTGCTAGAGCAAACTCATGTGCCACGATGGGAGTGGTCAAGACGACTCACAACTTTACTGCGGGAGTTTCGGTTGGAAAAATTAGCTAGGAGTAAAGGAATTCAACTTTCTGGTGGTGAGAGACGGCGGACGGAATTAGCAAGGTCTTTAGCTGCTGGACGAGAAGGGCCAAAATTTTTACTTTTGGATGAACCATTTGCGGGAGTTGATCCGATCGCAGTCTCAGAAATTCAGCAAATCGTAGCACGACTGCGCGATCGCGGCATGGGAATCTTAATTACAGATCATAATGTCCGCGAAACCCTCGCTATCACCGATCGCGCCTACATCATGCGTGAGGGACAAATTCTCGCTTTTGGCGCTGCTGACGAACTCTACAGCAACTCCCTGGTGCGGCAATATTATTTGGGGGATAATTTTCAAGTCTAAATTGATAATTATTTAGTTAAAAATTTCAAAGGATATTTTGATTTTTGATTCTTCAGCATGAATTTATTAGTTAGCTTTTAGCCATTAAGTATTTAATTTTGATAGTAAATACAGTAGAGATGCTTTGCTTTGCCAGGGTTGCCAATATTTGAATTTTAAAGTTGCTTATGATATCAAAGAAGCTCACGTCTTTCAACAGTCTCTATTCGCTGCTGCCTTTTACGATTATGGATCGCTATCTTGCCAGCGAATTGTTAGCGCCGTTTTTCTTTGGTGTCGGAGCTTTTTCATCAATTGGCGTCACCATTGATGCTGTATTCGATCTCATCAGAAAAATTGTCGAATCTGGGCTACCCATAGACATTGCTATTCAAGTTTTTTTGTTAAAATTTCCCAATTTTATCGTTTTAGCTTTCCCCATGTCTACGCTGCTGGCTACTTTGATGACCTACAGTCGTCTTTCTAGCGAGAGCGAACTAATTGCCCTGCGTGGTTGTGGCGTAAGTGTCTATCGCATGGTGCTAACTGCTGTGATGTTAAGTCTTGTAGTCACAGGAACGACATTTGTGTTTAACGAAGAAATTGCACCAGCAGCAAATTATCAAGCGGCGATGACTTTAGAAAAAGCCTTGAAATCAGACAAGCCAACTTTTAAACAGCAAAATATTTTCTATCCTGAATACCAGGATGTTCCCCAGGCGGATGGTTCTAAGAATCGGATATTGACACGCTTGTTTTACGCCGACCAATTTGATGGTAAGCGGATGACAGGGTTGACAATTATAGATCGCTCAACAAAAAATCTGAATCAAATTGTCGTATCAGAATCTGCTCAGTGGAATCCTTCTCAAAATGTCTGGGATTTTTACAACGGTACAATCTATTTTGTTGCTGCCGATCGCTCTTATCGCAATATCGTCAAATTTGAACACCAACAACTGCTATTACCGCGCACGCCATTAAGTTTGGCAGAAAAAAGCCGCGATTATGGTGAGATGAATATTTCTGAAGCACTAAATCAACTAGAAGTGGAAAATCTTGGTGGCGATCGCCAAAAAATTCGTAAACTTGAAGTGCGGATTCAACAAAAAATCTCTTTGCCTTTTGTATGCGTGGTTTTTGGCTTGGTAGGTGCAGCGATGGGAAGCATACCCCAGCGAACGGGGAGAGGTACAAGCTTTGGGATTAGTGTCCTAGTTATATTTTCGTACTACTTAATTTTCTTTGTTAGTGGGGCGATCGCACAAGCAGGTGTCCTCTCTCCCTTTATGGGGGCTTGGTTGCCCAACTTTCTTTTTTTGGGAATAGGTTTATTCTTATTGATACGAGTTGCCAGACGGTAAATTGAGGGGAATACGGAAGTACACAAACAATATTAAACATCTGGCGAAATTAAATATGCGTTATCGCATAACCCTTGTAGAAACATAGCAGTGGTACGTCTCTACATTCTTTTTCACCAGATGTCTATTATTCTCCTTCATCCCCCACTTCAATTACGGGTGATAATTTCGACATTGTGGTGCATCAGGGTTTTCCTTGCAGTATTCTTCAAAAGAAACTTTAGCTGATATCATACCCTCAGATTTCTGATGAGCTGCTTCTGCCTGAAGTTCTTCTACCTCATCCCAGGCAGCTGCACAGGGTTTAGAATAAGCACCTTGTTCAGTGCAAATAGCACGAGCTTGCTCAATTGCTTTTTGAATTCTCTCTTCCAGCAGTAGCGCTTTTGGCGCTTCCACAAAGTCGCTTTTAGTCAAAATGTCGGTAATCGAGATGATGCCCAACAGCTTGCCTTGAATCACAGGTGCGCGATGAATACCAGTGTTAGCAAATAACCGCGCTACATATTCTACACCCAAATCAGGATTGACCACAATGCAGGGCTTGCTCATAATTTCATAAACCCGCACTTGCTTTGGATCTTTCCCGTAGGCTGTTATCTTATAAACAATATCCGTTTCTGTGACAATGCCATAAGCATCATTGTCATAGCGACGATCCACAACCAGCGCCCGCAATCCTTTATCCTTCATCAGCCCCACCGCTTCAGCAACAGTTGCCGAACCGCGAATGGTAACTACGTCTTTGCTCATGATATCTTCAGCTTTCATCATTGCTGTAGTCTCCTGGTTAATAGTCCGGTGCAGCACAGCGCCCTTATGGACGTATCGAAGCATTGCAACGCACAGTTGGCTAACTAGAAAGTAAAAAAAGTTGAACTTTTGCCCAGCTACAACAATAAATTAGACCAGTTGTCAACTTCTGATGTTATCCAATGTAACCAATGCCCAAAAACTAGGCATAAATTGTAATAACATTCTGCCGATCAACAAATATTTATTTTTTAATTACCGAAAATTGCCGCATTTTCCAGAAATAGCTAGAAATCCAATTGGTAATAATATGAGCGACAATCGGCACTAACAAGTTGCCCGTGAGCAGGGTACTATATGCCAATATCATCCCAACAATTGTTGCCCAAATTACATAAGGCCATTGTTGGGAACCACTAAAATGCAAGATGCCAAAGCAAAGACTGGATACAATTACAGCTGTAAGATCAGAGCCTAAAGCTGGTAGCATCACACCTCTAAATAACAATTCTTCACTCAACCCTGGTAACAACCCCAGCCAAATTAAATCTGGTAAAGCTAAAGGCTTCAGTACTACTTCTAGGTAATAATCTGCACTCTTACGATAGGCAGCCCATAGGCGGTAAGTTAAGCCACTTAACGCGGTGAGTACAAACCCCAACCCTACACCTAACAGCAACTCTCTTGGATTCAAGTCCCAAGAAAATAGCGAAAAGTTGCCAAAGTATAACGAAAGTTTGGCGACTATCAACAAAATGATTGCAGTCGCTCCCATCGCCCCAAGTACTTGGATGCGCGTCAGGTATGGAATTTCTGGCTCTTGCTTTTGTTGTTCAATCACGGGTTTTAGGGGGCAACTAATTACTAATGACTAATGACTAATTGACTGCAAAGGTAATAATTTGGGACGGAGAGCGCAGGGATTGATGCCTGCTTTGTGTGCTACCAATACACCTACTGCTTCTAAATACGAGTTTACCTGTATAGATTTGATCCCCAAGACTTGGGGAGAAACTTTTATCAGAGTTTTATTTTCTTCTACTGTAATTATTTGGCATCGTCTTTGGCTTAAGCTTAGTAAAGCACTGCTACCACAAGCAGTTGCAGGTGCGATCGCAGCATCCACTTCATTTGCCCAGATATCGTCTTGCTGTGATGCGATTGCTCCTTTCTCTACTATAAATTGTGGGGCACGACTTAATCCGACTAGGACGCAGGGCAAAAAGGTATAGCCCAATTCTTCGGCGGCGGAACGGGGTGATAAATCAGGTTGTGGAGGTTCGCTCAAAAGGGCGGGAGAATGGGCGCAAGGAATTTGAAAGGTTCGCACTAGCAAATGGCTAATTACGGCTTCTGCACCTGCTAAAGGATCTACGCCTTCACCGTGGCGATATTTCTGTACTGCTTCCTTATCCATATCATCAGGGAAACGGGCAACAACTGCGATCGCTTCTGCCCCCGCTTTTTTAATTAATATCTCAGCTGCCCGTAATAAACTATCCGGGTTGCCAATTGTTCCCCAACTAGCCCCCGATGCTGTAGTCCGTAATTCTACATTTAATGGGGCATCAGTAATTACATAATCTGTTAAGGTCAATCCCAGAGTTGCTCTGACTGCATCGGCGGCTTGTATATGTCGTAGCCGTAACTGTGGCTCAATGCCTTGGTCTAAAAGCAAACCTACTTTATTAGTGCGGACTGGACGTAAACCCCAGCATCCAGAAGAGAATTTGTCAAGCCCATAACCTTCAACATAGAAAGCGTTTGGTAGATTCCAATATAAACTTGCGCCATTAAGGACATTGGGGTGAGTAATTAAGCGATCGCAAACCTGTGCTATAACTTTGGCAACAGGCAAAGCATCTCCTGCATAACCCCCAATGGCAGCCCCAACGCCAGTTGGTACAATTAAGATAGCGGTGTATAGACGATTCATCTTAAGTTATGAGTGCTGAGTTATGAATGATGAGTTTATGAATCACAAGCCATCAAAGACTAACTCCTAACTCCTGTACAGACGCGATTAATCTCATCTCTCCTAACTCTTAGGTGTAGTCACCACAGCTTCAACTGTCGCTTTTTGTTCGTCAACGTCTACAGAGGTAATTGCCCAACGGAGGGGTTCACCTTGTTTCTTCAACTCTTTTTCAATTACTTCTAGTAATTCTGCAGGAGTTTCTTGTAAATCAATTTCTGCGGTAATAAAATGAGTTGTCATCTTGGTAAATCCTGTTGATTTGTAGTTTATAGAATAGCTGATGTCAGTGGCGATGAAATACTTATGTTATTTATCAGATTTGGAAATGTTTAGTGAACAGTTATTCAGTTATGAATAATTATCCGATATACTAATAACTGCTCACAGATTATTTGTCTTTGCCAAATTGTAACTGATAAACGATGTCTTCCTTTTCTGTCTCAAGTTTCAAATCAGAAAGGGGTTTCGCAACACAAAGCAATACATAACCTTGCTTTTGTAAATCTGGACTAACGCCCATGCCATCAGTTTGATCCACAGTTCCTTCAGATAGTTGACCGGCGCAAGTTGTACAAACACCAGCATTACAAGAACTCGGCAGTTCCAAACCAGCAGCATCGGCAACTGATAAGATCGTTTCATCTTCGGGAACTTGCAAAGTATGAATTTTGCCTTGGTGATTAATTTCTACAGTGTAAGTTTTGGACATATACAAAGGAAGGTGATGCAACGAGAACTTTAGAGATTCAGGCTTTGGCCGTTCATAAGTTCAGTGGACAAGAAGGTTATTTTATCTGATAAATAAGCACATTACCAAGTTAACAAAGACGAAAAGAGAATTATTTTCAAAGAGCCTTATCAAGAAAAATAGTTATACAGTGATAATTATAAGTCCTTGCTAGACAAAAAACTTAAAGTAAGGAAATTCACTTCCTGTTAATTCTATTTGTAAAGACTTGTGAGGTTGAATGCTTTAAAAACTAGGGAAGTGATGATACACACTTAAACAATGTTTGACTAAATATTTGGAGTGAAGTTAAGAATGCTGGAATCATATCGTAAACACGTTGCCGAAAGAGCCGCACTGGGAATTCCCCCCTTACCATTGGATGCAAAGCAGACATCTGAACTGTGCGAATTACTGAAAAATCCGCCCAAGGGTCAAGAGGATATATTATTGCATTTATTGAGCGATCGCGTTTCTCCTGGTGTTGATCCAGCAGCTTATGTCAAAGCCGGATTTCTCACTGCCATTGCCAAAAAGGAAATTACCAGTCCCTTGGTTTCGCGCATAGAAGCGGTGCAATTGCTGGGCACGATGGTAGGTGGTTACAATGTGCAATCTTTAATCGAACTGCTGCAATGGCCCACCGTATCTGTTTCAGACTCATCCGAAACACCTCTAGTAATGGGTGGACAAGGAAAGGAACCCATCGCCGCTTACGCCGCCAACGCTTTAAGCAAAATCCTCTTAGTGTATGACGCTTACCACGATGTTTTAGAATTGTCTAAAACCAATCCTTTCGCCAAGCGGGTGATTGACTCTTGGGCGGAAGCTGAATGGTTTACCCTTCGCCCCACAGTACCACAAGCGATTACTGTCACCGTTTTTAAAGTCCCTGGCGAAACCAATACCGACGACTTATCCCCCGCCCAAAGTGCCACAACTCGCCCAGATATTCCCTTACACGCCTTAGTGATGTTAGAGTCACGGCAACCGGGAAGTTTGAAAACCATTGCCGAGTTGAAGAAAAAAGGGCATCCTGTAGCTTACGTAGGAGATGTAGTTGGTACAGGTTCCTCGCGTAAATCTGCCATCAACTCCGTATTGTGGCACATGGGAAATAATATACCTTTTGTGCCAAACAAACGCGCTGGGGGTTATGTTTTAGGTGGTGCGATCGCGCCTATTTTCTTTAACACAGCTGAAGATGCCGGTGCTTTGCCTATTCAGTGCGATGTCACCAAACTGGAAACTGGCATGGTAATTACCATCCATCCCTACAAAGGCGAAATCACAAATGAAGCAGGCGAAGTCATTTCCACCTTTGCCCTCAAACCTGATACCATCCTCGATGAAGTCCGCGCAGGTGGACGCATCCCCCTACTTATCGGACGTACCCTCACCGACAAAACTCGTCTTGCACTTGGTTTAGAAGCCAGCACAGTTTTTACCCGTCCCCAGCAAGCCTTTGATACAGGTAAAGGCTACACCCTAGCACAGAAAATGGTAGGTAAAGCTTGCGGATTACCTGGTGTGCGTCCCGGCACATCCTGCGAACCCATCATTACTACTGTTGGTTCTCAAGATACCACAGGCCCCATGACCCGCGACGAATTGAAAGAACTCGCCTGTCTTGGTTTCAGTGCAGACTTAGTGATACAAAGTTTCTGCCACACTGCTGCTTATCCCAAACCAGTAGACATCAAAACCCATCACGAACTCCCCGATTTCTTTGCCTCCCGTGGCGGTGTTGCCCTCCGCCCCGGTGATGGTATCATCCACTCCTGGTTAAATCGGATGCTGCTACCCGACACTGTGGGAACTGGCGGCGATTCTCACACCCGCTTCCCCTTGGGTATTTCCTTCCCCGCCGGTTCTGGATTAGTGGCCTTTGCAGCAGCCTTGGGTGTGATGCCTTTAGATATGCCAGAGTCAGTTTTGGTAAGATTTAAAGGTGAATTGCAACCAGGTATCACCCTGCGCGATGTCGTGAATGCCATTCCCTACGTGGCAATTCAAAAAGGTTTGCTGACAGCAGAGAAGCAAAATAAGAAAAACGTTTTCTCTGGGCGAATTCTGGAAATAGAAGGTTTGCCAGATTTAAAAGTTGAACAAGCCTTTGAACTCACCGATGCTAGTGCCGAGCGTTCTTGTGCCGGATGTACAATTAAGCTGAGTGTAGAGACAATTTCTGAATATCTGCGTTCCAACGTCGCGCTGCTGAAAAATATGATAGCACGAGGCTATCATGATCCGCGTACCATGCTACGCCGTGTGGCAAAGATGGAAGAATGGTTAGCAAATCCGGTGTTATTAGAAGGCGATGGTGATGCGGAGTATGCTGAAATAATTGAAATTGATTTGAACGAAATCAAAGAACCAATTGTAGCTGCTCCCAATGACCCCGATAATGTTAAATTATTATCGGAAGTTGCTAATGATCCAGTGCAAGAAGTATTCGTTGGTTCTTGTATGACGAATATCGGTCATTATCGGGCAACAGCCAAAGTTTTGGAAGGTGCAGGTGAAGTGAAAACTCGCCTGTGGATTTCACCACCAACCCGCATGGATGAACACCAGCTAAAAGAAGAAGGTGTATATAGTATTTTTGGGGCTGCGGGTGCTAGAACAGAAATACCAGGATGCAGTTTGTGCATGGGTAATCAGGCGCGAGTTGCTGATGGGACAACAGTGTTTTCTACCTCTACCCGTAACTTCAATAATCGCATGGGTAAAGATGCGCGAGTGTATCTTGGTTCAGCAGAATTAGCCGCAGTTTGTGCTTTGCTGGGACGGCTTCCGACAGTGCAGGAATACTTGGATGTTGTAGCGAGGAGAATTCATCCTTTTGCCGATGATTTGTATCGGTATTTGAACTTTGATCAAATCGTCGGTTTTGAGAATGAAGGGCGCGTGATTGCGTTGGAAGATATGCCGAGACTTGAGGATATTTTGGGTATGCCGACTGCGGCGAGGTAGGTAATAATTGACATGAAATGCCGTAGGTTAAAACCTGTGGCTAGACGAACGAAGCCCGCTAATGCGGGCTTTTGTAATTTATATAGTATTTTTTAGGGATTACTACTGAGGTCATTGCTTGAGAATGAATAATAATCTGAGTTTAAGTCTAAAGGAATAAAGCAATTTTCTACTCTTTTTCAAGGAATAAAAAATGTCAATACTATTACCTTCAGAAGAAAATATTACACGGTTAAAGGTTCAACCAACTAAGGGAGAAAAGCATTTACTAGATTCCTTAAAAAATCTTCTTTCAAACGATTATGAAATATACTCTCAACCCTTTTTAAATGGAGATAAGCCAGATTTTATTATCATGCGAAAGAATTACCGAGTGATGATAATAGAAGTGAAAGATTGGGATTTAGAATCTTACTACATAGATAGTAATAAAAAATGGAGATTAAAGCAGAACGGTGCGATTATAAAATCTCCTATTGCTCAAGTACAAACTTACAAAGACAATTTATATAATTTGCACATTGAAAACTTGTTAGAAAATAAAATAGACAATCAAAAGTTTTTTGGAATTGTTTCTTGTGCGGTTTACTTCCATAATGCAAACCAAGAGACATTAAACAATTTTCTATTAAATGCTTTATCAGATAATGACAACAAATATGTAAAAGTATTTGGAAATGACTCTATTAATATTGAAAAACTTAGAGTAATACTTAGTGAGCAAGGGCTTTATAAACCATCACCGCTTTTTAATGATACTATTTATAATAGTTTTAGGCGCTACCTTCAACCACCACTTCATACTTTGGAACAAGGTATAATAACTCATTTTAACTCACAACAGAAAAAATTGGTTAAAAGTGAGACTACTCGTACAGGCCGAAAGATTAAAGGAGTAGCTGGTTCTGGAAAAACGCAGATATTGGCACAAAGAGCAGTCAATGCACATAAAAGAACTGGCAGCAAAGTTTTAATTCTGACTTATAACATAACTCTTAAAAACTATATTTATGATAAAATTAGTGATGTTAGAGAAGAGTTTAATTGGGATAATTTATATATAACTAACTATCATAATTTTTTAACAGCAGAATTTAATAACTTAGGGATAGAGATTCAATTACCACGAGATTTTGAAAACTTGAGTAACGATAAAAAATCAGAATATTTGGAAAATAAATATTATTCTAATGAACAAGTTTTTGAAGACGTAAAGGAAAAAATACAGAAGTATCAGGTAATTTTGATAGATGAACTTCAAGACTATAAAGTAGAATGGCAGCGAATTATAAGAAAATATTTTTGGGATGAAGGTGGAGAGTATGTAGTATTTGGTGATGTAAAGCGAAATATTTATAATAGACCATTAAATGAATATAAAGATTTTAAAGCAGCAGGTATATATAGTCAATGGAATGTTTTTAAAGAATCATTTAGACTTACAACGAATATAGCAAATGTAGCTTGTAAATTCCAAAGACATTTTTTTGATGGCAAGTATGAGGTAGATGAACTCATTAAAATTAACTCTCAGGGAAGTCTTTTCCCTTTAGAAGAATATTTTCAATATATTTATTATGATAAATTAACTTATATAGGGACAATAGTTGATGATATCTATTCTCTAATATTTCAATTAAACAAACATCCTAATGATATCTGTTTTTTATCACCGCGAATAGAAATACTTAAAGATATAGATTATTTAATCAGAAATCATAAACATGAGAAGACTCAGACAATATTTGAAACTAAGGAAATGTATGACAAATTACACAGTCAAAGTAAATACCTTGAAAATGACATAAAAAAACTTAGGGAAAACAAAAAATTTAATTTTTGGATGAATCCAGGAAATGTTAAGTTATCTACCATTCATAGTTTTAAAGGCTGGGAGATAAATACGCTATTCCTTATTATTGAAGCTGGTGTTACTGAAAATAGTGAGCATGAAATTTCGATAGATGAATTGGTATACACAGGACTGACAAGATGTAGACATAATTTCATAATAATTAATATTGGAAATTCTCGATATCACAGTTTCTTTAAAGAACTTGTTGAGAATGATTTTTTGAAAACTTGAAAACTCGTCAAGATTATAAAATGCGATCGCACCTTCGCACTTCGCACACAGACCTAACCCCCCAGAATTAAATATTACTTCAGCTATTCTCTCAATAATAAGCATTTATGGACTTATACACAACAGTTTTGCGAAAGAGTGCAGGTTACTGGGTTGCTTTATGCCTAGAAAATGGACTCGTAGGACAAGGGATAAATCAAGAATTAGCAATCAAGCAACTTAATGAAGCGATCGCCTCTTTTGTCGAAGTCTATAAAATCGAACCTAATATTTACCATACTTTACTCAATATAGAATAATTACATGAGTTTTTGGCAGTGGAAGACACTGAATTAGTATGATAAATCTTCGAGATCGAGAAAGTTTACGTCAAAGTGCGTAAGTGTCGCCCATCGTAGACTTCGTATATTAATTGCTGTATGATCGCCATCTCACTAATTTTTTATACCAACCATAATTCATGTCTTCGTCCCTGGATGTGCCTATAGTCTGGGACTTGCTGCAATTGTTCGACGAAATTCATAAGCCCTGACAATTCGGCTAAAGCAGGAAATGTAACTGTATTGTAACGGTGGCTTTAGTTGACGTTGCAAAAGTTTACATTTAGAATAGAATCGTCAAAAATCGATAAGTATTTATTCTTATTTATCCTGAAAATTTGACATTTAATGAGTATATGTTCTTATCTTTGTCAAAAATTTAATATTTTAGAGTTAAAAAATGTTTACAAAAGTATTGATTACTTAATATAGTTAATTAAATTAAAAGCGATAAGGCAAATTGATTGTCAGAAGTGATGAATGCTATTGAATTTCCCTGGCTAACAGCCATAATCCTCTTACCCTTGGTGGCTACCTTAGCCATCCCCCTAATCCCAGACAAGGAAGGTAGAACTGTGCGGTGGTATAGTCTGGGAGTTGCGATCGCCGACTTTGGACTGATAATTTATGCCTTTTGGTATAAGTATGACTTCCAGAGTTCAAGACTCCAACTTATAGAAAACTATCCTTGGATAACGCAGTTGGGTTTGCATTGGGCTGTGGGGGTTGATGGTTTATCGATGCCCTTACTGCTTCTGACAGGCTTAATAAATACCCTCGCAATATTCGCGGCTTGGAAAGTTACTACCAAGCCGCGATTATTTTATGGTTTGATGTTAGCGATGTACAGTGCCCAACTTGGCGTATTTGTTGCCCAAGATTTGCTGTTATTCTTCCTAATGTGGGAAATCGAGTTAGTGCCGGTTTACCTGCTGATTTCCATCTGGGGAGGACAAAACCGCCGTTATGCTGCTACTAAGTTCATTCTTTACACCGCCGCTGCATCAATATTTATCTTGATTGCCGGTTTTGCACTTGTCTTTTCTGGAGATACTGTCACCTTCGACATGGCGACTCTGGGAATGAAAGAATACCCCAAAACTTTGGAATTGTTGGTTTATGCAGGTTTCTTAATTGCCTTTGGTGTGAAAATGCCGATTTTCCCTTTACACACTTGGCTACCTGATGCTCACGGTGAAGCATCAGCACCCGGTTCGATGATTTTGGCTGGTGTGTTGTTAAAAATGGGTGGTTATGCTCTGATCCGATTCAATGTGGAAATGTTGCCCAATGCCCATGTAACTTTTGCCCCAGTGTTAGCAGTTTTGGGTGTGGTTAATATTGTCTACGGTGCTTGCTGTGCCTTTGCTCAAACCAATCTCAAACGCCGCTTGGCTTACTCTTCAATTGCCCACATGGGGTTTGTGCTGATTGGGATTGCCTCTTACACCGAGCTGGGTATCAGTGGTGCAGTGTTACAGATGGTTTCCCACGGCTTGATTGCTGCTAGCTTGTTCTTCCTGTCTGGCGTGACTTACGATCGCACTCACACCTTGATGATGGATCAAATGGGCGGTATGGCTAAGGTAATGCCCAAAACCTTTGCTCTATTTACCATTGGTTCAATGGCTTCTCTCGCCTTACCCGGAATGAGTGGTTTTGTGGGTGAGTTGATGGTGTTTCTGGGTATCGCCAGCAGTGATGTTTACAGTTCCAGCTTTAAAGTTGTAGTCGTGCTGCTGTCAGCAGTCGGTGTGATTTTGACACCGATTTATTTACTATCGATGCTGCGTCAAGTGTTCTACGGTGAGCAAAATCTTCGCGTAGCGTCTCGCAGAGAAGAGTTACACTTGGATGCTGTAATATCTGATGTCAAACCCCGCGAAATATTTATTACTGCTTGTTTGCTACTGCCAATCATCGGAATCGGGTTTTATCCCAAATTAGCAACGCAGACTTATGATGTGAAAGCAGTAGAATTAGCCACCCATGCTCGTCAAGTTCTACCAGTTGTTGCTCATCAACAACCATCAAGTCTATACTCGCGGATTTTCTCTGCACCAACATTGGCTACTTCTCAAGTTGAAAGTTTGATTAACATTTCTGAGTAAATTAACTTACCATTAAGGGATCTGCAAGTAAATTCTAAATATTAGGAGAATAAAGGGGTAGTTTCATAACTACCCCTAAAATTTTGGAATTATTGAGTTGAAATAGATTTTTAGGTAAGGGCAGAGTTAACCCACATTTCGCCCTAGAGCGTGAAGAGATTATAGTGAAGGCAAGTGAAGTAGCCAAAAAGCAATTATGACAACCAACTTACCTGTAGTCACAGAAATTATACCAATGGTCTTGCAATTGCAACCTGCGATCGCATTAACCGAAGATCAATTTTACGAGTTTTGTCAGTTAAACCCCGACTTTCGTATCGAACGTAATGCTGTGGGAGAATTAATGATTATGCCACCTACTGGTTCCGAAACCGATCAACATAACTTTGACATTATTGTTCAGTTGGGTATTTGGACAAAGCAAGATAGTACAGGTGTAGGCTTTGGTTCCAGTGGTGGGTTTACTTTGCCTAATGGTGCAGTGCGCTCGCCCGATGCAGCGTGGATAAAACGCGATTGCTGGGAAGCCATACCATTGGAACTGCGAAAAAAATTTGCACCGATTTGTCCTGAGTTTGTGATTGAATTGCGTTCTGAGAGCGACAACTTGCAAATTTTGCAAGACAAGATGCAAGAGTATATTGATAATGGCACACAACTTGGTTGGTTAATTGATAGAAAACAACGCCAAGTTTTTATTTATCGTCCTAATATTCCGGTTGAGAAATTAGATGATCCTAAGATACTTTATGATGAATCGTTATTACCTGGCTTTGTTTTGGATTTAAGTCAGATTTGGTAGGAAATAAGCTAGTTTTACAGTACTGAAAAAGACTAACATAAGTACAATAACAGTATTTATTCGGAAAATTAGAGTTGACAGATATGAAGTTTGCACTTCAACAACAATAAAATGTGGTTTGAGCGCTCCTTCAAGAAAAGAGCGAAGAACAGTAAGATGTTGAGGTGGTGCGATCGCTTTTAATTATTAATATTAAGTGCAATCGCTCTGTTGATTCACGCTGGCGATCGCCGTTATGGTTGTGTTCGCATCTGAAATAGGCTTGGACTTATCTGAATTTTCGGATGCTGGGATTCCATAAAAGAATAGAAGGAATACAAGGACAAACGCCGCAAATGCCCCTGTAGCTTTAATATAAGTTTTACTCAAAGGTACGTATGCTTCTAAATGAAGACTACCGGACATGATATAAGCTGATATCGCAGCAAATACGGCTGCTAAAAATCTAATTATTGCTAGAGTGCCACTTTCCATTGCTCGTGGGTAAAGGACAAGAACAATAAAGAGTACTAAGACCGCCAGAGCCATACCAAGCGCTATTCCACGTTCAGCAGGTGAAACTTGTGAAGATGGTCTATGCACTTCTGGTTGAGAATTTTCTTCTGGTTTAGATCGTTCTGTCATAAAATTATTCTTTACTTTAAGTAACTTGCTTTTATCCTTCACATCATCAATTAAGCTCGAGACATTAACCATTTGATAGCTATTTCGACATTGAATCCGGTCTTGCTTATCGGCGATAAACTGTTGCAATTCCTTAAGTACATAAAACTGTGGCTCTTGGCTATCTTTGCAAGTGACACAATTACAGGGAATTAATTCGTTGTACTTCAGTAGCTTATAAGATTTATGAATTTTATCGAGTTCATGTGTAACTATGGTCATCAAATCTCTTTTGTGACGACCTGAGACTCGAATCTTAATCTCTCGCTTGCCGTAATATTCAATCACCTCTGCCTTCGTCTGGTCTTTGCTGAGAACGACGCCGCTTTTCCACTGTTTATTCATAAACTCGTGCATGACGACGATGAACTGGGTGATGATACCTTTGGGCATGAACTCGTAAGTGTAACGCAGGATCAGGTTGTTGGTTGGATTCCAGTCATAAAAGGGTTGATCAGCAGATAGCAGTTGTGGAGCAATATACTCTCCTTGGCTTCTAGGAATTTCGTAACACAGTTTGAAGTTGATCATCAGACGCAAGAGTTCATCATGCATCATGGTGTATTCCTGTTCACGCCAGATGTTTGCCAAGCCAGACCGGGTAAATCTGCCCAGGTTGCGCATCACTTCTTCATTATCCAGCACTTTGTAAACTGCATCAGTACCCCACTTGGGTTTGAGGATAACGGTCTTGTTCAAAAGTGGGTCTTCTTGGAAGTGCAAGCATACTCCCAAATCGTGCAGATAGCTGCTCAACTGCAAATTGTCATTTCTTTGGGTGAAGCCATTTTGTTGGCAAATGTTCAGGTATTCATCCAAGCGGATGTAATTGTGTGGGTTACTCTCCAAAGCTTGCCGGACTCTAACCCAGGTTTTTGGGAGCGGGCTGCCAATATGGGGTAGGTCTTTAACGTAATGCTTGATTTTATCTAAAACTTTTTTTAAATCTCTGTTGGTCGCAAGGTTTGTTGCTAAAGTCTCCTTCAAATTAGTAAACTGCCCCCGTAACTGGAGTTCATTAATTTCCCAGTGGCGGTCTTGTTTCTCATTTTTGATGATTAGCAGTGGACTGTTATCGCTCAACAGTTCCACCACATTTAGCCAGTAATCAAAATCCGTGTCTTCCTTGCGATTATCTGCCACTAAAACATAGAGGGAACGCTTGGTGAGAAAAAACTGGTGAGTTGCATGGTAAATCTCTTGCCCCCCAAAATCCCAGATATTGACTCGAAATTTTCGTCTATTTTCCATTGAGAAACTCCACCGGATTACCTCAATTCCCTTCGTAGAGTCTTCCTCTCGCAGTCGATAATTTTGGTCTTCAATTTTCTTAGCCAGTGTTGTTTTTCCTGCTCCTCCTTGGCCGACAATTAGTAACTTTGCCTCGTAGAGATAATCTGTGCCTTGTGCTTTCAGTTGCCGGAAATAATGTTTAATCGCCTCAATACCATTTTCAACTACTTCTAGCGGTGGCTTTTCGATGGGGTTGCCGCTTAAATCCAGGGAAGTGAGTTGTGGCAGGCGGGTGATCGCTTCTGGCAGTGTCGTTAATTGGTTGTAGCTTAAATTTAGGGAGGTGAGTTGTTGCAGGCGGTCGATCACTTTTGGCAGCGTCGTTAATTGGTTGCCGATTAAATCCAGGGAAGTGAGTTGTTGCAGGCGGGTGATCGCTTGTGGCAGTGTCGTTAATTGGTTGTCGCTTAAACCCAGGAAGGTGAGTTGTTGCAGGCGGGCGATCGCTTGTGGCAGTGTCGTTAATTGGTTGTCGCTTAAATCCAGGGAGGTGAGTTTTTGTAGATCAGCGATCGCTTGTGGCAGTGTCGTTAATTGGTTGTAGCTTAAATTCAGGGAGGTGAGTTTTTGTAGATCAGCGATCGCTTGTGGCAGTATCGTTAATTGGTTGTGGCTTAAATTCAGGGAGGTGAGTTGTTGCAGGCGGGCGATCGCTTTTGGCAGCGTCCTTAATTGGTTGTGGCTTAAATCCAGGGAAGTGAGTTTTTGTAGATCAGCGATCGCTTCTGGCAGTGTCGTTAATTGGTTGTAGCTTAAATTCAAAACCTCCAACCATTCCAGTTCAAATACTTCAGCAGGAATTTCTGTTAATTTTTCCTTGTCATCAGTATTCCAATCATTGCTTAAATTTAATTCTTTAAGCCGTTTCTCTTTCGCTTCTCTGATTTTTTCAAGGAAACGTTGAGGCGTGTTTGCCATAATGAAGTTCACCTGTTAACAAAAATTATATGTAATGCCCCTGAACGCTTACTAATCTCGCTAATATTAATATTTTGCATTAATTCCAACAACCGTCATAGGTTGTAAACCTATGGCTAATAGCAAAAGTCCTCTTAAGAGGGCTAAATTCTTTCCAGACTTAGGTTTTAGTCCACATTAAGTGGACTTTAGCTATCAGCCTGGAACTTCGAGTTTCAGGTGATCGCGGCTACTAATTGAGAATGCTACAAGATATCAAAGCAATTTACTATCCTATGTAGCACTACATGAGCGCTAATGATTTTTACGGAATCTAAAAAGAATTTATCATTACCAATGGCTCAGATTAGCTTGTGAATGAGTCTTTGATACTCGTGGACGAGTCTTTAATACTCGTGAACGAGTCTTTGACACTCGTGAACGAGTCTTTGATACTCGCGGACGAGTCTTTGATACTCGTGGACGAGTCTTTGATACTCGTGGACAAGTCTTTGATACTCGCGGACGAGTCTTTGATACTCGTGGACGAGTTTTTGATACTCGCGGACGAGTCTTTGATACTCGCGGACGAGTCTTTGATACTCGCGGACGAGTCTTTGATACTCGTGAATGAGTCTTTGATGGTTCTTTTACTTCTTTAGCCGTTTTTTACGCGACTTCTCCAGCTTGAAAAATCTGTTCAGCAGTTAAATTAAACTCTGGGAACGCTGGCGACTGAATGCGGTCATTTCCCTTAAATTGCCTAACTTGATACTCACCTTCAATTAATTGATAAATTGAGATAGTTGGTTGTTTAGGATTGCCAATAAAGCGCCTACCACCTAAGCCTAGATAGTCTACAATCCAATATTCAGGAATACCCAAAGACTCGTAATCTTCTAGCTTCAAAGCATAATCATCACTCCAGTTGGTTGAAACAACTTCTACAACCAACTTGACGGAACTACCCCGCGTAATAATAGATTCTTTTTTCCAACGAGGTTCATCCATAACAGCTTGTCTATCAAGAACGATTACATCTGGTTCATAACCTGAATCAGTGTTAACTGACTTGATGACGCATTCTTTCGGGATAAAACAAGGAATAGACAAACGGGTGATTTCAATAAACAAAGAACCATTGATAAACCCAGCTATCTCTGAGTGCTTCCCTGTTGGCTTAGGCATTTCAACAATTACCCCATCATGTAGTTCATAATGCCTGTCTGAAGATTCGGGATACCAGGCGATAAATTCATCAAATGTTACTAGTTTGCCTAAGGTTTGAGTCATGCTTTGCCTTCTTTTGTGTCAAATTTGACCCCTCTCCAAACCTCTCCCCGACACGGAGAGAGGCTTAATCAGCGAACTGAGGTTAAACTTTCGCCGCAGCAGCACTTGGTAAACTGACTTTCAATCGCTTAAACATCGCTTCTCGTGCTTGTGCCGCGAGGCTGTCGTCAAAAGGTGTTAAGATAATTTCCTGCTGATACTTTAGCCGCAGCGCTGTTTGAATTAACCAATCTGCAACAAAGGGATTTTTCGGTAACAATGGGCCGTGGGAATAAGTAGCGATCGCATTCTGATAAAATGCTCCTTCTGTCCCATCTTCACCATTATTTCCCAAACCGTACACCACTCGCCCCAAAGGTTCCACTTTTCCCAGTTTGGTGCGTCCGCCGTGATTTTCAAAGCCTACTAAATATGGTGTGCTACCTGTCATCTCTTTTAAATCTCGCGCCAGACGGGAAGCTGTCACTTCAATTACTAAGTTGCCAATACAGCGCTTAGTATTTTCACCAGGATGCACAGAAACTAAATCGAGTATTCCTAAACCATCAATTCGTTGTCCCAAGCCTGGTTCATAATAATGTCCTAGCAGTTGGGGTGAACCACAGGTAAACACGCCTGGTGTTCCATTTTCGATTTTGTCGCGCATTGCATCAGCTTTCGCACCTTGCAAATCGCGCATGACAATTTCTTGCTGACGGTCTTGTGCGCCACCACCAACGATTACATCGACAGTTTTAATATCTGCGGCTGTGGAATTTTGATCCAAGGGTAATACTTTAACATCGTATCCCCGCCACTGAGCGCGACGTTCTATAGTAATTACATTACCGCGATCGCCATAAGTACTCATCAGCGTCGGATAAAGCCAACCTATCGTTAATTCTAAATTTTGAGAACTCATAAATTTGGAGAATAGGGAATGGGATGATCGCAAATGACCAATGACCAATGACAAATAACAAATTTAAAGAATTTTCCGACCAGTCAGAACTTCTCGCACTTCTAACATGGCTGAATAGGTAGGTAGAATGTGCAAAGTTTCATTCTCTGGTGTATGCTCTAATGCAGTAGCGATCGCTTGTCGCAAATCTTCTTCGACTATTAAATTTAAGTTACTCTCAGGGGACTTTTGGCTGTAACGTAGACGTAGTGCCATATCGTAGACGCGATCGCCACTCACTACTAAAGTGCCTCCCCGTTCGACTAATTTCTCGGTATCTACGTCCCAAATCCAGGATACATCAGTGCCATCGGGCGTGCGATCGTTCAATACTAGCAGTGTGGTTTTATCTGTGCTTTGAGTAACTACGCGAATGGTTTCATTCGTTCCTACAGGATTTTTTGATAACAATATTCGCACTCGTTTACCATTAATTACTAAATCTTCAGCCCGACCAAAGGCAGCTTGAAAATTGTTAATAGTATCTCTGATTGTTGCTTCATCAACTCCTAACTCAATAGCCGCAGTTACAGCCGCCAAAGTATTATATTTGTTGTACAAACCAACCAGAATTTGCGACCATTCATTACTTTCCAGAGTCGGTTTACTTTTACTAAAACCACACTTGGGACAAGTAAAATCTCCCAAATGAGACAAATAAACACCTTTGTAATCTAGGGAATGCCCACATCTGGGACAATAAATAGAATCAACAGCGTGAGGAATTGCTTCTAGATAATGTTCTGGTTCATTCAAGCCAAAGAATAACACCCGTTGGGGTAACTGCTGACCGAGGTTAGATAAAGTTGGGTCATCAGCATTGGGAATTACTACCGTTTCTGGTGGCAGGGTAGAAATAACTTTTGTCCAACGCTTACTAATTGTGTCTACTTCGCCGTACCTATCAAGTTGGTCGCGGAATAAGTTTAAACAAAGAATGATTCGCGGCTGGAGTGGCGTTAATACCTTCGGTACAATATTTTCATCAACTTCCAAAATGGCGTAATCAGAATTTAGCGTGCCTAGTAAGTTGGTGCTTTCTAACAGCGCCGTCATCAAGCCATTTTCCAGATTTGCACCTGTAGAATTATGAGTGACACGAAAACCCTTGCGTTCTAGTATTGTGCATAAAAGCAGCGCTGTAGTGGTTTTGCCGTTAGTACCAGCAATTAAAATCACCCCGTTTTTAACTTGCTGACTCAATAATTGTAAAAGGCGGGGTTCAATGCGACGAGCAATTGAGCCTGGTAATACACTAGCAGCACCCAGACGGAGCGATCGCACAATAAACGTCACACTTTTTGCCACTGACACCGCAAAACCCAATCGCAGCCTATCTATGAATTGTATTTTGTTTCCCACATCTGTACCCTAGTCTTCTGGCGGTTGCTAATTAAAAGTGCAAATTTAATCTTGTGAGTTTAGCGAATCCTGACTGAAAAAGCCAGTCATCACAATTTTGAATTTTGGATTGTTGCGCTACTTTACCTCTGTTTTGACTTGCGCGTAGCGATACCAGCCACTTGCAAGAGATAATCTCAGTAGGCGTTATCTTAAAAAATAGTGCGTGGGCGTAATTACATATCCAGCTCAGTTGGCCGAATTCAGCACAAACTTACAACAAGTAGTAGCTTGCAAGGTTCCTTTTGATGAATAGCACAAAGTTTCTTTTTTTACATACACAAATTACTAGCTGGCGAAGGTGGTTGTCCAAATGCCTGTTGTTGCTTGTAAGTCTTTTCATTATAAGTATGCAACCTGCATGTGCTGGTCTTAATAATGATTTATATGATGGCAACATCTTTGTCGTTTATGCTGGCAATGGTTCATTGGTTCCTCCCAGACAGACACTTGCACAGTCTTTAGCGGAACATAAACCCGTATTTTTGGCCTTTTATATAGATGACAGCAGCGAGTCCAAAAGATATGCCATTTCCATTTCACGGGTACAGGAATTCTATGGTAGGGTAGCAGAAATTATCCCGATTAATGTAGATACTATCCCGCCTAAACAGACCTACGACCCTAAAGAAGTAGGATATTACTATTCTGGGGGTGTTCCTCAAGTCGTGGTGTTTAATAAATCAGGTGAGGTAGTTTTGAATAAAAAGGGTCAAGTACCTTTTGAAGAGATAGACGATCAATTTCGTAAAATCTTTGATTTATTACCACGCACTGAAACAGCACAGCTAAAGCGGCGAGCTTTTAACGAGTTTAGTAGTGAGTTAGCTAAGTAACTTATGGGGCAGGTCAAATTGGTCTGCCCTAATTTTTAGTTATATCTGTTACTACATTGCCACCGATGTCAAAGCATAATATTGAAATATCTGTATTCACAATTGAGAAAATTAATCCATAGTCTATAGTCCGTAATCAATGCCCAATACTTCGGCTTCTCTACGAGACGCTACGCGAACGCTCAGTACAAGTGCCCAATAATTAACTAAAGTGTATTCTGATGTCAAAGGTTTACACCACCCAGGAACTAATTCAAATTTTGGCAGCCGAACGCCAAGCTTGCCTCAAAGGAAAACGCTTAAAATTAGAAATAAAAGTCTCTGGCAATCCTGTAATTGACCAGTTTATCAGCACTGATGGGTTGCAACAGTTTACTGCGTATCAAGATTTCAAAACTGCAATTCACGACTATCAAAGAGAAAATCGAGTTTCTGGTATTATCTGGCGGGAAGTGACAGTTAAAGGAAAAAACTTGCACTATCCCGAAATAGATACTGAGTTAATTGCCCTCAATGGTGACTTAGAGATATTAAAAGCTGCTAAAAATTCCATCGTAGAATTTTGGTATGATGTCACTATAGGGATGGATTTATACTTGAGTTTTAATAATAGTAAACAACACCAACAAATTGTCACATCTGATGTAGAAAGAATTGTTAAAAGAACAGAGTGGGCAAGTTTGTGCAAATGGGAAAATTCTAGCTTTTTGGAAATGATTTTGCAGCTAGGATGGGGTAAACCAGAAGAGGCTTATTATAAACGAGGAAGACCGCGATCGGGTAGTGAATATATTCATGCAGTCAATCCCGGAAATCGCCCCATTGGTTGATTGATGTGTTGGGTAGCAATACTGAAACCCACGACAAAATGACGGACAGAATAGACCTCTTGCATAAATCACAAAATTTGAACCCCACCCCGCCAAAGCTATGCTTTGTCTCCCCTCCCCTTAGTAAGGGGAGGGGTGTTAGGGACTTTTGGAAGATATCTAATTGCGACATAATTGTGTTTAACCTGAGTTCGGGATAAGGAAAGGGACAGGTAGTAAGCTGAAAATAGCGTTAAGTGCGGATTAATCGCTTATTGCCACCAACCTAAGAAACCCAGGCTTCAGATGGAGTGGCTTTTATCTCAACCTGCTTAACCTGAACTCAGGTTGTTTACGTTGCTTTCTCAATAAGGCACTCTATCTGTAACAGAAATTTTACCTGTACAGAAAAGTAGTAGCATAAAAGTACGCAAAGTTATCAAACAACTAGAAGCTGATAGTTGGTATTTTGCTAGAACTAAAGGTAGTCATCGACAGTTTAAACATCCTGATAAACTTAATGTGGCTCAGTTCCAGGTAAATTGTCTGACAACTTAGCCCCTGGTACTCTCAGTAGTATTTGGAGGCAAGCACAGTTATAAGAAGAACCGCAATGCAGTATGTAGTGGTGATTGAAAAGGCTGAAGGTAATTACTCTGCTTATGTCCCTGATTTACCAGGTTGTGTAGCTGTGGGTGAAACTTTAGAAGAAGTCAAGCAGATGATTGCAGAAGCTATTGAATTTCATATAGAAGGAATCCTAGAAGATGGTTTACCTATTCCTAAACCTACAAGCATCGCTCATGAGGTTGAAGTTGCAAACTACAGCAAAATATAATTATATAAAACTACTAAATTAGTACCAAATAATCCTTCTAGTATTTTGTCAAATTAGTTTTGAGAGTTTGTAGTAAGGACTTTAGTGCTTAGAAAACAAACACTAAAGTCCTGACTACGAACTTGTAGACAAACAATGCTTATCGACTTTGAACTATAGACTCTTGACTAAAGTTTTCAAGTTCGGGAAGTTCTACTCTGGCGGGTTTCCAACCTCCTGCCCAAGCAAGGCATAGATGACGGAAACGATCGCCCCGCACCTCAAAATTCGGGTACTGGTCGAAACTCGCACAAGCTGGAGATAGCAACACCACAGCCGCTTGATACTGCTTGGCTAATTCTGCCGACTTGGGAACTGCCCTTTCCATAGTTTCCACAATATGGTATGTATGATACCCCACCTCTCGAAGACGTTTGGCAAATGCGGGTGCAGCAGAGCCAATCAATAACACAGCAGCAGCTTTGGTTTGAATTTGTGCTAGCCAAGCAGTATCATCACCTGCTTTGGCTTCTCCACCAGCAATTAAAATTGCTGGACTGTTAACCGATGCTAAACCAACTTCAGCCGCATCATAGTTGGTGGCTTTGCTGTCATTAATGAAATCAATACCTTCCCATGTGCAGATATGCTCCAAACGATGGGCAACACCAGGAAATTCCCGAACTGCACGCGCGATCGCATCACGATTAATTCCCGCTAATCTTGCTGTTGCTACTGCCATCAAAAGATTTTGCTGGTTATGTTCTCCCACCATTCGCAAGGTAGATACCTTCACAATCGGTTCGGGTGCAGAGATTGCAGTCAATTTTTCCACAACCCAACCGTCTTCAATGTAAAAGCCTTTTTCGCTAATCAGAAAATCTTTTCCTCTGACACTTGTCCAATAGGCATCAGGCCAAGCACTTAAACCTAGCTGGCTCAAGTAGGCATCATCGCCATTGAACACTTGCAACTCAGACTGACGTAATAACTTAGCTTTAATGTTGTAATAATTCTCCAAAGTCTGATGGCGACTGAGGTGATCCGGCGTAAAAGTCGTCCAAACTCCGATCCGGGGAGCAAGAGAACTCGAAGATTCTATTTGATAGCTGCTAACTTCCGCAATCACCCAATCAATCGAGGAGTTATCAAACTTTTCTCCTGCTCCCCCTGCTCTCTGCTCCCGTTCGGCTACGCTCACGGCAAGCCTGCTCCCTGCTCCCTGAGATAGGGCAACTTCACAAGCGGCGTAGCCAATATTACCGCAGGCGGGTGCATTTAATTCTGCTGCTTGGAAAATGGCAGCAATTAAAGCTGTAGTAGTAGTTTTGCCGTTAGTGCCAGTAATTCCTACCCAAGGTAGCGATTGTAAATTTCGCCAAGCGAGTTCCATTTCGCCAATGGTTTCAATACCTAACTGGCGTGCCTCAACTAATACGGGAATATCCCAAGGCACGCCAGGACTAACGACTATCAATTGGGGTAAATTAGCACCATTCAATTCTAGGGATTGTCCTAGTTTAACGGTTATTTGCTCGGCAGCGAGTTCTTGTTGTTGTTCTAGGAGGGTTTTGGAGGTGTTGCCATCACTCAGCTCTACCTCCCAACCTTCCCGTTTCAACAATCTCGCCGCAGCAACACCGGACTTTCCCAATCCAATAACATGAGCTTTGGACATAGATTGCAGCAGAGTCCCTGGTTAAGCACTCCCTATAGTAGCGTTTCTTGGCAAAAATTACACAAGTTTTTGTTGACCTACGCTACAGATTTTTGACGATCGCACCAAAATCAGCTAAAACACGGGCATGATTGCGAACTAGTCCCAGCAGATGTAACCGATTACGCTTAACTTCTGGATCGGAGTCCATAACTAAAACGCTATCTGGGCCATCAAAGAAGTTACTAACTGTCGGAGCAATTTTTGCTAGTGCTGCCACTAACAGTTGATAATTTCGTGTCTGCTGTGCTGCCCAGGAAAGCGGTACTGATTCGATTAAGGCATTATACAAAGCTATCTCAGAGGGTTTTTGGAATAATTCTTGACGAACTACGGTTGTTGGTTCTAGTTGTTTTGTATCCAAATCACCTTGGGCGGCTAATCGTGTGGAACGGTTAACAGTTTCGTAGATGTTATCTAAGGTACTGTCGTTGCGGATTTGTTGTAAGTATAAGGCGCGATCGCGTACATCCAATAAATCTTTTAACGTCCGTTCTGTGTATTCTGGATCATTTTCTCCCAAAACTGCATTTACTAAGTCGTAATCAATCTGTTTTTCTTCTTGTAGTAAAGTGCGGATGCGTTGCAAGAAAAACTCTTGTAACGCTGTAGTTAATGATGCCTGATCTTTGTGATATTTCGCTGCAAAGTCTGTTGCTATTTGCGCCAATAAATCATCTAAATTTATCGGTAAGTTATCAAACCAAGTAATTTTAACTACAGCATTGGCCGCCCGACGCAAGGCAAAGGGATCAGAGGAGCCAGAGGGAATTAAACCTAAACCAAAGATACTTACTAAAGTATCTAATCTATCTGCCAAACCGACAATTTTACCCGTGAGTGTTCCAGGTAAGACATCACTGGCTCCCATTGGTAAATAATGTTCAGAAATTGCCTTTGCTACTTCGGCATCTTCACCACTGGCTAAGGCATATTTTTCTCCCATAATGCCTTGTAATTCAGGAAATTCATACACCATTTGTGTAACCAAATCTGCTTTACATAATAAAGCGGCACGTTGGATTCTTTGGCTTTGATTTTCCGCTAATTCTAATTGACTGCTAATTTGTTCGGCAATTTTAACTATTCTATCTACTTTGGCACGCACCGAACCCAATTCTTCTTGAAAAGTGACTTTTTCTAACTGAGGTAAAAAGCTATCTATTGGCTTAGTTAAATCAGCGTCATAGAAAAATCTGCCATCAGCTAATCTGGCACGAATTACCCTTTCATTCCCTACAGCAACAATATCTGATTTCTTGGGATCACCGTTAGAAATGGTGATGAAATTGGGTAGTAATTCTTGCTGATAACTACCTGGTTTGAATACAGGAAAATAACGTTGATGAGTAACCATCACTTCAGTAATTACCTCAGTTGGTAATTCTAAAAATTCTGCTTCAAATTTACCAACAACTGCGGAGGGATATTCTACAAGGTTAGTTACTTCCGCTAACAAATCGGGGTAAATTACTGTATACCCGCTTAAATTCTCTGCAACTGCATTTACTTGCTCTTTAATCAGATTTGCCCGTTCTTCTGGGTCAACGGTGACATAAGCAGACTTGAGGGTGGCAACATAATCAGTAGCTTGGGCAATTGTCACAGGTTCAGGATGCAAAACCCGATGACCTTGGGAAATGCGATCGCTCTGAATCGTTTTAGAACCATTGACTAATTCTAAAGGCAGCACCGTCTCATCTAACAAAGCCACTAGCCAACGAATTGGTCGGGAAAACCTGGCATCCCCATTCCCCCAACGCATCAACCGCTTACCTTCTAAACCCCAAATCCACTGGGGAACAAGTTCTGTCAAAATTTCTGCCACAGGACGACCGGGAATTCTTTTTTGCACAAATACAAATTCCCCTTTGTCAGTGGGGCGAACAGACAGTGCATCCAGTTCCACACCTTGCTTTTTGGCAAAGCCTGCTGCTGCTGCTGTTGGCTGACCATTTTTAAAGGCAGCTTGGACGGGGGGCCCTTTAATTTCTTCTTCTCGATCTGGTTGCTGCGATGGTAGCCCTTTAATCAATACCGCCAACCGCCGGGGAGTACCGTATATCTTGACACTTTCGCCTTTGAGACTGTTTGCTTCCAGGCTTTGGGGAATGCGTTCCTGCCATTGCACTAAAGCATCACTGAGAAAACTTGCAGGTAGTTCTTCTGTACCAACTTCTAATAGAAACCCAGGCATAGGACACTGTTTTCAACTTTGCGTAGCTCAACTTTATCAGTTATTCTCAGGCGATCGCTCGTGATTTTTAGCTGAATCGTTCATTGAATAGAATAAAGGGAAAACCCCATAGTTAACAATTCAAAATTCAACATTCAAGACATTTTGGCTGCGGCACGCTATGCAAACAGACGGGGATTTAAACCCCTACTGTTGCATGATCCTCCAGAGTAACTGGGCTACGTGAAAACGCAGGGATCTTAAACCCTTTAATTTACGATAAATGAGGAATGGAAGTTAAGCCAAAGTGGATTGCATACAAAGGAGCGTAGACGCATTCGCAAAGCGTCTGTCTGCGACACGCTGCGCGAACGTAGAGAAGCAGCTTGTCGTCAGACATCACTATAGACTTGACATTTTATGCAAAACTTTATAAAACAAATGCTTGTCTTCATTGATTCATTACATTAGATACCGTCGTTTTATGCGGTATTTACGGTTATATATTTCTATCGTAAGCTGAGGGTTGGTTGATGCATTGATATATGCATCATCATTAATCAATTTTGGAGTTATGGCTATGAAAAATATTTTCGCCAAAACCTTAACGAGCGCAGCAGCCAGCGTTGCGATCGCTACTGGTGCTAACAACCCAGCCCAAGCTATTAAATTAAACTTTAACTGGCAAGGTGATGCTGGTTACTCAGCAACAGGTTCATTCAGCTACGACGAAACTACAGCACCAACAATCATTTCAGAAACTGGCAGTGGAGCCACCAATTTTTTACAATTCTTGAATGTCTCCTTCTTAGACCCATCTAAAAATCTTCTGGGAACCTATAACACCGTTAGTGGTGGAGTGTCACAATCTAGCTTCTTCGCTTTCAATTTTGATACTTCCACTCAGACATTGTTTAGCCCCTTAAATGTAGCAGGAGGGACGGGTGTAATTGGAGAATATTTCTTCCAGGGAACGGTTGGCGACTCTTTGCAATTACGTCAGGATGTCGATCAACAGGGAACGTCAACAACACTAGATCAAAATTCTGGTTCTATTCAAGTATCCCAAGTCCCTGAACCTGCTTCTCTCTTGGGTTTGCTAGCATTTGCTGGGTTGGGTGTAGCTTCAACTTTAAGGAAAAAGCAAGCCTCTTGCTAGAAATTAGGGCTTTCTAGTCAGAGCTTGCCAAATTTACTGAATCTCTATTCTAGCCCTACTAGTTCAGTTAATTAGTGGGGCTATCATATAACCTCATTGGAAATATGAATGAAAAAGAATGTAGAGGTGTAGCACTGCCAAGTCTATACAAGGATTCTGGATAACGCATATTTAATTTCACCAAATGTCTATTAGTTCGTCATCAATACTTCTACAAAGCTCAGTGTTGAGTGCAATTAATTTTACTTTTATTTCAGCATTTATTACTCAGCACTTAACACTGTTTTGGTCAGTGCCTTTGAACTATTCAAAAAGTGGGATTCTCCTCAATGAATACAATACTGATGACTTGGTTAAAAATACTTCATGTGCCAGTTGAAAAGGCGGAATGAGGGTTATATGCATAACAGTGAATATAATGTTACAATTCCCCAAGTGTAAATTTAAGCATTAGTTCGGAAATCAACAGACCAACTATTGTCATAATCACCAGAAAATCAAGTTTATATTTATCAATAGCTTAACCTGTTTATACAAAGTCACTATATTGATTCTTAAGTGTTTTATGCAGGAAAAAATTATCTTTTTAAAACCACGAATAAAATTTATAACCAATGTTTAACACATTTTTTTTAATCAAACAATTCTACCAGTCAAAATACAGTATTTGTAAATAAATGAAGTAATAAAATGCAGGCATACAAATCAGATACAAACAGTTTTTATCTTTGCCTCCTGCCTCCAAAACGGTAGCTTTGTACTTCATCCAAACAAAGTCCTGTAAATAATAAAAATAGCAGCCACCACTGGCTATTAATAAGTAATCCGATCGTCTCATGCTCTCTTCACAAAATTCACAAATAGTTCATGCATATTCTGATTTATTCCTACAACTATCATCCAGAGCCAATTGGAATTGCTCCGTTAATGACTGAATTGGCAGAAGGACTAGTAAAGCGAGGTCATAAAGTGCGAGTGATTACGGGAATGCCCAACTATCCTCAGCGCGAAATTTACGATGGGTATCAAAATAAATGGTATCTTACGGAACAAAAAAATGGCGTCACTATTGCGCGAAGTTACGTCCGAATTAAGTCTAAACCTAACCTCGTGGATCGGCTGTTACTGGAGTTGAGCTTTGTTTTCACAAGCTTACCCCAAGCCTTTAAAGGTGGGCGACCAGATGTGATTATCTTAACAGTCCCACCGCTACTAGGTACGTTACCAGCAACAACATTGGGCTGGTTATACAACTGCCCAGTAGTTCTAAATGTGCAAGATATTTTACCAGAAGCTGCTGTGCGTATCGGGCTATTAAAAAACAAGTGGATGATCCGAACTCTTGCAGCTTTAGAGAAATTTGCATATCGGACTGCACACACTATTAGTGTGATCACTGATGGGTTTCGTGAGAATTTAGTAAATAAGGGAGTACCTGTTAATAAAATCGTTTGTATTCCCAATTGGGTAAATATAAATTTCATTCGCCCGTTACCGAAACAGAGCAACTCTTGGATATCTAACCATCAACTAGATGGGAAATTTGTAGTCCTTTATTCGGGAAACATTGCTCTAACGCAAGGTTTAGAGACAGTAATAGAAGCAGCCGTTTGTTTACGTCATATCAAAGATATTGTCTTTGTCATTGTTGGCGAATCAAGAGCATTGCAAAGGTTGCAGGAATATTGTCTATTAAATGGAGCAGATAATGTTTTGTTACTACCGTTACAGCCGCGAGAAAAACTACCCGAAATGCTAGCAGCTTCTGATGTCGGGCTAATTGTGCAAAAGCACAATGTGATCTCATTCAATATGCCTTCAAAAATACCACTGTTGTTGGCGAGTGGTCGCCCAATTGTGGGTTCAGTTCCCGCCACTGGTACTGCTGCTAAAGCGATCGAACTCAGTGGTGGTGGGATAGTTGTTGAGCCAGAATCGCCCCAGGCAATGGCTGTTGCGGTGTATGATTTATATGCTAATCCTGCTTTAGGGACGAAGCTAGGTAAAACAGGAAGACAGTTTGCCCAAGAAAACTATTCTTTAGAGCAAGCACTTGATCGCTATGAGTGGCTGTTTTCTCATGTTGTTGCCAACCGAAAATCAACTGTGGGTATTTTACCAAAATTCGATTCTAAGGAATCAGTTGTGGATGGTTGAAGGGGATTGAGGGTTTTTGGCTCGGCTATACAGACAAAACCCTAATAGGGATAATTAAATCACCCATTCGGGTGAGTTAAAAATCAACTGATCGGGTGAACTAACTGTAGGAAGTTGAGACTGCTCAAAAATAGGAATCTAGAGAACACTGATAGATTGCACATCGTTCTTGGTGAGGATAAGTTGATGAAACTCGCAACCTTGATTAATAGAGCTGAATTAATCAGCGTAGGCGTAGCCCGCCGTACCTATACGGGGAAGCAACCTACGCCTAGCGTCTTGCAGAGAAGGCATCGCTCCAGACTCTTTTCTTCCTTAAGATCAGTATTCACTACTACTCAAGAGCGATAAACTCATCTGTATCTAATACCAATCTCGTCTGCTATGTGGTTATAATGCAAGCAAGCGCTTGCAAACACTCATAGAAAACTTAGCGTCAAGTACGGCACAAACTTATGCACCCTTGATCTAGTTAGCAACTAAGGTATTTGCAACGGCAAGTTTAAGCACAGCAACAACGCGATAAATTGCTAGTATTGCTGCGGTCAATGAGGTAACTTTATTTCGTCATTTTCAGAACTAAAAAGCAACTACTAACTTGCTCTAATTACCGAAGCGATCGCTTTACAGGCAAAAGCTTTAGCTACAACAACATGAACCGTGCTTTCTCTCTGAGCTAAAGCACTAGGTTTATACTGACCAACACAAAATTATAAATTACACTTTAAGAAATTGAACGGAGTTAAGTAATGTACAAATCAACCATAATGTGCTGAACAAAATTAGTTCATTTTAGGTGCTAGACATCTTGAGCGATCGCCCAAATACCCAGACATATTTTTCACCAACATAGAGAAAAAAGGGCTAAAAAAATATTCAAAATAATGCTTTTTTAGCGAAGAGTAGATTGCCCAAGTCTAAACCCACAAGACGAGAAAACGAAGATGTCCCATTCTGAGTTCCCTGACTCTCCCTTACCCATTGAAACAGAACAGCCTGCTGTTACTGATTCTAGTCAAGAGTCGCAAGAATTGCCACAGCGATCGCCTAAGCCACCTCAAAAACGGCGTTGGCCCCTGATACTAGGAATCGTCTTATTAATTGCAGGTGTAGGTTTTGGTTGGCGCTGGTGGCAAACTAGTAATGCTAGCAATGCACCAGGTGGTGCTGAAGCAAATGCAAGTCAACCTAGAGCAGTGCCGGTCAAGTTAGCGACACTGAAAACTGAAACCGTTCAAGATAGTTCGGAGTTTATTGGCTCCTTAGAGGCTCCACGTTCAGTAATCATCAAGCCACAGGTTGAAGGACGAATTACCGAGATTTTCATCCAAGAGGGCAACCGCGTTCAACAAGGACAAGTTATTATTAGTCTGCAAAGTGATAATGTCCAAGCTCAATTGTTACAAGCTAGAGGCTCACTGCAAGAAGCCCAAGCAAAGCTTGCTGAACTCAAAGCGGGTACGCGACAAGAAGAAGTTGCCCAAGCTAGAGCGCAGTTATCCCAAGCCCAAGCTCGCTTTAGAGATGCCCAATCGGGATCGCAACCAGAGGAAATTGCTCAAGCTGAGGCTCAAATTCAGTCAGCTAAGTCTGATGTGGAACTAGCACAGTCACGTGCCAAGCGATATGCACAATTAAGAAAAGAGGGCGCAGTTTCCCAAGATACCTTAGAAGGATATGTCAAAGAACAGCAAAGCGCTGAAGCTGCCTTGGTCGTAGCCCAGAAACGGCTAGATCAACTCCGCCAAAGCAGAAAATCTAGTATCAACGAGCTAGGTGGCGCTTTGGAACAACAGAAACAAAACTTAAGACAATTAGAAAATGGTTCCCGCCCAGAAGAAATTGCCCAAGCGCAATCGCAAGTAACTCAAGCAGCTGCCCAAGTTCAAGCTGCCCAAGTCCAACTGCAATACACAAAAGTTTTGGCACCTTTCACTGGCATTGTTGGTGATATTCCAGCAAAAGTGGGAGATTATGTGCAAAAAGCCGATCAGCTCACTACACTAACTAGAAACGACTCTTTAGAACTAAATATTTCCGTTCCGGTAGTTGAAGCCAAAAAATTGCGCTTAGGCTTACCTGTGCAAATGCTGGATGTCCAAGACAAACCCATAGCAAAGGGTAGAATCAGTTTTATCTCCCCAAACGCTAGTTCCGATTCGCAGACAGTTTTGGTAAAAGCCAACTTTGGTAATTCGAGAAATCGACTACTTAATCTTCAGTCAGTGCAAACTAGAGTGATCTGGAACGAACGTCCAGGAATTTTAATTCCAGTTACAGCAGTATCTCGCTTGGGTGGAGAGACTTTTGTATTTGTGGCGCAAGCGCCGCAGGAAAAGTCTAAACCTGGAGCGCCATCTTTAGTAGCTCAACAAAAGCCGGTAAAATTAGGAGTTATTGAGGGGAATAATTATCAAGTTATCCAAGGACTAAAAGCGGGGGAGAAAATTGTTGTTTCCGGCATTCTTAACTTAACCAATGGCGCTCCCATTACTCCTGAAACACAAGAAGTTGATAGCCAGAAGCCTTAGCTGAAGAGAAGATGAGGGCACAGGGAGATGAGGGGACAAGGGAGCAAGGAGAATAACCAATGCCCCATGCCCCATAACTAATGCCCAATTTTGATGACTGCTTTTTCTACACTCTTGGAGATTTTTCCCTTAGCTACTGCCACGGATGCCGGTGCAGGAAGTCGGCAATCTTTGGGAACAGCAGTTTTTGATGGGATGTTAATCGCTACTTTCTTGAGTTTGTTTGTGGTGCCAATTTTGTATATCGTAATTAAGACGATAACAGAGCGATTTATCAAACCAAATCGGCATCAAGAATTACCAGCAGAAGCAGTGTCATTGAATGGTAACACTGCTTGCTGTATATTCAAAAAAAGCTGAGGATTGAGTATATCACGTTGATCTATCACACCAAACCTAGAGAGATTGGAACAAATCAATTTCAATGCTGCTGGACTCGATGTTAAAGACATCGGCGTTTTATTCCTGTTGGGATATGGACTACATATTTACTTTGATGGTAAAAGCAAATTGATCAAAAACAAATTAATGCAGTTAACAAATACTGACATGAATAGTTGTCCAAAAATTTTAGCTGCTATAGCTGTGACTTTCCTAACTTTAGTAACGATAGATGTTAACTCAGCACAAGCTAGCAACTTTACCTTTACATAAATAGTTAATAATAGAGATAATAAAAACTTTTTCTCTATCGGTGGTGGCCCTATTAACGATAATGGCACAGTAACTTTTGCTGCTACAACATCTTCAGGTCAAGGCATCTTTATTAGTAACGGTAGTAGTGTGTTTACCACTGCCCTTAAGCCTTATCCACCATACTCATATACTATCAATGGTATTGCAATTAACAATAGTGATACAGTAGCCTTCAGAAATATTGCCAGTCCCTTTGAAAAAGGAGTTTTTATAAGTGATGGTGAGAGTTTAATCACTATTGCTACAGAAAGCGATAATTTATTTGATGCTAATCCAACACCCAAGAATTTCAACAATAATAGCATATTGGTTTTCACCGTTTTCGAGAACTTAGGTACTGGTCAGAAGATTGTTACTGGCAATGGTGAACCTTTAACAACTGTGGTGGACACTAGTGGACTATTTAAGTTTTTCGACCAATCTCCTGCAATTAATGACGCTAATGTAGTGGCTTTTCAAACTACATTAAAAGATGGAAGACAAGGTGTCTTCACAATCAAAGATGATGGGTAAATCACAACTATCGCTGATACTACTAGTCTCTTATTGAGTGGATTTAGCGAGGTTGGCATTAACAATACAGGAACAGTAATATTTGACGCTTCTCGAAAAGACGGTAAAGAAGGAATATTTACAGGCAACGGTGAAACAATTACAACTATTGCTGATATCAGTAGCTCTTTTAGCAGATTTATTCGTAACGAAATTAATGACAACAATCAATTAGCTTTTGGTGCAACATTACGTAATGGGGCAAAAAATGTTTTTATCGACGGTATTTTCACAGGTTCAGATCCCATTGCAGATAAAGTAATTGGTATCGGAGACTCTCTTTTAGGCGGCACTGTGACGAATCTTTTTTTCGGTGAAAGTATTAATAATTCAGGTCAAATTCCGTTCTTTGCAGAGCTTATAGATGACAGTGGTAAGACTATTACGGGTGTTTTCTGTGCCGATCCAGTTTCTAAATCAATTCCTGAATCTACTTCTACATTAAACCTACTAGCTTTTAGCGCTTTAAGCACTGGTTTAACTCTTAAAGGAAAACTAAAACAGAAGTTAACGGTTAGAATAAATAACTTATAGCAGATAATGTCCTTGTCTTAATACGTGCAACTATAGAAGCGAGCGCTAAATATTTAGATATCTGCTTGAGCACACCCTACTATGAAGATGAATGGAAGTCCTATAAATCAAACCAATTAAACAGCTAGAGAAAAAATTGAATTTGTAGTATCGATTGCAAAAATTCCACAACGCCCTCAAAATTTCCATGTGGGCATGAAGACAAGCTTAAATGTATAGTACGAATGTACGCTGAAATCAAGACAATGGTAACAATAGCAATCAATCCCTATCTCAATGGCAATTTTGCTCCAGTCCATAAAGAAATCACCAGCGACAAATTGCCAGTCATCGGTGAATTACCGCTTGATCTATCAGGGATATTTGTGCGGAATGGTCCTAACCCTCAATGGACACCTATCGGTCAATATCATTGGTTTGATGGGGATGGGATGTTACATGGTGTGCAAATTAGCAACGGCATAGCCACTTATCGTAACCGCTACGTCCAGACAGTCGGATGGAAAAAAGAACGAGAAGCGGGTAAAGCTATCTGGAGTGGATTGTTAGAACCACCACAGATGGATAATCCTTACGGTGCTTACAAAAATACTGCTAATACTGCTTTAGTGTGGCACGCTGGTCAGATGTTGGCGCTGAACGAAGGAGGTAAACCTCACGCCATCAAGTTGCCTGAATTAGAAACAATTGGCGAGTATAGCTACAATGGCAAGCTGGTTTCTGCCTTCACAGCCCATCCCAAGGTAGACCCTGTTACAGGGGAAATGATCTTCTTTGGCTATTCTCTATTTGTGCCACCGTATCTGCAATATAGTGTAGTCTCAGCACAAGGTGAACTGTTGCGAACAGTGCCAATTGAACTGCCAATAGGGGTGATGATGCACGATTTTGCCATCACTGAAAACTACACGATTTTCATGGATTTGCCGCTGACTTTTAACCCTGAGCGATCGCAACGGGGAGAACCTGTAATGATGTTTGAGCGCGATCGCTCTAGTCGCTTCGGCATTGTACCACGTCACGGTGACAACCGTAATATCCGCTGGTTTGAAAGTCCTGCTTGCTACGTCTTCCATACCCTCAATGCTTACGAAGATGGAGACGAAGTAGTACTGATTGCCTGTCGGATGAGTTCTACAAGTGTTTTGAGTTCTGATGATTCGCAACCCGATCCAGACGCAAATATTCCCCGCCTGCATCGTTGGCGATTTAACCTCAACACGGGGACAGTACGTGAAGAGATGTTGGATGATGTAGCTTCCGAATTTCCCTGCATCAACGAAAATCGATTGGGGCGACAAAACCGATATGGCTACACTAACAAAGCGGTAAACAGTCCTGTACCTTTATTTGAAGGTATTATCAAATACGACTTCAGCAATGGAAAATCCCAAATACATGAATTTGGACAGGGACGCTATAGCGGTGAAACTGTGTTTGCGCCGCGTCCTGGTGCAACGGCTGAGGATGATGGTTGGCTTATGACTTTCGTCCACGATGAGAATTCAAACACTTCAGAATTAGTAGTGGTGAATGCCCAAGATGTGATGGCTAAACCTGTAGCGCGGGTGATAATTCCCCAACGAGTGCCTTATGGGTTTCATGGTGCTTGGTTTGCCGGGGAATAGCTCAATGAGCAGTTAGAAACCGCGTCTACACAGATAAAACCCGTCTAAGCGGGTTTTAAATTCTTTGAGTCAGCGCAGGCGGACTACCCTGCAGAAAGCCGCAAAGCATCTAGGTTTGTGTAGCCGCGATTTCTAATCGCCAGGTATAATACTCTCTATTGCTGATCGCAAATTATTTTTCCCTATACCCCCCAGCGTAGTCAATCACGCAGATGGTTCTATATGATTTGTGAGTTCCATAAGCAACACCAGAGATTTTAAAAGCACCGTTAAAAATGTTTTTTCGATGGCCGCGATCGCTCACACCATCATCAATAATTAACTGCATGACGATATCTTGAGCGCTCTTTGGCCCATAACTGATATTTTCGCCTGCGGTTGTTTGCCATTTACCATAGCGGTTGATGCGAGTAAATGGGTTGCTACCATCGCTACCATTATGACCTATAGCACCTTTTGGGCCTTGGTCTTTTACATGGTCTTTTGCTCCTAAAGACATACCCTTAGATGCACTCAAGGCTCCTATAGGACGTGCTGATTTGAGAAATGCGATCGTTTCATCAACTGCTTTGACTCCTTCTTGAGTTCGCAGATAAGTATTATTAGAAATTTTGACTCGGTTCCCTTCAAAGCGCTTTCTATAGTTTTCCAGAATGGGGAGGTATGCTTTAGGATTTGTTCTTACCTTATTTGTTTCAATAATTACCTGTTGTTCCAACGGTGAAAGGTAACTCGCCTTTGCTAATAAAGTTGGACTTGGACTAGTTTGTTCAACTACCGCTGGGTTAGAGTTGGCTACAGACGGGTTAGATTGAAACAGTTGATCTGAGCAGCCGAATATAAAGGCAATTGGCAAAAATATCCAAAATTTTATGCGACGCATCCATTACCTCACAATTTTTCTATGGATTAATTTAGTGAATTAGAAGAAATAAGAATTTTAAACGCACAGATAAGTCTGTAGACGCTTCTGCCGTTAGAAACTATATCAGGACTCAAGTAAGTTCGCTAAAGAAAGCACAGATTAACGCGCCAAGAATAAAGTTGCTGCATCTACGCCCATCGTAGACATTGCCTTTATTCCTAAAGTGTTACAAATATATCACTTAACACCTGTTGTAACATTGAAAACACTAAAACGTAAATAACAACAAAAATCTTTTTTATACTTTCAGAAACCAGCGTTGCCGATACATCAGAAAACCAACAGTCCACCACAATAACACTGTGACTAAGGCAAATAACAGGGAACCATTCAGCACTCCCGCCCAAGACGCGAAAAAATTCTGGTAAATCCAATTGTAGGTACTGGGAGCGTCTTTGCCAGCGCCAATAGTAGTTTTGACTAAAATTTTAATTAACAAAACTGATGCAACGAAAAGAGCGATCGCATTTAAGCCCATAATTTCAAAAGGTTTACTCCAGCGACGCATCAGCCGTACTTCGATAAGTTCATAACAAGCTGCTAGCAATAGTAACGCCCAACCTGTTGTAAATACTACATAAGAACTTGTCCACAGCTTTTTGTTGATTGGGAATGTCCACCCCCACGCCCAACTGATAATTAAGCAACCGACTCCAAATAATCCTAAACCGATACTTGTGCGAGACTGTACAGGTTGACTGCGTATCCATTGACCAGTGAAGTAGCCAGTGAGGACGCTTACTATGGCGGGAATAGTACTGAAAAGTCCTTCTGGATCTCCCATAAAGTTGAAACCATCACCTTTATATAAATGTGCTTTAGGAATAATCAGACGGTCAACATAAGCACCGAAATTACCTTCTCGCGTCAAAACTCCCGCACCATATTCTGGCACTGCTACATACATCATTGTTAGCCAGTAGCCAATGAGTAGCACTGCTGCTAGTATCCATTGACCTTTGCGCGGAAGGTTGAGAACAGCTAGGGAAGCTAGCAGATAGGTAAGGCTGATGCGCTGCAACACTCCCATAATGCGGATACTATTCAAATCAAAAGTCCAAATACCTTGATTCCAAAAGCCATTTAATAGCAATCCCAAGGCAAAGAGAATAGCGGCGCGGCGCAATATCCGCCAGTAAACAGCTGAGGTTGGTTTATTGCCTTCGGTGTATTTTGACAGCGAGAAAGTCATCGCTACACCGATAATGAAGAGAAAGAAGGGAAATACCAAGTCCGTTGGTGTGCAGCCGTGCCAATCGGCGTGGGTCAAGGGAGGATATACATCATCTGCAACACCCGCCATATTGACGAAAATCATTCCAGCAATGGTAATGCCACGAAAAACATCCAGTGAAGTTAGGCGCATAGACGAAATTTTGTGTTAGATGAGTATCTAAGTTACCCTGGTTTATGAAGGTAATCAAGCAAAATTTATAGGTCTACTTACCAAATATAGTTTTTCATCAAGGTTCCTGAAACAGTTCGGGTTTCTGCCCATACTATCTTGTACAAAACTAGAAGTTGCGATCGCACCCAGACCACAGTTTTAGCTATCCAAAAAGGATTGGTAGTACCAGAACTGTTCATAAAGCTAGATATACTCAAATTTCAGTCAATCTATCTATAGTTATTTAAGTGGAAATGCAGTTGTCTTGTCACTAAACTTAGTATAAATTGCTATCAACAAAATCTGTGACTAAAAAACAGCTAACTTTATTCAAGACGTGCTTGCTTATATAACAACTAAAAATATTGCGGTTTTGTCTCATTAGATAAAAGGTTTAATTACCGATTTAATTTGGGAATGAAAGCAAATGCATAGTCATTTACTTTCTATTTTGCTATGCACGATAAATATTACCAAACTAACTAAAAATCTGAAGTAATACAGGCTTACCAATCTATTTTGCCAGCTAGTTTTACTGGCACATACTCTCAAAACTTTAACTCATTAGCTGCTTTGGGAACATCTATTGCTTAGGCTAATGATTCAACTATTTCAGGGTGGTATTCCACAAGAACAAATTATAACGCTGGTTCTGGCACTAATAATACAGGTGCAATGTACAGTTTTAGTTTGAGCGCAGACCGGGCACTTGGTTGTGTAGCTTATGATACTACAGAAACTATTTATTATGGGGTTGCACCTCTAAAACAATACAGGTTCAGTAATTACAAAGTTGCAAGTACGCCACTACAGTAACTATTTCTGTTACCTTAGATGCCTCTCCCGAAACTGCTGTTACAGTTCCTAGGGGCAACGATTACACTTTTTCCCCACTACCATCTCCTTTACTGCTGGCGCAACAGGCTCAAATTTAACAAAGCTAATTTAACTGAAGGTAATAGCGGTACTCAAGCTGTTACCTTCATGGTTACTCGTAGTGGTGGTATTGGCGTGGCTAGTACCATAGATTACGCTTTTAGCAGTGCGGCGATTTTTGGCAGTGACTATAACAATATTCAAGTGACTGGTGGAGGAATTGCTGCATCTGGGACTTTAAACTTCGCTGTTGGGGAAAAGACTAAGACAATTACAGTTGATGTTTTGGGTGACAACACATTTGAACTTAATGAAGATATTACTGTTATCCTGAATAACCCCAACCTCACAACTGCGCCGGCAAATTCCACAATTACTAACAGTTCGGCTACAG
The DNA here is from genome assembly GCF_036917555.1 of Nostoc sp. Lineage (GTDB taxonomy): Bacteria > Cyanobacteriota > Cyanobacteriia > Cyanobacteriales > Nostocaceae > Nostoc. The sequence continues at coordinate 17,601 of NZ_JBALDD010000024.1, read as the reverse complement.
TAAACATCATTAACGATGATAGCCAACCAACTATCAGCATCTCGGATGTCTCAGTTTCTGTTAATCTCTTCGGTGCTACAAACACCACAATTACTGATAGCTTGGGAGTGGCTACTATCACAAATGATGACCAACCTCCAGCCATTAGCATTGCAGATGTATCAGTCAAAGAAGGTATAACAGGGATGATAACTAATGCTAATTTTGTCGTCACTCTCTCTAATGAATTTTATCAAAGGGTGATTGTAAATTACAGTACGAGTGATGGTACTGCTCAAGTTGCTGACTCAGATTACAATTTTGGGCTGGGGACAATTATTTTCGACTCTGGCGAAACTAGCAAAGTTATTAGTATTGGCGTCAGAGGTGATAATAAAGTTGAACCCAATGAAACATTTTTTGTCAATATCTATGGTGCAGCAAATGCCATATTTAATAATAACCAAGGGGTTGGCACAATCAAGAATTATGACTAATTGTTATTGAGCAGAACATTAGCGATCGCTGCAATTATTCCAGCCCAGAGTACCCGTTGGGAAAATACTTGTATTCTAAGTTGCAACTTGTTAATTTTTGTGCCCAGATTTTCACTAACAAAGTATCAATTATAACTAAAAATTTACTTATACAGAGTTAGACTAGCATTTTAAAATCCAGGATTAAGCCATTATCAAAAAAAATTATCCTAAAATCAAATATCCAGTAAATTTACGTATGCGGATTGAAGTCTTCTCAATGAATAGTAGAATTAGCCCATACAGGAGAAGACTGTGACGCTCTTAAATGAAGCTCAAGTAGAGCAACTAAAGGAAATAACTACACGCTTGCGACAAGTAAGACAAGAAAAATCTATCCGCATAGAAGAAATAGCCTCTCAGACGATGCTTCGAGTAGGTATTTTACAAGCTTTAGAAGAAGATAGATTTGAAGAATTGCCTGAGCCAATTTTTCTTCAAGGATTCATCCGTCGTTATGGAGATGCTTTAGGGCTGGATGGAAATGCCTTATCGTACAGCTTTGTAACCAATGTTGTCTGTCAAGATTCTAAAAATGCTCATCACAATTCAGACAACAAACAAAATACATACATACCTCTTGTTCTGACCTATATTTTATTATTGGTCGGTGCATCTGCTGGTCTTCTTCATATACTTAATCCACAGCTTACAGCTGAATCCCTGACTCCAGAAGACAATAATCAACAGTCAATAGTCAGTAATCAGACTAATAAATGACCAAAAAGGCAGAGCGAGTGGGGAGTTGGGAGTGGGGAGCAGTGGAAAATGAGGGGAACAAGGGAGACAAGAAGAATACCGATGCTTATACCATGCCCCATCCCCCATACCCATTTTCAATCAAGATATTTGCGGTTTACGCAGATGCCAAGTAGTAGATTGTTCATAAGCATAAGCTACCTGAAACAGTTGGTCTTCTCGCAGGACATTGCCAATTAGCTGTAATCCTATCGGTAGCCCTTGATCGTCAAAACCACATGGCAAACTTAAACTGGGTAAACCAGCAAGATTTACAGGAATAGTCATCAAATCAGTTAAATACATACTCAAGGGGTCAGTAGTTTTTTCCCCTGCTTTAAATGCTGTAGTGGGAGATGTGGGACAAACTAACACATCAACCGCGCCAAAAGCCTTTTCAAAGTCTTGCTTAATCAAGGTGCGGACTTTTTGCGCTTTCAGGTAGTAGGCGTCATAATAGCCAGCCGAGAGGGCGTAAGTGCCAATCATAATCCGGCGTTTGACTTCTGTACCAAAACCAGCGGCACGGGTACGAGTGTACATTGATAGCAGATTATCTGCATCAGGAGCGCGATACCCATATTTAACGCCATCGTAACGAGCCAGGTTTGCTGATGCTTCTGATGGGGCGATGATGTAGTAGGTGGGTAAGCCATAGCGAAAGCGGGGACAAGAAATTATATGAATTTCCGCTCCCAAACTTTGTAGTTGATCTACTGCTTTGGTAACAGCTTGTTCCACTACAGCATCTAAACCTTCACCAAAAGTTTCTTTAATGATACCAATTCTTAGCTGACCTCTGGGTTTGAAGTTTGGTTTTAAGCTAGCAGCATAGTTGGGAATGGCAACTTTCAGGCTGGTAGAGTCTTTGGGATCGTAACCTGCGATCGCACTTAATAATATTGCGGCATCTTCTACCGTATTTCCAAATGGCCCAATTTGATCTAAAGATGAAGCGTAAGCCACCAAACCATAACGAGAAACCAAACCATAAGTGGGTTTCATTCCCACCACACCGCAGAAAGATGCAGGTTGCCGAATCGAACCGCCAGTATCAGAACCAAGAGCAACTACACATTCTTGGGATGCCACTGCCGCCGCCGAACCCCCTGAAGAACCACCTGGAACTCGTGACAAATCCCAAGGATTAGCCGTGACTTGATAGGCAGAGTTTTCTGTAGAACTACCCATTGCAAACTCATCCAAGTTGGTTTTGCCTACCATTACTGCCCCAACATCTGCCAGTTTTTGCGTCGCTGTTGATTCATAAGGCGGCACGAAATTTTCCAAAATCCGGGAGGCGCAGGTGGTAGGAACTCCCTTGGTACACATATTGTCCTTGATCCCTACAGGAATGCCTGCTAGCAGCCCAATTTCTTCTCCCGCGGCAATTTTGGCATCCACAGCACCAGCCTGCTCTAATGCCCGATCTGCCGTCACACATAAAAAGCTGTGCAATTTCGGCTCTAACGCTTGAATGCGCTCTAAAGCTTCTTGGGTGATTTCAACGGCAGAACGTTCTTTTTTAACCAGCTGTTGGTGCAACTCGCGGATGGATGCCATGATTGCTCTCTTTGTGACTCAAGTCATTGATTCTAGTACATATTGGTCAAAATTGGGTATTGGTTATTGGGCATTGGGCATTGCTTATTCTTCTCTGCTTGCCATTCCCCATTCATCTGACAAAGTGGATTAATATGTATTGAAATGTGTTTAATAACTTTTGAAAAACAGCAAATACATAGCTATCAACCGTCTATTGAATAGTTTGCCAAAGTTTTCATATATATTGGCTAGTTTTGTGTAAGAGTATAGCAGTGTTTTCTAATGATATAATTTTGTATTACCACCTTATTAATACTACAAACTTCATCAATTTATCAATTCCACAAAATTTTTCGAGGTAAGGTAGGATGATAAAAATAGCCACACGTAAATATTTAGGCAAACAAAATGTTTATGACATTGGGGTTGAGCGTGACCATAATTTTACGATAAAAAATGGCTTAATAGCTGCTAATTGTTTCAATAAATCCCATTCGACAGCCTATGGTTATGTAACTTATCAAACAGCATATTTAAAAGCTAATTACCCATTGGAATATATGGCAGCGCTGTTAACGGCTAATAGTGGTGATACCGATAAGGTACAAAGATATATTACTAACTGTACAAATATGGGGATTTCCATAGATCCGCCAGATATTAATCGTTCTGGTGTTGATTTTACCCCAACGGCAGGCAAGATTCTCTTTGGATTTTCGGCGGTGCGTAATGTAGGACAAAATGCGATCGCTTGTATTTTGGAAGCGAGAAATGAAGCAGGAGAGTTTAAAGAGTTTAAATCACTCGCTGATTTTTGCGATCGCGTCGATTTACGTGCTGTTAACCGCCGAACCCTGGAGTCATTGATTTACTGCGGAGCCTTTGACAAAATTGAATCCAACCGCCAACAGTTAATTAACGACTCAGAATTAGTGTATGATTGGGCACAATCTCGTGCGAAAGATAGAGCTAGTGGTCAAGGGAATCTATTTGATTTATTGGGCGACGGCTTTTCTTCGACTCAGAATCAAAGAGCAAGTAATGCCTTTGAAAATGCTCCAAAATCTAAACCCATAATGGATTTTACCCCACAGGAAAAGTTGCAAAAGGAGAAAGAATTACTAGGCTTTTATGTATCAGATCATCCACTGAAATCCTTACGGCAAATAGTACCACTTTTGACTCCAATTAGCCTTTCGCAACTGGCAGATCAAAGAGAAGAAACAAGGCTTTGTGCAGTTGTGATGTTAAATAACGTCAAAAAAGTGGTGACAAAAAAAGGCGATCAGATGGCAATCTTGCAAATAGAAGACCTAACTACACAATCAGAAGCTGTAGTTTTTCCGAAAACTTATGAACGTATTAGTTCCATACTCCAAGTTGATACGAGATTGATTATTTGGGGAAAAGTAGATCGACGTGACGAGCAAACTCAATTTATTCTTGAAGATGCAGAACCAGTGGAAACAGTACAAATGGTGATGGTGGAGTTAAATCCCCAGCAAGCAGGTAATATCGATTACCTACATCACTTGAAAACAATTTTACAAGATCACTCAGTAGACAAAGAAAAGGCAAAAATGCCAGTGATTGGAATTATCCAAACTGAAACTTCTCGTAAGCTTGTTCGCTTGGGTTGGCAATTTTGTGTACAAGATTCTCGAATAACTGTTCAAGCTTTACAAAACGCCAGTTTTCATGCTCATATAAAATCCCTGACTGGTAGCTGACGCCAGCAGTGAAAAATCCACCAATACTGAAAAGCAAATTAAAAATTAGTTTTCTTGAACTGTCAACAGTAAATTGCCTTAAGTATCCAGGATTTTAATCGTTTTTTTAGTTACTTATGCGGATGATAATTTCTTTGAGGGAGTGGTATCTTTTGATGCTAATACCCTGAAGGCTGCGACCGGGGGAAGGAGTTAGAACTTGATGATCGTCAACGAGCTACATAGATTTGTTTCATACTGTAAAAAAATTCAACCCCAAACTCACGAGGACATTCAAAAATTTTTTGAAGGAGTGATATTGTTTCCTTATGACAAGGAACTTCTATTGCAAGCTTATTTATTTCTGAATATTAAAGAGTTGTTTCCCTCGTGCGCTGAATTGCTGTTATTTGAAAAATCTCCAATTTCAGATTATACAGATTTAGGGAAGTGTGATTTTGTCTTCCTGACCTTTAAAGGTAGTCTGTTTTTAGTTGAAACTAAGTTTATTGATACAGAAGCAACTGGAGCAACAGAACGAAAAAGAAGAAATAAGCATAGAAACAAGGTATTTGAGCAAGTTATTACTTTAAAAGGTCGATTCAGCGAATATTGGAATATGAGGCTAGATCAATTAGAGTGCGGGGTTTTCACAACAGATGCAGAAGTTGCTTGGCGAGGAAATGGTGTGAATGTCACATCTAAATCAATATCTATAGATAAGCTCGAACAATGGCGAAGAAGTTATCATAGTAGTGAAAAATTTTTATCTCATCAAGATGGGTCAAAGTTTGAGGAGAAGGTTAATTTGAAAGGTTGAACTAAGACCTAAATATAGTTATTACAGTGAATGGTGTATAGGGCATAAAAGTAATTAACAATGCCCCATACACCAACCCAGAGAAATTATCTGGGTTTTCCTTCCCATCAATATTTACTGCCAAACATAGATAAGGACAAACAAAATAATCCAGATAACATCGACAAAGTGCCAAAACAATGAAGTTGCATTGACGCCGAAGTGACCTGTATCGTAGTTGCCAGGTAGGAAAGAACGTATCAAAATTATTAACTGCAACAGGATGCCAGTGAACACGTGCAAACCGTGGAAGCCTGTAAGCAGATAGAAAGTTCCACCAAATACCCCGGAGGTGAAACCAAAGGTGAGGCCTTTCCATTCAATCGCTTGGCCAACTAAAAAGTAAGTTCCCATTGCCATTGTTGCCAACAGAAATAGGCGAAATTTCACTAAGTCATGGCGTTGAAGGGCGCGTTCTGCTAAGTAAATTACAAAGCTACTAGCAACAAGAATTACTGTGTTGATTGCTGGTTCTTTTATTTCTAGTCCAGAAACACCAACTGGTAGCCAGTTAGGTGTTGTTGTTTTGTAGATGGCATATCCAGCAAAAAAACTTAAGAAGATGACGCTTTCTGACAGGAGGAAGACAATGAAGCCAAACATTTTGTTGCCTTCTTCGTCGTGGCTGTGTTCTGCGCTTATATGGGGCAATTCGTGGGAATTGATATAGCTGTCCATTTTGGTTTTTGAGGGGGAATTTGAAACGCAAAGGTATGCAGAGGGAAGCGCAGAGGTACGCGGAGGGTTATTTGCGTCTTCCCGATAGTTTGCGTTTATTCTGGGAGGTTGGATGTTAAGGGTTCTGATTTGCCGTAGCCGTAGGGTTCGGAGATGATGATGGGAGTTTCTTCAAAGTTTTCTACTGGGGGGGGTGAAGAAACTAACCACTCTAGTCCAATTGCCCGCCAAGGGTTAGCAGGTGCTTTCTCGCCTTGCATCCAAGAAATCACCATGTTGAATATGAAGGGCAAGGTGGACATTCCCAAGAGAAATCCGCCAAGGCTAGCGATAATGTTCCAGAATTGATACTCTGGGGCGTAGGAAGCAACTCGGCGTAACATTCCTTGCAATCCTAAGGGATGCATGGGTAAAAAGTTGAGGTTGGTGCCGATGAAAGCTAGCCAGAAGTGGATTTTACCCCAACTTTCAGAGTACATCCGCCCAGTCATTTTGGGGAACCAGTGATAGATAGCAGCAAATAAGCCCATCGTCACGGTGCCGTAGAGGATGTAGTGGAAGTGTCCTACCACAAAGTAGGTATTGTTAACGTGGACATCGATTGGTACGGAGGAAAGCATGATGCCTGTGATACCAGCGAAGACAAACATGACTAATCCGCCCAAGGCAAACAGCATGGGGGTATTTAGCCGCAGTTTACCGCCCCAAATAGTTGCCACCCAGGCAAATACTTTAATTCCTGTAGGGACAGATACACACATCGTCGTCAGCATGAAAATCAACCGCATCCATCCTGATGTACCACTAACGTACATGTGGTGTACCCAAACAATGCCGCTCACTCCTGCAATCAAGATGGATGAAATAGCAACTACTTTGTAACCAAATAGAGGTTTACGTGAATAAACTGGGAAGATTTCTGAGAAAATCGCAAAGACGGGCAAAATAATCACGTAAACGGCGGGATGGGAGTAGAACCAGAAGTAATGCTGGAACATAACTGGATTCCCACCCTTGGCGGGGTCAAAAAAGGCGGTGCCAACTGTGAGGTCGAGTAGCAGCATCACCGCGCCGGCTGTCAGTGCAGGTAATCCGAATAATTGGATAATCTGGGCGCTAAATACTCCCCAGACAAACATGGGCATCCGAAAGAAGCCCATTCCGGGGGCCCGCATCTTGACGATTGTGGTGACAAAGTTGACTGCCCCCATAATTGAGGATACGCCGGATATTGCCACCGCTAAGAGCCAGATAACTTGACCATTAATTAAGTTACCTGTGGGATTCTGGAGACTAACTGGCGGGTAAGACCACCAGCCAGCTTGGGCTGGGCCACCAGGGACAAAAAAGCTACCCATCATCAAAATCCCAACTACTGGTACCATCCAAAAGGCGACGGCATTCAGGCGGGGAAATGCCATATCTCGCGCCCCAATCATCAGGGGGACTAGATAGTTAGCAAAACCAACCAACGAGGGAAATGTCCACAAAAACAGCATCACAGTGCCGTGCATGGTGAACATCCCGTTATAGACAGTGCGATCGACTAAATCTGATTCGGGTGTCATCAGTTCTCCCCGCATCACCATTGCAAAGATACCGCCGACGAGAAAGAAGAAAAATGAGGTAACGAGATACTGGATACCAATAACTTTATGGTCAGTGCTAAAGCTGAAGTATTCTTTCCAGTTACTCGGAGATTCGTGGTTAGGCTTCTCATTCGGGAGAAGGATACCTTCAATAGGAACATTAGTCATGGTTACTTTCCTTTCAACCAGGTGAATTGACTAGAGGAGGTGCAGCAGGTGGAACTGTGACCCAACCAGTTTGGACTGATTGATTGGATGTTTGAGCATACTCAGAAGCTGCCTGATTATTTGCTAGGGATGGCTTTTGGGTTGCAGCTTGTGCCAGCCACTGCTGATAATCTTCAGGAGATTCGACGACCACATTCGCCTGCATCGTCGCAAAGTATGTACCGCTATATTGAGAATCGGTCAATCGGTATTGTCCTGGGCGGATGGGAGTAAATTCAAAGTCGATCGCATGGTTAGGAATAATATCCTGCTTGAGGCGAAATGCAGGTATATAGAAGCCGTGGAGAACGTCTTGTGATTTTAGCGCTAAACGTACTCGGCGATCGCTCGGTAAATGCAATTCGGTACTAGTAACATCTCTTTCGGGATAGTGAAAAACCCACGCCCACTGTTTAGCTAGTACGTCGATTTTTTCTACCGATTCTGCTAAGGCGTTAGCTGGGGCATCTTTTGGATCTGCATGAGCCGATTGCATTCCTAATGGATTATGCAAATGAACTAATTCTGATGGGCCTTGAATTCCCATTTGTTCATAAACTTGGTAGCTGTAGCCTGCAATCCAAAATACCAATAGAATTGGGATTGCTGTCCAGACAACTTCTAGGGTGATATTTCCTTCAATCGGGGGGCCGTCAGTGAAGTCATCTTTGACTGCCCGATGGAAGATTACAGAATACATCAGAGTACTTGTTACTCCCAAGAAGATGAAGGCACCGAGGGTTACTAAGAAGCTAATCAAATCATCAATTAGTAGGGATTCGGCTGCTGCTTGGGGAGGAAGCCAGGAGTAAGCCTGTTTGCCAATCCAGAGACTCATAGAAGTCACTGCGATCGCGCCTGTAAGCAGCGTCAAAATATTTAAAATCTTCTGGATTTTCATGGTCATTAGTTATTGGGCATTGGGCATGGGGTAAATGACTTATTTGAGTGTTGTGTTCAGGTCTTGACCTAATCGCAGCAAACTATCTGCTGTATTGTGTACGCCAAATTCGGTGGCTAGTTGCGCTCCTAGTGTGCCGTGGATGTACATAATGAACATGATTGCTATGCCTGCGAACAGATAGATCCATTGCACTTCTCTATCTGTCTGTTTATATGGTTGTTTGCCCCAAACGAAGCGCTGCCATGCTCTCCAGATGGTCATGCCAACAATCAACGCTAATAAGAACACACCACCCATACCATGCCAGAGCATAGTTTCCATTGCCTGCAATCCCCAGGCACTCTTCATATCAGCTGGTGGTGTAGCCAATAGCATTTCGTAAAAGCCTGCCCCGACAGTGAAAAATGTGATGATGCTGGCAGCTAACATGTTGTACCAGCCAACATCAAATAAATTGTCACGTTCCACAGTAATTGCCAAAAATTTGAAAACCCATTTTTCAAAGGGGAACAGAACACCAACAATATCAAAGGTCATCGCAATGATGAACAAACCTATTGTCAGATGGACTAAGTTGGGATGAATGGGAATTGTGTAAGGTAATCCGTTTGCGCCTAGAGAGCCGCTCAATTGGTCAATTAATTCTGAGTTCATCGCAACACACCATCCTTTACTGCTTCCACAACTGGCACGGTATGCAATCCATAGACCCAAACAAGTTCATCGCCGAGATATACCTGCAAGCCAACTATCAAGGTTAAAACTAGTCCGGCTCCCAAATAATAAATCGGTACTTTTTGCGGGTTACGGGCACGAATGACATAGCGCCAAGCTGTAATCGCTGTGATAATTCCTGAAAGCGACCAACCAATTAGCGTATGCAAATTTAGCACCGATTTTGCTAGGCTGTAAGGCTGTGCTAATCCCGCTTCAAACTGACCAAAAATAATCGCGACGAAGATGGCGATCGTAGCAACCAACATATTCCACCAACTCACCTCAAAAAGACCGGATTTACCAGTAAAATAGCCAATTACATCGCAGAAGAAGGAAAACAACACCATTGCAATTACGAAGTGGACAACGATGGGATGAACCGTATCTGGATAGGGCAAATTGTGATCGTTCAAAGATGTAAAATACTCAAGCATCGTCTTCTCCTGGACATATCTACCGCACTTTGGTCAATAAATTTTGGATTTTGGATTGGCGATCGCGCAGTCTTAGCGAGCGTCTTTTAGATTTATTCCGTCCCAGACGAGATATAAACTAGAAGACCTAATCAAAAATCTAAAATCGTTAGTCAAGCTTCAAGAATTGATGGACACTCACTAACATCACCACAAGTATCCATCCATAATTGACCGAATTCTGTTCAATATCTGCGTGGTTAAGTACGCTTAATCATGTCTTAGCTTTTTATAGCCAAATCTGGTTAAATTCCCTACATAGAATAATTTTGGTTTTGATTCATTTCCTTATGCCAATAGTCTGTAACAACAATTCTTGGTGTAGCTAAATAAAATCGCTGTCGTTTGTTGATTTGCTTAATCTATCTTTTAGCTTAAGTAAATTTTTATGAATTGTCAAAACAATAAATATTAAACTTTTAAAAGTTAGTTATCTAACAAAAAAAAAATTTGCAATGTATTGATTTTTGCATTATTTGAAATACAAAAAACTCCAAACATAAGATTTGTCTGTAAGGTATTTCACAATAAAAAAATATTGGTTTGTGATCCAAACAACAAAAATATTTGAACTACTTAAAAAGTATCGTAAAATGAGAAAAGGAAGGAATCAAGGCAAATCCAGGTTAAGTCAGAACCCAGAAATACAGTTGATTGCAACAAATTCGCTTTTTTTTCTCTAATATTATTTTCATAATTCTTTCACTCTTGTCTTACTTCTGTTAAAGTAAGACAAAAATGAGAAAATTATGAAATTGCTATAATGAAATTTAATATCAATAAGTTTCAGATGCAACTACCGCAGTACGGACAAAAATTGGCTATAGCGTCTGGGCTACTATTGGGGCTATGTTTGGCTGGGTGTAACCCGTCAGCCTCTAATTCTCAACCACAGTTAAGTCCAAACTCAGCCACAACTACCACCCCCAATCTAGATAAAAAAGGTAAAAAAGTAGTTCTTACCACCTTTACAGTCATCGCAGATATGGCGCAAAACGTGGCGGGAGACAAGGCAATTGTTGAATCTCTCACCAAACCAGGGGCGGAAATTCATGGTTACGAACCAACTCCTAGCGATTTGGTGAGGGCGCAAAAAGCAGACCTAATTTTGAATAATGGTCTAAATTTAGAGCGTTGGGCACAGAAATTGTATAACAGCGTCCCTAATGTACCTCATGTTACTCTAAGTGAGGGAATTAAACCTGTAGAAATTACGGAGGATACCTACAAAGGGAAACCTAATCCCCATGCTTGGATGTCACCACAAAATGCCTTGATTTATGTAGAGAATATTCGCAAAGCATTAGTTAATTTAGACTCAGTGAATGCAGAGACTTATAATACCAATGCCAAAACATACAGCCAAAAAATTAAAGAAGTTGATGAGAAACTGCGAAAAAGCGTGTCGGTAGTTCCAGCAGACAAGCGCTACATGGTAAGCTGTGAAGGCGCGTTCTCATACGTCACCCGCGATTATGGCTTGAAAGAAGCTTATCTCTGGGCAGTCAATTCTGAACAGCAAGCTACTCCTAAACAGCTAGAAAAAGTCATTGATATAGTTAAACAAAATAAAATACCTGTAGTTTTCTGTGAAAGTACAGTAAACGATGGAGCGCAACGTCAGGTAGCTAGAGAATCAGGAGCAAGGTTTGGTGGAGTGTTTTACGTTGATTCGCTGTCTCCAGCAAACGGGCCAGCACCAACTTATCTCAAGTTGCTAGAACTTAATATTACTACTCTAACTCAAGGATTAGAGGAAAAGTGAGCAAGTATGTAAGAATAAATTTAATTATTTAAAATTAGCCTGTAGTAAGGACTTTAGTCCTATTTTGTTTTCTGGAAAACATTACGTGTTCGCAAAAATGCTGGAGTCACTTACTACAAACTAATGATTAATCTTAGAGGTGATTTTTAGTGAAATCTATTAGTATTAATGTCGAAAATCTGACAGTTGCTTACCACGGTAAAGTTGCTTTACATGGTGCTTATTTGCAAATTCAAGCAGGTTCAATTAGTGGTTTAGTCGGGATGAATGGTAGTGGTAAATCAACCCTATTTAAAGCGATTATGGGTTTTCTGAAGCCAGTTACAGGACAGGTTTTGATTAATGGCTTACCGATAAAAACTGTACAGAAAAAAAGCTTGGTCGCTTATGTACCACAGTCAGAAGAAGTGGACTGGAATTTTCCAGTCAGTGTCCATGATGTGGTGATGATGGGGCGCTACGGGTACATGAATATACTGCGAATTCCGTCAGCGAAAGATGACAGAGTGGTGAGAGAGAGTTTGGAGAGAGTGCAAATGTGGTCAATGCGCGATCGCCAAATTGGAGAACTCTCTGGTGGACAGAAAAAACGTGCCTTTCTCGCCCGTGCTTTAGCACAACAGGGAACAGTTTTGCTATTAGATGAACCTTTCACTGGGGTAGATATCAAAACAGAAAAAGCGATGATTGACTTATTACTGGAATTGCGAGAAGAAGGCCATACAATTTTAATTTCTACCCATGATTTAGCCTCTATCACTACTTTCTGTGACCAAGTAGTACTCATTAATCGTACTATTTTAGCTTATGGTAATACATCCGAAGTATTCACAGAAGAAAATCTATCACGTACTTTTGGCGGTTCTCTTGGAGATTTATCTTTCAGCAAAAGTCAGATCATCCGTGGAAATAAAAATGAATCTGATTGATTGATAATTTTTAATTGATATTGCTTGGATTAGAGTTATAAAAATATGAATACTCTTGCAATGTTAGACTGGTTAACTACACCTCTACAGCATGAATTCATGGTAAAGGCAATTTGTGTAAGTGCCTTGGTTGGGGTGGTCTGTTCTGTTTTATCTTGTTTTATGACCCTCAAAGGTTGGGCATTAATGGGAGATGCTGTTTCCCATGCGGTAATGCCTGGGGTAGTAATTGCTTATGTTTTAAATATCCCTTTTGCTGTAGGCGCTTTTGTCTTTGGAGTGGGTTCAGTTATTGCGATCGGTTATATCAAAGCGAAGACGAGAATTAAGGAAGATACTGTCATCGGACTTGTATTTACAGGATTTTTCGCTTTGGGTTTAGTACTAGTTTCCAAAACTCCAAGCAGCGTAGACTTGACGCACATTTTGTTTGGGAATGTCTTGGGTATTTCTAATGAAGACATTATCCAAACAGTGATTATTAGCGTAATTACTTTAGTAACAATAGCTATTTTACGCAAAGACCTACTATTATTTTGTTTTGACCCCACTCATGCACGTTCCATCGGCTTGAATACAGGAGTACTACACTATATTTTACTATCATTACTATCGCTAACTGCTGTCGCCGGACTCCAGACAGTAGGAATTATTCTGGTTGTAGCGATGTTAGTTACTCCGGGAGCAACGGCTTATTTATTAACAGACCGTTTCGACCACATGATACTAATTGCAATGGCATCGGGCGTATTTTCTAGTGTCATGGGGACTTACATCAGCTATCATATCGATGGTGCAACAGGGGGTTGCATTGTGGTGTTGCAAACCTTGTTGTTTGTCATAGCAATGATTTTTGCACCTAAACATGGGTTACTGGTAAGAGCAAAGAAGCAGGAAAATACTGACTGATTCAGTATGAAAGAGCTTTAGCTATTTACATAACCCACATTCTCCAGGTGTGAGGGCGAAACAAGTGTCGTTTAAAATTGTGGTAATTGGTACTTCTTTAGGCGGATTATCAGCATTGAAAATTGTCCTGGGTAATTTACCAGCAGACTTCCCTGTACCGATCGCAATCGTGCAACACCGTCATAAAGAGTCTAGCAACACACTCCAGGATTTATTACAAGAATCCACTTTGTTGAAAATTCGAGAAGTGGAAGACAAGGACGAAATACTATCGGGACATATCTACATAGCCCCAGCAGATTACCACTTACTGGTTGAACCAGGTCACTTTGCTCTTTCGACTGATCAGCCTGTTTCTTATGCTAGGCCATCTATTGATGTGCTGTTTGAGTCGGCAGCTGATGTCTACACAGAGGAAGTTATTGGTGTAATATTGACAGGAGCAAACCAAGATGGTATGCAAGGTCTTAAGAAAATAAAAGCGCGGGGAGGAATTACCATTGTACAAGAACCTGCCACAGCGGAGAGCGACATTATGCCAGAGGCAGCAATTTCTGCTATTACAGTAGACTGGATTTTGACACTCTCAAACATTGCTTCCCAGATGGTCAAGCTTTGTCAATTATTACAGAAATAAACCGATGCAGATGGAACCCAAAGTCAACATCCTCCTAGTAGATGATAAACTAGAAAATTTGCTGGCACTAGAGGCAATCCTAGAAAAACTAGGGGAGAATCTCGTGAGAGCTACTTCCGGGGAAGAAGCTTTGAGGTGTCTGCTGCATCAAGACTTTGCGGTGATTTTGCTGGATGTGCAAATGCCAGGGATGGATGGCTTTGAAACTGCTACTTTAATTCGCAATCGGGGGCGATCGCGTCATACTCCAATTATCTTTCTCACCGCCTTTAGTACCAGCGACCAAATGCTGTTTAAAGGCTATGCTTTGGGTGCTGTTGATTATCTGCTCAAACCACTAGACCCCAATATCTTGACTTCTAAAGTCACAGTATTTGTAGAACTATTTAAGAAAACAGAAGCCATCAAGCAACAAACAGCGCAACTGGTAGCTGTGAATACCGAACTCAGGCAAAGTGAAGAACGATTCCGATCACTAAGTACCTGCTCACCCGTTGGCATTTTTGAAACTGATACCGAAGGTAACTGTAAATATACTAATCCGCGCTATCAGGCAATTTGTGGCTTGAAAGCGTCAGAGAGTTTAGAAAAGAGATGGCTGGAATCTGTTCATCCAGAAGACAAAGAACGAGCGATCGCTAGTTGGTCTGCTTACATTTGTGAAGGTCGGGAATACTCAGAAGAATTTCGCTTTCAAGCTGCTCACGGTAACATTCGTTGGGTTCAAGTTCGTTCATCACCGATGCTTTCCAGTCAAGGAGACTTGTTGGGTTATGTAGGCACTCTTGAAGATATTACCGAACGCAAGCAAGCAGAAGAAGTCCGCGCTCAAGTGATTCGCGAACAAACAGCAAGACAGGAAGCAGAAGCTGCGAATCGAATGAAAGATGAGTTTCTAGCTGTTCTCTCCCACGAACTCCGCACGCCTCTAACCTCAATGCTCGGCTGGTCAAAAATCCTCCGCACCAAAAAACTTGACGAAAAAGCCACTTCCCGCGCCTTGGAGGCGATCGAACGTAACGCCATATCTCAAATGCAACTAATTGAGGATATCTTGGACGTATCCCGGATTATCCGTGGTCAGTTGCGGTTAAACGTATCGGCAGTGAATCTAATCTCGGTGATGGAGGCAGCTTTAGAGGCAGTGCGTCCCCTAGCAGAGCCAAAAGATATTCAATTAAATACTGTGCTGGATACTTCGATAGGGTCAGTCTATGGCGATCCAGCCCGTTTACAGCAAGTTGTCTGGAACCTACTAACTAATGCAATAAAGTTTACGCCTAAAGGTGGTAGGGTAGAAGTCAGGCTGTCAAAGCATTTTGGATTGCCGATTTCAGACTTTCCTGCAGAACGCTACGCGAACGGTGTAAGTGCTACTTCCACAAGGCTCAGTACAACCCAGTCGAACGATTTTGGATTTAAATCTAATAGTGAAAATTTAGACTCTGCAAACACTGAAGAAAGCAATAATCTAAAATCTGTCTTGGAAAATTCTGATGGTCGGGAGCCGAGTCTTAAACTTTCCGCAAAATCTCAAAATTCAAAATCTCAGTACGCCCAAATTCAAGTTATCGATACAGGCATTGGTATCAGTTCCGAGTTTTTACCCAAAGTATTTGAGCGTTTTCGGCAAGCAGACAGTACCACAACGCGATCGCACAATGGATTAGGACTAGGATTAGCGATCGTCCGTCATCTAGTAGAACTACACAAGGGGACAATTTTTGCCCAAAGTTTAGGCATTGGGCAAGGAGCAACCTTTACTGTAAGACTACCACTCTTACAAAACAATAGGGTAAATAGAGAAGCAACAGGAAAAATTTCCTCCTCTGTAGCATCTACGCCCCTTGCTGGATTAAGAGTTTTAGTTGTAGATGATGAAACAGATACCCGTAACTTTCTCAGTTTTATGTTTGAGGAGTATGGGGCTTTTGCCACTGCGGTAGGATCAGTTAATGAAGCCCTAGTAGTACTTGAACAAGCAAAACCAGATATCCTGATTAGCGACATCGGTATGTCAGAGCAAGATGGTTATACATTAATTAGGAAACTGCGATCTTTAGAACCAGAAAAAGGCGGACGCATCCCCGCGATCGCTTTAACAGCATACACGCGAGAGGAAGACCGCTTGGAAGCCCTAAGAGCAGGGTTTCAGCAGCATTTATCTAAGCCAATTGACCCCAATAAGTTGATTTCTGCAGTTGTCAATGTATTAGAACTGCCTATTGAAGTTCCAGTCAGTTGATTTGGAGTGGGGAGTGGGGAAAGCAGGGGGGCAGAGGAGAAGTTACAGTAGTTTTCCCCTCTGCCTCTTATGCCCAATGCCCAATCGCCCAATCCCAATTAAGACGAAGTTAGGGCATGTTTTTTGAGTTCGTCTAGAGAAACCACTTCCAAAGCTCTAGCATGGGTTGCTGAAAGTATTATGGGTGGAGCAACACCAGCTTCTAGAGCTTCTTGCCAGCGAGAAGCACATAAACACCAGCGATCGCCAGGCTTCAATCCAGGAAAATTAAAATCAGGAGCAGCTGTGCTGAGATCGTTCCCCTGCGATTTGGTGAACTCCAGGAATTCTGATGTCACTTGGGCACATACGACATGCGACCCGAAATCTTGACCACCTGTACGACAAAAACCGTCGCGGTAAAACCCAGTCACGGGAGAAGTACAGCAAACCTCTAGGTTTCCATCGATTACATTTTTAGCGTCTGTCATCGTTAATTCGTTGTACTTGATTTTTCCACTTGATATAAGCTTATATTTATTGTCAATTCCCTGGTTGAATTAAAATCGTTATCTTTAATTAATTCCCAAATGCAGGGAATTTTAAAATTACTTATCTCAAAATCGCTAAAAATAAATTTCTCAGCAGAATATTTAAGAGCGATCGCTCTCAGTTTAGATAAAAACCCCTGGTAGTTAGCCAGGGGTAATGCAAGTCAGTACTTTCGCATGGAATGTATCCTACTCCAATACCATAACAACCCTCTAATTTACAGATATGCCATTTTGCCAAACAAAAAAAGCCCTCAGTAATAAGCTGAAGGTTAATTTTTTTAGAACAGCGGTAATACACAAAGCTATTATTCCCGGATAAATAAGCAAATAATTAATTTGGTGTAATACAGGAGCCAGTCTTTACAAATCGAAGTAGCTTCTGACCATCAGAATTTCTTGTTCCCTTTTCCACGAAAGGCTGTGTGAACAGAGTGTTACTCCCATTGAGCAATCGTAGACATAAATCAGACACCGATTCTAAAGAGCTAACCAAATATGTGATATCACTTTGGCGTATTCTTGTCTCATTGTTTGCCTTTAAATAAGCAAACCTGATAACTCATATCAGATTTACTGAAGTAATAAAACTTGATTAAAAATTGTAAAGCAGTGTAAAGTAGTTTCACAGGCAAAGACTACTGCCTGATTC
>NZ_JBALDD010000023.1:0-603523 GCF_036917555.1 Nostoc sp. | reverse complement strand
CGAACAGATGAGTTAACCTTTTCATCCTTGAGGATATTGGCGATGTCAGGGATGTATTGAGCCGCCGCTTGCCCGAAGTTGCTCAATGCCACTGCCACACCGCCACGAACATATGAGTCAACCTTTTCATCCTTGAGGATGTTGGCGATTTCAGGGATGTATTGAGCCGCCGCTTGCCCGAAGTTGCTCAATGCCACTGCTGCACTGCCACGAACAGATGAGTTAACCTTTTCATCCTTGAGGATATTGGCGATGTCAGGGATGTATTGAGCCGCCGCTTGCCCGAAGTTGCTCAATGCCTCTGCCACACCGCCACGAACATATGAGTTAACCTTTTCATCCTTGAGGATGTTGGCGATTTCAGGGATGTATTGAGCCGCCGCCTGCCCGAAGTTGCTCAATGCCACTGCCACACTGCGACGAACAGATAAATTAACCTTTTCATCCTTGAGGAATTTGAGGATTTCCGGGATGTATTGAGCCGCCGCTTGCCCGAAGTTGCTCAATTCCACTGCTGCACTGCCACGAACAGATGAGTCAACCTTTTCATCCTTGAGGATATTGGCGATGTCAGGGATGTATTGAGCCGCTGCTTGCCCGAAGTTGCTCAATGCCTCTGCCGCACTGTGACGAACAGATAAATTAACCTTTTCATCCTTGAGGATATTGGCAACTTTCTGTGCTATATCCTCCGGTTTCTTAACCACGGTTTTCAAGTCTTTTAGCTCATATGCAGCTAATTTGTCAAAAGCATATCCCTTCACTTCGTCGTAGCTGTCGTCAACGGCTGCTACTATACCATTAATCTGCCAATCTTGGGGTTTGGGTTTGGGGGTTTCTTTGGCGTTAACCCAAGGTAGACAAAGGAGGAAAGAAAGGATGAAGGCTAAAGCATAAAGGATAAGGAGGGAAGGCTTGCTGCGGTGGCGGGGAGTTATGACCATGTTTAGAGCAAGGTGGCAGATTACACGCGGTTATGAGTATAATAACAACCTTGCAATCTGTAATTCCTGATTGAGAATGGAATTTGGTAGCAACAAGTAGTAGGCGATTCTCATTCACGAGTATCAAAGACTCGCTCACGAGTATTAAAGACTCTCCCGCGAGTATCAAAGACTCTCGCACGAGTATCAAAGACTCTCGCACGAGTATTAAAGACTCATTCACGAGTATCAAAGACTCGTCCACGAGTATCAAAGACTCGCTCACGAGTATAAAAGACTGGTCGCCGAGTATTAAAGACTCGCTCACGAGTATTAAAGACTCTCGCACGAGTATCAAAGACTCTCGCGCGAGTATCAAAGACTCATTCACCAGTTGACAAAATAAAAAGGGGAAAAGAAAAGGAATTAAATCTCACTTTAACTTTTCCCCTTTGACTCTTCCGGTATCTTTGGCAAGATTTTCAGCCTATAAACCAGAGTTAGTTTTAGCAGGTTTATTTTTAATAGCCTTAAAACGATCGCCTAACTGTTCAGCAAGACTTTTTAACCCTGGAGTTTTCTTAGCAGCAGTCTTGACGTAATCATAAACTGTCAAACTGCTGCCCATTGCTTCGCTGCCGACTGCCATTAAGGTATCATCTACTTGTTCTGTCAGTTGTCGCAATCTAATCAAAAGCTCAGTAAGCGTTGCTGCTAGTTGATAATCCCGTACAAAATCATCTACATCAAAGCTGGCTGGGAGAATTTCTCGGTTAGACTGGGCCGCAGTCAGGCTGGTATTGACAAAAGCTAGGCTTTTATCGCCCATCTTAAATAACTTGCGTCGTTCTTCTACACTCAGGGTTACGAGAAAAGGCATCTTTGCTTGGATAGTCGCAAAGGCTGCTTTGATTTCTTGGATATCTGCTGGGGTAAGGGAGCCTGTAATATTTTGGTAAGCCATTGGTTATTTACTTAGGTGAATCTGTTTGTTATGATTCCCACTGGTAAATGCGATCGCACAATAGGTATAGGGGCAAAAGCAATATGGTTGGGTTAAGGAGACGTGATAAATCGCCGTCTCTACAATTATGGGCGCGATGGTTTTTTACCAAACCCATAGCGTAATGTATCCATAATCCATGTTTGGAAGTTGTCAATGTAGCTAAATATCACTGGTACTACCACCAGTGTCAACAAAGTGGAAGTTGTAAAACCGCCCATAATGGCAATTCCCATTGGTTGGCGAATTTCAGAACCCGCGCCGATTCCTAATGCTAAGGGCAGAATCCCGGCGATCGTTGCTAAAGAAGTCATTAAAATTGGGCGCAGACGTGACACACCCGATTCTACGAGTGCTTGACGCTGAGTTTTACCTGACTGGATGTTGATGATTGTATAGTCAACTAACAGAATCGAGTTTTTGGTGACAATCCCCAACAGCAAGACGATACCAATCAAGGCATATATTCCCAAGGGTTTTTGAGCAACCATCAATGCTACCAATGCGCCGCCTAAACAAAAGGGTAAGGCTGCCATAATTGATAATGGATGGAGGAAGTTGTTATACAGCAGCACCAGAATTGCATAGATACACATTAATGCCAGCCCCAACGCACCGCCAAAGCGACCGAAAATGTCTTGCATAATTTTGGCACTGCCTGATGGTTGCTGTACTACTCCTGGCGGTAAGTTTTGCATTATAGGTAGTTTGTTGATTGTCTGGACTGCCTCTCCTAATGAAATCCCTTGTAAGTTGGCTTCTACAGCTACTTGACGGGCGCGATCGTAACGGTTGATGGTAGCAGGGCCGCTACCAAAGCGGATATCTGCCACTGCTACAAGGGGAACTAATCTACCATTTTGACTGGGGACTTGCAGATTTGTGATTGTGTTGATATCAACCCGCGCTTCGGGATCGATTTGCACACGAATGGGGATTTGGCGATCGCTTAAATTAAATTTCGCTAAGTTGGCCTCATTATCGCCGATGGTTGCAAGGGAAGCAGTCCGAGCGATCGCTTGTACTGTCACCCCCAAATCTGCTGCCCGTTGCGGGTTCGGAATTACCAAAATCTCTGGTTTTACCAAACTTGCAGTAGAAGCTACTTCTACCAATCCAGCTAGCGATCGCATCTGCTTTTCTAAGGCATCAGCAGCTTGATTCAATGCTTCGGGATTTTCACTTCTGAGGACAATTGATAAAGCTTTGCGACTGTCACCCGGTGACTGACTTTGAAAACTAATTCTCGCCCCTGGTATTTGTTCAAAGTCAGGACGCACTTGTTCCTCAAACTGTTTTTGGGAAATGTTTCGTTCTTCTCTAGGTTTGAGATTAATCGCAAGGCTGGCAGAATTGATCTCTTCTGTTGCTAATACACGTTCAACTACTGGGTTTTGGCGGATGATATCAGTTGCTTGGGTGACTACCTTATTAACATCTGACAAAGTGGAACCAGGAGGTAATTCTATAGATACATTGGAAATTCCAAAATCGCCATCATCAACAAAACCCTTGGGAATCAAGGGAACCAGCATCAGACTCGCAATGAAGAAAGCTAAAGCGATCGCCATTGTTGTTAATCTATGACGTAACGCCCACTCTAAGAGTGATCTATAAGGTTGAAAGCTTTGACGCTTTTCATCTCCAAGTTTTCTACTTCCGTTCCCGCTACCTGGAAGTGTAAATTTAAAATTAAAAATTTTTATTACTCCCCTGCCCCTTTGCCCCTCTGCCTCCTTTAAAAGATACGCCCCCATCATCGGCGTAACCATCCGCGCTACAAGAGTTGAGAAAATTGTGGAAACGGCAACGGTAACGCCAAATGGTTGAAAAAATTGCCCCGGAATCCCACCCATAAAGGCAACGGGCAGAAATACTGCAATAATCGTCGCTGAACTTGCGATTACCGCTAATCCTACTTCGTCGGAAGAGTCAAAAGCAGCTGACCAAGCTGACTTGCCCATAGCCATGTGCCGTTCCATGTTTTCAATTTCTACAACGGCATCATCGACCAAGTTGCCCACTGCCAGGGCTAATGCCAACAAAGTCATGTTGTTGAGGGTGTAACCAAGGGCTTGCTGGACTGCGAAGGTGGGAATTATTGATAGGGGTAAGGCAACAGATGTAATTAATGTTGCTCGCCAGTCCCGCAAAAACACTAAAATAACGATGACCGCCAGCACCGAAGCTTGAATCAATTCATCAATGGTGCTTTGGTAAGATTGGCGGACAATATCGGCTCTAGTAAAAATTAAATCCAGCTTGACATCTGGGGGAAGGGTTTTTTCCAGTTGTTTGACTGCTGCTTTCACTCCTTCTTCCACTGTCACCAGAACGCTGCCAGTACTACGCAAGACTTGGAAAGCTACTACAGGTTGATTATTCAAGCGGGCGGCTTGACGCACATCACCAAATTTATCTTCTATGGTTCCCAAGGTGGATAAGGGTATGGAACCACCTTGTGGTAAGACGATTTCGTAGGTTTTCAAAACATCGACACTGGTGGCACTTCCTAAAGTACGGATGCTTTGTTCACTACCACCAACTTCAGCACGTCCACCAGGTAAGTTAATGTTCAAAGCGCGGATTTGGTCGTTTACCTGAGTGGCGGTGATCGCTAAAGCTTGTAAGCGCTCTGGATTAAGATTAATGCGAATTTCTCGGTCAACACCACCCACACGCTGAATTTGGGCTACGCCACGAACTCCCAACAAAGCGCGGCTAATAGTTTGATCTACGAGATTGCTTAATTCTTCTACAGAACGCCGATCTGATTTAACTGCATAGGTAATCACCGGGCCGCCGGAAAATTCCAGGCGTTCCACAATTGGATCGTTAATATCTTGGGGTAAATCTTGGCGAATTTGAGCGATCGCATTGCGAACATCATTAGTGGCGCGATCGCTATCTGTACCCAAAACAAAATTGATTGTCGTCTTAGAATTCCCATCGCTGACGGTGGAAATCATATAATCGATATTGCCCAACCCCGCCACAGCATCTTCAATTTTTTTCGTCACTTGGGATTCTAGTTCTGCTGGGCCTGCACCTGGTTGGGTGACTTTGATCGAAACTGTTGGCACATCAATATTTGGGTTA
The DNA here is from genome assembly GCF_036917555.1 of Nostoc sp. GTDB lineage: Bacteria > Cyanobacteriota > Cyanobacteriia > Cyanobacteriales > Nostocaceae > Nostoc. Next base: position 598,498 of record NZ_JBALDD010000023.1, on the reverse strand, counting down.
GTATCAATCCCCAAGGATATGAAGGAGAACCAACCCACTACTGTCAAAATTAAAAATAAAACTATCGTGGGAACAGGTTTTTTAATCGACCAGGCTGAGATATTAAAAGACATCGGGAAATTTTAGATTTTAGATTTTGGATTAGTCATTTGTCATTTGTCATTGGTTATTTTTCCCATTCCCGATTCCTCATTCCCATTCCCTTCAATCTACAACTCGAACCCGATCGCCATCTTTGAGATAGCCAGCACCATCAACGACAACGCGATCGCCTAACTGTAACCCACTCTTGATTTCCACTGTGTCGTTATTACCAGGATCTCCTAACTCGACTTTCTGGCTGCTGACTGTATTTTCACCCGATAAGATGAATACAATTACACTTGCGTCAGCTTGGGACTGCACTGCTTTTTGTGGCACTACCATTCTCATCCCTGAGTCAGTAGTAATTGCAGCACTAGCAAACATTCCTGGTTTAAGTAAAGTTGTTGGCGGTAAGTCAATTTTCACTGTCGCCTCCCGTCTTTGATCGTTCAGCTGTGGTTGTATGTCTCTAATTCGTCCCTGCGATCGCACCCGCCGATCAACATCATCAGAAGTAATTTGCACCGATGCGCCAATTTTCACCTGAGTTAGTTGAGTTTCGGGCACCTTCGCCTGAAGTTCTAACTTTTCATCTCGGATAATCGAAAATAGTTTTTGTGTGCCACCAATCACAGTTCCCACCTGGGTTTGTGGCGGTACACCAGTGACATCACCGACTCTAGCCAGTTTCTCGGCGATTACTCCTGAAACCGGCGCACGCACCACAGTTTGTCCCAACTGAGTTTGCAGTTGTTGCACTTTAGCAGCACTACTCTTGACATCGGCTTTGGCTTTGTTGACGATCGCTTTGGCGTTATTAATATTAGCTTGGGCACTGCCGATATTAGCCTGGGCACTACGTATATTTTCTTGAGACAGGTTCACAACTTCTATGGCAGTTTTTACAGCGTAAGAACGAGTATCAAGTTCTTGTTTGCTAATCGTCCCAGAGTCAGCAAGTTGTTGATAACGCTGATAATTTTTACCTGCTTCTTCTAGCCTTGCCTTAGCTTGAGCTAAATCGGCTTGTTTTTGCTGGACTATTGCTTTATTTGATGCCAAATCTGCCTGCTTGGATGCTACATCTGCTTGTTTGGATGCCACATCTGCTTGTTTCGATTCCACATCTGCTTTTGCTTGGCTGATTTGGTTTTGCAGTATGGAACCATCTAACACCGCCAACACTTGACCTTGTTTGACAAAAGCTCCTTCTTTGATATTTGCGGGGATGCTCTTAATTTGTAAACCGTTTGTTTGCGGTAGCACCGGAATTAAATCACCCGCGGCTACAGTCCCAGTAGTTTTGAGTGTACGGACAACACGGGCGGTTTCTACTGTGGCGATAGTAACTGTCATCGCTGGATTAACTTTTTTACCTGCTACCGCGCTTTGTTGACGGGATGGAAAACGATTTAATACACTCATCCCCACCAAGGCGATCGCAATTCCTAAACCAGTACCCAAGAATAATGGCTTCAACCATGCCCTGGTTTGTTTTTGATCTGATTTGCTTAAAAAATTCCTATCTTCAGAGGTTAGAGCTTCTTCCACCTCAACTTCTGAAAGACTTTCATCGCTCACAGTTTCACCTCTACTTGCTGTCTATGCATACCAAATCTTGGTATTTTCTTAAGAAAACTTGAAGTTTATTTACTTCGATCTCAACTATGACGCATTTCATAGTAAATGTCTTTGATCTGCAATAGTATATAATACAACTTTATGACTAAGAGAAATTACTATTAAAAAATGATAATAAATTTTATGTAGATTATTATATAAAAAATTATCTCATCTCATACAGCTACTCTATGTCACACACCATCTGTATTTAGATCACTGTCAACCAATGCTTAGATATGAAAAACTGATATAGCTCATCTAGATTTATCTAGTTAGAATCAAAAATATTTATGTACCTTGGTACACCAAGAAATTATTTTTTACACGTAATCAATCATTTCTCTAAAGCCTTTGTGTTACCAGGAAGCCATGTATCCAGACATAGATAAAGCTAGCGTCTACAGCTACACGTGAGTTAAAAAGGAGCAAACTCCATTGCCTTAAATTCCAGCAAGGGTGGCCTTGATGATGGAATTTTGAAATCAATCAAATCAATAAAAAATTGGTATTTACCAGAGAAAGCAGATATGTTCAATGCCACTGAAATTTTAATTGATGCCTTCGTAAATGAAATTCGAGACGGCTACCGCCGCACTTATGGCTGCTTTAAAAATGATTATCAGGACATTATTGCCTGGGCAGGTAACATGGCTTTGGAAAACATTGCCAATAGCGATGCCCTTTACCACAATGTTGAACACACTGTCTTAGTCACTCTGGTAGGACAAGAAATTTTACGTGGCAAACATATCAGGGAAGGCGGTGTTTCGAGTGAAGACTGGTTGCATTGTATTATTTCTTTAGTCAGTCATGATATTGGCTACGTCAAGGGAGTTTGCCGACAAGACCGAGAAACAGCAAACTTATATGCCACAGGTAAAAATGGCAAAATGATTTCTGTGGCTGCTGGCGCTTCTGATGCCAGTCTGACACCGTATCATGTTGATAGAGCCAAGCTGTTTATTGATGAGCGTTTTGGAGGTCACAAGTTAATAGATGCTGAGGCAATTAAGAGCAATATTGAATTAACTCGATTTCCCGTGCCTGCGGCAGAAGATCATCAAGATACAAAGTGCTTTGCAGGATTAGTACGTGCTGCTGATTTGATTGGTCAACTAAGCGACCCGCGTTACCTGAAGAAAATTACTTCTTTATTTTACGAATTTGAAGAAACTGGTGTAAATAAAGTTTTGGGCTATCAAACCCCTGCCGATTTGCGTAACAATTACGCTAAGTTTTACTGGAATGGCGTATATCCTTATATCCAAGAAGGACTGCATTACCTATCATTGACACAACAGGGAAAACAAATTCTCGCTAATCTCTACTCAAACGTGTTTGTTGTGGAACATGAAAAACAACAGGAAGAACAGCAGCGGTATTTAGACAAATTAGCAGTTGAGAATTAGAAATTATTCAATTTTGGATTTTAGATTTTTTATTCAATCCAAAATTGGCAGAGTTGGGAGTTAAGAACTATTAATGATGAATTATGAATTAAGATAAAAGCTTAATAACTCATAACTCCTAACTTATAACTCCTAACTACTATGGATTGGTGGCGACGACTTAAAAAAAATCCTTTGGCACGATTTGGGGCAATTTTGCTGTTAATTTTCTATATAGGAGTAATTGCAGCTGATTTCGTAGCTCCTTATGACCCCTATGCTTCACAGCCTAATGGTTCACTGCTGCCACCAACGAAGATACACTGGGTTTCTCAATCAGGGCAGTTTATCGGGCCTTATGTTTATCCGACGACTCAGGGAGATACTAATTTAGATACAGGCGATCGCCAACTCATTGTAGACTCAACAAAGCCTTCACCCCTGCGTCTATTTGTCTCCGGGGCAGAATACCGATTGTTGCAGATGAGTTTGCCACTACCGCCGAAGTGGGATGAAATCACAATCTTTCCTGGTATCCCCTTAAATTGGCATTTATTTGGCACAACAACTGGCGCAAAATTAAACATCTTCGGCACTGATGACCAAGGCCGCGACCAATTCAGTCGCTTGTTACATGGCGGTCGCATCAGTATGTTTATCGGGATTTTTGGCATCATCATTACCTATCCCCTCGGTTTGCTTATCGGAGGAATTTCCGGCTATTTTGGCGGTCTAACTGATAGCATCATTATGCGCTTGGCAGAAGTGCTAATGACTTTCCCTAGTATTTATCTTTTGGTAACATTGGGCGCAGTCTTACCAGCAGGTTTAAGTAGTACCCAGCGCTTTTTGCTGATTGTGGTGATTACTTCAGTGATTAGCTGGGCTGGTTTAGCACGGGTCATTCGGGGACAGGTACTATCACTTAAAGAGCGAGAATTTGTCCAAGCAGCGCGTGCGATGGGCGGGAACCCAATTTATATAATTATCCGTCACGTTTTGCCACAAACGGCTAGTTATGTAGTTATCTCTGCGACTCTTGCAATTCCCAGTTTTATTGGTGCAGAGGCGATATTGAGTCTCATCGGTTTAGGAATTCAACAACCAGACCCCTCTTGGGGAAATATGCTTTCTCTGGCAAGTAATGCTTCAATCTTGGTACTGCAACCTTGGTTAATCTGGCCGCCGGCTGTGCTGATTATCCTCACAGTGCTGGCATTCAACTTACTTGGTGATGGGCTGAGAGATGCACTTGATCCTCGTAGTTTAAGAAGATAAGCGCTCAGAATAGCAAATGCGATCTCCGAAATAACAAATGCGTACGCCGAAATAACAAATGCGTACTCCGAAATAACAAATGCGTACGCCGAAATAACAAATGCGTACTCCGAAATAACAAATGCGTACTCCGAAATAACAAATGCGAACGCTGAAGTAACAAATGCGAACACCGAAGTAACAAATGCGTACGCCGAAATAACAAATGCGAACGCTGAAATAACAAATGCGAACGCTCGTATTCTACTGCTGCAAAACCCAACGGCGAAAAAGTTCTACCATAATCCGCCAACTTCCCTGAGTTTCCTCAACGACATCATGACGCTTCAGAGTATTCAACGCTTCCTGTAAGTCGGCGTCGTTCATACCTGTAGATTGAGCTAAAGCATCCAGACTTAGCCCTTCTGGGTGAGGTGCAAGCACTTGTACAATTGCTTGTTGACCCTCAGCACCCCGCGCCGCCTGACCCCAAACCCCATCAAAGTAGTAGCGTCCCTGCTTGAAAAACTCAGGGTCATTGATAACCGCTTCCACATCTTCTACTGTGAAAACTGGGTCACGCGATCGTCCTTGCTCAAAAACAAAGTCATTGTAGCGGCGCACTAGCTGAAAACCCAGCAGTTGTACTAAATATGGTTGACCGTGTGTCAAAGCATAAATTTTATCTAAAGCTTCCGGGATGTAGTCAAGGGGGAAATCTTCATTACCTGGGTTAGCAAGAATTTGGCGGGTAGCTGCACGTTCTTGAAAGCCTACATGAATAGGAATGACGCTGGCAAAGAAGGGTTGAAAATAATCTGCTGTCATCTCTTCTAAAGTGTGCAAACCAGCAAATGCAAAGGCGATTTTAGAACTCATTTGCACTAAACCGCGCAGAAAACCCATAAAGTCGATAGGGATTTTTTTCGCTTCAATTAAATCTTCAATTTTCTCAAACTCGTCTAAGGCAATGATTAACCCACCGTTTAGGTTTGCTTCAACCTGTTTTAAATAGCGTTCAAAAGTCCGGTAGGGGAGACTTAGTAAATCAGCGTCAGGTGGGGGTGGAAGTTTTACAGTTTGAGAAATTTCATCACAAATTGCCATTAGCACCTCACTCACACCTTGGGGGCTATCTCCCAAACGTAGCAAGTTGACATAGGCTAGCTGTATTTGTGAGCCTAGACATTGAGCAGCGTTAACTAGAATAGAAGTTTTGCCCATGCGCCTATGACCGTAGAGAACTATAGACTGGAGTTGATTACTCATCACCCAAAGTTCTTGTAACTGTCTGATGATATCTTCTCGCCCAATAAAGAGATGACCTTGAACGGGGTCGCCTACCACATAGGGGTTAGCGACAGGCTTGGTGATGGAAATTTCTCCCACTTCACCAGTGATTTGTAAAAGGCTTTCTTTCCAAGTTTGAGCAATATCTATGATTAACCCTTGCTCTGCTTGCGGCAAAGTGTCGGCTTGATTTAGGATTTTTGTCAGTTCGCCTAATGCTCGATTAAGAGCTAAAGACCTGGCTGAACGTGAGACGCTGCGATTAACAAACTGGACATCCTCAACAACTCGACGCAGACTAGTAAGGACTTTCCAAGTAATTGGACGTAAAAAAGGTTCCTGTGGAAAAGGAGAAACTTGGATGGCAGCAATAGAGGCTGGTTTTTGAGCTTTATCAAACGCCGCTAGAGTTTGGGCAAGGGTATACATTTCCTCACCGTAAAGTAGAGAACGCACTACAGCAAAAGCTTCTATTGCTCTGGCTGGTTCTTTTTCATGCAGATGCCAGAAACCAGCAGCAGCAGCGCGGGCAGGAGTATCTAAGCGAGTGTCTACTGTTAAGGGTGGGGAGAATGGGTCGTTGAAATTACGAAACAATACAAAGCCTTCAATAAGTTCTAACTTGATTTGTTCCCTCAAAGAACCTGAAGCAAAACCTACTAATTTCCAATCAAAGGGATCTGCCGCTAGCAAAGAAACACGCCAAATAATGTGTTCTGATGGAGTTTTAGAAAGTACTCTATTGACTGCTTGGACAATGGGAATGAATTGTAGGGTATATGCCAGCAGTTCATTAGTATTATGTAAACCTGTTTCCCAATCGTTTTGCAGCCAATTTTGTAAGCGCCAAACAAGATTAGGAAGGGGAAGTGGAGTGATGCAGGGGAGTAGCCAACTACCATTTTGGATGAATCGCAAGTTCAAAGGTGAGCCAATAAGCCAGGCTTCTGGACGCAGTTGCGCCACACCTATCGCTACGCCGAACGCTACGCCGAACGCTACGCCTCTGGTCACGCCGAACACCACACCTAGCGCCACACCTCCCGCCACGCCTTTCGCCACACCTAGCGCCACGCCTCCCGCCACGCCTACACCTACACCTAGCGCCACACCTCCTGCCACACCTACCGCTACGCCTATCGCCACACCTCCCACTACGCCTATCGCCACGCCTCTGGTCACGCCGAACGCCACACCTAGCATCACACCTACCGCTACGCCTAACGCTACGCCTATCGCCACGCCTCTGGTCACGCCGAACATCACGCCGAACATCACGCCGAACGCCACGCCATTCATCAAGCCTAACCAGTTAAAGGAAACATTTACAGTCTGAAAAATTAAACCTATAGCTACAGGTGTAATTACTGTTAAAAATAATCCTTGGAAAAGTAACTGGCGTTGGATAGCATTTTGATGCAATAACTTCCATCCCTTTCGCCAACCCATTTCTCCTTCAGGAATATACCCACCCCCGAATGTTTCGACATACCACCGCAAAGCCTGGGGAAAGAAAAACACCCAGTACAAAAGGTGCAAATAATCCAGTGGGTTCCATAGAGAGAGAGGACTCTTTAACTTGGGTGCTAAGTTTAAACGCGGTACAGGGGTCAATTCAGCCTCCATCATTAACCGTGAAGAACCTAACTTTCTCAGCTACCTTCCTATAAAGTAAGCGAGAGTAGAAGTAATCTTGCTTCCCTTGTAAGGAAGGGGTTGAGGGAGAGGTCAAAGGAGTATCACTCATCGCATACTCTCCACATACTGCGAATAAGTTCTATAGCACAGTTGCATCAGTTTGCGAGGATGTCCGCCACTTTCTTGGATGAGTTGGATGATTTTGTCTTCAGTAAAACTCACTGGAGTGTTAGCCAAACGGTTGGTAATAAAAGCACGCATAGTGCCTTCATCCCAAGGATGAATGTGTTCTTCTTGGCAAATACCTGCTAGTGGAGATGTTTTGCCATTATCCTGACTGTCGTTAAATAGCTTGTCCAGAGGTTCGCTAGCAGCTAAAATCAACCGCAAAGAAGCATCACGCCCTTCAGCTAAACCGCGCAATTGATCCCTAACTTGGCGAGTAAAGCCGTTTTCGATTAACTTTCCTAAATTATCTATAGCTAATAGCACTTTTTTCTTTTGCAAATTGCGAGTTAGTCTATAGCCTTTGCTTTCAGGAATACCAATTTTATCGCACAAAGCAATGTAGAATTCATCTTCATCATGAACTCCATTATTTAAATCTAAAAAAACTGGCTCACGTGGTAACTGTAAATAATTTTCTGCCTGTTGGCAAATCACCCATAACAAAGATGACTTGCCGATTCCTTCTTCTCCTATGAGCGCGACACTACTATTACTGTTAAGTACTTCAAACACCCGTGATATTTCGCGTTTTCTGCCAAAAAGCTTTTGTGGGTCTTCTATTCTGCCGCGTTGGGGAATAAAAGGATTATGATTTTGCTGCAATAGATTAGCTGAGTGTGATTCATCTTTTAGTGGTGGATTAATTACTTCTACAATTGGTTTTTGGCAAAGTGAAGCTTGTTCTAAATACTTTTGATGTCCTTCTTTTATTGGATTTTTAAAATTTATTTTTGTAACTGTTATTCCGATATGTTTTGTAATCTTTTTACATAACTTTGCACCCACATCTCTCACATATTGTGTACTATAAAAGCCATCATTAACAATCTCTGTATACTCCTTCCCTTCCCACATGCCTAAAAAGAGCTTTTGTTCTAAGTCATTTAAGACTTGCTTATCATTTGCAAGTAGCTTATTAATGAATGTTAATGCTTTTTGTGAGTCCATTAGGTGTAAGGGAATTGGCAGAGCAAAGTTAAAATCAGTCAGTAGTGTAATACTTTACCCTACAAACCTACATTTGCCTACTTTCCCTTACAACAATTTAATCACTCAAACTCCCTACTAGCGCCTACCTATAGAGCTTATGTCTCAAGTGATGATGGTGTTATACCAAAAAAATTTGAGGAGTTTGAAAAATGGCAACTTTTAGACAACAGCTTGTACTTGCTCTCATCGCTGCTACCGGCGCCATACTAGCTACAGTAGCGCCTGCATTAATTGAGCACGATAAAAAATCTTCTTCAGAACCAAAGCCTTTTGTCACCGCCACCTCTGCAATATGTGACAAAGTTCTTGCCGATAAAGTGTGTGTCGCTAATGTTACAGTGCAGGTTAATAGCAACGAACTTCAGCAAGTGACAAATCGCGATCGCCTCTTTCTCAAATCTGGAGAGACTCTAAGATTATCAAACCTTAATTATTGCATACCATCTCAAACTCTACTCAATAAAGTAGAAGTTAGAGGATATTTATTTAAACATGGAGTTGAGAGTTATAAAAATGGACTTTTCACTCCTAGTACCTTCCCGATTTATGCTGCTTGTCATAATATTGGTAACTTCCAAAAAACTTGGAAGCTTGAACCAGGACAGCACCAAGTCAGCATAGCCATTATCAAGTATGTTGGTAGCAACAGAATTGTTGACGGTAGTTTCTACTTTAACTTAGATGTTGGACAGTAATTTCAGTCTTCTGTTTAAAAGCGAAAGTGAGTAATAGTTTTATGGCTTACAGCGAGTTTAGTTTAGCTAAAGCAAAACAAGAGTTGAGTTTAACCATATTAGAAAAACGCGATATTTTCGCTGCCGTTCCTGAATTAACAGCAAGTAATTTACTTGTAGAAACACTCAATTATAACCTGGATATTGCTTTAGGTAGTAATAGTGAAAAAGCTCGTTCCGAGTTAATTATTGCGCCAATTTTAGTTGATTTACGCAGACAACTACGAGAACAAATTGGTTTATTTTCTGGAGTAGATTTTACTGTTGATAATGCCAAAGGATTAAATGGTACTTGTGATTTTATTATTACTAAATCTCCAGAAATTCTGATTTTGACAGCACCAGTAATTACAGTTGTAGAAGCTAAAAAAGAAAATATTAATGCGGGTTTGGGTCAGTGTGCGGCAGAAATGGTAGCAGCCCAAATTTTTAATCAGCAAGCTGCAACTGAGATTAAAACAATTTACGGCGCAGTGACAACAGGGAGTATTTGGCAATTCCTCAAACTAGAAAAACAAACATTAACCATTGATTTAAGCGAATATTATCTCAAAGATGTGAATAAAATTCTTGGTATTTTTGCTAGTGGTATTTCTCAAGAAAATTAAAAAAATGTTAAACAGCTTAATACCGAATTCGCGGGTCTACATAAGCATTTAAAATATCAATCAAAATACTTGCACTCACAACGATCGCACCAAAAAACACTAGCACTCCCTGAACTGTGGGATAATCGCGATCGGCGATCGCTTGATAAAGTCGATTAGCTAACCCAGGCCAAGAAAATGTTACCTCTGTCAAAATCGCTCCACCCAACAGAGACGCAAAGGTTAATCCCAAGACTGTAATCACTGGAATTAAAGCATTTTTTAAAGCATGGGAAGCTAAAATCTTATTTTCACCAATACCTCTAGCTCTAGCCGCTTCTACATAATCCGCTTGCAAGGTTTGCTTTAAATTTACTCGCACAATTCGCTCAAAAATTCCACTGAGCAAAATTCCTAATGTGAGACTTGGTAGAGCAAGATGGTGTAAAGATGTGAAAAACTGGGTGAAATTTCCACCGAGTAGGCTATCAATTGTATACAATCCAGTGATAGGAGTGGGAGCCGGCAGATTAGACGGAAAGCGGTTGGAATTAGGAAACCAACCCAGTTGAACTGAGAAAATCAACTGCAAAAGCATTCCCGCCCAAAACATCGGGAGTGCGTAGGTGATGATACCAAATAAGCGTCCCCCGACATCAAAATATGTCCCAGGACGAGAAGCTGAAAGAGTTCCAACCGCAATTCCAACGGTGAGTGCAACCGCCATACTACATACTGCTAACTCCACCGTCGCCGGGAAATATTGTCCAATTATGTCCCAAACATTTTCTCCGCGACTCATTAAAGAGGTTCCCAAGTCAAAGCGTAGTATGCTTCCCAAATAATTGAGATATTGTAACCACAAAGGAAGGTTTAAACCGAGTTGTTTTCGCAATTCTTCTTTAGCAGCTTCTGGCGCACGTCCACCGAGAATTGCATCTGCTGGATCTCCTGGTGTTGCTCTTAGTAAGAGAAATACAATGGTGATGATCGTTAATAGCTGGAGTGGCGCAAGAAGCAACCGAGAAACAATGTAATATTGTAAAGCTTTAGAACGAGACATAAGTAATTCGTAATTCGTAATTCGTAATTTGTGATTCGTAATCTTTAGGCTTTTCACCACACCAAGTTGTCAAATTTCTGACTTATAGTTGTTGGGATTTAGACTTCAGAAAATTAAATTAAAAATTACGAATTATTTTTTAAGTGTCTGGTAAATCAGAATTTGAGTAGGGTTAAGTTTGACGCCATTAACACCTTTTTGGGCAAATACATAGTCTTTGTTTTGCCATAAGGGAACGTAAGGTACATCAGTAGTAACTTGCGTTTGAATTTCGTTAAAAATTTTCTGACGCACTTCGGGGTTTTGTTCTTTGCGTTGCCCATCAATCAGTTTATTTATCGCTTCGTTATAGTAGAACGAACCCTGAGTTTGACTGCCTCCATCTTCGCATCCTTTAGCAGTTGAACCTTTGTCACAAGACAAAAATGGCTGGACGTAATTATCTGGATCTAAAAAGTCTGGATACCAATCAAGTAAAGCTGCGGGATACAAACCCTTGGCAATGTCTTTAAAGAAGGCAGGCCCTTCCGCTTGGGTAACTTCAAATTGCAGTATTCCATCCATTTTGACATCTACAAGAGATTTGAGTGTCTGTGCTGCCAAACTACGAGTAGGTGAACTAGAAGGATACCAAACTTGCACTTTTGCCGGATTTTCTTTGGAGAAACCAGCAGTAGTTAATAATTTTTTAGCTTGATCGAAGTTAGCATCACCATATTTATCTTTGAATAATGGCACAGAAACTTTAAATGTTGTGGGAATCATGCTATAAAGCGGATCTGCTTGACCAAGTAATACTCGCTCGTTTAAAAGTGGACGGTCAATTATAGAGGCGATCGCTTGTCTTACCTCTAATTTATCTAAAGGCTTTTGATTTCGGTTTAATACCAGATAACTTACTACACTACCCTCAGCTGCGATCGCTTGCCAATCCCCTTTTTTACCACCTTCTTCCAAGCTCCGATTTTGATCTGGCTGTAGCGACAGATAAGCTACATCCACCGCACCTGTACGGAAAGCATTAAACAAATTAACCGGACTAGTTTGAATTTGGAGATTAATACCCTTGTTAGCTGGTTTTTCTCCCCAATATTTATCAAACACATCAAATCGGATGGAATCAGTACCATACTGTCCTAATTTATAAGGGCCAGTTCCCACAAAAATATTCGGCTTGAATCTACCAGCGCCAACTTCGTAAGCTTTTGGTGAAACTGCACATACTCCAGGAAATGCCAACAGTGATGGAAAAGCTGCAAAGGACTTTTTCAGCTTGATTGTCAACTCATACTCGCTTGTAGGTTTTATCGAATCTACTATATCAGCTAGTAAGAATGAGGGTTTTCCTTTATTTTCAATAAAGCGCTGGATGGTAAAAGCCATTGCTTGAGCGTTGAAGGGAGTCCCATCGTGAAAAACTACTCCCTGACGTAAGGGAATGGTATAAGTTAAACCGTCTTGACTAACTTTAGGTAATGCTGTAGCTAGTTGGGGTTTAATTTCGGTGCTTCCTGGTTCGTAGTTGTAGAGGCGATCGCTCATATTAAACACTAAACCTAAGGATGCTAACTCATAAGCATCAGCCGGATCAAGGGTTCTTGGCTTTGCTGTTGTACCAATAGTAATACGACTATCACCTGTAGGGGTATTTACAGAACCGGATGGCGGCGTAGAAGTCTTAGCACGAGGAGCGCAACTAACAACTAAAAATAAACATAGACAGAACAAAGATAGGAATTGTGTAATCCGACCCCACCGTTTCACGAACAAGGAAAACCAGGTCATAGCAATAATATATTTGATATCAGTAGCGGTCAGCAATTTTACTACATTTGTGACTCTTATGCTGAATCTTCAAAATTTATAGTGGTTCTTGTTTCGATGGAACGCTCCGTAGCCATCTAAATCAAAAAGTTGTGGCGGATACTCAACTTCCTAATTAAGTTTATTGTTACTGTACGATGCCTACGACGGGCTACGGATATACACTATTTTTTTACAAAAAATCATTGATAAAATACAGAATTTAATATTTAAGATTTGTTAAGTATTGAAAAGTTTTTATTTAATTAAAATTTTCAACCAAACATTGGTTAAATTCATCGTAAATTCATAGTTACTAAAAAAATAGGTCTTTAGGACTTACGCATTGACAGGAAAAACTAAATATGGGGTATAGATTTCAGGCATTAAACCTTGATTTTTCGACACTTTTTAGGCGATCGCTATTTATCAAAGAATGATTGCTCAAAGCCTAAAAGGACGTATTTTAATTGATTCACAAGATAGCAAATTTGTACAGTGCGTAAGTCCTAGTCTTCTTAAGCTTTGACACTTAGCCCAAGTAGTGTACGTTGAGATTTTACCTCTTGCTACTTGGGAACAGACATCGATAAAGCGTTTTATCGTCAAGATCCGCTGTATTCTCAAAAAGAAGAGTGTTTGAACATCAGTGACTAAAGCGATCGCGATATCGTTAACAGCAGATTGAAAGTCTAATAGTGAGACTAAGACCGTGAAGTATTTCTTTCTATCTGAGGGATGGGCAGTTGCGAGAGTCTGGGCATCTGATGGACTCTGGCAAATAACCGCATGGCGACGCCAACCAGATATTCAGCGAATGAATATTTGTTTAGTCGAAGAAAACGAATTGCTCTGGCTTTATCGAGTTGAAGAAGCCGTTTTAACCGTGGAAGTAAAGCCAACAACACCAGTAATTGCCAGCCAGACCATCGGTCAAGTAGTACTCAAGCGTCTGATGAGCGCCGAACAGGTAATCGAACGCCTGAGTACAGCAGAGGCGAAGTGTCAACTGCAAAATATCCAGTTGGTGGTTCAGTAGAGATTAGGCATGGAGCATGGGAAAGAGGAGAGAAATTTTTCCCCTGCTCCCTCTTCTTGGAGCCTTTTCTGTCCAATGCCCCACTTATCGTAAAGAAAAGATAAGCAAATTTAATCCTCGACGGGTATTGGTAGCGAAAAAACTTGGAGATGCTACGCGATCGCATCAATTTACACGCTTGCAAACAATTCCATCAATAGTTACACTTTTTAAAACATTCTCATTTTTGCTTGGCGATGGCTACCCTACATAGGTAAACCTCCCGAAGCGAGTAAGCATTGCCTCATCTCCCACGCTGTCTGACTTATTAAGACTAAGCTGTGGTAAAACTCTGGCTCTGGCAATAACAAAAAACAAGAGAGAGTTTTATGAGTGGTGATTTTCATCTCTCATAACCTCAGTAAGAAAATTGCTTTGTAAACTAACTCATCGAGGAGGAGCGTAGTCAATGGGACTACCCTGGTACCGAGTACATACAGTCGTTCTGAATGATCCAGGGCGACTGATTTCTGTACATCTAATGCACACAGCCCTAGTAGCAGGCTGGGCTGGTTCGATGGCACTCTACGAACTGGCTGTTTTTGACCCTAGCGATGCAGTTCTCAATCCGATGTGGCGTCAAGGGATGTTCGTCCTACCCTTTATGTCACGTTTGGGCGTCACTCAATCTTGGGGTGGTTGGAACGTTACTGGTGGACCATCAACTGATCCTGGCTTCTGGTCATTTGAAGGCGTTGCTGCCGCTCATATTGTTCTTTCCGGTCTGCTATTTCTAGCCGCCGTATGGCACTGGGTTTACTGGGATTTGGAACTTTTTAGAGATCCCCGCACTGGTGAACCCGCTCTCGACTTGCCAAAAATGTTTGGCATTCACCTGTTCTTATCTGGTCTACTTTGTTTTGGATTTGGTGCTTTTCATGTAACTGGACTATTTGGTCCGGGGATATGGGTTTCTGACGCTTATGGTGTAACTGGTGCGGCCCAGGCAGTAGCACCAGAATGGGGCCCAGATGGTTTTAACCCCTATAACCCTGGTGGCATTGCGGCTCACCACATTGCCGCTGGTGTTGTTGGTATTATTGCAGGCTTATTCCACCTCACAGTTAGACCCCCGGAACGGCTCTACAAAGCTCTGCGGATGGGGAACATTGAAACAGTACTTTCTAGCAGTATTGCAGCAGTCTTCTTTGCTGCTTTCGTGGTTGCTGGTACTATGTGGTACGGTAACGCCGCCACTCCTATCGAATTGTTTGGCCCTACCCGCTATCAATGGGATCAGAACTACTTCCGCCAAGAAATTCAGCGCCGCGTCCAAACAAACGTTGCCCAAGGTGCAACCCTTGAGCAAGCTTGGTCGCAGATTCCTGAAAAATTGGCTTTCTACGATTACGTCGGCAATAGCCCCGCTAAAGGCGGTCTATTCCGTACAGGGCCAATGGTGAAAGGTGATGGCATTGCGCAGTCTTGGCAAGGTCACGCCGTATTCAAAGATTCTGAAGGACGAGAATTGACTGTACGTCGTCTCCCCAACTTCTTTGAAACCTTCCCAGTGGTCTTAACCGACGCAGATGGAATTGTCCGCGCTGACATTCCCTTCCGTCGGGCAGAATCTAAGTATAGCTTCGAGCAATCTGGTGTCACCGTTAATTTCTACGGTGGTAATCTGAATGGTCAGACCTTTACAGAGCCAGCTGATGTGAAGAA
The DNA here is from genome assembly GCF_036917555.1 of Nostoc sp. Taxonomy (GTDB): domain Bacteria; phylum Cyanobacteriota; class Cyanobacteriia; order Cyanobacteriales; family Nostocaceae; genus Nostoc. The sequence continues at coordinate 583,070 of NZ_JBALDD010000023.1, read as the reverse complement.
GTATGCCCGTAAGGCTCAAGGCGGTGAAATCTTTGAATTTGACCGGGAAACCTTGAACTCTGATGGTGTATTCCGCACCAGTCCTAGAGGTTGGTTTACCTTTGGACACGCCGTATTTGCTCTGTTGTTCTTCTTTGGTCATCTCTGGCATGGTGCTCGGACAATCTACCGAGACGTGTTTGCTGGTGTTGATGCGGATCTTGAAGAGCAAGTAGAGTGGGGTCTGTTCCAGAAAGTCGGTGACAAGTCAACTCGCCGGAATGAAGCCCTTTAATTTCAGTGCTGAGTTCTGAGTTCTGAGTTCTGAGTTAAAGCTTTGACTCAGCACTCAGGTGATTCAGCATTAAGAACTTTAACTACTGGCTGGATAAAGAGGAAATCGTAATATGGAAAGCGTTGCGTACATCTTGATTTTTACTCTGTGTATAGGTACTCTCTTTTTTGCGATCGCATTTCGCGAACCCCCTCGCTTTGAGAAACCAAAAGATAAGTAGATCCTATCCACAGACTTTTAAGCGGATTTAATCTTAATATCCGTTGCTACTAAGCATAGTGGCAACGGATATTATTATGTTCGTCCTTTGTTGGTTTTCACTACTAAGTAAATGACAAATCATTTTTATATTGTGATATAATTTCCAATCTTGGGAGTAGATATGTGTTAATGCTAGCTTTTCTGCGCTAGGATGAAAAAGGATGTTTTGTGTAAGCTGCCCTAGTACTGCTTACATAACGCATCGCGCTTGTCGCACCACCTTTACGGAGACTAGAACCAGGAACAAATCAGCATGGTCAATCAGAATTTAACCGCTACAGAAATTGGATTCACTCACGAAGATTTCGCTGCTCTACTTGACAAATACGATTATCATTTTAGCCCTGGTGATGTTGTCCCAGGAACAGTTTTCAGTATAGAGCCGCGCGGCGCTCTGATTGACATTGGTGCTAAAACCGCAGCATATATACCCATACAAGAAATGTCTATTAACCGGGTGGATAGCCCGGAAGAAGTATTACAGTCAAACGAAACGCGCGAATTTTTCATCCTTACCGATGAAAACGAAGATGGTCAATTAACCCTTTCGATTCGCCGTATTGAATATATGCGGGCTTGGGAACGCGTGCGGCAGTTGCAAGCAGAAGATGCTACTGTCCGTTCTGGCGTGTTTGCAACCAATCGCGGTGGAGCATTGGTACGGATTGAAGGATTACGTGGCTTTATCCCAGGTTCTCACATCAGTACCCGCAAACCTAAAGAAGAATTGGTAGGCGAGGATCTGCCGTTGAAATTCCTAGAGGTGGATGAAGAACGTAATCGCCTCGTTCTATCTCACCGTCGGGCATTGGTTGAGCGCAAGATGAATCGCCTAGAAGTCGGCGAAGTAGTAATTGGTACTGTTCGTGGGATCAAACCCTACGGTGCTTTTATCGACATTGGCGGCGTCAGTGGTCTACTGCATATTTCTGAGATTTCTCACGAACATATTGATACACCTCATAGCGTGTTCAATGTCAATGATGAAGTGAAAGTTATGATCATTGACTTGGATGCAGAAAGGGGTCGCATTTCCCTATCTACTAAGCAGCTAGAACCCGAACCCGGCGACATGATTAAAAACCGGGATTTGGTCTACGATAAGGCAGAAGAAATGGCTGCTAAGTATCGCGAACAGCTATTAGCCAAGCAGCAAGGTGCTGCTGCTGCGGCTGCACCTGCGGAAGTTGTAGCTGACGAAGATATTCCACCAGCAACAGAACTTGAAGAAGATATTCCACCAGCAACAGAACTTGAAGAAGATATTCCACCAGCAGCAGAACTTGAAGAAGATATTCCACCAGCAGCAGAACTTGAAGAAGATATTCCAGTAGTTGCGGCAATTGAAACAGAGATTCCAGCAGCGACGGAAACTGAAGAGGAAATTCCAGCAGCAACGGAAACTGAAGAGGAAATTCCAGCAGTTCCAGCAGCTATTGAAGAGTAATAAATTTTTTATAGTTTTACTTGTCTTTAAGTAAGAGTATTAAATCATTTTATAAAGAGGGTTTTTCCCTCTTTTTTTATGTAGAGAATCGGTGAAAGTGAAGAGTTGGGAGTAGTTAGAAGTTAAATATTATGGCAACCATTAAATGTAGAAATATCACTTTTGATCATATCCAGGGAATTTTGTTTGACAAAAACGGTACTCTAGAAGATTCAGAAACGTATTTGCGATCGCTTGCACAAAAAGCAACGAGGTTAATAGATGCTCAAATCCCTGGAACTGGGGAACCCCTATTAATGGCATTTGGCATCAATGGCAATTTTCTAGATCCTGCGGGTTTAATATCAGTAGCAAGCCGCCGTGAAACAGAAGTTGCGGCTGCGGCATATATTGCCGAAACAGGAAGAGGATGGTTTGAGTGCTTAAAAATAGCCCGTCAAGCTTTGGATGAAGCGGAAAAATATATTGGACAAACTCCTTCACCACTGTTTGTAGGTAGCCTAGAAATTTTGAAATACCTGCGGGAGGGTGGACTAAAACTTGGTATCCTCTCAGCTGCGACAACTGAAGAAGTACGTAATTTTGTAGCCAATCACCAGTTAAGCGATTATATCCAGTTAGAAATGGGAGTAGATGAAGGGCCGAGTAAACCAGATCCAGTGCTATTTTTGCAAGCTTGCCAGGCTTTGGGAGTTGAACCGAACGCTACTTTGATGGTGGGTGATTCAGTTGGTGATATGCAAATGGCGCGTAATGCTAAAGCCGCAGGTTGTATTGGTATCACTTGGGTAGGTAAGTCAGATCATGTCCGAGGTGCGGATGTGGTAATTAATCAACTTGATGAAATCCAGATTTTAGAGGATTAATTCAATGTGAGTTTGATGAACTCAAAAAACGGCAGTTGGGGCGTTTTCTGTGATTATATTTTTATCTAACAGGGGAGAGTTGATTGAATCAATTTTATTCTTCGTCTTTCTTCTCTTCTAAATTAGCGATCTTTGTATTTTGCAGAAAGATATGGTCTTCCTGATTATGTTTTTCTTCTTTCTTTTCTTGTACAACTTGAGTGGCATATATTTCCACATCTCGCTGAATAATATCTTCTACGTGACTTGCAAATAGATTAAATGCCTGTTCGTGGCTTGGATAAATACGATAAGGGCCTGTCAACTGCGAAAATTGCCATCCTTGGGTTTTCAAAGATTCAACTGTTCGGCGATAGTGTCGCCAGCGTTCCCCATAGTGAAAAAACTCTTCGATGGCAGCACTAATAGCAACTATTTGGCTCAAACCAAAAGTTGACCACATAATGATATCCTTATTGTTAGGTTTGAAATTAGTATTAATATTTAGACTTACCAATGCTGGGAGAATTACACCACCAATAATAGTTGTTATCCGTAAAAAATAATGGCGATCGCGCGATAAATTTGCCTTACCTTCCATCCACAGTACTTGGTCTAACCAGCGCGATCGCAAAAAATGTTTTTGCACATCACCTAAGTTAATACCTGCAAATAATTTGTTAAAATCTTCTTTTAAAAATTCGTGATAACTATCTTTTTTTGCCATTTTTTACTCCTAATTAGAAAGTAACCCCTTAATTACTTTGCCTAAATTCTCAACTCCTTTCTCTATGTCGATTAAGTCGATGTATTGTAATGTACCAGATTTAGCTAGCTTTTTGGCTCGTTCATCAGTAGCCTTTCCACGCAAAGCATCTACAAGTATATCTGCGGTTCTACCACTACCAGCAATCACAAGAACTACCCTGCCGCTATTAACGCTAGAAAAGGCATCCTTAAAGGTAATTTCACCACCGTTTAAGAGTACTGTCATCGAAGGTGCATCATTAGCCAGCATAGTCGCAACACAAGATATCCAAGGAGACTCGTCGCCCCAATTCTTCCCAGGAACTAGTACAAAATGAGTATGGTTTGGCTCTAACGGTGTTAAATCAGCAGCAGTTTCCGAATGATTTGGTAAAGCCACTTTGCCTTCAGGTGTCACACCAACCAAAGTAAACTTACCACCTATTTGGGTACGAGCCACACCCATCATTCGCATAATTCCTGCATCCGTACCCCCATCCACGACATAAGCCCCCAAAGTTTCGGCGATGGGGGCTAAAACTTCCACAAACAACCGTTGAATACGGAGAAAGTCAGCTTCACTGATGTTACTTGCACCCCCCACTACTACTAAAACAGGACGCGAACCGCACAGCCCTATTGTCTCAAGAGCATAAGGTAATTCTTCTGGCTGCTCAACTTGAGTAGCTAATGCTGTTTTCCCATTGTCAAAGGTAAGTTTTAAACAACTTTTCATTTTTTAAAAATACTGACTGCTTAGGTTTTCTGGCGTAGAGCTTCGCAGTCATGTTCTGCAAGCGTTGTATTCCATTATTCCCTTTACGAAAAGGAATTTTATGATGCTTTTGTATGGGTTTATCATTGATTAATGTTTCACCAAATTTTTGCTTAGATGTAAATAGCGATGCCTACAGTTGTCTAATCCTACGCTCCAGCTTTCTGCCATTATTTTTCTTTCTGGAAATTATTGATCCACAAAGTAATAGCTTCTTGTTTGTTAATATCTTAAATTAGGATTTTGTAGTTTATTTATGGACTATCGCACCAGTTTTTCAGTTAATTTCAATAATGAGACTTTAGCTATAAGTTCCTGCTCTCTCACTTTTGATCGTCACAGGTTCTGACTTTATATCCTCTATCTTATTAAACTCTCCAGCTCGCCAGCTATCTGTTATATCCTTGATAAAACTAGCTATAGGGATCGCAATTAATAAGCCCAGTACTCCTCCCAACTTTGCACCCAGCAATAAAGAAATCACCACCCACACAGGATTTAAGCCAGTCAAATTACCAAGAATTCGAGGTGCAATAATATTAGAATTAACTTGGTCGATCGCAACAGCTACACCTAAGACTTCCACTCCTAACCAAAAATTTTGCAGCGCTACCAGCAAACTTACTATGGCAATACCGACTCCCGTACCAAAGGGGAAGAGTGAAAATAAGCCAATACCAATACCAAACAGTAGAGCCAAAGGAACTTGCAGCGCCAAAAACACTAGTGTAATTGTCACGCCTAACACCGCTCCCAATGTTGCTTGGCCGATGAAGTAATTGTGGAAATCCTCTCGTAGCAATTCCCGTACTCGTGACCCAATATTAGGGGAAAACCACTGAAAAATTCCGTCCCAAAGACGTTCACCATTCAATATTAGGTAGATAGTCAACACTACTGCCAGCAACACATTCAGGACACTACCAATGGTATCGACAGCAAAACCAAGAATTCTACCAGTGAAGGACTGAAGTTGGTTAGATAATCGTTCCAGAACTTGGGTAAATAAACCACTTAAATTAATCGGAAGTTGCTGTTGACTTAACGCCCAATCCTGAAAAGCTTGCAGCTGCTGAGTACCAGAATCAATCCAACTGGGCAAAATATTAGCCAGTTCAACCAGCTGTTGAATAATCAGGGGAACCAAGGTGATGCCCAAAGCTACTAAAACCACCAGAGTCAAAAGTAACACTCCTCCGATCGCTAAGTTGGGTTTCACTCCTTGTTCTTGAAGAAACTGGATTGGATAGTTCAAGACAAAAGCCAGCAGGATGGCGGCGGCAATAATGCTAACTAAGGGTTGAAAATACTGTATAACCTGGAGCAATAGCCAGCCGTTGAGAATGGCAATGGGAAATGCCAATCCTATAGTTAACCATCGTGGCAGTTTGTTTGCTGATTGCATTAGTGATAACCTCATAAGAGTTCGTTTTAACTTTATTTTGGCTTTTAGGGATGTGAAGAATGGGGAATGAGGGGAGACAAGATCATGACTATGCTCACATCCCCAAATTATGCTGGATTTTTCTCAATAAAATCCAACATAATTCTCTGATGCATTGTCCCTAAAGGTCGAACTTTACCAGCATTTTGTGAATAACAGTTACCTTGGCGAATATCTTCTGGCGTAAATAATGCCATATCCCAGCCCTCATTCAAGACCAGTTGATTTAATTCCACCAAGAGTGGTGCATGAAAGACATGACGGACAACCCTTTCGTTGGGATAACAGCGAAATTCAACAAATGGTGGTAAATTATAGCCGATTTCTTCTAAAATTTCTCGTTTTACCGCTACATCTGGCGTTTCACCAGGTTCGATGTGACCGCCAAACAGCGCCCAGTAACCAGGATAGAGAATACCGGGGATGTTGTCACGCAGTTGCATGAGAAACTTGTTTTTCTGGTAGAGAATTGCGATCGCTACGTGCACCTGTTGATTGTTCATATCTTTATTTTTAATTGCTGATTATTCTTCTTCTAAATAAACTTCCCCCAATTCTTTGCCAGCTAAGGGAATACTTCGGTAGCGAACTTTACCCTTAATTACAACTTCTGAACCTTCACCCAGATTCTTTTGATTGGTGACAACCCAAATTTTGCCAGTTGAGTCCTTAATTTTATAAGCCCACTGTTTGATCAGGGGAGCTTGCTTTTCTACCTGACCTTGGATGTAAACTATAGCCTGATTGTCTTGTTTTGGTTTAATTTCTCCAATTGGAGTGACATTTGTACCAATTTTTAAGCCAGCCCCACGCAAGCCAGGCGATGTCAATTTACCACAACTACAGAGTCCTGCTATCAGGAAAAAAGTCAACCCCAAGCGGTAAGGAACAATACTGTGCCCGTACAAGAACGAAAGGGAAAAATTTCTCATTTGTTGCATAAAAGCCACCGATTTATTTATTTTGGGCATGGGGGAGGCAGTGCGGTCTTCTCCCAAGGGGAGACGCCAAGGGCGATGGGGTTTCCCCAAGTGGAGCAACTGCTGTTATGGGGCATTGGGTACGAGAGGCAGACGGGCACAGGGAAAAACTTGCAACTTCTCCCCTGCTCTCCTTGTCCCCTTGTCTCCCGTTTTACACTCCCCACTCCTCATTCCCTAGTTCTTTATTCTTCAGATGATGCCGTTGATCTGAGAAAATAAACATTATGGATTTACTGTGAGAGAAACGCTACGACATTAAACAGCAACACAATAATAGTCGAAAGTCAAGAGTCAAGAGTCAATATTTTCATTTTGGACTTTGGACAACAAGCGAACATAGCTGGGAATTTTCATGGAAACAAAAACTGCCAAAATCCTTGATGGGAAAGCAATAGCAGCAAAAATTCAGCAAGAACTTTCTGTTGCGATTACACAATTACAACCAAAAATTGGACGACCACCTGGTTTAGCAGTGTTGATGGTTGGTGATAACCCAGCATCAGCCGCTTATGTACGCAATAAAGAAAAAGCCTGCACTAAAGTTGGGATCGCTTCTTTTGGTAAGCATTTTCCTGTTCAAACTACCCTTGGAGAGTTAGAAGAGGTAATTGCTGCACTCAACCACGATGAAAGAGTTGATGGCATTCTTGTACAGTTGCCCTTACCTAACCACCTGGATGCTGTAACTCTTCTACATCAAATCGATCCCGATAAAGATGCTGATGGACTGCACCCAGTTAACTTGGGGCGACTAGTACGGGGAGAAAGCGGTTTACGTAGCTGTACTCCGGCTGGTGTGATGCGGCTTTTAGAAGAATATGAAATTCCTTTGCAGGGAAAACAGGCAGTAGTCGTGGGGCGCAGTATTTTGGTGGGTAAACCGATGGCGCTAATGCTATTAGAAGCTGATGCTACAGTTACGATCGCTCACTCGCGATCGCATGACCTCAAAACCATCACCCAAAATGCTGATATTCTAATTGCAGCAGTAGGTCGTCCTGGACTTATTACTGCTGATATGGTGAAACCGGGTGCTGTTGTGGTAGATGTGGGAATGAATCGCGTCAGCGATACTAATGGCAAAAGTCGCCTCATTGGCGATGTCCATTTTCAATCAACCGCTGATGTAGCAGGATTTATCACCCCAGTTCCTGGTGGTGTTGGCCCAATGACTGTTGCCATATTGTTGGAAAATACATTTACCAGCTATTCCAGGGCGGTAAGAGAAAGAAGAGAGTGAGGAGTGATGAGTTAAAAGTTAAGAATTCTTATTGCTAACTCTTAACTCTTAACTCCTAACTCTTCATTTTTTTTAGCCCCACAGCACCTTAAAATTGTGACGTATAAGGCAAAAATCCCAAAATGTCAGGAATTAAAGAATGGTAGCAACTGATAACGTTCAAAAGACACCACCAGAGGAAGCCACATTTAACTTAGCAGCCTATTTAAAAGAGCGACAAAAGCTTTGTGATAATGCTTTGGATCAGGCTATCCCGATCGTTTATCCAGAAAAGATTTATGAGTCGATGCGCTACTCGTTATTAGCTGGAGGCAAGCGTATACGTCCCCTTCTTTGCCTTGCTACCTGTGAAATGATGGGTGGAACCATCGAGATGGCCATGCCAACGGCTTGTGCTGTAGAGATGATCCACACAATGTCGTTGATTCATGATGACCTCCCAGCGATGGATAATGACGATTACCGTCGTGGGAAGCTGACGAATCATAAGGTCTATGGCGAAGATGTGGCGATTTTGGCTGGAGATGGCTTGTTGGCTCTCGCCTTTGAGTTTGTTGCCATTCAAACCCCCCAAAGCGTTAAGAGAGAGGTAGTCTTGCAGGTCATTGCCCGTCTTGGTCGGGCATTGGGGGCAGGTGGTTTGGTTGGCGGTCAAGTTGTCGATTTAGAGTCGGAAGGTAAATCTGATATTTCCCTAGAAACCCTAAATTTCATTCATAAACACAAAACAGCTGCCCTTTTGGAAGCGTGCGTAGTTTGTGGCGGGCTGATAAGTAATGCATCACCTGAAGATGTGCAGCGACTAACCCGTTATGCTCAAAATATTGGGCTAGCATTCCAAATCATCGATGATATTCTGGATATCACTTCTACCCAAGAGCAATTAGGTAAAACAGCTGGCAAAGACCAAAGAGCTAAGAAAGTTACCTATCCTAGCCTTTGGGGACTTGAGGAATCGCGCTCAAAAGCCCAAGAGCTAGTTCAAGCTGCTTGTGTGGAATTAGAACCATTTAGAGACAGAGCCAAACCACTCCAAGCGATCGCTCATTTTATTACTAGCCGTAATAACTAGTAACGCTTTGGGTAATTCGTAATTCGTAATACTCGCCCAAGGCGAGAAGCAAGCTACGTAATTCGTAATTCCTATACCGCAAGCGTTTCATTGATTGGGAATGGGTAGTTTATTTACACCATACTGTACTACTACCCAGCGAAATTAAAAATTCACTGATTCAAAATTACAAAAGCTTATCAAGTAAGCTTTTAGGTTATTTTGAATCGTTGGTCTTTTTCCAACGTAATAGATTAATTTGGGAATTTTGGGTTGAATCTAAATGTTTCCTCAACCAACAACTGCTGCTAATATTTACTAACCTAACCAAAATACCATGCAGGACATAGGCAACATTTTAGACAACCGCGTGCTGCTGGTTGCTCTGCTAGCTTGTTTAATTGCTCAAGCATTAAAGCTCGTAGTCGAGATCGTCAAAAATCGCAAACTGAATGTGCGTGTTTTGGTAACAACCGGAGGTATGCCCAGTGCCCATTCGGCTCTGGTTACGGCTTTAGCCGCAGGTGTAGGGCAAACACTGGGTTGGGCATCTCCTGATTTTGCCGTTGCGATCGTTTTTGCCATCATTGTCATGTATGATGCAGCCGGAGTTCGTCAAGCAGCTGGTAAGCAAGCTCGTATTCTCAATCAAATGATTGATGAATTATTTCATGAAAAACCAGATTTTAGCCAAGACCGTTTGAAAGAATTACTCGGACATACACCAGTTCAGGTAATCGCTGGATCGGCTTTGGGTATAACCATCTATTGGTTAGCTAGGTCTGCTTATTGAACTAAGGCAATAAATCTTTGTTTGAGGGGCTATTGATAATTAGTAACTGGTAATTTGTCAATCAAATTTGAATTTTGGATTTTAGATTTGCCCCGTGAATAAATTCAGGGGATTAAGGATAGAAAGATTTGTTTCAAATAACTTGTTTCTTACAGAGCGAATATGAATACATTCGCTTAAAACCTTTTTAAATTTTGAATTTAAAATCCAAAATTTAAAATCTAAAATTCGGTCAATTGACAAATTACCAATCTGGTAGCTTGCATTAGGATGCCAGTAAACTTAATATCACTAAAACCGCACAGTCGAGCGCAGCAAAATCACCTTACGACTATCTACTAGGCTGGCAACGAAACCGCCATTGTTTAGCTTTTGCAATGTATTATACGCTTCACTTTGATTCGTCGTATAAACTGCTAGCAAGTAAGGGCGTTGTCCATAAGAAACAAAGCCGACGTTACCTCCAACCACTTGCTGCACGCTATTTACTAATTCTGGACGGTTGTAATAATCTACCAGTACTGCATAACCTTCTCCTAATGCTTGAGGATTATAGCTGACTGTCTGCTGAGGTGGTTTTGGCTGTGACTGTGGCTGCACATCTGCCGTTGTTGTTGGTCGAGTGGTAATTATGGCAGACAAGCCAACAATATTGCTGACATATCTTGCCCAACGATTGGCATCGTCAATTTTGTTAAAGCCCCCGACTCGTGTCACAGTTTCGTTGAGATATTTGCAGGTGATAGTTTTAAGTTCAGGTGGTAAGGCACTACGTAACTGCTTTTGATTATTTGCTGTGGGACTGACTACTAATAAAAGATACTCACCCGCATTTGGTGGTTGACAAGAGGGAATGGTTTTTTGAGCAAGTACAGAACTCATGCCACCAATCAACCCTGCAATCGCTAATCCTAAAACACTTGGTAAATTCTGAAATCTATGCACAAAAGTTAGATTATGTAAATTAAGGTGTCCTAGAAGATTTTATAAGAAAAAAGCTGAAAACCTAGCTACTTCAGTATGGTGATAAAATATGTATTAACATATACATTGTGTTACTCAAAAATAAAATTAGGGAATGGGGAGTGGGGAGCAGGGGGAGCAGGGGAGAAGTTGTAGTAAGTTTTTCCCCTCTGCACCTCTGCCTCTTGTGTTCATACCCTATATCCCATGCCCAATGCGCTATGCCTAAGATACAGTAGTAAGCGATGCCAAAGCATCTGGTATTGCCTCAGAAGGAGCCTGAAATTCTCCAGTGATGACGTACTCTAAACGCAGTTTTAACCAAGTAATAAATTGGGGATTTGTAGAAATAATTGCTACTGCTGGTTGGGGACACTTTGCCTTTAACTCTTTAAACTGCGGTGTTTCCAAGAAAGCTGGTTGCTCAACCAACCAAAAATCTATTTGTTTTTCTTGTTCGTGGTAGTTACGAATGCGTTCTTTGAGAACTTCGTGTATCGGTTCTTCTTGGAGAAGAAAGCGCTGACTTGCCAAAACGTAATGGTATGTTTGCATTTTCATCCTTTGGTTGCTATGTGAATAAATTCAGGGCACAGTGACTCTGTACCCTTACAAACTAACTTTTGTGGGATTTCTTGAACCAAGAACTGAATGGACAAGCACTTTTCTGGTTTTCAGATTTTGTCTGTTTGCCACCAGATGTTAGCTTTTCCAAGAACAGATTATTGTCAAAATAGTGTTCTAAAGAAATAATCTTCAAGTCATCGGTAACTTTTGCAATGCTCATGCCGATAATTTCTAGCGTCTCTCCAGTAGGTGCATGGTCTTTGTATTCTCCGTTAAAATGTCCCCAATGCCGCCATTTAAATGTTACATTCGGTGGCCCTGAGAAAACTTCCAGCACTTCCCAAGGAAATCCTTGGGGAAATGTTGTGTGGAAGACTTTTGCGGATGATTCAAAGCTTTCTTCTGAAGCCTTGTAATGTTCTGAATCAGCCATAAATAAATTGTAAGTACCTTGGGCTGATACATCTGCTGCGGTATACTCTACTCCGCCATTGGTACTGACGCGAAAGTTGTCATTCACAATAGATAACCACTCTTGCGGGTTAGCTTTGAAGGATACCTCCATCTCGAAGGTTCTCACTAAGTTTTGCACGATCGCTTCCAGTGTTCCTTCAAGATGATTGTAGATACTTTCTTTAGCAAGATTCTCTTTTGAACGGGAATAATCAGGCGGTGTCTGATAGCGCCACTCGACATCAGTGCTTTCTGCTATCACCTTATCTCGATCCTGTACCCAAAGTGGCAGATTGTTAGATTGTGTTGCGCTCATAGAAGTTTTTGCTGAAGATTTGATCCCAATTTCTAGATTTCGCAGTGACAACCCTCTTTTAATACACGGGAGTGGGGAGAGACAGGGGGAGCAGAGGGGAAGTTTTAGTAAGTAGTTTCCCCTCTTTCTGCTCCATGCCCTATGCCCTATGCCCCATTGCCCCTTATAGCTTGTTTCATCTCACGGACTGCCCTTTCCATACCTACTAATGCTGCCCGACTGATGATGGTATGACCAATGTTCAGTTCTTCCATGCCTGGAAGCGCAGCCACCGGATAGACGTTCCAGTAAGTGAGTCCATGACCAGCGTTAACTCGTAATCCGGCTTTAATCGCTTGTTCACAACCTTTAGCTAATATGGCTAATTCTCGGTGGCGATTTGTTTCATCTTTAACCTCAGCATATTGTCCGGTGTGCAATTCAATAAACTGCGCCTCTATCTTGACAGATGCTTCAATTTGTGCTACTTCGGCATCGATAAATAAACTAACTGGAATGCTAGCGCTTTGCAATTTATCGACTATCTCACCTATTCTAGCAATTTGCCCAACAATATTTAGTCCGCCTTCTGTTGTCACTTCTTCGCGCTTTTCGGGGACTAAAGTCACGTAATCTGGTTTGATATTGAGAGCGATCGCTAGCATTTCATCTGTAGCGGCCATTTCTAAATTCAGATGCGATCGCACTGTTTGCCGCAACAGTAATACATCCCGATCTTGGATATGCCGCCGATCTTCGCGCAGATGTACTGTAATTCCATCTGCACCTGCTAATTCTGCCAGTACCGCTGCCGCTACGGGGTCTGGTTCCACCGTCCGCCGCGCTTGCCGGATAGTGGCAATGTGGTCAATATTAACGCCAAGTGTAGGCACCCCAAATTTCTCCCAAATCCACAGTCCTCAGAACTGATTTTACCGGAAATAAGGGCAGTTTTGCTTGAGAAGCTCAAGACACATCACACAGGTTAAATGCGATTTCTACGATGGTCACTGAGCTTGTCGTTCGCGCAGCGTCTCGTAGAGAAGTGCGGGCTAGGCCTACGCTCAAAAGAAAACTGAGTTAGCAAAAGCTGATTTTTGGGCAAACTACTTTAAATAAGTAGCTGATTTAACAAGAGTTGATGAAGTATGAATACAGCAGTTGAGCCGATGGGCAAGCTTTTGAATTATCGAATTAGCGAACAACTTTATGCAGGCTCTAGAACCCTAGTTTATCGTGCTATTCGAGAGGCTGATCAACTTCCGGTTGCGATCAAACTGCTCCTGCTGGAGTATCCCACCTTCAATGAACTGCTGCTGTTCCGTAATCAGTACACTATTGCTAAAAATCTTGACCTACCCGGTATTGTTCGTCCCTACAGCCTGGAACCTTACCGCAACAGCTATGCTTTAGTGATGGAGGATTTTGGTGGCATTTCCCTCAGAGATTGGCTCAACCAAAAAATGGCGAACAATCAATATACTCTGACAGAGTTCTTGGATATTGCGATCGCTCTGAGCAATACTCTTGACGGACTCTATCGCCATCGAGTTATCCACAAAGATATCAAGCCTGCCAACATCCTCATCAACCCGGAAACTAAGCAAGTCAAGTTGATTGACTTTAGTATTGCCTCTCTTTTACCCAGAGAAACCCAGAAAATTCACAGTCCTAATGTTTTAGAAGGTACTCTCGCTTACCTTTCCCCCGAACAAACCGGGCGGATGAATCGCGGAATAGACTATCGCAGTGATTACTATTCCCTCGGCGTTACCTTCTATGAATTGCTGGCTGGACACCTACCCTTCCAGTCTAACGATCCGATGGAGTTGGTTCACTGTCATATTGCCAAGCAACCAAATCAATTCAAAATTCAAAATTCAAAATTCAAAAATGAAGAACCTATTCCCCAAGTTCTTTGTGAGATTGTGATGAAATTGATGGCGAAAAATGCTGAAGAACGCTATCAGAGTGCATTAGGGCTGAAATTGGATTTAGAAAAATGTTTGTCTCAATTGCAGGAAATTGGCTCGATTAAATCTTTTCAATTAGGTGAACGGGATATTTGCGATCGCTTCATTATCCCAGAAAAGCTCTATGGTCGCCAAGGCGAAGTTGAAAGTTTACTGGATGCCTTTGAGAGAGTCAGTCAGGGAAGCACTGAAATTATTTTGGTAGCAGGCTTCTCCGGGATTGGCAAAACTGCTGTGGTTAATGAAGTCCACAAGCCAATTGTCCGACAACGGGGTTATTTCATTAAAGGTAAATTTGACCAGTTCCAGCGCAACATCCCTTTCTCTGCCTTTGTGCAAGCCTTTCGAGACTTAATCGGGCAACTCCTGAGTGAAACCGATGCCCAATTTGAGCAATGGAAGTGTAAAATTCTCTCTGCTTTGGGTGAGAACAGACAAGTGATGATTGAGGTGATTCCAGAACTCGAAAGAATTATTGGTAAACAGCCTCCTGCACCAGAACTTTCTGGGAGTGCGGCACAAAATCGCTTCAATTTGCTGTTTTTGAAATTCACTCAAGTCTTCGCTGCACTACAACATCCATTGGTAATTTTTATTGACGATCTGCAATGGGCAGATTCTGCTTCTCTCAAGTTAATGCACTTGTTAATGAGTGAACTTGACATTGGCTATCTACTATTAATTGGTGCTTATCGAGATAACGAAGTCAATCCAGTACATCCACTGATGCTGACTTTGGAAGAGATTCAAAACTTAGGCGCTACAGTTAATACAATTACCTTAGCTTCACTTGATCAAATATCCGTCAATCATTTGGTTGCAGATACATTGAGTTGTTCTCAAGCGTTAGCCGCACCGTTAACAGAGTTGGTATTGAGCAAAACTAAAGGTAATCCTTTCTTCAGTACCCAGTTTCTTAAGGCGCTACACCAAGATCAACTAATTACATTTAACTGCCCTCAGTCCCCCACCCCCCTTACTAAGGGGGTACAAGGAGGGTGGGAATGTGATATTGCTCAGGTGCGAGCGATCGCTCTTACTGATGATGTAGTAGAGTTTATGGCAATTCAACTGCAAAAGTTGTCAGCCGAAACTCAAGAAGTTTTGAAATTAGCGGCTTGTGTGGGAAACCAATTTGATTTAGCGACATTAGCGATCGTCCGTGAACAGTCTGAGGCCACAACAGCAGATGAATTATGGAAAGCACTCCAAGAAGGATTGATCATTCCTACCAGTGATGTTTATAAGTTTTATCAACAGCATTCATTGGTAAATAGCCACAATGACTATGGACAAATAACCATCAGCTACAAATTTCTTCACGATCGCATTCAGCAAGCTGCCTATTCACTAATTCCTGATAACCAAAAGCAAGTTACTCACCTGCACATTGGGCGTTTGCTGCAACAAGCAACGACTGCAAATGAACGAGATGAGAAAATTTTTGCGATCGTCAATCACCTCAATCAAGGGGTCGCTTTGATTAATGATGACCAGGAGCAACAGGAACTTGTGCAGTTAAACTTAGCAGCTGGGCATAAAGCTAAGGGTGCAACAGCTTACGCAGCAGCTTTAGACTATTTCAACACAGGTATTGCCATGCTAACGAGTAATTGCTGGCATAGACAATACAATCTCGCCCTTATCTTGTATGAAGGAGCAACAGAATCAGCTTACCTCTGCACTGATTTTGAACAGATGGAACAGTTAGCTGAGATAGTACTGAATCATGCCCAATCCTGGCTCGATCGGGTAAATATCTACAGTATTAAAATCCAGGCTTGCATGGCACAACATCAGCAGCTAGAAGCCTTGCAATTAGCGCGAAAAATCCTCAAGTATCTAGGAGTGCATTTGCCAGAACGACCCACCCCAGCAGACATTGAACAGGCACTGAGGCATACTCAGACCTCACTCAATGGCAGGTCAATTGAATCTTTACTGGAATTACCGTCAATGTCCGCACCTGAGAAAAAAGCGGCAATGGTTATTTTATCCAGCATTATTTCTGCTGCCTATCAAGCTGCCCCTGACCTTTTGCCTCTAGTGATCTTTGCCGAGTTCAATTTATCAGTAGAATACGGCAATGCTCCAGAATCGACTCATGGCTATGTAATGTATGGGTTGACCTTGGTTGCCATATTGGGAGATATTGAGGCAGGCTATCGGTTTGGGCAATTGGGGGTGAATCTCCTGCAACGCATCCATGCCCCCAAGTTAAACGCTAAAACCATTTTTGCCTTTAACTGCTTCCTTAGACATTGGCAAGAACCTGCAAAATATACCCTGGAAGGATATTTGCAAGCCTATTCCACTGGGCTAGAAACCGGTGACATTGAGTATGTCGCTCTCAGCCTGATGTGTTATTGCTACACAGCTTACTGGAGTGGTCAGGAACTATCTGCCTTAAGACAAACGATAGAAGCTCATCGCCAGGTCATTCAGCAATTGCGCCAGGATAGTTGTCTCTACACACAAAGTATTTATCATCAGGTTGTAGTCAATCTGTTGGAGGTTGCGGCTGAACCTGAGCGGTTGCTTGGCGAATACTGTCATGAGGATGAAATAATTCAGCTTTACCTCAAAACGAATCACGGAGCAGGACTATATCAGGTTTATTTTGAGAAACTGTTCCTCTCCTATCTGTTCCAACACTATGAACAAGCTCTACAAAACGCCAAACTGGCAGAACCATATTTGGGTGCAGTCACAGGACTAGTGCTGCTTCCTCTGTTTTACTTCTACGATGCATTGGTTCGATTAGCAGTTTATCCAGATGCCAGGGAGACAGACCAAATCAGTATTATAGAGCGGGTGACAGCCCATCAAGAAAAACTCAGCATCTGGGCAGATCATGCACCAAGCAATCAGGCTCACCGCTATGCTTTAGTTGTTGCAGAAAAATGTCGAATCTTGGGGACGAAAGCAGAGGCAATTGAGTATTATGATCGCGCCATTGCTAAAGCTAAAGAAAACGAATATGTCAACGAAGAAGCTCTCGCTAACGAACTTGCAGCCAAGTTTTATTTAGAATGGGGCAAAGAACGCATTGCTCAAGAGTATTTGATTAATGCTTACTATTGCTACACACGCTGGGGCGCTAAAGCCAAAGTCGATGATTTAGAACAGCGTTATCCACAACTGCTAGCTCCCATTTTACAACAGACGCCATCGCTACTCACGCCCAATGAGACGGTTACAAATATTGACAGCGTTACTACCTTCCACCCAAGTATTAATAGATCAGTAACATCTAGTAGCAATACATCAGTAATGCTAGATTTGGCAACAGTTTTAAAAGCCTCTCAGACTCTTTCGAGTGAAATTGAACTAGATAAATTACTTACGAAGCTGCTGCAAGTGGTGATTGAAAATGCTGGAGCAGATAAGTGTGCGTTACTACTGCTCAAAGAAGATAGATTGGTAGTTGAGGCGACTGCTCAAGTTGGGCAGCAATCAAAGGTGTTACAGTCCATTTTTGTAGAAGATAGTGCAGACGTTTCCCATAGCCTAATTTACACCGTCAAACGCAGCCTGCAACCTACCGTTATCCTTGATACAACATTACATCCGGTGTTGATAGCTGACCCTTACATCAGTAGTCAGCAACCCAAAAGCTTGCTGTGTACGCCGATTCTCTATCAAGGGAAACTGTTAGGGATTTTGTATTTAGAAAACAATCTGATTACTGGAGCGTTTACTAGCGATCGCATCGAAATTCTGAATCTATTATGTACTCAAGCTGCAATCTCCCTAGAAAATGCCCGACTTTATCAGCAAGCACAAAATACTCTAGAAAACCTTGGACAGACTGAACAATTCTTGCGGTTAATTATCGACAATATTCCTCAGTCTGTTTTCTGGAAAGACCGCAATAGTGTTTATTTAGGCTGTAATCATAAGTTTGCTCAAACTTCGGGTGTAGGAGTGCCAGAAAATATTATTGGTAAAACAGACTACGGTCTTCCCTGGACTCGTGAGGAATCAGATTGTTATGTAGAGTGCGATCGCGGCATTATGGAGTCTGGACAAGCTGAACTCAATATTATCGAAACCATCCAGCAAGTAGATGGAAAACAAATCTGGTCAAATACAAATAAAATTCCGTTACGAGATAAAGAAGGAAATGTTTTTGGCATCCTTGGCACGTCTGAAGACATTACCAAATACCACCAAGCACAACAATTGCTGCAACAGCAAAAACAACAATTAGAACAAGCGTTGCAAGAACTCCAAACGATGCAATTGCAATTAGTCCAGGGTGAAAAAATGTCTGCTCTTGGTAACTTGGTAGCAGGTGTTGCTCATGAAATTAATAATCCTGTGGGCTTTATTGCCGGTAACATTGAACCAGCCAAAGATTATGTTAAAGACTTGTTTGGATTAATTAATCTTTATCAGGAAAAGTTTCCCAATCCCGGCTCAGATATTCAAGATGAAATTGATGCCATTGACCTGAATTATTTACGCGAAGATTTACCTAAATTGCTGGACTCGATGAAATTGGGTGTTAGCCGTATCCGCAGTATCAGTACCAGTTTGCGAACATTCTCCAGAGCAGATAAGGATTATAAAGTTCCCTTTGATATTCATGAAGGTATTGATAGCACTATTCTGATTCTCAGACACCGTTTAAAAGCTAATGAAAACCGTCCAGCAATTGAGATAGTGAAGAATTATGGCAAACTACCCCTAGTAGAATGCTTTGCTGGACAACTTAATCAGGTGTTTATGAACTTGTTAGCAAATGCTATTGATGCGCTTGAACAATACAATACAGAACGCAGTTTGGAAGTGATTCTTGCCAACCCCAATCGCATCACCATTCAAACACGTGTAGCAGACTCAGGTCAGCATGTTTTGATTAAGATTGCTGATAATGGCGTGGGTATGTTACTGGAGGTTAAACAAAAAGTATTTGACCATTTATTTACCACCAAGCCTGTCGGAAAAGGCACTGGATTAGGATTAGCGATCGCTCATCAAATTGTGGTAAAAGCACATGGTGGTTCACTCTATTGTACTTCCGAAGTTGGAAAAGGCACAGAGTTTGTCATTCAAATCTCTACTCAACAACAAGAATGAGTGCTGTTAGCAGTAGCGAGGGTTTAACCCGTGCTGAGTAAAGTATAAATTACTCAGCACTTTTAATTTTCGATTTTTAAATTTTAACTTGGTAGTAAAGCAACGATGATACTTAAATTACGCAAAAGCTGGTTAAAACTTAACCCTCTACAATATGTGCTAACCAACAAAAATTATTACTCATTGAAATAGCGATCGCAAAATTTACTATTGTTATCAATTGTGGTAATTCTTTCCATTAGCATTAGTGCCACAGCTATCACTAGTTACAATATTGTTAAGGGATTGCTGCTCGATAGTATCAAGGAAGAAGCACTGTTAAGAACACACCAAGGTCAGGATGATATCGAGAACTGGTTAACCATTCGGAAGACAGAAATTAAAACTTTGGCAAATTCTGTTGTGGTACGATCGCTAGATTGATCTGTAATGGAACCTTACCTACAATCTGAGGTCAAGCGGCTACAAACATTTTTACTCATGGCATTGGCTACATCAGATAGTGCATTAATCAATACTCACGGAGATCATCTCAATGTTAAAGACCGAGAATTTTTTCAGCGGAGTATGGCGGGTGAAACGGTAGCAGCTGATCCAATTATTGGACGTACAACCAAACAGTTACAGATTCAGATTAGTTCGCCGATTTCTGCTGAAACAGGCATAAAACCAGCAGGTGTTTTAATGGGAGGAATTCCATCCAATTAACCGGGTAGTTGAGGTTATGAGCAATTTACATCAAGGGAAGGGCAGCTATGCCTTTGCGCTGAATTCTCAAGGAGTTCCCATCGCCCATCCCAATACGGAACTAATTGGTACACCCGAAAAAGCTGCCGAGAGTTTCCTCAACTCGCGCAATCCCAGATTAGTTGAAATTACTCAAAAAATGGTAGCTAAACGTAGAAACATTGAATTGGCTCAACTGGATGGTAAGTGGAGCTATGTTGCTTACACTCCCTTGAGAGAAGCAAATTGGTCAGTAGCGTTAATTGTGCCAAAAGAAAATATTGAATCGCCATTACAGGCGTTGAACCTGTTGGCTACAGTTTTGGGAGGATTGCTATTGGTTGGGTTGATTAGTGCATGGCGACAGGTGCAAGCAACTATATGAACAGATTCGCGATCGCGCCTTGATTTCTGGCCAGCAGGCGCAACAACTCAGCAAAACCCTGAAAGAATTGCAAAATACCCAAGCTCAACTCATCCACACCGAAAAAATGTCTAGCCTGGGACAACTAGTGGCTGGAGTGGCACATGAAATCAATAATCCCGCCAATTTTATCCATGCCAATCTCAACCATGCAAGCGTTTACAGCCAAGACATCCTCGATTTGCTCAAGCTTTATCAACAAACCTACCCAAATCCTACCCCAGAAATTAGCGATCGCGTCCAAGACCTTGATATTGAGTTTTTGGCAAAAGATTTACCCAAATTAATGGCTTCAATGCAAGTGGGAACCAAGCGCATTCGTCAAATTGTGCTGTCGCTGCGTAATTTTTCACGCCTTGATGAAGCAGAAATGAAATTTGTAGACATCAATGAAGGATTAGACAAACACAAAGAAAGCACGAATTCGCGCTGGCTCATGAAATGGATCGAGTAAGTCATTTTCTTTATTCTGAGCTTTGTCGCTTCCGAAAAGAGTTTTGCGTTGACTCCAACCACCACAACCAACAATTTTAGACTCAACCTCAGCAATGAAATATGTGCCATTTTTGACGAGTTGGCTATCAACACCGAAAACAGTGCCAAGAGTGCCATTCATTTGTTTAAGACTGTAATAGGTAGCTTGGAGATTTTTCACCGAGTCTTGAATCAAATTTTTTAAAGCCGGAATATCCTCACAAGAAGCTTTACGAATAGTCAGTTGCATTTGGATTATTTGTATATTCTATTACGTTGATATTTTTACATACAGCAAATTTCAAGTTGGTGAGATACACAAGCTAAGTCTGTTACCCAGTTATAAAGCGTGTTTTTCTCCTAAATTCTGCTGTAATATCTACACTCATACTCAGAGGCGATATACTTTAAGAAAGTTAATTTGTAACTTCTATCAGCTACATAAATTACTACATCAACTCTCTGAGGTAATATGCTTTTAAAACTGCAACAAATTATCGTTAAACCTGGTCAACAAATGTTGCTCAAAGATATTAGTTGGCAGCAGTTAGAAAATATTTTAGAAGAAATGGGAGAAAGGCGTGCTGCACGTATTTCTTTTAGTCATGGTTGGTTAGAAATTATGGTTCCCCTACCAGAACACGAAAAAGATAAAGAACTTATTGGTGATTTAGTCAAAATCTTGTTAGAAATACTCCAAATTGATTTTGAGCCTTTTGGTTCCACAACACTTAAAAATGAGCGAATGCGGCAAGCAGTAGAACCAGATACCAGTTTTTATATTCAAAATCAAGCTGCTGTAATTGGGAAAAATCGTATAGATTTAAATATAGACCCACCACCAGATTTAGCAATCGAAATTGATATTACTTCTCGCACTCGATTTCAGAATTATGAAATTTTGGGAGTTCCTGAACTTTGGCGACATACACAACAAGGTTTAGAAATTTTCTTGCTACAAGAAGGGAAATATATAAAATCTGAATCTAGCCCTAATTTTCCTGGTATCCCAATTGTTGAATTAGTTAATAAATATGTTCAGCAGTGTTTAACAATTGGCAGAAGTCAAGCTATGCGTAATTTTAGAGATTGGGTTAATAATAATTTATAACCATTTCTAATTTATACACTTTAATCCAGCAAGCTCTCGGCAGATTATGATATAAATCTAAGGCTTTTTGAGAAAGGCGATCGCTCATGACTACTGAGACAAATCCAGCAGCCATTGTGGACTGGGAACCCCCCATGCCACCTACAGATTTAATTTTTGATGATGGCGAACCCTTGGAATCAAATCGCCACCGCATTGCCATGAATGTGTTGATTCGGTCATTGCAACAAGCTTGGGCTGACTGCAATGATTTCTTCACTGGGGGCAATATGTTTATTTACTACAGCAGCACCTAGGTTCGTAACCGTGATTTCCGAGATCCAGATTTCTTTGCAGTACTGAATGTTGACAGCAGTAACTCTAGACAAGGTTGGGTAATCTGGGAAGAAAACGGTCGCTATCCTGATGTAATCGTGGAATTAATGTCACCATCTACGGCAGCAATAGATAAGGGTATTAAGAAAAATCTTTACGAACAAACTTTCCGTACCTCAGATTATTTTGTCTATGATCCCTTTAATCCTAATTCTTTACAGGGATGGCATTTAGATGATAATTAGTAGTATCAGCCTTTGACCCCAAATGAGAATGGGTGGCTATGGTGTAAGCGTTTAGGTTTCTGGTTGGGGACGAGTGAGAGAACAATAGACAGAGAAACGGCGGTATGGTTGCGGTTTTACGATGTGGCTGGCAATCTGGTTTTATTACCAGAGGAGGCAGCAGTTGCACAAGCAGAAGTCGCAGTCACGCAGGCGGAAATTGCTGTTGCACAAGCACAAGCAGCAGTTGCACAAGCAGAAGTTGCTGGTGTACGAGAAGAAGCGGCTGCTGCACAGGTGGCTCGTTTAGCGGCTAGATTAAGAGAACTGGGGGAAAATCCAGATATGTTGTGAATTTTGGCTTTTTTGATTTGTTTGGACTACAGTTTTGAGTTGTACTTTAAGATTGAATTCGCACAAACTCATATTCATCAGCGCATTCTAATCAAGTTGCTGTAAGTGAAAGACTGGGTGCGATCGCTATTTTGAAATAGAAGAATGAATAAGTGCGATCACTATTAAGTAAAGCTGCAAAACTAAGGTTGAATCGGCGCAAACTCATATTTATCAGTGCCAGGTATTTGTTGAACTTTGACTAAAAAGACGGCATTATCTTTGCGATCGCCTAATCGTGTAAAAAACTGAATCTTTCCTGTTGCACCATTGACTGAGAAACCTGGACTGTGTAGGGCTTTTTGTAGGTCTTCACGGGTCTTGCTTTGCTGCAAACCTTTAACTATCGCTAGAGTTGCATCATAAGATGTCGCTGTTCGCCAAGTTACAGGCACTTTCCAAAGTTCCATAGCATTTGATGCAAAAGGATTATTAGGAAATGCTGTGGGATGCCAAGGTACAGACATAATAATGTTGTTGATATTTTGCCCTTGTTCTAAGGTTTCTTTCGTATACATTGACGGAGTACCAAATAAAGCTAACTGACCTTGATTAGCTCTTATTAACGCACCACCTCGCCCAGTTTTGTCCCTTGATTTGTCAATGTAGAAAGCTAATACTAAGGCATTAGCACCTTTCTTTATAGCTTGAGAAAGGACTACTTGTGGGTTAAATTTAGAGTCATCAAGATTACAATCTATAGGATTCATAGTGCCGCTAGCCCTTCTGATCGCTTCGATAAAACTATCCTTAACCGACCCATTATCTGGATTTTTATCGACACAGATGAGAAAGTTAGTCTTTCTCCTCTGATTGATGGCATAACGAGAAATACTATCTACTATGGAACTAACACTGGGAGCAGTAAGGAAAATATAGTTACCAATATTACTAATAGAGGTTATGTTCCGGGCATAACTAGTAGGCGATATCATTACTAACCCAGCGTTTTGATATACAGAAGCTGCGGGGATTGAAGCACGACTAGCATTATGTCCTACTACGGCTAAAATGCTCATATCTTTGACAAACACAGTGGCAATGTTTGAGGCAGTGTTTGGATCATTATCATCGTTTGCGATCGCCACTTCCAAAGCTTTGCCATTAATGCCATTACTGCTATTTACTTGATTTTGAACTTGAGCCACACCGCGTAATATCTCTTTTGCTATATTTGGACTTTCGCCAATGGGTACGCTCACGGCAATTTTGAGCCGATTTTCTTGTTGACGAGCCTTAGCATTATTCAAATAAATCAATGCTTCTGGATCACTAAAATTTGCTGCTCGATATGCCTGCAATTTCCTAATAGTAGTCAGACAATCACCTTGAGCAAATGCTTTAACTCCAGCTTCTTTATCTGGGTTTGTATCTTGTTTTAATAAAATTTCTTCACCCAAGCTGATTCTGTCATTCAAACTATACTGCTCTTTATTAGCACAGCTTTGAGGCGTAGGTCGAAATAAATATACAACAGTACCACCAATAAGTACTCCGATTATTCCGATAATGCAAACTCCTATATAATATTTAAAATTGCTATTTTGGGAGCGTGGAGGAGGTAAGCTAGGTGAGTTTTCGGCAATTATTGGAGCTTCGATTAGTGCTATATCTTCATCTCTAAGTCCTAACGCTTGCTGAAGACGTTTCAAATCAGCATGAGTATTGTCACTAACAGATAATTTACCTTTAGTTGCTTCGATGAACGCCTTTTGATATTCCTGTAAATTTTCTTTGTAGTCTTGATAAGGTTTTAAAACTTCAGCCTCGATAGCAGAAGCTTCATCAGGTTGAAGTCCTAACTCTTTTTGTCGCTTAGTTAAAGGAATACGACCCATATTAATAATCTCACCGTCTCTTACCCAATAATTAACATCTCGACGATATATGAGCTTGGGATGATCAATAGGTGCTTTAGCAAGGTTTATTTTATAGCCTTCTTTGATAGCATATATCTCCGGTTTCATTGCAGGAGTAGCTTCTTGTACTGCCTTAGTAGCATATTCATGCAATTCATCAATGGAAATCCAACCATCTTCATTCTTATCTGCTGCACCAGTCTTCAGCCCCTCAACTATATAGCGCGTGTAAGTTGAAGTATCTGCTCCTTGCTGTTCAAAAGAATATTGGGTTGAGGTACTAGATGTCAGAACAGCTCGCCCTTCTCCACCTAATTGGTTTTTGATATCAACAAAACCATCATCTTTCGCTGACATCCCCTCAGCAAATGCGCCACTAAAGCAACAATCAAGAATTACTACCTCGCGTTTGCAACGGCTATTGCTCATGACCGAATGTACAGAGTTAGCTGGTACTGTTGTGGACTTAAGTAGTTCTCCTTTGTCACTTTTTTTAGTGTTGCAAGCAGCAAAGTAAAGTTTGCCATTCTCATCTTTAATTCCATGTCCAGAGAAAAACATGAGTAAGAGGTCATCTCTTTGACGATCGCTAAATAGTCTCTCGATTTCCTCATCCATTGCTTGTCGTTGAGGATTTTTCAGTACTTTTACATTATCAAAACCGCCAATCTCTGGGTGCAACAAAACTTGCTCCATTGCTTCAACATCATTTATCGCTGCTGGCAATGGAGTAAGACCAGGCTCATACTCACTGACTCCAATTAGGAGTGCTACTTTCGCCATCTCACTATTCTTCCTTACTACTGGAATTTCCTAGTTACCTGCAACAAATTTTTGCGCTTGTTCAATGGCGGCGGTTAATTCTTCTGGACTGCTGGCTTTAACCTTGAGTTTTTTACCGTTAGCCTCAACTTCCAACTCAATAGTTTTGTTACCCAAGCGATCGCCCAAAAATCCCAACAATTTCTTAAAATTGGCAAGGCTCACCCCTGCCTGCAACACTCCTACTAGAAAACCGCCAACAGACTTGGCTCCTTCAGGTATTTCTGTAACTGCTACAAGTTCAGCACTTTCTACATCTAAGTCTTTGATTTCTCGCAGCAGATTCCGTGTTTCGCGTTCTTGCTCATCTGCATCTAAGTCTGGATTAGAAAGAGCGATCGTTAACTTGACGTTAGATTCAGAACTCATTTTGTACCCTTTTCAGTTTTAAGCAGTTGACAGTCAAATATATTTCCGTGATTTCTCTATTGACATCATAGCTGCTATGTAAATTTCCGGAAATTTCTTCAAGATTTTTACAAAAACTCATAAAATTTAGGTAAAAATTACTAGAAATTAAAAAGACGTAGCACTGCTACGTCTCTACATTCTTTTTTGGAGATGTCTATTACGTCAGGTTAACTAAAACAAGTCCAAATCTGTCACAGCACCAATACTGCTAGAAGATACCAAAAAGGCATATTTCGCCAACACGCCTTTAGTGTAACGCGGAGTGGGGGGTTGCCAGTTGGCATGACGACGAGCCAATTCTTCTTCCGATATATTCAATTGCAATAAACGAGCCGGTGCATCAATAGTAATACTATCGCCTTCTTCTACAAGAGCGATCGCACCACCAACTGCTGCTTCTGGAGCAACATGACCAACCACCATACCGTAAGTACCGCCAGAAAAACGCCCGTCGGTAATTAATGCCACTGCATCACCCAAACCAGCACCGATAATTGCTGAGGTGGGAGCTAACATTTCTCGCATTCCAGGGCCGCCTTTAGGCCCTTCGTAGCGGATGACGAGAATATCACCTGCTTGAATTTTACCCGCCAAAATTGCATCTAAAGAAGCTTCTTCCGATTCAAATACCCTTGCAGGCCCAGTAATTACTGGTTTTTTCACGCCGGTAATTTTAGCGACAGCCCCTTCCGTTGCCAGATTACCTCTGAGGATGGCTAAGTGTCCTTGAGGATACATCGGGTTATTCCAAGTCCGAATCACATCTTGATTGGCAGATGGTTCTTCTGGTATGTCTGCTAATATCTCTGCAATGGTTTGACCACTAATGGTGAGGCTATCACCATGTAATAAATCATGCACAAGTAACATCTTCATTACTTGCGGAATACCACCAGCTTTGTGCAAATCTGTAGCAACATATTTACCACTTGGTTTCAAATCACACAAAACGGGAACGCGGGCGCGGATTGTTTCAAAGTCGTCTATAGTTAACTCTACATCAGCAGCGCGGGCGATCGCTAAGAAATGCAGTACTGCATTGGTCGAACCACCGACTGCCATAATCACAGAGATGGCATTCTCTATCGATTTGCGGGTGATAATTTGGCGGGGTAAGATTTGTTTGCGGATAGCTTCGACTAACACAAATGCTGATTTTTCGGTGTTGTCGGCTTTTTCGGCATCTTCTGCCGCCATTGTCGAGGAATAGGGTAAACTCATCCCCAGCGCTTCAAATGCTGAAGACATGGTGTTAGCTGTGAACATTCCACCACAGGAACCAGCACCAGGACAAGCGCGATTTTCAACTTCTAATAATTCCTTTTCGTCAATTTTTCCAGCACTGTATTGACCAACAGCTTCAAAAGAACTGACAACAGTTAAATCGCGTCCGTTGTAGTGACCGGGTTTAATTGTGCCACCGTAAACGAATATTGCAGGGATATTCATCCGGGCGATCGCCAGCATTGCCCCTGGCATATTTTTATCACAACCGCCAATGGCTAGCACACCATCCATACTTTGTCCAGTACAGGCGGTTTCAATGGAATCGGCAATTACTTCCCGCGACACTAGGGAATATTTCATCCCTTCAGTTCCCATCGAAATCCCATCGCTAATAGTAATTGTGCCGAACACTTGCGGCATCGCTCCGGCGGTTTTAATCCCAATCTCTGCCCTTTGTGCCAGTTGATTTATCCCCATATTACAGGGAGTAATCGTGCTGTAGCCATTGGCAATGCCTACAATGGCTTTATTGAAATCTTCATCTTTAAAACCAACTGCACGCAGCATAGCTCGATTAGGCGATCGCTGCACCCCTTGCGTTACAATTTGGCTGATCAAATTCTCCGACATCTTTTTTCCTTCCGTGCCATCATCGCAAAAGTTGCGATTGTATTACCTGATTTTCTCATGCCTGGGCAGTGCGATCAAATATGAGTAATTCTCTATGTTTCACCATGTCTTTTGGTCAGCCCTAATTAGAATAAATCTTCATCTAAGCGTTTATATAAAATAGGGATGATTCTTGTGTATTAGGCATCTAGAGTGCCGGAAATACTAGGGATAGCAATACGAATTTAAATATGAAAAAAAGCCATTGCCGCAAGTTGAGGCTCTGACTTTCTACGTTTATAGCTCAGTATATTGATATTGATTCCGGTGCAAAGCTGGAGACACTCTAACTTTGCACCAGAGTTTTTCTTCAAAATTATATCTGCCTTGAAAAT
This sequence comes from Nostoc sp., assembly GCF_036917555.1. Taxonomy (GTDB): domain Bacteria; phylum Cyanobacteriota; class Cyanobacteriia; order Cyanobacteriales; family Nostocaceae; genus Nostoc. The sequence goes on along the minus strand of NZ_JBALDD010000023.1, from coordinate 554,884 downwards.
AGTGACTAGGGACTGAGGACTAGAAAGAGATATTTTCATTCTCTAGTGCCTTTTGCCTTCTCCCAAGGGGAGACGCTAAAAGCGATCTGCCTCCTGCCTTATTTTCAAGGCAGGAATATTAAATTAAAGGATGAGGTCACTTGACACTACTTGTGGTGCTCCTATAAGCCGAATTTCAAAATTAGCCGATAGATTCCCATCAGTGTTACCTTGCAGAATACCTCCAGAATAACGGATTTGACCGGGTGCGGAGAATTGACCACTTCCAATGAAAGTGAAAGCTTGGTTGCCCCCAATAGTGGAGTTGGCATCGATAGTAGATACATCGATTCGATCGCCTAGTGAGTTACCGTTTCCACGAAAGTCAGTGATTAAGTCACGTGACGAAAGTGGACTATCAGAAGTTGAGTTGTAGTCGAAAGTATCATTACCTGATCCTCCAGTGAGAATATCTTTGCCAGTACCGCCAGCCAGGGTATCATCCCCATCACCGCCGATAACAGTATCATTACCTGATCCTCCACTGAGAACATCTTTGCCAGTACCGCCATCAACCCTATCGTTGCCACCACCACCGTTAAGAACATCGTTGCCACCATTACCAAAGAGGCTATCATTGCCATTACCAGCGTTAATGATACTGATGCCATTACCACCTATAAGGGTACCGTTGCCACTAGTAACGTTAACGGTATCGCTCTGACCATTATTGCTACTACTGCTACTACTACTAGAGCTGGCACTAACATTGCCGCTACCGAAGGAAATTGATATTGAACTTGCCATTGATGAGTTTCTCCTAAACTTAGAGGGGAAAAAAATTACGTCTTTACTTCTCCATTATAAAACGGCATTGCTGATTAAGAGTATAAATTTGGTTTCCTTCAAAGGCATAAAGCAAACAATTTCAAACATGGAATTTGGGAATTTCATGCTTTCATTCAGCAATGCCGACAAAACAAGGCGAAAAGATCAAGAGTGGGAATATATTCTTGAACCAAACCTGATTGGAACAGGTCTTTACCATTAAGTCTAAATATTTGAGAATTTTTGAGAATATTTAAGAAGTACTAAATGTATTATATGATGTTTACATCAAAGTTGTATCAAAAATAATCTGATGTCCTTGTACCTTATATTTTTAGTCGTTTAAGTTGGAAAATATTAAGAAATAACTAGATTTTTCCTACGTAATTATATATATTTAAGTGTAATACTACTGTATTCATAATAACATTACTATAGTATTACCCTCCAGCTAACTTTTTTCTATTTATAAAAAAGAATAATTAACTTTCTTTTATCCTCTGGTCATAATAAAATCGGAAACCTTTGTTCAGATGGGGTTAGTTTTGCATATTGATATTTGCTTATTAGTTGCTGTAGTTATATATAACAAATAATTGCCAATAAGTTAAAAGCTTTGTTAGACGCATGACACTAAGAAAAGCCTAAAGATTTGTGTAACTTGAATTCGTTCCCAGTCTTTAGACTGGAAATATATTTTGAGAGGGCTGCTGCCTATGGTAAAGGCACTGGAGACGGAGCCTCCCAGGATCGGGGCTGTATTTTAAGCTTAGTGCCATTCCCTTATTAGACCAGTGCGATCGCTACACCCTGGGCGTTATAATTTGGCTATATCGTCGCCAGCACGTTAAGGATATCGCTGCCAGCACCCCCATTTAGGGTATCATCGTCGGCATTGCCGTTAAGGATATCGCTGCCAGTACCCCCATTTAAGGCAGGGCGGAAGATTAGTGGGAAACCGTTGATGGTATTGTTGTCATTAAAAATGGTACCGTTGATAATTGCCATTAGTAAGTTTCTCCTGAACTTAGAGGGTAAAAAATAACCTCGTCACTTTCCCATCAGAAAACGGTGTTGCTGATTAAGAGTATGAATTTGGTTTCCCCCAAAGGTGTAAAGGAAACAGTTTCAAATATTGAATTAATTTTTAAACTTCACACTGTCATTCAGCAACGCCGAGAAAGCAACGCAAAGTAATAACGAGTGGGAAAAGATAACTGAACCACACCTGATTGGAACAGGTCTTTGCTGTTAAGTTTGAAGATTTGAGAAGTACTAGATGTATTGATGATATTGGCATTAAAATTATGCCAAATTTATGTGATATCCTTAATGTCTTTACTGGTTGCAGTAGTAGGCTGCTATGAAATAGGCAAACTTCGTTTTACAGAAGCGCATAGCTTTTAGAACATTTTGATTTTATTCACGATCACAAGACTATAGTATTACTTTCAAGCCTACTTTTTTCTATCTATAAGAAAGAGTAATTAACTCTCTTTTATTCCTCTCGCTAAAACAAAATCTGAAACCTTTGTTCAGATAGGGTTGGTTTTGCTTTTTGAGATTTATTTGGTGATTTATCTAGTTATGTATAAGGAAGTAATTGCCAATAACTTAAAAGCCTTGTTAATCAGTGCGATCACTAGATCCCTTGCGTCAAAACTTGCCTTCTCAAATTCTCTGACATCTTTTTCATTAAGTGGCATCATCGCAACAGTTGTAATTGTATTACCTGATTTTCTGATGTATACGCAGCGCAATTTAATAGCTATAAACTATAACATAGGCAAGGTAAACTTATCTCTATTTGCGACTATTCAATTATCAAAATTCTGCATTCTGCCTTATTTTCAAGGCAGATAATATTAAATTAAAGGATAATGTCGCTTGCTACTAATTGTGGCGCTCCTGCAAGCCGAATTTCAAACTCAGCCGACAGATCCCCATCAGTGCTACCTTGGAGAATACCTCCTGAATAACGGATTTGACCGATTGCAGAGAATGCACGACTCCTGATAAAAGTGAAGGCTTGGTTGCCCTCTTTAATGGAGTTGGCGTCGATGGTAGATAGATCGATTTGATCGCCTGCAAGGATACCGTTTCCAACAAAATCAGCGATCGCATCCTGTAACAAACCAGGTTGACTCTCGGAAACGAAGTTGAAATCGAAAACATCGTTACCCGATCCTCCAGTGAGAACATCAGTTCCACCAGCACCAGTGAGGATACCACCGTTACCAAAATCACCGCTAATCGTATCATTGCCAGATCCGCCGTCAATCTTATCGTTGCCAAATCCACCAACGCTGATGGAGTGTCTTGCTCAAACTGCTGCTACTCGCTTACTTGAAACTGGACAAATCACCGTGATCATTGATGATAATGCCTCTGTCCATAAAAGCTCTTTGGCTCGCCAGCAGCACCAACGTTGGCAGCAACAAGATTTGTACGTCTTTTTTCTTCCTCCTTATAGTCCCTAAATGAATCGGATTGAAGATGAATAGTTGCATCTCAAGCGTGACGAGCTTGCTGGTCAAGTATTTTGAGGATGAATATGAATTAGCGTAGGTGTAGCCCGCCGCAGGCATCGCTATTATTGATGGTATAAATAATCGAGCTAACCACGGACAGTATCAAGTTGAGCGTTTTATGTTTAATTAGGTTGACCTACTTAGTACAGACAATCGTACTTGTTTTTATAAATAAAAAAAGTGGCATTCATTTATAAAGACTGAATGCCACTTTGTATTTCTCACAATTCCTGATGACGAAGATATTTTAGCCAGGTAAAGTTATTCCAGTCACAGCGATCGCACCTGCGATCGCACTGGCGCAAAGGGAAGTAATCGCTGTCCCAAATATCCACCACGCAGCATTTGCAACGGTTTTCTTGGTTTCTTCAGCTTGCTTTTTAGTTTGCTGTTGAATCGCTTTCAAGCGTTTTTGAGTTTCTTTCTGGATGCGTTCGGCTCGTTGCAATACGCCATCCCGCGCTGATTCTATTTGGTTAATGATGCGGTTAGCATCCGCCTCGGAAATATCTTCACGAGAACTCAATACAGCAACTAAGGTGTCACGATCGAATTCACTAAGGCGATCGCGCAATGCTTCAAATCCGGCTTGGGGATCGTCAAACACTTTCGCAAAATCTTGCTTAATCCCTTCATAGTTAAGTTCGGAACGATCCAGGGAGTTGAGATAGTTGCGAACTTTGGCAAAAACTCCATCTAGTACTGATTGTACTCTTTGCTGAATCTGTTGGAATTGTTCAACAATCGAGCTGCGAACCGAATCAATTTGATCCACAATTCGGTTAGCTTCCTCTTCTGAGATATCCTGACGTTGGGATAATAGCGCCACAATTGTCGAACGATCAAATTTCGCAGCGCGATCGCTTAGATTCCCAATTCCAGCGCGGGGAGAAGACAGCAGCAATTGTAAATCGCGTTTGATTCCTTCAGGGTTGAGTTCTTCTTTGTTGGTATTACGCAGATATTCTTCGAGATTGGCTTCAAAATCTAAAGCTTGTTGAGTGGTACGCTTGGCTAAACGTCGTGGCGCTCTCAGGATATCACCAATGGCATCTTGAGCGCGATCAATGAGCTGATTAACTTGCTCTTGGCTCAAGTCTCCGCCTTGACTCACGAGTTTAACCAAGGTTTCTCGATCGACATTAGACAAGCGATCGCGCAGTGCTAAGGCTCCGGCTTTGGGATCGTCGAGTAATTTTTCCAAATCGCCTCTGATACCTTCTGGATCGAGTTCTTCCAAGTTGGTATTGCGGAGATATTCAGCGATCGCTTTTGTAGTTTTTTCGTATTGTTCTTTCGCTTGTTGCGGTATTTGCAAAATACTATCTCGGACTGCTTCAAGTTGATCGAGAGTTTCGTTTACCTGTTCTTCACTCAAATCTTGACGCTGACTGAGCAATTGTACTAGGGTATCGCGGTCAAATTGCGATAGGCGCGAAGTCAATTGGCTAATTCCAGCTTGGGGATCGTTTAATAAAACTTTAAACTCGCGTTTGATAGCTTCGGGATTGAGTTCATCTTTATTAGTATTCCGCAGATATTCTTCAACTCTTTGGCGCAGTTCATCAGCTTTTGCTTTTGCTTGTTCTTGCAATTCTCTAGCACGATTCAAGAGATTGTCGCGGTTGCGTTCAAGTTGACTAACAATATTATTAGCTTCCTCTTCGCTGATATCTTGACGCTGTTGGAGCAATTGTACAAAAGTATCACGGTCAAATTGTCCGAAGCGGCTACTTAAATCTTCAAAACCAGCTTGTGGATCGTCCAGCAACTTGCCAAAGTCCCGTTCAATACCTTCAGGATTAAGTTCATCTTTACCCGTTGAACGCAGATAATCTTCGATGCGGCTGCGGAAATCTTGCCCTTTTTCTCGTGCTTGAGCCTGTTTGACAGTTTCTAAAACTTCCAGGCGATCGCTTTCCATTTGTTCGGAAATTTCTTTCACCCTAGCTTCGCTAATATCACCCCGCTGCTTTAGTAAGTTGGTGAAATATTCTTGATTGATTTCTTCCAACTCTCGTCTCACAGTTGTCGGATCTGCATTTACGTCATAGATGACTTCTTTAAATTCATCTACTAGGGTAATTCGATTGAAGTGCCAAGGGAACGAATGCAATATATAGTCTTCTACATCTGCCTTAATCGCATTTTCCAGTGATATTGATAATTTTGCAGATACTTGCTCAGTTGCTTGCTCTCTAAACTTTTGAAATTGTTCTGTTATTTGATCGACATCGACATCTTGAACTTTTTCTTTCAGCTTTTGCAACTGAGTTGTAATTTTGTTCACATCGATATTAGAAAGGTTTACCCGTTCCAGAACTGCTGGTGCAGCCGCACTTAAGCCATATCGAATAGCTTGCTTGATTACACCACTGCCATTACCGCCTCCGATTGTAACCAGTTCTTGAAGCCGTTCACCCAATTGATCAGAATTAAGTTCTTCAGGAGTAGCAGACTTGAGTAAATTAATTACTTGTTCTGTAGGATTTTTGCGATTTAAAGCTTGTTGCCATGCACCTTCAAATTGGTCAGTAATGCTATTGATATCTTCTTTAGATAAATCGCCACGGCTGCTAATTAAATCAACAAATGTTTGGCGATCGATGTTTTGCAAAAGGTCGCTGTTAGCAACAGATTGTAAATCTGTATCTTTAAGAAGCTGCTCAAATTGACTCCGAATTTCTTTAATATCCAGCTTTGGTAATTGTAGAGAACCTAAAGAACTTTGGAGGGTATTTTTAATACCTTCAGAATCAAAACCTGAAGTTAATTCCCGCCGGACTGCGGCTGTAATATCTTCAGCAGTAGAAACTAACTGTTTTTTCGCAGTATTAGCACCGATGCCAGCAGTTGCTGTACCCATCAGAGTTTGAAAACCAGAAGTTACAGTATTAGATATAGAACCAATTAAAGAACCTACTGCCGATGAACCCAACCAAATTACTAGTGAAAAATAGGTAGACCAAATGACTACACCAATAATTGCTCCTAAAAATGCACTTTCGATTAGGCTGAGTTTTACTGCTAAAAAACAAGCAATAAATAATGCGATGCTAACAGTTATTAACGCCCAAGCACCAACTTTTGCTTGACCTTTACGAATTGTCTTGCCCAAACTTTCCGACTCATCATCAGAATCTGAGTCAATTTCCCAAGATGAAATTCCGACAGCAACTGAAAAGTTTGTCAATAACAATTGAAAGGCAAATGCCATCAAAACCCCAGCTAGCAGTGCCACCAACAATTTAGGCCCAGAAAAAACAACTGACGCTTCTTCTGGAGTTAGTACTTCTTGAGCTAAAGTTATCGGCGCTAATCCAAAAGTTAGGCGATTCCCTTCCAAAATAGTTAAAACACCTTGAAACATAGGATTTTCTCACTTCTACTCAATTAAATACCCATTTATAAAATAGCTTATTTATCAGCTTAATTATCATTTATGTAAGCTGGCACTTTCTTAGGTAATAGGTTATTTTACCAAAAGTTGTATTTAACAAAACAAACATTTCTCTTATCTCTTATCAAAGAAAGTAATGTATTATTTAGGATTTATTTAATATTTCCTCAAAGAAAATTTATAAAGTAAATATTATCAAACTGTATCTACCGATATAGCAGGTTCCAAGCGGGTGAGTTATATTAGCAAACGGTATAAAATAATGTTTGTTAATATCAATTTTTATGAAAAAATTGGAATAATTTTTATAGAAACTTTAGAAAATAAAATATATTTTCTAATTGAGATTTAATTACTAACTTTAGATAAAGCTACCTCTGTCTAATGATAGAGATAAAATTCTCCCAAGCGATTGATGACAAATAAATAGAAACATGTATTAATAAGGGTTGTTATAAGCTATGAATTAGTAAATAATTGATTTTTGCTGAGGAGAAAGAATAATGGTAGTAGGTGTAAATAAACGTGCTGTAGGTGTATTTTCTCGTCGTCGAGATGTTGAAAATGCCCTACATGAATTAAAAAAAGTTGGCTTTGACATGGACAGAGTTTCTGTCATTACCCAAGATGGAGACAGAGATGATATTGCTGGCGCAGGTGTGAGCGATCGCGTTGGCGATCAATCTGACGAAGGTGCCAAAGTCGGAGCAGCTACAGGCGGTGCTTTGGGCGGATTGGCTGGCTTATTAGTCGGTCTTGGTACTTTAGCAATTCCTGGAATCGGGCCAATTATGTTGGCTGGAGCCGCAGCAACTACCCTAGCTACAACTCTGGCTGGCGCTGGTATTGGTGCAGTGGCTGGTAGTTTGCTTGGTGCATTAATTGGTTTAGGAATTCCTGAAGAACGAGCTAGAGTTTACGACGAACGTGTTAGACGAGGACACTATTTAGTCATTATTGATGGTACAGATTCAGAAATACTTAGAGCAGAAGCAATTTTAAATAATCAGGGTGTGGAAGAGTTTGGCATTTACGACCACCCAGATGCGACAAATGCAACCACTGGTTATGTGACTCCAACTCCGGCTGCGGGTTATAGTGGTGTTGCCAAACGTGCGATCGGGGTATTTTCTCATCGTCGAGATGCAGAAGTAGCAATTACAGAATTGCGAGATGCAGGTTTTTCGTTGAATCAAGTCTCGATCATTGCCAAAAACACAGATGGTCAAGGGATCGCTGGTGTAGATGTAGACAGAAATGTTGGTACTGGTAATAAAGCAGACGATGGTGCAAAAGCAGGAGCTGCTACAGGCGGTGTTCTAGGCGGCTTGACTGGCTTATTAGTTGGACTTGGAACTCTAGCAATTCCTGGAATCGGACCAGTAATTGCAGGTGGCGCAGTTGCAACAGCTTTAGCGACAACATTAACTGGTGGTGCGATCGGTGCAGCAGCTGGGAGTATTGTAGGCGCACTCGCTGGCTTGGGAATTCCTGAAGACAAGGCGCGAGTATATAGCGATCGCTTTCAAAGAGGTGACTACTTAGTAATTATCGATGGTACGGAAGCTGAAATCCACCAAGCCGAAGCGATTCTTAGACATCGAGGTATTGAAGAATTTGCAATCTATGATGCCACTGAAATTAGTGAATATCGCCCAGGCTCCAACCGAGTAAGCGATCGTGATGCAGCAGTAGTCGATCCTATTCGTCCCAATTACTCAACAGAGACTAATAGAAACGATCCTTCTGTAGTTATTGTCGATCGTCGTGATGAAGTACTTTAATTTAAAGTAGTTTTCACTCACACTAATTAGACAAAATTGTAGGAGCAATAATTTGAAAACTTTGCTCCTGACTAAAAAAACTTGCTCCTCACTTTTGCCGTAAATATCAATAGATTTCACTTTCTGATTCAGAATTAAACCAATGAAAAAGCTAACCCCCTTCGTAATTAGTTGCCTTTTATTGTTTGGTGTTGCTGCTTGTGATAACGCTTCTAAAACAAGTGAATCTGCACCCAATAATCCTAATGCGGCTCCCCAAACACCGACTGCACAAACAACAGAAGCTTCTCAAAAAGATGCGCAAAGTGAAGTTCGTAGAAGACAACTAAATGAGGATATTCGCGCCCGCGAACAGCGTAATAATACCACTGGTGGCGATACAAAAAGAGCTAAAGCTGACTTAGAAAGTGAAGTTCGCTCAAAATTGGAGGCTAATATCCCCAAAGGTCAACTAACAGTTAATGCCGCAGACGGTGGTGTTGTTACTGTCGCTGGAACTGTCACCAATCAGCAAGAGTTGGCTAAAATTGAAAAATTAGCTAAGGAAATTAAAGGTGTCAAAAGTGTAGTTGTGAAAGCAACTGTTGCCAAGGTAACTAACTAAGGCAACTAACAATAAATCCCTGCTAACTTTCAGTGGTCAGTAATAAGTTTAACTGACCACTAGTAATTGACAACTGAAGACCTTAATAACTATATTTATTGATGCTCAGCTCAGTTATACAAAGTCTTGTAGTTACCAAACATAAAAACTATGGAAACCGAACAACAGCAACGTGAATCCATCAATGCTTCCTTATCACAAGGTACGCTAGCACTTGAAGGTACTGATACGGCAAACTTGCCCAAGTTACCGCCAGCCCGTGAACCTGAATCTCAATGGCAGCAAATTAGTAGACAAATTTCTCAATTTTTAGAGCAACTGCCCCAATATCTAAGTGACTTTTTTCAGGACTACAAGCAGCCTCTAATAACTGTTGCTTTAATTTTGGCGGCAATTATTACAGCTAGGCTAGTACTAGCCGTGATAGCTGCAATCCATGATATTCCACTACTAGCACTACTTTTTGAGTTAGTTGGAATTAGTTACACCAGTTGGTTTATTTTCCGTTATCTACTGAAGGCTTCAACTCGGCAAGAATTAGTGGATGAAATTCAATTACTGAAAAACCAATTCGTGGGCGAGTAAATTTACTCACTATTAAACTAGGATTTACACGGGCAAATAGAACTTGCAGCTACACAAACTCTCGTCCGTCTCTACGGAATTGGGTAAAGCCTTGTATATTTGCAGTTTCTAATTGCCCTTTTAATGTTAAGTTGACCTCAACTAAAACCCTTGTTCTACCGAATAAATGTAAATCAACAGTATTTAACCGGATTCCATTTTAGTCTTTTGGATACATCAAAAGATAGAGAACATAACATTATTTTTAAATTTAAGTCACTTCTCAAGATAGTAGCTCAGAGATCAGAAACAGTCTAATCTAGTTTTTGAAGTTATTTAATACATTCTTTAACAGAGGACATAAATTATGGCTAATGAAGCAGTTAAGAGAGATACAGATTCATCTGATAGAGCGGAAGTCAGTAATTACGATCGCGGCATTATCCCCGCTGAAACCGCTGCTCGAATGGAAAGAGAAGGAGATAAGTTCAAAACAAGTCCCACGGAAGAACGGGAAGCAGATGCACCCACTGACGATCAAACCGATTCAGAAAGTATACGTACCACTGACGGCTATACCGTGGATAATGAAGGTTTGTCTAATAACTATGCAATTGAACCGGAAATGTATTACGAAGAACCGGGTGATGCACGCCAGCAAGCGGCAGAAGATAGGCAACAACGTATCGAAGAACTTGGAGAAGTTAATCAGGATGAGGAAGGCAAGTTGACAGAAAAAGGGGACAGCCGAGGTAGGGGTCCAGGAATAATTTAATTAACAACTTCTTTTTGTTGGGTGCAATTACACGTAAGAAGGCTAAATAGGTGGTTTCTAGAGACGCAATAATTGCGTCTCTACTTATATGGGTGGCATTTCCCAAGAGGAATAAGTTACAATTTCGCCGTCCGGCATAATAGTATCTTCCAAGACAGCATCCTTGATAGCATCATCCACAATAGCTCCTCTAAGATTAGCAGCTTGGAAGTCAGTATTTTCCAAGATAGTATCTCTAAGATCGGCTTCACTAAGATCGGCATCAAGCAAACCAGATTGATAGAAATTAACCCCTCGCAAATTTGCTTTTCGGAGCTTGATCCCGACCAAATCCGATTGGCTTAGATCGGCATTAGTCAAGTTAATCTCACTCAGGTCGAGACCACTCAAGTTAACCCCAATCAAAATAACACCTCTAAAATCCCGCTCACCAGCAGCATAGCGCTGGAGCAATTCTTCAACATCCATAACTCAAGTACTACATACAATTCATTTTGGTAAGTTAAGTATTGATGTGGCGATGGGGTAGGTGAATCGTTAAATAATCAGCGGCTCAAGTTCGCGATTATGCCATTGCCGCTGATACCATTCGGTAACTAAAGGACGGACAATAAACTTGGGCTGTCCATCGCCTTTAACGTCAATACGTAAACCTGAATAAGGTCGTCGCTTTTGAAAACCTTGACCGTTGCGACCGATGAACAGATGCGATCGCGCCACTAATCTATTTTCATTCCCAAAAGTCTCCATCAAATCTGCTCCCTCAATCCGTTGGCGTCGCAAACTAAACCCGCTACCGCCACAAACAATCCAGTGAATATGAGAATCAGCGTGTCCCGTATCCATTGTTTCCAGGTGTTCCAAGCAGTGTGCGTGACCGTTTAATACCAAATCGACCAAAGGACGACCCTGAGTTAAGGAACCGATTTCTTTAGCTACTGCATCCAGCACACTACGCAGGCGATCGCGAACGATTAGAGTTTGTGCTTGTTGCCACTTCGTCGCCTCAGTTACATAGGGTGGATGATGGAAATAAATTATCCTTCCCCGAACTTCAGAATTATTCCAAGATTCAATTAATCTTTGCTTGAGCCAATCCAGTTGTTCAGTGTCAGTCAGGGTTGTTTTATTAGTAGCTAGTTGCTTATCAATATCAACAATAATTTCTTCAATTTGTGACAGCTTGGCATGGAAGTCGTCTAATTGATCGGCTTCACTGGGGTTTTCCGGGCGAAGTTTGGCTGAAGTTTCAATAATTTGCAGCTTTTCTTGCTCTAAATCCTCACGGCGTTTTTCTAAGAGTTTGCGATCGGCATCACCTTTTTTTGTTTTCGGTAGCGGTGGTGGATCGTTAAATGTATTAGAATCCAAAGCAAAGAAATCAATACCGCCATAACGAAAAGTGTAATAGCGATTGGGAAGGCGGGTAAAGTGCCCAGGTTGATAAGAAAGACAACCACCTGTATCTGTCTTGGCTGTGTAGTGCCGATCTAAGTGACTAGCTAACTCTCCTGGAAGCTGAAACGCCTGAAGATAGTCGAGAAATGCCTTTGCGTAAGCGTCACCGCATCCTGAGCCATGTAAGCCCACATCTAGGTCTAACCGCGATCGCAACAGGTGACGAATGGGTAATGTTGTTAGGGATGCCAGAGTCAATAAAATCGGCAAGTTATAGTAATCGTGATTTCCCGGCACAGGTAAAATGGGCAGCTTAAAAACCATCTGGTCGTAAGCAATCTGTTTGCAATGCTCTGTGCCTAAGAGAAACTCTCGGTAAGGCTGGATGAAGTTTTGCTGGTAGTATTCACTCGATCCCACTAAATAGATCACATCCCCCGTATGCAGCATAAAACGGGATTCGTTGTGATGGGGCAGCATAAGTTCAGCCACCTGTCGCTGGGGATTGTGTCCCCGGTGACTGCCGGAACCACTATCACCAACAACTAAAAATGAGAACTCAGAATTGTCTGTTTGACCATCTTCCAAAACCAGCCGAGTTTGGTCAATATCCCGTTCCACAATTAACGGATCTTGCCACCGTACCCGCTGATTCATTTTACGAATTTTGTTAGCGATCGTTGGATCAGATACAAGTTTCAATGCAACCTACTCCTGAGTTTTCAATTGAAGGGGAGCAGGGGTAGTTGCAGTAAATTTTTACCCTTTACCCCTTTGCACCTCTGCCTCTTGTGCCCAATGACGGCAGTTGCTCCACTTGGGGAAACCGCAAGACTGCACTGCCTCCCCCATGCCCAATGACGGCAGTTGCTCGACTTGGGGAAACCCCAAGACCGCACTGCCTCCCCCATGCTCCCTGCCCTCATTCTCCTGCTGTGTCTTTCATCTCAATAGTCAGATTAGGAAGTCCCTCTAGTTTTTCGGTAGGCTCAACTTCTTCTACTAATGGCACAAAAATTCTTAAGCCTGCTGGTACACACTTAATTTCTACAGGTGTTGTGCCTACTATTTCACCATCTAGAACAACTTTTTGTGGTGGGTTAGTCGTAATTTTAAATTGTTTAGCTCGCAGGAAGCCAATATCATCACGGTCTACAGCGTTACCTGTAGAAGCCGTTTGAAATAAATGAAATGTGGCTGCGATCGCTCCTGCCTTGTTAGCTGGAGCTACAATCGTTAAATCTAGTAACCCATCATCATAAATCAAACCTGCTGGGCCTTGAGCCAAAACTGAAGTGGGAGGTGCGGCATTTGCTACCGTTACTGCACAGGCACTAGTTTTAATTATCCTGTCTTCAGTTTCAATTTCAACATCAAAGTTATGTAAGCTTCTTAATTGCTGGATTCCTGCCAAAACATAGGCCATCATCCCAAAGCGATTCTTGGCGTCTCGGTCTGCCAATTCTACAGTTTCAGCTTCAAAGCCAATACCTGCCAAGAGTACCATTGGCCGATCGTTGCAATAGGCTACGTCTACATGGGTGGTTGCTCCCTGCAAAATTGCCTGACACGCGCCTGCGATCGTGTCAGGAATTCCTAATGCTGTGGCAAAAGCATTTGCTGTTCCTCTGGAAATGATGCCAAATGGGATATCAGTTCCCACTATAGCCGCCGCCGCTATTGAGAGAGTACCATCTCCACCGGAAGCAATGATTGCATCTACTCCGCGCTCTACCGCTTGATATGCCAGTTGGTCAGCATCGATTTCTTCAGTTGTAAAATAAATATCTAGATCGATATCTGGCTCTAATATTGCCCGAATTTCTGCTAGCTCTGTATCTGGGTCGCCCTGACCCGCAACAGGATTGAAGATGAGACAGGCGGAACGATTCATAAGGTAAATAACTAGGCTTGGATAACTAATGAAGATAGCAAATTATTTTTAGCATTCCTGTAAATTTTCAACTTCCCTTTTGGGGCTGAGTTTTTTAGATATATTGACCAAGTTGAGCGCGATGTGGGAGTTTGAGTTGTATCGTTCCTGATTTTTTAGCATTTGACCTCGTTATCGGGCAATTAAGTTGAATATTGAGAATCAGTCAAATTACAGTTAAGATTTCATTCGATACTTAGCAATATCTGATGCATTTCGCCGACTTAATTCCGAAAGCACAACTATCGCTTTGTGCAGATATGTACACAACGCTTTGGGTCGCGAGGTTTATAATCAACGCGAAAAACATACCTACTCCCCATTCTTCTCTATTATTTGAGATTCCTCAAACAAGTTTTTGGTAAAGAATTGTAATCCAAAATCCCAAATCCAAAACCCAAAATTCGTATGAGTCACTGACTACGGTAGTCTAGATGAGAGTGAATTTATCGCCTGCGATATTATATTGTTTTATGACTTCAGTTGTTTCTAGTCCCCCACGCACTATTCGGATTGGTTCGCGCAAAAGCCAACTTGCTCTGGTTCAGACCTACTGGGTACAAGAGCAGCTCCAGAAAAGCTTTCCTGATATCACTTTTGAAGTCCACACCATGTCTACCCAAGGCGATAAAATCTTGGATGTAGCATTAGCTAAGATTGGCGATAAAGGACTTTTTACTAAAGAACTTGAACTCGGAATGCTCAATCAAGAGATTGACTTTGCCGTTCATTCTCTTAAGGATTTGCCGACTCACTTACCAGAAGGATTAACGTTAGCAGCAATTACTGAACGAGAAAACCCAGCAGATGCATTAGTGGTGCATGAAAAGCACAAAGATAAACAAATCGATACATTGCCTGAAGGTGCGGTAATTGGTACATCTTCTCTACGGCGGTTAGCACAGTTACGCCACCATTTCCCCCACTTCACTTTTAAGGATGTGCGGGGAAACTTAATTACACGGTTGGCAAAACTGGATGCAGGTGAATACGATGCTTTGATTTTGGCAGCAGCAGGATTAGAAAGATTGGGAATGGGCGATCGCATTCATCAAGTCCTACCCAAAGAAATTTCCCTCCACGCTGTTGGACAAGGAGCTTTGGGGATAGAATGCCGTGCTGATGATAGTGAAGTGCTATCTCTACTCAAAGCAATTGAACATACCGAAACACGCGATCGCTGTCTCGCCGAACGATCTTTCCTTCGCTCTTTAGAGGGCGGCTGTCAAGTACCTATCGGTGTAAATACAGAAATATCTGGGGAGAATTTGACCTTAACCGGGATAGTCGCCAGTGTAGATGGTCAAAAGTTCGTCAAAGATACCGTCACCGGAATTGCCAACAACGCCGAAGCACTAGGCATAGAACTAGCAGAACTGTTGCGACAACAGGGAGCGCAAGAAATTTTATCAGAAATTTTTGCAGTGATTCAGCGTGGTTCTTAAGCAATTGGGCAAGCCGATGTGATTAGATAAGAATTGATCGTCGTTGCACTGATGTGCCAGACGCGACTTGTCGCGTTGGTCGGGATTTCAGAAAGTTAATTTGACAATATAGACTCAGGGAAGCAAAAATTACCATGCGGATTCTATTTGTTGCAGCAGAGGCAGCACCCGTTGCGAAAGTAGGAGGAATGGGTGATGTTGTCGGGGCATTACCCAAAGTCCTGAGAGAAATGGGGCATGATGTGCGGATATTCTTGCCTTACTACGGCTTCCTGCCAGACAAAATGGAAATTCCCCAAGAACCCATCTGGTGGGGAGATGCCATGTTCCAGCACTTTGCAGTATACGAAAGTGTTCTGCCTGGTACTGATGTTCCCTTGTACTTATTTGGACATCCGTCCTTCATGCCGCGCCGCATCTATTCTGGAGATGATGAAGATTGGCGGTTCACATTGTTTGCTAATGGTGCAGCTGAGTTTGCCTGGAATTACTGGAAGCCAGATGTTATCCATTGTCACGATTGGCATACAGGGATGATTCCGGTGTGGATGCACCAAGATCCTGATATCACCACAGTGTTTACCATCCATAACCTAGCTTATCAAGGGCCGTGGCGTTGGTATTTAGAGAAAATTACTTGGTGTCCCTGGTATATGCAAGGACACAATGTCATGGCGGCAGCGGTGCAATTTGCCAACAAGGTAAATACAGTTTCGCCTACCTATGCCGAGCAAATCAAGACACCTACTTACGGTGAAACATTAGAAGGTTTGCTGTCTTTTATTAGCGGTAAATTATCTGGGATTATCAACGGTATTGATACTGAGGTATATAATCCAGAAAATGACAAATACATTGAGCAAATCTTTACTGCTGATACTTTAGAAAAACGCAAAGCCAATAAAATTGCTTTGCAACAAGAATTAGGATTAGAAGTCAACTCCAAAGCCTTTTTTATTGGGATTGTTACCCGATTAGTGGAACAAAAAGGCATTGATTTGATATTGCAAATCCTTGATCGCTTCCTATCTTATACAGATGCCCAGTTTGTACTGTTAGGGACAGGCGATCGCTACTATGAAACTCAGATGTGGCAATTAGCATCCCGTTTTCCCGGACGCATGGCAACTTACTTACTGTATAATGATGCCCTGTCTCGCCGGATCTACGCTGGTACTGATGCCTTCTTGATGCCCAGCCGTTTTGAACCATGCGGTATTAGCCAAATGATGGCTTTGCGCTATGGTTCTGTACCCATTGTCCGCCGCACAGGTGGATTAGTTGACACCGTAACCCATCACGACCCTGAAAATGCTGCTGGTACTGGTTATTGCTTCGATCGCTATGAACCGTTAGACCTTTTCACCTCTATGATCCGGGCTTGGGAAGGCTTCCGTTTCAAACCGCAATGGCAAGAACTACAACAACGCGGCATGAGTCAAGATTTTAGTTGGTATCAATCTGCCAAGCAGTACGTGAAGTTGTACAAATCAATTTTCGGTTTGCCAGAAGAAGAAGAGACACCAGAACCAAAGTTAGTTTTAAACGAAGCAGTCACCAGTGGTAAGTCCTAAACTGCCAGTAGAAGCGTACAGATGTGCGTTTCTACTCCTAACTTTGAATAACTCAAGTTGCTAGTTATGGATTCGGGCGATGCTTTCTCTACGAGACGCTACGCGAACAGTGAGCTTCTCTACCAGACGCTTTGCGTAGCTTGCTTCCCCAAAAGGGTACGCTAACGCAAAACTTTTCGGTTTACTGAAATTGAAATCTGGTATTGTACTTCATGAACCTGCAATCTGCTGTAAAGAGGCGTTATTGTGCTTAGTGAACGCGAGAAGATGTTGGCGGGAGAGCTGTATAACAAGCTTGACCCTGAACTAGTCCGCGCTCGCGACCGGGCGCGGGACTTGTGTCAAGACCTCAATGCCATGCGCTTTTCCCAACACGAGGAGCGTCAGCACATCCTCCAAGAAATGTTGGGCGCAGGAGGCGAGGACGTGTGGATACAGTCACCATTCTTCTGCGACTACGGGTTTAACATACTGCTTGGGAAGAAGTGCTTCTTCAACTTCAACTGCGTTGTGCTCGATATCTGCCAGGTGAAAATCGGAGATTACACATTGTTTGGCCCAGGGGTGCAGATTTATACTGCCACCCACCCGCTTAACGCAAAGCTGCGCCGCCAGCAAGAGTTCGGCAAGTCGGTAGAGATCGGCTCTGGTGGGTCGGCGGCGCAGCTGTCATTTGTCCGGGTGTGACAATCGGTTCGGGGTGCGTCATCGGCGCGGGCAGCGTAGTCACCCACGACATTCCCGCCGGGGTGTTAGCTGCCGGCAACCCCTGCCGTGTTATCCGGGAATTAACGGATATCTAAGCTTAATATAACTCCTGAATTCTAACTTCTAACTATTGAGTACTTGTTGCTTTCGCCCTAATTAACCAATCACGATCGCCAGTGCAAATTTCCCGACCAGAGGAATCTCCTAAGCGGTCTAGCGCCAATAAACAAGCGTATTTCAAATCCCAAATTGGCGTATTCAGGGAAATTTTAATTTCAGGAATCGCTCGTGAATCACCCAATTCACCAAGAGCGATCGCACACGCGGCACGAGATTTCTGAAACTGAGGTTCGCGGTTGTGCAGGTTTTCCACTAATAAATCATAGGCGGGAGCATATTTCAGCCAGCCGAAAAGTTTCATAACATGATAATGAGCGCCATAATCGTTATATGCCTTGTCCGAATAAGTTGCTAAAAGCGCTGCTGGTGCTTCTTGTGGATAGATATCTAGTAAGGTTTTTGTTGCTAAATAACAGCGTCCAAAATCGGTTTCGTAGAGTTCGTTAATCACAAAATCTAGAACAGGGGTAGCATCATACTCATGTACTAGATCGAGGTCGTTGGGATGATCGTAGAGTACTTGCTCTAAGTAAGGTTGAATTTCTGTAAAGGTAATTTCACCACTGGGAACGCCTGCATCCAATAGCATCCGCAATCCTCGCAACCGAAACACCAGAGATACAGGACAACGGGCAATTTCTGGGATGGCTTTGTAATAGCGGGAATCAATCAGGTCTTGAATACAACCACGCCGTGCATTGACACTGGAACTTTGCAGCAGCGCCATCACCTCAGTAATTTCGGAATAGTCACCCGTGAACCGACAAACTGTAGCGATCGCTGCACTACGGGTAGGTTCATCCTCGACTTGGGTAAACTTCCGTACACGTTCTAGGGACGGCTGATAGTCAGCGTTAGCTAAAGTGTGAATAATGACTCGATAGATTTGACCTGGTTTATCAAGCAGTTGTGCTACCTCTTCGAGAATTTCTGGCTCTTTAGTGCCAATTTCCCCGATTGCCCACACGGTATTTTCGACAGTATAAATATCATCATCTTTAAGGCACTGCCGAATTACAGGTAAAGCTGATTGTGCCTGCAATCGCCCTAAACTTTCCACAGCTTTGCGTCGGACAATGCGGTGGTCTAACTCATCAGGGTTACTGGTTTCAATCGCCCGTACCAAAGCCGTAATCGATTGCTCAGTGGGGAAGTTAATTAGATGGGAAACAGCAATATATTTATCAGAAGCGTCTTCGAGTTGTTCTAATGGTGTATCAATAATTGCGATCGCTTCTTCTTCTGTTAGCCCAAACATTTTAAAAAAACGTTTATCCATTGATCTGTAAATTGCTCTTGGATAATTGCTTAGAGGTCACTTTTATTATCGTACTAGGGAGTGGTGACTGGAAAATAGCAGTAAGTGGCAAGAAAATTTACAAGCATGTAACGAAAAGTTAACCAGTTTAATGAAAGTTTAATTTAACAGGTTGCGTACTGTAGTTTCCTCTTTCTCCCCTAGCTTGAACACCCTATATACTTTGATGTGCAGTTTGTACCATTGATTTAGAACCTAGAAACTGGTGCGATCGCCTCAAATGAGAATATAAATATTTTTGTATTAGCATAATAACGTCGCTAACAGAATAATTTTTAAAATTGATGGAGATAACAATATGAACAACGATCCAAATGACCAGGATTTGGAACAACAACAATCTCAAGGAGCTAATTCTGAAGTTACAGAGTTAGAAGCTTTACGGTGTGAATTACGCGAATTAAAAGAAGAAATTAAGAATAAACAACAGATTACAAGTGGCGACATAGCGGTAGGTGTAGCTGGAGGTATTATGAAAGTAATCGGTACTTTTGTTATGCTGTACTTTGCTTTAATGTTCATCGTTCTCTTCTTTTCAGCAGTTACAAGTATTATTAAAGACAATTCGCCTAGTCCTTCAATTACCTTGCCACCGCCTTAATGGGGTGTAATTTAATAAAGAAAGATTTCAGGTTTAAACGTTTTCTTGTTTACTTCATTGGTGCGCTCGACAAATATCAGATTCATGGGATGTTTGGCAAACAGTTGAAGGTGGAGATTAAGTTAGGATATGCTCATCTAGCTAAATTAAGATTTGAAACCACAATATTTAAAGTAGATTCTTTTGAGCAGCTTCATCCTAGCTTGGTCAAGCTGGTGAGGGAAAAAGTACCAATTTATGAACTTACGCCGACGGAAAGTGATGAGCCGAATGTCACGAGCATTCAATACTTTAAGAAAAACTTTGAGTCCTACTTACGGGGAGATATTTTTCCACTAGAGGAAAGCTCTTGAGCAGTTTTTGCACGGTGCTAAACTATGCGATCGCAATGTCTACGACGGGCTGTGACGCTCGTAGAGAGCGCGTGCCGTAGGCAAGACTCGCTAAGGCTACACGAAGGCTATCGGTGACGCACTTTCAATCTAAAAAGCCTAAAAGACTTATTAGAACTTGGATTGAAGGCTGTAGTTGGGCTTTAATTTTGAAGATTTACGTCAAAAAGCTTTACCAGTGGTAACTCAATCTGAGAAGATCAAAATATATGCATTTGTCAGCTATTACTTAGTTGCCTCTTGCCAATTGTTCAGTTCTATGTAACAGCTAAGTGCTGGTCTTTAGCGAGTAACCAAATACAAACGTTCTTTGGAACACTGACCACACATTATTATATAAACACGCATTTAGGAAAGAAAAGTTATGGATGAAACCTCAGAACTCACAACAAGCGATAACGTAAAGGCTCAAGATGTAGCAGAAGTTATTGCAGAACTTGAGCAATATCGGGAACGTCTAGTTCAAGAAACTATGGAAACAGCAAAACGGGCTAAGTTGATGAGAGTAAATGTTATGGCAAAACTGGAGCCTGAGCTTGCCAAGATTGATTCTGCCCTCCAGGAACTCCGTAATCAGCAAGCTGCCCTGAGTGTCAGCAACTAGTAATCCATCTTGATAATTTAGCTATAAATCACATGCTCAACTCTGAAACTCAATCCGGGGAGGATTTGTTAAATCTGTCCCAGGCAAAAACTGATGCTTTACTTGCAGCGGTGAGTGAGCAATTAGGCTTAAACACCTTTAACCCTGATGACCAAGAGCTACTAAAGCAGATGATTGAGAGTATGGGAGACTCACGGGGGATGGTTAGGTTAAGTTTTGCGGAGACATTGGGTAAAATCGGTAAACCAGCGACCCCTTTATTGATGGAAGCTGTGGCAAATCACCCAAACCCAGTTGTGCGGCGAGCCAGCACCAAAACCCTGACACTCATAGCTGACCCTCAAGCAATTCCAACCTTGGTCAAGGCTCTGTTAAATGATGAAGATACAGTGGTCAAAGCCTCGTCGGTGGGAGCGCTCGCCAAGATAGGTAAGCCCGCTGTGCCAGCATTACTAAAAATCTTAGCGTCAAGTGAGTATCCAGAAAGTGCCAAAGGATATGCAGTATGGGCGTTGGGATTTATTGGAGCAGAGGCGAAGGAATATTTATATCAAGAGATGAACTCAGACTCGGCTGAGGTTCGCGCTGCGGTGGTAGGTGCGATCGCTAAAATTGCTGAAGAAGGTACTGAAGAAGGAGCATTTAATATTTTAGTTAACGCCCTCACCGATCCATCTGAAATTGTGCGGTGTGAAGCAGCATCTGCTTTGGGCAACCTCGCCTATCAACCGGCGATTCCCAACTTTGTCGAGTTACTGCATCATACCGATTGGGAAACTCGAAAAGCGTCGGCTTTGGCATTGATGAAGATTGGCGATGGTGCTGCCTTAGAACCTCTGCAAACCGCATTAACTGAGGAAGGGGAACCAGGGGTTCAGGCGGTGATCAAGTTGGCGATTTCTCAAATTGAGAAACAGTTAGAGGAAGATGCTTGGGAATAGAGCGATCAGCATACGACAAAGGTAAATGGAAAAATCGCTAGTGCTGTCAAGGTGAATCTTGAGGAAACTGCAATTTCTACTCATTACTAGCTTAGAACTCGGCACTTGAGCATGATTACTTGAAACTTCAAGTTCAGAACTCGGCACTTGAGCATGATTACTCGAAACTTCAAGTTCAGAACTCGGAATTTTCGGAATTCTCAAAGAACAAGTGAAGTTTAGAGTTGAACAAGTATGAAACTAAAGCTACATCTCACCTCGACAGAGCTAGAGCGATCGCTACACTCTTTTATAGTTAATTACCTGATCCAATCGAGGCAAGGCACTCACTGCTGACTCACGAACGTATGGATCGACAGATTCATCATTGGTCAATGCTGTCAGCACTTCCACTCCTCGGATATCACCCATTGAACCGAGTGCATTCACAATTGCCACAGCCACCGCAACATTATCCGTCGTTTTCAGAGCTTCAGTTAAAATTTCAAAGGCAGGGGAACCAATCTCACCCAGAGCCATCACAGATGCAATATAAACAACACCATTTGGGTCACTGAGCGCTGTTTTCAATCCCTGTAAGCCCTCAGCAGGGAAAGGAACATCGGGATGGTTGGCAGCAACCTGTGCCAGGGCCTTAGCGCAGCTACCCCGAATGGTCGCATTATCGCTATTTACTAATGACTCTACCAGTGGCGGTACTGCATCTATACCAATAGCCCCTAGCGCCTTTACCGCAGCTCGACGGTAGGTCACATCTTCTTCATCCAAAATACTCATCAACCGAGGAATGGTATTTTGATCACGAACATCAGCCAGTTCCCACATGGCTCGTTCCCGCAGATTGGGGTTCGGGTGTTTCAACTGTTCAAATAGAGAATCTATTGTCATAAAAGAAAATTTCCCTGTTTAAATCCTCCAAGTTCAATCATTAATTACGAATTACGAACTTGTACTGAGCCAAGTCGAAGTATTACAAATTACGTTAGCGTAGCGTAAGGCCTTCTCTTTCAGAGATGCTAACGCCGAACGGCATGGCTTCTCTTCGAGACGCACTTGCGTTCGCTTAGAGCGAGTCTTCGTTCGCTTTTAGCGTCTGTCTGCGACACGCACTCGCGTTCGTAGAGAGCGTCATTACGAATTACGAATTAGTAATAACAGAGGGACTCTTGGTCAATTACTCAACCTGATACAGGCAAAGCAACGGACTGAGAGTCCCTGAGTTTTAGAGTATGACGATCGCTCGTCTACGTCTAGTCAATCCCTATGACTATGAAAGGGAGTTGATTACGTAGTCGAGGAGATTGCGGAACTCAACCAACGCTTGAGGAGACAAGTCGCGAGGAGCACAAGCGCGATCACGAGTGTAAGTCAGCGCAGTTACATAAGGAGCAGTGGGCAGATTCAAAGAGCGATACACTTCACGAGCACCTGCAATACCCCACTCATCTAGAGGCCCAGTACCGCCCACAACTAAGCTGTAATTGATCAAGCGTAGGTAGTGCTTGATGTCGCGCAGGCACTTGTCTTTCTTAACTTGAGTGTCGCCAGCTTCACCTTCTTGGTTCAAGAAAGGATATTTCTTGAAGGCAGCATCATAACCTTCTTTAGCTACGTTATCGATACCAGAAGCTAGCTTTTCAGCAGCTTCTAGACGAGCATTAGCACGCTGAATGCTACCTTGAACGGATTCTAGATCAGAGGTGCTGGGGAAACGACCTGCTGCATCAGCAGATGTAATAACTGTGGTGATAACTGATTTCATTGCTTTTTATACTCCAGATGGGATTTGATCGGGTTTTAATTTCAGTTCGTTTGGCTAATAGCCGTTAGCCATGAGCTATTAGCTCAGAGCAGAAATAACGCGATCGAAGTAGCTAGCAGCTTCAGCAGCTAGAGCAGAGCAATCGCCTTGAATTACTTCTTGCTTGCGGAATCTTTTACCAGCGTTACCTTCAGTGTTGGTGTTGGTGATGTGGGCAACACTGATAGCCTTCAGCAGCTGTACAGCACGTACAGAAGAACCGGTGGGGACGCCCAAAGCTGTGTAGGTTTCTTTCAGCCCATTGAGAGCACGATCATCCAATACAGAAGAATCACCAGCCAATAGCGCATAGGTTACGTAGCGCAGGATGATTTCAGCATCACGTAGACAAGCAGCATGGCGACGAGTTGGGTACAGGTTACCACCAGCTTGAATCAAACCTTGGTTTTCACAGGCAATCCCAGCAATGGCATCAGAAACAGCACAGCTAGAGTTGCTAGCGATCGCGTTTACAGCATCAAGGCGCTTGTTGCCTTCAGAAATGAAAGACTTGAGGGCTGCTAAATCAGCACCACCGATAGGAGCAGTTTTGGCATCTGCTGTAATTACAGCTTTGGAAAAAGCATCAAGAACCATGAGTTCTCCTTAATATTCACAAATGGCGGATATTATTTTTGGCGTGTTCTCAAGCAGATTAACTGTGAGTAGCCAAAGAAAAACATAGGGGATCAATAGTACCCTAGTCTTTACTATGAGAGACAAAGTAATAATCTGTAATATTTATCTTGGGTATGGAGGATATGGCGCTTCTGTGTTGAGTCCGAAAGAGACTTAACCTCCAACCTTAGCCCAGTCATGCCTAAAAGCAACTAGAAAATCTCTAACGCCAGTAGCGATTGCATCCCGAATTGCTGAAAACGCTTATTCCCGTTCCTTGGTCATGCAAATAGCTCGACAAAATCCCGCAATCTCTAATCAAACGCAACAAATCTGCTGGTCAGTTGTTCAGCAAATGCCCTGCCCAATGCCCAAAAATTAAGACTTACGCATTTTTGTGGAACTTTGCCATTGCGTAAGTCTTAAAGAAAAAATTTTGTTTTTCACTCGGTCAAGCTTGTTTGAGCAGATGTTTAACCAAATTATCTTTCACCATCATCTGCCGTAAAACTTCTAGTAAAAATTCTTGAGCCTCTTGTTGACTCAAACTTTTTACCTGGTCTTTCAAATTTTGTAAGCGAAACTGTTGTTCTAAAGTTAATTCGACTGGAAAGTCCATCATTCACTCCTGTGATTGACTGAATCGAAAGGTATTTGTTGTTAGTAGAAGACGATCACTTTTTACTAGTTTAGCACTTGGATATTAAAATGTCTATATTGTCAAGCCATAATGAATCACTCTCATAAAAGTTTACAATTACATAACAACACCTCTACTTCTCCCGTTGTAGGGAGTTTATTAAAGCTGTCCGCTAATCGCTGTAATGTTTAGAATGTTTATATACCAACTACTCTAAAAACAAAGAACAAGGTAAACATCATCCGCAGGAGCAATAAGTAGGAGTCAGAAGATTGATAGACGCAATGGAATTTTTTCAGCTAAGTGCTGGTAAGTGGCGATCGCAACGTGCAACTCATCATCTGGCGTTCAAGCGCTCAGAGACGGGAGAATCGGATATACAGGTAGAAACTCTCGATGCCGATCATCCAGAAATCATTGAACTGTGCCGGTATCATGAGATTGATCCCAGCCTTTCAGTCGGTGGTTCGCGTGTGCGTTGGCTAGGGACAATGGCTTGGGATCGAGAGGATGAGGAGAATCATCAGGGGAAAACCATATTTGCAATCGTGCCTGATGGCGATAACCCAAGGCAAGGCAAATTACTCCGCGAAAGAGGTTACGCCGAAATTGTCCCAGTAGTCGGTCTTTTTCACATGGATGATGAAGATGGACTGGTGTTGACAACCGAATATGAAACAATGAGTTCCATTGAGCGATTCTGGTTCGCCAGCCCAAATATGCGAATGCGAACCAGTACAGTCAAACGGTTTGGCGGCTTTAGCACCGCATCGTTTTGTACCGAAAGCCGCATTGAAACTTCTGGTGAGGCTTCCAGCACAGAAGAAGTAACAGAAAGACTTGGGGCGGATGTTTTGGAAAAGAGACAGTTTTATTCAGTTTTGGGCTGGTGAATTATCTCAAGCAGAGCGATGCTTTGACTCGTGGGCAAGATTATCTGCGTCTGGTACAGGGACTTGCCCTAGAACCGGGTATGGTGGATGTATTTGATAACCTGCGCGATCGCATCCCCATTTGCACTTGGATCGGCGAGAATATTAACACTGTAAACGCTCAGATCAACGCCTATCTAGAAGTTTGTCATGAGTGCTTTCATCCCCAAGAGCGTCGCCAAATCCAAATTTTTGCAGTTCCCATAGCTCAATCCTTCGGGATAGATGGGCTGTGCAATATTCTCACAAACCCAATCACTATTCTGGTAGATGTTGGTCGAGTTGCACCTAGAGATTGGTTTGGTGTAGTCGTCCATGAATACGCCCATGCCCATCTAGGAGAGTTTGGTCACAATGAGCAGTTTGCTAGCATCCTATCTCATCTATGCTTAGGACTGGGATTGGAACCACCCTACTGGCAGGCAGAAATGGAAGCAACTTTGCGTAGCTGGCCTCACTGTAAATCAACCATAGATCCCCTGGAATTTTGGATAGGTCGCTGAGTCGCTGAGGGAGGCAGGAGGCAGAGGGTATAGATGAGGGAGAATAACTAATGCAATGCCCAATGCCCAATGCCCCATTAATTTCTTTTGCTAAATGTTAAAAATTATTGCTTCAGTTCAAAAAGGTGAAACTGAATCTCCTAATCTAAAATATGTGAATAAAGTTTTTTTAGTCATTTTAGTCATTTACGTAGTCATTAAGCTGAAAGCCCAACTCCCTATTTATTGATTAGCTATGGGTTGAATCCAGCAGGCTAATCATTTATCCTACGAATACTTAAATTCCCTTAGTTAAGTTTCGTGAAATTTTATCAGAATCTGAAGTTATGATACAACTACTCCCTTAATATGTGATTAAAAGTTGTTAACTTTAATTAAGAACATGGAGGCTTTAGAGTGGCAATTCCTCTGTTAGAATATGACCCTTCAAGTCAAAATCAGCGTGTAGCTGCATACGAAGTACCGGGTGATGAACAGCCTAGGATTTTTAATACCGACAATATACTTTCTCCGTCAGATTTAGGTGATTTGATCGAAGCAGCATATCGTCAAATTTTCTTTTATGCTTTTGCTGCCGATCGCGAAACATATTTAGAGTCTCAACTCCGTAATGGACAAATTACAGTACGGGACTTTATTCGTGGTTTGGTGCTTTCTAATACCTTTAAGAAAAGCTTCTACGACCTCAACAATAATTATCGCTTTGTTGAGCAAGTAATTCAGC
The DNA here is from genome assembly GCF_036917555.1 of Nostoc sp. Lineage (GTDB taxonomy): Bacteria > Cyanobacteriota > Cyanobacteriia > Cyanobacteriales > Nostocaceae > Nostoc. The sequence goes on along the minus strand of NZ_JBALDD010000023.1, from coordinate 528,167 downwards.
GGGTTCTAGGACGCGATCCCTACAATGAGCGGGAAAAAATCGCCTGGTCAATTGTAGTCGCTACCAAGGGTATTGTAGGCTTTATTGATGAAGTGCTCAACACCGAAGAGTACCTGAGCAATTTTGGATACTCCACAGTGCCTTATCAGCGCCGTCGGATACTGCCATCCCAATCAGCGGGTGAGTTACCATTCAACATCAAATCTCCGCGATACGAAGATTATCACCGTGCCAAACTGGGTTTCCCCCAAATCATTTGGCAGGTCGAAGTACGCAGATTCCTCCCACAAGAGCAAAAAGTAAAGGCTGGAGATCCATCTCTATTCCTAGGTATGGCACAAAATATCAATGCAACTGGCAATGCTCCACAACGGATCTCGCCATACAACATCGATATCGAAAAGTCTGTACCTTATCGGCAACTGTCGGGAATTAAATAACGATTTTTGGTCGGTGGCTGGCTAGTACATCCATTTGATAATTTTATAGCGTGCATAAGTCTTGGGTTATGTAGGAGTTTTATTTAGATATAACTAAGTGAAACAGACTCTATCCCATGTCTAATGCACGCTAGTTGTTAATGGGCATTGGGCATTGGGGAGCCAGCGCTGTGGGCGGGTTTCCCGACTTGAGACGACTGGCGTCATTGGGTATGGTTTCTTTCAATGCTCGATGTGTTTAAAATGGGGGTATTTTCAGGCGGGGAAAAACTTAAAGTGTAGTTCGTCTTTTTAGCATCTCTAAAAGTTTTGTAAAGTGGGCGGGAGGAGTAGCTGTCACCTCAATCAACTCTTCAGATAGGGGATGCTGCAATTTGAGTCGCCAAGCATGTAGTGCTTGACCAGGCAAATTTACTCCCACCGAATGACCAGAACTATAAACTGGGTCACCGACAATGGGATGACCTATTTTGCTGCTGTGGACACGAATTTGATGGGTGCGTCCAGTTTCTAGTTGAAAGTGAATTAAGGTGAAGTTACCAAGGCGTTCTAATACTTTCCAGTGAGTGACGGCGACTCGTCCGCCTTGTTCAACAGGCATAACAGCCATTTTTTTGCGGTCTTGGGGATGGCGACCAATGGGCAAGTTGATAGTGCCACTTTCAGTTTTTGGCGCACCGTAAACTATGCCCAAGTATTCTCGTCGTGCAGTTTTTGCTTTGAGTTGTGCTTGTAGATGATGATGAGCAATATCTGTTTTAGCGATCGCGATCGCCCCCGTAGTATCCTTATCCAATCGATGGACGATTCCTGGACGTTGGACTCCGCCAATTCCTGGTAAATTGGGACAGTGAGCCAGCAGGGCATTTACTAAAGTACCATCTGGATGACCGGGCGCAGGATGGACAACTAAGCCTGCGGGTTTATTCAGAATAAGTAACTGGTCATCTTCATAAAGGATATCTAAGGGGATATCTTCTGCTTGCAGTTCTAAAGGTTGAACTTCTGGTATTTCGAGAGTGATGCGATCGCCTACCTTGACATTGATCTTCTTAGATGTGCAAACTTGATCGTTAAGTTGGACGTTACCCTGTTCGATTAACTGTTGGATGCGGGAACGAGATAAGTCTGGTAATTCTTGGGAAAGGTAACGGTCGAGGCGATCGCCTTTGGTGTTGACGCAGTGTATCGTACTCTTAAGGGGAAGCAAGCTAGGTGTAGCATCCTCATATGGAGTTGACAAGCGTTCGCCCTTGGCGTTGGCGTAGCCATCGCTATTTTCTTGGATTTGTAAATTAAATTCGGTCACAATTGCTCTAGATTAATTCCAGTTCTTTAAGTAAAGCGCGCAATCCTTTAAATGGCTTCTCGTCTTTTCTCTTCAGCATCCTTGGCATTCGCGCAGCGTGTCGCAGACAAGCCTCTCGCAGGGAAGGCGATTCATTATTCTAAATCTATGACTTCTTGCGGCAACTCAAATAAACCATCTTCCCCAGCTTCAAAATCAATCACCTGATACACAGCAGCAATATTTAACTCACCATAAATATGAGGAAATAGTTCCCCGATTTCAGCAGGTTCATAGCGAATTTCAGCTTGGACTTTTTCAGAATCAATAAAAAGTAGTACCAATTCTTTTTGATTATCAAAAAATCTCTTTGCAACCTTGAGTATTTGCGTTGATTTTGAACAATGTATAAAACCTTCACTGTCTAACGAATCAGCGCGATATTTACCAAGATTTTTTGCTTGTTCCCATTGTTGACGTTTGGTAATGTGAAGAATAGTGTTCATAAAAAATTTGGGAATTACTGCCGATTTTAATATTTTCAGGAAATCTTCTACATTTGTAAAGTCTTTAATTACTTTGGTAGCACCTACATTTGTTAATTTAGTATCACCTATCCCAAGAAAAGCAATACTCAAACGATAAGCTGCTTTTACATCCCAAATACCATCACCTACAAAAACAACTTTCTGAAATTTTCCAACTTGATAAACATTCTTCGCTTTGATAATAGCTATTTTAATAATATCTTCTCGTGAAAATGCATCATTAGCTGAAGCTAACGGAATGCCTTCTATTTGTAAATTAGCTTTTTGAAGTTTTAATTTAGCAGACTCATGCCAACCACCAGTTGCGATCGCAACACACCAATCAGGGTTTAGCTGTAATTTAGCTAATACGTTTGCAGAACCAGGAATTTCGCTGAATAAATCTTGGTTATTAATAAATGCTTCCTGGAGTAGACCAATAAAACGTGCTTTAAGTCTGACTAACTCTTCATCTGAAGGAAGACGTTCTAATTTTTCTTTGAAAATTTGCTGGGTAATGCCAGAATCTGTGGTGTATGTGTATTCAATCCAATTTGTATTTATACCAAAAATTCCAAATTCCAATGCAAAAGCACGTACAAAACAATTTTCATCAATTTTGTAGGTATTGGTTAGTGTACCATCAATATCAAAAACGACTAATTTCATACAAGCGATCGCTCAAGAATATTATTCTTAAAAATTTTATACCCAAACCCTAAATCCGTAACACAATTTACTTAATATTTACTTTATAAATTGTCTCTTGTAATCAAGTTAATCAGTGCGATCGCTTCCAATTATTTTTGTTTACTCCTATTGTTAGGATTTGGCAATGTTGAGGATAGTATTCATGTTGCTTGGATCATTTTATGAATATCATCTAACGGCGATTCAGGTTCATTAGGATTATCAGGATAAAATTCTAACACTACAGTAATATTCAGGTTGCCATGTTCCCTCTGCATTGATGGAGAAATAATTTCTGTATATGCTTTTATTCTGAGTTTTCCTGATTGCCAACCTGTAGAGCCAACTCTGAAAACTTGACAGTTTATGCCTTCGGTAGAAGATTGCCATGTGATATCTTCAACTTGAAAATTCACTTCGTTTATGCACAGTCTTTTAAAAAGTCCTGAAACTGAAAAATCACCATGATGTTCTCTTAATGGTGTACGAAATTTCTGGTTAAAATTTTCAGATATCAATTCTTTGAATCTGCTAACGATATATGTATCTTTATTAAATAATAAAACATCAGCATCAAAGTCTAATAGTTGATATATTTTGTTCATATTAATTCTAGTAATCAATGTAAATTAGGAATTGTCAACATGATAGTCTAAAGCAATCAACTATTTTAATGGGCAATTGTTAACATAACTTCAGTGATAATACTGGTATTAAAACCTCTAAAGATAGTTTAGCAATCCTAAATAAGCTACGAACAAAAAGATCCCTAACTTCTTCAATAATTTGGGGATCTGAAACTCTTGCTATTGGCAAATTAAATAGGATTGTTATAGGTCACTCACGCAAAGGTACAAAGAAAAACTTTGCAACTTTGCGTGAGATAATCTTTTTATAAATTCGGCGGAATACAAACATCCGGCGCACATAAATCAGGAAATTGAAGCGTTATTACTTCAAAAGTATTCAAATCTACGCGACGAATGGCGTGGTTATTAGTATCAGCAATATATAAACATGAACTCAAAACACTCAATCCCGAAGGTTCAAAAAAACGGCTATTCTTACCTTGACCATCTTGTAAACCAGCAGAACCATCTCCTAAAACTGTTTTACAATTCCCTGTGCTGGGACTTACTAATTTAATTTTATGGTTATAAGTATCTGCCACCCACAAAAAATTCTGAGCATATTCCACTCCTAAACAGTGTTGCAAACGGACATCTTCATCTTGTCCATCTACATCGCCAAAATCAAATAAACCGCCACTACCGCAAACAGTTCGTACTTGATACGGTTCGACAATTCCAACACCACGAATTGAACTAACTTCACTGTCAGCAATATATAATTCTTGCCCATTATTAGTAATACCGCTAGGTTGGGCAAAGGCAGATTCAGTCAGTGAACCATCAATACACGCTTCTGCACCAGTACCAGCAAAAGTTTTGATGATGCCAGTTTCTAAGTCCATTTGCCAAATTTGATGCGGCCCAGCCATTGCAATAAATAAGGTATTTCTTACTTTCACTAAATCCCAAGGGGAATTCAGTGCGGTTTCTAAACCACCACCGCTATGAGGATGGATATTGCGGCTTTGTTCACCAGTTCCCGCAATAGTCTCAACTACTTGGCGCTTTAAATCAACTCGCCGTAGCACATGATTTTCTGTATCAACAATGTAAAGAACCTGATTTTCGGCATCATAAGCCATTCCTTGCGGTGCAAAAAATTGCGCTTCGTTAAAAGCACCATCCGTTAAGCCAGATTTTCCAGTACCAATTAAATGTAGAATTTCTCCGTCGAAGCTACTCATAACTAGGCGGTGATGTCCAGAGTCAGCGATAAACAAACCTGCTTGGGTAGCCAGAACTTTACCAGGAAAAGCTAAAGGTGTGATTAATGGTTGGCGCTGTTTTTCTAAAGTTAAGCTGATTTCTTGGAAATTAATTGTGCCTTTGTCTTGATGTTGTTGAATTAACTTTTGAATCAACTCGTCTAAAGTGTCACGATTTCCTTCACCAGAAATCTGGCCAATTACATAACCTTCTGGATCAATAATTATTAACGTAGGCCAAGCACGCACAGCATACTCTTCCCAAATCCGAAAACCGCTGTCAACTACAACAGGATGTTCAATGTCATAGCGCAGGATAGCTTGGCGAATATTTTCTGTTTCCTTTTCGTTATCAAATTTGGCAGAGTGAACGCCGATAATAGTAAGACTATCTTTATATTTTTGTTCTAAATATTTCAGATTTGGCAGGATATGCAGACAATTGATACAACAGTATGTCCAAAAGTCTAAAATTACGACTCTACTCTTGATTTGTTTAAGAGACAATGGTTTATCGGTGTTGAGCCAAGAGTAATTTTGCGGTAATTCTGGCGCTCTAACACGGGGAATCATAAAACTTCCTTTGCTCTGAGAGGATGTTTATACTAATTTTCTGAAATAGGCCGATGAAAAATAATGATATATTACCGTGTGTTGCTATTAGGGGCTTATACAAAACCAAATTTAAGTTTAATTGCAGGAGAGTTAGATATTTAACCAGTCAATATAAAGTTAGAAACCCGCAATGTCTTATTACAAGCTTACGCACAATTACAAGAAATTATTGATAAGTTGTACGAAGCTCAAGACAGAGCAATAGCAAACAATGATTTTGATGATCCTAGCTTGCTGGCTAGTAGAGCCGATGGACTTTATGAAGAAACAGAAAGTTTGGAAATTGTGATTTCAGAACAGGAGTAAAGATGAAAACAATTGAAGAATTAAAGACTCGTATTAAGGAACTCAGTAAACAAGCTGTTGAACTCAGGCAAAAAGCATCTGAAATGTATTTAACTAACCAAGAGCAAGCCAAACAGCTTAGGCAACAGGCAAGAGAAGCTAGCAAGCGCTGCCAAGTATTGATACAAGAGTTAAAACGCCAACAAGTTTAAAGTTAAAAACTGGCTAGCTTTGAGAAGTGCCAGTTTTTAAGTTTACATATAAAATGTTCTCGCTGATTGGGGTATTTTTGATTTTACCTGTACTTTGATGTTACCAAAAATACTTTTAAATCCTCTTAGAAAGGAATTTTTCCTATGGTCGCGGCTACGTAAACGATAAGTACGCAGAGATTTGATAAGTAGCAACTTTTTCGCTACGCATTTACGAAATCCTGTACTTTAGCTGTAGACGATTGATCCGATTTCATTCAAGCAGTATTCTTAAAAACTTGGTTGCCACCGCCACCTTTGATCTGAGCTTTTACCAGAACTGCTAAATCCAGATATTTCACAATCAGAAAGTACCAATGGCGTACCATTAGCTGTGCCAGGATCTCCAGATACAGCAATGCATTTGTCGGATAATCCATTTCTGAGAAATCCTGCACCAATGTATTCCCACCTCTGATCTGTGGTTCCAAAAGCACTGCTAAATCCAGATAGTTCGCAATCATAAAGTATCAGTCGCGCACCAGTAACTGTGCCAGGCTGTCCCTCTACATCAATGCATTTGTTGGATAATTTATTTCTGATAAATCCCCCACGAATAAATTCCCATTTCTGATCTGTGATCTTACCAGAAGCGCTAAATCCAGATAGTTCGCAATTAGCAAGTATCAATTGCGTACCATTAGCTGTCCCAGGATCTCCAGATATATCAATGCACTTGTTTGATAATTCGTTTATTATAAACATTCCTCCTATTTGTGCAATAGCATTTTGATTTTCTAGAATGCAAGTTGCTCCCCATAACAGTGACCCGACCAAGCCAACTGCGATCGCTGTATGCTTTTTTAAATTAGGTTTCACAAATTTTTTCTCCTTAATTTCGTGTTTCTACGGTATTAAAAAGCCCTGGTAAGCTTAAAAATATACTGTTAGTTAGTATCTAAATAAATGAACTTTTAGAAAATTTACATTTTGAAAGGACTTGACAAACTAACTACTACGAATTTGTCAGCTTGGGTACAACAAGCGAAAACTAAAGCTGAACACGGAAAAGTTATTGATCGCATTCCGCAATTAGCTTTGGCTGATCCTGGTTGGTTTGCAGTTCACATCTGCTGTGAATCGGGGAAAAATATCAGCTTTGGGGATACCGCTTGTGTCTTCCCGCTAATGAGCGTTATTAAGACGTTCTCTCTACTTTATCTGCTAGAATATCTAGGAGCAGAAACGGTTTTTGGGTGGGTTGGGGTTGAACCATCAGATGCACCCTTCAATTCTTTAGAACAATTAATTAGCGATCGCGGGCATCCTCGTAACCCCATGATTAATAGTGGGGCAATTACCCTATCTGATAAATTACCAGGAAAGGACGCTAATCAACGCACTCTTTTATTTTGTCAATGGCTTAACCAATTAGCAGGTTGCCAACTAAGCTTAGATAAGGAGATGCTGGCTTCAGTGCGATTAACCCGTTCAACAGCTAATGAAGCGATCGCTAATTATCTCACCGAAGCCGATCATCTAAAAAATATTGAAACAGCACTTGACACTTATGAGCAAATATGCTGTATTTCTGGGCGAGTTGAAGATTTAGCTTTGTTGGGGAAACTGCTAGCTTGTGAAAATAGCTGTTTATCCCTACAAAACCGTCGCATTGTAAATGCTGTAATGTCAACTTGTGGACTGTACGAAGCTTCTGCAGAGTTTGCAGTCAGGATTGGTTTACCAATGAAATCAGGGATTGGTGGTGGGCTTGTAGCAATAGTACCAGGTGAGGGAGCGATCGCTTGTTATAGTCCAGCTTTAGATAGGGTAGGAAATCCGGTAGCGGGACTTATTTTTGTTGAGGCTCTAGCACAAGAGTTACAGTTGAGTATTTTTGGCTAAATCCTGCTTTTGAATGGGGAGAGAAATCATAAATTCTGTACCACCACCCACCTCAGATTTACAAATTAGTCGTCCTCCATGTTTTTTGACAACAATCTGATGACTAATCGAAAGTCCCATACCAGTGCCAACGCCTGTTGGTTTGGTAGTAAAGAACATCTCAAAAATTTTCTCTTGAGTATCAGAGGCAATACCAGAACCGTTATCAGCAATACGGACAACTACCCAGTTTTTGTCTTGAAGTTCGGTAGCGATCGTAATTCGTGGGTAGTCTTGAGTATTGTGCTGTTCCTCCAAAGCATCAAGTGCATTGTTGATAATGTTCATGAACACTTGGTAAAGCGAGCTAGAAAAACCTTCAATGGTGGGAATATCACCGTAGCAGCGCTCAATCGTGATGCCTTTTTTGATCCGGTTATTGAGAATGAGTAGCGTACTCTCAATACATTCATGCAAATCGACTGCATGGGTTTCTGCTTCATCTAGACGAGAGAAGTTTTTCAAACTTAAAACAATTTGGCGCACGCGATCGGCGCCGAACTTCATAGACTGCAAAACTTTAGGTAAATCTTCTTCCACAAATTCTGCATCAATTTCGGTGGCGTGGTCTTGTACCGCCAGAGGTGGATTAGGTATTTCTTGACGATAGGTTTGTAACAATGCTAATAAATCGTCTACGTGCTGAATAGCAGGATCTAAATTGCCGTAGATAAAATTTACCGGATTATTAATTTCGTGGGCAATGCCAGCTACCATTCGTCCTAAACTAGACATTTTTTCACTTTGAAGCAATTGCACTTCTTGCATTTGCTGCTGACGAAAGGCAGCTGCTTGCTGTTCTTTCAGTAAGCATTTAACCCTGTGCAAAACTTGGTTAAATGCAGTAGCAAGTATGCCAATTTCATCTGTGGTTATAACGGGTGCTTGCAGGTCAAAATTAGATTCTTTGGTGATTCGCTGCGCTACATTCGTCAGCACTTCGACTGGATGGGTAATGGTTCGACTCGTCAAAAAAGCTAAAAAAGTAGCAATTACTACTGACAACAAAATACTAGCAACAATAATTTGAATCCGTATTTGTGCTGCTGTCTTGAACGTCGTCGTTGCTGCTTGTAATTCCTCATAAGAGGTATTAATGATAGTAACCAGTTCATCAGAGATCCTGTCAAACTTAAGTGCTAACTCACTATTGGTAAACTTCAACAGTCGTCGTTGAGCGATCGCAATTTTAATCTCAGTTAGAGCAGATAAATCAAGTTGTTGAGATAGTTCTTCAAGTTGCTGGATATAAGTTTGTGTTACACCTTCATAAGTTTTTAGAAGCAGGGGAATATTCTCAGTGTGTTTTTGGCTCGTATAATCGACAGTTTTTATATATGTTTGGAGTTCCAACCAAACCTGCTTAATTTCAGGTGCATGTGTATTAGTAATGTGGGCATATTCCTCTTTGTACAGCTTTAGATTTGCCACTAAGGGAATGAGTTGCTGCTGGTGCGTCCGGGTTTGCAGGATACTTGTCTGGAGGCGATAGAGCAAATTGAGTTCCTTAAAGACATTTTGTTGTTGCTGCAGCGCTTGTTGCTGATAGTGGTCTCCTAAGACCAACCCAATTGTGGTTCCGACAATTCCCACACCAAGGGCAAGACTATAGCCAAATTTAATTTTGTTGCCAATACTCAAACCGTTGGTAATTTTTGAGAACCACCCTTTTTGGCTCGATTGGACGACGGCGATATCACTGGAAACTGATGGAAAATCTGAATCTGGAGTCTGGAAAGCCATATTAATCCTAAGTAAGCAATAAGAGTCAATCCTTACTTAGAATTCCCTAGTTATTCAGCAAAAGCAAAAATTTTGAAACTTTTTACCGCATATTGCTGAGTCCGATGACGCAGAAGAAAAGTGATTTATTTCACTTCTCTGCTGCCTCTACCAGCCTTCAAGGTATAACTAAATCCTGTTTTTTATGGCTGTAGCACTTGTTTTTCGGGTAATTCAGCAGAAGGAGGTGTTGGCGTTACCTCTGGCTGTGGTTCTAGTGTTGGCGTAATAATTTCTGGTGTCGGAGACTCAATAATCTCTGGCAGCGTTGGTGGCAAACTAGGAGATGGGGCAACTGTTACTTGGGGAGTAGGTGTCTTAGCCGTTCGACGATTAAAAAACCCACCAAATCTAGAAGATTTTTTTGGCTGAGGCGTTACTTTTTCGGGTAACGGCGTTGATTCAGGAGTTGGCATTACCGTTGGCTGTGGTTCTGGTGTTGGCGTAATAATTTCTGGTGTGGGAGACTCGATAATCTCTGGCAGTGTGGGTGGCAAACTAGGAGATGGTGCAACTGGTGCTTCTGGGGTGGGAACTTTACCAGCCCCACGGTTAAAAAATCCACCAAATCTTGGTTTTGTTGGCTGAGGCGTTACTTTTTCGGGTAACGGCGTTGATTCAGGTGTTGGTGTTACCTCTGGCTGTAATTCTGATGCTGGAGACTCAATAATTTCTGGTGGCGTTGGGGACAAGCTGGGAGATGGTGCAGCTGTTGGAACTTCTAATTTTGGTTTTTCTGGCTGTGTTTTGGATTGTTCTGGAATTTCAGTTTCAGGAATAGGCTGTATTTGGGGTGTTTTTTCAACAGAAGGTGTGGGTGTGGGTTTAGGTGCAAGTTTATAATTCGGGTCTACAATCGGGCGCACCTCAGCTGCTGTGAGTTCTCCTCTGACAATTCTCGACAGAGTGTCTTTACCTTTTGGCTGGTAGTCAATCAATCTAACTGTAGTATTAAAAGCATTTTTGACAGGATTTCCCTGATTATCGAGAAATTCTAGCTTTACCCAGTTTTTCCCTGGACGGAAGCCTTTAAGGTAAACTGCCTGCCAGCGATCAAAAATAAAGCTTTCACCATTAATAGTGGAGCGGATGCGCCAATCACTGAACTCGTCACTGGCGTTTTCCTTGCCGATGAGGTGGAGAGGAGCATTAGTTAGATAGAAGTCCAGTAAAATTGGTTCTGCCCCGTAGCTGCTTTGAGGGCGGCTGTAAGTTAGCAGGGGTAATTTAGGATCTGGGGTGTTGTCGTCGGTTTTGGTGAAGACGTGAAATGTTGTTTGGGCATAAGCGCCTTCATTCTTAAAGCTTTCATGCCAAGGACGAGAAGCAAAAACACGCAGGGTATGACTACCTGGAGACAAGTCTGGCAAAACCAAGGGCTGATTCAGGTCGTAAACAGGTATATAAGGTTGATTATCCAGAATTACGTGTAGATGTGGGCCCAGTTGTAATTGTGGGTCTTTAAATATTGGTAGATCCTTAACCTGAAAACTGGCTGTGACTTTGTTGTCTTGAAGAACTTCATCAATTTTTGGAGTAACAATTGTCACTTGTGGCTGATAAACTTCCAAAATTGTCCGCAGTTCTTGAATAACAGATGGAGGGGAAACTTCCGAAAATTGCTTTGAAATTTGAGAAATCTGTGGGGAGTTTTCTTTATAGCCAGTAGATACTTCCTGGCTGTCGGCTTTCTCGCCGCAACTGGTCAAGTGTAATACCAGCACCAATGTCATTACCCACCTGAGAATCGGGAACCTCTGAGGGAGGAGCTTCTCTAACACCCTTTTCTGCCACGAGTTCATGCGTTACACCCAGTGATAGTCTTCGACAATTGACAGATTATTTTGGCTCAAACTGTCCATCTGGAACTATAGCCCAAAAGGTGAAATCTACCTCACATCCCATAAGTTTTCCTTTGTATCTCATAAAATTTTAAAATAAGTCATATTCTTTACAGCGTTTTACTTGCAAAAATTGAAATATGACATAAATGTTCATGAGTAATAGCAGTAAAAGTTGGGACATTGGCTACATACAGCCAAACCATAAATTTTACGAATTGTTATTGTTTGTAAATTAAATAGATAAACTATTGACTTTTGGACAAAAAGTTTGAAGTTAAAAGCCAGTTAAGGCATGAATTCCAGCAATATTTGAGCAAGTTTGAATTATTGTTAAAATATCTCTAACAATGTACAAGTGAAGACTCTATAATTCAACGAGAAACAACTCTCCACATCGGGTCTTGATCGCGGCTTCAGTAAAATTCTGGAGTATACGGTAATGGTTCACTTTGTGGTATACATGATTCCTCATTCCTTATCAAGAGAGGAGGTCGAATGACAATAAGTCCTCCGGAGCGAGAGGAAAAGAAGGCAAGAGTAATCGTCGATAACGATCCAGTTCCAACCTCATTCGAGAGATGGGCGCAACCTGGACACTTTGACAGATCCTTAGCCAGAGGTCCCAAAACCACCACATGGATTTGGAACCTGCACGCACTCGCCCATGATTTTGATACACATACAAGCGATTTAGAAGACATCTCGCGTAAGATATTCTCAGCCCACTTCGGCCACTTAGCCGTTGTTACCATCTGGTTGAGCGGGATGATTTTCCACGGCGCGAAGTTTTCTAACTATGAAGCTTGGCTAAGCGACCCGTTAAACGTTAAGCCTAGTGCTCAAGTTGTTTGGCCCATTGTGGGACAAGACATTTTAAACGGTGATGTTGGCGGTGGTTTCCACGGTATTCAAATCACCTCCGGTTTGTTCCAAGTATGGCGTGGCTGGGGGATTACAAACTCCTTCCAGCTTTACGTAACTGCGATCGGTGGATTGGTATTAGCAGGCTTGTTCCTATTTGCCGGTTGGTTCCACTACCACAAACGCGCTCCCAAACTGGAATGGTTCCAGAATGTGGAATCGATGCTGAATCACCACTTGCAAGTACTGCTAGGTTGTGGTTCCTTGGGATGGGCAGGTCACTTAATCCATGTGTCCGCACCGACCAACAAGCTTTTGGATGCAGGCGTTGCTCTCAAAGACATACCCCTGCCCCACGAGTTCATCTTGAACAAAGACTTGTTGACTGAACTGTACCCTGGCTTTGCAGCTGGTTTAGCACCTTTCTTCACCTTGAACTGGGGTCAGTATGCTGACTTCCTAACCTTCAAGGGCGGTCTAAACCCGGTAACAGGCGGCTTGTGGTTGACTGATATTTCTCATCACCACTTAGCGATCGCAGTTCTCTTTATCGTTGCTGGTCATCAGTACCGTACTAACTGGGGTATTGGTCACAGCATTAAAGAGATCCTCGAAAACCACAAAGGTCCTTTCACTGGTGAAGGTCACAAAGGTCTCTACGAAAACCTGACCACATCCTGGCACGCTCAGTTGGCTACTAACTTGGCCTTCTTGGGTTCGCTGACCATCATCATCGCGCATCACATGTACGCGATGCCCCCCTATCCATATTTGGCAACTGACTACGCTACGCAGTTGTGCATATTCACTCACCATATTTGGATCGGCGGCTTCTTGATTGTTGGTGGAGCGGCTCACGCTGCTATCTTCATGGTGCGGGATTACGATCCAGTTGTGAATCAAAACAACTTGCTGGATCGGGTGATTCGTCACCGTGACGCGATTATTTCTCACCTGAACTGGGTGTCTATTTTCCTCGGCTTCCATAGCTTTGGACTTTACATCCACAACGACACAATGCGTGCATTGGGTCGTCCTCAAGACTTGTTCTCTGATACAGGGATTCAATTGCAGCCAGTATTCGCCCAGTGGATACAAAATATCCATGCCTTGGCTCCTGGTACAACTGCACCCAATGCCCTAGAACCAGTTAGCTATGTCTTTGGCGGCGGTGTCTTGGCTGTTGGCGGAAAAGTGGCAGCTGCACCCATTGTTTTGGGCACAGCGGACTTCCTAATTCACCACATTCACGCTTTCACCATTCACGTCACCGTCCTAATTCTGCTTAAAGGTGTGCTGTACGCCCGTAGTTCTCGTCTGATTCCAGACAAGGCAAACTTGGGCTTCCGCTTCCCTTGCGACGGCCCTGGTCGTGGCGGTACCTGTCAAGTCTCTGGTTGGGATCACGTATTCCTCGGACTTTTCTGGATGTACAACTCCATATCAATTGTAATTTTCCACTTCAGCTGGAAGATGCAATCAGATGTTTGGGGAACCGTAGATGCAGCCGGGAATGTGACTAACATCACTGGTGGTAACTTTGCCCAAAGCGCTATCACCATCAACGGTTGGTTGCGAGACTTCTTGTGGGCACAAGCTACACAAGTCATCAATTCCTATGGCAGTGCGCTATCTGCCTATGGTCTACTCTTCTTAGGCGCTCACTTTGTCTGGGCATTCAGCTTGATGTTCCTGTTCAGTGGTCGCGGCTACTGGCAAGAACTGATTGAGTCCATTGTTTGGGCGCATAACAAACTGAAGGTAGCACCAGCAATTCAGCCTCGCGCTCTGAGCATTATTCAGGGTCGAGCTGTAGGGGTAGCTCACTACCTCTTAGGAGGAATTGCCACAACTTGGGCATTCTTCCATGCACACATTCTTTCAGTAGGGTAGCAATCAGTTGTGGAGTGCTGAGTGCTGAATGCTGAGAAAATACTCAAAACTTGGTACTCAGGACTCTAGACGCTGATACTTGATGGCTAAAGGTCAGAGGATTTATTAAACCTATGGCGACAAAATTTCCGAAATTTAGCCAGGATCTCGCACAGGATCCGACGACTCGTCGGATATGGTATGCGATCGCTACAGGCAACGATTTTGAAACCCATGATGGCATGACGGAAGAAAATCTTTACCAAAAGATTTTCGCAACTCACTTCGGTCACTTGGCAATCATCTTCCTGTGGGCATCCAGCCTCCTGTTCCACGTAGCCTGGCAAGGTAACTTTGAACAGTGGATTAAAGATCCCCTTCACATCCGTCCCATCGCCCACGCGATTTGGGACCCCCACTTCGGTAAACCAGCGATTGAAGCATTTACCCAAGCTGGCGCTAGCAATCCGGTAAACATTACCTACTCTGGTCTCTACCATTGGTGGTATACCATCGGAATGCGGACGAATGGTGAACTGTACAACGGTTCAGTGTTCTTGTTGTTATTCGCTGCTGTATTACTGTTCGCTGGTTGGCTGCACTTGCAACCCAAGTTCCGTCCTAGCTTGGCATGGTTTAAGAGCGCTGAACATCGTCTAAACCACCACTTAGCAGGTTTGTTTGGTGTTAGTTCTTTGGCGTGGGCTGGTCACTTAATTCACGTTGCTGTCCCCGAAGCTCGCGGTCAGCACGTAGGTTGGGATAACTTCCTATCCACCCCACCCCACCCAGCAGGTTTGACACCATTCTTTACAGGCAACTGGGGTGTTTACTCTCAAAACCCTGACACTCCTGGACACATATTCGGGACATCGCAAGGTGCAGGAACTGCAATTCTGAGTTTCTTGGGTGGTTTCCATCCCCAGACAGAAGCTTTGTGGCTGACTGACATAGCTCATCACCACCTAGCGATCGCAGTTTTATTCATTGTTGCTGGTCACATGTACCGGACAAACTTTGGGATTGGTCACAGTCTCAAAGAAGCCTTGAATGCCAAGAACTTCTTTGGTATTCCTGTTGAAGGCCCGTTCAACCTACCTCACCAAGGTATCTACGACACCTACAACAACTCCCTGCACTTCCAATTGGGATGGCACTTAGCAGCGTTAGGTGTTGTCACTTCCTGGGTAGCGCAGCACATGTACTCCATGCCTTCCTACGCATTTATTGCGAAGGACTACACAACCCAGGCAGCGTTGTATACGCATCACCAGTATATTGCTGGATTCCTGATGCTTGGTGCTTTTGCCCACGGAGCAATCTTCTGGGTACGTGATTACGACCCAGAGCAAAACAAGGGTAACGTTCTTGAGCGCGTACTTCAGCACAAAGAAGCGATTATTTCCCACCTCAGCTGGGTATCCCTTTTCTTGGGCTTCCACACCCTCGGTCTGTATGTACACAACGACGTAGTAGTTGCTTTCGGTACTCCTGAAAAGCAAATCCTAATTGAGCCAGTATTTGCTCAATTCGTCCAAGCTGCTAACGGCAAAGTACTGTACGGTTTAGACACCTTACTATCTAACCCAGATAGTATTGCTTACACAGCATGGCCCAACTACGCTAACGTTTGGTTGCCAGGCTGGTTAGATGCCATCAATGCTGGTACTAACTCCCTGTTCTTGACAATTGGCCCTGGCGACTTCTTGGTACACCATGCGATCGCTTTAGGTCTGCACACCACCACCTTGATCTTGGTCAAAGGTGCTTTGGATGCCCGTGGTTCTAAGCTGATGCCTGATAAAAAGGACTTCGGCTATGCCTTCCCTTGCGACGGCCCCGGTCGTGGCGGTACTTGCGATATCTCAGCATGGGATTCGTTTTACCTCGCTACATTCTGGATGCTTAATACCCTTGGTTGGGTTACCTTCTACTGGCATTGGAAGCATCTAGGTATTTGGCAAGGCAACGTAGCTCAGTTCAATGAGAACTCTACATACCTCATGGGCTGGTTCCGCGATTACCTCTGGGCTAACTCTGCTCAGTTGATTAACGGTTACAACCCTTACGGCGTGAATAACCTGTCTGTCTGGGCTTGGATGTTCCTGTTTGGACACCTAGTTTGGGCTACTGGCTTCATGTTCTTAATCTCCTGGAGAGGTTACTGGCAAGAGTTGATTGAAACCCTTGTTTGGGCACACGAACGCACTCCTCTAGCTAACCTAGTTCGCTGGAAAGATAAGCCTGTGGCTCTGTCCATCGTTCAAGCTCGTGTAGTTGGTCTAGCTCACTTCACTGTTGGCTACATCGTAACTTACGCTGCATTCTTGATTGCTTCTACTGCTGGTAAGTTCGGTTAATTCGGCTGCTAGTTTTGTAGATAACTAATAAAAATCCCCTGCCGCGAGGTGGGGGATTTTTTGTGAAATTAGTTAAGTTTAAAATTACAGTAATAGAAGTTGAAGGTGCTATAAAAATAAATGGAAATAAAATGCAATTCCAACAAAAATCTATTATCAAAGAAAATTGGTGGCTGATGTCATGTAGTTTTCCTAACTTAAATTGGGCAAGGTTGAGAACTTACGATGATTTCTCCGCTGAGATATTAGATTGTGATGGTTCTAAATACACCTTTTCTAATGAATAAGAAGCACGTTACTTCTTAATGGAGGATGAATTCACGCAATTTGAATCACTTGATCAAGAAGACGAACAAGAACTCGGTATCTCGTTGTGTCTCATACAGATACCAAAAGGAAAAAACGAAAAGGAATTAATAGAAAAAATGTATGTAAAACAAACCGAAATACGAAATGAACATTAAACTTGTTGAATCACTGTTGCAAGTTATCCTATCTCTCTCTGATGAGGAGCGATCGCTATTGGAAGAAAAACTATTTTTCGATTCATCAGAGCCTTCAACTTGTGATCTAATGCTACTTTCCCTGACTGGAGGAGCCTTTAACTTTCTTGAAAATGAACCAGACATATACTCACTTGACGACGGAGAACCTATCTAATGTCTCTCCAAAAAAGTGATATCGTCTTGGTTCCATTTCCATTTCCATTTACAGACTTGAGTGGAACAAAGCTACGCCCTGGTTTAGTTTTATGGATAGACACCATAGGCGATGATGTAACTTTATGTTTTATTTCATCTCAAAATATAAGTAGTTTGAGTCCAGAAGAGTTCATTTTAGAACCTTCAGATCCAGATTTTACTAGTACTGGATTACGGGTTGCTTCTAAAGTTAGGGTGACTTGAATAACTACCATAGAGCGTAGACTAATTAGCAGAAGGATAGGTAAATTAGGAGCAAATCAAGTTCAGCAGTTGAATACAGTAATGCTTCAAGCTTTGAAACTGACATAATCTCAAGTTTGTTATCAAGCTAGTGAAAACCGCAAAGTTTTTAAAACCTCTGTACTGACTTGTCACCAAATATTTCAGGAGTATATTATCATGTACAGGAATACAAAGTTAATATAGTCCTCTGCATTACTTTGCGCTTACCTCTGCATCCCTGTGCGTTAAAAAAGGAACTTTTAAAATTAAATCCTTAGACAATACCAAAACAAGTTATAACTAGAAAAAACTAGATAATATTATCACTCTTGCAAAAAGAACCCATAACGCCACCAAAAGAAATAATTTTTAATCCCTATTATACCCAGCCGAACGGAGCAGCATATTTAGGTGATAGTCTTAAACTTACTAAATTCATTGATGATAATAGTATTAATTTAATTCTTACCTCACCTCCATTCGCTCTGACACGAAAAAAAGAATACGGTAACGAAACTGCTGAAAAATATATTGAGTGGTTTCTGCCTTTTGCATCCGAATTTAAAAGAGTTCTCGCAGATAATGGCTCATTCGTACTAGATTTAGGTGGCGCTTACCTACCAGGTAATCCCGTGCGGAGTATCTACCAATACGAACTTTTAGTAAGATTATGTAAAGAAGTAGGTTTCTTTCTTGCTCAAGAATTTTACCACTATAATCCGGCTCGACTGCCAAGCCCTGCTGAGTGGGTGACAATCAGGCGGATTCGTGTAAAAGATTCTATAAATACAGTTTGGTGGTTGTCTAAAACACCGCATCCTAAAGCAGATAACAGAAAAGTATTAAAGCCCTATAGCCAAAGTATGAAACAGTTATTAAAAAATGGTTATAAGGCAAAAATACGTCCTAGTGGACATGATATTTCTGATAAATTTCAAAAAGATAACCAAGGTGCAATTCCGCCGAATTTGCTAGAAATTGCTAATACTGAATCGAATAGTGCTTATTTACGACGCTGCAAAACAGCAGAAATTAGACCCCATCCAGCACGTTTTCCTCAAGGGTTCGCCGAGTTCTTCATCAAATTTTTAACTGATGAAGGTGATATGGTATTAGATCCATTTGCAGGTTCTAATACAACCGGCTTTGTTGCTGAAACTCTGCAACGCCGATGGATATCTTTTGAAATTAATGAAAGTTATGTAATTGGAAGTCGTTATCGATTTAGCCAATAACCAAATTAAGTAAAGAGTTAGGAGTGAGACGTTAAAATTTATAACTTATAACTCTTAACTCATAACTACTCAATTAAATTTCTCCATTCACCTGCATTTGATGAACTTGATCTGCTAGCTCTTGACGACCTCGATCATCTAGTTTATCAATAGCTAACATCCCCATGAGAATAACTTCTTTCAGGGTCAAACGTGTGGAATGTGCCTGTTTTTGCACAATCTCCTTAATAATGGGACTGACACCAATTGCTGTACTAGCTCTTGCCACAGAAGAAAAGGAAAACACTAATGATTCAGCCTAAATCTTAGCACTTTCAATGAGGTTATTCTCTAGAGTTAAAACTTAATTTAAATGTGTTTCAACTCATACTTCAATTAGTAAACATAAATTTTAAATTACGTATAGTGAGTTATCAAATTTTCAGTATGGCAAACGTCATACTTGCTCATTGAGTACACATCATCGTATGATATCAATATTCTCAACAATTATAATTTTGCCTATTTCTCCAAAATTTCCATCAAGTCCTCAATCATCACATTAAAGGCATAAGCTAATTTGTATATAGCAAAAAAGTCAACTGTTGTCATTTCGCAACGACGCACATAACTTATAACTGTGCTGGAAATTATCCCAGAACGGCCAGAAACTTCTTTTTGTAACCATACTTTCACTTGTGCTAGTTCTCGAATCTTTAATCTGAACTAGTCACATCTTTAATAACTCGTGCATTTGCACTGCTTAATTTAACATG
Source organism: Nostoc sp. (assembly GCF_036917555.1). Taxonomy (GTDB): domain Bacteria; phylum Cyanobacteriota; class Cyanobacteriia; order Cyanobacteriales; family Nostocaceae; genus Nostoc. Next base: position 508,715 of record NZ_JBALDD010000023.1, on the reverse strand, counting down.
ACAAAGTGAAAAATGTAGAAGTGTACTCCTGCAAAGAAGCAAACTATGGGTAGCGTCTTGTAGAGAAACTGCTTGTCGTTAGATATAGCCTCTCGCCCTAGCAAACTCTCAGATGATCGCAACAATTGACTGAAATCTAGAAACCTAAAATCTGATGGTTATTTCACATATTAGCAACATCAAAAGCAAAAACTCTGTCCTGAGATCCTCAAAAATCACTCACTAATCGCTGAGTTTACAAATACTAGTAATATTTGTGATAACTGAGTTAGAAAAAGTGGTCGGCTGATGAAAACAGTGCTTTCAGTAGAATTATTCACACAAAGAAGATTTGTATACCACCGGGAAACCCGTACTTTAAAGAGATCGTAAATTGTCAAATATAATCTCATAAACACGCTTTACAGAACTATACAGCGTAAATAAGAATAATAACTTAACCGAAGTAAAATTTTCCTGAATACAGGCAACTAATGCTGTCATAAGGGAAAGCAGTGAGTAGAGGAGAGAGAAAGCGATGAGGGACCCTTATCTGTTGGCAGCAGGCTTGTTAACAGGATTAGCAATACCAGCATCGGCTCTTCCACATCTGTCAATTGTACTGCCAGAAAGTTCTAGATTCCTGTGGGATTTAAAACAGGGTTCGCAGACAATAGTCAGTACAAAAATTATCAAGAGCGTTGATCTCTCCTTACCAGAACTCAGCGGCCAAGCGTTCCAACCCCTAAAAAGTTCGCAGCCAATAGTGAGTGAGAAAAACGTCCCTAGCGTACCAGAATTCAGCAGTCAGGCATTACCAGTATCAACAGAGTCATCACTCAACCCCAGCGCCCAAGCAACTAGCCTCTTATTGACATCTGGAAATCAACTTTACTACCAAAGATTGGCGGCTCTGAAAACAGGTCAGATTTATACACGCGTAGATAGTGATAATTTGCAATCATTGTGGGAGTCGATCAAGAAACGTCAACTAACTTACGACGACTGGAAAACTTTACTAGCTTTAGAAGCTAGAGCGATCGCTCAAGGTCAAGGTGCCAATCATCTAAGTATTTTAGTTGGTGATTCTTTGAGTATGTGGTTTCCGAGAGAAAAACTGCCTGCTGGTAAATTGTGGCTAAATCAAGGCATATCTGGAGATACATCTAGTGGCGTTTTAAAAAGATTGGGAGCATTTTCAGCGACGCGACCAGATGTAATTTATATCATGGCTGGGATTAACGACTTACGAAAAGGCGCTACTGATGAAACAATTTTGCGTAATTATCGCCGGATTGTCCGTCGTTTACGGCAGGCTCACCCCCAAGCTCAAATTATTGTCCAATCAATTTTGCCTACTCGTCTACCAAAAATTTCCAATAGTCGCATTCGTCACATCAACATCCAACTAACCGTGATTGCCAAACAAGAAGGTGCTAATTATCTCAATATTTATAGCTGGTTTACGGATATAGAAGGCAATTTGCGTCCAGAGTTGACCACAGATGGGTTGCACCTGTCTCAAGAGGGATATGATGTGTGGCGAACAGCATTACAGCAGATAGAATACAAGCTTACTCAGCGTGAGAATTGAGCGATCGCTTTGCCGACACTTGGAGCGATGTCTACGACGGGCTGCGCCTACGCAATTTTTAAATTTATGGAAGTTACTGATACCGATGCCATCAACATACGTTCTGTAATTGAATACCAATTGGCAGCCTTTAAAAAAGATGATGCCCAAGGCGCTTTTGCCTTTGCTAGTCCGGTGATTCAGGCGCAATTCGGAACCCCAGAAAATTTTATGCAGATGGTAAAGACAAGCTACCCAGCAGTATACCGTCCTCGTTCTGTCTTTTTTGAGAAAATAACAACCATCCAGGGAAATATAACTCAACCAATGCTGCTACTTGCTCCTGATGGAGTACCCTTAAGGGCTTTATATTTTATGGAAAAACAGCCCAATAATATCTGGAGGATTAACGGTTGCTTTCTAGTTTCTCTAGACGGTAAATAAACTCTATATTTATAGAACTAAAATCCTATACTTTAACGCCCAAGACTTCCCTATTTAAAACCTGATTTAACTTACCGCTACGATAACCTTCTAAATCTAAGGTTACGTAGATAAATCCAAAATCTTGAAATGCCGAAACTAATGTTTGTAAATCGTTAGTCAACACAAACTCTTTGATTTGTTCTGGTGGTAATTCAATACGTGCTGTATCCCCTTCCGATCGCACACGTAAATTCTGCCAACCTAGTTTTCGCAGATAAATTTCTCCTCTACCAACTCGTTGCAACTTAGCGACAGTAATCTCTTCACCGTAAGGAAACCGGGAACTGAGACAAGGTTGAGCAGGTTTATCCCACCAAGGTAAACCGAGTTGTTGCGAAAGTTGGCGAACTTCAACTTTGGTGACACCTACTTCTGCTAAAGGCGATCGCGCACCTCTTTCTTTCGCTGCCTGAATTCCTGGGCGATAATCATGCAAATCATCAGCATTCACCCCATCCACTACATAAGGATAACCCAGTTCTAAAGCTAAAGGTTTGAGAGTGTCGTGCAACTCACTTTTGCAAAAATAACAGCGATTAACAGGGTTAGAGGTGTAATTGGGATTTTCCATCTCGTGAGTCTGGACGATTTTGTGAGGAATCCCAATAGTTGCAGCTTGAATTTTCGCGTCTTCCAATTCTTCTGGTAACAGCGAAGGAGAAACAGCCGTGACAGCCAAAGCGCGATCGCCCAACACATCATAAGCAATTTTGGCAACCAAAGTGCTATCAACGCCCCCAGAGTAGGCAATCAACGCCTGCTCCATTCCTCTAAATAAGGCTTTTAATTGCTCAAATTTTTCTGTCAGCATCATTTCCCAATCCTGCCAAAACCTTATAGCACCCAATCATTTATATTGTAGTCATTAGTTATGGGGCATTGGGCATTGGGCATGGGGCATTGGGCATGGTTTCTTTTTGTCTCCTTCACTCCCCACTCTTCACTCCCCACTCCCCATCAACCAAGGTTGGTGGTTGACTGTACTTGGCCACCAGACTAGCTAAAAGCGGTAAATCAATCGGTTTAGAAATATAGTCATTTACTCCACCAGCTAGACAGGTTTCGCGATCGCCTTTCATCGCCATTGCTGTTTGAACAATTACCGGAATCGTCCGATATTGCTGATGTTCTCGTATTTGTTGCACCAAGTGCAGACCATTTCCATTTGCCAGACAAACATCCATTAAAATCACAGCTGGGTCTAACTGTCTTAGAGCTTCCCACATCTGGACAGCATTCTCAACCCAAGTCACCTGATATCCCAATCTACTTAGAGAAATTTGTATCAAATTAGCATTGGGTAAATCATTTTCTACCAGCAAAATTTCTCTAGAAGAACTAGGAGTCGGCAGAGGAGATGAGGAAAATCTTGCTTCCCCTGCTTCCTCTGCTCCCCCTGCTCCCTCTACTCCCCCCACTCCCGCCTCTTGGTTAAGGGGAAGTATCAGGGTAAAACGGGAGCCGCGATCCACTTCAGATTCCACTTTCACATCACCACCGTGAATTTTGGCGAGTTTTTGAGTCAGTGCTAAACCCAAACCAGTACCTTCAACACTATCAGCCTTGTCAATTTGAAAATAGGGTTGAAACAGTTGAGTTTTGTCTTCTTGAGAAATGCCAGTGCCAGTATCCCAAACTGTAAAATGTACAAATACACCTTCCAGAACAACCTCTAAGCCAACACTTCCTTCCCTGGTGAACTTTAGGGCATTCCAGAGTAAATTCCACAGCATTTGCTTGAGTCGCAATTCATCAGCTACTAGGGTTGTGATATCGGGGTTAATTTTTAGACGCAGTTTTAAATCCTTATCAGCAGCTTTCTCTTTTACCAGTGCGAAAACACTATCACATACGAATTGCACATCTAATGTTTCCCAGGTAACTTCTAGATGATTTGCTTCAATTTTAGAGAGATCCAAAATATCATTAATCAGAGCTTGTAAGTGTTTACCGCTAGACTGAATAATATTTAAATACTCTTGCTGGCGTTCTTTAGTTGGTTCGTACCCTGGGGCTAAAAGCAGATAAGTAAACCCAATAATGGAACTAAGCGGTGTGCGAATTTCGTGGCTGGTGTTTGCCAGAAACTGATTTTTCAGTTGATTTGTGCGCTCCAATTCTTGATTAGAGTTACTTAACTGTTGACACCGTTGCTGGAAAGATAAGATATGTCTAAGTTGTAATAAGGCTTTAGTACAGTACCTAGCAGACCTTGCCATCAATTTCGATCTGAGTTGAGCTTGTGATTCTATGAGCGACTCACGATCAGAGCTTAGGGGCGCTGTGGCGATAATTAGCCAGCCCATAATGCTGCCAGAATCATCAGCTAACCGCCAAGCGCTTGGTAGTTGTTGATTCTCAAGCTGTTGCAAATCTTCAAGTTTTATGACCTCTTGCAATCTCAACAGCAGCTTTTTTTCTGCTGTCAGCACTTCTAGAAATAAAGGTTGTGAATTTGGGGATGGAGAACAAGAAATATAACAAACTGTGGCAACAGTTTCTTGTGGTTGACACATAGCGATGCCTACGGCACATTCTGTAAGTGCCAGATTACAGCTGTCAACAGCAATATTAATCTCGTTAACCACGGTTTGGAAAAATTCCGCTTGTGCGGCTTCTGTCTGTGGGACAGTGTTACAAGCACAAGGAAAGCAATCATCAAGGCGACTTTGTAACAGATTTAAGCTGCTCTCCAGCCGCAACTGGGCGCAAAGTTCCTCAATCTCAATTGTTGTCAAAAGTTTTGACGTTGCATCTATCAGTGAGTTCTGGTCTGGTAAGCTTGAGTACTGCTGCATAGTCAACTAGACCGCTGAACAAGTTTAGCTTTGCATAAAAATCCCAACAGGATTTTATGTATATTAGTGGACAATTCTTTTTTATTTATAAACGATAACTTATGTTGTTATAAACCATAACTTATGATGTCGAGTTTAGCAGCTAATTCAAAAAAAATTATTGTATAAACTACTAACCTAAAATTTTTTAAACGCAACTTAAGACTTATGGATACACAATTTGCCCAACTAATCGTTAATGGGATTGCGGTGGGGAGCATTATTGCTCTAGCCGCAGTCGGACTGACTCTTACTTATGGAATTTTACGGCTATCTAACTTTGCTCATGGTGACTTTCTCACTTTAGGGGCTTATCTAACTTGGCTAATAAACACTATTGGAGTCAATATTTGGCTGTCGATGATCCTAGCGGCGGCGGGAACAGTAGCAGCAATGCTGTTATCGGAAAAGTTACTGTGGTCAAAGATGCGCTCTATTCGTGCTACTTCCACTACGCTGATTATTATTTCTATCGGGCTTGCCTTATTTATTCGCAATGGGATCATTTTTATCTGGGGTGGCAAGAACCAAAATTATAATTTACCTGTTACTCCAGCTTTAGATATTTTGGGTTTAAAGATACCGCAAAATCAATTATTGGTATTAGGGTTGGCGGTGCTAGCAATTTTGGCGCTGCATTACCTGCTGCAAAATACCAAAATTGGTAAGGCGATGCGAGCAGTTGCCGACGATCTGGATTTAGCCAGGGTTTCAGGTATCAATGTTGACCGAGTAATATTCTGGACTTGGCTAATAGCTGGCACTCTTACGTCATTGGGCGGCAGTATGTATGGGTTAATTACAGCCGTGCGCCCGAATATGGGATGGTTCCTAATATTACCATTATTTGCCTCGGTAATTCTTGGTGGGATTGGCAATCCCTACGGTGCGATCGCAGCAGCTTTTATCATTGGCATCGTCCAGGAAATCAGCACTCCTTGGCTGGGTTCACAGTATAAACAAGGTGTCGCACTGTTCATCATGATTTTGGTGCTGCTCATTCGTCCCAAAGGTTTATTCAAAGGAACGATTTGAGCAGCACCACTCCACTTCTAATTATTCAATAATGTGGAAATAGTAGGCTGCTACCAGGAAATTGATAGCTAACAAGAACAGTGCCCAGCCTGTGCGAAAGGCGTAGGGAGGTTTAGCCCCGCTGTCGGCAACTGGGGAATTCTTAGCTTTAGCAGTCATAATGCGATTCTCCTTATGTCATGACTTTTTAAGAAATACCAAACTGGCGTACCAAATACTCAAATTCTTTAAGAATATTTGTGTGAAGTTGGGAATTGGGCATTGGGCATGGGGCATTGAGCATTGGGGAGATATTCTCCCTTGTCCCCCTCGTCTCCCTCATTTCTCCACTCCCCACTCCCTACTCCCCACTGCCTACTCCCTCCTCCCCAGCATGATAGGAACTGCGAACCAGAGGCCCAGAACGAACATGGTTGAATCCCATTTCCCATGCTAATCTGCCAAGCTGATCGAATTCCTCTGGAGTCCAATATTTTTTGACTGGCAGATGTTCTAGAGAAGGACGCATATACTGCCCGATAGTTAAGCGATCACATCCCACAGCCCTTAAATCAGCCATTGCTTCAATGACTTCATCAAGTGTTTCTCCGTGTCCCAGCATCAAACCTGATTTGGTGGGAATTGTCGAATCGATTTTTTTAACCGTAGCCAGCACCAAGAGCGAGCGATCGTACTTGGCTCCCCGGCGCACCGGGCCAGTTAATCGTTGCACTGTCTCGATATTGTGATTAAAACAAGCTGGTTTAGCTTTGACAATCATCGCTATCCGCTGGCGTTGACCTTCTTCCCCAACACCAGCACCACCCCAAAAATCTGGGGTCAGCACTTCTATTTGAGTCTCTGGATTCAATTGGCGGATAGTCGCGATCGTCTCTACAAAGTGCCCTGCACCCTGGTCAGGCAAGTCATCACGGGCTACAGAAGTCAGCACCACATAACGCAATCCCAAAAGCTGCACTGCCTGTGCAACCTTTTGAGGTTCATCTAAATCAAGAGGCATCGGTGCATGACCTTTATCTACTTGACAAAAAGCACAAGAGCGTGTACAAGTAGGCCCCATTAGTAAGAAAGTTGCAGTTTTTTGGGCATAGCACTCTCCCCGGTTGGGACAGCGTCCTTCTTCGCAAATTGTGTGAATTTGGCGCTGCTTAATAATGCGTTGTACGGTAGAGATTTCACTGGCTTTGCCAATCGGGCGACGTAGCCAGCTAGGCATTGCCATAATTTCAGACTTTAGTTCGGCTTGTTGTGACGAAATCATAGACATCCAAGCAAGATGCGGATATAGATGTAGTGGTCTGTTGATTAAATATCACAATGACACAAATTTAAAAGAGCGCAAGCAAAAGTTTTGCAAAATACCTCTAACAATGTCATTTATACCGAAATATACTATCCCCCAATTGCTAGAAATTTTGTATATAGTGGGAGGATTCTCAAGGACAATCGGCAAAGCCGCTATTTACACTTATAGTTTCTGTTAGAGCAAACAGTCGTGGCAAGCAACAAGATTTTAGTTATCGATGACACTACAGTTGTCAGGGTAAAAGTACGAGAAATGTTGCCTCCGGGCAATTTTGAGGTACTGGAAGCAAAAGACGGTGTGGAAGGACTAAATTTCATCCTTCAGGAAAAACTTAGCCTGATTATGCTGGATTTCCTGTTGCCTAAAATGAGTGGCTGGGAAGTTTTTCAGCAAGTTCAAGCCCACCCAGAATTAAGGAAAATTCCTTTAGTGATCATGTCAGGTCGCAAGGAAGAGGTGACTGAGAAAATCACAGAACCATTTGAATATTTTGAATTTCTGGGCAAGCCTTTTGATCAGAAACAACTAATTGGCGCGATTAAGTTAGCTATGGCTAAGGCGAAACAGCCACGCCCAGAATTAGTTTCAGTAGGAGCAGCAGTTTCTATAAAAAATAGTACATTACCGACCTCTGGTGTCGCCAATAGTACGGTAGTAGCCCCTAGCGTTGCAATTCCTAGTGTCGCAACCCCTAGCGTCGCAACCCCCAGTACTGGAGGAGTCTCCGAGGCAGAAATTAATGTATTGAATGAGAAAATTGTCAAAATGCAAGCAGAAATTGATGGTTTGAAGAAACAGCTAACTCAGGTTGTGACTTTTATTAAACAAAAAATCAAGTAGTATTTGTGCTCGTTATTATTATCGCAGCCAAAAATACACCATCTATACTGGTGTCCGATTAAAAGCGGATAAAGATAGTTAGTTCAAAAACACTTATATTGACAAATCATCATTATTTAGTGAGGTACAGCTTTACCTTAGCCCGGTAAAGCTGTACTTTATCTTCCCTCTTTGTAAGTTCAAAGAGGGGTTGTGGTTGAAGTTTTTATATGTACTTAACTTGATGAGGAAACGCTACAGTTCAAGATTAAAATGTTAAGTAAAGAAAATATATTAAAAGCCATATTTTATAATATAAATTAAACAAAAAATTCTATTCTTTCGGTAAATGATGAATCCAATACAATCCCCAAGCACTTGATTTTTTCTAGCTTGCAGTAAGGATAAGCACCAGTTACTAGCTTAAAAAAAATTTGAATTGATGAAACGTTGGTAAACTGATTTATTCACCAGTAGGTTAAAGCGAGTTACCAATTCAAGAGCATACTCTTCTAAAAAATCAACATGGTTATTGATATAAAATAAAAATGGACAATATAAATCGGAGGAAAGTAGTTATTTCATAAAAATAGATTAGTTAGAAATAACAAATATTAATTACAGGAGAACAAAATCAAGAGACTCAAAGAGAGCCTATGACAATTTTTTGAAAAAATTCAACTCACTAAAATACAATATGTTACACAGTGACGTAAATTATGTTTACGTCACTGTCGTGGTGTGTAAATCTATATGAATATTTTCAAACTTAACCAATATTGTTGAATGTTTAAAAAAACTAACCGTAATTATCTGTAACTATATTTTTTATGAAATTTTGATAAAAAATATAGTTACATCTAGGAATATTCATGATAAATACTGTTGACTAACTGAAAAGATTAACTTAAGGCATCAAGAATATTGTTCTTAGTTAGCGCTAATTTTCTAAAAAACAAGGGTAATAGTAAGTAATTTAAGAGCGATCGCCTTCATAAAAGAGGATTTTAAACTTTGGTGAAAATTCAAATTGGTGATTGATGTCCATTAGCGATCGCTTCAGCAAAAAGCTGTAGGCAATTTAGTATGAGAATGTTGCTGTTATCAGAGTTTTTGGGAACTATAAGGTTGTCAGACGATAAATTTGCAGTCAGTCTGCCAATAAAATAGAGGTGACTTAGCTGCGATCGCAGGGCAATAGTGAATAATTAACAACGAGTTAAATTAATTTAAATACATGAACAAAAATTTAGATATGAGAATACTTTATGAACCAGAAGATAATTTAATATTAGTAGTAGATGATACTACTACTAATTTAGAAATTGTCTTTAATATCTTAACTAATGTAGGCTTTAAAGTAATCACAGAAAATGATGGGAAAAAAGCAATTAAGCGGGTTGAATCTAGACTGCCTGATTTAATTTTGTTAGATGTAATAATGCCGGGAATCGATGGATTTGAAACCTGTAAAAAGCTGAAAAAAAATTCTGAAACTTGTGATATTCCCATAATTTTTATGACGGCTAATTCTGATACTGATAGTAAAGTAAAGGGTCTAAATATAGGAGCAGTTGATTACATCACTAAACCCTTTCATGAAAAAGAACTATTAGCTAGAATCAAAACCCATCTGCAATTACGAAATCTCACAAAAACTTTAGAAAAACGAGTTGCAGAAAGGACAGCAGCTTTGTCTAGTGCATTAAAAGACCTACAAGAGTCTCAACTTCAGCTTGTACAGACAGAAAAAATGTCTGCCCTTGGTCAATTAGTAGCAGGAGTTGCTCATGAAATTAATAATCCAGTTGGTTTCATTCATGGCAATCTTGGACACGCTTCAGTATATTTCCAAGACATGATTAACATTATTGACCTCTATCAGCAGCACTATCCTAATCCAGTTCCAGAAATTCAAGAGGAAATTGCAGCAATAGATTTGAAGTATATACTTGCCGATCTACCTAATTTAATTTCCTCAATGAAAGAGGGAGTTCAGCGCATTCGCAACATTAGTACCAGCTTGAGAACCTTTTCTCGAGCAGATAGCGATCGCAAAGTTTATTGCAATATTCATGATGGCATAGATAGTACAATTATGATTCTCAAACACCGTTTAAAAGCATCTGAAGTTCGACCCGATATTCAAGTAATCAGAGATTACGATATATTGCCAGAATTAGAATGTTTTATCGGACAACTAAATCAGGTATTTATGAATTTATTAGCTAATGCTATTGATGCTTTAGAGGAGTCTAATGTAGGACTTACCTATATTGAGATTGAAGCAAATCCTAATCAAATTTTGATTCAAACCACTTTCACTGAAGATAAAAATTATATCTTGATTAGGATTAAAGATAATGGCGTAGGAATGTCGGCTGATGTCCAACAAAAAATCTTTGATTATTTATACACCACCAAGCCTGTGGGTCAAGGTACAGGATTAGGATTATCAATTGCCCATCAAATTGTTGTCGAAAAACATGCAGGAACTCTAGAGGTAAATTCATCAAGAGGGCAAGGTTCAGAGTTTATCATTAAACTTCCCATTCAATAATTATAGTAAGTTCCGTTTATAAACATCATAAATAAATTTATGTTCAAGGCAGTAGTAGGTCACAGTAACGATCCAGATTCTCTCTCAGCAATTGAAGAAGTTCTTCAGCAATGTGTCAGTTCTCTTGCAGGATATATACCAAAAGCTGGGATTATTTTTGCTGCAATTGACTTTGATCATTCTCTCATTTTGCAGCAAATCGATCGGGTTTTTCTGGGGATTGAGTTGATTGGTGGAACAACAGATGGAGAAATTTCTTCAGTCTTAGAGTTTCAGCAAGATTCAATCACCTTGATGTTGTTTTGCTCAGACGAAGTTGAAATTCATGCAGGAGTTGGACGCAAAGTTTCAGACGATCCAATTACTGCAACTAAACAAGCTGTGGAGCAAGCCAAAGCAAAAAGTACCGCACCTCCAAAGCTATGCCTAACTCATCCAGAGAGCCTCACAACTAGTGGTGTCTCTATATTGAATGGCTTAAAGCTAGCTCTTGGTCAATATATGCCAATATTCGGTGGTTTAGCAGGCGATCAATCAAGATATCAAAGTACATATCAATTTTTTCAAACAGAAGTATTAAGTGATTCTGTACCAATTCTGCTTTTTTCCGGCACAATATTGTTTTCCCATGCTGTTGCAAGTGGTTGGCATCCTATTGGTCAAACAAGCAAAGTGACTAAAGTAGATAAAAACATAGTCTATGAAATAGATGGTAAACCAGCTTTAGATTTTTATCATCATTATTTAGGTTTGCTTCCTCCTTCAATGGAATATCCACTAGCAGTCTTTGATGAGAATGAAGACAATTTTTATATAAGAGCACCTATTGCTTACAATCAAGAATCTAGTAGCATAACCTTTTTTGGAGATATTCCCGATCAAGCAATTATTCAAATTTCTGAAGCAGGTTATGAAGATATTTTGGCAGCTTCCAAAGCATCATTTATGAATGCCTTAGATAATTATCCTGGTACAGAACCAAGTGCTATTTTATTTTTTTCATGTGTAGCTCGTCGGCAAATACTTGGTACTAGGGCACAAGAAGAGTATCAGAATACGAAACTTTGTCTGACTGACTATTTACCTGCCTGTGGATTTTATTCTTATGGAGAAATTGCTCCTATAGATGGAATTAGCCAGACGCAATTCCACAATGAAACTTTTGTAACTTTAATTTTGGGAAGTCATTAAAAGTTAATGGGAATATTAGATTATCAACAAGAAATTAAAGAATTAAAAAAAGCCAATCGAATTCTCCAAAAGAAATTAGAGCGCTCTGAATCAGACCGGATAAAACTTGAAGAAACAAACCGAAAAAAAGAATGTTTGCTCAGGAGAGTAATTGATGAATTAAAGGAATATCAAAATAAGTTAGAAGAAAGAAGCCATGAGCTAGAAATAATGCTTCTTAATCTTCAGATAATGGAGAATAAGATGTCTACTTTGGGAAGCATGGTAGCAGATGTAGCTCATGAAATTAACAACCCAGTTGGCTTTATTGCAGCTAATCTGACTCCAGCTAAAGAGTATATTGATAATTTATTATATCTAATTGACCTCTATCAGCAGACCTATCCTAAAACATCTCAGCAAATTCAAGAAACAATCGAAATGATTGACTTAGAATACGTGCGCGAGGATCTACCTAAACTCATTTCTTCAATGAGAGAAGGTACAGATCGTATTTCCAATATTAGCAACAGCCTGCGAACTTTCTCTAGAGCAGATACAGAACAAAAAATTCTGTTTAATATTCATGAAGGTATTAACAGTACTCTCCTCATTCTCAAGCACCGTTTACAAGCTAATAAGATTCGTCCTGCTATTCAAGTAGTTCAATATTACGAAGAATTTCCCCTAGTAGAATGCTTTCCAGGACAATTGAATCAGGTATTTATGAATCTCTTGGCAAATGCCATTGATGCTTTAGATGAGTCTAATGCTGGACTGAGTTTTAATGATATTAAGCTAAATCCCAATCAAATTACAATTTATACTGCCCTCACTGAAGATAAGAATCATGTCTCGATTCGGATTCAAGATAATGGGGTGGGAATATCAGCTGATATTCAGCAAAAAATGTTTGATCATTTATTCACAACAAAACCTGTGGGAAAAGGAACAGGATTAGGGTTATCAATTGCTTATCAAATAATTGTCCAAAAACATAAAGGAATTTTGGAAGTAAATTCTGTGTTAGGAAAAGGTTCTGAGTTTATTATCAGTATACCTATTTATTAAACTAGCAAATATAAAATTCATCTAAACTATTAAAAAATAAATATTCAGTCTATTAGCAATTTATAGTAACAAAATTATTGCTACTTCATTCCTCGTAATTATTTATGTTTTCAAAATAACAACGTTTATTTATAGATAAAATAAAAATTGTATCCTGATTGCAAATAAGTACATTTCTGGATGAGTTAATAATAAAATATGTTTAGTGTTAACGATATTTTTTCCTAGAATATTCTCGCAACCCAAGCCCACTGCTCATGGGAAAACACTTAATATTTTGCTGGCTAACATTTTTAAGACTTGATCTAATTCCCTACTTTTGAATGAGGGTTAGAAAGGATAATGGGGACGTAACATAGAAGAAACTATGCAAAACGCTAAACTGTCACAATGATAAGGCTCAGAATTTGTTATGGACATTTTTTTAATTAGAACCAAAAGCAAACATCAAATTATCAGAATAAAAAGATTAAGTAGTTACTTTAGAGATATTTTGGGGAACTCTATAATTGTACTTCTAAGATGGTATCCTCAAAAATTATGATCAATGTACCCAAGCACTCAACTGCCACGCTTAATCTTTCTTTAGATCGCGATATATTTTTACGTACACTAATCAGAGAATTATCTGGTACTTTGCAGGATGTAGTTGGTTTAGAAGAAGCTTCAGGATTTATTAGCGTTGTTGGTGAAAGGATGGGAAGGCAGATTAACCAAGATTATAAATCTGCCCTGGAAATCTCTAACCTTTCTCGTAAGCAGGTAGCTGATGTTTTGATTGATTTAAAAAAACGAATCCAGGGTGATTTTTATGTTATTGAGCAGAATGATGAAAAAATTGTTTTTGGCAACCGTGTCTGCCCATTTGGCGACAAAGTACTTAATCGTCCTGCCATGTGCATGATGACTTCAAACGTTTTTGGAACGATCGCAGCTAATAATCTAGGATATGCGAAAGTAGAATTGCAAGAGACGATAGCACAAGGTTATTCTGGATGTAAAGTTATTGTTTACTTAAAACTTACAGAAGAGGCAGAAGATGCAGAAGGTCGAGAATACTTTAGGGGAATAGAATCTGTGTAAATCCTTCAGCATCAAACAAAATAACTCCAGGATATAAGCTTAGTGCAGATATGTAAAGTAGAGTCAAACCGTGAAAGTTGAAGCCTCATGACTCCTGAACAATTTCTTGAATTTGCCAGAGTTTTACCAGAACCTTTACTTCTGGTGAGTGGAGAGGGTCAGTTGTTAGCTACTAATAAACCAGTAGCGGAGATGTTGGGGTTACGCCGTCAGGAACTCCGCGGAAAAATGCTTGTTGAAATTGTAACTGAGCCTGCCAACGATATTTTAAAGTATCTGCAAGCTTGTTCAAGTAGCAGGGCAATGGTGATTGGCTCTTTGACTTTACGAAAGAATGATGGGCAAACGTTAATATGTCGTAGCCAAGGAGCCGTTATTCAACCTTGGTCTCCTGGATGTTCAGCTTTAATTCTCTTACGCTTAGAAAATAGAATTCTGACCAGCAGTAATTTCGTTCTCTTGAACGAAAAAATCGATCAGTTAGCAAAAGAAGTTCTGAGACGTAAACAGGCAGAGGAAGCGCTCAAGAAAGCGAATCAAGAGTTAGAAATTCGGGTTGAAGAACGTACAACTGCTTTACAAGAAACACTAAACGAACTACAACTTACCCAAACTCAGCTTATCCAAGCTGAGAAAATGTCTAGTTTAGGTCAGATGGTTGCTGGTATTGCCCATGAAATTAACAACCCTGTAAGTTTTATTTATGGCAATCTTCACCACGCTCATAAATACACTCAGGATTTACTGAGATTGGTGCAAATTTATCAACAATTTTGTCCAAGTAGTCCTCCAGAAATCCAAGAACAAATAGAAGAAATAGATTTGGATTTTCTAATTCAAGATATAACTAAACTCTTCCAATCAATGACAGTGGGAACAGAGCGCATTCAGGAAATTGTTAAATCACTACGTAATTTTTCCAGACTTGATGAAGCAGAACTTAAGCAAGTTAATATCCATGAAGGAATTGATAGTACTTTAATGATTTTCGAGCATCGCCTGCAAGCTACACATGAGTACCCAGAAATCAAAGTCATTAAAAAATATAGTCAACTGCCGAATATAACTTGCTACCCTGGTCAACTCAATCAAGTGTTTATGAATATTCTTGCTAATGCGATCGATGCACTGGAGGTGTCAGCGAATAATGGTCAGTGGTCAGCAGTCAATTCACAAACTACTGACAATCAGAAACTGACAAAAAATAATCCCGAAATTCAAATTAAAACTGAGGTAATTGATAAAAATTGGATAGCGGTTAGTATTGCTGATAATGCTTTGGGGATAAATGAACAAGTTCGCTCAAAACTATTTGATCCGTTTTTTACCACTAAAACTGTGGGCAAAGGTACTGGACTAGGGCTATATATAAGCTATCAGATTATAGTCGAAAAACATAACGGGCAACTTAACTGTTTTTCTGTTCCAGGAAAAGGTGCAGAATTTGTAATTAAAATACCTATTCAATCAGCCTCATAAAATTTCAGTTAAAAGATATGACAACGCCTGTCTACTAATTAGCAAACAGGCGTGTTTTTGAGTACAAAGTTTGGTTGAGAATCGGTTAAATCTTAGCAGTAGAATCAACTGAGGGTTGAGACTGACTAACCGAATCTAACTTTGGTAAAAGCGAGAGTTTTTTTGCTTTTACACTACTGTTGATTGTTGCTTGCAAAAATGGGGTATGGGAGATGGAATTGTTAGCCAATGTAAACAGTGGATTTGACAAAATCCCTGCTATGGAAGTGGCAATTAATGTTACCACCAAACCGACCTGCAAAGGTCTTAGCCCAGGTAAATCCCAACGTACTTGTGGATAATTCTTCACCGCGTCGGACATTTCATGGGGTTCTTTAACTACCATCATCTTAACTACGCGAATGTAGTAGTAAATGGAGACGACGCTGGTGACTAAGCCCAATAAAACTAACCAATAAAGTCCTGCTTGCCAGCCAGCCCAGAATAAGTAAATCTTGCCGAAAAACCCAGCTAATGGTGGAATACCACCCAAGGAAAGCAGGGAGATACTCAAGGCCAGTGTTAGCAGTGGGTCTTTTTGATATAAGCCAGAGTATTCGGCAATCTGGTCGGTTCCTGTCCGCAGTGAAAATAGGATGATGCAGGTAAAACCACACAGGTTCATGAACAGGTAAACCAGTAGGTAAAATATCATACTGGCATATCCTGCCTGTGTACTAGCAATCAACCCAATCATCACAAACCCAGCTTGGGCAATGGATGAATAAGCTAGCATCCGTTTCATGCTGGTTTGAGCTAGGGCGACTACGTTACCCAAAATCATGCTGAGAACGGCTAGAGCTGTGAAGACAAACCTCCACTCGTCAGCAACAAGGGGGAAGGCTGTTGTTAGCAAGCGGATAGCTAGGGCAAACCCAGCTGCTTTGGAACCGACAGATAAAAAGGCGATGACTGGGGTGGGAGCGCCTTCGTAAACGTCTGGTGTCCACTGGTGGAAGGGTGCAGCGGAGATTTTGAAGCCAATACCTGCGATCGCAAAAACCAGCGCAATCACTAAACCTAAAGATTGTCCCACTTTCGCTGTGGCAATGCCATTAGCGATCGCACTTAGTTCAGTTTGTCCTCCAGATAGTCCATACAGCAGGGATACACCGTACAAAAATATTGCCGTACTGGAAGCTCCAATTAACAAGTATTTCAACGCCGCTTCATTGGAGCGGGGGTCACGCTTGGTATAACCTGTCAACAAGTAAGAGGAAATACTCAGGGTTTCTAGGGAGATGAAAATCATCACCAACTCACTAGCCCCGGATAAAAACATCCCTCCTAAAGTAGCACTTAGCAAAATAGCGATAAATTCGGCTAAAGCGGTGCCACTCTGTTCAACGTAGCGAATTGACATCAGTATACTCGCGATCGCAGACAAGGCAATAATACCGCGAAAGACGATACTCAGGTCATCACTATTAAAGCTACCGGTAAAACCGATGGGATTAGGAGCGTCCCATTGAAAATATAGGGCGACAATCGAAGCAAATAAACCTGCGATCGCTAGATATCCAATCCAGCGTGCGGATGTACGCCCCAAAATCAAATCAACAATCAAAACCCCCAAGAGGGTGAGAATAACAATCCCCTCTGGTAAAATCGTTCCAGCGTTTAGCTGGGATGCAATATTAGCAAAATCCATGAGATGTATAGGTTTTGGCGATTAGACATTAAGGCTAACTCTGTTCACTCTAGCAAGTTTTCTAATCCCCGGACTAGCTCTTTTAACAAGAGCTTAACAGCTTGGGTGCAGATGGCGAACGTACCAACTTCACTGGCTTACCAGCAGCTTTCTCAGTATCTAGGAATTCACCTAACAGCTTTCCTACCTCGTTTTTTAGGCGTGAACTTCAGCGAATATCATAAATAATTATGCTGCAACCAGTGCGATAGTTAGGTACAAATAGCTTATAAAATTAATAAGGGCACAGCAATGCTGTGCCCCAACAATATTTATAACTCCTAAGTTTATTAAAAACCGACTGATGGCAGCTTGCCTTGTAGCGACTGAAATTTAGACTGAACACAGTTGGCACAATTACAACCAACTCGATCAATAATCGAATTAGATGTTTGAATCAAGTTTGGTGTTACCAGATCGGGAATTTGTTGTATAGATACTACCGTCACAATTTTGGTAGCGTATGTAGATTTCAGGCTGGATGCGTTTGCTGGATTGACTACCAGCAGCATAGATACCAGAAATGCAGGACAGGCAAGTAGAATCAGTTTGATAATGTTCATAATTTACAAAGATACCTTTGCTGATACAGCATAGCCAATAAATTGCCGAGGTTCAACTTTAATTAGTGAGTATTGCTTAACTACGCCCGAATCCCTGACCCCGCAAAACCTTTGACCATACAAGTAATTCGCCCTGTTCGCCGCCTGCGGCCAGTAACTTGCCTTGGGGATGCCAAGCTAAGCTAGAAAATCCTCCTGAAACACCTGTGATAATTTGGGATACTTCCTTGGCTTTGTTCCACAAACATAACCAGCCGTCAGCAGCAGCAGAAGCGAGAAGAAAGCTTTTAGGTGCAAAGGCGATCGCATTAATCACACCCACATGATTTGTTAATACTCGTGCTTCCCAACCTAATGAATCATCCTCTAGCTTTTCCCACACCACAATACCTTCAACGCTAGAAGATGCCAGTATTGGCGCACCTACTTTAGTCATAGCTTCTGACCATGCCAATTGGCGAATTTTGCCAGGGAAGCCACGCATCACCCAAGGATCGGGGTTATTCCATTCCAAAACAGTGACACTACGATCCATATTGCCAGAAGCGAGAAATTTGCCATCGGGCGACCAAGCCATCGCTAAACTGACAGTAGTCATATCTAAGCTATATGGTTCTTCATCCCAGTTTTTACTATGCCAAATTTTGACTCCTTTATAACCACTTATGGCTAAGTATTGTCCGTCAATGCGCCAATCTATACCCAATACTGAAGAGTTGTCGAAATTTAGCGTCACGACAATTTCATGAGTATCTGCATTCCAGACTCGAACATAACGCCCCAAACTAAAAGCCAGTTGGTTACTGGTGTAATTCCAAGCTAACTTGTCAACCCATGCAGGGGCATTTTCCAACGTGGCGATTAATTCAGTATCGCGCCAAATTTTCACCTGTCCATCTTGTCCACCAACGGCTAAAAATTTGCCATCTGGTGAAAAGGCAAGACAGTCTACTGATTTACCGTTAGCAGTTTGTAAGGTTGTAAGTTCGCCATTATTCCACAGAACTACTTCCCCGGCGGCGGAAGTTGCTGCTAAAGTTTGACCTTGTGGCGACCAAGCGATCGCAGTTACATAATCTGAAAGTGTCCCCGAATAATGTTGTTCAAATTCCTTAGATTTGCTGGTTGTGGATTTCATATTTTCTACAAAAGTTAGAAGTTAGGAGTTTTGAATTTTTAACTGATAACTCCTAACTCGCTTTTTATACCAGACAGGCGAGAAAATCTTGCTTGAGTTGGCCTGCATCAAGATTGCGACCGATGAAGACCAGTTCGTTTTTGGGAGTTTCACTTGGTTTCCAGGGGCGATCGGGTTTGCCATCAAATATCATATGCACTCCTTGAAACACAAATCGATTATCTTCTCCGGCAATATTTAAAATGCCTTTCATCCGAAAGATATCTGGGCCTTGGGTACGCAGTAACTCGGAAATCCAAGCGTTTAATTTTTCTCCATCGACTGCGCCTGCTTCTACTAAAGCCACAGAAAAGACAGTTTCATCGTGTACATGAGCATCTTCGCCTAAGAAATCTGGATCAATTTCTAATGCCCGGTCTAAATCAAAGGCTTTTACACCTAATAAAGCATCCATTCCTAGTTCGGAATTTTGGGTACGGTAGATTTTTGCGATCGCATTCATCGCCCGAATCCGTTTTTCTAATTCATCTAACTCTTCTGGCGCTACCAAATCTGTTTTATTAAGTAAAATTACATCGGCAAAGGCAATCTGTTCTTGTGCTTCGTCTGCATCCCAGTGCTGCGAGATGTGCTTGGCATCTACGACTGTCACCACTGCATCTAGAGACAGTTGGCTTTGTAAATCTTCATCAACAAAAAATGTTTGAATCACTGGTGCAGGATCGGCTAATCCAGTCGTTTCAATTACTAAATGGTCAAATTTATCGCGCCGCTTCATCAAATTGCCAATGATGCGAATTAAGTCGCCCCGCACTGTACAACAGATACAGCCATTGTTCATTTCAAAGATTTCTTCATCTGCATCGATAATCAATTGATTATCAATACCCACTTCCCCAAATTCATTGACAATCACAGCAACTTTTTTGCCGTGTTCGTAGGTGAGGATGTGATTGAGTAGAGTCGTTTTACCTGCTCCCAAATAGCCTGTAAGAACAGTAACGGGAACTGAATTGTTGATTACGTCAGCCACCATACTCTAAATTCCTCTTGTCTCACCTTATGGATAATCATTATCGCCTATGATAAATCTTTTTCTATTTTTGTGCGAACTTGCTGTTATTTTGGGTTTCAGCAAAATCATCACATAATTTAATCAAGAAACATTTTATTTTTATGTATCTGTAATAAGTAATAAATATTCATAAGTTGGCGTAGCCTGATAGGAATATTGCATATAAGCCGACCCTCCCTGCGGGAAGTCGCAGGTTAGTACCTTGACAATGCCAGAGAAAAAGTGATAATCATTATCGTAAATAAAAAAATTATACTTTGATGAAGAAGCGTGGTGGTTTCAAGAAACACTACTTGCTCGAAAAAGCAAGTAACTCAAACATGGCAAGCATCTGCGTCTCTTGCAGTCAGTTTTTTAGTCGTTGCACCACTGGGAAATTACTCTGCATCATTCAAACTCGTGGATTTAGGCACTGGTAGTAACCCCATTCCCTTTGAGGAGTCTGGGACTTTCAGTTTTGATTTTGAAGTCAAGACAGTGCCTGAGTCATCAACTGTTTTTGGTCTTGGTATAGTCGGTCTACTGGCGCTTTCTTTTTCTCGCTTGCAAAAACTTACTCACAGTAGCTTAAACTAATCTTAATCTTCCGCCAAGGCGCAAAATGAATCTTTGCATCTTGGTGTGAGGATTTAATTTTCTGAAGAGAACAAAAAATCTTGAACTGCTTCTAAAACAACTGCTGGGTATTCTTCATGTAGTCCCAAAGAACCAGGTATGACAACGCTTCTCACTCCTGGTAAAGCTACCAAAGCGTTCATTTCTTCTCGTGATTTGGGGGGGCTAGATTCTCCAATTAATACCATGAGCGGTAGGGTTAAATACTGTACAAGTTCCAGAAAATCAGATTGTTCGCGTACAGCATCAAGATTACCAGTTACAAAGGCAGCAGATGCAAATCGCGCTCCTGGTTGTTGAGTCGTGTGCCACTTCTTCTCGATGAAACTGGGTGTAATTTTAGCCGCGTCAGTAAAGACATGACGGCGGTACATAAAACTTAAGAAAGATGGGGTAGTGTTGAGTTTGTAGAGAGCTTGACCAAGTATAGGCGATCGCACTAATTCTCTGACTAGACCAGCTATTTGCTGACTTGCCCCCATTGTCGGCAAAGGCCCACGCCAAGTAGGGCCTAACAATATAATTCGTGAAAAAGCAGCCTGCTGTTTGACAGCTAATTGTAAAACGTAACTAGCAGCATGACCAGCCGCCACCACAGTAATGGGAGTATTAAAAACAGCTTTGACAAAATCTTCCAGAAATTGCTGATATATTTCTGGTCGATAATTCAAACCAGGGCGAGAAGATTCACCAAATCCAGGCCAGTCTAAGGCTACAACTTGAAAATCGGGAGCTAGTAACTTGGCAAGTTCGCCCATTTCTAAACGCGTTGAAACACTGCTGAAAGCTGGTAGTAGCAATAGCGGTGAACCTTTACCGAGGGTTTCATAAACAACGTGCAATTGTTGGTTTTCCCAGTTCCAGACATATTCTTGAACTACTCCACCAAAACCAATAGCAGCAGAGGTAGATAATAGATTGGTTGACATGAGACTAAATTTTGGTAGTTGTATGTTATTTGTCAGTTGTCCTTTGTCTTTTGCAAATGACAAATGACAAATGACAAATGACCAAGTTTAGTTACGCAAATCTAACTTAGATTCCAATGCTTTTTTTTGCATGGTTTTAAAAATGTTGTAAAATCCATTAGCACGGGAAGGTGTCAGGCTAACATTTAAACCTGTTTCTTGAATAAAATCTGGAGTAAGTTGGACAATCTCGGTTGGTGTTAATCCATGTAATCCTTCAACCAGAAGCCCTACTAATCCTTTGGTTAACTGGGAATCGGAATCGCCCTGAAATACAATTTTACCGTCATCCAAGGCTGCGGTGATATAAACTTGAGACACGCAACCAGGAACTTTATTTTCGGCTAATTTATCAGCTTCTGGGAACTCATTGAGCTTCTGAGCATACCAGATTAGCTGTTCGTAGCGTCGCTTCGGTTCAGAAGCGCGTTGAAAGCGCTGGACAATTTTAGCGAGCGCAGGTGGCAAAGAATCTAGAGTTGAGGACATAACAGAAGCTGAAAACGATCGGTATCTCCTTGAGTGTAGATTATCTTTAGAGCGATCGCGCCTCTGATTCGCTTGGCATTATCAAGCTTGCCATTACTGACTATAATTTATTAAATCCAGCTAATTACTGCGATCGCATTCATAAAGATCAGGGTTTTTGATGTGTTTAATCACAAAAACTTAATTTTATTTTTTTATAACCAAGCTTTAACAATCAGTCTACATAAACTTTGATTGTATTAATGTATACCTCATATTGCATAAGTATAATGAATTAGTGAAACTTATGTGTCGTTTGATTTGATTGAAATCCAGATAGATTTTGTGGAGCTTGGGCGATTTGCACGCTCCTCGCTGCTAACTCTCAGGTACGCCTTAGTGTGACTAGTGGCGATGCGATGCCTACAGCGGACTGCGCCTACGTACTTACAAAATTAGCTGCAAGTTGATTAAACTAAGCAGCTAGATAATTATCAACAATTAAAAATTAAAAATCAAAAAAAATTCTGATTTTTAATTTTTAATTTCTCTCCCTTGAGGATTAATTTGTAGTTTGTGCAGCTAGCATCTGCTTCAGCTTTTCTAATTCCGAAGCCCAACGAGGATCTGGACGAATAGCATCTGAATCGGTGGTTGTAGTGCTGCTTTCACGAGAACCTCCGCCACCGCCGCCACGACGAGGCTTCTTAGAGCTTTTCTCACGACGGCTACCTTCTCTGTTGGGGCTAGGAGTCGGGGTACTATTACTAGCAAGAGTAACTGGTTTAGGAGCTTGCTCGTCGCCCTCTTCACCCTTTGTCCGAGGTAATGCCTTCTCTAGCTTAATGGGAGTATCTTTGAACATCTGACCATTATACTTTTCAATAATTTCGTCAGCTTGTTCATCATTATTGACTGTAAGAAAACCGAAACCACGGCATTTGCCAGTTTTGCGGTCTTTAATTAATTTAGTAGTTACAGCATCACCTTCTGCTGCAAAAACGGCTTGCAGATCTTGACGATCTATTTCATCTTTAGGCAAATTACCTATATATAGGCGAACAGACATGAACTATACCTCCAGAGTTGAATGAACATGGCAAGGCAAGAAAACAATCACTTAGCTTTAGCTTTTAAATAGATGCTATTGACCAAGACTGCCATAAACCAATTTTTTTGCTCGAAACTGTCAACCTATACAACAATACAGTTTTTCGTCGGGATCAAGCTTATTTAATCCAAAGGCTCACACTATGGTGAGCTAATAACACCTTAATTCTAAGAATTGTAAATTTAATAGCCTATTGCTTGCTAAAGTAGACGCTTTCTTTTATGCCCTTATTCGCAGAATCAAATACCATTCCTTAAATTACCACGGTATTTTCTACGTAGCTAGTTTAGCGCATACATTTCCGACATTAGTATTACTGCATCGTAACATAAAACACATTTTTTTATTCAGGTGAGATATTTTGAAACAAAAACCAGCCAGTGGCTGGTTAATTTGCTGCTGTGTTGGGAGGATAAAAAGGTATAGAGCGGGGAAAAAGCACCTAAATCCACAACTAAATCCACAACTAAGCGGTGATGCTGAGTTATGTCAGTTGCTCTTGTTTGTGTAAATAAATGTAACACTTGTTAAGGAAACCTGCAACTTTTGTTTACATTCCGATTTGTCCTTTGTCCTTTGTCCTTTGCTAATGACCAATGACTAACCAGTGAGAAAGACGTATGCGCCCCAAGCCTGTGCTGCAACAGCCAAAAAAGTAGACCAAATAGGATGAGGGCTATGAATGGTTTTACCACTTTGAGTTTCTAGGGTTTGGATATCGATCCAAGGTGTTGCTCCTCGCCGGAACCAACCTGTGACGATAATTTGCCGCCCGATTAGATCCTGGTGATTGACTGATTGTCCTAGCCAAGAAATGTGATGTAATTTCACCAAACCCGCGCTGGATTGCAAAATTAAATCTTGCGCTAGGGTGTTACTAGTGCCTTGACGACCTAATAATTTACCCACAAGACGCACGCTGACGCTATCAATAGGTAAGGCAGAAGGGTCAGCTAACAGGTTGGGTAAGCTGTCGTCAGTTTGTATGGTGGCAGGTTTAATATCGGGGAAGAAAGAATTAATCCGCATCACAGTACCGATGCTAAAGCCAATCAGAAGGCAGCCTGTAATGAAAGACCAATCTTCATATATCCACTTTAGATTTAAAAACTTGAGTGTGAATGCTAGTTGCCAGGTTAGCCAGACGAAAGCTGCAAATAGAACCCCTAGAGGAATTCCCAACCAGGGAGCGACTTGTAATAGAAAAGACTGACGCTTAACCTTTGATGGAACGCTTGCAAAATGTAGTTCGGTGTCTAGATGCCAGTGACGGGCTATTTGGCAGAGGCGTTCAAGGCGATCGCCCATTAAAGGATGGCTATTATTAATCGTAAACCATCGGCGATAGGGATTGGCAATATCCCATTTCAAAAAAGATTCAAAAGATAGATTACTGGCAATAGTGCCCAAAGACAAACTCTGTTGGTAGCTGATTGGTGTTAAAAGATTTAAGCTTTCCAGTTGCCAACTGGTGTGTTCTTGTTTTTGGATATCAGCAGCAATACCAATGGCGATTTTGAGTAAAGCGCGAATCAGGGCATTGGGATTACCAGTAATTTCAGCGGCGACGCGATCGCTATAATAAAGCCGCAACTGCGACAACCACAATGCAGTTCCAGTCAGCAAACACCAAACTCCATAAATTAGACTCGCCAGAATTGTCACCGGCCAGCGCCAAATTTTCGCTGATATTTTGTCTCCCAACTCCGACACTTGCTGATATAGCTTATGAGTTGGTAGTGTCACCAGCAGCAACAAAGACATTACAGCAAAATCCCAGTGAGCAATATGCCCTAGTTGCGTGGCGTAAATAACGGCGATTTCATCATCTGCCAACTGCTCTAACAGCCCTTGACTCACAACAATCCTGGCATTACGTGGTAAACTACCATAAGTCAGAATAATTGGTGCAGCCGTTGGTAAAATCCGCAGTTTGGGTAACGGCCAGTGCCGCTGTTGGCAACAACGTTGTAGTACCCGAACAGCTTCGCGGCTATGGGTATTCAATACATCTTTCGGAAATTCTCGCTGACCATACAAGTTCGCTAGTAGCAGATCCAGCAGCCAAGGTGATACTCCGATTAAAATCACCAATACTATTAGCAACAGTTGAGTAGGGTCACGGTATAAAAGCTGTATTGGTTCCAGATAAGGTAGTTTGACTAAAGTCTGGTTGATGAATCCCAATGCTAACTTAAGGATTTCTCGGATCACCCAAAACAGGGCGATGAATGTCCCGGCGGACAGTAACCGCAAGGGAATTAATTTTGGTTTACGTAGTGGTTGCCATGCTCTGGCGCGTTGTGCTTGTCGCCAGTAAATAACACCGAATAATTTGGCTTGGGTACGGGTAACGGAACCCATAAAGCCGCTTAGGGGCGCAGCTGGTGGTGGTAGCGGTGTCGCTAATGTAGCTTTGAGTCTAGCTAGTGGCACCATCGGCGCGATGTCGTCGCTTTTGGTTTCTATTACTTGATCGTTGTTCGGCTTTTCCTCTAATGTAGGAGTTTCCGGGGGAGTAACGGAGGTTGAATCTGGGGTTAAATTCTCAAAGGCAACAAATCCAGTTTCGACTTTTTTTGATTCTTGATCGGATTTTTTACGTTTTGTTAAATGTTCGAGAGCGCGTGTTGCCCACTCTTGAACTTGCGGATTGTTACTCTCAATCAGATTCTGGGAAATAGCGATCGCTTTGGGAACTTCGCCAGTGCGAGCATAAGCCATCACTAAACCAACCTGGGCTTGTAAGCTAGCAGTCGCATTGCTTTGAATACTAGCAATAGGTTCTAGTTGAGCGATCGCTGTTTGGTAATTTCCTTGCTTGAGGGCAACTAAACCAGCCTCCAAAGACGGTTTGGTATGTGAAGGCATACAAATTCTGGCACTCCAATCTCTTCTAAATGATCCACGTTTGTGCGAAAGCGCGAACCTCGGATGCCGTGGAAATCAACCGCGCCCAGTTAAATTTGTCAAGTGAACGATAAAGATTGAATAAAGGCGTCAGTCGTCAGAATTCAGTTGGATCTCCTGTTGGAATAATTCTGAATTCTGGATTCTGAATTCTATATTCTTCTTCACTCCTCCACTGGTTGTTGACTAGAAAATACTGGGGCAATCGCGCTTAATTTTAACTCTGGATGGTCGCCCAATAACTGTTGACAATTCCATTCATTACGGAATAGCAGCACTGGCCGTCCCATACTGTCTTTAACTGTAGTGGTATTGAATATTCGTCCCACCTTTTCTAATGCTTCCCAACCACCCTCAACCCAACGGGCGACACTGTAGGGCAATGGATCTAATATGGTTTCTACACCATACTCGTTTTGTAAGCGAAACTGCACTACCTCGAATTGCAACTGACCCACCGCCGCCAAAATTGGATCGCGCTTGGCTTCATCAGTTGAATACATAATTTGCACAGCGCCTTCTTCTCGCAATTCCGCAACGCCTTTTTGGAATTGTTTAGACTTCGAGGGGTTGGGATTCCTCATAGATGCAAACAGTTCTGGCGAAAAATACGGAATCCCTTCATATTCAAGCTTTTGCCCCGTGTAAATTGTATCCCCGATCGCAAAAACACCGGGATTGTTCAAACCGATCACATCGCCAGGATAAGCCACATCAATCGATTCTCGCTCTTGAGCAAAAAGTTTTTGCGGGCGAGATAGACGGATAAGTTTACCAATGCGGGCGTGATTCACCATCATATCTTTTTCAAACTTACCAGTGCAGACCCGGATAAATGCGACGCGATCGCGGTGCTTCGGGTCCATATTCGCTTGCAGTTTAAAGACAAACCCCGAAAACTCCGGGTATGTAGGGGGAACTTCGCCAACACTGCTGACATGAGAACCGGGTTTGAGGGCATAGTCGAGGAAATACTTGAGGAATAACTCTACCCCGAAGTTAGTCATGGCACTACCAAAGAACACAGGCGTCATTTTGCCTTCGTGTATCAACTGTAAATCTAGCTCTGGTCCAACTCCTTCTAACAGTTCTAGATCGTTTTTCAGTTGGTAGTACAAGTTTTGTTCTAGCTGTTCTTCTATTTTCGGATCGCCTAATTCTACTATCGTATCACGGGCTTCTCGGCTACCGTGGGCGCTGCGTTCAAATAGATGTATTTGTTGCTTGTGTCGGTCAAAAACACCTTTAAAGCGATCGCCCATGCCAATCGGCCAGTTGACTGCATAAGTTTGCAATCCCAATTCTTGCTCAATTTCATCCAACAATTCCAGAGGTTCCCTTCCTGGGCGATCAAGCTTGTTGATAAATGTAAAGATCGGGATACCCCGCAACTTACACACTTCAAACAATTTGCGCGTTTGGGGTTCCAAACCTTTTGCTGCATCAATCAACATCACGGCATTATCGGCGGCGGCAAGGGTACGATAAGTGTCTTCACTGAAATCTTGGTGTCCGGGAGTGTCTAATAAATTAATTTGACAATTCCGGTATTCAAATTGCAACACTGTGGAGGTAATGGAAATACCCCGTTGTTGCTCCATCGCCATCCAGTCAGAGGTAGCCTTGCGCTGTGCCCGTCGCGCCTTAACAGCCCCAGCTTCGTGAATTGCACCCCCGTACAAGAGTAGCTTTTCAGTTAGTGTAGTTTTACCCGCATCGGGGTGAGATATAATCGCAAAGTTGCGGCGAAGTTCAACTGCTTGAATAAGTTCAGACTGAAGTTCAGTAGACATAAATGTATTTGTTTGTTAGTTAACTTAATTTTTTTTGACTCTGGCAAGTCTTTTAATCTTAAGACAACGATGCTCATGATAGGGTCGTAGTATAACCAACAATCTGACTAAATAGGAGAAAGCAATGTACGACACAGACAAGCGAAAGCTTCTATCAGCCTTGTCGCATGGAGCGATTTTTTTCAGCACAACATTGGTATCTGTAGGTGTACCTATCGCCATACTGCTTGTATCTAACGATCCTGTTGTTAAAGAAAACGCCAAAGAATCCATCAATTTCCACTTTAATGTCTGGTTTTATGGTGCAATTCTGGGAGCACTGTTTTTTTTATTCGGCTGGTTAGTGTTACCTCTATTATTGCTGGGACCACTAGCTGGTCTGGGATATCTATTACACTGGGGATTAACAATTTGGGCGCTCATCGGAGTTTTCAACAATCCTGATATACCCTTCCGTTATCCCTATATTTTCCGAGTTTTTTAATGAGATTATAGGTATGAACATTGGGCATTGTCAGTTATTCGCTACCAAGTACAACATTTCATTAATTCGTAGCGAATTCTTTGCGTGCCTCTGCGTTGACCTCTGCGCCCCTACCCTGCGGGAAGGCAAAGCGCCTATACGTTTAAATTTCAACCCTCAATTCGCCAAGATTTTGCCAACAGATGGCCTTATCATTTTGAATTTTGAATTGCTTCATAATGTTGTTTTTTTTCTAGTCCGTCGGATAGGTGCAACCAAGCTGTAGAATACAAAATTGCCCCACAACTTGATTAAGAGTAGGGCAAAAGACAGTTAAGCACTGTTTGTAGTCTGTCTGACGGCAGGAAAATTTTAGCCTGCTTTTGTGACGCTTTGTTTTGTGTCTATTTGGGTTGTTTTTCTTCATAAAATTTTATGTTTCCTATACATCGCCCCCGTCGTCTGCGTACACATCCCCAATTGCGCCGGATGGTTCGTGAAACTGTTTTAACAACAAGCGATTTAATCTACCCACTATTTGCTGTACCAGGTGAGGGAATCGCTAATGAGGTGAAATCGATGCCTGGAGTCTACCAACTTTCGGTAGATAAAATTGTTGAAGAAGCAAAAGAAGTTTATGACTTAGGAATTCCTTCTATTATTTTATTTGGGATTCCAGCTGATAAAGATGTGGATGCCACTGGCGCTTGGCATGATTGCGGTATCGTCCAAAAAGCAGCGACAGCGGTAAAAGCAGCAGTACCAGATTTGATTGTAATTGCTGATACTTGTTTGTGTGAGTATACTAGCCACGGTCATTGTGGTTATCTGCAAGTTGGTGATTTAACAGGACGAGTTTTAAATGACCCAACTCTGGAATTGTTGAAGAAAACAGCGGTTTCTCAAGCGAAAGCTGGTGCCGATATCATCGCGCCTTCTGGGATGATGGATGGTTTTGTACAGGCGATTCGTGTGGGTTTGGATGAAGCCGGATTTCAAGATACGCCGATTTTATCTTATGCTGCTAAGTATGCTTCAGGTTATTATGGCCCGTTTAGGGATGCAGCAGACTCGACACCACAATTTGGGGACAGAAGAACTTACCAAATGGACCCAGGTAATGCCCGTGAAGCGATTAAAGAGATTGAATTAGATATCGCTGAAGGTGCTGATATGCTCATGGTTAAGCCAGCCTTGGCATACATGGATATTATTTGGCGCGTCAAGGAAGCTAGTAACTTGCCAGTTGCGGCTTACAATGTTTCTGGTGAGTATGCGATGGTGAAAGCTGCGGCTCTCAATGGTTGGATTGATGAAGAGCGGGTGGTTATGGAAACTTTAACTGGATTTAAACGGGCTGGTGCAGATTTGATATTGACTTATCATGCCAAAGATGCGGCGCGATGGTTAAAGTAGGCTAGGTATATTGAATACTAATTTAGTGGGAAATCTCACGCAGATGCGCTTCAGATGCAGAGTTGTGTTTTAGTGTTTGGGCGTGAGATTTTTGTGTTTTGGCTTGATCTGGTGCGAAATTCAAAAAAAACTAACTAATCCGCGTTATCCTTGTCATACGTGTATTGCAAGAATGATAAAAGTTATGCTCAGTGTCAAGCTGGACGAAGAAGTAGAACGGCAGTTAGCCGATATCTTGGCTCACCAGCAAACGGACAAGAGTGAGTTGATTTGACGCTTGATTGCTGAAAGCTGGCTGACCTTACAAGCGGGTAAAATCTTTGGTTGAGAGGCGGGGTGGACACCCTGAACATCTGCTGCAAGATGCACCAATGGATTTATCGGAACGCTCAAACCGTAAGAAAGCGATCGCTCAATATCTCAACAAGCGCCACCCATGACCTACTATCCGCTTATATTGGCGGATAGCGGGTTTTTATTTGCGTACTACAGCGCCACAGATCAGTATCACCAACAGGTGCGTCGTTTTTTTGAGAACTCTACTTCTAAGTTAGTGACTACGCCCATTTGTATTGCAGAAGTGGTGTGGTTGCTGAACTTTGATTGGCGTACACAAAACGAGTTTCTTCTAGATGTTGCTAAACAACTTTATGAGTGTGAGCAACTATTACCGCAAGATTTTTCGCACATTGCTGAGTTGAATACTCAGTATATAGATTTACCAGGGGATTTTGCAGATTTATCCTTGATTGTCATTTCAGAACGCTTAGATATTGCTGTGATGCCTGCGGCAGGCTACGCCTACCCTACTTTGGACAGTGATTTTGATATTTATCGACATTACCGGAAAAAACCTTTTGAGCGGGTGTTTTAAGGATAGCGATCGCTACTTCATTATAATTTTTTTAGCGGACACCACTAGCTAAGATTCCTAAAATTTTATTGACATCTTTAAGATAATATTCACTTAAATTAATCTGGATAGATTGCCCTTCTAATTTTAAAAATTGCCAAATACTTCCAGTTGTAACAGTTCCATAAATTATCAAATTTTCATTACCTGCTCGTTCGTTAAATATTCGTGCTGCTAACATTTCGGCTACACATTATCCTAAACCAGCAGGAATGTTTTCTTTTTTAGCTTCTACAATAATAATGACTGGTGCAGTGATAATTAGTCTTTCTGGATAACGGGTAATTATAAAATTACAGATTCCATTTAAACCTTGTGCAGGATCAACATTGAATTCAACACCAGAAAACAAATTTATCTGGTCATTTAATTGTCGCCTCAAATTTAGTAAAATTGGAGAAATAATCATCTGAGAGCGAGCTTTTTCACTATTGCTAGCAATAGCTATAGGTAAATTATATTGAAGGATTTATTTTAATAAATTACTGGATTCTATCTCAGATATATTAGCAAAAATATCAGTTTGCTCAATAGTATTTATTTGAAAATTCTGTTTAATTCTCTCTAAAGTAAAATCAATATATGACATATCAGGAGACACCTTCAGACAACAACGATAAAACTTAATCTAAGAGGATGTTTGAAAAGTTAGGAGTTGAGTAAAAAAGCTCTTACGGCATAAGCTGTAAATACGTAGATACAGCACCATTGAGAGCGATGAGTAAAGCATACTCCAGTAACCTGACCCAAGACCAATGGGAATTGCTAGAACCGTTAATTCCAAGGGGCAAAAAAGGTGGTCGTCCAAGGAAAGTCGAGGTTTGGGAGGTAATCAACGCCATTTTTTATGTATTGACACAAGGATCTACTTGGCGAAACCTACCGGGAGACTTTCCCAACTGGCAAACAGTGTATACCTACTTTCGCAATTGGCGTACTGACGGAACATGGATGAGCATCCATGACCGACTCAGAGGTTGGGTGAGGGTAGAAAACGAGCGATTTGTTAGCCCATCAGAAGCAATAATTGATAGTCAAAGTGTTAAAAGTGCAGCGATGGTAAGCCTTGACGTTGGCTACGACGCAGCAAAAAAGGTCAAAGGACGCAAGCAGTTTTTAACCGTGGATACATTAGGTTTAGTACTGCGAGTTTTTGTGACAGCAGCGAGTGTAGACGAACGCTTAGGCGGTAAACAAGTACTCAACAAGGTCAGACATATGGGAGACACCGTTTCACGTCTTTCTACTATCTGGGTTGATGGTGGTTACGATGGCAACCCTTTTATGCAGTGGGTGATGGATTTTTACCGATGGATTGTCCAAGTTGTACTGCGACCCCATGAGCACAAGGGTTTTGTTTTGTTACCTAAACGTTGGGTAATAGAAAGAACCTTGGGCTGGCTGACTGGGTGTCGGCGTTTGAACAAAGATTATGAACTATTACCAGAAACTTCTGAGACTTTTATCTATCTTGCTACGATTCGCATCATGGTAAGGCGTTTGGCATAAATTTTTACCGCTCATAACTTTTCAAACACCCTCTAAGAAATAACAACCTCACAGGATACGAAATGTAGGGAATGAAGTATCTTGGAGGTTTGTTACGCCGCTTCATCCCTTTGCTCAAAATGACTGAGTTTCGATGAAATAGTTAATTTGCAAGCTATCTATTGACTGCGGTGCAGGGAAAATTACAGCGTCTTCAGAGATGAATCGATCTAAATAAGTTTGAAAGGCTTCATCATCTTCTCTGTGGTCAAGGATATATTGACGCAATTGGACACGGGGCATTGTGATAAAATCTGGCTTACTCATACATATCTCCACTTCCCGTCTAGCTAAATTATAATTTCATTTTCCTCACCAGCGATAATTACAAGATTTTTTGTTCGTTGATCGATTCGGACTAAAAACACAGGTAAATACATTTTAGTAGCCCAAAAACTTAAGATAAACAACGTTTTTAATTGTTCTACAGTAGGCATATTTAAATTATTGCTACAACAAAATTTTTACTCTGGTGTGACTAAAGTAAGTTAGTATCTTTCAATCGGGAAATTTTGAGTATATTTTACACAGATACCTAAGTTTTATTACATAGAGAAATCAGCCGTATTTGCTAAAGTGTCAGGCGATCGCTCATAAAGCTCATAAAACCTCTAAAATCTAAATTAAATAGCTTTGATATAGTTATGGCAATTACTCGCTCTATGTTTGGGGCGGTTCGTTTAAAAAACCTAAACTCTAACCAGTGCGATCGCTCACCTTATTTGGGACAGCAGCACGATAAAATTCTAAAACCATAATCGTACTAAAAGGTCTAAATGGCAGAAACACTATTCTTCAACGCCTTACGGGAAGCCATTGATGAAGAAATGGCGCGTGACTCCAGCGTATTCGTTCTCGGTGAAGATGTCGGGCACTACGGCGGTTCCTATAAAGTTACCAAAGACCTGTACCAAAAATATGGCGAACTCCGCATTCTAGACACCCCTATAGCTGAAAATAGCTTTACTGGGATGGCTGTGGGAGCCGCAATGACTGGGTTGCGTCCGATCATTGAAGGCATGAACATGGGCTTTTTACTGCTCGCCTTCAATCAAATATCCAACAACGCTGGGATGCTGCGCTATACTTCTGGCGGTAACTTTAAAATTCCGATGGTAATTCGCGGCCCTGGAGGTGTGGGACGGCAGCTAGGCGCAGAACATTCCCAGCGACTAGAAACTTACTTCCAAGCTGTGCCAGGGTTGAAGATTGTTGCCTGCTCCACACCAAGAAATGCTAAAGGACTGTTGAAATCCGCTATCCGTGATGATAATCCAGTGTTGTTCTTTGAACACGTTTTACTTTACAACTTGAAAGAAGATTTACCAGAAGAAGAATACCTGCTCCCCTTAGATAAAGCAGAAATTGTACGTCCAGGTAAAGATGTGACAATTATTACTTACTCCCGGATGCGCCATCATGTAGTCCAAGCCGTAAAAACTCTTGAAAAACAAGGATATGATCCAGAAGTTATCGATTTAATATCCCTCAAACCATTAGATTTTGATACCATTGGTGCATCAATACGTAAAACCCATAAAGTCATTGTTGTGGAAGAATCCATGAGAACTGCGGGTATTGGAGCAGAAGTCATCGCCTCCATAAACGATCGCTTATTCGATGAATTGGATGCGCCAGTACTGCGGCTTTCTTCCCAAGATATTCCTACACCTTACAACGGCAATCTGGAACGACTAACAATCATCCAACCAGAGCAAATAGTAGAAGCTGTGGAAAAAATGGTGGCGTTGCGAGTATAGGGAAAAGGGAACAGGGAATAGGGAATAGGGAATAAATTCAACCCCTACTCCCTACTCCCCACTTTCCACTCCCCATTTCCTAACTCATAACTCCTCAAAAGAGCGCTATTATAGCGTTTGTCAGTTGCGAGTTATGGTATGCAAAGACAGCGATCGCTATTCATTTTGATTTTAGTCCTGATAATCGCCGCTATTACGGTGATTGCCACAATTCCGATACCCCTTGGGCTGGACTTGCGCGGAGGTTCACAGCTCACAATTCAGGTAAAACCATCAGCAGAAATTCCCAAAATCACCGACCGAGAATTGGAAGGTGTGAAGAAAGTTGTCGAAGGTCGGATTAATGGTCTGGGTGTTTCTGAGCCAGTAATCCAAACAGTCAGCTCAGATAAAATCTTGGTGCAACTACCAGGAGTCAACGATCCAGAGCAAGCTGAACGGGTATTAGGGGGTACGGCGCAGTTAGAATTTCGTACCCAAAAGCCGAATACAGAAACTCAACTGCTTGCTTTTCAAGCATCAAGAGCCGAATTAAAATTCAAGCAAGAAGAGTTGCGAAAGAGTACTGACAAAGCGGCAATTGTCAATAATCAAGAAAATTTACAGAAAAATAATCAAGCGATCGCAGAATTGTTTGAAAGCACCAATCCACCGCTAATTGGCAAATACCTCAAGGATGCCTATGGTGAACCCACTCAAGGTAACAACTGGAATGTTGCCATTCGCTTCGACGAAAAGGGTGGTGAACTATTTGCCAATTTGACGAAAAATCTCGCTGGTACTGGGCGTAGTATTGGTGTTTTTCTGGACAATGAAGTTATTAGCGCTCCTACCGTGGGTATAGAATTTGCCGCGACTGGCATTACTGGTGGCTCTGCTGTGATTACAGGACGGTTTACCGCCCAACAAGCCAATGACTTAGGCGTGCAACTACGCGGTGGGGCATTACCCGTACCAGTAGAAATAGTTGAAAACCGTACCGTCGGGGCAAGTTTAGGTAAAGATAGTATTCAACGCAGTATTTACGCTGGTATTGGCGGATTGCTGTTAGTATTAATTTTCATGTTAGTTTACTACCGACTACCAGGGTTAATTGCCGACTTTTCTTTAATTATCTATGCGCTATTGACTTATGCCACCTTCGCTTTGCTAGGCATTACATTAACTCTCCCCGGTATTGCTGGGTTTATCCTCAGTATCGGCATGGCAGTTGATGCTAACGTATTGATTTTTGAGCGCACCCGTGAAGAACTACGTGCTGGTAAAACTTTATATCGTTCTGTAGAGTCTGGATTCTACCGAGCTTGGTCTAGCATTTTAGATAGTCATGTCACATCATTAATATCTTGTGCAGCATTGTTTTGGTTAGGAGCAGGTTTAGTTAAAGGCTTTGCTTTGACATTGGCGCTAGGGTTAGGGGTGAATTTGTTTACTGCCATTACTTGTAGTCGCACACTGCTGTTCTTAACATTGGGATTTCCCAACTTGCGTAAGCCAGAGTTGTTTTGTCCCAATCTCTCAACGTCAATTAAGTCTGGTGCGGAGGTACAGTCATGAAATTTAGTGTCATCAAACGTCGGAGACTTTGGTGGACAATTTCTGCCACCCTGATGATCGTTAGCATCGTGGCGATGGTGATTTCTTGGCAACAACTAGGCGCACCACTACGTCCCAGTTTAGATTTTGTTGGTGGTACGCGACTACAATTTGAACGCGATTGTACACAAGCAAACAGCTGTACTCAACCGATTGAAATTTCTGATGTTAGGGAAGTAGTTGACACTCAGAAGCTAAATAATAGTAGCATCCAAGTTGTTGGTCAAAAACAACAGGGAATATCCATTCGCACAAAGACATTAAATGTCGAGCAACGCACCCAGTTGCAAACAGCTTTGAGTGAAAAAATTGGAGCCTTTAACCCGAAAGTAACTCAAATTGACACTGTTGGGCCAACACTTGGTCGTCAGCTATTTTCTCAAGGGTTATTAGCTCTGGTTGTCTCCTTTGCTGGGATCGTTATTTATTTAAGTGTGCGGTTCCAGGTGGACTATGCCGTAATTGCAATTCTTGCCTTGTTCCATGATGTTTTGATTACGCTGGGTGTTTTCGCCATCTTAGGATTAATAGTAGGTATTGAAGTTGATAGCCTTTTTGTGGTTGCTATTTTGACTATTACTGGTTTCTCGGTGACAGATACCGTGGTCATCTACGATCGCATTCGGGAAATACTGAATCAACATCCTAACGATCGCATTGACAAAGTTGTTAATGATGCAACCAATCAAACTTTAACGCGATCGATTAATACCACGTTAACCGTTTTGCTAACATTATTTTCCCTATTCCTATTTGGCGGCGAAACCCTGAGAAACTTCGCCCTGGCCTTAATTATTGGATTTATAATGGGTGCATATTCAAGTATTTTCATCGCCAGTACTCTCCTAGCTTGGTGGCGAGAGCGCAGGGGTGAATCCCAGCTGGTAGAAAGTGCTGAGATTGATACATCTCCCAGTTCTCAGGATAGTTAAACTTGTGTATATTTCACAATTGGGTGAAAGCATTTTGAATTGCTCACCCACGCCTTGCAATCTTATTCCCCTATGGATCAACCGGAAGAACCATTAAATACTGTCCCAGATTTTGAGAAATCTGACCCATCATTTGCTCAACAAGTACAAAGACTACATCAGCTAACAGTATATGGTCGGTGGCTGTTTGTCGGCTGTTTATGGCTGACCATTGCGCCTGTTTCCTTGTGGGGTCTACGTGCAGAAATTGCTCTGTGGCAACAATATTTTACCTGGGTGGCAGTGAGATTTGGATTATTCTACCATCCACTGTCTACCTTTGGTCTAGCCTTTTGTCTAGGGATGACTGCTGCTGTTTTAGTTTGGCAGAGTCGGAATATTCTACTCGGACTGCCACCACAGGAAAAACAACGTTTAGAAAAACAAGTTTATCGGATACGTCAACAGGGAGCAACTCATCCTCTATGGAAGTGGGTTTGTCATTAAATTTTCTTTCTCTACACGTACAGCAATTTATAGCAAAATATGACTTAACCATACTAGACATCTGCTGAAAAAGAATATAAAGACTTAGCACTACTAAGTCTCTACAAGATTTCTGGATGATGCATATTTAATTTCACCAAATGTCTGCTTAAAGATACTGCCAAAAGTGGATGCCATACATGAACGATCTTCAGATTAAATTTAGCGATCGCAAGTCTGAAATTGACCTTTATCAACTCCAAAAACTGTTAAACGTTTCCGCTTTCTGGGCAAAGGGACGCAGTATTGAAGATTTAGGTATAGCCATTGCCAACAGTGAGCCAGTAATTTCCGTCTGGAATAGTGATCGGCTCATTGGCTTTGCCAGAGCAACATCTGATGGCATCTATCGCGCCACAATTTGGGATGTTGTGATTCATCCAGAATATCAACATAGTGGCTTGGGAAGCAATTTAGTAGAAACCGTTTTAAGACATCCCCGCATAAAGTGGGTTGAGCGCGTTTACCTGATGACTACTCACCAACAGGGTTTCTACGAAAAGATTGGTTTTCAAACCAATAGCACCACTACGATGGTGCTATACAATCAAGCTAACCGTGCTTTTGTTTGTGCTACAGAAGTTCAGCTTCAGGAATCACTAGGGGGATAGAGATTTGTAGTCTGGTAAGCTGCTGAAGTGGTTCCTTCACAGTGGTTGAGGGCAAGATTTCTAACTTTCCTCCCATAACTTCCAGCAGAGTCTGGTTAATCAACAGCCTCATTCCTGGGGAAAGAGCAGTCTTGTTTTGGTCAATCTGGGTCAACCGATCTTCAAATTTGAGCAAATCAATCGGCTCGCTCCAGGGTACAGCATGGGTTGGTAAATCCAGCCAAATATTTACAAAATTGTTTGTAGATAGGGTGCTACTGGAAATACAAATGCTGCCTTCCTCCATCTGGGTAATCGCAGTGTCTATTAAACTTATCAATACTTGGCGGAGCCAGAGGTAATCTGTCAAAACATAAATTTCTGAGTCGGCGGGTAATAACTGTAAGGGAAAATTGCGATTTGCCGCCAGCATATAAGTTAAGTCATGAACCTCCTCTAAAATTGGGGCTAAGGGTCTGGGCTGAATATCTAATTTATTGGTGCCATGTTCAGCTCTAGCAACGTTGAGAATTTCATCCATTAGCTTCAGCAGCTTCAGTGTTCGCTCGTGAGCTTGGGCAATAAATTCTCGCTCTTCAGCTGGATTTTCACACAAATCTGACAAAATTAACTGATGTAAGCCAATCAAACCATTAAAAGGCGATCGCAATTCATGGGTAGTTCGCGCCAAAAAACCAGCTTTAAACTGGCTCATTTCCCTTGCCATCAGGTATGCTAGCTGTGTTTGCTGTAGCTGTTGTGATATTAGTGACATATCCTGTTGAGCTAATGGCGCTACTGGAGATGAGCTAGACGAAACATTTGACAAACGCCCAAATAACTGACGGAAAACCATACCTAGTGCTATTCCTGCTCCTAGATATATCCAGTTGCTCCAATTCATATCTGGCAATTATTAATTTGCTAATTGACTACAACAGCGCAAACTAAAGTTTCAGATTTCTCTGTTGTTAAAACCACGAAAACAACATTATAGCTACCTATACTTGGTTATCACTTGAAATATCTAACTCGATTGCACCTTGTCGCAAAATCTGCCAATTTATCCCTGTCCATTTAGCAACGGTGGAAGGTATACCCATCCCTAGTATTTCCCCCTGGTATTCTGTCGTTGCTAAAGTCAGAACCTGGGGAAACTGAGTCTCAATTTCTGTGATTGTTTGCAAAGGCGGCTGACCAGAAAAATTGGCGCTAGTGGTGGCAAGAGGGCCTGTTTGCGCCAAAATAGTTTGAGCGATCACACTGTTTGGTACTCGAATCCCAATTGTTGTTGGATCGATGGGATTCATAACTTTTGGTAAGCGTTCACTCGCTGGCAAAACTAATGTCAGCCCTCCTGGCCAATATTTATCTGCTACTTCTTGCCAAACTTTATATTCATTCTCCCTACCTTTGACATACGGCCACAAATCTTCAGCACTAGCCGCCATCAAAATCAAAGGTTTGTCTTGACTGCGTTGTTTAGCCGCAAAAATTAATGCTGCTTTTTCTGGTATCGCTGCAAGTGCCGGAACTGTATCAGTAGGAAAGCTCACCAAAAGCCCAGCGCGTGTGCCAGCTATGAGATTTTCTAAAGAAACTTGGGTCATGTATACTGACAATATTCGTCAACAAATTTTACTGTTGTTGCGGATGAACGAGGCTTTATCATGCTAAGAGCCTTGGTTTTGTCATTTAATACTCTTGCCGACAGTAGTCCGTAAAGCCAACTATCGTTCTAGCTCAATGCCAGAATATATTACCCTGGCATGTGACAAAATTTGTTCTGCAAGTGTGACTGACACGCGAATTGTTCTGGTTTTGCCATTGTTCCCAATTTTGCATTTACGGATTTATAATTCGTGATTGTTTTGCCAGTAAACCCGCAAGACGTTCAGCCGTAACTGCATCATCATTAACATCAGGTAGGCCAATTATATTAGCATGGTCTAAAGAGTCTTGTATCACATCTAACCCTAAATCACGAATGCGTCCTACGTGCAAACTTGCTAGTGCAAAACACTTGTTAAACTTTGCCGCACACTGCTTAGGCGAGCAGTGTGCGGCAATATTAACTGAAAGACCTTTTTCGTTTTTATTTTTACGTAAAAAATAAGCATCCGCTTTTACTCTTTCTGTATCTTTATCTATCCATTGTTTTCTAAGCAATGCTCTGTAAACAATGGCGCTACATGGCAATGGCTTATATTCTTTCTTGCCACTAGTAGATTGTTCACCATCCATCACACCTGATTGAGCCAGTCTAACCAACTCGCTAAATTGAATCCTGTGACATTCTTGACAATATTATATTCTGAATCTTTCTCATGGTACAAATATACTTCTTTAGAGTGGTCACAAGGACAAATCAGACGAACTTCGGCTTCTGGTTCAAGTTTAGTCCAGGTCAGTCGAATACCTCCTTCGTCATCCGTAGAAACAGACGCTTTTCTAAAAGAATCTTTCAAAAATTGTGAGGCTTCAGTAATAATGCTCCACGCTTTATCAAAAGCATAAACACTAGGTCTTACAATACCGTATTCATCTTCTTCATCTTCTTGCCAAAGTTCAATCAGGCGTTCTTGAGTGATTTTTAATGCCTCATTCAATGAATTACTTGATCCCGCAAAGCTAGATAGATGTCTTCTGGAAAATATTTCAATAGGATCTTGTTTTATAGGTTGAATATCTTCTTTTAATTTCTCAAGAGATTTAACAATTGCTAATATTTTTGAAACTTTATCCGATGTGAAAACTTGAACATAAACTGATTGTTTGCTAGTAACTTTAGTTTTTGTTAAACTATCAAAATTTGTAACACCACTAATAATTGAAGCTTTAACATATTGGTTAATTGAATATTCAATAATACTTTCTTCTGTATCTATTGCTGACTGGTTTTGTGAATCTAGTATAGCTATCATATCTAATTATTTGGAAAATAAAGTTGTAAAATAGCTTGTGATTCAAGCTGCATAAGACTAAAAAAACTTTTTATTTCCTCTAGATTAAACTTGCGATCTTCTAAATCTTGTGCAAGTGTATTTAAATCTTGTTCTACTATTAGTGCTGAATGCGTTTGCTCGTTGTTTGCTATCAATCCACTTTTACAGCGAGTCCACACATTAACCACAAAGTTTTCTATATTTTTAATAGAATGGTTGTGAATTTCAAAGTTCTCAGAGGAGGAAAACACTTGATCTATTAATTCTGGCTTACAAAATTTCTTACTTAACAAAGTTGCTGGTTTTTGTGTTTGATGAACTCTTATTGTAACCAAGCCCAAGCGGTTAACTTCTATTTGCATTGACTGAATGTAATATTCTAATACTTCCTTGCAAATATCAATAATTTCTTCTCTTTCTGTTTGTACATTGTCAGTTTTTAACCATAAAGAATTAATTCGCGCAGGTGAAATTTCTAACCTATAAGCTCTATCTTTACTTTGCAACACTATTCTAGGAACCTCTAAAGGAACTTCTTCCGGTAGAGGTAGTGCCTGTACATCACCATCATATCTTTGGGAATATTTACTTAAAATTATACCTAAAGCCTTTGAAGCAGCAAAGGAAGAAATATTTGGTGTAAAAATTGATAATTGAAGTGTAACTACGTTTAAGTCTTGCGCCTTAAGCATCTTGCAACTACCAGAAATTAACTATACAAGTCCTGTAAAACAAAAGCTTTGGTTTTAAGGACTCATACATACAGTTTTTGTTTTGTATGTTTAGCTTCTTGTACAACACAATTATCAAGGCTTTAGCCTCAATAATTTTGCTGTTAGCATTAATTTACTACAATTAGCAAGTAAAATATATAAAATTTCTAACTCTACTCCTAACTTTTATAAGCAAGGGCAAAGCGTTCAATTCCAGCTAAATCAGCGTGAATTTGAATTTTACAATAGCTACCTTGATTTTGCAAAATTTCTCGCACGGCATCTGCCTGTCCTGCCATCATCTCAATCAGCCACACCCCACCCGATCGCAAATAACTAGGGGAGATTTCGATCAAATGGCGAATGCAATCTAAGCCATCAGTGCCACCATCCAAAGCTAGATGTGGTTCGTGGTTAACTACTTCTGGCTGCAAAGTAGGTAAGGTGCTGGTGGGGATGTAAGGAGGATTGGACACCATACCACTGAACTGACCTTTTAAGAATGCCAGTGGCTCCCACCAGGAACCTTGATAAAATTGAATCCGGTCAGCAAGACCCAAATTATCGGCGTTGGAGCGAGCGATCGCCAGAGCTTCTAAACTGTAATCAACAGCATGAATTGTTGCTTTTGGCAAGATATCTGCTAATCCCAGTGCGATCGCTCCACTGCCAGTACCCAAATCTGCCCAGTGTCCTGAACCATTCCTAGCAGATGCTTCAGCTAAATCAATTAAACACTCTGTCTCTGGTCTAGGAATCAAAACCGCACTCGACACCGCAAGTTTAAACTGACGCCAAGGTGTAACTCCGGCAATATACTGCACTGGTAAGCGGTCATTTAATCGCCTCTGCCACAGGTGCTCTAACTCTTCTAGAGGCAATTGCAGTTGAATTTGCGGCCAGTTTTTAAAAGACTCCAAACGCAGTGCCAAGCGGTCTAACCCAGCTACCTCTAAAAGTAGCCAATCTATTTCCATTGGTGGGACATCAGTGGCTCCTGCTGCTTCAAGAGCTGCATTCCGCCACTGCCAAAGTTGTAAACCAGAGACTATTAAATGTTTCTCCCCCATACCTCAACCTTGGAGCGCATATCCGTTATTTTTTCGGAGCGGGGGCAGCAGCTGGCTTGGCCGCTGGTGATTGATTTGGCGCCAGGGAGCGAATAAAATTGATCGACTCCCGTGATGGATACAGAACAATTTTATTGATACTAGGATCGCTGCTGCTATTGAGAGCTTCCATAACACCGTACAAGTCCACCACCTGAATTTCAGTATTGGCTCCTTCCTTTGGCACGGCTTTTTTGAATTCCTCTAACAGAGCCACTGCTTGTTCTTTCTCAAAAAAGAAAGGTATGTATCGTTCATTACCTTTGGCAAGAGGAATAGTCAGATAGCTATTATCTTTCTTAAATTTTGGTACAAATAAGGGAATACCATTGAATTGCTCTACCTTTTTACCATTTTGATTGAGCATACTTGTTGCTGAGGCTACTTGCTGTTGCGTCGGCACTAAAGTATAAATCACAGAATCTGATTTCTTTTTGCTTTCTTGGACTATTTTATAGTAGTCTGCCAAGGACAAAGGTCTAACCTGTAGGGTGCCTGCCAATTGGGGATTTTCTTTTTTGAGCCGATTGTCAAGGAATTTTTGAGCATCTTGCTTGCTAATAAAAAATCCCACTTGTGACACCGGCTTGGATGCGTTGTTTCTCGAAAGAACTACAAATTCGCCTTTAGGATTGGTAAGCGTGAATACAGGTACTTCTTGGAGCTTTTTCACTACCTGATCTTGTGGC
This sequence comes from Nostoc sp., assembly GCF_036917555.1. Taxonomy (GTDB): domain Bacteria; phylum Cyanobacteriota; class Cyanobacteriia; order Cyanobacteriales; family Nostocaceae; genus Nostoc. Next base: position 465,748 of record NZ_JBALDD010000023.1, on the reverse strand, counting down.
AAGGCGATCGCCTCTAGATTGCCCATTCCTGGTATATTACCTATTCCTGAAAGCCCTGTTAAAAATACACTGCCAGCTATACCCAATGTTGCGCCTAAGCGAATAAATGATTTCATGACTGCTCCTCGCATCAATAGTCCAATTAAATTAAACAAATGGTTGGATTTGCACAGCACCAACTAGCTTTAGTTATATAGCAATTCATTTTAGTTGTGAAAAATTCATTGTGCGCGTTGAAGTTGAGTGTTAAGCCTCAACGGTCAAAATCCAATGTTCCCTAACTATTTAGAGTTGCTATAGTATCATTTTCACAAATTGGCTGTGCTAACGTTGTGTTTTTCTAGCTTTCGCTTCGCTATTTACCGCGAAATGCCGTAGATGCCTATTATATGTCTTCTCAAACAGCAAAAAATCTCTCCATCTCTCCAAGCTTGGAGATGATAAATGCTATTTTATCGGCTTTTTCTAATATTGGTTGACGCTATTAGTTAATCAATCGTTCCATCTACGATTGCTTTAATCTCTTCTCAAATCTATACAAAGCTCAGTATTAAAAATCACCTTACTACTTAATTAGGAAATTTACCTGTTAAACTTCAACAGCAGAACAGTCTAATTGGTCCTCTCCATAAAAATATCCAATTAAATTGCAGATTTGGCAAAAAACCTAGCTAATTACTTTAACGGTTAACTATATTAGTTCAATCGGGATGACAGGATTTGAACCTGCGGCATCCTGCTCCCAAAGCAGGCGCGCTACCAAGCTGCGCTACATCCCGTTATACTTAATCTACTTTTTTTGGTTTGGTTTTAGTTTTCCATCAAAGCGATCGCGCTTTCACAAAAGCGTTAAGGCAATCATATCACATAACACCGCTCATCCCTAATATATTTATATTTTCTGCAAATACTAGCTAGATTAGATATTTAGACTGATAAAGGTTTGTCTGCCGACTTAGTTTTACAAGAGATATTACTTGTGCGTTCGTCGGCTAAACCTTGTCAAACCAAATTAAAATAATAGATTTGTACTACTATACCTGATTTTATTGTGCGAATCGGGTTTTATTTGGATTGAGCATTAGTGAGGATACCAGAACATGCCTTTGATGCCTTCTGGATCAGCCATAAACCCCATAGTTCGGTAAAAATCTACAACGTGGGGGTCAGCGAAGAGAGTGACATTACTAATTTCTTCACTCCTAAGTTTTTTGAGAACGTATTTCATCAGCGCCTTGCCCAGTCCTTGACTTTGAAAGTCTGGGTGAACCACTACATCCCAGATAGTGGCATTAAACGCGTGATCTGAGGTAGCACGGGCAAAACCAATGAGCCGCTTTTGGTTTCCTCTCACTTGCCACATTGAGGCAACGAGAAAACTATGCTCAATAGCTTTTTTTACTTTTCTTAAAGGACGACGCGACCAACCAACTGCATCACAGAGTTCTTCTAGCTCATATAGGTCAATATCTCGTTCCGTGCTGAAGACGATCCGAGCCTCCTTTGAAGCAGCTTCGCTAATACCACTGGGGCTAGAGTTGCCCGCAGTTTCCGCTGTATGCTCTTCAAAGAGGTTTGTCCTAGTTGTCCCTACAGATTCAGGAGTACTAAACCAAGTTTTCCAAAAACCCATGCCAACGCGGTTCGGGTAGTATAACTGAATTGGTTTCCACTCTCAGGAGTGTTGATTCACTTTTAACATCGCTACCCCATTTACTACCCTTTACACTCAAAGTTTTTCGGTTGTTTTCGGGATTTGCAATGGTAACAGCCAGTTAGAGCGTGTTTCACACCAATCATTTTCAACTTTAGCATTTTGTTGTAAAGGCTAGGAGAAATTCACCAAAAGGGTAAGGATATAAACAATTCAAAATTCAAAATTCATAATGGAAAAACCTAATCCTGGCAATTGCTCGTATAGAGCTTAAATGCACGTTAGCTTAGGAGTGAATTGTATACACGGGATTGGGCATTGGGCATGGAGAAGAGACAAGGTAGACAAGAAAGAGGGGGGAGACAAGGGAGAGGCTTGTTCAATAATTCTCCCTTGTCCCCTTGTCCCCCTTGTCCCTTTGTCTCCCCAGTCCCCAGCCCCCAACACCCACTCCCTAACACCCAGCCCCAGATGACGAAAGCAAGCGAGTTTTACCCTTAACAATGGCTTCTGGTTTAAAATCTTCGACACTGGAACTCCTAAAGCGCTTTAACCGAGCGTTTCCCCAGTTTTATGAGCAATTCGTCAGTAGTGAAATTCAACTGCAAAATTTGCGGCTAGCCTACCGTCTCTATAAAACTAGACGCGCTGTTATTGAGCTGAAACCGGAAGGTAGCAAAAGTGCCCTGCATTTTGCTTACCGCAACCAGTCTTTTCTCCTCAGCGATATTTTTGGTGTACTAGCAGCTTATGGATTGACTATCCACGGTCTAAGTCTATACGGTCAAATCCGTCCGCCAATGTTAGTTTTTATCAAACTGTTGGTATCTCGTGGTAGTAAAGCCTTGACCGAGAAAACCGCAGAAAATGTTTGTCGTGCCATTCGCGAGGCTTTAGGAGGTCGGTTTGAGGTAGAAGAGATGCTGGCAGTAGAATTTAATCTTGACACTGGCTTAGAGCAGGTACAAACGGAGTTCTATGTCGATCCGGTCTTTCATCTCCCTGCTCTAGTGATTGAAGCTGATAATCAACCAGGATTATTCTACAAAGTGATGTACGCTATCTGGCAGGAAGACCTTTTGGTAGTCAATGCCAATTTACTGGTTTGGCGCGGACGTACACGGCTAATTCTCTACTTGTTAGGGCCGAATGAAAGCCTCATTCCTGAATATCTGGGTCACAAAATTGCTGAAGGAGTGCGACAGAGGTTGCTGGGTAAATAAAAAAGTGAGGAGTTATGAGTTAAAAATTCCTCACTCCTAACTTCTAACTCTTTCCACTTTAGTATTTAGTCGCACCCGTCCTTAAGGGTACGATACAAGTATGGCAACTATTGAAATCTTGGGCGTTCCACACGCATACGAGCTAACGGCTCCCACTTACTGCCCCCATGCTTTAGTATTTATCCACGGTTGGCTCAATAGCCGTGGATATTGGCAACCTGTGATTTCCCGCCTATCAGATGATTTGCAGTGCCTGTCCTATGATTTGCGGGGTTTTGGTGAATCTCAATCCCAGGTAAAAACCGATTTTAGTCGAGCACAAACGTCTTTGAGTCTGACGCCCATCAGTAGTGCGGTTGGCTCATCTTTCGATTCTCTTTATACTCCTGCTGCGTATACTCAGGATTTAGCAGCTCTCCTGAAACAGCTAAATATTACAAGTGCTTGGCTAATTGGTCACTCATTAGGCGGGACGATTGCTCTTTGGGGAGCAGATCAAATGCCTGAGTGTGTTAAGGGAGTTATCTGTATTAACGCTGGCGGTGGTATTTACCTCAAAGAAGCCTTTGAGCAGTTTCGCTCGGCGGGTCAGAAATTTTTGCAAGTCCGTCCGCGCTGGCTGTCTCAAGTGCCTTTGATTGATTTGCTGTTTACTAGAGCTAGTGTGGCTCGTCCTTTGGAGCGCTATTGGGCACGTCAGCGAGTAATAGATTTCGTTGTGGCTGATCCAGAAGCGGCTCTGGGAACTCTGTTAGATTCCACAACTGAAGAAGAAATCAATCGTTTACCTGAGCTAGTATCCCAACTAAAGCAGCCAGTTTATTTTTTGGCTGGCGCCCAAGACAAGGTTATGGAACCCAAGTATGTGCGCCATTTAGCTAGCTTTCACAGACTTTTTCAATATTGTGGTGACAATGTTCTGGAAATTCCTAATTGCGGACATCTGGCTATGTTAGAACAGCCGGATGCAGTGGCTGATCACATCCGGGCAATAGTTAATAGTTATAGGGTATAGGGCATTGGGCACTTGTACTGAGCGTAGTCGAAGTATTGGGCATTGGTAGTTACAAATGACAAATGACAAATGACTACTCAACAGGTTGATACAACTTCATCACCTGAGTAAGCCCTAACCTAGACTCAACGCCTAGTGTAAGGGGAGATGTATGACCACGGGATAGATGGTCAGCAGCGGCACAGCCAATCATGGCGGCGTTATCGGTACAGAATTTTAGAGGTGGGAATAGGACGCGTAGGTTATGTTTAACGGCGGCGGCTTGGAGGTTTTTTCTCAACCCGCTGTTTGCAGCTACACCGCCACCAATGGCAATTGTATCTAGACCATAGTCTACGGCACAAACGATCGCTCTTTTGGTTAGCGATCGCGCTACCGTATCCTGAAAGCTAGCTGCTACATCTGCCACTGGTACTTGTCCACTATTTTTCTCTAACTGCTGCACTAAACGTAATACAGCCGTTTTTAACCCACTAAAACTCGCATCATAACGATGAAACCCCCCACCAGGTAGAGAAACTCTTCCTTCTGGTAAAGCAAAGGCTTGAGGATTGCCCTGTTGTGCCAACTTGTCAATCACTGGGCCACCTGGATAACCCAGCTTTAACAATCGCGCCACTTTATCAAAGGCTTCACCTGCAGCATCATCACGGGTTTGTCCCAGAGTTTCGTATTTACCACAATCTTTGACATAAATCAAGCTTGTATGTCCGCCTGAAACCAGTAAGCTAAGGAAAGGGGCATTTAAAGTTGATTCGCTCAGGTAAGTTGCGTAAATGTGACCTTCGAGGTGATGAACCCCCAAAAATGGCTTGTTGTGTACCATCGCTAGAGTTTTGGCAGCAGTTAACCCCACCAACAGCGCTCCTACAAGTCCAGGCGCACAAGTGGCGGCAATTGCGTCAATTTTTCCCCAGTCTAGTTGGGCTTGCTCTAGGGCTTGTGCGATCGCAACATTTATCGTTTCCAAGTGCTGGCGAGACGCTACTTCTGGCACTACCCCGCCATACTGCTGATGGACTGGAATTTGTGAGGCTACGATACTGCTGCAAACTTTACGATTCTTAACAATTGCGACGGCTGTTTCATCACAACTGGTTTCTATTGCTAAAACGGTTGTCATTGAGAGTTCTGAGTGCTGTTAGCGGATAGCTAGGGTTTAGCCCGTGCTGAATCCTGAATAGTAGAGAAAAAATCTTGCTTCTTTACTACCCTACAACAACAATTCTTATACTCGGCGTTCTAACTGGGCACTCAACACTCTGTTTTGGTTGAGAAGCTTTAACTTTTATTTACTTAAACTTTACTCGGTTCCCACCCAAGAGTATGATGACTTCCTAGTTATGCAAATAAACAACTGTACAAGCCGCTTCGTTTTGTACAAAGAACTTCTTGTTTTGTAATAAAAGGAAACAACTCTATGCGACGATTGTTTGCTTTGATGTTAGCGATTAGTCTTTGGTTCAATTTTGCCCCCCCAGCACAAGCTTTAGGGGCTAATTTGACACCGTGCAAAGACAATCCCGCTTTTCAAGAGCTAGCAGCTAATGCCCGTAACACCACTGCCGATCCCCAATCAGGGATAAAGCGATTTGAGCGTTATTCTCAAGAACTGTGTGGTCCTGAGGGGTATCCCCACTTGATTGTCGATGGTCGTCTAGATCATGCTGGTGACTTCCTGATCCCTAGTATTCTGTTTCTATACATTGCTGGTTGGATTGGTTGGGTCGGTCGTGCCTATCTGCAAGCAATCAAAAAGGAATCTGACACTGAACAAAAAGAAATCCAAATCGATCTTGGTTTGGCACTACCCATAATAGCGTCAGGCTTTACTTGGCCAGTAGCAGCAGTCCAAGAATTGCTCTCTGGAAAATTAGCAGCCAAGGATACAGAAATCCCCATTTCTCCACGCTAAATCAGTTTAACTAATTCATTCATTTTGGAGACTAAATTCATGGCAGACAAAGGCGATCAATCAGCTTATTTGATTAAATTCATTTCCACAGCGCCTGTGGCAGCTACGATATGGCTGTTCATCACAGCAGGTATCTTGATTGAATTCAACCGCTTTTTCCCCGACCTACTTTTTCACCCACTACCATAAGTGTTAAATAGGATTTAGGAAAGTTGAATCAATGTCTTGTTTTTTGCTTAATATTGTGTAGTTGATGTATTCAGCTTAGTTAGGCAGAATTATCACCAAAATAGACAGCAAAAATAGTTTTTTGAAACTCGCGATCCTGTTGACAGATCGCGAGTTCACGGATTTAAAACAAGCTAAATTAATTTTTCTAAACTTCCTAAACAAAATGCTTCTTTAGCTACAATTATTATTAATATGAAAATGCCACCATTTTAATTTTAGAGGCGAACATAAAATATGGCACAAGCAGTAGATGCATCAAAGAATCTTCCCAGCGATCCCAGAAATCGGGAAGTTGTTTTTCCCGCATTTGGCGATCCACAGCTAGGCAACCTAGAAACCCCGATTAATGCTTCTCCCTTGAGCAAGTGGTTCATTAATTATTTACCTGCCTATCGCCCAGGTCTGGCTCCTGCTAGACGCGGTTTAGAAGTTGGTATGGCTCATGGTTACTGGCTATTTGGTCCCTTTGCCAAATTGGGCCCACTGCGTGATACAAATGATGCTAACTTAGCTGGGTTGCTGTCAGCCATTGGCCTGGTTGTAGTTCTCACAGGCGCTCTGTCACTGTATGCCAGTAGCAATCCACCCAAAGCACTTCCTAGTGTTACCGTACCTAGGCTTCCAGCAGATGCTTTTAACTCTAAAGAAAGCTGGAACAACTTCGCCAGTTCTTTCTTGATTGGTGGTATTGGTGGTGCAGTAGTTGCTTACTTTTTGACTAGTAATTTGGCACTAATTCAAGGTCTGTTTGGTTAATTACTAGGAGTTAGGAGTTAGGAGTTTAAATAATTCATAACTTCTAACTCTTAACTCCTAATTTATTTAAACAAAACTGCTTCAATATTATTTAAAGCAGTTTCAAAATCGTCATTAACGATTTGAATATCAAATTCATCTGCGGCTTGAATTTCTTCTTGGGCGCGGAGCAGACGACGGGCGATCGCTTCTTCAGAATCTTGGGCACGAGAGCGTATTCGTTTCTCTAATTCATCAAAGGAAGGCGGTAAAATAAAAATGCTGAGGGTACTGGGAAAGGAAGCACGAATTTGTCTTGCCCCTTCTAATTCAATTTCCAGCACCACTAACTTACTGGCATGAATTTGGTTAAGTACAGCTTCACGGGGAGTGCCGTAATAGTTACCAGCAAATTCTGCCGATTCTAAAAATTCACCTTCAGTAACTAATTGCTCAAACTTACTGCGGCTGATAAAGTAATAACTTTTGCCATCAATTTCCCCTGGACGGGGAGAACGAGTTGTCACGGACACAGAATAATAGAGTTCTGGATGACGCTCTAGGAGCGATCGCATTAAAGTGCCTTTACCGACCCCACTGGGGCCAGTTAAAACAATTAACCTGCCTAAATGTAAGCATTCTTCGGTAGTCGCACTACTCTGGATGGGTAAAACTGGCATCATCCCTTCAACCTGTGAATCAATCAATACATATTATTCATTAGTCTTGTGTTCCTGGTCTAGTCCACTAGTGACTAAAGAATTTGTAGTAAGAGTGACAGAAAATTTGTCTAATTCACATAGTACTACCGATACGGTACAAAGAGGAGTGGGAAAAATCTACTGCTAGTCAATTATCTACAGTTTGATGATCGCGAGAAATTACAAAGCGATTCGCTACCGTTTCCGGCTGAATCGCTGACAGAATTACGTGGCTGGAATCGGTGATAATTACAGCTCTAGTGCGACGACCGTAAGTTGCATCAATCAGTTGACCTCTATCCCGTGCATCGGTAATAATCCGCTTAATCGGGGCAGACTCTGGACTGACAATGGCAACTACTCGGTTGGCAGACACGATGTTACCAAAGCCGATGTTGATTAACTGAATGTCCATAAAAAAACTGACGCTAAACGCGGTTTGATAAAGCTTGAAATAAACTTATCCTCATGTTATCGCCAAAAAACGGGAGTTACAACGCTTAAATTCAAGCCAATCTGAGTTTTTAAATAACGTCTACTTTTTTTAGCTATTTATTAGCTATTTTTCCTGAAAATCTTCCTAAAGATACAGGTGCAATTCCGCTGATCCAAGCTAATTAAATGATGTATTTTTATCTTTATGTAAAGGGACTAGTACCGCAAAACAAAATTTAAAATTCAAATGGTGGTAAATAATCCACATTTAAAATTTGCTCAATGCTATAAGGACAAGTTTGCGGAAAACAATTCAATCCACTTTTCTTTTTTGCTTGTCGTAGCGCATCAATGTAGACTTCTTCAAGCACTGTGAGCAGATAGTTGTAGAGGTTTTTAGATTTAGTTAATTTCCTGAGTTCCACCCGAAAATTATCAATTTCCACTTCCCAATGATTTTTACATTCAGGGAGGCTCCAATGTTGATACAAAAGCAAATGCTTGAGAAGTTGCAGTAAATAACTTTCGAGCTTGTGCTTCTGTTCATTACCCAATCCTTCAATCTCCTCAATCAAATGATCCCAATCAAGATACTCTAAATCTCTTTCTTGCAATTGTTTCAATGTAGTTTCTAACCACAAGTGATAATCCTGTTTATAGAGAATTTGAGTAAGTATTTTAGACATTATTTAACATTCTCCTAATTTACGAAGATTTGGAATTAGGTTTTATTGACGTAAACTTCCAGCTTCACAATCGCGCAACCAAGCTTTAACCCCTTGGGCAACAGTACCGTTACTACTATCGCGTGGTGGAGATAGTGGTTGCTGTTTTGAATAGGAACCAGCTTGAGAAAACATCATCACTAGTTGCCAACCACTTTTAGTTTTAGTCAATAACAGCCAGTGAAATTCTTGCAATTCTACAACTTTCTTACCTATATATTGCCGCTCCAAGGTAGTAAAGAAAACTTGCTCAATTCGTGATGCAGCACTTTTAGACGCATCTGCACTATATTCTTCAAGGTTAAGGGGCAGAGGAGTAAACTCAGGTCTTCCTGCCACTAACATATAACTGTAAACCTGACTGCTTCTACTGAGGCGGCGGGCGCGTTGACTAGCGCGATTGGTATAACTAGGTAATTTTTGCAGTAGCTGTATAGTTAATGTTTCTAAATTTTGCTCAGAACACAAAGACCTCGCATCACTGTTGACATTTTCCTTTTCTGCTAGCGCCGAGGGTTTAGGGGTGGGGTTCATCGAGAAGGCTGGGTAAGCAAAGCTATTTGAAACTACAACCCAGAAGCCACAAGCAAACAGGAAACTATAATTTTTCTGACTGAGCGAAGAGACAAGATTGTTCTCCCCTACACCTTGCACTCTGAGTTTCTCACTGACTCTTAGCTTCATGCCACCGTGATTAACTCCTCAGAAATCCTCTTCCAAGCAAACTCAGGCTCAGTAGCAGCGGTGATGGGACGACCAATCACTAGATAATCTGCACCGGCTTTAATGGCTTGTGCTGGAGTGAGCGATCGCTTTTGATCGCCAATATCAGCCCAAGTTGGTCTAACCCCTGGACAAATTAGCAAAAAGTCATTTCCACAAGTTTGTCGTAGGTGTGCCACCTCTTGAGGCGAACAAACTACCCCATCCAAACCAGATTCTTGAGCCAGCAGGGCCATTTCTAGAGCATATTCTGGCAATTCTAGAGGTATTTTTAAATCAAATGTCAACTGCCGAGCAGAAATGCTCGTCAGCAGAGTAATAGCAATTAACTTTGGTGGTTGTACACCTGCTTTTGCAGCCCCTTCCTGTGCCGCCTCAGTTGCGGCTTTCAGGGCATCTCTACCAGCAGTAGCATGAATTGTCAGTAAATCCACTCCATATCTAGCTGCACTCCGGCAAGCACCAGCAACAGTATTGGGGATATCATCAAACTTTAAATCCAAGAAAATGCGCTTTTGCCGAGACTTTAATACTTCCAGAATTTTCGGGCCGGTGCTAGTAAACAACTCTAAACCGACTTTCCAGAAACTAACTTGCGGTAGCCGATTTATAAGAGCGATCGCACTTTGCTCATCCGGCACATCCAAAGCCACAATAACTCGTTGTTCTACCTGTTGACTATTCCCCATTCCCTACTCCCCACTCCCCATTTAAGGCACTAAGCGCACAAACTTATTTTTTCCAACTTGTAAAACTTTACCTTGTAATTCACTAGGAGCATCGAAAGTGGTATCAGCATCGGTGATGCGATCACCATCTAGGCGCACGCCACCCTCTTGAATTTTCCGCTTTCCTTCCCCAGTGCTTTTGCACAAGCCAGTGACATTGAGAATATACGCTAACTTAGTAGGAAATTGCTGCACGCCAGCTAGAGAGAATTCTGGAACTGCACCTTCCTTACCACCGCTTTGGGCTGCTTCTTTCGCCTCTTGAGCTGCGGTTTCGCCATGATACTGTTTAACAACTTCCCATGCTAAGAGTGTTTGGCGATCGCGGGGGTTTTCTGGCAGTTGATCTAAAGGTAAATCCGTCAACAGTTCAAAATACTGTTCTAGGAGATTATCGGGAACTCCTTGCAACTTTTGATACTTTTGTCCTGGGTGTTCTGACAATCCGATATAATTACCTAAAGATTTAGACATTTTTTGCACGCCATCCGTGCCAATCAAAATTGGCAGCAGCATACCAAATTGGGGCTTTTGACCAAAATGGCGCTGCAAATCTCTACCTACAGCAATATTAAATTTCTGATCGGTGCCACCTAATTCCACATCTGCCTCAACTGCAACCGAATCAAAACCTTGCATTAACGGGTACAGGAACTCATGGATAAAAATCGGATTCTCTTTTTTATAGCGATCGGCAAATCCTTCCTTCGCTAACATTTGTCCCACCGTCATCGTGGAGAGTAACTCCAAAATTTTCTCTAAGTTTAAACCAGAGAGCCATTCGGAGTTATAGCGCACCTCTAACCTTCCTGGTGTGTCAAAATCCAAGATAGGACGTACTTGATCTAAATAAGTCTGAGCATTTTTAGCTACATCTGCTTCTGTAAGCTGACGACGCACTTCAGATTTACCAGTTGGATCGCCAATACGTGCTGTAAAATCGCCAATAATTAAAACTGCTGTATGACCTGCATCTTGAAATCCTCGCAGTTTTCGTACTGGTATGCTATGACCAAGATGAATATCAGTACCTGTCGGGTCAATCCCGAATTTGACCCTTAAAGGTTGGTCTGTAGTTAGTAAGAGCCTTTCTAGACTTTCGCTGTTAACATCAACTGATTGTGGGAAAACTTCTACTACACCACGACGCAACCAAGCAAAATCTTGTGTCATTCCAAGAGATTCATTATTAGCTATGTTTTGCACACTAGAAGTTAAGTTGGTTATATTCACTGGCAATTTATCCACTTTCTCATCTGCCAAACTACTATAATTGCAAAAAACTAACCGCCTTGCTTCACCCAATCAATTACAGTTAAATTTACAAGTGAGGAAGTGAAATAGCCGTGTCGTCGTCTAGGACTTTTGAAGATAAACAGCCACAGCATCGGGCTTCATCAGGTTTTGAGTTTTTGAAAGGAGTCGGTCAGGTAACTGGCGGTACTCTCCTCTCAATCACCATGCTGGCAAGTTCCATTGTAGCCGGAGGACTGGTTGGTTTAGCCATCAGTTTCCGTAATTTGCCAGATGTGAGACAGCTACGTAACTTCTTTCCCTCAGAAACGACTTACATTTATGACGTTAAGGGCAAACTCTTAACGAGTATTCACGGGGAAGCCAACCGGGAAGTCGTACCTCTAGATAGAATTTCCCCGAATTTAAAACGGGCAGTGTTGGCAAGTGAAGATAGCCACTTCTACGATCACCACGGTATCAACCCCGTCGGCGTTGGGCGTGCTGTAGTAGTTAACGCAGCAGCAGGCGGAGTCAAAGAGGGTGGCTCTACTGTCACCATGCAATTGGTAAAAAACTTATTTTTGTCTCGCAAGCGTGCTTTTACCCGCAAGTTAGCAGAGGCTGTGCTAGCAATCCGGTTAGAGCAAATTCTCACTAAAGACCAAATTTTAGAAATGTACCTCAATCAAGTTTATTGGGGTCATAACAATTATGGTGTACAAACGGCGGCCCGCAGTTACTTTAATAAGTCATCAGAATATTTAAGCTTGGGTGAGTCAGCAATGATGGCGGGTTTGATCCAAGCACCTGAAGAATTCAGCCCATTTGTGAGCATGGAGAAGGCAAAACAGAAACAAAAAGAAGTGCTGGGACGGATGCGGGACTTGAACTGGATTAACCAGTCAGAATACGATAATGCCCTCAAGCAAGAAATCAAACTTGGGAGAATTAAATCCTTTCAAGGTAGCGCTTTACCCTATGTAACCAATACCGTAGCGCAGGAGTTGGCTAAAAAGTTTGGGCGTGAGACACTACTCAAAGGCGGGATGCGGGTGCAAACTACAGTTGATGCCAACTTCCAAATTATGGCTGAGGAAACTGTCGTTAAGTGGCATAAAACACTTCTGGGGCAAGGATTATCTAAGAATCAAATGGCTTTAGTAGCAATTGATCCGCGCACACATTTTATCAAAGCACTGGTGGGTGGTATAGATCCTAAGACCAGTGAATTCAATCGTGCAACTCAATCTCAGCGCCAGCCTGGATCTTCTTTTAAACCGTTTGTATACTACACTGCTTTTGCTACTGGTAAATATGGGCCAGACTCAACGGTGGTAGATGCTCCAGTCAGCTATCGAGATGGTAACGGTTGGTACTTTCCCAGAAATTATGATGGCGGTTTTAGGGGAGCGATGCCAATCCGCACAGCTTTAGCCCAATCGCGCAACATTCCGGTGATCAAGATTGGTAAGGCTGTGGGGATGAATAGAGTCATCGAAACCTGCCGGACATTGGGCATTATGAGTCCAATGGAACCTGTGACTTCCTTGCCACTTGGGGCAATTGGTGTTACTCCTCTGGAAATGGTTAGTGCATACGCTACCTTTGCTAATTATGGCTGGCAATCTCCACCAACTGTAATTGCCCGTGTTACCGATAGTAGTGGTAACGTGTTGCTAGATAACACGCCTAAACCGCAGCTAGTTCTCGATCCTTGGGCATCAGCAGCAATTCTAGATGTGATGCGATCGGTAATCACTGAAGGTACAGGTAAAGGTGCTGCTCTCGGTCGCCCAGCCGCAGGAAAAACGGGAACAACATCATCAGAAAAAGATATTTGGTTTGTTGGTACTGTGCCACAGTTGACAACTGCTGTCTGGGTAGGGAGAGATGACAACAAACAATTAGCTGACCATGCCACAGGTGGTGTCATGGTTGCTCCCATTTGGAAAGATTTTATGGAGAAGGCACTTAAGAACGTACCCGTAGAAAACTTCAAACCACCTTCCCAGTTTTCTCGTCCCAAGTCAAATTAAAGTTAGGAGTAATAAGTTATGAGTTATGAGTTTATTGAGAACTCCTAACTCCCAACTCCTAACTTTTGTTAGGGCTGTTTTTCTAGCTCGGCTTTCATCCGTTCTAAAGTGAGGTGCATTTGGTCAAACATTTGTTGCGGAGTGACACCGAACTGACCTAATTGCGTTTTCAGTTGTTCTACTGTCATTTGTGCCATGAAATCTTCTGATAGCTCGAAGCGCTTCATAAAAATGCGGTATCGATCCATCATGGTTTCCATTTGCTCAATAAACAGCTTTTTGCCATCGCGGTCAAATTTGCCGTAGCCATTGCCAAGCTTGATCAGCGCTTGATAATCCTCAAACAGCTGTTTTGCTTCTTGCTGAACTATTTCAGAATCGAAGAATCCCATATTGCTTATATTAAACTGAGCGTCCAGACTCAGTAGCTTAATAGTTTTACTTCTATTTATTATTTTAGTCTAGGGGAGTAATCTAGTCACGAAGCTTCGGTTTTAGTACGGTTTGTTACCGAAATTTCAACACTTGACTTGAGAACGTTTCCCCTTGGTAAATCGACTTAATAAAGCCGCAATACTTAAAGCTTTAGCCATTGATTTAGGATTGGTGTTTTCACCCGGTTCAATTTTCAGTCTGGTAGCGTATTTCTGAGCTAGTAAATCTTGTGGGTTAAGTTTTAATGCTTGACGGATGTAAACCCTGGCCATCCCGATAAATTTCTGTTTGAGATGTACTAAACCTAATAAGGCATAATAGTCGCTATTATTTGGCTCTAACTTGATGGCATCGCGCAGTTCTTGCACGGCTAGGGGCCAATTGGCTAACCTGACGTACTCAATAGCTCGCTGGTAGTGACGTTGAGCGTAGTTTGTCAAAACTGGTTTGACATTAGTTTTTTCATTTAATGTCAATTCAACTGGCTTGACTTCTACTTCAGGGATGATCCGAACAGCTTTTTGCGGTAGAAACAAGTCAGGTTTATGCAACTGTAAGTAAACTAAATTCAGTATGCTAATTTGTTGTGTAATTTGATAGATATGATGGAGTGATTTGTATTGAGCTTCTGCATAGGAGGCGATCGCTTCTTCATAAAACAATTCTGCTTGGGGTGCAGACATTTCTATAATTTCCTTAGCTATGGCACTTTGCCCACACAAAGCTTGCTGCTGTAATACTCTTGCGTCCGATCGCAGCATGGCTATAGCAATCAAACGCTTGTGTCGATTTTTGAGTTGTTTGTAAGCTGGATTGATTAAATAGCTCAGTATTGCCGTTGCTAATTCTTGGTCTGGATTGCAGCTTTTAGCATAGCGATCGGGATGTAGCAGTTTCGCTAAAGTGTGATAGCGTTTAAAAATCTGGCGATCTTCAGCACTCACAGAAATTCCTAGCACAGCGTAAGGATCGCAAAGCTGTTTAAACCATTCTGGCGGTAGGAAAGTCTGTGACATCGTAGTAGTCTAGATCTGTTAAAAACTTAAAATTAACATCAAAGCTCAATGCACAGTCATGTGAAAGTTACTCAAATTTCTTCAAATTGGGGAAGGTGGGGTCCCCTCTGGGGATAAGGGGTAATGGGGATTGGGAAGATTTAGTTAGGGATGAATTGTTTCTGTGCCTTTTGACTGTCTTATTGTAGAAACTATGGTGTTGGTAGATTTATTAGAAATATGTTCACTAAGCGCAAAAGCCGAAGTATCGCTGCTGTTCTAGCTTTTTCTGGTACGTTGACAATTTCAGGATGGCATAAATTTTATCTAGGACAGCCGATGTGGGGTATTTTATATTTTTTGCTTTCCTGGACGCCTATACCCAAGGTAGCTAGTGCGATTGAGGGAGTTTGGTATTTAGCCCAAGATGAAGAAGCTTTCGATCGTAACTTTAATCTAGGGAAGTCAGCCCCAAAGAATTTACATCAGGTGAGTAATCAGGTAGGAGCGATCGCTGACGCAATGCGGGAATTAGATGCTCTGCGCCAGGATGGACTGATTTCAGAGTATGAATTTGAACAAAAGCGCCGCCAATTGCTAGACCAGATTTCTTGAGGTAAGCGACAATCATGAATAATTGGCTACCTTTAAATTCCAGACTGCAAAAACTCCGCGCCAAGCTCCTCAACGATCCTTACTATCGCCTACAATCTGGAGAAGAAATTCAGATAGCTGCCCAATTAGGTATCCGCATTGATGCTAATCAAGCCACTGTAGATGATTGGTTACGCCTACCAGGTTTGTCAATTCACCAAGCGCGATCACTTGTGGAACTTTCACATTCAAGTGTGAAATTTTACTGTATTGAAGATATCGCTGCGGCTTTGGGTATACCAGCGCCGCGCCTGGAGCCATTAAAGCCTTTGCTGAATTTTGTTTACTATGACCACGAATCTTTAGAAAATCCGACGCATTTGGTTAACCCAAACACAGCAACAGTTGAAAAGTTAGCACAAATTCCATTTATAGATTTGTCTCTGGCACAAGCAGTGGTGCAAAATCGGCAATCAGCAGGGCCTTACCGTAACCTGGCTGATTTCCAACGGCGGTTAGAGTTAACTGGTGATGCGATCGCCCAGATAATGTATTATTTGAGGTTTTAAGTTAAAAGTTAGAAGTCTTAAAATAACTCCTAACTCTGGCAATTTTGGATTGAAAGAAAAATCCAAAATCTAAAACTGATTAAATGAACCCAATGCGATCAAGAGGCCAAAAGCGAAATGTTGCCCGACCGATGACATTTTTTCTGGGTAAAAAGCCCCAATAGCGAGAATCATTACTATCGTTGCGATTATCTCCCATAACAAAAAATTCGTCTTCTGGGACTTTTACTGGTCGATATGGCTGATTTGGAGGTTCAGCGATGTAGTCTTCTGCCAAGGGTTGACCGTTAAGGTAGACTTTGCCAGAAGCAACACTAATTACCTCACCCGGCTGGCCAATAACTCGCTTGATAAACGCTTGGTCTTTGGGATATCCTCGACGTTGTAGTTCTGCGGGTGGCTGAAAAACAATAATATCCCCAGTTATGGGAGGGTGAAAATGGTAGGAGATTTTTTCAACTACCAAGCGATCGCCTGTATGTAAGGTAGGCAACATTGAATCAGAAGGTATATAGCGCGGTTCGGCAATAAAAGTCCTAATTAAGAATGCCAAACACAGTGCGATCGCAATTAAAATCAGATTTTCTTGCCAACTACGCCATACTTTTAACGACGCACGCTCTTCTTTTGCATCACTTTCGTGAGGAATCATAAAAGTTTCTAGCCAGTTTTAGAAGTGAGACAAATACCTTGATTATTTTGACTCAAAAGGTATATTAATAGGAAAACAGGGTTTAGAGTCAACCTATACAGACATTAAATAATACACTTATCCATTTGCCAAAGATAAGCAGAAGTACTGTAAATAAACTATGACTTGTCTAAGGTAATATAAGCTAATAATTAGGATTGCTAAATAGATAATTAAAAATAAAAATTCTAATTGCTGTAATTATAAGGCAAGTTATGAGATAATTGTAAGCTTTGTTTCTTCCGGCAAAAGAAGCTAGTTACAGATTGCTAGAGCAATACAACCAGTAGGTTTTTTCTTTAAACAGAAAATTGGTCGTAGAGTTGCAAAATAGTCTACCCCATGTTTGACAGTATCTACCTCACTTTACTGAAAAAAGGCAGATCGCGCAGCGTGTCGTAGACAGGGTAGTTTTGCTGGAGGTTGAGTTGCAAGAAAATATATTTTTGTCTGTATTATTAAGTGATATTACATAAAATTAGTCAAAATGTAAATGTATTTTTAAATGCATAAATTTGGTTAAATAAGTGTTTTTAGTAAAAAATACTACTTTTCAATATTAAATATAGACTTTGATGCTTTAATGGATAGATGTCAGACTATTGTAATTTTAATCACTTGCCTATGGATACGAAATCAATTTCCGTAATTACACGGTGACAGTGCATATTAAACTGTACTATTAATTAAGATATAAACATACTTAATTATCGAGAAAAACATTCACAGACAGAAAGCTAGTAGCAATTTCGGCTAAAATATCAGCATCCGAAAGAGAAGTAAGCTGCTGATAGAATTATTTTTGCTGAATGAGTTAAAGGTGACTAGATTTAAAGAATAAATGCCCCTTGGCAATGAGAAACTATATTGAATCAATTTTCGTCTAGTCTATTTCATAGAAAGTACAAGGTAACATTCTATCAGTTGAAAATTTAACTTTTTCTTAAAAAGGAAACAATGGCAACAGGCAGTAAAATATATTTTATCAAGAATAGAACTAATAGTTTACCAGACTCTTTTTTTAAAGATAACCCGCCCTTGTAAGTAGTTTTATATGTTAATCAAACAATTCACTTAAGTTGTAAATTATACAGTTTTACTGTCAGAAAGTCTGGCTAAAAAAACTTCAGTCTGCTAAAAGTGCAAATTGTCGGTATGACATTATTTGAAAATCTATAAAACTTGAAAGGATAATGCTGCCTTAGCGGTGAACTGAAAAACAGCAACTAATTCATAACTCCTATTTAAGAGGATTTTGGGGTGTGGTTAATTATCTGATTGTGTTCCTCTCCTTCTTAGAGCTAGCAGTAAGAATGTGGAAGCGCAAAGCTTACCTTTTATGACTGGGTTGAAATTAAACAGTAGCAAGTATTGTATATTCAACCCTGTCCAAATCTAGAGCATATAGATTTCAGTTAAAACAATATAATCTGTCTTATCAATTCTGAATTCTCGTTAGTACCAATTCCAATTTTCATGATTACCAGAAAGCAACTGGTGTCTAAATATCTCATAAAAATGTGCTATAACGTACCGTCATAACTGTGGTGATGGTTCGATCTTTGAAGGAGCTATGAGGTGGAAAACAATAAGTCGTTTCTGTGGCCAGAAGGAATATTAATTGCGCTACTTGCTTTAGGTGGTGTTTTCAGTCTTGCTTTTATGATGCTTTTAAGGCCAAATGCTTCGGAGGTTCAAAGTAGACCAAGTATAAATGTCAAGGATGTATCTGCAAACGTAGGAACTCAGCAGCGCATTGAGAAATTAAAGGCGGCGATGCTTACAAGTTGGCAGCAAGAAGCACAAACAAAGGGTTTAGCCTACCCCATACCATCACGTTTTCAAGGGGAAATCATTAAAGCTGCAAAACTTACTCAGGGTGAAAAAGTGATTGCTCTTACCTTTGATGATGGTCCTTGGCCTCAGACTACAGAGCAAGTGCTAAGTATTCTGAAATCAAATAATATCAAAGGGACGTTTTTTGTAGTCGGGCAGAACCTAAAAAATTATCCAGAGTTAGGAAAGCAAATTGTCGCTCAAGGTCACGTCATTGCCAACCATACTTGGCATCACTGGTATCACTTCTTTAATCAACAAGCAGCTGCTTTTGAAATTGAGCGCACAACAGACTTAATTTATCAAGTTACAGGTGTTAAAACAAATTTGTTCCGACCGCCTGGTGGCATCCTACACAATGGATTAGCTGGTTATGCTAAAGGACAAAAGTATGCTGTGGTGATGTGGTCGGCTGACTCCACAGACTACAAGTTACCAGCTGTACCAAAGTTGATCAATAACGTGATTAAAGATTCTAAACCTGGTGGGATTGTGCTAATGCATGATGGTGGTGGTAATCGTTCTAGAACTGTGCAAGCTTTACCAGAAATTATTAGCAACTTTAAAAAGCAAGGCTATCGCTTTGTAACTATTCCAGAACTTTTAGAAATTGAAGATACAGATCAAAAGTTGCTTGCTAACAAAAAGTAATAATTATTAACTATAGGTAATTAGTCAATAGTAATTGGCTAAATACTAAAATTATCTTTTTTGGTTAACATGGTTGTTTTTGCATTTGGTTGGAGAGTGATAATTAAGGGCACTCTAGCAGTGAACCATAAGTTTTTTCTCCAAAGAACGATCGCTTAAATATTGCTCCTGTATTGATATTATTACATGACTATTACGAAAGTTTTTTGGCGCTGAAAACCTTGTTTTATTAAAAGGCAGGCCAGAAAGCCCGCCTCACAAGATTGGATAATTTATTTGTTGTCAGTCTCTTAATGACTGCTTACTAAACTGAACTCAGTTGTTTTTTCAGGATTGGCTTCTGAACTATCAGCTTCAGAAGGCGGAACTAACTGCCAGAATTTTGGCAAAAATTCTTGCCAGTTTTGCAGAATTTTCTTCGCCTTTGGTGAACCAGTGCGTTCTGCATGAGTTTGGATTAATTCTTGCAGTTGCTTTGCACCTACTTCTGTAATCACCCGCTGAATTTTGACAATTTCTTGGTTGACTAACTCACGAAATGAGTCATCTTCATCCAAGAAGTATGCGAGTCCACCAGTCATTCCAGCGGCTACGTTACGTCCTACTTTGCCGAGGACGACAATCACACCACCTGTCATGTATTCACAGCAGTGATCCCCAGCGCCTTCAATCACTGCAATGCCTTTGGAGTTTCTCACAGCAAAGCGCTCTCCTGCTAGTCCGTTGGCAAATAATATGCCACCAGTAGCACCATAGAGGCAGGTATTGCCAACTATCACGTTTTGTGATGCGTTATAGGTAGCATCAGTTGGAGGTTTGATGATGATTTCACCACCATGCATCCCTTTACCTACATAGTCGTTTGCTTCTCCTTCTAGGCTCAGAATTATGCCTGGGATGTTGAAAGCACCAAAGCTTTGCCCAACACTACCTGTAAAGTTGAGATTAATTTGTCCTTCAAAGCCACTGTCACCGTACTGGGAAGCGATCGCACCCGCTAATCTTGTGCCCACTGTTCTGTCAGTATTGATAATTGGGTAAGTCTTGGTGACAGTAGACTGATTTCTAATAGCAGCCTGAATGTCAGGATCAGCAAGGAACTTGTCATCCAAAACCACGCCGTTGCTGTGAACTTCTTCATGCACCAACCAACTGCGATTGTCTCTGCTATTTGGTAGCTGAAGCAAACAGTCGAGATTCAATGATTGTGTTTTAGTGAGTTTTACCTCTTGGTGCAGTTTTAACAAATCTGCACGTCCAATGATTTCTGACAAAGAACGATAGCCAAGTCGGGCTAACAAACTACGCACTTCTTCGGCAATGAAGTAGAAGAAATTGACAACTTGTTCCGGCATTCCCGTAAACCGCTTGCGGAGTTCTTCTTTTTGAGTAGCAACACCCACAGGACAGGTATTCATGTGGCAAACTCGCGCCATAATACAGCCTTCAGCAATCATGGCAATGGAGCCGAAACCGAATTCTTCACCGCCCATCAATGCACCTATTACCACATCCCAACCACTCTTGAGTCCGCCATCTACGCGTAAAATCACGCGATCGCGCAGGCTATTTTCCATCAAGACGCGATGCACTTCACTTAAACCGAGTTCCCAAGGTGAACCCGCATGTTTAATTGAACTGAGTGGCGATGCACCTGTACCACCATCATGACCAGAAATCTGGATAATATCAGCGTTGGCCTTCGCTACACCCGCGGCGATCGTGCCAATGCCAACTTCTGCAACTAGCTTCACCGATACCTTTGCTTTGGGGTTAATTTGGTGCAGATCAAAAATCAGTTGTGCTAGGTCTTCAATCGAATAAATATCGTGGTGCGGTGGTGGCGATATCAGCGTCACACCTGGCTTGGAGCGCCTCAACATCGCAATGTATTGGCTTACCTTGGGCCCTGGCAGTTGTCCACCTTCCCCAGGCTTTGCACCTTGGGCAATTTTGATTTCAATTTGTTTGGCGTTGACTAGGTACTCTGGGGTGACACCAAAGCGTCCCGATGCAACTTGCTTAATGGCACTATAAGCTCGATCGCCATTCTGCAATCCTTTTAAATGAGGTAGGGTTGGCGAGTAACCAGACTCGTCTACATCATCTAAAACTGTGTAGCGCACTGGGTCTTCGCCGCCTTCTCCAGAATTTGATTTACCACCAATGCGGTTCATGGCGATCGCTAAAGTTTCGTGGGCTTCTCTTGACAAAGCGCCTAAAGACATGCCACCGGTACAGAAGCGTTTGACTATTTCATATACCGATTCCACTTCTTCTAGAGGAACCGACGGGCGATCGCCTTGAAAGTCCAGCAAGTCCCGCAAGGCTGTTACTGGTCTGCCTTGGAGGTGCTTTTTGTAAACTTCGTAGTGGTCGTAGTTTTTGCCATCTAGAGCCTTATGCAGCGCCTTAACCATTTCTGGGCTATTCATGTGGTACTCGCCGTTAGGACGGTATTGCACAAAGCCCAGGTTTTCTAACTTATTAGTCGTCAGTTCTGGGAAAGCCTTGCTGTGGAAGGAAAGTACTTCATCAGCAAGTTCGGTAACACTCAAACCACCGATGCGGGAAGTCGTACCACGAAATCCCAGTTCGATTAAATCTCCACCGATACCAATCGCTTCAAATATTTGGGCTGCTTGATAACTGGAGAGCAAAGAAATTCCCATTTTAGAGAGAATTTTTAGCAAACCTGACTCTACTGCTTTGCGATAGTTTCCTAAAGCTTCTTTTAGGGTGAGGGTGGGAATTTTTTGTACCCCCATTAACTTTTGAGTTTTGGGATCAGACCACCAATCACGCACCGTATCTAAAGCCATGTACGGGCAAACTGCGCCAGCACCATAGCCAATCAGACAAGCAAAGTGATGGGTACTCCAGCATTGAGCAGTATTTACAATCAGGGATGTTTTCATTCGCAGCCCCTCACGAATCAGATGGTGATGTACCGCACCCACTGCTAATAGGGGAGGAATGTAGGTATATTCTGTGTTGATACTGTCATTGACCCGATCCCGATCGTTTAATATTAAAATCTTTGCACCTGCCCGGACTGACTCAGCTGCTTGTGCTTGTAAAGATTGCACAGCCGCTTTCAATCCTTCTGGGCCGCTAGCGATCGCAAATAGGGTTGATAACTCAGCCGTGGCAAATCCTGACAGCTTAATTGCCTCTAATTCTGCATCCGTTAACACTGGTGACTCAAGTTTCAATCTCCGAGCATATTCTGGCTTGGGTTCTAATAAGTTACCCCGTTCACCCAGTTCAACTTTCAAAGACATCACTAGCTTTTCCCGCAGGGGATCGATCGCTGGGTTCGTCACCTGAGCAAAGCGCTGTTTGAAATAGTCATAAAGTAGGTGGGGCTTTTGTGACAGCACCGCTAAGGGAATATCATCACCCATGCAGAAAGTCGGTTCTGAACCTGCGATCGCCATTGGATGAATCACCATTTCCACATCTTCTGTGGTGTAGCCAAAGGCAGTTTGACGCTGAAGTAAGGTTTGCTTATCAATAGTCAATTGTCCTTGGTCATTTGTCAATTGTCCTTTGCCATTGCCATTTGCTAATGACGGATGACTAATGACCCCTTCAGGGTTTGCCAATCGCTCATGGGGGAGACCCCCAGACGCTCGATGACTCGCTAACGCTGCGCTATCGCCCTTGGCGTCTCCCCTTGGGAGAAGACCGCCTTGGCTCACCAATGACTTTAATTCTTGACGGTGCTGTTGCAGCCATTCTCCATAAGGATGCTGCTTGGCGATGCGCCCCTTTATATCCCAATTCTTCAGCACTTCATGATTTTCTAAATCCACGGCGATCATTTGCCCTGGGCCGAGTCTACCTTTCTCGACAATATCGGCTTCTGGGAAGTCCACCACACCAGCTTCGGAAGCCACAACAATGTAATCATCTTTGGTGATCGCGTAACGAGCTGGTCTTAAACCATTACGATCTAGAGTTGCACCAACCTTTTTGCCATCGCTGAATACTAAAAGTGCTGGCCCGTCCCAAGCTTCTTGCAAACCACTGTAATATTCGTAGAAATCAACAATTTCTGGAAATTTATGTAAAGAAGGCTGATTTTGGTAAGCTTCTGGAACCATAATCATTAAGGCTTCCAAGGGACTGCGTCCAGAGCAAACCAGCAATTCCACTACATTGTCTAGGGTAGCTGAGTCGCTGTTATCAATATGAACTAATGGCTTGAGTTCCTCGATGCGATCGTTCCATACAGGATGATTCAGGCTAGCTTCTCGTGCCATCATCCAGTTTATGTTACCCAATAAGGTATTGATTTCGCCGTTGTGACCCAAAAGCCGCATCGGTTGGGCTAGGGGCCACTTCGGCATGGTATTGGTACTAAAACGGCGGTGATAAACAGCAAAGGCGCTTTTGTAAGCTGGATTTTTTAAATCGTCATAAAAGCTGCCCAAGACAGCGGAACGCACCATGCCTTTGTAGACAATTGTGCGACTTGACAACGAACAAATATAAAATTCTTCTGAGATGTTAGTTGCAGCTTTACTAATTCGGCGGCGGGTAATGTACAACTGCCGTTCTAATTCATCACCGCTTTTGTCAACAGAAGCTAACAAAACTTGTTCAATCTGGGGCTGATTTTCTCTTGCTTGTACCCCCAGCAAATCAGATTGCACTGGCACTACTCGCCAACCCAATACAATTAATTTCTCTTCAGCAGCTACTTGCTCAACAGTCACCCTAGCTTTTTGTGCAGCTTGCTGGTCTTGTGGTAGAAATATCATCCCCACAGCTATATGGTCAGTAGATGGAAATTCCTTCTCCCTTTGGGCAAAGTCTTGTTGGAACAACTCCCAAGGGATAGCTGTCAATACTCCAGCACCATCACCAGAGTCGCGATCGGCGCTACAACCTCCCCGGTGTTCTAAACAGGTTAAAGCAGCTAAGGCTTTTTCGACAATTTCGTGGCTGGTATGATTCTGGCGATGAGCAATAAAACCTACACCACAGGCATCTCGTTCCTCTACTAACCACTTTTGCCCCTGATAGGTATCTCTTGAGTTGATGATATCCGCTGTGATTTTCTGGCCTTGATTCATCGGTTTATTATTCATACCCTGTTCCTGAAGTATTGAGTTACCAATTTTGCCACTACATTGTGGGAAAAAATTTCTAAATTCAGCGATGGAAAAATATATAAGCACTGAAATTTAGGGAAAAAATTTTAACTTCGGTTTTACTCGATCAGTTCCCCCGTGTTAAAATGATTGCGTGTTTTTTATGTGTTTATGCGGTGTTATACAAATTACCTCCGCCAAGACATTATTGTTGCCCTGACAGTTTATTTTTTATATTTTGAAGTTAAGTATTTTCTCAATCCCTTTTTCCAGATGCACACTAGCTATTCATAGAGCCTATTTTTTTGGCTCACCTGAAACAAACGAAACTAAACGCTGTACTATGTTCTAAAGCCAAAGTCATCCCGATCCAGCAATAAAATCAGCGTATTACAATATATACCCATTTGACAATTCCTAAATATTGTTGTTGTCTATAATTTTGCTGCTTACCAGTTGCCGCATATATTGCTATTAACTAGACATTACTGAAGTAATAACAGTAGCAACGTTCAGCTAGGATTAAATATCTTAATCCGGTTTTGATAACCAAAACTACCGTATATAGTGTGGTTAGGATTAGTGGGAGTTAAAAAACTTGATTGCAGTGGCTTTAGCGTCTAAATAAATTAATGTGTGTCTAAAAGAGATAACTAGCCAACATATAGATTACCATATTTATTCAAAAATAAAGTCATCTTTCCTTTATATTTCCAAATAATTGGTTAGTTTAGACCTTGGGTAATAGTTTTCAAAAGTACCTAGTAAATTATGGTAAAAATGCCGAATTGTTGCCAATCAGAGATTAGCGATGGCTCCGCCAACACCAAAGGCGAACGCAGATTTTTCCGGGCTACTGTGTCACCAATACTTTTAACAGTACTGTGCTTAACGACTACTTGTGCTACCAACGCCCAGGAGTCCTTAAAAACCACCAAATCAATACCCAGGTTAATCTCACAATCACCTGCACCTCCTTTAACGGGTGTAGCATCCTCTGGTAATCAAATTTCCCTCAATGGTCGTACTTTACCAGGAACTTGGTTACAGCGGCCTGGAAAATCTGGCCAAGTGACAACTAATATCAGTGATGGGGCATTTAGGCAATTAATTGGAGTAAATTTCTTAAACAGTAGTAATTCAGCGAAGCAACTAATACAGTGGTTTTCGTCGTTGACACAGCCATTAGTATTAGCTACCAGGCTAGTAGGGGCATATCGCTATCTGGATATCACTAATTTTGCTCAAACATCTGGATGGCAAATTCAAGCTAATGGCAACACTTTGGTGATTTCTACCCCAAAAACACAAATCACAAATATTGTTCAGAGCCAGGAACCTTCAGAAGCAAGTGCCCCTTTGCAACAGGCTCGGATTCTTGTCGATTTAGATCGTCCCACTCCCTGGCAAGTTGCACAAGGGTCAGCGATCGCAAAACTGCAAACTCCTTCCTCTGATCCAGATACGCCAACTCCCAAATCCGCTGTACCGCCAAATCGACAGTGGACAATTACCCTCGATGGAATAGCCGACCCTGTTTTGATAGAACGCTATACTCCCCAGCCACCAACAGCACCACCAACATTGCTGCCAAACCTGCTCAAACAACTATCACCAGCCACACCAACAGAACCAATACCACCAGCCCCTGAACCACTAATTCAAAAAGTGGAGGTGGTGAAAAACCAAACGATCATTAGTCTGAGCGTTCCCTTTGGTCTATCGCCTCAAGTTACTACTGTAGCTAACCCCAATCGTCTGATTATCGATATTCGACCCGATCCTCTAGAAGAACGAGATATTAGTTGGGCCCCAGGATTGCGCTGGCGACAGCATTATGTCAACTTAGGCACAGAACGTTTTCCGGTAGTCTGGTTAGAAGTTAATCCCCACAAATTTGGGCTAACTTTGAAACCTATGTGGGCTAGTCCATCAGGGCTAGCCGGTACTGCTCCCTTAATTCAAACAGCACAACGTTACTTAGCATTAGCTGGAATTAATGGTGGTTATTTTAACCGCAATAACAGATTGCCACTGGGTGCGATTCGTCGAGATGGTCAGTGGTTATCAGGCCCGATTCTTAACCGAGGTGCGATCGCTTGGAATGATTCAGGCCAATTTTACTTTGATCGTCTCACCTTAGAAGAAACTTTAATTACGGCAAATGACCAGCGCCTACCAATTCTGTTTTTCAACAGTGGCTACGTCCAGAGTGGCATTGCTCGTTACACCTCAGCTTGGGGATCAACTTACACACCCCTGACAGATAACGAAATTATCTTAGTGGTAGAAAAAGACCAAATTATTAATCAGTTACCAGGCGGTAAAGTTGGTGCGACAGCGGTTCCCATTCCCCAGGATGGCTACCTGCTAACTTTACGTGCTAACGCTACTAGTGCTGCCTCCCAGCTACCTATTGGAAGCGCAGTAAGTATTTCCAGCGCTACTATTCCAGCTAATTTTAGTCGTTATCCCTACATTATCGGTGCTGGGCCGCTATTAATCCAAAATCGTCAAATTGTCCTTGATGCCAAAGGCGAAAAATTCAGTAATGCCTTTATTGCCGAAAAGGCTATTCGTAGCGGTATTTGCACAACGACAACAGGCACACTGATAATTACTGCCACACATAATCGTGTCGGCGGTTATGGGCCTAATTTGGCAGAACATGCCCAATTGATGCAACTAATGGGCTGTGTGGATGCTTTAAATTTGGATGGGGGTAGTTCTACCAGCCTTTATTTAGGAGGTCAACTACTCGATCGATCGCCCAGTACCGCTGCTCGTGTTCATAACGGAATTGGTATTTTTCTGCAACCACGATAATCAGGGAATAGGGAATAGAGAAAAAACTCAATTACCAATCCCCAATCCCTAATCCCCAGTCACTTTTTAAAGTTTAGAACAAGCTGTCATTTTGCTTGATGAAGACTTGGTGTAGACATCAGAATTTTAGTAGTGATGGTTTACACCATAAGGTTTGATTTTGCTATGTTTATCAAAGTGCGACAAAATTGCTGATTTTTAAGGTTGCAAGATAGCGCCAGGTTTTTTTTATCAATAATTAAGAGTACCAACGGTTTGTTATGTCTTCAAATGAGGTAACTATGGCTCGATATCAAGAAACTACACAGACTGAAACTCTACACCTCCCTCCAAACATAACTTCCAGGGGCGTTGCTGCAACTGAATTACGTCCTTGGGGTGCTTTTACAGTTTTGGAAGAAGGGCGTGGATACAAAATTAAACGCATCGAAGTTAAGCCAGGACACCGCCTCAGTCTACAAATGCACCATCACCGCAGTGAACATTGGATTGTCGTCTCTGGTACAGCTAGAGTAGTTTGTGGTGAGAAAGAAGTACTACTGAGCAATAATGAGTCAACATACGTACCCCAATGTACATCTCATCGTTTAGAGAATCCTGGCGTGATCCCATTGATATTGATTGAAGTCCAAAATGGCGAATACTTGGGAGAAGATGATATTATCCGCTACCAAGATGACTATGCCCGTACCAAAGATTAAAACCAAAAGAACGCTATTAAAGCTCTAATCCTAAAGCTGAATACATTTTTGTGTAAACCGTCTTTGTAAACGAACTATTGCACCCCAGAAGTCCCTACCTTATTAAGGTGGGGACTGAAGCATGTTAGTGTTATAAATGTAGTAATAGCGATCGCGCTCATACCTTCGGTGATTTGGAATTTTGCACAAGCAAAGGTCAACCCATCTGTAAAATGGAAGATGGGGTATTCAATTGCAAAAAACGAGTTCCATGATTCATCTGAGTCAAGCAGCCATTAGTGAGATTGGGCGAATTAAGTCCAAGCAGCCAAATGTCTTGTTTCGATTGGCAGTAAAACCAGGTGGTTGTTCTGGATTCTTTTATGATATGTCCTTCGATGAAGCAATAAAAGTTGGTGACCAGGTTTTTGACTTGGATGAGATTCAAGTAGTCATAGATGCCACAAGCTTAAATTCCCTCAACGGTTTGAGGGTGGATTATTCAGAAGACTTAATGGGTGGTGGTTTTCGCTTCCACAATCCCCAGGCGATCGCTACCTGTGGCTGTGGCAATTCCTTCTCCTTGAGTCCCTAGTGATTGAACAAATAGTCAAAAAACAGATGTTCAATCACTAAAGAAAAATAACAATTGACATAAAGCCGTAAAAAAAGATATAATCAGGATTTGTTAAAACTTAGACCATAAGCAGCTTTACGCGCTGTAACTCATGCCAACAATACAGCAGCTAATACGAAATGAGCGCGAACAAGCGCGTCAGAAAACCAAGTCCCCGGCTCTGAAACAATGTCCCCAACGTCGGGGAGTTTGTACCAGAGTATACACGACCACACCAAAAAAGCCTAACTCAGCCCTACGCAAAGTAGCAAGAGTCAGACTTACCTCTGGATTTGAAGTCACAGCTTACATTCCAGGCATTGGTCACAACTTACAAGAACACTCAGTTGTGATGATTCGTGGCGGTCGGGTTAAGGATCTACCAGGCGTGAGATACCACATCATTCGTGGCACCCTAGATACAGCCGGAGTCAAAGACCGCAAACAAGGCCGTTCCAAGTATGGAACCAAGCGTCCTAAAGTAGCGAAAAAATAGGATTAGGCGATTAATCGCATCCAACACGATTAATCGTCTACCTTAAAAAAGCCCAAGGACAAAAAAGGATCGCCGTCTGTGTTTTAACAGTAGTTATGAAGGCTGCGAAAGTCTGTTTCAAAAAATCAAGCAAGCTACATCTACACTAAGCGAGCAAGTGTAGAAGTTCTAAGGAGGAGAATGCTGTAATCTACAGCTAATTTCTCATCTGAACATTAAAGTTTATAATCTTGTCGCCTTGAGTATTTTGTTGCAGGTAGCAAGTCAATGAATTTTAGATTTTAGATTTGCGATAGCGTAGCGTTAGCGAGTTATCGAGCGTCTTTTGGATTGGTCGAACCCACAAGGGAATTAGGCTTACAGACTTTTGATTTGTTCAGATCCTTGGGATCGGAATATATACCGAAAACTTTTAATCCAAAATTCAAAATCCAAAATCAAGAATTGACATTAAAGTAAGTCAGCCTTGCTGCAACAGTTGAAAAAAATAGAGGAAGTCTGAGGGTCAGGTTCTACCGCTTTTAGTTTCCGGTGTCTGATAGCATATAATTTCGTTGCCAATCCCGAATTAAAGGTGAAGTATGTCTCGTCGTGGTGTTATTCAAAGGCGCCCAGTTCCGTCTGACTCCGTATATAACAGTCGCCTTGTGAGCATGATTATCAGACGGATCATGCGTCATGGCAAAAAATCACTTGCCGCACGCATTGTTTATGATGCATTAAAAACGATTGAAGAACGCACTGGTGCTGGTGCGTTGGAAACCTTTGAAAGAGCAGTGCGAAATGCCACGCCTTTAGTAGAAGTAAAAGCTCGGCGAGTTGGTGGAGCAACCTACCAAGTACCAATGGAAGTGCGTACAGAACGGGGCACTACTTTAGCACTGCGTTGGTTAGTGCAATATTCCCGGTCTAGACCAGGCCGGACAATGGCCAGCAAATTGGCAAATGAATTAATGGATGCTGCAAACGAAACTGGCAATGCCATTCGCAAACGCGAAGAAACGCACCGGATGGCGGAAGCTAACAAAGCATTCGCACACTATCGTTACTAAGTAAAAAAGCGATATATCGCCTTGCCCAAGTGGTATATCGCGGATTTACAAAAAAAGACGGTTTTCCGTAAAAGTATAGAATCTTAACAAAGAGTAATATACAAGATATCATGAGGCAAAAACTATAGGAGGTAGCTGTGGCACGCACGATCCCGCTAGATAAAGTACGCAACATTGGTATTGCGGCGCATATAGATGCGGGCAAAACAACAACAACAGAGAGAATATTATTTTACTCTGGGATAATTCATAAAATTGGCGAAGTTCATGAAGGAACTGCCGTCACAGACTGGATGGAGCAGGAGCGGGAACGGGGAATTACCATTACTGCTGCTGCTATCAGTACCAGCTGGAAAGATCATCAAATTAACATTATCGATACCCCGGGTCACGTAGACTTCACAATTGAAGTTGAGCGTTCCATGCGCGTGTTAGATGGTGTAATCGCAGTATTTTGTTCTGTGGGCGGCGTGCAACCGCAGTCTGAGACAGTATGGCGGCAAGCAGAACGCTACAAAGTTCCTCGGATAGCCTTTATCAACAAGATGGATCGCACCGGAGCGAACTTTTATAAAGTTCACGATCAAATCCGCGATCGCCTGCGGGCGAATGCGATCGCTATTCAACTACCAATCGGTAGTGAAAACGACTTCCAAGGTATCGTTGACCTAGTACGGATGCGTGCGTATATTTACGCTAATGACCAAGGAACCGATATCCAAGAAACCGATATCCCGGAAGCATTGCAAGCGCAGGTAGACGAATTCCGCACCAAGCTAATAGAAGCGGCGGCAGAAACTGATGATGCTCTGATGACTAAGTACTTCGAGGGCGAAGAACTTACAGAACAGGAAGTTCGGACTGCCCTGCGTAAAGGCACAATTGCGGGAACAATTGTACCAGTACTTTGCGGTTCGGCATTCAAAAACAAAGGCGTACAGTTGATGCTGGATGCCGTTGTCGATTACCTGCCAGCGCCAAGTGAAGTACCGCCAATTCAAGGCTTACTGCCGAATGGCGATACTGTTGAGCGGCGGGCTGATGACAACGAACCCTTAGCAGCTCTGGCATTTAAGATTATGGCTGACCCTTACGGTCGCCTGACATTTGTTCGCGTTTATTCTGGTGTCCTGAAAAAGGGCAGCTACGTTCTCAACGCTAGTAAGAATAAAAAAGAACGGATTTCCCGCTTAGTTCTAATGAAGGCAGACGATCGGCAAGATGTCGATGAACTGCGAGCAGGTGATTTGGGAGCAGCTTTGGGATTGAAAGACACTTTGACAGGTGACACGCTCTGTGATGATGGATCGCCAGTAATTCTGGAATCCCTATTCATTCCTGAGCCTGTGATCTCGGTGGCGGTTGAACCCAAAACTAAGAACGACATGGACAAGCTGTCCAAGGCTCTGCAATCTCTCTCAGAAGAAGACCCCACCTTCCGTGTCCGCGTCGATCCGGAAACAAATCAAACTGTGATCGCGGGGATGGGAGAGCTACACCTAGAAATTCTAGTAGACCGGATGTTACGAGAATTCAAGGTGGAAGCGAATGTAGGTGCGCCGCAAGTAGCTTACCGAGAAACAATTCGGAAAGCTGTAAGCAAAATTGAGGGCAAATTTATCCGCCAAAGTGGTGGTAAAGGCCAATACGGTCACGTTGTGATCAATTTGGAGCCTGGAGACCCCGGTACTGGCTTTGAATTCGTTTCCAAAATTGCTGGTGGTACAGTACCTAAAGAGTACGTTGGCCCCGCAGAACAAGGAATGAAAGAAAGCTGTGAATCCGGTGTTCTAGCTGGATATCCGTTGATTGACGTTAAAGCGACGCTAATTGATGGGTCATACCACGATGTAGACTCTTCAGAAATGGCTTTCAAAATCGCCGGCTCAATGGCGATGAAAGAGGCTGTGCTGAAAGCTTCACCCGTCCTCTTAGAGCCTATGATGAAAGTTGAGGTTGAAGTTCCTGAAGACTATATCGGGAACGTCATTGGCGACCTCATCTCCCGCAGAGGGCAGATTGAAAGCCAAAGCACTGAACAGGGACTTGCTAAGGTCGCATCCAAAGTTCCACTAGCGACCATGTTTGGCTACGCCACTGATATCCGTTCAAAGACGCAAGGTAGGGGTATCTTCACGATGGAGTTCAGCCACTACGAAGAGGTGCCTCGCAGCGTAGCTGAAACTATCATTGCAAAAAGCAAAGGGAACGCTTAGTTAAAATAAGGAAATGAGCATTCATGGCACGCGCAAAGTTTGAAAGGAATAAACCCCACATTAATATCGGTACAGTTGGCCACGTTGACCACGGTAAAACTACCTTGACAGCAGCCATCACCATGACCTTGGCAGCTACGGGTCAGGCTGTAGCTAAGGGCTACGACCAAATTGATAATGCCCCAGAAGAAAAGGCACGGGGTATTACCATCAATACTGCTCACGTAGAGTATGAAACCGAAAGTCGGCACTATGCTCACGTAGACTGTCCAGGACACGCTGACTATGTGAAGAACATGATCACCGGTGCTGCCCAGATGGACGGAGGAATCCTGGTAGTTGCTGCTACCGATGGCCCTATGCCCCAAACCCGCGAACACATCCTGTTGGCAAAACAGGTAGGCGTTCCCAGTCTGGTTGTCTTCTTGAACAAAGAAGATTTGATGGATGACCCAGAACTCTTGGAACTGGTAGAACTAGAACTGAGAGAACTGTTAAGCAGCTATGATTTCCCTGGTGACGACATCCCCATCGTCAAAGGCTCTGGTCTGCAAGCTCTAGAAGCAATGACCAAGAATCCCAAGACCAAACGCGGTGAAAATCCTTGGGTAGACAAAATCTACGAATTGATGGATGCTGTAGATTCTTACATCCCCACTCCTGAGCGGGATGTTGATAAACCCTTCCTGATGGCTGTAGAAGACGTGTTCTCAATTACAGGTCGTGGTACTGTCGCCACAGGTCGGATTGAGCGGGGTGTAGTCAAAGTTGGCGATAACGTTGAACTAGTGGGTATCAGAGATACTCGCGCCACTACCGTAACTGGTATTGAGATGTTCAAGAAGAGTCTCGACCAAGGTATGGCTGGGGATAACGCTGGCGTACTACTCCGGGGTATCCAGAAGGCTGATATTGAACGGGGTATGGTCATTGCCAAACCTGGTTCGATTAAACCTCACAATGAATTTGAAGGTGAGGTGTATGTGCTAACAGAAAAAGAAGGTGGTCGTAAGACTCCATTTTTCGCTGGCTACCGTCCCCAGTTCTATGTGCGGACAACTGATGTAACTGGTACTATCAAAGCCTACACCTCCGATGAAGGTAAAGAAGTAGAAATGGTGATGCCAGGTGATCGCATCAAGATGACAGTAGAATTGATCAACGCGATCGCTATTGAACAAGGAATGCGCTTCGCTATCCGCGAAGGTGGTCGCACCATCGGTGCTGGTGTCGTCTCCAAAATTATCAAGTAGCACCTTTTCGCTCATAACAAAGGAGCAGAGATGGTATGTATTTTGCCTCTCTGCTCCTTTCTCTTCCCTCTATAAATAAGGTAATAGGTTACAGGGGACAGGTAATAGTTTTCTGTAACCTATAACTTGTAACCTTTAACCTGTAAATACTCCCCTAATTACGCAGAACCTGGAAAATTAAAGATGGCAACTTTACAGCAGCAGAAGATTAGAATTCGCTTACAAGCCTTTGACAGGCGCTTATTAGATACATCTTGCGAGAAGATTGTAGACACGGCTAACCGCACCAACGCTACAGCTATAGGCCCAATTCCTTTACCAACAAAACGCCGGATCTATTGTGTGCTGCGATCGCCTCACGTAGATAAAGATTCACGGGAGCACTTTGAAACCCGTACTCATCGCCGGATTATTGACATTTACCAGCCCTCTTCTAAGACTATTGATGCCCTGATGAAATTGGATCTACCATCGGGCGTAGATATCGAAGTCAAACTTTAATTAGTTATTAGTCATTAGTCATTAGTACTCAGACAAATGACACTAGTATGAATATTTACATAGCCCTGAAGAAATATATCTCAGGGCTTTTATTTAGCTAGGAAACAAATGATAGAATGTAGATAAAGTACGGGAAAACCAGAGAAAAAGAAATTTTAAAGATTAAGTTTATACCCAAGTAACAATGACATCATCTTCTAAAATTGCAGTTCGTGAACTACCTCTGTTCCCGTTACCGGAAGTAGTTCTGTTTCCTACTAGACCATTACCCCTGCACATCTTTGAATTTCGCTACCGAATCATGATGAACACGATTTTGGAGAGCGATCGCAGGTTCGGTGTCTTGATGTTCGATCCAGTCAAAGGTACAATTGCAAACACTGGTTGCTGTGCCGAAATCATTCATCACCAACGGCTGCCAGACGATCGGATCAAGATGATGACTTTAGGGCAGCAAAGATTTCGTGTATTAGAGTATGTTCGTGAAAAGCCATATCGTGTTGGCTTAGTTGAGTGGATTGAAGACCAACCACCGACTAAAGATTTGCGACCTTTATCAACTGAAGTAGAACAACTACTGCGAGATGTTGTACGTTTGTCAGCCAAATTAACCGAACAAAACATTGAATTACCAGAAGATTTGCCCGATCTACCAACAGAATTATCTTATTGGGTAGCCAGTAATCTTTATGGTGTCGCCGCAGAGCAGCAATTATTGTTAGAAATGCAAGATACTGTAACTCGTCTAGAGCGGGAAGCAGAAATTTTAACTTCTACTCGGAATCACTTGGCAGCTCGCGCTGTTCTCAAAGATACATTTAGTCAAAAGTGAGGAGTTAGGAGTTAAGAGTAAGGAGTTAGGAAGAAAAAACAAAAAGAAAAGATCGACAACTTATAATTTATATTTCCTAGCTGATAACTGGTAAATCCTAAATGATAACTCTTAACAGATAACTTCTAACTTCTTAATTAACGGCGCTGATGGGTAAAATATTGTAAGTGCCAAGAATTTTTAAAATCTCTGTGTGGATAGTTAATTCGGCTAAAGCAGATTGCATTTGTGCTTCCTTGGCATCTGCTTCTAAATCCATGAAAAACAAGTATTCGCCTAGCGATCGCTTTGTCGGACGAGATTCAATCCGGCTGAGGTTAATTCCTAGTTGAGCAAATATTTGCAAAGGTTTGAGCAATGCTCCGGGTGTGTTGGCAGGCATACTAAAAGCCAGCGATGTGTGACTGGCGCGTGTTGTTGATGCCCGGTATCTAGCTTCCGCTTCACCCTGACTTACTACCCAAAAACGAGTAAAGTTTTCTGGATTGTCATTGATGCCACTAGCAAGCATCGGCAGGTTGTAGAGTTGAGCTGCTCTACTAGAGGCGATCGCTGCCGTTGTTGTTTCTTGTTCCAATCGCTGTAGTGCTTCGGTTGTGGAATTACTGGGAATAATCTGTACAGTCGGCAGAAACCGCTCTAACCATCCCTGACATTGTGCCAAAGCTTGCGGGTGAGAGTAAACAGTTTTAATTTTATCTAAGCTAGACACGCAAGAAATTAACGTATGGACAATGGGTAATACCAAAGCCAATTGAATTCGCAAATTGCCTAACTGCCAAAGTGTATCTAGTGTTGTGGTAACACTCCCTTCAATAGAATTTTCTGCTGGTACAACAGCCAAGTGGGCTTGACCATCAGCAACGGCGTGCAGTGACTGAGAGATGGTGGGATAAGGACTTAACATAGCTTCAACTCCCGTACTTTTAGTCAACCAGTTGATATAAAGAACAGCTGCTTGTTCTGTGTAAGTGCCGGGAGGCCCTAAATGTGCGATTGATAAAGTCATGCTTTTAGCCTTGAGCTGCGAGTTTAATGTGTGAACAGAGATTATAATATTTTGGTTTGGCAAATATATTCAACATCTACTCTTACTAAACACTGTTATCTCTAAAATTTACGCACTAAAGGGATAGAACAAAATATCTATCCAGAAAAACAAGTTATGGAAATCAGTCTTCTAGCAGATAGATTTCCTAGCAGTTTTTTGGCTAAATCCCTCTGAAGATTTAAGAGCAATGATATTGGTTTCTACCCAAATAAGTGAGCATATTCTTGATTTTGTGTCAAGAGTTAAATACTCATCTATATTTCTTGAACTAAAGATAGAATAAGCGTACCAACTTTTTGCTAATGATGTATAGCTGATAAGCGACAATCGTTTTTATAGTCAATAAATTTTGTAGTTTTCTAATAATCAGAACTAAGTTGTTAAAAAATATTAAAATTAAGAAACAGATATTTTTATTAGCTCATGGCTACCCGGTTTACTGCCTCCCAATCGGTTGAAATCGCTGTTCCAGAGCAGCCTATTCCCATTCAGCACTACTTGCGTCAGCCTCAACGTCTGGTTAAGGCTTTGGTTGACAATAGCCGGATTCAGCAGCTTTCTGAGGAAGTATTTCGCTTGAAAATGCGTCCGCTGACTTTTATGTCATTAAGTATTCAACCTACTGTAGACATGAGAGTCTGGGCAGAATCAAATGGAATAATTTATTTGCGATCGCTAAACTGTGAAATTTTAGGTTTCGAGTATATTAACCAGCGTTTTGTTCTCAATTTAAAAGGGTATTTGTCTCCCAAAGAGTTTAGTACTGGCACTCGCCTGCAAGGAAAAGCTGATTTAGAAGTGCTGGTGGATTTCCCACCACCATTTTCCTTTACTCCTAAGCCGATTTTAGAAACTACTGGCAATGGTTTGCTCAAAAGTGTACTGTTGTCGGTCAAGCAACGGTTATTGAATCAACTTTTGACGGATTATCGCTACTGGGTGATATCACAAACTAAAGATAGAGGACTTGACAGTGATAGCACTGAATTACCAATCCTGAATGCTGAGTAATTTTTTAACAAACAGAATTCAGGAATCAGGAGCCAGAATTCAGAATTGAATTCTGTAATTAGTGGCAGGACTGAATCCCCGACTAATTCATTCTGAATTCTTCTTTAATTACTCAGCACTTAGACCTTTGATTTGGCAAGGACGAAAAGACTGACGATGTAGGGGCGAGAGCCCGTATTGTTGCAAAGCCAGCAAATGCCGTTGGCTACCATAACCCTTGTTACACTCCAGGTTGTACATAGGGTATTTTAATGCTAGACGCATTACCAGATCGTCACGCCAAACCTTAGCAACAATACTAGCAGAGGCAATAGCGAGTGATCGCTCATCCCCTTTGACTATTGTTTGTTGCGGCAATAGCAAATCTTTGATTGACTGATTGCCGTCAATCAAGCAAAGTGCAGGCTGTACTTTTAACTTCAGCACAGCCCGCTTCATTGCTAACAGCGTTGCTTGCAAAATATTTATCTTGTCAATTTCGGCAGTAGAAGCAAACCCAATTTTCCAGTCTATAGCCAGCCCACAAATTTGCTGCGCTAGCTGAGTTCTCCGAGAACTAGACAACTTTTTACTGTCTTTGATTTTAGCTGCCATCAGTATTGGCAAAGCGCGATCTGGTAGGATCACAGCTGCCGCTACCACAGGGCCAAATAGAGCGCCTCGCCCTACTTCATCAACACCTGCAACCAACCCTGGAATCCCTGACAAGGTAGAAAACTCCAGCCAAGTGGATTGTTCCAAAGGCGTTGGCGATGTTTCTACCATAAAGTAAATTAATTATCCTCGATCGCTGAGGAACGGCGGCGGCGGCGGCGGCTGGCAGTGGCACTGCTATTAGCTTCGCTTTCATCTGCGATCTCGTTCGCGGCTGCAGCTTTGGCAGACAAGCGTCCCGAAGGATTCACACTCAACTCCGATGGTTCAGTTGTCTCTTCGATCAAAGATTTTTGTTCTGGCTCAATAACTTTTGGTGTGGGTATTTTGCTTGCAGTTATTTCAGGTGTTACCTTTTGGGCAATAGTGATTACTTCAGGTGTTGCTTTTTGGACAATAGTTGATTCTGAGGTTGATTCAATTGGGGTCGTTGGCTGTTGACCGGGCTGAATCACATTAATAATCACAGACTTGGTATTTTTAACCTCTTGCTCTAACTTCACCAAGGGAGATATTCCCATTAAAGCAAATATATCCTGTTCTTGAAGGCTCATTTCTACAGTTTTAATCTCCGGTGGTTCTACCACTGGCTTAACTGGTTCTGCCTTGATAATTTTAGTGCGCTCTACTCTTTCACTCCAGCCTGGTTTACCAAGGGAAGGCGAGGGAATTTCTGGCGCAACTCCTAGTTCTGGTTCTACATCCAGGTCTAGGTCTGGCTCGTTAACAAAAGCCAGGGGATTGGGAACAATCCGAGCTTCATCTTTCCCGTTTAACCCATTAACACCAATTCGACTGCGGCGAGTCCGCGTACGGCGCTTATCATTAAGTTCTTGATAACTAGGATGATTGATCAGATTGAGGTTGCTCAATTCCGAGTCGCCGTCAAATGCTTCCCCAAATCCATCATAAGTTTCTCGTGGTTCCGGGATGCGGGCAGATGGCTGACGTGGTTCTCGGTGAGGCAAAGATACAAAACGCTCGCGCTCTGGTGTCTCTGCCGGTATCGGTAATCGGTTTTCGATTTCTCCAGGCAGACGTACAGTATGTCCTAAACCGCCACAGGTGGGGCAAGTTTCACCAAACAATTCATAAATATTTTGACCCTGACGTTTGCGGGTCAATTCTACTAAACCCAGTTCGGTAAGTTGAGCAATCTGGGGACGAGCTTTGTCTGCTTTGAGTGCTTTATTAAAATGTTCGAGAACTTGTAGTTGGTCACGTCGCAATTCCATATCGATAAAATCAACGACAATTACCCCGGCGATATTTCGCAGACGCAACTGGCGAGCAATTTCTGTTGCTGCTTCGCAGTTTGTCCACAAAACTGTTTCTCTAGCTGTTGCCGATCGCGTGAAGGAACCTGAGTTAACATCGATTACGGTTAATGCCTCTGTCGGCTCAATGATAATGTAACCGCCAGAAGGTAGGTCTACTCTCGGTTTCAGAGCTTCTCGAATCGCAGCAGTAATGCGGAAGTACTCTAAAATTGGGGAGCGATCGCGATGATGGTCAATCAACAATCCTTGCGGTGTTTGACCGCCACTCCAATTCTGCAAGTACTGTTTGACGCGCTTCAAACCAGTACTAGAATCTACGACAATCCGATTGACATCCGCACCATACATATCCCGCAATACGCGCTGGATAAAGTCATCGTCTCGGTTGAGCAGTGCTGGAGCACGGGTGGAATGGGCTTCCTGCTGAATGGCCTCCCATTGCTTTTGCAGCAACTCCAAATCTTCCATAATTGCTTCTTCGGGTTTGCCTTCTGCTTCTGTACGCACAAGCAAACCCATTCCCGCTGGCTTAACCAAAATCGCTAGCGCTCGTAAGCGGTTGCGCTCACTTTCACTTTTAATCCGTCGGGATAAATTTACGCCCCGACCATAAGGCATCAGTACTACGTAGCGTCCGGGTAAGGTAATGTTACCCGTGAGTCTGGGACCTTTTGTCCCCGTTGGCTCTTTCATTACTTGCACCAAAACTTTCTGTTGTGGTGCTAGTAGTTCTGTAATTGCCGCTGCGGTACGCTTGAGCTTCAATGGCCCCAAATCGGTGACGTGAATAAAACCGTTGCGCTCTGGGTCACCAATATTGACAAAAGCCGCATCTATCCCAGGTAATACGTTTTCTACTACTCCTAAGTAGATATCACCTATTTGATGATGACCTGTAGCAACAACGAGTTCCTGTATTTGATCTTCAGAAAAAACTGCAGCAATTTGGTGCTGCTCCGCGATGATAATTTGTTTTGGCATTCAATTTCCTCAAAAATTGGCAGCACTTACAGGTTTGAGGTTTGTTGTATCAAGTCCGGTTAATTACTTAATAATTCAAAACTACTTGCGTTTTTGCGTCAGTTTTAATTAGCAGTGTTTTCTCGGTTTGATATTATACTTTCGTTGCATTCACAACCCTCAAAAGGCGCTACTGAATAATAAAAATCGCAAATCTGAGCTTCTAAGTTAAATAGCTATTGGCGCTCTTAAGAGCGTTTCCACGGCTGATTATTCTAGAACTGCTGCATATCGTTTAAGCAATTAAATCAACCGTCCGTGGTTGATTTGTGATCCAATACCCTCAATCAAGAGAGTTCTGAGTTGAAAGTTCTAAATCCTGAGTGAGCATCTTAATTCAGGATGCTTTATTTGAGAGTAACCTACTGAATTCGTTAAGAAAAAGAAACTATTTCTATTTTCCATTCCCCGGATTTATCTTAGGGTTATACTTAGCTGCGCCAGTTGCTAACCTGCCTTAAGCCGCTCTAGCCTAAAACAAGCAGCGCTTTGCGCGTCTCGTAAACGTCTACAAGTCGGCATAACCGACAGAGGTTGCTTTAACTCTAAAAAAGTAATGCACTAGCTCTTGGGCACTACCTGGATTAGACATTCAGCAGTTGTTTAAAAGCATGGATTTAGAGAAGCTAACCGAGCCTGCTGTTAGTTACTGATTCACAAGGTAGCTATAGAGAGAGTGTGCATTCTTTAATCTGCTTTTTGTTTGTCTAGGATAAAATCCTAGAAGTTGCACTCTAATATCTTTGCTTTCGCCCCCTGAATACCAGGGTAGTGAACCAGCTAATTCAATGCAGCGCCAGAAAATTTATCTTCACCCTATTCTAACGCAACCTTACTAAAAATCAATTCCTGTGAGCTGCCATCTTAGGACAACTACTAGCAAGTTGGCCTACAGGG
This sequence comes from Nostoc sp., assembly GCF_036917555.1. Lineage (GTDB taxonomy): Bacteria > Cyanobacteriota > Cyanobacteriia > Cyanobacteriales > Nostocaceae > Nostoc. The sequence continues at coordinate 425,133 of NZ_JBALDD010000023.1, read as the reverse complement.
ATTATACCCCTAAAATTAGCCGATTGCGGTGGATGTGCAGGAGTTGAAATTCTACACCAGCCACTGTCTCTAGCATAAACAGGATTTGTTCGGGACGCAACAGCAAACCGTCCTGGCGATAGCTACCTAGATAACGGATTACAGATGACATAGATTTTGCAACGCAATTGTAGTTTTCTACTAATTCCAGTTCAAATAAGCGATCGCGCAGATTTATTAACTGGCTCTTGCCTGATTTAGTTATTTGCTCGTACCAAAGTTCCTCTTTTGCTTTGATTGTATCAATCCAGTTTTGCCATTGTATGGGTGTTGTTTCTGCAAGTGCTCCTACAGTAATCAAATACTCTGCGGTCTCTAGCAGTTGGGTAGCGGCACTAGCTTTTAAATCTATCTGCTCCACATTATATATAGGTATGTCTGTGGGCATTTCATGAGCCAACTTTTCTCGGAAAGTATCAACTTCCACTGGCACAGTTAACTCAAAATCTGCAATTTCCCCGCTGCTAGTAGCCCCTAAAGCTAAAGCAGTTGCTAGAGAAATCCGTGGCATTGGGTGAAACCCACCAGTAAAAGCAATTGGTAAGCCTGCTCGCCGCACAACTCGGTCAAATAGACGGATTAAATCCAGATGGCTCATCAAAGCCATATTACCCTGCTTACCAAACCAAACTCGCAGTCTTTGCGCCTTTGTTGTGTTGGGGACAAACTCGCCTGCGAATTTTGGGATAGCAGGTGATTCAATCACCACGTTATGACCAAAGTCGATGCCACAGACGCCACAATGAGAACAACCTTCAAAAGAGCAGTCTGGGACAATTGCAGCTTCTAGAGCACGTTGCAAGTCTTCTTGGAGCCACTTTTTGTCAATCCCGGTATCAATATGATCCCAAGGTAGGGGAATATCGAGGGAGTGGGAAGAGACGCGATTAATCGCGTCTGTACTAGGGAGTGATGAGTTAGGAGTTAGGAGTTGGGTATTTTTTCCATCTTCTGTATTCCTCTGCTCCTCTGCGTGAAACAAATTCCATTCACCATTTTCTACTTGGCGGTATTTCCAATCTAAATCGGCTTGGGCGATCGCAGACCCCCAAGCGCTAAAAGCTCGATCTAAATTTTCATACCAGGAATCCATACCAGCACCCAATTCCCAGGCACGGCGGACTACTTTGCTCAAATTGCGATCGCCTCGTCCCACAAAATCTTCCATTGCCGAAATGCGGACATCAGTAAAATTTACCTTCACTGCCTTTATTCGGCGGAATTCTTGTTGCAACAGGTTTTGTTTGCGCTTAAATTCAGCGGTAGAAACTGAATGCCACTGGAATGGTGTATGGGGCTTAGGCGTAAAGTTAGAAATCGTCAGATTAAAGTTTAAAGGTTTTCTGCCTTTGCCCCGACATTCTCGCTGTAGCCAGCTTACTGTTTCGGCAATGCCCACAACGTCAGCATTGGTCTCACCCGGCAAGCCAATCATAAAATACAACTTTATTTTGTCCCAGCCTTGCTCCCAAGCGGTTTTTACTCCCCGCAATAATTCTTCATTCGTCAACCCCTTATTCACAATGTCTCGCATCCGCTGAGTACCAGCTTCTGGAGCAAAAGTCAGTCCAGCTTGCCGCGTACCTCCCAGGATGTTGGCAATATTTTCATCAAATCTGTCTACCCGTTGGCTTGGTAGAGTTAGAGAAATATTTTCATTTTTTAAGCGATTTTTGATTTCCATCCCTACTGCTGGTAGGGATAAATAATCAGAACAACTCAGAGATAGTAGGGAAAACTCATTGTAACCAGTTGCCCGCATCCCCTGTTCAATTGCTTCTACAACCTTATCAGGCTCTACATCCCGTGCTGGTCGAGTCAGCATTCCTGGTTGACAGAAGCGACAGCCACGAGTGCAACCACGCCGAATCTCAATGGTCAAGCGGTCATGAACCGTTTCTACATAGGGAACTAACCCGATGGAATATGCTGGTATGGGAGTTGCAACCCGTCGCAGAATTCGTTTTGGCACGTCTGGGCGACGAGGGTGAACTGAGCCATCCTCTGCCATATCGTAAAACTGAGGGACATATACGCCTGGTATCTGTGCCAAATCCAGCAATATATCTTCCCGACTCAATCCTGCTCGTTTGCCTTCTTCTAACACCAAACCAATTTCTGGCAGAAGTTCCTCTCCATCTCCAAGGGCGATAAAGTCGAAAAAGTCAGCATAAGGCTCAGGATTTGATGTCGCTGTTTGCCCACCAGCGAAAATCAACGGAAAGGATGACTGGGTATCGGTAGATTCCCTGACTTCCTGCCCCTCTGCTCCTCGGTCACTGAGCGTAGCCGTTGGCGCAGCCTCTCGTAGAGAAGTGCTGCTCCCCTGCCTTTCTCGCCATGTTAAGGGAATTCCTGCCAAATCCAACATTTCGAGGATATTAGTTGCACCCAGTTCGTAACTGAGGCTAAAACCTAAAATGTCGAATTCAGTCAGCGATCGCTTTGACTCTACCGCAAACAACGGCGTATTAGTTTCGCGTAGTTTGGCTGCCAGGTCTTTTCCTGGGAGGTAGGCGCGATCGCACAATTGACGCGGTTGGGCATTCAAGATGTTATAAAGAATGATATGCCCTAAATTAGATGCACCGACTTCATATACTTCTGGATAGGTTAAAACCCAACGTATTGCTGCCGTATCCCAAGGTTTGTGTACTGCTAATAGCTCGTTACCCAGGTAACGGGCTGGTTTTAAAATACCCGACGTTATTAATCTTTCAACTGCAACAACCACTGTGCTATCTTCTAGCCACCTTAATTACAGCTACCCAACCCCAACATTAGCATTGAATTAGGTCTTCTAACAAAGTTTATCGTTGCAACTTACAACTCTTTTACAAAAAGCCCATTTATTGCACGAACCTTTGTGCTTTTACATAAAGTTATATTTGGGCCAATTCGGCTTCAGCGTCTAATATTTCAAATACCCTATCGAGTTGCGTCAGTTCAAAAATAATTCTAATTTGTGGAGCAACAGCGCAAAGTCGGCAACTTCTTCCTAAAGTGAGAGCCAGCTTGTGTGTAGATAACAATGCCATCAACCCCGTGCTGTCTAACGATTCTACTGCTGCGAGGTCTACTACCAAGATGGAAATACCATTTTGCGCCAACGCTGTAGTCATATCTCGTTCAAATTTCAAGGCGTTTGCAGCATTTAAACACCCTTGGGGGCGAATGACTGCAATCTTGGGATAGTTAAGCACTGCCAGCATAGTTACATCCTATTAAGAATTTTGAAGCGTCAAGCTAAGGATTATTTGAACATAAACTCTATTTTGTTGCATCGACCATACGTCTTAGCTCTCTTTGCTGAATCTTTATTGCTTTAGTATGTCTGTTTAAAGATTGTTATAATTCCAGGTTAAAATGTGTTTATATATACTTTTTTTTTATGTCACTTCAAAAACAATCAACTATAGACGGCCATATAGCAGACAAATTATCAGTAACTATGCTGAGAAACCTTGCTTAGTCTATAACTAAAGCTAATTTAGCCAAGTCTTAACGTTAGGTTAAATCTGCCACTTTAGTGTTGCTGATGGCATACGGCAAAGTCATAGTGAATTATCTATCTAACTAATTAAATTGTGATATATATCACTACTAAGTTAGTATTTGGATCACTCTTTATACTGAGGCTGATCTGGGATGATTAGTGTCATATTACAGTTGGGTTATTACTTATGAGAACTCAGTACGCTATTCGTAAATTGGTAGAAAAAGCTCTTGACATTAAAAAACTAACTCCTGAGATAGAGAATGAAATAAACTCAGAACTGACGGAACTGGGTTACATTTCTGATGTTGATTACGAAGCCCTAGAATTATTAATGGCAGAGATGGATGCTGGACGAATCCAGTTGGTTCCTAGCCTGGGATTTTAAAATAATTCATAATGACGCTCTCTACGAAGGCGAACAGCGTGCCGCAGTCAGAAGTTGTGTGTAGCTTGCTTCTCTGTAAGGATACGAGGACTCTCTAACGTAATTCGTAATTAAATTTAGCAGGGGGATACAAGGGCGATATCATTGCTAGTATTTTTCTATAAGGTTGATTATTTAAATACTTAAGGTGGCGTAAACTGTGCTAATGAACCTCTACATTATGCATTCGTAGTAAATCTTCATAGAGTTTGCTAAATGCCTAAAAAAATTCCTCCCAATCTGTTTGCTGAATTTGTCCACAAGCGGAATGAACTCGTTGCTAAGGGAGTTGATATCATCAATATGGCTACTGGTGATCCAGATAAACTGACTTCTAGTCATATAATTCAGGTGATGCATGAGGCGATTGACGACGCTGTTAACCACAATTATCCACCTTAGCAAGGAACAAAAAAATTTCGGGTGCGAAGGATGTAGCAATTGAATTTCACAGTCTTCAATGCATGAAAAATGCTAGTATTCGCTACAGTTGAGGAAGAGACTGGGAATTAGGGACACTTCTCTTCTTAGGCTGCGCCAACGACCAGCAGTAATTGAGCGCAGTCGAAACTCAGTGTATTCCTGGGGACTGGGAAGACAAGAGGGACAAGGAAGACAAGGAAGAATTATTCAAGAAGTCTCTATGTTGTCTATTCCCAATGCCCAATCCCTAATCCTTAATCTCCAATCCCTCTTGATATGCTTGCCAAAGTTGGTGAATAAACTGATTGAGTTGCTGCTTTGCGACCGAATCAGGTTCAGTTTTTGGTTCTTTCGCTAAAAGTTGGCTTAAGAAGGTAATTACTTCTGTGTCTAATGCTGGACGAAATAAATTGGCAGGCCAAAGTAAGTCAGATGCATCTCGCAAATCAGTAATTAGGGGTGATTCTTCTATGAAAGTAACCATTAATAAAGGACGCACCCAGCATAGCTGGCGGGAAACTACAAATTGAATGACTTCTGCATACAGGTTCCTGTCGCCATATTTTAGAGACACAATTTGTCCCGCTTGAAGAAAATCTAGGCTCATGTCCATCTTGGGCAGGGGCAAGGATTATTTTGCTTGCAACTTCCTTAATTTTAAAAGTGAAAATGCGCTACGTTTAAGAAAAGCTTCTGTAAGATTAGGGTAGCACTCTTACGGCAGCCATGTCTTATATGTATACCTGATCAAGTCGCTACGTAAAACTAATACAACCAATCCCTGGCAGCCAAGGGTTTTCCTAGCATAATATCTGAGCAAAAATACTATAGAATAGGTAAACAACTGTTGAGCGATCGCAAAACAGAGACTTTGTTGTAGTGAAGTAACGAGAAAAGAGCAAAGAGCCGTGTCAGTTGAAACTATTGAAAAGCCTTCCACAACCCGCAAGCTCGCGCCTCGGTATCGCGTTTTGCTCCATAACGACGACTACAACTCGATGGAGCATGTTGTACAGTCACTAATAGCCACTGTACCTAGCCTTACCCAACCCCAAGCTGTGAGCATCATGATGGAAGCCCATACTAACGGGCTAGCTTTAGTCATTACTTGCGCCCTGGAACACGCTGAGTTTTATTGCGAAACATTGATAAGTCACGGTTTAAGTAGCACGATTGAACCTGATGAATAATCATTGGTCATTGGTCATTGGTCATTGGTCATTAGTCGAAATTTAGAGTATTGACTGGTGTTTGATGACTTACTTGGTATGAAAGAAAACCTTGTCCGTTTAGCTGAACGCCCTGCCCCTATTAGGCTGGGTGCTTTTATTTTGACTTTACTGTTGCTATGGTTGCCATTGGCTACACCAATATACTTACTAGTGTATGATTCAAACTTAGAAAGTATATTGACATTGGTATTGTTATATGCAGTATTTATTTTTCTCCTGAGATTATGGGGTAAATATGTCTACCAGCAGCCCCAAATTCTGCGGCATTATGGCTTAGAATTCACGCGGCAAAATGGTGTGGATTTACTGCGTGGCTTGGCTCTGGGCATAATTAATATTCTGATACTTTTTGGGGTAGAAAGTTTGTTGGGTTGGTTGGTGTGGCAACAACCGAAAGTCTTTTTGCTGAAAGTGATTTTAGAGGGTTTACTTGTTGGCTTAGGTGTTGGATTTGCTGAGGAATTGTTATTCCGAGGCTGGTTGCTAGATGAATTACAACGAGATTACAGTCCACGTGTGGCACTGTGGACAGATGCAACTGCGTTTGCTACATTGCACTTTATTAAACCTTTGGAGGCAATTATTCATACACTGCCGCAATTTCCAGCTTTAGTACTGCTGGGGTTAACGCAGGTATGGGGAAAGCGTTGGCAAAGGGGACGCTTGGGTTTCCCAATTGGTTTGCATGGTGGTTTAGTTTGGGGTTACTACATTATTAATGTAGGTAAATTAGTGAAATATTCTGGTCAAGTTCCTGATTGGGTAACTGGTGTGAATAATAATCCCCTACAAGGAGTGATGGGGGTGTTGTTAATGAGTGTACTAGCTTTGTGGATACGAGGGCGAACTGAGCGATCGCTTCATATATGAAAATCAAGATAATGAATTATGTTAAGCCCACTATGCTATGAGCTTTAGTTTAGATAGCTTTCAAATCGGCGATCTCATCACTGGAAAAATCATTAAGCTGGAGTCTACAGGTGTTCTAGTCGATTTTTATACCGATCAACTAGCTTATGTTCCACTATTAGAGCTATCACTCACTGAGATTCAGTCCCCAGAAGAAGCCGTGCAACTAAATGAAATTCGAGAATTTTTGGTTGTGGGTAATTACGATGGCGAACATGAGATTTACTTCTCGAATTGTTCACCTGAGACACTGAAAGATAGCGATCGCTTGTACGAAACTACATTGTATCTGGCTTCTGAAAAATGTGGTCATCCTATCAATAGAGAAGACCTGATCGTACACACCAAAATTCTTGCTGTTCATGGAGGCGGATTATCAGTAAGGATTTGCTGGTTCTTATGTTCTCAAGAGCATCCTCCAACGGTTTCTTTTTCAATTCGCCAACTAGAGATGCGAAAAGCATGGGAACGGGTACGCCAATTGCAGGCTGAAGACGTAACAATGTATGGAAAAATACTTCAAAAAACTTCGAGGGGTGCATTAGTGAAAATTGAGGGTTTGCATGGCTTCATTCGTACTTATGTTGATAAGCATAGAGAAGAATTGATAGTAGGAGAGGAACTTCCACTCAAGATTATAGAAGTTAGAGAGGAGTATAATCGGCTAATACTGCTCCATCGCTCTATTTCAATCAGACTCAGACAGTTGCAGGTTGGTCAAATTGTTAGCGGCACTATACGGCTTATCAGAGACTATGGTGTGTTCGTCGATATTGGAGATTTATATGCCTTGTTGCCGACCTCAAAAATGTTCCATCCATCTGTTGACAATCCAAACCAACTCTTCAAAATTAATGACCATTTAAAGGCAGCGATCATTAAATTAGATCCTGAAAACGGTCAAGTTGTTCTAGAGAGTTATGGAAGTTCGGCATAACAACCTTGATATAATAGACTGCTAAAAGCCTTTGGTGCTGACTTCAATCTTACTTGCAGCTGCCGACCGTAAATATTCTACATGAGCTTAAGGTATAAATCATTGTGTATTTCGGATGGAAATAAAAACGATCGCTATAATTCACCTTGGGCGATCGCACCTACGCCACATTTTTGACTGAGATAATTCCTTCACCACACCACTGAATCAGTAGCCATCTGTCAGAATCTTTATCCAGTGCTGGCTTGAGACGGAAATTAAAAACCTCTTGCCATACTTCTACTCCATACTGGAATACAAAATCTGCCTCTAGTTCTTTGAACTGTTCCCATTGCCGATTTGCGATCGCAGTCAACATGGGAATAATTGCGGTAATTGAGACTTGTGCGGCGACGGGTGTCATTTGCGGAAATTTTAACAATACCCAAGTATACTGGGCTTTTTGGTAGAATCTTTATGCAAGAGTCTCAACCACAGTACCCACTACACACGCCTTATTCAAATTAACGCCGCTCAAATTTGCACCTTCTAACTCTGCACAGAGTAAATTCGCCCCTGAAAAATTCGCTCCCGCCAAATTCGCCCCCCGCAAGTCAGCTTCTTCCAGGTTTGCTTCACTCAACAAAGCCCCTTGTAAATCAGCGCGACTTAAGTCTGCACCTTTAAGATTTGCCCCAGTCAGGTTTGCACCGCGCAGATCAGCACCGCGCAAGTCTACACTTTGTAAGTTCACATTCATCAAATTGGCACCACTCAAGAAAGCACCCATCAATGACACATCACTGAGTCTTGCTCCCATCAAGTTAGCACCACGCAAATTGCTACCCCGCAAGTCAGCGCCTGTTAAATCTGCTTGCATCAAGTTTGCTCCCATCAAGTTCGCCCGCAAATCAGTTTCTTGGAGGTTGGCTCCCATCAAATTTGCCCCCTCCAAATGCCCACCTTCGAGTTTAGAACCAGCAAAATTAGTGCCAACAAGGGTAGCACCAGCAAGATTAATCCGGCTTAAATCCAGTCGAGAGAGTTCCTCGTCTTCTAAATTTGCCCCTGAAAGTTGTTTGAGTTTTCCTAATTTAATGGCTTCAATATTCATGTAAAGTAACTACCAATCTCCTCACTTATCTTGCTTTGGCTATCCCATTGGGAATCAAGTATCCAGATACCGGCGCTGACTTTGGGTGTCATCAAGGGTAAGTCAAGTCCTTGTTGTAAACCCATAACTAACAAAGCTAAGGTATCTACAAGTTTAGGGTCAAAGCGAGTAGATTGTTGCTGTCTGCACTCATCTAAAGCTTGAGTAAATATTTGTTCTCGACTTTGATTTGAGGATTTTTGCTGATTGACTCGCCACTGAAAGTCTGCCAATAATGCTAAAATTCTCGACTCTAGGGGAATTTCATCTCCAGCTAAACCTGCTGGTTCCCCTGCGCCATTCCACCACTCGGTTTGGTGAGTGATAATTTGGGCAACGGCTCGCAGTCGTGGCATTGTTCGCAATACTTGCGCCCCTGGTATTAAAGGACAACTTGGTGCATCTTCTTGGTAGCGTGTCGGTATACTACCAGAATTCAGGACACTTTCTGCATTTTGTAACGGATCTATGCGATGCAACAAAGCCGCTAGCCGTAACCTCTTAATCTGCCATGCGGGAAGATCCAAAAGCTGGGCGATCGCTTCAGCAAGAACTACTACTTCTGCAGCTGCCATTGGATTGTTGACATCTGCCATATCCATCAGTTGCGCCATTCGCAAAAAGGCTTGGATTTCGTTAGAAACCAAGTTGCGATCCAGCGTTTGTTTCTGAAGTGCTGTGGGGATAGATAAATTCTCTTGCCCAGTCTGGAGGTAATCTACTACACGGGAGACAACTGCACCTAAATTTTGGGATCTGTCCATTGAAGGTACAATTTGCTGTTTATCGGCTGTGAGTTTTTCTGCCAGTTCTGGGTTGTATTTTTTGATGTGAGCGATCGCTATTTCTGCTGTCTCTTGCACTAACCCTGGCTCAAATGTCCACAAACCATAGAATTTGCGCTCTAAGTCTGATGTCGGTACTCCAGTGCTGCCATAATCAGCCTCAGATAATTCTTGACAAATTACCATTGCTGTGTATTTAGAAGACAAAATAATTAAGTGCCACTCCTGCGCTACTGGATCGACTCGATCTAATGCTACTAAGTCTACATTGGGTAGCTGGCTGGTAGGATGTTCAGCAAAGCCGGATTCAGCGGCAGCCATGATGGCAATTTCGCGGCTACACTGGGCGATGTCTGCATATCGTTGAGCTTCTTGTAGATACCATTTACCTTGTTGGAAGGCTGTGATCACTAAGGGTGTACCGTCATCGGTTAAGATATGGTCTTCAAGAGCGTGGCACAGGGCAACTAAGGTATTTTTGTAGTAAACACCGAATCTAATTGGCCTGGTGGTGTGGCGATGGGCTGTTTCTAGCTGTTGTAGGATTGAACCTTCTAACATGGGATTTGGTAAAAATAACCGCAGAGGCACTGAGTAAAAGAGGGGGAGAAATTCAGAAACCTGAATATCCCCACATCCTGGTGTTTTCTAGGATACACCTGCTAATTGTTTTTCTTTCGTCTCTAATGGTGCTGTCAGTGCTGCTTCTAAGTCAGTACAACCCAGCTTTTCTTCTAAGATTTTCATGACTTCACGCCCGAAGTCGTTGGGGTTTTGTTGCCAAGCTTGCAAGCAGACTTCGCCGAAGAATGAACCAAGGGGTTCAGGATTCCAGAGAAGTTTTTTGGCTGTCCACGGCATCAAACTCATTGGATCATACCCTGGTTTGAGGATGCCTTCTTTGAAAGCGTATTCTTCTAAATGGGTATGGGGTTGTAGTCCAATAAAGAAGATGGCAGGTTCGACTTTATCAGCGCCAAAAATCCGTTCTAGTTCACGGTGGTAAGCGATGGTTTGACGGATGGTTTCGGGACGTTCGTCAATGACGTTAAAGGAGTAGTTGACAGAAACTAAGTCGTTGAAACCAGCGGCTTTTAAGTCACGGCAGTTTTGCAAAACGTTTCGCAGGTTATACCCCATCCGCATTTTTCGCACGAGTTCTTGAGAACCACTGGTAATACCGATTTCAAAGTAGTTCATCCCGGTTTTCGCCATCAACTCACACAATTCGGGTGTCAAATTGTCGGCTCTGATATATGCTGCCCAGTGGATATCTGTCATACCAGAATCGACGATTTTTTGCAATAGTTCAACAGCGTCGGCGATAAATTTTTTCGCGGGGATGAATTGGGCATCAGTAAACCAGAAGTTGCGAATGCCGCGATCGTATAATTGACGCATCTCAGCAACGACTTCATCTGCTGGGTTGATGCGTACTTGTTTGCCTTCGACGACGGTATAGACGCAATAACAACAGTTGTGAGGACAACCACGTTTAGTTTGTACACCTATATAAAAGTCTTGCTCTTGCAGGTAAAAGTTAAATTCCGGCCAGATACTTTCGATATAGTCGTAGTTACAAGCTGTTTTTTCTATTGGGGTAGGTTGTTCGTGAATTAGCCGTTGACGTGGTTGAGTTTCTCCGGCAACGTAACAGCGTTCATCTCGAAAATCTTTGCCACTTAAAAGTTTTTCCAGCAGGGTTTCGCCTTCACCCACAGAAATAATTGTTCCTTGAGGTAAACTTTTACCCAATTGTTCGTAAAATACGCTGACTGCACCACCACCCACAACTACACGAGCATCAGAATTATATTTTTGGGCACGCTTTAAACCGCGTTTGATTAAGCTCTGATTTTGCCACAACTCTACATAGTAAGCGATGAAGATTCGTAAACCGCCCAATCCGCCGCGTAGTTTCAATAGAGGATTTTTGGCGTAGTAAAATTCAAAAGCGTTTTGCAGCGGATTGCCACCACGTCCACCAACTGGGGCATAAATTTGAATATCCCGCCAAGAAAATACTAGTAGTGTCGGTTTAAATTCATCAATACAGCGATCCAAAGCCGAACTGTAATCTAAAGGTGGCACTGTTCCCAAATCAAAGATGCGCTGTTCAATATTAGGAAACTGCTTGTGGACATGATCGCTCAGGTAGACAACCCCAATAGGAAAGATGGGGTTACAAGGAAGGCGAACGTAAAGAATTCGATTTTCCATCATCTGTGTTTTAACTTCCATCTTGCCAATCTGTGGAGAAAGCGAGAGAAACATCCATCCAGTCTTAAAGTGTGTGCTTGTTTTATTTTGTTTTATTTATCGCAATCGTGCTTGACATTTCAACCGATTATTGGTACTCACGAAGCTGCCGTTAGCAACTGCGGAAAACGCTAAAATTTCTATACATAAAACATACATAGAATCTATAGAGAGCTTTATGAGAACATTTTTTCATATAGCTTTACCATAACATTGAGTTTATTCATTAAGCGATGATCCCTGCCGATTAATCCTGGGATAGATGAAACAGCAAAACTTACTTCTTCGCTATGCTAAAAGCAAGGGGATCATTGTTATGTCAATTCCCTAATGATCTGCTTTAAGAGAATTGAAACTTTCATACCAGAAAAAAATATCAAAAACTTTTATCTATAGTGTATAATTCTAAAAAAGGTGTGAATATTTACAAAATTTTTATAACCAAAAATATATCTTTAGACAGAAATAATCTACAACTACTCAGTTGGTATTCGCAGTTACAGCAACTGGGGATCAGTGGGTGCTAGGCTTGGCTAGTGTAATGTAAAATTGTGGCGTAAAGCTCCTCAGCAGTTATGGCTCAAATATTAGATCCTCTACCACCTGAGCAATCAGGAAAAATTCTCTGCTGCTACATTAATGCCACGAGCAAAATACAGGTAGCTCGCATCTCCAATATTCCCAGTTGGTACTTTGAAAGGGTTGTCTTCCCTGGACAACGTTTAGTGTTTGAAGCTCCGCGAAAAGGTCAAGTGGAGATTCATACAGGGATGATGGCAAGTGCAATTTTATCCGATAAGATTCCGTGCGAGCGCCTGATGCTCGAAGAACCCAGTACTAATGAGTTTGATACAGACTCATCAGATGAAAAAGACCCTTTTAATACCAAACTAATGGTGCAGCAAATTAATACAAAAATCGGAGATACTACAAAACCCTTGCAAATCCTTGGTTTAGCCTCGGTTGATTAAAAAAAACAATTTTATCTAAATTTAAGGGTTGCTAATTCAGCAGCCCTTTTTGTTTATTATTTATTGGGCATTGGGCATTGGTTATTCTTCTTGTCCCCCTCATCTCATCTACAATCATTCTTATGAATCTGCCTTCATTTCTTTGGTTGTGGAAAATAGCCGCCTGGTCAATGGGATTATCCCTGCTGGCATATCTGATGTTAGCAGTTACTGGTGTTTGGATGTTTCGGGGGAGAACTTCGCAGCAATTCCCTTTTATTACGCCATTTATAGGCGGTAATAAAGGGGTGCGATCGCTCCACTATACAATGGGCATCAGCATGGTAAGTTTAGTGTTACTACTGCTAGCGATCGGTATTGTTGGCACTTTCGGGCACTTTGGTTCTTTAGGTCACTCATCACACTTAATCGCTGGATTGATAGTGGTAGCACTAGTTTTACTGTCTGCTTTCAGTGCCACCCAAATTAGCGTTAGACGACCTTGGGCTAGACCCTTACACATCAGCGTAAATATTATTCTGTTTGTAGGATTTGCCTGGGTATCCCTAACTGGTTGGATTGTAGTGCAAAAGTATTTACCGTGAACTACCAGGGACATAGACCTACCCTACAATCAAGAAAAGCATTGTAATTGAGCCGTGACAGCAAACTCAGCCAACATCTCAACTTCTGTTTTTCGTTTGTCTCCTTTGATTCGGATAACGTTGCTGAGTCTATACATAGCACTCACAGTGCCATTACCTTTTTTATCGCAGGTAACAGCTGCACCCGTACCTCCAGAATTATTGTGGATAGGGATTGGCATCGGTTTAGTTGCCTTGTACGCGGTATTAACTGAACAAGTAATGGTAGATGACCAAGGAATTCAGGTTACTTACCCCGCCTGGGTGCCTCGCTTTTTTCGTAAAGGCTGGTCTTTACCTTGGTCACAAGTTAAAGAGTTAAAACCCCGCACCACTGGCCAAGGAGGGCTAGTTTATTACTTCCTCAGCCAGGATGGAAAAGCTTATTTACTACCGATGCGTATAGCTGGATTCGCCCGTTTGGTGCAAATTGTCCAAGTAAAGACGAGCATTGACACCACCGATGTTCGCCCTTTAGCGCAGCCCTGGATGTACTTGATTTTACTAGTATTCACTCTGCTGCTACTATTAGTCGATGGCTGGGCGATCGCTACAGCGTTAACTACCAGACAATTAACTTAAAATTGGGAATTGGGCATGGGGCATTGGGAATTGGGCATTGTCATCAATTCCCACCAGTTATTCTTGTCCCTCTCCCCCATCTCCCCCATCTCCCTCATCTTCCCCACTCCCCACTCCCCTTGAATACAGCAAAAGCCACACTCAGGCTAGAGCAAGTTAATCTGTTTACAAAGCTGAAAACCCAACTTCCCGGCAATCAGCAGGGATACCCCATATTGCAGGATATTTCCTTAGAGGTATTCCAGAGCGAACGCATTGCCATTGTAGGCCCAGTAGGTGCTGGGAAAACTTCGTTATTACACCTCATCAACCGCCTAATTGAACCCACGAGTGGTAAACTCTATCTAGAAAATCAAGAATATCGTCAAATTCCCGTCATCCAACTACGGCAGATGCTTGTACTTGTATTGCAAGAGTCAAAGTTATTGGGGATGACAGTTGGGCAAGCCTTGGCTTATCCTTTAGTTTTGCGTGGTTTGCCCAAACAGACAATTCAGCAACGAATCGATTACTGGACAGAACAACTGCACATTCCCAGTGAATGGTTAGGGCAAACAGAGGTACAACTTTCTGCAGGACAACGACAACTAGTAGCGATCGCTCGTGCCTTAGTCATCCAGCCTAAAATATTATTATTAGATGAGCCAACCTCTGCCCTCGATACTGGTATGGCTTCTCATCTAATGCAAGTCTTAACCCAGTTGAGTCAAATTCATCAAACCACGATTCTGATGGTAAATCACCAACTGGAACTAGCCCAGATGTTTTGCACTCGGTTATTACATCTGCAACAAGGTCATTTATTGGCAAATCAAAGAGTCTCAGAGATAGACTGGATTGAATTACGAAAAGGCCTGATTCAAGCAGAAGCTCAAGACGATTTTGGATTTTAAATTTTGGATGAGTCAGGAGATAGGAATCAGGAGTTGTTTTCTTACTCCTTCTCACCCCAATGCCCCATTCACACTTGACTACTGGTAAGTGTTGAACGTTGATTATTAAATCTTTCTCGAGCTAACTTTGTTGTTTGTGACTGTGAAATATTGGTATTCAAAATTTCCATGTTAAAACGGTATCCAACATTGCGGATAGTTTGAATCAAATTGGGTTGCCGGGGATCGAGTTCAACCTTTTTTCGCAGTGATAAAACGTGAGTATCAATGGTACGAGGGTTATCGATAGCGTCAGGCCAAGCACGACGCAGCAATTCTGATCTACTTAGAGGTACTCCTCCAGCTTGTGCTAAAACGTACAACAAACTGAATTCCTGGGGTGTTAAGTCAATAAACTCCCCTTGGAAGCGGACACGACGCTGAACTAAATCGATTTGCAAAGTGCCATAATCCAAATAAGCTGGTGCAGTAGGTGTGCGCTTCCGGCGAATCAATACCTCTACCCGTGCCAAAAACTCTTGCATCCCAAAAGGTTTGCTCAAGTAATCATCTGCACCCGCCTTTAAACCTGCAACTATATCAGCTTCACTATTACGGGCAGATAGCATTAAGATTAGAGGCTGCTGCTGACGATGCAACCAACGACAAAACTCAATGCCATCACCATCAGGCAGGTCTGCATCTAAAACTACCAGTGTTGGTTGATGGCTTAAAAATACTTCCCTTGCTTGATAAATACTGGCAGCTTGATGCACGCGGTATTCCAGTTGTTGCAAGTGCCAACCCAATAACGACCTCAGATGGGGATTCCCCTCAATGATTTCTATACAAACCGAACCCACGGTGGCAAGACCCCTTAGCGTCGATGACTTTCAAAGTAACAAGCCCATCTCTAAGGTTTTGTAGCCTTTGTTACTTCAATTGCGATTAACTTTACATTTCCTAATAAAATAAGTGGCAATATCTTTAATTTATGCCTTGCTGATAGGAGATTAGAAATATTATTAAATTTTTATTAAATTTCTCGAAAGAGTTGTTAAACTTATGAAAAGTTCTTTTAGCTTAACATTTTGCTTTTAGATGGGTGGAATGTGGCAAATATCTATAACCTAACCAGCTAACCACTACTACAACAGCTTTTGAATGTGATGGTGAAAGTGAATTTTTTTGCAAAAATTTAGTGCTTCTATCCAGGAACATAACATCAATACAATTGGCCTGTTGATTGTGAAAATCAAAAAAAATAATTTAGCAGCTAACTAGAATCGATGTTTTCTGGAATAGGATTAAAGTAGCTTGTAGCTGCTATGAGGGTAATACCCAAAGTAGATGTGTTGACTTTGAGTTTATGCCAAAGTGAAATTACACTTCACTTTTTAGCGTGAATCATTTACAATTCTCATTCCAAAGAGATTAATACAGCAGTTATGCTCCAAGACACACAAACCATCCGCTATTACCAAAGACTCACCGACGCCTTCGTCGAGCTATGGAATCGCGGTTATCGCACGGATGATATGCGGATGTATTTGGATGGATATCTAGCCGCACTACGACATAGCAACGTCATTGAACCTTTTCTGATTCATCGCCTAGAAGAGGAAGCCAGTCGCTACTTGTACGATGGATCAAATTTTGCAGTGCCGCAACCACAGCCACAACCCGATTACTACTAAAGTACTAACCTGGCCATTGATAGTAACCGTTAATTACAGCAGATCATTATAGCATATTATCTGTATTGGTCAACGGGTTGTAGTGGTGTGAAATTTTGGAGATATTGTATTGATTAAACGCATCCCCTCAGCCCTATATTGGTTTTGCCAATCAGACTGAGGGGATTGTTGGCTAGCTATGAAATCAAGCCCAACAAAGAGTATTTTTGTCAGAAACCAATTAAAAAACCCTTGAAAGGGGAGAGAATATAGTGTCTCTCCTTTCAAGGATATTAAAAACGGCAGATTGCCTTGATTGCGAAGGGCAAATTCAGCAGCATACCGTTTAGTTTGCGTGAAGAAAGATTAAGAAGCTAATGCTACTTCTACCTTTTCCTGCAACTCACCTTTTTGGTACAGTTCAATCAAGATATCAGAACCGCCAAGGAATTCACCATTGATATATACTTGGGGGATTGTGGGCCAACTAGAGTATTCTTTAATACCTTGGCGAATTTCAGGGTCTGATAGAACGTCAACCGTCTCAAAGGGAACTCCCAAGGTATTGAGAATCTGCACAACGTTGTTGGAGAAACCGCATTGGGGCATTAACTTGTTTCCCTTCATGAAAACTAAAATCTTGTTTTCTTGTAGCAAGCTATCAATTTTGTCTTTGAGTTCTGGAGTCATGGTATTTGTGTTTCCTATGTTGGATTCAACAGTGAGGAGTGAGAAATGAGGAGTCAAAATTCATAACTCCTAACTTCTGACTCTTATTTACGAAGCTGCTGTTGCTTGCCAAGCTTCGGGAGTGTATGTTTTCACCGCCAAGGCATGAATCGCTTCAGTTGACATAGCTTGACCCAACGCACCATAAACTAACTGGTGCTGTTGCACTAGTCCTTTACCTGCAAAGTGCGATGAAACTACTGTCACCTGATAGTGGTCGCCGCCCCCAGTCAAGTCTTGCACCTGAACCTGTGCGTCAGGCAGTTCCGCCTTGATCATTTCCTCAACCTGTTGCGGACTAATCATCGCAATTCCTGAAAAAACTTACTTTTCTATTATTAACAGATATAGAGCAAATGCCTGTGCCAACTTCAGGCTTTGGCAAGGCTGTAGACAAAGGCGCCTCTGGGGTGTATTGCTTGAAAACGCTCAGGTTTTGGTTACGGCGGATAGCTCTATCTTAGCACTGGGGCGTTCCCAAGCAACTGCTTAGGAAAATGTAGGTAAAAGAGCTAACAAAAATTTAATTTATTTTTTTGGTGATGAAGAGGATGAATTACCACCTTCTCTGGGATAGGGTGAATCAACAAAACCCAACTCAAACAACTGTTTATAGGCTTTCTTGCCTAAATCCCGTGTCGGGTTTTGACTCTTAATTATTTGAACTAACAACGGTACAGCTAATTCTGGCTGATTTTGTGCCCGATGTACCAATGCTAGCTGAAAGGTGGCTTCATCTCGCTTTTGGGCTGTTAATAGAGCTTTTTGACGCTGAGAATCAGAAACTCTGTTGTCAATTCCCGAAAAGCTAGAATTTAACTCTTGATAAAAATTAGATAGCTGATTATAAACTTGACGTGCTTCTTGCAGTTTCTTGGCAGCTAAAGGGTAGTTTTGAGCAGAAACGGCTTGTTCTGCATCTTTTACTAAGCGATCGCCACCTGCAATGCTCAAAAGGCTGTTATTTTCGGTTATGGGGCGGAGATTATTAGGAGCGTTGGGGTCAATGAGTTGTGGTTGGCTGGTAGTGCCTGGTGACTGTGATACCTGAGCATTCACAGGTGATAGCAGGCTGAGGACTGCTATAACTGATAAAACAGTACGGTGCATCAAGGTAACAGCGACAGCAGTGTTCATGGGATCAATTAGTGCGACAACTATATAAAAGAGTTACGGAAACTTCGGGTATCTTAACTCTGTTTTGGTCTTGGACAAAGCAAAGTTACATCCTAAGTATCTCTGATTTAGACTAAAAATCAGTTTAATAGAGTTCCCATTACCCCTGTATACCAACTAACTTATATCGCTGTGATGAGCGATACCTATGGGGGAGTGCGTCACCATCTGCTTAACTACCAAGTTTCCTCCCCAAGAATTATCTCAGGTTAACTGGGATATTTGGCAGGAGAATTTTCCCAAAGCACTGCTCGAAGTATTTGTGTAGGCATCGCACCAAACAAGTTAAGAATGGCGATGTCTTCAGTCGGCCTTTCCCAACTTTTATTTAACTGTCTGACTAAATAGTGAAAATATTTATCATCAGGCAATTCAATAGTTTGCAGGCAATTAATTAGCTATTGGCTCAAAAAAATGCCAATTTGGCTAAATATATCATCAATAGAGGGTAATCTAGATATACATACTCAAAGGTCGTAAAACACCACTAATCTTTTGTGACTTACTCAGGATGAATATAGCAGTTAGCAATTATTGTCAAATATTCAAAAAGTGCAGTTTCTGAATTATGCACGGTCAATGATTATAAGGTTTGACTGTATCAAGAATTAGTAATTTCTGCAAATGCGTGGTTAGTAACTTTTGTTTCTTGATGGCTCAATTGTTGCAATGCCTTTGCTAAATCAGTTGTAATGCTTTTGGCATCTTGTTTTATAGAGCCATTCATGTAATCCACGACTTTGATTGGAGAGCCAATGTCAATACTCACATCTGTACCCCAATTGGGATAAGGTTGGCTGTAGTTAATGCCTACGGGTATAATTTTCACTCCCAGCCCGGAATGACTAGATTCAGCACTCAAAGCAAGACGAGCAATTCCTGACTTCAACTGGTGAACTTGGCCATCACGAAAAATGTTACCTTCTGGAAAGATTACCAGGGTTTTTTGCTGCTGAAGTAGTTCTACTCCATGTCGCAGCGTGCGGATTGACGGATGCTTAGAATTTACAGCAAACCCCCCCAAACGTTGGACAAACCAGCCTTGCAAACCTTGGCATTCGTCAATAGTCACCATAAACCGCAAGTCTTGTTCTCTCCGACAATCAGAGGTAGCGTAAGGTACGAGCAAGGCATCCCAACGCGCCCGATGAGTAGGCGCAAGGATCACAGGCCCAGTTGTAGGGATATTTTTTTCTCCGGTTATTCTAATTTGTCCAAAGAATAATGGTAATAGGCAGTGACGCCCTAATAAATATGCCAGGGGACTTAACCAAGGAGAAACCCTTGAGGTAGTGCTATCTACCTGAGGATTTGCTGAGGTGTGCTGGCAGGTATTGGATGAAGAGTAAAATTCCATCATGACGGATGCAGCTGATTGACGGGTAAAAATTTAACGAAAAGCCTGATTAGTTACACCGTAGATTCTCTTGTGTGACTTGTGTCGTACTAAATGGACAGTTTTACCTCTGTCCGTTATTTTACCCGACGCCGCTTAGTGGCAAACCAAGCCTGTAATTGCTGACGACAAGCTGACTCTAGTATGCCTCCGATTACCTGTAAGCGGTGATTAGAAGCAGCGCTATCGGGGATGTTAATAACTGTACGAATTGCGCCAGTTTTTGTATCGTCTACTCCATATACAAGTAGTCCTAGTCGTGATTGGACGATCGCACCTGCACACATCGGGCAAGGTTCGAGAGTTACATAGAGGGTGCATTCATTAAGATGCCAATTTTGTAAAGTTGTTGCCGCTGTCTTGAGAGCGAGAATTTCCGCATGAGCGGTAGGATCTTTGTCGCGCTCTTTTCTGTTTTCTCCTTGCGCTAGCAATTTGCCTGTCGAATCAATGATAACAGCACCTACAGGGATTTCACCTGCTTCACCTGCTGTTTTTGCTAATTCTAGGGCATAACTCATCCATTGTTTATGTATAAGATATTCTGTATACTTAGTTAGCATATTCTTATCAATTCGATATTCCTTGCGCTACAGTTTACTGGCACTTTGTCAAGCTAGTTTTGAGGGTTTAGGGTTTGTAGTAAGCACTTTAATGCTTAGAAAATTAACCTTATTTTGTCAGAGTGGGAGAACCCAATGGCTGAAAGCCTTTTGGTGCTTTGATTTCCGATTTTTTACTATAGATTTTAGTTATTGTTAGAAAATAAAGCCTCAAAGCTTTATTAATTCACAATTTCAGAATCTGGGTTCAATTCTTGTTTTCCGACAGAGACAAAACAGGATTAAGGACTAAAGTCCTTACTACAAACTTGCTCACCGAGCAATTTAAAATCAAAAATTGCCCAACATAGCATCACCAAGGAAATTGTTGGGGGCTAATCTGATTTCTAAATAGCAGCTTGGGCTAAAAGGGGATCGAGTTGACTTTGTGTGTCTAACTGATAGAGGTCATCGCAGCCGCCAATGTGCTGGTTATTGATAAAAATTTGTGGTACTGTACGGCGACCGTTGGCGCGTTCTGCCATTTTCGCTCTGGCTGCTTTGTCGCCGTCGATTTTGTATTCAGTAAAATTTACACCTTTCCACCACAGCAGTATTTTGGCACGAATGCAGTAAGGACAAGTTTGCCATGTGTAAAGTTCGACGTTGGCTTTGACTCGCTCTGGATGGCGATTTAAAAGGGGATTAAGAAAGTCCAGCATATTGATCTTAAGCAAGGTTTTCACTATGTCTCTAGCCTAGATCAATTGCTTACCGCATCGGCGCTGGAACCCACTTTTGGAAACTCTCTAAATGATTCCAGTAAGATAAATATCCAGTCAATGCCCAAATTAGAGCGGCTACTATCAGCACTGCTACGCCAATTAGCCGCCAAGTTCGGTTGGTTTTCCAATAAAGAGTTGGTGCTGCAAAAATACCACCTAACCCAGTTAAAATAAAGCCGATTCCTGATAAAAGCGGTTGCTTTGTCAAATTCAAGTTGATGATCCGGATACCCACTACGATCGCAACTGCACCAGCAAAGAAGCCGTAAACTGCGATTGTCAATAAATCCCAATTTTGAGCCAGGGCGATCGCAGCCGCCACAAACAAGATTCCAAATAGAATACTTGTCTCACCGAAGGCAATGTTAAAGCTACCCATTATTGGCCAGGTGAAGCTCATATGTAAACCAGTTGTGAGTGCGATCGCACCTGTAATTCCAAATCCTGGAATCCACAGTCTTTGATTAGAACTATCTATACCACGATACACATAGTCAGCTAGGAGAAATAACCCAGCTACCATGTTGATTAACATTAGTGTGATGTAGTCGATAAACACGATTCACCTCTGAATTTGACAAGTTATTTACTCTGCGCCTCGTTTTTTAGTTTTTGGTGAATTCACCAGCTTTTTTCTTTATTATTTTATACCTAAAGATAAACACTGAAGAAAAGCAATATTCTAGATATACACTGCTACCCATTTTTGCCAGTTTTTAACTTAGTTACTTGTAAACAGGTTTTATACTGGAGTAATTATGGGTAAAAAATCAGGATGTGTTAACTGGCACTTTTCTAACGAGTTAGCAGTAAAACTTAACTTTCTTCCACGTGTATCCGCCCTTTGGTAGACTTGAAAACTGAAATAGGCAGATGAAACGACGCAAATTCAAGCAGCTGAGAGGGCAAACTCTGTGGAAAATACACTTGGGTTAGAGATTATTGAAGTAGTAGAGCAAGCCGCGATCGCATCCGCAAAGTGGATGGGTAAAGGCGAAAAAAACATTGCTGACCAAGTAGCAGTGGAAGCTATGCGGGAGCGGATGAATAAAATCTATATGCGCGGTCGCATTGTGATTGGGGAAGGCGAACGCGACGATGCGCCGATGTTATACATCGGGGAAGAAGTTGGTATTTGTACTCAACCAAATGCCGAAGCTCTCTGTAACCCCGATGAACTAATTGAAATTGACATCGCCGTTGACCCCTGTGAAGGTACGAACTTGGTAGCTTATGGACAACCTGGTTCGATGGCTGTGTTGGCAATTTCTGAAAAGGGTGGATTATTTGCTGCTCCTGACTTTTACATGAAGAAGTTAGCAGCACCTCCCGCAGCTAAGGGCAAGGTAGACATCAACAAGTCAGCAACAGAAAACCTGAAGATTCTCTCTGAGGTTTTAGACCGGGGTATTGATGAACTTGTAGTAGTAGTCATGAAGCGCGAACGCCATAACGATTTAATTAAAGAAATCCGTGAGGCTGGAGCGAGAGTCGCCCTAATTTCAGATGGTGATGTGGGTGCAGCTATAAGCTGTGGTTTTGCTGGAACTAATATCCACGCACTGATGGGTATCGGTGCGGCTCCTGAAGGTGTAATCTCGGCAGCTGCAATGCGTGCTTTGGGTGGACATTTCCAAGGTCAACTGATCTACGACCCTGCAGTAGTGAAAACAGGTCTGATTGGAGAAAGCAGAGAAGCCAATATCGATCGCTTAAAGTCTATGAATATCAATGACCCCGATAAGGTCTATGATGCTCATGAACTAGCATCTGGTAAAACTATTCTGTTTGCTGCTAGCGGCATTACCAGTGGTAATCTCATGCAAGGTGTACGTTTCTTCAAGGACGGGGCAAGAACTCAAAGCTTGGTTATTTCCAACCAGTCGAAAACTGCTCGATTTGTTGACACAATTCACTTGTTTGGTGAACCAAAAGTTCTCCAACTGAACTAATTTTTAGGGAATGGGGAATGTAAAAGTAAAGATAAAGCATTTGGAAAGAAATATTTCTATAAAATGGAAAAATATTCACCCAAATGTTTCATCCTTACACTAGTTAGTAGTTAGTATTTAGTGATTAGTTATTGTTTGTTGGTTGAAAAAACTATCAACCAATAAACAAAAATTCCCCATTCCCTATTTCTCACTCAATGCCCGATTGCCAACTACCAATTAGTAACTACAATTTAGCAAATGAATATAGCAGTGGTGGGGTTAAGCCATAAAACAGCCCCAGTAGAAGTCCGGGAAAAACTGAGCATTCCAGAACCACAAATTGAAAATGCGATCGCTCAACTGGCCAGCTATCCCCATATTGACGAAGTTGCAATTCTTAGTACTTGTAACCGTCTGGAAATTTACATTGTTACCAGTGAAGCAGACCAAGGTATCCGGGAAATAACGCAGTTTCTTGCAGAATACAGTAAATTACCCGTACTTTCTCTGCGACAACACTTGTTTCTGCTGCTACATGATGATGCAGTGATGCACGTGATGCGGGTAGCAGGTGGTTTAGATAGTCTGGTACTCGGAGAAGGTCAAATTCTGGCTCAGGTGAAGACTACTCACAAACTGGGACAGCAATATAACGGCATAAAAACCATTTTGAATCGATTATTTAAACAAGCGCTGACAGCTGGTAAGCGGGTTCGTACTGAAACTAGTATTGGTACTGGCGCTGTCTCTATCAGTTCGGCAGCTGTAGAGTTAGCGCAGCTAAAAGTGGCAAATTTAGCTGCTTGCCGAGTGGTAATTCTCGGCGCTGGTAAAATGTCGCGGCTGCTGGTGCAACACCTACTTTCTAAAGGTGCTGTAGAAATTAGTATTGTAAATCGCTCTCGCGATCGCGCCCAAGAATTAGCAAAGCAGTTCCCTCAACAACCAATCAAAATTCATCCACTATCGGAAATGATGAGCGTAATTGCCGATAGCGATCTAGTATTTACAAGTACTTCGTCAACAGAGCCAATACTTGACCGTGCCAAATTGGAAATGGTTTTAGAAGTTCAGCGCTCTCTAATGTTATTTGATATTTCTGTGCCACGTAATGTTCATGCGGATGTAAATGAATTGGAAAATGTGCAGGCGTTTAATGTGGATGATTTGAAGGCAGTAGTAGCACAAAACTACGAAAGCCGTCGGAAGATTGCACAGGAAGCAGAAAGACTTTTAGAGGAAGAAGTGGAAGCCTTTGATATTTGGTGGCGCTCTCTTGAAACTGTTACTACTATTAGCTGTCTGCGAAACAAAGTCGAAACCATCCGTGAACAAGAGTTAGAAAAAGCTTTGTCGAGATTGGGTTCGGAATTTGCGGAAAAACATCAAGAAGTAATTGAGGCATTAACGCGGGGAATTGTCAATAAAATTTTACATGACCCGATGGTGCAATTGCGATCGCAGCAAGATGTTGAAGCTAGACGGCGCTGTATGCAAACTCTGCAAATGCTGTTCAACCTTGATGCAGAGGAACAGTTTAGTTAAATTAAGCAACAACCCCGACTTTTGGTAAGAAGTTGGGGTTTTGAGCCAATCGGTTTTAAATTAGATATACTTCTAATTAGATAAATGTCTAATTAGAAGTTAGTTATGCAACCAGAGCAATTTAACATCTTACTGCGCTTTTTCAAGGCATTAGCGGATGATAGCCGATTGAAGATTGTAGGTATCCTGGCGAATCAGGAGTGCAGCGTCGAAGAATTGGCGGTGCTACTGCAACTCAAGGAACCGACGGTATCTCATCATTTAGCGAAACTTAAGGAGCTAAATTTGGTGACAATGCGTCCCGAAGGCAATAGCCGTCTATATCAATTGGATAGCGAGGCTTTACAAAGCATTAGTAAGGAAATTTTCACACCTGAGAAAATAGCATCCTTGATTGAGGATGTGGATACTGAAGCTTGGGAAAACAAAGTGTTGAAAAACTATTTCGAGGACAATCGCCTCAAAGAAATTCCTGCTAGTCGAAAAAAGCGTCTAGTTATTCTTAAGTGGTTAGCAAACCAGTTTGATGTAGGAGTCAACTACCCTGAACGCGTGGTAAATGAGATTCTTAAACGCTACCATATTGACTGTGCGACCCTGCGACGAGAGTTAATTGCTTGTCAGTTAATGCAGCGAGAAAATGGGATTTATTGGCGTACAACATAGATCATTTCAAAGGAGATGATAGATGTTAGTGGATGGATGCCTTGCTTGCAGCGTACTGGCTGGAAAAGTACAAGCGCCTGGTGGGGTTATTTATGAAAATAATTACTGGGTTGTAGAACATTCTTTGAATCCGGTTCTGTTACCAAGATATTTAATTATCAAACTCAAACGACATTGTGAACATTTAGCGTAACTTATATCAGAAGAAGCGAACGCTTTAGGTGAAATTATTCAAAACACTTGTTCAGCACTTTCACAAGTAGTTAAACCAGCTAAAATTCATGTTTGGTTCGTGGGGAGAACAAGTCAAGCACATCCACTTCCACGTTATTCCTTGTTCATCAGCTATGCCTGTAGGAAATCTCGAACTGTTAATTTATCTACGAAAAAAAAAGTTAGTCAATCAGCTAGGTTTAGGCAAGTGGGTAAGTGATGCAGAAGCAGCAGAAATTAACCAAGAACTTAAACAGTATTTCAAAATGCTAATATAATCAAAAAATTTTAGCCGCACAATAACCGCACAATCATAGGTCGTATCTTTATGCAGTTAGAAACCCAAAAATTCTATTACACACCTGAAGAGTATTTAGAAATTGAAGAAAAGGCGGAATCTAAAAGCGAATACCGTGATGGAGAAATTGTACCGATGACGGGTAGCACTACAAATCATAATAAAATTGCAGGCAACTTTTATGCTTATTTGAAATTTGGCTTGAGAGGCGACAATTATGATGTTTATATTGGTGATGTGCGTTTGTGGATACCCCGTTATCGGCAGCACACATATCCTGATGTGATGGTGATTGAGGGACAACCTATTTATACAGGAACCAGCACAACAACGGTTATGAATCCAATGTTAATTGCTGAAGTTTTATCTAAATCGACTAAAAATTATGACCAAGGTGACAAGTTTCTTTATTATCGCTCTATTCCAGAATTCAAGGAATATATTTTAATTGACCAATATCAGTATCATGTGATGCAGTATGTAAAAACTGCGGAAAGTCAATGGTTATTCACTGAAATTGAACATGAATCTGCAACTTTATCGCTGCAAACGGTTGATTTTCAAATTGAATTGCGCGACCTTTACGACCAAGTCAATTTTGCAGAAAATAATGAAGATTAAAACAATATTGTAATTGCGATCGCAGCAAGATATGCAAACTCTGCAAATACTATTCAATCTGGATGCAAGGGAGCAGTTTAGTTAAACTCAACAACAAGCAAAATCCTCTACTTCTGTAAGAAGTCGGAGATCGAAACTTTTCAATTTTCACAATAATTGTTCTGGATCAATTCCCCGCTCTTGCAGTCGTGTCAATAAATCTTGATATCGTTGGCGTTCTTCCTGCAGTTGTTGGAGAGCTGCTTCTTTGGCTTGACGTTCTTGTTCAGCACGTTGACGTTCTTGTGTACGTATTTGGTCAAGCTCAACGGGTGTAAGAAATTTATATCCATCAAGGCGATATATTTCTAGAGTTTGTGGGGTGAGTTCAAAGCGGATTCCCAGACGGGGACTTATCCACCCGTAAATCTGGTTAATTTCTTGCAACCAATCTTCTGAGCGCAGAAAACCTGTTAATTCATTTCGGTCTGGGTCGTAAATGTAATATTCTTCAACTCCATAGCGTTGATAAAACAGGAGTTTCTTTGCCATTTCTTTAGTTATATTACCAGGAGATAATATTTCAAACACCACCTGTGGCGGAATATTCTCTTCTTCAAATTGCTTGTAAGAACCCCTATCTCCCTTGGGTCTACCAAACACTACCAGAGTATCAGGTGCTTGTTTGATGTTAGGATTATCTTTAACTGGATACCAAAATAAATCTCCAGCAATGAATACATCTGATTGCAATGCAAATAAAATTTCTAAATTTTCTTTAATAGTTACTATCCAACGAAATTGCTTGGTATTATCCGCCATTGGTTTTCCATCGCTTTCGAGGTAGATGACCTCAGATGCGGGATTAGGAGTGATTACCATAATGCTACGCCTCCACTCTTCGAGTTTCTCATAGTTTGGGACGGTTCTAAGTGATAGGTTCAGTCGCTACCAAAATTCTTCACTAAATTTGTGTTTCTTCCTCGGTAAAGATAGGAGGCCACAATTCAGTAATGGGCAATTCCCAACCGGAAAAAAGTTCTGGTATCGTTAAAATATCACCATTTTCTAAAACTATAGGTTCGCCTGTAGAGCAATAAATTGTAACTGTCTCTTCATCAGGGTCAATCAGAATGCCGATGATCGCTCCTAGTTCTATAAATTTTAGAATTTTGGCTACTATAAGTTTAATTTTATCGCTCTGAGATTTAATTTCTACCACCAAGTCAGGGACAAGTTCTCCAAAGTAACGAGGACTTTGGAGAAGTCGGGAAGCCCGAACAAAGGAAACATCAGGTGCTTTGAGGTTTGTATCTGGCATGATGAAACCGCCGGCGGAATCAAATACTCTTCCCCAGCGACGAGGATTTATCCAAGCAAAGAGAAAGGCGATGAGACGACTACTGATTTCGCTGGATACGATATCTGATGGGCCCATTATTGAAATTTTCCCATTTTCGAGTTCCAACTGGTAATCTAAACCTGCTTCGGTAAAAGCGGTTTGAACTTGCTCTAAATCTCTGACTGTCATCATTGACATAAAAAGCTTTTTCCACTGATATATACAACTCAATTTTAACAAGAGCCAAATTTCCGAAGATTTGACACCATGTGCGACACCTAAGCCTCAAAACGTTCCCTACTAGCTAACAGAACAAGAATAAAAGCCTCTCCCACACAGGGAGAGCTTTGGAGGAGAAAGCTAATCGCACTCTATTTTCCCAAATAAGCTTCTAGAACTTTTGGATTAGTTTGAATTTCTGCAGGTGTACCGTCAGCCAAATTTTGCCCTTCAGCAAGCACCCAAACACGATCGCACAAGGACATAACCACATCCATATTGTGTTCAATAATCAGAAAGGTCATCCCATCTTTACGGTTCCAAGTAATAATGCGATCGCAAATATCATCAATCAGTTTCGGATTCACCCCAGCAGCCGGTTCATCCAACAAAATTAACTTGGGATTAGTCATCAGCGCTCGTCCCATTTCCAACAGCTTACGTTGTCCACCAGACAAACCACCAGCATAATCGTGTGCTTTTTTGGCCAAGCCCACTGATTCTAATAAAAACATTGCTCGTTCTTCGAGTTGCTTTTCTTCCTTAGCGATAACGTGCGGTTGCAACTGCACCTGCCAAAAATTTTCACCCGTTTGTTTTTGTGCCGCCAGCAGCATATTTTCTAACACCGACAACCGCGAGAGAGTTCGTGCAACCTGAAAGGTGCGGATTACCCCCTGCTGGGCGATTTGATATGGTTGCAGATTGTGAATCGGTTCGCCGTCAAAAATCACTCGTCCTTTATCAGGGCGAATGAAGTTCGAGAGTAAGTTAAATAAAGTAGTTTTACCAGCACCATTAGGGCCAATCAAGCCCGTAATGCTGCCTTTAGCAACTTCGATTTTCGCCTCATTAACTGCTTTGACACCACCAAAGCTTTTAGAAAGTCCAGTAGCTACCAAAAGAGGAAGTGGGGATGAATAGTTATTTACCAAGGGTGAGTTCCTCCTTTTTCCCTAAGATACCTTGAGGACGCCAAATCATCAGTACCATCAAAATTAATCCGATTACCATGATGCGAAATGCGCCCAAACGTGCTTCATCAAGGGAAACGATTCTGGGTAAGACTTCTCGCGTTAGCGCATCGTAAGCAAAGAAAATTATCGCACCTACGATTGTGCCAACATTTTTCCCAGAACCACCTAAAATCACCATAATCCAAGTGTCAAAGGTGATCTGGGGTTGGAAATTATCAGGGTAAATGGCGCTGAGTTGCCAAGCGAAGAAAGCACCAGCAATACCCGCGATCGCACCTCCTAACATGAGAGATTGTAATTTATACCAGAAGACATTTTTTCCTAATGCTTTGGGAATTTCTTCATCTTCGCGGATGGCTTTGAGAATTCTACCCCAAGGCGATCGCACCAAAATTTCTAAGCGCCAGTATACAAATGCTAAAACCAGCAGCAACACCAGCATTAAACCCGCCTTTGGGTTGTAGTTATACAGTCCGATTACCCCAGAAATATAAATCGCTGCCGCCAAAATTGCTAACACAATTCCCACACCCAAGCGTGATACAAATTCTTGCTTGCTAGTCGTCCTTTTGCCCAAATCAGTAGTCCGAGATATTTGAGTGGTACGAATCCATTGCCACAAAGTAAAGAAAGTTACGGCAGCCAGCAGCGTTAAAAGCCCAATCATTATTAATCTGACAAACAAACTTGGCTCTGTGGATAGGGGTATAGGATAACTTTGTACACCAAAAGCCCCAGAAATCCAGGTGTCACCCACAGGTAATTCCTGATTATTTACCACCAAACGAATTAATTCGCCCGTGCCAATGGTAACAATTCCTAGATAATCTTCTCGTAAGCGTAGAGTTACAAAACCAATTATTAAACCCAACAAGGCAGCGACAATTGCCCCAGCCAGTGCCGATACCAGTAGGGGTACGCCCTTTAAGCTTAACAATACCGTTGTATATGCTCCCAGAGTCATGAAAGCAATATGACCAAAGTTAATTAACCCTGTAAAGCCCCACTGTAAATTCAGTCCTAGTGCGAATAGAGCAAAAAGTGCTGTAGAAATTGCTAAGAAAATGAGATAGTCAACCATATTAAATAGTTATTTGGGCATTGGGCATCCCTTCGACTTCGCTCAGGGCAAGTGGGCATGGGGAAAGAAAAGGCAGGAGGCACAAGGCAGAAGTTCTTTAATTTTGAATTGATTGCTCCCTGCCCCTGTGCCCTGTTCGCCGGGCGAATAAATTTTAGCGTAGCTTGAGCGGAGCTAATTTTATGGGAATACTATTTATTGTTGATGTTTGGTGGTAGGGAATAATTGACGTATGAATTTGCTGCGACTTAGAATGCATCACTTAATCGAGCAGTTAGGCGATGACGATTTGCAAGACATTTGGAACGTTCTCGAAGCTTTACATTATGACTTTTATATGCTTAAAGCCATACAAAAAGTCAAGCGAGCGCAGCAACCGTGGGATATTTTAACCCATGAAGAAGCGGTAAGACTGTTGATGTTTTTCTGATTCAGCAGCGCTTTCTTCTCTTGTGCCAGTGGCCCCTCAAGTTTTGGTGAAGGTAACGCCCAGTGAGTCTGGAAATGCGCTATGCCAGGTCTTTTTTGCTAGACCTGAAGAATTTAGAACCTGCCGCCTACGAGCGGGTGCATGATTTTGTTTTTATTGAGTTAGCCCAAAAGTGGCAATTGAGTGATTTAAAAGAACTGCGACAGCTTGATAGTGAAGGCATTTTTCACCGCTTCACCCTAGACAATTATCTGATTGGTATAGAAATTCGGGGTGAAATTGTGAAATTTCTGCGTGTCATCCCTATGCCAGATGTTTAAAGTCAAGAGTCAAGGGAACACTTAAAACTGTAAACTGTATAAGGCTAGGCAGGGATCGCTATAACCTTACATTAAACTGGTTTTTGAAAAACACTTTATTTGAGATTTCCCTATGGATGCTAGGGCACTTTGGCAACGATACCAAAACTGGTTATATTTCCACGAGGGATTGGGACTGTACTTAGACGTGAGTCGAATACGGTTTGATGATGCCTTCGTGGAATCGTTGCAGCCGAAGTTTGACAAGGCGTTTGCGGATATGGCTCAACTAGAGAAGGGTGCGATCGCAAATCCTGACGAGAAGCGCATGGTTGGACACTACTGGCTGCGAAATCCTGATTTAGCGCCAGCTCCAGAACTTACACAAGAAATAGTCCAAACTCTAGAACAAATCGAAGCCTTTGCGGAAAAAGTCCAAACAGGTGCTATTCATCCTCCCAGAGCAAGCCGCTTCACGGATATTATCTCCATCGGCATTGGTGGTTCCGCTCTCGGCCCCCAATTCGTCGCGGAAGCTCTCGCTCCTGATTTCCCGCCCCTGAAACTTCACTTTATCGATAACAACGATCCCGCAGGTATTGATCGCGTTATCAATTATCTGCGAAATAGCCTCGCCAGCACTTTGGTATTGGTGATTTCCAAATCTGGAGGAACACCGGAACCCCGGAACGGCATGATTGAAGTTAAAAAAGCTTATGCCGGACACAATTTGGAGTTTGCCCAATATGCGGTAGCTATTACTAGCGTTGATAGCAACCTCGATAAGCTGGCCAAAGATGAAGGCTGGCTCGCGAGATTTCCGATGTATGACTGGGTAGGAGGACGCACCTCAGAGATGTCTGCTGTGGGGCTAGTACCAGCCGCATTGCAGGGCATTGATGTTCGCGCCATGCTAGATGGTGCAAAAGAAATGGATGACGCTACCCGCGTCCCAGATGTGAAAAATAACCCAGCAGCCTTGCTTGCTTTGTCTTGGTACTTTGCAGGCAATGGAAAGGGTGAAAAAGATATGGTTGTTCTACCTTACAAGGACAGCTTATTTTTATTCAGTCGCTATTTACAACAGCTGGTGATGGAATCCTTGGGCAAGGAAAAAGACTTAGACGGCAACGTTGTCCATCAAGGTATTGCCGTTTATGGCAACAAAGGCTCAACAGATCAACACGCTTACGTCCAGCAGTTACGCGAGGGTGTAGCGAATTTCTTTGCTACCTTCATCGAAGTGTTGGAAGATCGTCAAGGCCCATCCACTGAAATAGATCCGGGAGTTACATCAGGCGATTATCTTTCTGGTTTTCTCCAAGGAACCCGGCAAGCGCTTTATGAAAATCACCGCGATTCGATTACAGTGACGATTCCCCAAGTTAACCCCCGAACTGTAGGGGCATTAATTGCTTTGTACGAACGTGCTGTTGGTTTATATGCTAGTTTGGTCAACGTCAACGCCTACCATCAACCAGGTGTAGAAGCTGGCAAAAAAGCTGCCGCCACCATTATCGACTTGCAAACACGAGTCGTAGCAGTCCTAGAAAAAGAAAAAACTCCCATTTCTCTTGACGAACTCGCCAACAAAGCAGGCGCATCAGACCAAGTTGAGGCAATTTACAAGATTTTGCGTCATATCTATGCCAATCAGCGAGGTGTGGTTTTGCAAGGTGATCTTCACAAACCCGACAGTTTGACCGTTTCTGCTAGCTGATAGCTCTAGTCATATATCACATTTTGTCCATAATTGTTGTATCAGCAACAATTATTTATTGTGAAGCATCCTAGATAGAAGATATATCTTCCGTCTAAGATGCTTCACTTTTAGTTAATAGGTAAATCGCGGAGAAAGTAAAAGCGATCGCTCGTTATTGCTTCCCATAAAATAAAGTTAAGGCAGCATCAATAAGTAGGATTAATGCTATGACTGAATCAACTGAAAAACAATCTGCACGTCGAGGTAGAATTTTTCCAGAGCGCACTTTACCACCAGAAGAACTTGCTAGACGCAAAGCTGAAGATGAAATATTTTATCGGCGTTGTCGAGCAATTTTTGAGCGTGTGCGTCCCGATTTGATTAAGGAACATTATGGCTGGTATATTGCTGTGGAGCCAGATAGTGGTGATTATTTAATTGATGCGGATAAAATGCAAGCTCATAAAAAGTCCCTTGAAAAATACCCAAATACTGACCACTGTGTTTTTTGTCTAAATGAAATGGGAACCACCGGCACAATATGATTCAGGGTAAATTTGGGGGAAAGGGGCAACTATTTTTTGAAATTGAGTTAATAACTGATAATGGATTAAATTTGCCTGTGGATGCCATGTTAGATACTGGTTTCACAGGCTTTCTGGCTATTAACAAACAAGATTTAGAGAGTCTAGACTGGTTTTATATTGGTAAGGAAACTTTGCGAACTGCACAGGGTGAAACCTTGTTTAAAATATACTCAGGAAAGTTGATATTAAACGAACAAGAGTATGAAATTCCTATTTATGCAGGGGATGAAATTACGGAAGTATTGTTAGGTTCAGAGTGGCTAAAAATTCTGCCGTTGGTGGTAAATTATCAGGCTGATATATTAACTTTGGGATAACTGCGATGCCTACGGTGGTCACTGAGCGGCTGGTGAGCGCACTTGTACTGAGCGCAGCCGAAGTAGTCGAACCATGTCGTAGCCCTACAGGGAAGCAAGTTACGCGCAGCGTCTCGAAGAGAAGTGCTGGCTACGCCTACGCACTTCAGTGATTTTGAAACGAACCGCAAAGGCGCAGAGAACGCAGAGGTAAGAAAAGAGAAATATTTTGCTATCTTTAGTTAATAGGTAAATCGCGGAGAAAGTAAAAGCGATCGCTATTCCAATTACTACCTTTAATTCGCCCCAAATAGCCTGTTAAAGGCGAGGAAAGTTCTATCAGTAAATCGTGAACTGCTTCATCATTTAGTCGGGGATTATGAGTAGCATTGTAATGAACACGAATTTCTGTAACTGTGAAACTCGGATGTGTAGCTTTTGAAGTTTCGTTGTCTTGTTCAGAAAGTTCTTTGACTGCTGTGATAATCTGCGATCGCAACTTAATGTCTCTCTCAGCTTTATCAATATATTCATTAATTCTATAGTCAATTTGCCCAGGTTCTAGATATTGCTGGAATTCGACTAAATTAATAGCACCTGGATATTTGGCTTTGAATTCAACTAACTTTTGTAAAGTCATAGCATTACTTATACTTACTTTCCATTTTTGCGCGGCTTTTAGTATATCCGTAGATGGATTACCTGGGCCAATTACTAATTTTGCTGAATCAAGAAATTGATCAGCACCTAAATGCATTCCACCTAGCTTAATTAATTCCTCAACTGTACCGCTAGGAATAAGCCTACCCGCTTTACACTCGCAAACAATAGGGTAAGGTTTTGAACAAAATAAATCTAAGCCTCCAGCGCCACCTTTGTAAGCATTTTCAACCTTGAATCCTAAAAACTCCAGACTTTGACGTGCGATGTTTTCAAAATCTGTACCAGCTTGGTAGTTGCTTTTTTTCTCCTCTAGCTCGATGCTGCGATCGCCCAATTTTGCAATATCATTTATCCAAGCTAAATCTGGATCAGGTTGCTTAATTAGCTTGTCACTACTCCAACCTAAGAATACTTTGATATCGTCGTCTAATTGTTTTGCTGCTGGTTGGCTAATGGTTAGGGATGCGATCGCACTCTGCAATTCTTCTAATTCAGGATGCAGTGGGGGTTCTAGTTTTTCTAATTGGCGTTTGCGTTGGGCGAAGGTGCGATCGTTTAATACAGGTGTTGCTTCAGAAACGGTCAGCGAAGAGTTTAAAGGCCGAAACTGAAGATTTTGGGATTGCAAAAGAATCTCAAGCGATTGAGGTAGGAGATAAACACGTAGGTAAGCCAGAACAAGATGAGGTCGTTGCCCAAGAGTTTGCTGTAATGTTTCTTTTGTCCAGACTGTTAATAGTGACAAACGATCCAAGGATTCAGGAGGATGCAAAATGCACCCTTCACACCTAGCCCAAGCTTTAACCACAACCTTTTCACAAGCTTGCTGGGCTAAAATTGTTTGAGTCTTGGACAAAAAACTTGGGCGATAGTACTGCTCATAGGATTGTAAGTTAATTGATATATCGCTTGGATAAAGGGCAAATTGCCGCCCCGAATTAATGAATGTTCGAGGCATTGTGGCAATCATTCGCCCTTGTATTAACGCTTCAATCTCAGAAGCTGGTAAACATAAGGCTGTGTCAAGGACAACTGATTCACTCATATTTAATTTAACAACTCACTCAGATCCTCTGAGTCGTCCGTATTCTCCATAATGGATGGGTTAAGGAAGTCATTTAATAATTCTTCTCCTTCAATAGTTTCGTCATCGATATGACCAGAAGGATCACTCAAAATTTCTAGAAGCAGAGGATTTTGACGAGTAAACATCCGTGAAAATTCCATAACTTGTTCTTCAGTTAGCTGATAGCTTTCACGTTTTTGATAAACAGCATTAAAGTAAATTAGCTCTCGAATTTCTTCAGCTTTTAAATCTACATGTTCTCCACCAAGTTCTTCTACAAGTTTTTTGAGATAACTATAAGAATCCCAACTTTTGTGAATTTTATTTGCTTTAGAGCGAACTAAACAACCTCGCGTTATATCAAATGTTCGATATTCAATTAAACGCCACATTCCTGCTCCTACTGCTCTACCATGTAAGTATTGGAGAACAGCAACACCAATTTTAAAAACTTTGTCTTTTTCTTTGCCAATTACTTTAAAGTTTATCCAACCCTGATTTTTTGACTTTGGTTCAACGTCAGTAATATCTTCGATTGTTAGTTCCTCTAGTTTTTCACCAGTGGAAGTTTCACAATCTAATGTCTGACCTTTCAAACTCTGAAACCCAAAACGTAAAGCATCGATAATTAAAGAGTTATTTTTCTCATCTAGATAATCTCCATTCTCTACCTTACTTTCTCTTTCTAAAGCCAAATAAAATCTTTGCAATGGGTCTTGTGGTAATATTTCTTTCTCAACTTTAAAGTTTTCAGCACACCATTTCAAAGCTTCCCTGACAGTTAGTCCGTTTTTCCCATATTTTCTTAGTTCATTTTCTTCAAATGGATAAAGTGGATGATGAGGTTTTAAGTGTTTTACTTCATAAAACTCTTTTAACCAAAGTGTGACTAAATCAACCATAGAATCGCTACCAAGAGTTTTTAAATCTATTGGTTTCCGTTGCGTATATTTTGAAACTCGATCAGGTGTACCTCCAGGCATCATATCTACCTTATTTGTCCACGTATCAGGCAACATAACTGTAAGAATAACAAGACCTCGACCAAGTGTAGATGGTTCGAGAGTATCATGTAGACGCTTTACTAAATCGGCAATTACCTGTGGAGTTGTTAAGCCATCATCACTACAATTGTTTTCTACATCTATTTCATCAAAACAGATGACGACTGGGTTATAGTAATTCACCAAATTCAGGATTTGCTGAATATTTTTGAGGGCTTCAGATTCCCTATCTTGACTAGCTTTACTAGAATTGGGTAATCCTAATTCCTCAGCATTAGAGGTTGCCAATTCATCACCAGATAACCATTTAATTGCAAAAGATGCTTGAGTTTCTGAAAGTGTCCACAAAATAGCCCTGACAATATAGGGATCTGCATTTGGTTTTGTTTTGAGAACTTCTTTCGTCAGCCTATCCATCAAATTTTTGTTCCTAGCTGACCAGCTGGAATATACTTTATCAAATCTTTCAACTAGTACTTGGGGAAAAAGACTCGGAAAGTTAGAATCGATAGCTTTAAAGCCTTCATTTGCCATCGCCGCTGCTACTTCCTGCCACTGCATCACGCCTTGACTACCAGTGTTACTGAGACTATCTGCCAAAGTTTGTTGGAACTGGTATTTAACTAGATTTAAATCTGTATAGTTGTTAACACCTGCATAAATGAACAGGGCAGTTCCATTGGTTTTCAGTCGATGGCGAATGCGACTAAGGATGTGAGTTTTACCCACACCCTGTTGAGCTGTTATGGCAATTGATGTCACTTTCTCTTGAATAGATTGGCTAGTACGCACCAGATCAATTGCCTGAAAAACTGCATTAGAAGCGTGAGCATTTAAAGTTGGTACATCGGGGAATCCCTTCCCCCATACATCTTGTTCTTTGACTATACCAGCGTTGATAAATGGATTATGACTTCTGATCGCAGCGTTAAGAGCTTCTGTTGGAGAGACGGGTGAACTGTCCATAGTAATTTTGTCTGAGTAAAAAGCTACATAAGGATTCGGATAAATTTAGGAATTTAAAAGCTTGGTGTAGTAACGCAACCCACCACCAGGAATTGTTATTGAATCATCACGCTTGTCTGGGGTGATATCTCGCATTTCTCCTGCCATCAGCTGCAAAACATCTTTTTCTTGCATTTCCAGCAACCACTCACTGAACTGTGTACGACTAACCCGATCGCCAATTTCTCTTCTAATGCGATAAATTGGCACTAGATTATTAAAGTTGTACTCATAGTTCAACTTGTCATAGACTTCCAACGCCACGGATTTAAACTCGTCGTAAGATGCGATTCCTTCGGAAAGGTTTGCTAACGCACTCTTCCCATTAACTGGTACATCTGCACCAGTTACCGCAACATCAATATGACTAATCCACTTCACCAACGCATTCGCCGCCCAAGTACCGACAATTGTCCCTTCAAACTTAAACTCGCCACTTCTCAAACCCTCACCCAATACCTCTAAACCCTTACCAGATGTCAGAGAATATCCCTTTTTGGAGATTGCGATCGCACCCTGCTTCTGTAATTCCTCGAATATGCCCTGATAATCTGCTACCTTCTGGCTTTTGGATACAATTCGCTTAGTGAGTTGACCCTTCTTAACTTCCTGCTGCACTCCTCCCAAATCCCATAAAGCTAAAAGAAGACGAGTGCTAGTATTTTTTGATGTCATATTGAGTGTACTTTTTGACAAAAAGCATCATAGTAACTGTATCTTTCTAAGTTATTTATGCAGAAAAAATAACCGAGAAATTGCTGAAGATTTCGGCGTTTCAGGTAAATAGATTAATCAAAAATCAACAATATATTTCCTTGGGATGAATGCAGTTTCTCTCAAAGGCGGGATGTAATGCTTGAGAAAATCGACGAACATGACAGAGAAACGCTGTAGCTGTGCAGTTGTAAATTGAGTGGTATATGTTTTTTCAATTCCCAGCGAAATAACAGGAATTCCAACTTTGTTTTTGCAACAGCAAGGCTTTTAGCAAATACAGGTGAGAACGAAATCCAATGAACACAATATATAAAGAACGTAAAATAGTTTCGCGTCTATTTGCAGTGCTGCTTTCGGCATTGCTAATGGTGCCCTTGCTGAGTAGCTGCGGAGGCGGTTCTAAAAACGCTTCAGTTCCACCACCTGTTGATGATACCGCCGGTAGAACAGTGAGCGATCGCCAAACCGAAGCGAAGAAGGGATTGGGTACAGGACAAAAAGTGGCTCTTTTGGCAGGTGCTGCGGGACTTTATTACCTCTACAACCAACATAAGAATGCTTCACAAGAAGGAGCGCAAGGTAAATACTATCTTTCCAAGAATGGGCGTGTATACTACCGTGATGCTGAACATCGCGCTCACTGGGTAACAGCACCATCAGAAGGAATTCGAGTACCAGAATCTGAAGCACAAAAATATCGGGAATTCCAAGGCTATAACCGGAGTGCCACAGGTCGCGATCTCACTGGTATAACTTCATCCGCAGCTCCGGCACTCTAGATCAGCGAAGCGTGTGTAAATAAGAAAGCGGGTTTCCCGGAGGATAACGCTGATCGCGCACGTCGGAAACACGAACTTAAATCAGGAGACAGATTATGGTAGATGAATTTTTCCGAAAGGCGAAGGAGTTGCTTTTGGGGTCGAACAGCGATCAAGCCGATCAAGATGCTGAATTCCGCGATCGCAATGTACGTCCAGCCAGCGAAGATCCCTACGGTGATCCCGCAGATCCGGCATCTTACGGCGATGTTCGCCCAGCTAGTGAAGACCCCTACGGCGACCCCGGAGATATCGCGTCTTACGGCAATGTTCGCCCAGCTAGCGAAGACCCTTACGGCGACCCCGCAGACACAGGGGAGTTTGGTGACGTCCGCCCAGCCAGCGAAGATCCCTACGGCGACCCCGCAGATCAGGATTCCCGCCGTTAACGCAAAACCTGACCTCCCAACCTCCTTCGCTACCAGAAAATGGAGACAACCAAAGCCTCTTGTCTTCTAGAGGAGAGGCTTGGAAAGGGATTTACAAATTTGATTTATAGGGTGATAAATTTCCGAATAAAAAATAAGGCAGTAGGTTCTAATCCTACTGCCTTTTATTTTTGCTGCTATTTCTACAAATTACGAATTATTTTGTTAGCCAAAATTTCCTGCGATCGCTCAAGATTTTGACGCACAGATCGAGCAGAAGTATGCAAACCCTCTCTTTGTTTATCGGTAAGCGTCAATTCCAAAATACTCTCAATTCCACCGCACCCCAACCGACAGGAAACCGCCTCCTGCCTCCTGCCCGACGGAACACTCGCGGACTCGCTCTAAGCGTTGGCACACTTGTACTGAGCGAAGCCGAAGTAGCCTCTCTAAGAGTTGCCATGCCATTGGCGAACGAGAAGCGTGTCGCAGACAAGCCTCTCGAATGCAAGTGCGTCCTGCACAGAAGAGAAGGCTTTACGCTGCACTATCTGCCTCCTGCCTTCCTTGATAAATTCTGAATTCTGACTTCTGAATTCTTTTTGCTTATTTAAACTCTTCGAGTTGATCCACACGTAACCAAATATTAGGTGTTGGCACTTTCCCAAACTTAATCAGGGCGTAATCACCTTTGATATCGACAATTTCGCCCTTGGTTTCAAACAAATAAGGAGGAAAGCGAGTATCACTGGCTTTAGCCTCCAGACTGTTTTCTAGTTTCTCGCGCACAGCGCGAACCATATCTCCTTTTTTGACTGCCATGAGTTCCTCTCTCAAATTTGTAACGTCTTTCACCTGCATTTTAAAAGAGTTTTGAGTTAGAACTCCTAACTCTTGTACAGACGAGATTAATCGCGTCTCCTAACTCCTGGTAACGTTTGACACTCGCAGCAAAAATGACTAGATCGCCCAGCTAACCTAATTCGTTGAATTGCTGTACCACAAACTCGACAGGGTTCTCCAGCGCGGTTATAAACCCAGGCTACACCACCATAGTTGCCGTTAGTACCTTTAACATTTAAGAAATTACTAAATGTCGTACCGCCAGCCTCAATACTGGTTTCTAACACTTGAATTATGGCTGTTCGCAAACGTTCAATTTGCTTTAGCTGTAAATCTATACACAAGGTTTCAGGTAAAATTCCACTCTTAAACAATGCTTCATCAGCATAGATGTTACCTAATCCCCCCACCACCGATTGATCTAGTAGCGCAGTCTTAATTGGACGGCGGCGGTTTTGGAGTTTGCTTGCTAGATATTCAACAGTAAATTCTGGTGAAAATGGATCTGCTGCCAGTTTTGCCAAACCAGTCATAATACTTTCTACAGCAACACCAGGCGGAACCCACCATATTTTACCGAAAGTTCGCTGGTCAACAAAACGCAATTCCTGCTGATCCCCAAAGAATAATCTAACTCGCGTGTGCTTATGTAATGGTTCATCTCGATGCAGCCATAGTAGTTGACCGGTCATTCGCAGATGAACTCCTAGCCAGCCAGCTGATGAAAGGGAAGATGAGTGAGTGAGTTCGGCGAGGAGATATTTACCGCGACGATGCCAAGTAGCGATGGCATTTTTTTCAATTCCATCAACAAACTCACCAACAGAAAACGGGTAGGCGATGGTGCGATCGAGCAACACATCTCCTCCCGTGATTTCTTGGTTGAGGGTCAATTGATTTAGACCCCTTCGGACTGTTTCAACTTCAGGCAGTTCAGGCATTCAAGCTGAGTTAAGCAGGCAATTATGATTTATTTAAGGGATTGAGGAACAAGAGATGGGGTAGTAACTTACATAGCCCTAGATGGCTCGTATTACCACCCAAAAGAAACCGTAAATACCCGCAGGGCAGCTCTTGGAGATTAGGGTAGGCTAAGACGAAGTATGAATGAACTGAAATTTTCAGACTTTATACTTCAGACTTTAAGACTACCCTTCATCATCGCATCAAACAACCCCCTTGTAGCTTTGCTGCTATTTTTTCGGTGCTTTAGCCTTTGGTGCTTCAACCTCGACTAATTCATCCTGGGCAAAGTTGTTGGTATTGATCCCATAGTAATTGACCTTTTCAAAGCGGACAATTACAGGGTATTTGATACCACTTTGGTCGATGGAAGCCACAGTTCCTAGATCCTGAAACCAGTAGGATTCAGGGCGGAGAATACGTACTTTAGAACCACGTTGAACCATGATTATTTTCCCTTTTAGTTATCAATCGCCAATCTAGAGGGCTAATTGATTTCACTCTACAACCTCAAGGTCGCAGCAAGAGTCTTTGTTAAGTTATTTGTCTGAATTGGGGACTGGGCAAAACATTTCCGTTAGCGTCAACGGCGCGTTTAGCCCGTTTCGAGTTCCGTTAGCGTCAGCGGGGCGTTTAGCCCGTGCTGAGTAAAGAAGTGAAATTCCCCACTCAGCACTCCCGAAGGGCATTGGGCATTGGGCATTGAGCATTGAATATTAGTTGTTCTTTCTCCCTCATCTTTCCACTCCCTTAACACATCCCAAATTTAAAATTGTATTAGACCCTACTTGACAAGGCACACGTTATAGCGTACCTTCGTTCGCAAACAGTTATTTTGTAGAAGCTTATGTTTTAGTTAAGACAAACACACTTCCCTCATTACCTCTGCCGATCCGCAGGTCGTTATCTATATAAGTGATATCTAACCAGCCTTGCTGTTTGTCACTGTTTATAGCAACATCAATTCCGGGAAATTTTCTACCTGCTTCAATTTGTTGGATAAAAGTTACCGGAGAATTGTATTCTATTAAACGTTGTAAGCCGATAATAGAACGCTCAAATTTCACTTGGACACGCCGACCTGAAACTGGCTCAAATTTAGCAGCAACGCTGACTAAACCTTCTAAATAAGGTAAGCCATAAATCTCAGCTATGTTGTAAACACTGGTTGTCTCTACCCGGATACACTGATAGATTTGACCTAGTTTGCACAAAGGTAAACGATCTAAGTTTAAAAGAGACTTGCTAGTGGTGTATAGTAATCGCCAATTGCCATCTAGCAAATTACTAGCTTCCACCGGACGGGGTGTAGGATTAAAGTCTTCTAAATTGGCGATCGCTGCTAAGATAGCCTGTTTCTGTTCTTCAGTCGCCAGTAGACCGCGATTAGTAACTGCGATCGCATCCATAAGAGCCGCTTTTGGCATCATCGCCTGTCACCTCAAAAATCACTCACTTTCCAT
Source organism: Nostoc sp. (assembly GCF_036917555.1). GTDB lineage: Bacteria > Cyanobacteriota > Cyanobacteriia > Cyanobacteriales > Nostocaceae > Nostoc. The sequence continues at coordinate 383,043 of NZ_JBALDD010000023.1, read as the reverse complement.
CAGCATAAACAAGATATTAATGACATATATGTAGAGCCATAAAAATTACTAAGAATCGCTTGACTTAAGCCTTATGCTTATTAAATAAAAAAATTTCTATCTGAATGCGGATTTATCAACTAAAGGGTTGAAAAGATAACTAAATTAATCCGTGTCAAGTGATAGACTCTAAATGTCAACTTACGTCAACCTTTTCTTGTCTCATTCGATATGTTGAACTCTCCATTACGTGAAGCAGCTCGTAACCAGCGAGCTGATGTCATCCCCCTAAAGCCAGAGTCCTCTTTGTTGGACTGGTTACAAAACAACGGTCGCATCATCGCGCGTGACGTTCACGAACCGGATTTTCAAGCTGACGAAGAAGGAATAGACTCCTTAATGGGTGTAGAAGATGGAATTGGCTACGACCTCGATGATGATGATATAGGAATCGCTGAGAATTAACCTTTTCAGACTAGGGACTTGGTAGTATCCCTAGTTAATGGTATTCAATTTTATAAGTGTGGAGTGAAGGGAAACTTCTGTGGACGCTAAATTATCTCCTGAGCAAGGATTAAATATTTCTGGAATCGTTCTAGCCTCTTTATTAGCCGTAGGGCTAGGCACAACAGCATTTTTCTTGGATTTGATCGCCAATCGGCTACCCTGGCAAAGTATGTCGTTAACTTTGCCACTGCTGTTGTGTGCGTTGGGTTCAGGTGTGGTGGGCTATTGGGTAATACCTTTACTTCAAGCACTTAAAACTGGACAAATAATTCGCGAAGATGGGCCCCAAGCTCATCTAAAAAAGGCAGGCACTCCCACAATGGGCGGTATATTTTTTATACCTGTATCTGTGCTACTTGCCTGTATATTGTCTAACTTTTCTAAAGAGGTGCTTGCAGTTTCGGCTTTGACAATCAGCTACGGATTGATTGGCTGGCTCGACGATTGGCAAATTCTGCGCCGGAAATCAAATAAAGGTATATCTCCACAAACAAAACTGGCTTTGCAGGTGAGTTTTGCGGCTATGTTTTGTCTATGGTTGATGTTTAATCAACCTTCTAATATTACAAATATTGCTTTGCCTTGGGTGAGCTTCACACTACCCTTAGGATTCCTATTCTGGCCAATAGCCGGTTTTGTACTAGTTGCAGAAAGTAATGCGACTAATTTGACAGATGGTATTGATGGCTTGGCAGCAGGAACAGTTGCGATCGCACTTTTGGCATTAGGTGCTTTAGTCGCGCCTACAGCACCAGGATTGATGGTTTTTTGTGCTGCTTTAAGTGGTGGGTGTTTAGGTTTCTTAGCCCATAATCGTAACCCAGCCCGCGTTTTCATGGGAGATACTGGTTCTTTAGCACTGGGAGGAGCTTTAGCTGCTGTAGCATTATTAACAAACACCTTAGTAGGTCTGTTTATTCTCAGTGGTATCTTCTTCGTAGAAACCCTTTCGGTGATGGCACAGGTAAGTTATTACAAAGCTACGAAGGGTCCCGATGGCAAAGGCAAACGTCTCTTCAAAATGGCACCCTTACACCATCATTTGGAACTTACTGGCTGGTCAGAATTGCAAGTGGTTGGAGTGTTTTATATAATCGCTGCTATTTTGGCTACCATCTGTTTAGCGATCGCTCCATTCTGAATGTTTTAAAAACTGCTTGAATATAAAAAACAACTCCCACATCTTCAGGGAGTTGTTTTTTTATATGGTAAATTTTATGAGTTTCTGATTTCTATGTTGGAAAGTCTGATACTTGATGCCAACTTAAAAATTGCTTATTTCACTGCTCACAATATTATGAATTTTGAATTAATTATAGGTATTTACATATTCCCTAACGCGATTCTTCCCTGTTCGCTTTGCTTCAAGCATCGCTTGATTTGCTCGATTCAGCAAATCCTTAACCGTAATTCCTGGTTCTGATACAGCTATTCCAAAAGAAGCGGTGATAGTTTCAAGGATATGATCGCCGTCTTTCAATTGCATTTGTTCAATATCTAGCCTTAATTGTTCTACTCGCTTCCTGAGCGTTTCCAGTGTTATGTTAGGCATCACAATCACAAATTCTTCACCACCCCATCTGCAAGCAATATCAAAAGAGCGAACAGATTTTAACAGCAGTTTTGCTAATCCCTGGAGAACAATATTGGCAGTCAAGTGCCCATAGCGCGAGTTGTAAGATTTGAAGTTATCGATATCAAGGAAAATAATACTAAGAGGTTGTCCCGATCGTTCAGCTTCAGCTAGCCTTTGTTCCGTTATACTTTGCATATAGTTTTGATTGAATAATTGGGTCATTCCATCCCGCAAATTATCATGGAGTAGACGCTGTTTTATCGATAAATTATTCAGTGCAAAGCCCAATGTTCTAGCAATAATCTCAGTAATTCGTTGAGCTTCTAGACTGATTTCTTCAAGTGCATTGATGTGTAAGATCCCAATTGTTTCACCTTGTGCGAAAAATGGAACACACAAATGTGTGCCGCTAACAGGCTGTATTAAGTGACTGCACGTTAGTCCTGAATTATAAGGCGATGAAAGGTTTAATTTTCCTCTCCGCAATGCCCAACAATCAGATAGTGAAAATATTTCTTTACTGCCTATTTTACTTCCCCAAAAACTATTCATCTGAACATAATTCTTGGAATTAGTAATTATATTGATACAACCACTCATATTAGGAAATAGCTGGGAAAAAGTTAAAGCAACTATTTGATATACCTCATCTTTAGACTCACAGGAATAAAGCATATCCGTCATATCTGAGAGATATATAAGTTCTCGTTTTTTTGCCTCTAATTCCAGTGTTTTTTCTTCTAGCTGCTGATTTAGCTCAGTGAGCGATCGCTGTGCTTCTATGGATTCTGTAATATCGATACTGATCCCACCAATGCGGTAAGCACCCGTTGCGTAATCGCTAAACGGAAACTTAAACGATAGCCAGTAACACGGCTGATCGTTACCAGGTATCTTTACCTCTTCAATCAGCTTCAAGGGGCGTAGAGTTTTCAAAACGACTTGCTCGTTTTCCATTACCCACCGCCCCTCTTCTGGATCTGACAAGAATTCACTAGCCGTTTTCCCCAACCATTCTTGTGGATCTACCGAAAATCTAGACTGTACTTCCTGGTTGTAGTAGAGCATTCTAGATTGCTCATCTTTGATATAGGCTGCAAACGGTCCCTGATCTAAGAATAGCTGTTGTATCTGCTGGCTGTGTTGAAGTTCACGGGTATCTTCTTGAGATTTGGCGATCGCCCCTACAATTTGATAACTGGTTGGCATCAGGTAGACTAAAGCAGCCAAGGAAATAAACGCTATTAAGTCGAGTACAGCTAAGTGCAGCAGGGACACTGGCACATGTGGCTCAAAAATCGCCAAAAAATGATGAAATCCGCGAAATAGTGCGAATCCACTTAATAAGAAAAAAGCTAGCTTATATTTAGAAGGGATCGTTGCCTTAGTTTTCGCAAAGAAAATCCCTATTACTATAGAGATACCAAAGTAGGAAAATGCAGTGATGGAGTGAGCAATGATACAATTCCAGTAAAAAGACTCCATTGATAACCTGATATTAACATTTCATCTGCTTCACTATAATTCTGGGTAGTCTCAAGATGTAACTATAGAAGGGATGAGTTACAATGCCTCAAGCTTTAGTTTTATCTTACTCAATGCTGAGTGCTGAGTGAGGAAATAATATTCAGTACTGATGTACTTGGTAATAAGCTAATAATCATTCAAATTGCATTCCTACGTCTTTTGCAACTCCCGTATAAAAGCATCTTTCTAAAGTTAAGGATTATGCAACTTAAAGGCGGATTAGTTTAATAACTCCCTTTGTGGGCAGTCTTTTAACTCAGCATTATTCATAAAATTTCTTATGGTAACTATCAAAACGGCTGCTTATTTCACCCCCTTACAAACCTGACTTACCAAGTGAGTAAGTTCGGGTAAAATCAGTTTTTCCATTGCCAGGCGCACAGCATTACTGGAACCAGGAAGTGAGAAGATTAATTTATTTTGATAAACACCAGCAACAGCACGAGAAGCGATCGCCCGCGAACCAATTTCTTGATAACTTAAAAAACGAAATAACTCACCAAATCCCGGCAAAGTTTTCTCAAGTAACTTCTCAATGGCATCGTAGGTAGTATCTCTTGGTGCAATACCTGTACCACCATTGAAAATTACAGCATCCAAATTTGAGCTTTTACCCAGATTTTCTATCTGCCCTTGAATTTGTGTTGGTTCATCTTTGATAATCGTGTAGGCTCCTACAGCATGGTTAGCACCAAGGAGTAACTGCTGAATTAGCTGGCCACTTTTGTCTGTTTCAAAAGTGCGTGTATCGCTGACAGTAACTACAGCACAAGTTACCGCAATTTGAGGCGAGTCTGGGTGGGGTTGTGATGTCATAAATCAGTCATAAATTTGTGCTCATAGATAATGGGGAATGGCGCATTGGGCATGACAATAATTACCTATGTCCGATGCCCGATGCCCGATTCCCTATGCCCTATGCCCTATGCCTCATTTTTGCTCAGTCCCAGATCGTTTTCTTCAGCATACCGCTCCATGAAGCGCATGAAGCGCTCCCATTCTTGGACAGATTTCATTACGTAAAGTGCTTCTAATTCTTCCGGCTTCCCGTTAATAAATTTAGCCTTAACTTCACGGGTAATTATTTCGCCTTCTTCGTCAATCAAGTACATCCCGGTAATATCTTCGGTAGTACCTTGATCTAAAATTTTCGGATTCGTAAAAATAAACGTCGCTGTACCACTGTCCCCAGTGCGCGATCGCGTCAAGCGCACATCTGGAGTTACCTCTTCGTCAAGACCTCTAGAGAACTGGATTTTCGCCATGATCAGTGAATTTAAACTTTTGTGATGGTTAATTTAATATTCTCTCATCAATTAGAACACCACGGTCTAGAGGCCACTATGATTCATTTTTTAGTATATACACTTAAATTGCTTCTTTTTCAAGTAACAAAGTTACGGGCCCATCGTTTTCAATTGTAACTTGCATCATTGCACCAAATTGACCTGTTTCTACCTGCAACCCGCTAGCTCTTAATTTGGTGACAAAACGATTATACAAATCCGCTGCTGATTGGGGAGCGGCTGAACGGTCAAAAGAAGGACGACGACCTTTAAAGGCAGTCACCGTAAAGTGTAAACTGACTGACTACTAACAAATCGCCGCCAATTTCTTGTACAGATTTTTGCCAACGGTCGTCTCCTCCTTCGTCAGGAAACAGCCGCAACTCTAAGCACTTACGCACCATCCAGTCGATTTCAGCATCAGTATCGCTATTGGCTATACCTACGAGCAAATTTAGCCCTCGCCCAACTTTACCTACAATTTCACCATTAACTGTAACTTGAGATGATTTGACTCGCTGGATAATAACGCGCATTTTAACTAATTCGTAATTCGTAATGACGCTTTCTACGTTCGCGCAGCGTGTCGCAGACAGACGCTAAAAGCGTAGCTTGCAACTCTTACAGAGTACGCGGACTCGCTACCGCTACGTCCGCGGAGCGTCTCGTAGAGAAGACAGTAATTCGTAATTATTAGCCAAACACTTGCACGTAATTTACAGCACTTAGCAAGTTAAGAAGCTGATAATGTAAGGGAGTGAGGAAGCAATGTCTACGATGGTCACTGAGCTTTGTCGTTCGTGCAGCGTCTCGTAGAGAAGTGCGGGCTACGCCTACGCTATTTTCTCATTTTCCATTGCTCAAAATTGATAGCGGAGCCATTAGGAATGCATTCCCAGGTTCCACCTGGGAACGAGTAGTAAGTTCCTAACTTCTAACTTTTATTTGCCAAAGCCTTTACCACGAGAGGTTGAAGGTAGACAAATGCACTTTTCGAGTTGACTAATTAAAGCCTCACGATCCAAATTTTGACCAATCAGCACCAGTTGGTTTTTTAATTGACCTTTCCATTCATCATCATCCAAGGTGAAGCGTTTACCGCAAAGGTGAAAAATATGACGCTTCGGACTTTCATCAAACCACATAATCCCCTTGGCTCGAAAGATATTTGAGGGTAGCTGGTTATCTAAGAAATACTGAAACTTCCTAATAGAAAAAGGCTTGTCACTTTGGAAAGATATGGAAGTAAAACCATCATTTTCTAAGTGGTCAGAATGATGGTGATGATCGTGATGGTGATGGTCATGGTCGTGATGGTCATGACCACATGTTGAGTGGTCATGATCGTCATGATCGTCATGATCGTGATGTTCGTGTTCATCCACCACTGTGTCAAAATATTTATCAGACTCAAACAGACCAACACTCAGAATTAAAGGAAGTGGCACTTGCGATCGCGTGGAGCGGATAATTCTCGCTCCTTCCTTAACTTCGTTAATTTTTCTTTCTAACTCATTCAAAGTGCCTTCATCAACCAAATCAGCCTTGTTCAGCACAATTACATCACCATAGGCAATCTGGCTGTATGCCGCCTCAGAGTTAAATAAATCTAGGCTGTAATTAGCCGCGTCTACCACGGTAATAATCGAATCTAAGCGGGTTAAATCCCGCAATTCTGTGCCCAGAAATGTTAAAGCTACTGGTAGTGGATCTGCTAATCCAGTTGTTTCCACTACTAGATAATCTAGATTTTCTTGGCGTTCTAAAACTTTGTAAACTGCATCTACTAAATCATTATTAATAGTGCAGCAGATACAACCATTATTTAGCTCCACCATGTTCTCACCAGTGGAAACAATTAGCTCGTTATCGATGCCAATTTCGCCAAATTCATTTACGAGAACAGCGGTTTTTAAACCCTGTTGGTTGTTGAGGATATGATTGAGTAAAGTCGTCTTGCCACTACCGAGGAAACCCGTAATAATTGTTACTGGCATTCCTTGTTTGGGCGTATCCATTGCGGAAGATTCGGGTGTAACTGCTGATTGCATAGCGCTGTTATCAAATAGTCAAAAAGTAGTAATGTAGCGCAGATAGTCCAGAAAACACTAGCATAGGGATGCTGGACTGTCATCCCAGCTGCTTTACCCTATTATTACGTATCTCTCTATTTCAGCATTACTCTGTTATGACCCTAACCCTTTACAATACCCTCACCCGTCGTCAAGAACCGTTTAAAACAGTCGAACCAGGCAAGGTTAAGATGTATTACTGCGGCGTGACGGTATACGATTACTGCCATTTGGGTCATGCGAGAGCTTGCATTGTTTGGGATGTAGTGCGCCGATACCTCCAGTTTATCGGCTATGAAGTCCGATATATCCAAAATTTTACCGATATTGATGACAAGATTCTCAATCGAGCCTGTGTTGAACATTCCTCAATGGAAGCTGTAGCCGCTCGCTTTATCAAAGCATATTTTGAGGATATGGCGCGGCTGGGGATTAAAGAAGCCGATGAGTATCCCCGTGCTACTCACACCATGAATGGCATTTTGCGGTTAATTCATGAGTTGGAAAATAAGGGTTTTGCATACCCTGCTGACGGCGATGTGTATTATGCAGTACGACAGTTTTCTGAGTATGGTAAGCTTTCTGGACGCAGGTTAGAAGATATGCAAGCGGGGAAAAGCGATCGTGTCAACGTAGAAGATCCAGAGTACCAGAAAAAGAAAGACCCCTTTGATTTTGCTTTATGGAAGGCAGCAAAACTGGGAGAACCTGCTTGGGAATCACCTTGGGGCGCAGGTCGTCCAGGGTGGCATATAGAATGCTCGGCAATGGTGCGCGATCGCTTGGGTGATACCATAGATATTCATGCTGGTGGTGCTGACTTAATTTTTCCCCACCATGAAAACGAAATTGCCCAATCTGAAGCCGTGACAGGAAAACCCCTAGCGCGTTACTGGTTACATAACGGGATGGTGAAGGTAGATGGTGAAAAAATGTCCAAATCTTTGGGCAACTTCACCACTATTCGAGACCTACTGGATCGAGGAGTTGACCCGATGGCAGTGCGGTTGTTCGTCCTGACTGCTCAATATCGTACACCCATAGATTTTACCGACGAAGCGATCGCTGCAGCAACCAACGGTTGGCACACCCTTAAAGAAGGTTTACTCTTCGGCTATAAGTATGGCAAAGAACTGGGTTGGTCATTGGATACAGTAAATAACCCTGTACTTCGTCCCAATGGTCAACTCTTTAAGGGACACGCTGAACAACTTGGTTGGCCATTGGATACGAAAATGAATTCCAATCTCCACACCAGCGCTGAAGGTTTTTGCGAAGCTCTCAACAAAGACTTTAATTTCCCTGGTGGATTAGCATGGCTATTTTTCGTGGCTAAGGAACTAATTGGTGAAGGAAATATCCTGATACATGAAGGGAAAACAAAGCTACCAGCAGATGAATTACTTCAGGAATGGCAAACACTTGTGACATTGGCTGGAGTGTTGGGTTTAGAAGCCAACCCAGAAGTGGAAACGCCTGTGAATGATGGTTTAAGCGATGCGGAAATTGAGGTGCGAATTCAGCAAAGGCAAGAAGCACGTATTGCCAAAAATTTTGCTGAAAGCGATCGCATTCGTGACCAACTCCAAGCAGAAGGTATTACGCTAATTGATAGCCGTGATGGCACACGCTGGCACCGGAATTAGAGGGTACTGGGAACTGGGGACTAGGAATTGAATTCTTCCCAATGCCCAATTCCCAATGCCCAATTTCCAATTCCCAATTCCCAATTCCCAATTCCCAATTCCTTAAATTATGTGGTCTGAACTTAAAAAAGCGATCGCTAGTTTCGATATTCCCACTGATTGGATCGGTATTAGAGCCGTAAAGGAGACTTCTACTACCCGTTTAGTCCGTGATGCCTTACCCCAACTAAACGGCAAATCCTTCACTGTCGGAGCTATGCTGGAAGTTTTGGTCAATGGCTGTCTGGGTTATGCAGCTACTAACTCTCTAGAACTGTCTTCCCTACAAGCTGCTGCTCAAACAGCCTATAAACAGGCATTAGCAGCCAGTGAATGGTGGATACATCCCTTCCGTGAAAGTGAGCGCCCTAAAGTCGTTGGTGAATATAAATCTCCATTTCTTGAACCATTGGATGCTCTGAGTCCAGGAGAAATCAATGATTTACTGGTTCGTATTTGCCAAACGCTCAAAGTTGACGACAAAATTGTGCAAACCATAGCTAGTGCCAGCACAATCGAGAGAGAATCTTGGTTTGTTAGCAGCAACGGCTCAGAAGTCTATCAAAAAATACTATCTATCGGCACCAATTACGGAGCCACTGCCCAAGATGGAGCAGTTGTACAGCAGCGCAGCAACAACGGCTCGCAAGCAAACTGTTACCAAGGCGGACTCGAACTATTAAAACAAGAAGACTTATGGCATCGGGTGCAGCAAATAGGCGAACAAGCAATAGAACTCTTGACAGCAAAAGAATGCCCAACCACCCGTACCAATTTAGTTTTAGCCCCAGATCAAATGATGCTGCAAATCCATGAAAGTGTCGGGCATCCCCTAGAAATTGACCGAATTTTGGGAGATGAGCGTAATTATGCTGGGGGCAGCTTTGTGAATAAAAGCGATTTTGGCAACCTAGTATATGGTTCGCCATTGATGAATATTACCTTTGATCCCACCGTGCCTGGTGAATTTGCCAGTTATGGCTTTGATGATACGGGTGCTGTAGCAACACGGGAGTATTTAGTTAAAGAAGGTGTACTGCAACGAGGTTTAGGGAGTCTAGAGAGTCAAGCCAGAGCAGGTGTACCAGGAGTTGCCTGTGCCCGTGCTTCCTCATGGAATCGACCAGCGATCGATCGCATGGGTAACTTGAATTTAGAGCCTTTAAACGGCACTTTTGAAGACATTATTGGCGGGATAGAACACGGCGTTTACATGGAATCTAACCGTTCCTGGTCAATTGACGATCGCCGCTACAAATTCCAATTTGGTTGTGAGTACGCTAAATTAATTGAAAACGGTAAACTTACCAAAACCCTCCGTAATCCTAATTACCGCGCCACAACACCAGAGTTTTGGCATAGTTTAATTAAAGTCGGAGATGCCACAAACTGGCAAATGTATGGTACTCCTTATTGTGGTAAAGGAGAACCAAATCAGGCCATTTGGGTAGGACATGGTTCACCTGTTTGTGTATTTGCTAATGTCGAAGTTTTTGGTGGAGGAACTTGAAAAATACAATAGTTAGGAGTTTTGAATTAAGTAGGTAGGTATAATTAAACATCAAATAAAATCCTAGCTTGTAGTGAGCGATTCATCGCTAAAAAAAAGGATTATCAAGACAAAAGTCCTTACTACAAACTTTAATTTATTTACGCCAGCTACTTAGAAAAATCATTTTAACTCCTAACTCCTAACTTTCTCCTTCTCACTATTCCGTATTAATATTTTATATCTATGAAAATTGAGGAATTATCTGCGTTAGAAGTCAGCTTTAATCGACTGATTGAAAGTTTGCTGATTAAAAAAGTAGAAAATGAACAATTTACTGTGAGACTTAGCAGTGAAATAAGTCAATTTACTCGTTTTAATCATGCGAAAGTGCGACAAACTGGTTGTGTTGCTGATGGTTGGATAGAACTGACTTTGATGAAAGAGCAATGCAACAGTGTTCGGCAGTTTCCCTTTACTGGAAATTGGGAGGTAGACTGGCAATTAGCATATACTGCTTTGCAAGAACTACGTGACGAACTTATTCTACTACCCGTCGATCCATATCTAGTTTTGCCATCAGGAAATAATACCAGTCGAGAAATACATTCTGGGAATTTATTGGCGGTTGAAGCAGTAGTACCAACTGTGCTAGAACTAGTTGCTGAATTGGATTTTACGGGAATATACGCAGGGGGAGTTGTAATTAAAGCTTATGGTGATTCTAGCAGTCAAAAACACTGGTTTGCTACTGATTCTTTTACCTTAGATTATTCTCTATTTTCCCCATCTGGACAAGCCGTTAAGGGTACATTTGCTGGGAGTGATTGGAATGAATCTAAATATATAGCCAAAATTAGCGAAGCTAAAAAACAACTAGAATTGCTTGCTCATCCAGCGAAAGAACTGCCACGGGGACAGTACAAAACTTATTTTGCACCTGCTGCTGTTGCAGATTTATTAGTAATGCTTTCTTGGGGAGCGGTAAGCGAAGCTGATATCCAACAAGGAAACAGTGCTTTAGCTGCTTTATCGCGTCAAGAAAAACAACTTTCTCTAAGATTTAGTTTGAAAGAAAATTTTCAACGGGGATTAGTACCGCGATTTAATGAATTGGGAGAAATGGCAGCACCGGAGTTACCTGTAATAGAAAAAGGATATTTGGTAAATACTTTGGTGAATTCTCGCACTGCTAAAGAATATCAAAAAATTGCCAACGGCGCTAATGGTTCAGAGACTTTACGAGCGCCAGAAGTCAGTACTGGAAATTTAATCTTTGAGCAGATTCTTCCGAGTTTAGATACAGGATTATATGTATCTAATTTGCATTACTTGAATTGGAGCGATCGCCATACTGGTAGAATCACAGGTATGACTCGTTATGCTTGTTTTTGGGTAGAAAATGGAGAAATTATCGCTCCTATTGAAAACTTACGTTTTGATGAAAGTCTCTATCGCTTCTGGGGAGAAAATCTCGTAGATTTGACCGATTTTCAAGAATTCATTGCCGAAGTAGGTACATACGAAAGTCGCCAACTTGGAGGTAGTTTAGTTCCCGGTATGTTGGTGGAAGATTTTACATATACTTTGTGAATTTGTTGCATAAAGATGCAAATAAGTTCTTTATTTATTTGCATCTTTGTATTAAATTAATTTAAAATTTATACTAATAATCTTAGGCTGAGTTCTTTTGCCTAAAATGTAAACCTTAGTTTAACTTGGATAGAAGTTATTGTAGCTAATTGTCTTCTGATTCAAAATACCAGCCTTGTATTTCTATAACTTCTTTAATTTCAGCGTCAAGTGCTTGAAAAGCAGACAAAGCCCGTAGTGGTGAAAAATCATTGATGAGTTCTGCTAATCTATGAACACATCCGTTAACCTTATCTGACGAAAATTGCTTAAGCCGCCGACCTGTTAATCCACTAGCTTTACATAGAAGTTCATGAAGAATATCTTTAGGATCAGGTAGTTGTTCAAGTTTATGAATGTCTGGTAATTCTAATGACTGGCGCCCATAAGGATTTCCTGCTGCTTTCCGTAGTGCTACTTTGTCAAATAAAAGCCACGCCTCTTGCATACGGACTGGAATAACACAAACAGTAGGTGGTACTTTAACACTTGGTTGAACAGCTTCTTTTAAAGCTTCTTGAATTTCTGTTACACGTTTTTCACGTGGTTCTCGCTCTGAATCTCGGTGAACAAACAAAAGATCGCAAGGATATAGTTCTAGGCTTTTAGTAATGCGTAGTGATAGGGTTTTCGGTGGTTCACGTAAGCGTCGCAAATCTGCCCATTGTGGCTGAATAGCACACTCAACCTGATTCACCTGTAATAACCAAGTAAGAAGAGGCATCAATGCTTTGTCTGAACTGCCATCTGACAAGAAGGTGTAGCAAAGTTCTTTCATACCAATTCAGCAGGAAAACCAGGAATTAATGGTTGAAGGTCATTTCTATCTACAACTCGGCGTTTCTTAATTTGTGTTACTTTGGATTGCTGGGAGCTTTTTACCTCTCCATCGCTATCAAGCTCTGATTTGTCAATTATTACTGGATTCAGATAAGCAAGAAGTTTGCCTTTCGGGACAATATTGACTGCTTCTAGTTCTTTTTCTCGCCAAGTATCAGGAAGACAACCAAAAGAAACACGTTTAAACCGTTTTTCTGAATGTACTGTTTCCTTTAATTCAGCAACTAATAAGCTATCATCAGGTACTTGCATCACTACAGATGGTGAGTGAGTGTTAATAATTACTTGGCGGAGTGGGTTTTCTATACCAATAGCTTCATTAACATCAGTGGCGATATCTTGAAGCAATTTCAGTATTTTGGGAATACGCTCAGGATGAATGCCGTTTTCTGGTTCCTCTAAACATAAAAGACCTTGTGCTTGTGAGTCTAATTCCAAAACTGCCAAAGCCAAAAATCGTAGGGTTCCATCTGATAAAGCCCTGGCTGGATGTGAAGTACCATCTCTACCAATCACCATTAATGTCAGGAGTTCCCTACGTTCATCTCGATCAATCCCTACTTCACCCACATCATCAATTAGTTCTGCTAAAAGATTAGCAACTTGGCTGTAAACTTGTGCTTCGGCCTCATCCTCAGAAACTCCATCTAGAGAATAATTTTTATTTAACCTTGCTAAGTGATAGAGTGTTGCAGCCAAGTGAGAACCATCCATGTCTAATTTTGTAGGTGCTGTAAATTCGTCTGGTTGACGTAGTGCTGAAGGTTCTAATTGAAGTAATCGCCAAGATTGCATTTCTCTTCGCGCTAGTAAGGCTGTTGGACTTTCAGCAGCATTAGCAACAGAAAGTACTGTTCGAGGAAGATTTGCAGCTAGTCGAGATAGAGGTTTTCCTTTGATACCATCTTGATGTAGCTTAATCACAGTCTTATCTTTATCAGTCTCAGTTGAAATAAATGGTGAAGTTCTTTTTCCCTTAACTGCGGATTTACGCCACTCAACACTGTGAGGAAACAATAAGTTTTTTCTTGCATCACCAAGGTTGATGTGAACTAACTCTTCTTTGATAATTTCCAACGACCCTAAAGACCGTAAACTATCATCTGAACGATAAGCTAGAGTCAAAGAGTAACGAAGAAAGGTAATACTAGCTTTTGCCTGTTGTCCTAAATCATCTACGCCTTCCTCTGGTACGATCATTTCTGCCTCAAAAGACATTTTATCTGTATATTCATGACTAACTCGGTGAAATAGACTACGCACATCCGCTGTTCGACCTTCTTCATCTCGCACAGATAAGGCAGCGTCAATTAGGGTTCGATCAGCGATCGCACTCAAAAATCTAATAGCATCAAATAAGTTAGATTTCCCGACCCCATTAGCTCCGGCTACACAAGTAAATGGCCCGAAGCGGACATCAACATCGACGAGGTTCTTAAAACCAGAAACTTTCAACCTAGTTAGCATAATATTCCTCTGTTGGCAGAAAACATTGCAAAAGTGCCAAGCAGACGTGGCTCACAAACAGAGTAGACCTTCTTCTTCTAGTTTGACTGTACAACCTGAGAAATTTTGGGTCTGGTTGGATAAAACCTGCTTATATTCTGATACTTGCAACAAGCTCAATCAGCTGTTGCGCCTCTAGCAAAGCATCTTTTGTACAAACGCGATGTGTACATTGCCTCTCTATGAGAAAAATGCATCAAACCATCTTTTTACAATCCCGTCAGTCCAAACTGGTAAATGCTAGGACTACAGTTTATCTTTTCTTTCCAGGAGGTGAATTACGCTGGGTGAGGTTATCAATTTGCAATTGTTGCCGGCCGTTGGTGATAATTCGCAACATATCTTTGAGATCCTGCTCGATATTTCCCAAAATGCCATCAGCATAAGCATCAGCACCATCTTCAATTTCTTGAGCCTGAGCGATCGCATTTTGTCGCATCAGCTCTAACTCTTGCTGACAAGCATACCGCTTGCGGTCAATCTCGGCGAGGGTTTCTTGCATTATTCCCTCACACTCTTGTTGCACTTGTCGCCGGAGTTGTTCAGCTTCTTGTTCCGCCTGATGAATAATATCGCTTTCAGCTAAAATTTGCGCTCTTTTGGCTTGTGCAGCCTCAACTACCTGCTGTCCATACTCTTCCGCCTCCAGCAGAATTTCGTCCTTTTGGTTAAGAACTACTGCTGCTTCTTGAAAAAGTAATGGTAAAGCCAGCCGGATGTAATCAAGCTGATCTAGCAGCTTTTCTTCATCTATGAGTGTGCGTCCCGTCAGCGGAATTCTGAGACTAGAGAGAACCATTTCCTCTAGGCGGTTGAGTTCCTGCTGAATATCTATGCTTCCCTCTCCACCGAGATATTCTTGAGAGGGGGGATTGCTTCCGTTGAGATTGGGTTCAACATTGGAGATTTCTGATTGTAGCATTGGTATATATCTAGGGCAATGTGTGGGGGAACGAGATGATCGATAGAGCCACCAAACCTTGCAATCTCTTTTACCACACTACTACTTAAAAAACTATACTCATTTGAGGTTGCGAGAAAAACTGTTTCTATTTGGGTAGAAAGAGTTTTATTGGTGTGAGCCATTTGCAGTTCCACTTCAAAATCTGACACAGCCCGTAAACCCCGGATCAAAACTTGTGCTTGTCGCATTTGAGCATAATTGACGGTAAGACCATCAAAGCTGTCTACTTCTACATTAGGTAGATGTTCTGTAGAAAGACGGATCTGATCTAGCCGTTGCTCCACACTAAAAAGTGGCATCTTGTTAGGGTTCCGTAGTACAGCGACAATCACCCGCTCAAACAGCCGACTACCGCGCCCGATGAGATCGAGGTGTCCCAAGGTAATGGGGTCGAAGCTACCAGGATAAATAGCAATCACAATTTTAAATATATCAAAGTTGTTTAAGTGATTATATCGAAACCATTTTGTGTAACTTACTCAAATCTACCATCTTGCGCTCTCGGTAAGGATGGTAAACTCAATTGTTTTAGTGGCATAAGTTATGCTCAACTAGGCGTTAGGAACTAGACTCCTAAATATGAATACTGGATTTTTACCTACGTCCCCACAATGTTGTGGAAGATTCAAGTGTAGTTACAGTATTCGAGACACAAGGAACTCCGTACTTAGCAAAGTGCGCGGGTAGTTAACGAACTTTTCTAGGTAATTTTTCATGGCACTGGATTTTCCCACTTTGCCCTTGGCGTTTCAATTTACTTCTCCAGGACCGATTCTGGTGAAAATAGGGCCACTAAGTATTCGTTGGTACGGCTTGTTAATTGCCACAGCAGTGTTAATTGGCGTCATCCTTTCCCAGAATTTGGCAAAGCGCCGTAACGTTAATCCTGAGTTACTAGGCGATTTGTTCTTTTGGTTATTGATTGGGGCTATTCCTGGCGCACGACTATATTACGTTTTTTTTGAATGGTCAAAATATGCCCCAACTCCAGGAAAAATTTTTGCGATCTGGGAAGGAGGTATTGCCATTCATGGAGCGATTCTTGGTGGTGTTGTGGCTGCGTTAATCTTTGCCAGAATCAAGCAGGTTTCTTTCTGGCAACTGGCAGATTTAGTTGCGCCTTCGCTGATTTTAGGGCAGGCGATCGGACGTTGGGGCAATTTCTTTAATTCTGAAGCTTTTGGCGATCCTACGAATTTACCCTGGAAGCTGTATATTCCAGCAGACCATCGTCCTTTAGAGTATATTAGTTTCGATTACTTTCATCCCACCTTCCTCTACGAATCTCTATGGGATTTAATGGTGTTTACGCTACTAATAACGTTGTTTTTCCGGTCTTTATCCGGTAAGCCACGTCTGAAGGTAGGCACACTGTTTCTAATTTACTGGCCAGCCTACAGCTTAGGACGCTTGTGGATTGAAGGCTTTCGCACTGATAGCTTGATGCTGGGGCCATTACGGATGGCACAAGTAGTCAGTAGTTTAGGAATTTTATTGGGATTAGTTGGATTAGCTTGGCTTTACTTACTCAAACGCCCTTTACCCGATGTAGTTCCTACTTCTAAGGGAAATGGAGAGAGGGGGGCATGAGGGGGACAAAGGGACAAGGGGACAAGGAGAATAATTATGCCCAATGCCCAATGCCCAATGCTCAATTCTCAATGACTAAAAAATAAAAAATGCCCCAGAGTATTCTCTAGGGCTTAACCAGGGTGCATCTACCATTACTCTCTACTAGGGAAAAAGAGTGAATCCGGAAAGATACTGAGAAAATACCAAAAAATTTTTTGAGGGATTGCCGTGTGTTCTTCTAAAAGTGAATATACAGAAAGCCTAAGCTATAAAAAAACACTATATGTTGTAGAACCATCTGTGTATATTGTCGGAGCAGGCCCTGGAGATCCTGATTTATTAACGGTGAAGGCGCAGAAACTGCTGGCTATTGCTGATGTGATTTTATTTGCTGATTCTTTAATACCCGAACAAATTTTAGAACTTTGCCGAAAAGATGCGGAGATAATTAAAACTGCGAATCAGACTTTAGAAGAAATTTTGCCGATTATGATCGATAGGGTGCGATCGCAGCATAAATCTCTAGTCCGTCTCCATTCTGGCGATCCTAGTCTCTACAGCGCCATCCACGAGCAAATGCACCTCCTAAAAGAGGCAAATATTCCTTTTGAAGTCATACCTGGTATCAGCGCCTTTCAAGCTGCTGCTGCCAAACTCAAAATAGAATTGACTGTCCCCGGTTTAGTCCAAACTATCATTTTGACACGCATCAGCGGACGTACAGAAGTCCCCGCAGCTGAAGAATTAGCCACTCTTGCAGCACATCAGGCTAGCCTCTGCTTGTATTTAAGTGCGCGTCACGTCGAAAATGCCCAAGCTAAACTACTCGAACATTACCCAGCCGAAACCTTGATTGCCATTTGCTTTCGCATCGGATGGCCCGATGAAAAAATTAAGGTTGTCCCTCTGAATCAAATGGCAGACTGCACTCATCAAGAAAAATTAATTCGCACTACACTTTATATCATCAGTCCAACACTTTCATCAGCAACAGGGCGATCGCGTTTATATCATCCCGAACATAGTCATCTATTTCGCTCAGAGTAGTCCAAAAAATATAGCAACAGAGATGTCAATACCGAAAAAAGGTACAAGAAAAATAATAGTTGATGGAGAACCATTCATCTGGCTAATCCGAAGACAAGCTACTAACGCACAAGCCGACTATGCTGATGGACATCTCCATGTTGCAGTAGAACACGCTACTGAGGCTGGGTCAGTATTAGCGATTCTTACTGATAGGCTTCATCCACAAGGTTACAGCCTCATTAATAGCGAAGTAACACCAAAAGACGTAGCATTATGGATAAAACAAGCTATACAAATAGGATGGTTGCCTAAAAAGTCAGGTATAACCTTAAAGGTTAGCGTTATTGGCAGTAGTATTAAAAAACCTGCAACTAGGGAAAAATACCCTTAAATTATTAGCAAAAGCTTTTAGAAGATTAACCAAGCTGGTTGTGGAAAAAGGCCATTCCGGGTCATTTTGACCCAGATGTATTTCAGTGTATCTAAGCAGTCTTCTTTCTTTGTTTCTTTGTGTCCTTTGCGGTTCGTTTTTCTTCCTTGTACTTAAATATGGTTTAGCGCATCTTCATACAGAATTGGTATGACGATAAACTTAACAGTGTGAATAAAGTCCCAAATCCCAATTTAGTACTATGCCATTAATTAAAGTGCAAACTTCTGCAACTGCTCCTCAAAAAGCTGAAATTGAGTCGATGCTTTTAAACCTATCAGCCAAGTTAGCAAAACATTTGGGAAAACCAGAATCTTATGTAATGACTGCTTTTGAGCCAGAAATCCCCATGACCTTTGCAGGGAATACAGACCCAGTTTGCTATATTGAAATTAAAAGCGTTGGCACGATGAAGCCAGAGCAAACCGCAGCAATGAGTCAAGACTTTTGCCAGCAGATTAACCAAACTCTAGGTGTGCCGAAAAATCGAATTTATATAGAGTTTGCAGACGCTAAGGGTGCAATGTGGGGCTGGAATGGCACAACCTTTGCTTAATTCCCCGTCTTCTTTGGTCAAGACTAACTCGATCTAGCAGGTGTAGGATAGAGATCCAACATCAACTCGTGATTTTTTTATGTCTGCTACGCCTCTTGTATCTCAGGTTAACTTCAACTCAGAAAAATCAGAATTAATCCCTCCCCTTCTAGGTGCTTCTCTGGCGGAGTTAATTACTTGGGTGCAGCAACAAGGACAACCTGCTTACAGAGGAAAGCAACTGCATGAATGGATATACGACAAAGGAGTGCGATCGCTAGCTGATATTTCTGTCTTCTCCAAACAATGGCGGAAAGAAGTAGCAGAAGTTCCGATTGGGCGCTCGATTTTACATTACCGCTCTGAGGCTCCCGATGGTACGGTCAAATATCTTTTACGATTAACAGACGGGCAGATTATAGAAACTGTTGGCATCCCCACCTTCGCAGAAAGGGGAGAAGGCCCAAAAGCCCGTCTGACAGTTTGCGTCTCTACTCAGGTGGGTTGCCCAATGGCGTGTGATTTCTGCGCTACTGGTAAGGGAGGCTACAAACGCAACCTAGCACGGCACGAAATTGTTGATCAGGTGTTAACTGTGCAAGAAGATTTTCAGCAACGGGTTAGCAATGTGGTGTTTATGGGACTGGGTGAACCGTTGTTGAATACTGAGAATGTCCTAGCAGCCTTGAAATCCCTCAATCAAGATGTCGGTATTGGGCAGCGATCACTTACAGTTTCTACAGTGGGAATTCGTGATCGCATCCGTCAGTTCGCGCAAAACAATTTGCAAATCACTCTGGCTGTGAGTCTCCACGCCCCCAACCAAGGACTACGCGAAAAACTCATCCCCAGCGCCCGCGCCTATCCTCTAGAAGATTTACTGGCTGAATGTCGGGAATATGTGGAAATCACTGGACGCCGCGTTACTTTTGAATATGTTCTCCTCGCTGGTGTTAACGATTTACCAGAACATGCATTAGAACTTTCAAAATGCCTGCGAGGATTCCAAAGTCATGTGAATTTGATTCCTTACAACCCCATCCAAGAAGTAGATTATAAACGTCCCAACCGTGATCGCATTCAAGTATTTGTCAACGTTCTCAAGCAGCAAAATACTGCTGTTAGTGTCCGTTATTCCCGTGGTTTAGAAGCCGATGCTGCTTGCGGGCAACTAAGAGCAAGTAAGAATTAAATCTGTTGCAGTCAGTAAATTTAATTACTTTAATCTCACAGATATCTTGACGTTAGTCGCAATTGGTGCAATAGGGCAGCGGTAAAAATTGTTATATTAAGGTTAAGCGATCGCTAAACCCAACCGATCGCAAATAACTGTATGTTGAATCGATCATTGACACTTAAACTATGGCTACTAGCGATTGTTCTTGCAAAAGCTCTGCCCATAAATTCTCCTGCTTATGGACAAATAATTAAACCGATTCCTCAGCAACCTGAGTTCTTTCAAGAAAGAATGAGACAACAACAAGAGGAACGAACTCAGCAAACACAAGAGCAATTGAAGGAAACATGGCTACGCCAAAACCTTCAACAACCACGACAACAACAACAACAACAGCAAGAATTTACACGACAACGGCAAGAACTAATACGCCAGCAACAATTTAGACTACAACAGCAAGAAACCAGACTACAACAGCAACAATTTACACGACAGCAACAATTGAGAATACAAGATCAACAACTTAGACAAGATCAACAAATTAGACAACAACAACAATTTAGATTACAAGAACAGAGACAACAGCAAGAACTTAGACAACAGAAAGAAAACCTGTGAAGTGTTCAAAATTTCTGTTGAAGAAGAATTCAGAATCCAGAATTCAGAATCCAGAATAAGAAAGTGAAGAATACCCTGCGGCATCTTGCTACTGACTGGCCACTAATGTAACTAAACCGCTAAATCTTCTTTTTCAGAGACGTGCAAAGGACGACTTAGCGTATTTATTAGACCTCTTACACAAATGTAAAACTAGCCCTCATCCCTCAACCCCTTCTCTCAAGTGTGGGAGAAGGGGAGCCAATTTTAAAGTCCATTTCAAAGTCCCTCTTCTTTGAGAGAGGGATTTAGGGTGAGGACTTTTGATTTATGCAAGAAGTCTATTATTAAACATATTTCTTCAAAAGCTCTTTACAAGACGATGCGCGTAGCTTACTTCCTCGTTAGGGTACGCGGACTCACTACCGCTGCGCGCCAGTCAGACTCGAATTCCCACTGAATTCTAACTCCTAACTCCTGAATTCTGTTTTGATAAATAACTTTTTTATTAAAAATTAGAGAAAAACTTCTCCAATTTTTAATTTTTTCTTATTAGCTAGCGGTGTGCATGAATGCCAGGGGCATACGCTTCAATTACTTTGCCAGTGCGAGTGCAACTAATCATCAAATAGTCACAACTTGGGCATTGTGTCCGAGTTAATTGACTATCAAAAATATAATAACGCTCCGCATGGTGACTACCACAATTTGGGCAGTAAATCTTTTGTACTGTCTGCATTTTAAAACCCCTGGTTGTAATTATTTTTTATTTGGTAAAGCTACTAGTTAAACCAGGAAAAAATCTGGTTCGACCCAACTTAACAAACTGCTGTAATATTGGCTGATTATTTTAAAGAAAACTTCAGGTTTGATAACTTTCCCATATCTTTATCTATTATTCTAGAATTTCAGTGATTTTACCCTCCTACTTTAGATACATAAATTCTTTTTCAATTAAATGCTGCTTAGATATTTACTGATCCCTATAATTAATGCCTTGAGAGAGCCTTGTTTATAGTCATTTTAGATGAATACAAAAAAGCCGTTCTTGTATTCAAAAATTAAATCACATAAATTACTGTATATTTAGTCACAAAATATCTATCTTAAGATTTAGTTAATATTTGCTGACAAGATTTATGAGATGAAATTCTAATGAGATAATTTAAATAAAACTACCAAACTTTATGAGGAGCGGTTTTCTTTGGTCGAAACTTCGGAAGCCGCTTAAAGTTATCTCCAATGCCAGTAATTAAACCCAAATCTTAGTAGAGCAAAATCTAGCATCCTTTTGATAACTGGTCTGTTTTTGACATCTTGGAGAGAACTTATGGAAATATATCCGTTTAGTACGCACTAAAGTTTTCGCTTGTAGTAATTCTCGTTTACGGGTGTACCTCACGTAAACGAGAACTGCTATAAAGGCTCACTACCTTCCCATTACCCAGTCCCTAGTACAACACGGCGTAAATAAACCACCCATTCCAAATCAATGAAACGCTTATGCTGTATTCATTTTTAATTTTTAATTTTTAATTCCGCCGTATTATACTAGTCCCCAATCCCCAGTTCAAAGTGAGAGTGGGAGTTGTCACTTCAAGCAGGATGAAAATAATCGTAAATTTCTTGAGCCAAACGCGGCCCAATTCCTGCTACTTCAGCGAGTTGCGTGGTTGTCGCTTGCCGAATATAGTCAACTGAGCGAAAATGCCCTAGTAGCTGCTTTTGGCGATGATGTCCTAAACCAGGAATTTCATCTAAACGCGATCGCTTCAATTTATCACTGCGCTGCTGACGATGGAAACTCACTGCAAACCGATGCGCTTCATCCCGCAGTCGCCGCAATAGCTGTACCCCTGGTTGTTCTGCATCAGTTGTCAAGGGTTTAGATTCTCCCGGTAAAAAAATCTCTTCTCGCTGCTTTGCTAAACTTACAACTCGCAAGTCTTCTAATAAATTCATCTCTTGCAAAACGGCGACAACTGATGATAACTGACCTTTACCACCATCAATCATGATTAAATCAGGCCAGTCAGGATTACCCAAACGCGCTAATTGCTGATCTTCGGCATATTTACGAAACCGCCGTTGGATGACTTCAGCAAGACTAGCAAAATCATCTGAGTGTCCTGCTGTCACCGTGGGATTTTTAATTTTGTAGTGGCGATAATGCTGTTTTGCGGGTAATCCGTCGATAAAAACAACTTGCGAAGCTACTGCATTTGATCCTTGAATATGGGAAATGTCATAACCTTCAATGCGGTGAGGTACATCTGGTAAATCGAGAATGGCGGCTAAATCTTGCATTGCTTGGTGATTGCGATCGCCAAATTTCTGCATTCTTTGCAATTCATACTGAGCATTTCGCTCTACCATCTCAATTAATTCTGCTTTAGTTTGGCGCAAAGGAGTCAATATTGTAACTTTTTTGCCTTTACGTTGAGTTAAGACATCCGCCAATATCTCAGCATCTGGTAAATCATGCTGTACCAAAATCTCCAAAGGTATTTCTACGGAATCAGCAGTTTGGTAATGTTCCTCTAAAGCTCGTTGTAAAATAGCTCCTGGTTCTGCGTGAGCATCGGCCACAAAGGCTAAACGTCCTACCAATTGCCCAGCGCGAATCTGGAATAGTTGAATGCAGGCGTGCTGTTCGTCGCCTGCCAGTGCGATCGCATCTCGCGAAACTGTATCATCTGGTAAGGAAACTTTTTGGTCGGCTGTCAGAGACTTTAACCCAGAAATTTGATCTCGAATCCGCGCCGCTGACTCAAAATTCAAGTTCTCAGCAGCTGCGTTCATCTGTTGGGTCAAAATATCAATTAGTTCCTGAGTTCGACCTTGAAAAACCATCGCAATCTTTTGGACAATTTTGCGATATTCTTCTGGTGAAATCATCTGTTGACACACACCCGGACAACGCCCTAAATCAAAATTCAAGCAAGGGCGGTCTTTAAAAAGTGGTTGAGGTCGTTGTCGCTGTGGGAAGATGCGCTTGCAAATACGGACGATTTCTCGCAATAAACCAGCATCAGTATAAGGCCCATAAAATTTATCCTTTTCTTTACCGAATTGGCGTTTACGGGTAATAAAAATTCGCGGATAATCTTCTGACCAAGTAATGCAGAGATAGGGATATTTTTTATCATCTTTGAGCAGCACGTTAAAGTATGGCTGGTGCTGCTTGATCAAATTGGCTTCTAGCGCTAAAGCTTCGGCTTCAGTATCAGTGACGATGAATTCAATTTCTGTCACCAACTTGACCATTGTGGCGATACGTTCACTCTTGTTGTAGCCATCCCGGAAATAGGAACGGACACGCGATCGCAACTTACGTGATTTACCTATATATATAATGCGATCGCTCTTGTCCCGCATGAAATAAACCCCCGGTTCCGGTGGAATTTCGGCTAGACGGTTTTCTAGTCGTTCTGGCTCTTTAACCAGTGGTAATATTTGAGTAGATATTGTCACAACCAAAATTAGGTAATCTTTCTCTATTTTAAGAAAAATAATTTTTTTGTGCCGATTTAACAAATTATTTATCAAGTAAATATAAAGTAGCAGTCATGAGTGCCATATACCAGAACAGATGAAAGAGGGGCTGGGGGAGAATAATAACTCCTAACTCAGCACGGGCTAAACCCTAGCTACCGCTAACAGCACAGGCCAGGCCCTAGCTATCTGCTAACAGCATCAATCCAGGTAGGCTTTTAGTCTGCACAAAAAGAAGTCTGCTGTAGTTACTTATTCGGTTTCCAAGCTAAAGGCTCGCCAGAAAACTTACTGCAAGCTTAGAACTTTGGAGCCGACGAGAGTTTATCTAGCTGTGACCTTAGTTATTGGCTGCTACTGTCAGAATAAAAACTTTGCTTTTTGAATTTATAATTAATATTTTTAAATTGATAATACTTTATTATCTGAAACTTTATATTTTAGATTAGATGATAATATTTTTTGATTTACTTATATTTTTTATTAATAAAGAATATGCTTTTATATTGCTTGTATAAATATTATATAAAACTTTTAATTTATTAATACTATTTATATTTATTTGTTGAACTTATAATATTAAGCAGATTAACTGATTTAATCAGTTAAGTTTACGATTATGATTGAGAATATATTTATTATGATGATTTTAGACTAGAGCGAAATTATGAATTTACAAGATTTTGAAATCCAGTATCGTGAGGCTATGGCTGAAACTCTCAATGAACTGCAAACAGCAGTTTTGTTATTAGCGCAAGTACAACAGAAAATTTCAACAATTGGCAGTTCTGTACAAACTCTTAGCGAGTGTGTTGAAGAGTTTATTGCTGACCAAAAAGCGGAATAAATACACGCCTAGCAAAAAATCTTATCTGTGGCGATAAGTAAACTGTTCTTCAATTGCAAAGATGAGATCCTTGAGTTTTAAAGGTTTAACAAAATAGCTACATGCACCCAAACTCAGAGCTAGTTCTTGATCTGCTTTAAAAGCAAAGGCTGAAACCACAATGATAGGTATTTTTGACACATCAGGTTTTTGCTGGACTTGTTTTAAGAGTGAATAACCGTCAATATCTGGCAATTTCAAGTCTAATAACATTAAATCTGGCTCGAATTTTTCTATGGTTGAGAAAAAAGCAGAGCCTTCTGATAAACTTTGGACTTCATACCCACAGTAACTTAGATAGTCACTAAGTAACATCCGATTGAGGTCATGGTCTTCAACTAGTAAAATTCGTCTAACTTTGTGTGACTGCAATGGCTGATTTATATTGAGTAATTGTACTGTCATTCCTACCTATTATCTGATTATCTTAATTAAAAGCCAACAATTATTACCATAAACTAAAACAGTAGTGCATTTAAACAGGGAAACAAATAAAAACTGTACTTATGTAATCTAATCAAATATTTGAATAAATTAAATTTAGCTGTAATACAATATTTTAATAATAGTATTATCAAGTATAATTTAATAAAGAATTAAGCTTTTTTTACGATTTTTTTATAATTTCAAGTATTAAGTTAACATCTGTTTTTACAAATTTAATTATCTAAATTTTATGAGTAAAACTACTTAAGTAATACTTAAACTAATATGATGGGAATTGTCTTTTTTAAAGATGTGAGGGTAAGTAATACCATTGTACGAGAGCCATATTGCAAACAAATAAAGTTGGTAGGGGTATACAGATATAAAATCTTGCAACCGATTTATTTGTTGCAAGTATTTTTAGAAACAGTATAACCTAGAAGATTAAATTATTCTCTAGCTGCAAGAAAATATTCCTAAAAAAAGGGAGCTGTTATATTAGCTCCCTTACTTATTTGTAGTTTTGAACCCACAATTTTGAATAGATGCTTTTTTAAATTTGCATTGCGTTCGTTATAAAGACGCCAGCAAACCGAATATTACTGATGGTTCTGGAACTGAACTTGAAGGAGATATATATCCAGGTATATTCCAAGTGTAATATGCATTGTTGCTCATTAGAGGCTGTAATTCCTGACACAGTAAGGTTAAAGCTGTAAGCGTAGTAGGTTTGACCACTTAAAAGTTTGTAAAAAAAAGGAGCAATTTTGCTCCTTTACTTATTTTTTGGAATGGAAACCGGAGTTTCAACCAGAAACTTTTTTTAACTTGCGTTGTCTAACAAAGATACCAGTAACACCTAAAATACCAAATACTACTGAGGGTTCTGGTACTGTGTGAGGGACATACTTAGGTGTTCTCCAAGTATAAATTGCACTGTAAGAAACACCATCATCAGAAGCAGTAATGCCAGATGCAGTGGGGTTAAAGCTATAGGCATAGTAAGTTTGACCACCAGTAACTACCTTAGCAATTTCACTAGCCGCAATTTCACCTTGATATACATTTAATGCAGCTTGCAGCGTTAGTACATCTTTAAATGATGTGAGTTGAGAAATTTGACCCGGTAGTTGATTTTTGAGAGTATTCAGTTGAGAGATTTGACCTGGCAGTGTCACATTTTTGAAAGTATTCAAGTCAGAAATTTGACCCGTCAGTTGAGTTTTAGTGGTATTCAGTTGAGAGATTTGACTCGTCAGTTGAGTTTTGCTGGTATTTAGTACAGTGATTTGACCCGTAAGTTGAGTTTTGCTGTTATTTAGTACAGTGATTTGACCCGTAAGTTGAGTTTTGCTGGTATTTAGTGGAGTGATTTGATTCGTCAGTTGAGTTTTGTTGTTATTTAGTACAGTGATTTGACTCGTCAGTGTTTTCCTTGTTAATGCATTGGCTGGAGTGTTAGGAAGTGCATCCAGTTGTTTTTGCGATAATGCAATTTGTGCAACAGTTGTGTCCAGTTGTTTTTGCAGTGGTGCAATTTGTCCAACAGTTGTATCCAGTTGTGTTTGTAGTGGTACAATTTGTCCGGGAATTGCGTCCAGTTGTGTTTGTAGTGGTACAATTTGTCCGGGAATTGCGTTCAGTTGTGTTTGCAGTGTGGTAATCTGTCCGGGAATTTTGTCCAGTTGTGTTTGCAGTGGTGCAATTTGTCCGGGAATTGCATCCAGTTTTGTTTGCAGTGGTGCAATTAGTCCGGGAATTGTGTTCAGTTGTGTTTGTAACTGTGGAATTAAACTTTCAACTTGTGAAAGGGTTGGTGAAGTTGTTTGTTGAGGAAACTGTGATTTAATTGCATTCCACTTTTCATCAACCTTAGTAGAAATAGTTGTTGCAAGTTTAGTCTTTACATCCAAGTGACCAACCAACTTCAGTTCCACACCGCCATTTTGACCGAATTGGAAACCACCAATGTTAGGATCTCCCATTCCCAAGGAAGGAAAATAACTAGTTACTAGTGATTTGGTCTCAGATGAAAACCCGTTCCATACTGGTTGAAATGGTGTGTAGCTACTCAATAAATCACCTAGCCATTGCGAACCAAAACTATTCCAGTCATCAGCAGTGATACTGCTAACGGTGGCTTTATAGGTTCCTTTTGTGGCGGTGAAGCCAGCGTTAGAACCTGGGGCTGGGGTTTCGCTACTATACCAAAGCTCAACGTTAGAGCTGGGGTCGTTATCTGTCAAAGCTTTGATAGCAGCTTTAGTACCACCTTGTGCATTCCCTTTAATGAAAGTACCATTTGAGCCACCAGTGTAAGTATTAATTTCTCCTGTATTATCAAAGCTAAAAGATGTAGCGTGTGCTGGGGCAGTGGCAAGAGCGCTCACACCAATGGCCATTGAAGCACCAATTACAAGTTTCTGAAAAGTCGTTTTCATTGTTTTCAAGTCTCTGTCAGTTTGGAAGTTAAGTTTTAAACTACTGTTGTTTTTAGGCTTGGGCTTTTTTGACCACAGGCTTTTTGGCAATACAGATGCTTACCTGCATTGTTAGCCGTCTTTGGTATCTGAGCGTACAAACCCAGTTTAAGAAACGAGGAGACCTGATTGGGTAAAGTTACCGCTTATTATCAATAAAAAGATGAAGAATATTTTGATGTTTTTATACGTTTAATTACATATTTTAAATAAAATATGTAGTTATAAAAGTTACTATATATTATTTTTTAGTTCAGTACAATACGGTGATTAGTAGGGACGCACAAATGTCATTAGTGTCAACTTAAGCTGAAACTCCTTTAAAACCTCGTTTCCAGCCAGAGGCTAGAAATGCTGCTCCTGGCGGCAGAGCCTCTAGGACGGCATTCCCAGTCGGAGACTGGGAACGAGACAATGAGACAATATCTAAAAGCTTGTTCTAGGCTGGCTTTCACGTTAAGTTGACACTAATGCACAAATGTGAACGCCTACCGTGTGTTCCATTGGTAGACTTTCCCACCAAAAATCTTTGGCGTTCAGCTTGAAAAGAAATTTAATGAAGAAACTCAGCCATTCTTTCTACAGCAATTTCTAACAAAGGTGGCTCATGCACCAAGGCAAAACGGACATACCCTTCTCCAGATTTGCCAAAGCCAGCACCTGGAGAAACTGCTACACCAGTTTGCTTGACTAGCTGGGTACAAAATTCTACAGAGTTTTCACTCCAAGGTGAGGGTAATTTTGCCCAAATGTACATTGTGGCTTGGGGAGTGGGAACATTCCAGCCAATGCGGTGTAAAGCATTGATGAAAGCATCACGCCGCCCCTGGAAGGTGGTAACAGCAGATTTTACGCCAGCTTGAGGGCCAGTTAGGGCAGCGATCGCACCATTCAAAATTCCCCGATACTGGTTAAAATCAACTGCGGCTTTGACCTGGCGTAAGGCGTTAATTAACTGGGCATTACCGATGGCATAACCAATACGGAAGCCGCCCATATTATAGGACTTGGAAAGGGTGAAAAATTCAATCGAGACGCTTTTCTCTGGATCAGCTTGCAAAATTGAAGGGACTAAGGATTTTGAATTGGGAGAAGAATCTGCCCACTCCCCAGTTTCTTTAAATACCAAATCTACGTAGGGGAAATCGTGAACCAGCACGAGATTGTGTTGTTGACAGAAGGCGACAGCTTCTTGGAAGAAAGATAAAGGTGCGATCGCAGCAGTAGGATTATGAGGATAACTTAAGACCATCATCCGCGACTGGGCCAAGACTGGGGCGGGAATATCAGCAAACACTGGTAAAAAACTGTTTTCTGCCAGTAGTGGCATTGGGTAGATTTGACCACTGGCTAGGTAGACTCCCCCGGCATGGGAGGGATAGCCTGGATCGAGCAACAGGGCAAAATCTCCTGGATTGAGTATTGCTAGGGGTAAATGGGCTGTGCCTTCTTGAGAACCAATTAGAGGTAGTACCTCAGTTTGAGGATCGACTTTGATGCCAAATTTTTGTTCGTACCAGTTGGCCGCGGCTTCGCGGAATCCGTGGGTACCGTTAAACAACAGATAGCCGTGGGTACTGCGATCGTGGAGAGATTGGGCGATCGCCTCAATGACGTGTGCCTCGGCTGGTAAATCAGAAGACCCCAACGACAAATCAATTACCTCTCGTCCAGCGGCCAAAGCGACTGCCTTGGCTCTGTCCATATCAGCAAATACATTAGATTTTAGGGGTTGTAAACGTTTTGCAAACTGTATGTTAGTCATTAGTCATTAGTCATTGGTCATTGGTCATTTGCTATAAACTATGAACTATTGACTAATTACTATTTAAGTGGGTATCTAGGAGAGCAAATAATTTCTCTTTGCCAATGACTCCCTCGGTGGATATCAAAACTTCCTGACCTTGAAATAGTCTGAGGGCGGGTACACCTTCGACTTGGTACTGCTTAACAGTCAGTGGGTTGGGGTCAATTTCCATTTTAACGACTTTGAGGCGATCGCTATATTCGCTGGCAGCAGAGTTAATCGCGGGCGACATCAATTGACAAGGCCCACACCAGGAAGCCCAAAAATAAACTAATACAGGCTGCTCGGCTTTTAACACTTCGGTTTCAAACTCAGCATCGGTTATGGTGATTACAGCCTTACTCATTGCAGTCTCCATCAGGTGGCGATCGAAGTTGGCACACACAATACTTTATCCCAAAGTCGTCAATAGTCCATAATCAATAATTCATAGTTATTAGGATTGTTAACTATTGACTAATGACGTAAAATCCCACAGCCAACGGGTGTGGGACTAGCTTAAATAAGTTTTCTGTCAATTTTACAATTGATCCAATTGCTTGCGTAAGGAATCTAACTCGGCATCAACCACCTCATTAGATTTAGGAGCAGTGGTTTCTTGTTGCGGTGGCAGTTGGGCTTGATTTTGTGGAGTAGCAGGTGGTAAGATTTGTGCTTTCAAAGCTGCTAATTCATCATCAACATCGCTACTACCTTCCAACCGGGCAAATTGACTTTCTAAATTTTCACCTGCTAACTCTCCTAATGCCTGGGCCCTGGATTCTTGGATTAAGACTTTTTCTTCCATCCGCTCGAAGGCAGCCATTGCACTGCTGGTATTCATCCCACGCACCATGCCTTGGAGTTGCTCTTGGGTTTTGGCAGTAGTGATTCTAGCTCTGAGTATTTCTTTCTTGGTTTTAGCCTCAGAAATCTTGCTTTCCAGCTGGATTAAGTTGCGCTTGAGGGTTTCAACTTGAGTGCTTTGGGTATCCAAACTAGCTTTGAGAGATGCGCTGCTGTCAGTATAAGTTTTCTTGCGCTCTAGAGCTTGTCGCGCTAAGTTCTCATCACCTTTTTGCAGTGCCAGTTGAGCATTGCGTTGCCACTTATTAATTTCATTTTGGGCATCATTGTACTGTTTTTCACTGCGTTTTTGGGCGGCGATCGTCTGGGCTACTCCCTGACGCAGCTGCACCAAGTCTTCCTGCATTTCCAGGATGGCTTGCTCTAGCATTTTTTCGGGGTCTTCGGCTTTGTTAACCAGGTCGTTGAGGTTAGAACTAACTACTCGCTTAATGCGATCAAATAATCCCATAACTTTGTTTTTCCTTGTGTGATTTACGCTTTTTATTGGACAGTTAGCTTTTTTACTTTTTTATAGCTACCTATTTCAATGTAATCTTTCCAGTTTGAATCAGTACCTCCTAACAACTCTTAATTGTTAAGATATCGCCAAACTGGGGTAATTAGTCGAACTTCAAGAATCCTGAGTTTTGGGTAACTGCTGTTGGGGAGGCTGCTCTGCCTTTTGGCTCTCCTCAGTTAGGAGACTTTTGGGCTGTGTGTTTTCTGACTGCTTGAAAACCTGCACCTTCATCTCTGCCAATTCGGTATCTACATCATTAGATTCCAAAGAAGTAAATTGTGTTTCCAAGTCGTCGCTACTAAGTTGAGCTATGGCTTCTGATTGAGCTTCTATCTGCAAAACTTTTTCTTCCATGCGCTCAAAGGCACTCAGACTGCTAGTGGCAGAAACTCCGCCGAGCATTTCTTGGAGGCGATAAGACGCTTCAGCAGAACGGGCGCGAGCAATATACATATCTTTTTTTGTTTTCGCCTCGGAAATTTTGAACTCTAGCGATCGCATATCCTTTTTTAGCCTAGCAACTATCTCGTTTTGCTGCTCTATCTGCAAAAAGAGGGCTGTAGTGGTTTCTTTATAGGCTTGGCGCTTAGTCAAAGCTTCACGTGCTAGAGGCTCATTGCCTTGTTGCAGCGCCAATTGAGCGCGGCGATACCATTCTTCCGTTTGAGACTGAGCAGCCGCTGCTTGTCGTTGGGTGCGTTTCTGGGTAGCGATCGCTTGTGCTACACCCTGCCGCAACTGCACCAGATTTTCCTGCATTTCCAGAACAGCTTGCTCCAAAATCTTTTCTGGATCTTCTGCACCACCGATCAAACTATTGAGATTAGCGCGAATCACCCGCAGGATACGCTTGATTAATTCCATGTCGGCTCTCCATTCACGAAATCCAGTTCTGAGTGCTGTTAGCGGATAGCTAAGGTTTAGCCCATGCTGAGTAATGAATTTAGTTATAGAGTGCTGAGTGCCTAGTTAAAGTCCTAAGTATAATAATATTTTTTGTTATAGAGCAGTTATGGAGTGCTGAGTGCCTAATTAAAGTTTTGAGTATAATATTTTTTGTTGTGGGGTCGTAAACAAACAATATTTTGTCTCTACCACTCAGCACGGGCTAAACGCCCCGCGACTGCTAACGCAACTCAGCACTTAGCACTTATTGACTCAGGACTGTTATCTCATAGTATCGTAGATTTTTGCAATTCATGGTTGCTGAACTCGTGCCTTGATTCCCTTCGCTTCTAACAGTTTCATCTGTTGTTTTACTTGCTCTTTAGTTTTAAAAGCACCCAGATAAATCAATTCTTTGTTAGGCGATAAATAAGCATCAGGAATTACTTGCCGTGCTGAGGCAAAAGCTGCGCCTTTATTATCTATCACGACATGATAAAACCCATCTGTTCCTGGTTTGATTTCTGCATTTGGCTGTGGTGAGGTTGTGATTGGCTTGGGTGAGGTTTTTGTCGGTGAAGTGGGAGGTAAATTTAGGGGAGGCAAGGATTGTAGTGTCGGTACTGGTGCTAAGGCGATCGGGTTGGTCGGTTTTAGGGCTGTATTGGGGTTAGACAATGGCGCTTGAGGATTTGCGGGGTTTTGGGGAACAACTGGATTAGGCACTACTGCGGGGGTTGGTTGGACTTTGGGTTTTAAGCCAACGACATCATTCGGATCTCTTACTTCAGGAAACTCTTCAGTAGCTAGATTGGGATATTTGGGTATAGATGTGCTTGGTGGCTGGATTTGAGGTTGGACATTACTCCCAACTTCCTCAGTATTTTCTGGTGTGGCAAAGGAGTTGTTGTTAAACAAATTGCCTAAATTCCATTGTGGCAAGCTTTTAGGATTGAACACTACATAACCCAAGGTAAGACTAGCCACTAATAGCAGCAACATGGAGCCAATACCCAAAGGTGATAGCAGACTGTCGCTAGAATTGCTTGGTTTTTTGGTTTCTGGTTGTTCTTCTGTCAGACTTCGCAGCAGTGCTTCACTAGATTCTAAATAGTCATCTGGGTGCTTGGGGCTATCATCTGGCTGCAAGTGATTTTCGCTTTTAGTATTTTTAACGATTGCTGGCACGATGCTGCTATTAAAGTTGGGTGGGGGTGGTGGAAGTTGAGTTTGTGTTTTAGCTGCATTGGAGGTGGAGGACACATTAAGATTATTCAGTTCCTCAATTTTTGCCGTAGCTGGTGCTGGGTTCATCTCAGGATTCACAGCTACAGATGCGGGTGGTACATCAATTTTTGCTGTAGCTGGCGCTGAGTTCATCTCAGGATTCACGGGTACAGATGCAGGCGGTACATTAGTTTTAATTTCCGTTGCTGATGAGTGAGTTACGCCCAATGTTGTCGGAATGGCAGTTAACGGTTGGGGTTGGCCGCTTATGTAACTTGCAACACGGGATTGGTTCGATGACACCAAACCAGTTCGCGTGCGTCGGTATCGAGCTAACTCTTGATCTAGCGGTACCTCTAAACTCGCTAGTGCTGCTGCTAGTACTGGTTTCAACCCAGGTATTTTAGACGATTGATGAATACCGGAGTCGTTCAGGGGGTTTTGAGTCATTGCTTTTGTGCCTCAAACGTAGATTACTGGAATCAACTTTTAGATATATTTTGTGACAATAGTAGCGGAAATTATTTAAATAGATAGATTGGGCGTTGGACATTGAAGAGAGGCAGAGGGGCAGGGTGCTGTTCTTGCAGAAGGGAAAACTCCTCTCCACTGCTCCATACTTCCTACCCTTCCCCACTCTCCACTCCCCACTTTGAATAATGTCGTTGAAATCAATTAATGATCTTTTAAGGATTCTGGAAAAGCAGGCTAAATGGCAGGAGCAACCACTTCAACGCCTGCTCAAGTGTTGGGCAGAAGTTGTTGGCCCAGTGGTTGCCGCAAATACTCGACCATTGTCAATTCAGCGCGATGTTTTGTCGGTAGCAACTTCTAGTGCTGCTTGGGCGCAAAACCTGACTTTTGGTCGCACATCTCTACTTTTAAAGTTGAATAAAAAGCTGCCAACACCTTTGGTTGATATTCGCTTCTCTACTGCTGGCTGGCAGAATCCGTTGGTGGAGAGAAAACAGCAACAATCGGTTTCGCCCCATGAGCATCCCAGTTACCTTGGTGATGAGATTAACCGCCCTGATGCTACACCCACTAAAGATGTAAATGCGGCTTTTGGACATTGGACGAAGATTGTGCGATCGCGATCGCATGGCTTACCCCTTTGTCCCCAGTGTCAATCTCCCACCCCACCTGGTGAACTCCAGCGCTGGGAAATCTGTTCTGTCTGTGCTGCTAAACAGTTTTCAAAGCAAAATAGTTGAGCGATTATTTCGTTGAGCATAGTTTATCCTGAAGTAACTTTCTCCGATTACATCAAATATTTCTAATTCTTAAGAAAAAATATAGTTTGACGTTAAAATCTGCCGAATGTGGTAACTAAAGCAGACTATTTGTCTGAAAATCTATGCCTTAAGTCATTCTTAAGGAGGAAGTTAAAAGGTTGCATAAATCAAAAGCTTTACTTTTAGTCTTGATCCCTAATAAGTTTTAGACAATATCTATATGTAATTGCTCTACTAATTATTTAAATATATAACAAGATTATAAAAATATCCTGAAGTTTATTTTTTCCTTGGGATCGCTGAAACCTAGATAAAATAATGACTTTTTGGCTGTTATCCGTATTTATATATAGAAGCAAAATAGAAGGGTGAAATTCAGCCGGAAACGGCACTAAAGATGAATCCAAATGAAACCCATGAAATTTCTAGCATCTGCCTGTAGATATTGCTGTCATTACCAGCCAGAAGGTCGCCGTGGCGGAATGTGCCAGCAGTTGGGAGCACCAGTTCAAGCAACTTGGAAGGCTTGCTCTTTGGCGCTCCCACCTTTTGCACCTTCTTGGGAAACCTTGGAAGATGCTTGGGGTTTGCCAGATGCAGCCCCAGTTTTAACATCTTGTCAATCTCTAGCCTCAGATTTAGACAATGCTGCTCTTGCCCCTCTAGAGGAAATAACTGCTTCTATATCTGAACAGGTAAAGACTAAAGCAGTGGTTATTTAGTTATCCATTATTACTGGACTAAGTTTATAGTCTACTTAAAATAAGATTTGTTTTTAAGATTTTTAGTGCTGTAAAAGTTGATATATACAAAAATCGCACCTCACTAAAGCGTGCGATTTTTGCAATTCTAAGGTAGCCAAGGAAAAGAGCGAAAATCTGGCGGACGCTTTTCGAGAAAGGCTTGTTTACCTTCAGATCCCTCTTCTGTCATGTAATAAAGTAGGGTGGCATTGCCAGCGAGTTCTTGTAAACCAGCTTGTCCATCACAATCAGCGTTAAAGGCGGCTTTGAGACATCGAATTGCGATCGGACTTTTTTCTAAAATCTCTTGCGCCCATTGAATTCCTTCAGTTTCTAGTTGTTCCACTGGGACGACGCAATTAATTAAGCCCATTTCTAGCGCTTGTTGTGCATCATATTGGCGGCAGAGAAACCAAATTTCTCTAGCTTTTTTTTGTCCCACGATGCGGGCGAGATAGCTGGCTCCAAAACCACCGTCAAAACTGCCGACTTTTGGGCCAGTCTGCCCGAAAATGGCGTTATCAGCGGCGATGGTAAGGTCGCAAATTAAGTGTAGGACATGTCCACCACCGATCGCATATCCAGCCACTAAAGCAATCACCACTTTCGGCATGGAACGAATCAGGCGTTGTAAGTCCAGCACATTCAAGCGAGGGATACCAGTATCATCCACATAACCCGCATGTCCGCGCACGCTTTGATCGCCACCAGAACAGAAGGCATATTTGCCATCAGTATGTGGGCCATAACCAGTAAATAAGACAACACCAATAGTAATATCTTCACGAGCATTACAGAAAGCGTCATATAGTTCAAAGACGGTTTCAGGACGGAAAGCATTGCGTTTATGGGGACGGTTGATGGTGATTTTCGCAATGCCATCAGTTTTTTGATACAGGATGTCTTCGTAGGTTTTGGCAGTTTGCCAGTTAATTTGCATTGGTATAGAGTGCGCTGTTGTGCTTGAGAATTTTATCGCGGACGTAGGGACATGCGATACCGGCGGTGGGCTACGCCTACGCTAAAATTGGTATCTCAAGCCTTTACGATCTGGTAATTATCTGGGTGTTGAGGAATAAAAATGCGACGTGACACCATCTTCTACAAATTATTTAAGCAATTTCCCGGTTTGCTGTTTGAATTAGTAGATGAACCACCTCCAGAAGCGGAAAACTACCAGTTTGAATCGGTTGAAGTGAAAGAAACGGCGTTTCGGATTGATGGAGTATTTTTACCTCCCGCTAATGCAGTTTCCAAAACCGTCTTTTTCGCTGAAGTGCAGTTTCAGAAGGACGAAGACTTATATCACCGCTTCTTTAGCGAATTGTTTTTGTTTCTCTACCGCAACTCTATCCGTTACGATGATTGGTTTGGGGTAATAATTTTTGCTTCTTGTAGTCTTGAACCTTCTTCCTCTTCGATTCATCGCGCTTTGTTGGAAAGTGGTCAAGTCAAGCGGGTTTATCTAGATGAGTTGGGGGATTTGCAACAACAACCTTTGGGATTAGGTTTGATGTTGCTGACAAATGTTACTTCTGAAACAGAAGCAGTGGAAGGGGCACGATTTTTGCTGGAGCAAGCACGGCAACAATCGGAGCAAACGATAATTGATTTAGTGACGACGATAATCGTCTACAAGTTTTCTACCTTAAGTCGAGAGGAGATTCAAGCGATGTTGGGACTGAATTTGGAAGAACCACGGGCTATTCTGGAAGCCAAGGAAGAAGGGCGAGAAGAAGGAAAGCTCGAAGGAAAGGTTGAAGGACGAGAGGAAGGAAAAGTCGAAGGAAAGGTTGAAGGAGAAAGAACGATTGTTTTACGACTATTAAATCGCCGCGTGGGTAATATTCCTGATGCGCTTCTGTCCCAGATTCAAGGCTTATCGGTGGAACAGTTGGAAGCTTTAAGTGATGCTTTGTTAGATTTTTCTACTCTTGCTGATTTGTCAGGGTGGTTACAAGGTGAAGTAAGGGGGTAATTTTCACTCAGAGGAGAAGGGCGATCGCACTCCGTAAAATAATTATGGCTACAAATGAAGTTTCCCGAACTGAACAAGCAGTTGCAGATACGCGGGTATATCAGAAGCGGTGGAAAAAGAAGCGCGATCGCTCGTCCTGCGGCTGTTAAAACGACTATTTGGTGAAATTACTGAGGAACGTTGGAAGCATTGGCTTTGGCGTTGTTGGAATTGAGATCGCGATCGCTGACCTAAGTATTGACATTTGTATATACAAAGGTTACTATAATATATGACAGAGGCTGTATCAGGCTTTGACTGGGATGATGGAAATATTGAAAAATGTCAAAAGCACGGAGTTTCATTAGAGGAAATTGAGGCTTTGTTTCTTGATAAAAGTCTTAGGATTTCACCTGATATAAAGCATTCTGAAAGTGAGGATAGATTTATTGCAACAGGTGTATCAATCAAAGGTAAATATATTTTCGTAGGATTTACATTCCGGGAAAAGCAAGGAAAAAGGTTAATTAGACCGATCAGCACTCGTTACATGAGAGAGAAAGAGGCGAAAAAATATGAAGAAAGTATTTCCTAAAATCAAAACTGATGAAGAATTAGAAAGTTTACTAGATGAAGATTTGTCAGATTATCTTCATACTGACAACTTTAAGCCCGTTACTTTTGAATTTCAGCCTAAAGACAAAACTGTAAATCTAAGAGTATCAGAGGAAATGCTAGAAACGGTTAAAACTGTATCTAAAAAAGAAGGTATTTCCTACCAAAAGTATATCCGAAGGGCAATAGAAAGGTCTTTGGGTGAATAAATACTTAAAAATATGTTGCTGAAGTATCTGTACTGTTCCTAAGTTTTTGCCCGTGATCGCACAATACTAGCTAGCAATCAGAATTAGATTTTGTAGGGTGGGCACAGTTTTGAATACTTTTGCACCTATTCTACATTTTTTTTGCAATGCCCACTATGCTAGCTGTGATCACGGACTTAGAAGGGTGGTTGCAAGGTCGATTAGAAAGTTAAGAGTGATCGCGCTAAGGTAAGAGTATGTATAGAAAAGCTCACATAAAGGTGTGGAGATATACTTCTCAGAGGCAAGTTATTGCTAAGATTTAGTGTCTCGCGCAAAGGGGCAAGGGCTATGACCTACTTAACACAGGAAAGTATCAAATTTAGTTTAGTAGTCGAACTTTGAATCTAATTCTAAAACAGATTTAGCTGCTGGATAGACATATCTAGCTCTAGCTGTTGAATTGTATTTTCTTCTAATAACTTTCCTTTATGCTTTCCTTCATTTGCCTTTATTGGTATTGTGACTGTTTCTTTATTGTTTTTTTCTAGTATTCCCGTAAATAATAACCATCCTAGCATTCTACTGACATAATCTCCTGCTGACTTCGTAGCAATTGAATCAGGATATATCTCAAACAGTAGTGGTAAAAAATTTTTAATCGGCTTACTTTTATACTTATCTTCAGGATATACTTGCTTTATTAAAGTCTTCAAATATTTTCTACTAAAAACCTCATTTGGTTTAAGTTGTTTATAAATTTTTTGTACTACAATATGTTCATTGAGAAATTTAGCTAAATAATTAGCTATAACAATATTGTCTGAGTCTGTTAAATTTTGTAATACGCTGACTTTGCCATGTTCAACTGTCACCATTTTAAAAGTTTGTAAATTTGACAGTATATTAATAACTTTGCTCTCAGAATATTTATATTTTTCCCCTAATTCTTTATATGTTATATCTTGAGAACCTTCTTGTTTTAAAAGCACAAAAAAATCCATTACTGTAGCTATTGAGTTTCTAATTCTATATTCCATAATACCTACAACCTCCAAAGGATGAAAAGAAGGTGTATCTAAATTCGATAAATATTGACTTTCTAAAAAATTAAGTCTTAATGGAAAATGTAGACATTTATCCAACTGTAAGCGTGTTGAAAAATTCTCTAATAACCAGATAGGAAAGTCTATCCCATCAAAATTTTTAGGGTTGCATGTGAGAACTGCACTAAACCTCATAGATATTGCACATGCAATCTCTAACGCCGATTCAAAGTCTATCAAATTGAGTGAATTGGCTTGCTCACTTAATTCATAGTTTATAGAGCAGACTGTGATGTTTTTTTGTATGGCAGATATCGATTTTTTAGCTATCTCTGGGGAATATATATTCTCTGTTAATGAAATAATTTTATCAAACCCCAATTGTGTAATAAAAAGTTTACATTGTTGATTTTCGATAATATTTTCTAACTTTTCTACTTCTTCTCGCTGTAGTAGCAAATAATCTATTAGCAAGTCAGCATCAAGTATCACTTTCATCATTAGTGCGCCCTCAATTCCGAAGATTCGTCACGATTTTGTTGGTTTACTAAGACTGATTTAGGAGGATTTAAGCGGGCACGTATTTCTGCCAAAGAATCTGTTTTTGCTGGTTTAGGATCTGCGGCATACTCAATCAGTTCCTCTGGTGTGCAAGCAAAAATTTTGCACAGTTTGACTACTCTATCAATCCATTCCACGCTACTCCTGCCTGTTTCCCAATTGGCGACCGTATTCTCAGTAATTTCTAAGAGGTCAGCTAGCTGGCGCTGGGTTAAGTTTTCCTTTTCACGGAGTATAGCCAGTCGTGAGACTGCCTTCATGTGTTCCATACACTTACCTATCGTGCTTACAACTCCTATTTTAGCATTTTTCCCTAAAAAAGCTTAGGCAATACTTGTTAACCTCTCAATTTTAGGTTAAATTATGATTATCCCTAAAGCTTTAAGCCTAAATTATATTAGGCTTAATGGTTTAGCCAATTATTAACAAAATTAGGAGTAATACTATGTCTAGCTACGACAAGATGCAATGGTCAACCTATCAAGAACATCACTATCAGGCTCGATTGAGCTACATTTTATGTTGTGTAGCGATTGCTGCTTCCATTAGCATGAGTTTATTAGCTGGTTTTCTCATACTGTCAGGAAACGCTACTCAAGCTAATGTTACGGCAGTAACTGGATTGTTTTCTACTGGACTATATATTCCTCTATCCAGGGATGCAAATAGAAAGATCGAGCGCTTGACAAAACTTACGAAGGATTACAGGTCACTTCGCTAAATTTACGCAAATTCTCCTGTCGCCACTTTGCATCTGCTTTGCGATTTGTCTGCAACTCTAAAACCCGAATTCCTGTAGCTGGGAGTGGGTTTAATCTTTGCTGCAACTGTTGCCAAGAAGTAATCAATTCATGCTGCACATTATAAGTAGCACACAACTGGGCAAAATCAATATCTTGGGGAGTGCCAAAAAACTCTTCAAATGGTGGGTCAAATTTGGCAATGGGTAACATTTCAAAAATACCACCGCCATTGTTATTGATTAACACAATCGTCAGATGCCCAACAAACTTATTGCGGATTAAAAAACCATTGGTGTCATGCAACAGAGCCAAATCTCCCGTTAACATCACACTACTTTGCTGGCGATGGGCAATTCCTAAAGCTGTGGATAATGTGCCATCAATACCATTTGCACCCCGGTTAAAGTGCGATCGCACTCCTAAATTATTCGGTTTCCAGAAATATTCTACATCCCGCACAGGCATACTATTGGCAATAAACAGAGGCGTTCCTGGCGGTAAAATCTGAGAAATTAACCAAGCTGCTTTACTCTCAATTATTTCATCTATTTTCCCCATCGTTTGGTCAACAACTAACCTGACTTTAGCTTCCACATCACACCATTGCTGCAAATAGTCTGATGAGAAAGATAAATTTCTCTCCTCTGCCTTTATGTCTTCTACAGATATCCGTAAATGCGTCGTTCTCCCGTGCAAAGGGTCGAGGTTTTGGTCACTGGGATCAATTACCCAGCGTCGGGGTTGCGTTGCATCTATCCAGGTACGCAGTTCTTTACTTGTAGGCATTTCTCCCACTTGAATCACCATTTCCGGCGCTAACTGCTTTGCTAGTTGCTGATTTCGCAAAATCAGGTCATAGGTAGAAATTAAATAGGGGTTGAGTTCGGCATAATTTCTCACTGGGGAGAGTCCCTCAGCTAGCACAGGCCATTTGAGAGTTTGGGAAAGTTGCGCGATCGCCTTACAATACTCTTCTGGTTGCGACGGTTGGGCAACACCTGCGATAATAATGCCGCGATCGCATTCTTTCCACTCTTGGGGAATGGGGAATAGGGAACTTGTACTGAGCGTAGTCGAAGTATGGGGAATGGGGAATTGGGTAGTACTTGCTATTCCTGCGAAAAAGTTTTCTGGTTGAAACTGTGATTGCAAATAACTCAAATCAGTTCCATCAGGTACAGGTGCTAAGGGATCGCGAAAGGGAATATTCAAATGTACTGGCCCCTTTGTAGGAGTTTGCGCCCTTTCCCAGCTATGAATTACCGTTTGTCGCAGATAAGCTAGCATTCCCAGATCGGCGGAGGGTAAGGCTAACTCTGTTTGCCAATTTGGGTAGTTTCCATATAATCTCAATTGATCTACAGTTTGCCCAGAGTGACAATCTCGCAATTCTGGCGGTCTATCAGTGGTTAATATCAACAGTGGTACATGACTATACGAGGCTTCTATGACTGCTGAATAAAAATTAGCCCCTGCTGTACCAGAGGTGCAAACTAGTACCACCGGACGTCCGGTTGCTTTAGCTTGTCCCAAGGCAAAAAAGGCGGCGGAACGTTCATCGAGAATGGAAATCGCTTCAATCTCAGGTGCTTGTTGAGTAAAGGCGATCGCTAGGGGTGTAGAGCGCGATCCAGGACAAATGATGGCACAAGTCAATCCCAACCGCTTTAGCGTCTCTGTTAAAATGTAAGCCCAAAGTTGATTAACATTCCTATAAGCGATCGGCATTAAATCAAACATAGCGATAAAACAATCTTAAATTTTAGATTTTGTCTAGAGAAATTCAAAATCCATCAATGCGGTGATGGAACCCAACACCGCCACGCGAGTTTCTGGGAAAGAAAATCTCCAAGCAAACTTGCTCCACTTTCTACAAAATGCACAATTTGCTCTCAAACTTTTATGGACTGCATTCATTTAACGGGAATTCGCGGCTATGGCTACACTGGGTATCTACCAGAAGAACAGGTGCTAGGACAATGGTTTGAGGTGGATGTGAGGTTATGGTTAGATATCTCCACAGCGGCCAAGACTGACGCGATC
This sequence comes from Nostoc sp., assembly GCF_036917555.1. Classification (GTDB taxonomy): domain Bacteria; phylum Cyanobacteriota; class Cyanobacteriia; order Cyanobacteriales; family Nostocaceae; genus Nostoc. Next base: position 340,955 of record NZ_JBALDD010000023.1, on the reverse strand, counting down.
GAAGACACTTTAGATTATCGCAGCGTCATTAGCTTGATACAACATCTGATCAAAACGTCTAAATTTGTTTTGGTGGAGAAATTGGTAACAATGATCGCAGATTCTATCCTCCAAGAGTGCGATCGTGTAACAAAAGTCCAAGTCACTCTCAGCAAACCTGCCGCACCTATTCCAGACTTTGGTGGCAAAATTAGCATTGAACTGACTAAAATCAAGCCCAATATTTAATTCACAAAATGTGTTTTTTTCAATATCTATCAGCTAGCAAAGAACAGGGGGTTTACGTGGAGCTTGGGAGTGTCTCACAATGAGAATCTTTCCTGCCATTGCCCCCAGCATTTGCTGATGATCAAAAAGCTAAAAAATACCGCAATTTGCTGATGAGCATTTAACTTGCATATTTTTAGAGAACAGGAATTGTGATTAAGTATTAAGCAGAAGCTATAGGACTATTATTTGATTTTTTAAATATGCGTAGGGTGTGTTAGCGATAGCGTAACGTACTACAACCTTGGAATAGTGCATTATACTCCGCTAAGACACCTTATAAGACTACTAAGATTTTTTCAAAAACAATTTACAACTCCTATATGAATGGTTCTAAGTAATACGATTTCACTTATCATTCAAGATTTCAGACAGTTTCAGACGGTAATTTAGATCCTGACTGAGACAAAAACTATTTGTAAGTAAAGCAGTATTAAACTCTTTAATTATAGATAAAGATTAATTTTCAGTAATAATTTTGTGAATGTATATTGTTATATTAGATACAATACACTCTAGCTTTTTTTAACTTATATTAAAGTACGATCCTATGATTTTATTAAATTTTATTCTTGATTAATTTTTATATAGATACTATACTCAGTGTTTATACTTTTCTAAAAAAATATTGTATACATTTTAAAATCAGTTTTTTAGTGCTGATAATTTGGAACTGATGTTAATAGCGTGATATTAACTGCATGATTCATAAAAACTAGCTTTGACAAATATAGAACATTGTTGGAGGTTAATAACACGATCCTATCTACTCATTAGTAAGTATTAATATCAAGCAAGAAAACATGGTAGTTAGAGATTGTTTATGATAAAATAATTACTTTTCGCTTGAGTTGACACTGACAACAAAAATCTGAACCTTAGCAAACAGGTTATTGTAATATGTTAAACCGCAAAATCCTAGTTGTTGAGGATGAAAAAATTCTAGCCTCAAATATTAGAAAAAGTTTAGAAAAATTAGGTTATTTAGTATCAGAAATAACTGAGTCTGGTGAAGAGGCAATAAAAAAGATAGCAGAAACTCATCCACATTTAGTATTAATTGATATCTGCCTAGCTGGGGAAATAGACGGTCTAGACGTAGCGGATATTATCCAAAATCACTTTCATGTACCTGTAGTATATCTAACAGAGTATTCGGAATATAAAACATTACAGAAAAATCAGCTAACTCAGCCTTTTAGTTATATAGCCAAACCATTTCTTGAAAGTGATTTACATTTTGTAATTGAAATGACCCTGTACAAACATCAGATCAAAAAAATATTATACGAAGAAAAACAGAGGTTGACGGCAATTATTAATAGCATGGGAAGTGCAGTGATTGTGACCTATGCAAATGGTTGTATTGAAATGATGAATCCTATAGCAGAACTAATTACTGGTTGGAAGCAAAGTGAAGCATTTGGGAAAGATTTAATAGAAGTTGTTAACTTAGTTAACAAAGATGTAGGAGAAAAAATTGAAAATTTTGGCACTTATGTAATCGAAGCAGGTAAAGTTTTTAATTTACCAGAAAACTGTACGCTAATTACCAAAGATGGCCAAGAAATAGCGATTGGGGATAATGTTGCACCCATCCGCGATCGAGATGGCAATATTACTGGCGCGGTTTTAGTTTTTCAAGACATCACCAAACGTAAGCAGACAGAGGCGCAACTGATCCGCAATGCATTTTATGATGGGCTAACAGAATTACCGAATCGTATTTTATTTTTAGATCGGCTCAGACAAACCATTGAACGTAGCAAACGCAGAAGCGATTATTATTTTGCAGTTTTATTTTTGGATTTAGATGGCTTCAAAGAGATTAACGATCGCTTTGGGCATGCAATAGGGGATGATTTTTTAGTAGCGATCGCTAGACGTTTAGAGTCGTGCTTACGTGGTGGCGATACTGTAGCACGATTTGGTGGTGATGAGTTTACTGTTCTTTTAGAGGATATTAAAGACATTACCGACGCTACCAACGTTGCCAAACGTATTCAAGACTCCTTAAGATTGCCAGTTAACCTGAATGGATATCAATTATCTACTACAGCTAGCATTGGTATTACTTGGAATTTTAGTAATTATGAGGAGCCTGCAACTTTGCTGCGGGATGCTGATATTGCGATGTACCAAGCTAAACGCCAGGGAAAAGCTACTTATGCCATATTTAGTTAAGAATGGAATATGCTACTCTAGCCGCTACTAAGGTTATCATACACAACCGAGAAGCCGTATAAATCTGTCATGGAAAAAACCGAAAAACAGAAAATGCTCGCAGGCGAATTATATCTGGCCGAAGATCCAGAATTGACTGCCGAAAATAAGTGAGCTAGTCGTCTGTTGCGAAAGTACAATTCTACAACCGAAGAACAGCAAGAGCAACGGCAGCAAATTTTACAAGAATTATTTGGAAAAATTGGTCAAAAAGTAGCAATTGTGCCACCCTTTTACTGTGACTATGGCAGTAATATTTTTGCTGGTGACAAATTGTATATGAACTGTGGCTGTGTAATTTTAGACTGTAATACAGTTCACATTGGTGAAAATGTTTTGTGCGCTCCCTATGTACAAATTTATACTGCTTATCACCCAACAGAGCCAGAAATTCGTCTTTATGGTAGAGAATTAGCTGCCCCAGTTAACATTGGTAATAATGTCTGGATTGGTGGCAATGCAATTATTTGTCCAGGTGTAACTATTGGTGATAACACAACCATTGGTGCTGATAGTGTAGTTGTCAAAGATATACCTGAGAATGTTGTCGCTGCTGGTAATCCCTGCCGCGTCATTCGGTATTTATCCTAAAGTTTAAAATTTATAATCTCTAGCAATCCAATAGAGCCAGTCTGCGATCGCTTCTTCAGTTTCACTGTCAGCATCAATGGCTGCTATTTCAGATAATTTGGCAGAATATACATCATCATCCTTACCATTAATATAAGCCACTTCGACAAACATATCTTTTAAGCACTCATCGTCTGGGGCCATTCCCAATACTTCCACTTGTTTCTCCTCGACAGAACCTGATTTGCGTCCCTTCTTAGTCCATTTAGCCAAAAAGGGATAATTTAGAGTCTCTTCGAGGTAGTAGTACCAACCCATAGCCCGGTCTTCTTTGTCTTCAGCATCTACAATAATCTCTGTTTTAATGCGATGCTCTCGGTTTTCGTCGGCTTCAATACTAGGCATAAGATAACACTTTGTGTATAATTCATTTTGATAATATTACCAAAATGTTTCTAAAATTATAGTTAAATATATCTATTATGTCCGCTTAATTACTTATTCATCTCCAAGAACCACACACACCAGATGCTCCACTTGGGGAGACCCCATCGCCCTTGGCGTCTCCCCTTGGGAGAAGACCGCACTGGCTCCCCTTAATCCCCTCTTTGCAAACTCTTAGGGCAGGGTGGGGTGCAATGACTGTGGGAATCATAACTAATTATCTGGAAATGATATAAACTCTACAAAAAACCGCTTGTCATTGACAAGCGGTTTTCTAGTTATTGTTGTTAAGGGGAACTTATTAGTTGCACTAAGATGCAAAGTTTTTCAGAGATTAAACAAGTCTCAAATCAGGATAATTTGCCAACACATCATCAGATGTGAGGGTATCATTTTCAGCTTGCGGAGTCCAAAGAACTTCAATTGCTAGAAGCTTGTCGCTAGGGATACTACCAATTTGCCGCAAAGCTTGACGCAAATCATCAGCACTATTAATCGCTGTAGGGATGTCAAACTTACCTAGTGTCGCCGCCAGCAAGGTGACGATAATGTATTCACCAGCGCCTTCGGTAAATAGGCGGGTGGGGTTGTCGAGTTCACCAGCCGGAGGTAAAGCATCTTTGGCAAGGGCTGCTCTTAGCTGGTTGTTGACGTTAGAAAGAGTTTCTTCGCTAAACTTGCTGCGTTCTGCCAATGACAGCCGATTAAACTGACCTTCAGCTGAATTCAAACTGGCTTGTTGAGTGCCACCACCTGCATATACAAAGTATTCAGGATGGCGGAGTAAAGCTAGGCTGGCTTCTTGTAGAATTTCTGCTCTGCCTTCTGGGGTGTTAGTATCAGCAGTTTCAGCAATGTGGTTGAGTTCATTTTGCAATTCACGGGCTTGAGCTAACAAACCTACTTGCAAACGAGTTACAGAAACAGGAGAGTTACTGCTGTAATCTACTTCTCCAGTTTCACCGCTAGAGACGCGGCGGAAAGTTTGCAATAAGAAATTAGCGATCGCCAAGAAAATTAAGATGGTAAATATACCACCAAATCCTCCTCCAATACCCCAGAAGGGAAGTAGGAAGGGAAAGCCAAAGCCACCACCAAAACCACCACCAGGATAGTATCCACCCCCACCAGGAGGTGCATAAGTGCGTGGTGTATAGGTGCGGCTGCTGGAAGGCATTCTAAAGGAGCCACCACCGATACGACCCCCACTGCGGGCTGCTAATGCGCCATCAGCGTGACCAAGAGCCAAAGCTAACACTAAGCTTAGGGCTAAGAAAGTTTTTAACAGCGGTTTGATGGTTTGTTGTAGTTTTTTACGCATAAGACTATCGCTTGAAAAACGGAATTATTATTTATGATTTCTCCCCATGTTGGGAGCAGTGTTGCAGGATGTCGCTAACGCTAGCCCGTAACAAGCAAATTTGTAGCATTCACGTAGCATTCACTTTTAGAGGCTACATATTTAATTTACCGCGTCTTATCTTGGGTAAGTAGCGATCGCAGGGGGGATTTCTCGACTGGGGAACCGTACCTGAAGACATGTTTATCCTTACAGAAATTTGTGATGTCTACGATGGTCACTGACTTGTACTGAGCGCAGCCGAAGTAGCTTTGTCGTACCCCTGCGGGGAAGCAAGCTACGCGCAGCGTCTCGTAGAGAAGTGCGGGCTACACCTACGGGCAATTGTTTGCTATGCCTTGGACTAGCAATTTCAGACTACAGTTTTGAATTATACAGATGATTTTAATTTTTAGTGATTATTTTGACTAATTTTTTTAATTATTCACTGAAACAATGTTGAGTAAAAAATAGGACTTACGCAAACATCCGAGTAGCAAGTAAATCTGACTTTTCACAGAATTTAGGAAATCTCTCTTTTTCATATCTCTCCCTTCTAGCACAGAGACTTTAAATTTTCTCTCTTCCCCACACAGCAAGAAGGTTAGGTTTTTTCTGGGCTTTTTGACATCACGTCAAAAGTCAGGAATATTTATTATAAGTACTCCTTTTTAACTGATTCTCATGATTTAGCACTGGCTCAACCATCTGCCTTCATTAATAGCATTATTTAGTACATTCACAAACTTTTAAATTACGTGTACATAGAATGATAAAAAGTGTCTGTGAGGCTTGTCATTCATCCCAGACAGACACTATCTTGCTGCTAAAAAGTTATAAAAATTTTTAGCATTTTGGCACAATAGTTCAGGTATTTAGGATATTTTATTGAACGTAGCTAAATTTGGGAATTTTCGCAACAGTTGTTCACTGAGCAATTTCGCTACAAGTGCTAGCTTTGATTTATTGTTCATCATGCACATAAATTCTCAAGTAATGAGAAATTTGCAACAAAAATAAAATCAACACAATTAAAAAACAATCTTCCCGGCTAATCTTCTAAAATAGGCTTCAAATTTGTCTACCAAATTCGTTTTAAAAGAAATAAAATAATAGTGATGGCTTTGAAAGTAATCCTAATTGTAAATATTAAAAACTATTTGAAATATAGTCATCAACTTTATTATGGAACATATTTCTCAACTAACAGCCGAAATCAGAGACAAAGCTGCATACCCAGATATCCTAGTCATATCCCGGATCTTTCTGCCGAAAGAAGCTGTAATTGGGGAATATATGTACAATCGTTGTCTGCAAGATCCAGAACGAATAATTGTGCTGGCAGCTAGTTGCTCAGGAGATCGAGTATTTGATGAAGGTCAACAGTTTCCTGTGTATCGCTGGTATTATCCTAAATATTGGCGTAGTGGCTATGTGGGAAATATCCTGAAGCCTTTGGTCAATATCGTCTGCTCATTTGTCCTAGCAATTAAACTCTATTTTCGCTACCACTATCGTTACATAGAGTGGGGCCACGGCTATGATTTTCCTTCACTGTTGCTATTGAGCTATTTGTTACCTATTCGCTTTTTTATCTATCTGCACGGCAACGATCTTCTTAGTACTTTACACAATCCCGTGCTGCGATCGCTATTTAAATTAACACTCAAACGCGCCGAAGGGATTGTTTGTAACAGTTCTTATACAAGAGACTACCTTAGAACTGCTTTCCGATTAGATACTCCAACCCACGTCATTAACCCAGTAATCAGACCAGAAAAATTTGGTAATAATGTAGCCAGTCCCAGTAGCCTTGATGATTTACGCGTTCGCGTGCGTCAGACGTACAACATTCCCGAATCAGCAATAGTTATTCTCTCCATCGGCAGGCTAGTAAAACATAAAGGTTTCGACCGAGTAATTGATAATATCCCAATACTGCTAACTTTTGGGGTTGATGTCCACTATATACTCTGCGGTCAAGGGCCAAGTGAGTCGGAACTGAAATCTCTGGCGCATCGTTTGCGAGTAGATAAGCGCGTACACTTTGCTGGATATGTGCCAGAGCGAGAATTAGCAGGTTATTATGCAGCTTGCGACATATTTGCCATGCTGACTTTATCGGATACTAAACCTAATAATATGGAAGGTTTTGGTATGGTTTATTTAGAAGCAAGTTACTTCGGTAAGCCTGTAATTGCGGCTCGTTTAGGCGGTGTTCTAGACACAGTTCAGCATGAAGAAAATGGGATACTGGTTAATCCCAATTCTGGTTATGAAGTGTTTCAAGCTTTCAATCGGTTGTGCAAAGACCAGCAACTACGCGAGCAACTCGGTCGTAAAGGCAAAGAATTAGCCAAGCGTAGAATTCTTCATCGATCGCTTTATAAATCAGAGGGGAAAAATGCAATCTTGTGAAATGAATGCAGATTGAGAAATCACCAAAATCTAATTCCAGTAATCTACAGCAATCCTAAATCATAAGACAATACGCTTGGGTTAGCGCCAAAAACCTTAAACTGTGTAGGTTGGGGCAGCCCTGTGCCCTTGAGGTTTACTGCCTTGTTCGCTTTTAGCATTCCCGCTATGAAAGCAAGTGGCGTTTGAGGAACGTAGCGTCTCCAAAAGAGAAGAGTAAACTAATACTTCTGGGGCTTTGTTGGGTTGCACTTTGCTTAACCCAACCTACAATTTTTCTTAACTGAACCGTATTGAATCATAAGATTCAAAAAAATTTTCTATAAATCCTATTTATAAATAACCTCTAACAAATTGCTTCGCAAACAAGCAAGATTGCAGTGTAAAATCTCGCTTGTGATGTGATTAAATGTGCAATGAAAAATATCGTGTTTAATATAAAGCAATTCTTTTGGCATTACGCAAAGCGCCGAATGCAATCTTTTGTGTTTACAGTCATTGGATGTCTTGCTGTAGTTAGTGTGATTACCTTTGGGGCAATGTATGTTGTGGCTCAACCTGCTTCAACTTCATCTGAACATCCCGCTATTAAAGCGCCAAATTTCGGGCGACACTTTCAAGAATTTGGGCGTGAAGGCTCTATCTTGATTTACGACTCAAAAAACAACCGCATCTATGAACACAATCCTCAACGTAATGCAACTGCGATCGCTCCAGCTTCAACATTCAAAATTTTTAACGCGCTGGTGGCATTAGAAACAGGTGTAGTTCCTGATGATGTCGCGGTTCTCACTTGGGATGGAATTCACCGAGAGATTGATGCCTGGAATCATGATACAAATTTGCGTCAAGCCTTTAAGGATTCAACTGTTTGGTTTTATCAAGTATTGGCACGTAGGGCTGGATATGAACGAATGCAGCAATTTATTAATAAAGTAGGCTACGGGAACCGTCAGATAGGCACTGTCGCAGACATCGATCGTTTTTGGCTACGAGAGCCTTTGCAAATTACACCCAAAGAGCAAATTAAGTTTTTGCAACGGTTATATCAAGGTGATTTGCCTTTCTCGCAACGGACAATAAATCTTGTCAAAGACATTATGGTACGCGAACAAACTCCAGACTACACACTGCGAGGAAAGACGGGATGGTTAACGAGTACCAAACCAAACGTTGGTTGGTTTATGGGTTATTTAGAGCAAAACAAAAACGTCTACTTTTTTGCGACAACCCTCGATATGCAAAAATCGGAAGATGCACCCGCCCGCATTGAGATTACACGACGTAGCCTCAAGGATTTGGGCTTGCTGGCTCAAATCAACTAACCACCACCGACAATAGTTACCACTTCTAAGCGATCGCCTGGTTGCACTTTTGTTTGCGGCCAAAACTGGCGGTGTAAAATTTCGCCATTATACTCTACAGCCACCAAGCGGGGGTTAAAACCCAACTGTTGGAGTAAGTCGGGTAAAGAAGTTTGAAACGAACAGTTATGGGTTTCCCCATTTACCTGAATCGTAATCTCGTTAGACATAAATGTGGGGAATTGGGACTAGGGAATGGGGTATTAGGTATTGGTTACTTACTTTCGACAAATGACAAATGACTCTTTAAAGTTCTGGTTTAATGCGATTCAGTTGAGAGAGCAAATATTGCGTTACTAGAGTAGGCTGTTCGGCTTGCATGAGCGATCGCACCACCGCTACACGTTCGGCTCCGGCATCGATCACATCATTGATATTATTGGCATCTATTCCCCCAATCGCAAACCAGGGAATTGAGCAATTTTTGGCTGCATAGCTGACATATTCTAAACCTGTTGCTACCTTACCTACTTTCGTGGGAGTTTCATAAACTGGCCCCACGCCAATATAATCTACATTTTCAGCAATTGCTGCTTGCATTTCTTCTTTATTTGTGGTAGAAAGCCCTATCAAACGTTGCGAACCCAGTAATTGCCGAGCAACAGTAATAGGCATATCTTGTTGTCCCAGATGCACCCCATCGGCATCGACAGCTAAAGCTACATCCACGCGATCATTAACAATAAACAAAGCACCGTAGATGTGGCATAACTGCCGTAATTTTCTCGCTTGTTCCAGACGCAAAGAATCATCGGCGGTTTTGTCGCGGTATTGTAAAAGCGTTAATCCTCCTTTGAGTGCAGCCTCGACATTGTTTAACAAATTTTCACTAGGAGAAGTCACAAGATACAAATGCGATCGCCACAACAATTGATGGCGCTGATGACCCATTAAACTACTTTCTAGGGTATAAACCTGATAGCGCATCTGCTTACAAGCTTTAGCCATATTTGGCAGGGTTAGCTTGCTGTATTCTTCCAACACCCGTAATGCTTCTTCTATTCGGCAAAAGTTAGCCTGCAACACCGATTTTATACTAGCTCGTTGTTCTTCTTGAGGATGGGTTAACTCAGTCCCCGGATCGCCTGGTGTATCTCGCGCCGCCCGTAATTCTGGGGTATGCCACTTGGCTACCTCTTGTCGCAGCTGCTTGCATTCAAGAGTTAACTGAGCATTATTCAACCCAAACCGACACCATTCCTCAATAATTCGCAAGCCCTCACGAGCGCGGTCTAAATTGGCATCTAAAATGCGGTAAACAACTTGCTGTATTTGCGCTTTTTGGCTGTATGGCTCGACCATTACAACAACCCCATTAGTGCTTTCATCGAAGTGTGAATTATCATAAGTCCTAGTAACCATAAGTTAATTAATTTGCTTTTTTTTACTAATTTTTGCGGAATCTACGCAAAACAACGCAGTAGTGAGGGTTACGGTAAATTATCCCATGTTCCTATAAACAGTGATAAGGGTAGTTTGAGGCTACAGTTTAGCACTGAGCTTAGTCAAGTATTTTACGGTAAACAACAAGTTTGCAAAGGACTGCCAAAAGGGAATACACCAGAAAATCCACAATAGATATATTAGTGAAAATAATGTAGAGACTAGCAGTATTACGTCTCTACAAGGGTTTTGGATAACGCATATTTAATTTCGCTCTTATATCTATTTAGATATAAGAGCGAAAATGACGTAGGCGCAATTCATGAATTGTGCCTACAAATGATTTTGGGCAACGCACAATTAATTTCTGGAGATGTCTAATATCATTTATTACTATGTATTAAATATCGCCAATCGGTCAATATATGAGTAATATTATCGACATAATATTCTCTAAAGAGTATAAGAATTTATGATTACTTATAAGGAGTAGTGTTAAATATGATTCTCCTTCGTGTGTTTACTGAGTACCGTAGAGTAGATGTTCTGTTTGCAAAGCTGAAGTTTCTGAAATCAGCAAGGCTTTTATTTTTTAGTTTTTCAGTATTATCTTTTACTGTAAACATGGGGGCGACAAGTATAGCGTTCCTGGGTATAAGCCTGGATAGTGCGATGGCTCAAATTCCATCGACACCAAATTCAGCGCCTTCTCAGGCTAATGTGCTATTTGTCAATCCTGGTGTTGGAGATGACAAGGCAGGCAATGGCAGCGAATCCACTCCTGTAAAAACGATTACCCAAGCGTTGCGATTAGCTAAGGCCAATACTGTAATTATGCTCTCCACAGGCACTTATAGCGCCGAGACAGGAGAGGAATTTCCTTTAATGCTGAAACCGGGTATTTCAATTCAAGGCAACCCCAGTAATCAAGGTAAAGACATTATCATTCAAGGAGGCGGTGATTACCTGAGTCGGAGCTTTGGCGGTCAAAATGTCACAATTGTTGGAGCCAACCAAACCTCGCTCACTGGGGTAACGGTGACGAACTCTAATCGCCGTGGTTACGGTTTATGGATTGAATCTAGCAATCCGGTAGTCTCAGAAAATACATTTACCGATAGTACTCAAGATGGGATTTCCATCAGTGGTAATGCTGCACCCACCATTAGCAAGAATTACTTTGATCGCAATGGAGCCAATGGCATCACAATTGCTGGTAAGTCTAGTCCTCAAGTGAAGGAAAATGTCTTTCACCAAACAGGTTTTGGCATTAATATTGCCCAAAATGCCGCTCCTATACTTATAGGTAATCAAATTCAGAACAATAGATCGGGAATTGTTGTACAAGCAAATGCCCGCCCAATTTTGCGGAATAATATTATTCAAGATAATAAAGAAGATGGTCTAGTTGCGATCGCTCAAGCAATGCCAGATTTGGGTAGTGCATCCGAACCTGGGGGTAATATATTTCAAAATAATGCCCGCTACGACATTAACGCCAGCGCTGCTAAACAGGTAATTTCTGCTGCTGGTAACAATCTTGTGAGCGATCGCATCACTGGCAAGGTAGATATTAACGGTACAACAGCACTAGCAACCCAAAATTCTCAACCAGCTCCCAACAACGTATTACGACAAATACTACCAACTGGGGAAATCACCTTCTCGGCTCCTGAAATCTCTGAAACTACCTATGGGCAAACCAGCAACAGCATTTCAGCAAATAATCCTGTTTCTGGGCAATTAAACAGTCAACTGCTGCCATTAATGCCAGCCAATAATGTACCGCCTTCCCCGTCTATATCCAAACAACCACCCACTTCTAAAGTCGCCGGATTTCCTACTCCTAGCAGCTTGTCAGGTAGACAAATACCAACTAACGCACAGCCGCGTGAGACACCACAGTTAAATTATGTGCGGATCGATCCTAATACCATTGAGTTTACTGCCCCTGAGTCCCCATCCAATTCAGTTGCACAGCCACCAGTTCCAAGTATGAGGGAGCAGACACAGCAGCCATTACCAATACTAGAAACTGCTGCCCCAAGTGCTTCAGAACTTTTACCACTTCCCAATCGCAATATCCCCATTGTTAATACTCGCAATCTGCAAACAAGTTCTGCAAGTATTCCCGATAGTGGTAACTCTGCAAGACAATTTGGTGTGCGTTATCGCGTAGTAGTGCCGCTTGCAACTGATAAGGATCGAGATTTAGTAAGACTCCTTGCTCCTGGTGCGTTTCCCACAGTTTGGCAAGGTCAAAGAGTTATGCAAGCAGGAGTATTTAGTAGTGAATATAACGCTAAAGAAATGCTCAAAACACTCTCTAGTAAAGGTTTAAGAGTCATTATGGAGCCGTTGAATTAATTGGGCATTGGGCATAGGACATGGAACGAAATACGGCTTAAAACCTTGCTTTTCTGCAAGACGCTACCGCGAACAGAGCTAATTTTTTCTTTTCTGTTCCCTATTCTCTGTCCCTTATTCCCTATCTCTAGGAGTGATTCACCGAATCAAAGACGCTCGATAGCAAAGCGTTAGCGACGGAGGAGCGTCTGACTCGCTACCGCTTCTCTACAAGACGCTGCGCGAACGCTATCGGATTGCTATATATTTATCATAATAAAATCATCGCCCATTTCATATCTGATGGCAATGTCTCATTTGTGTGAGCAAATTTTACAGACAGTAGAAGCATTATCGGCAGAAGAGCAGCAACAGGTTTTGGACTTTGTAGAGTTTCTACGGGCAAAACGTCACAAGCCAAGGACTATGGAATCTGAAATGGCTTCCCAATCGTTTTTTGAAGTTGCCCAGGCCGCAATTGGGGCAGGGGAAGGCCCCGGTGATCTTTCAACAAATCCAGACTATATGCACGGCTACGGTCAGTAATGCTCCATCAAGTGATTGTTGACACAGGTGTTTTGGTGGCTTTAATTGATCGACGCGATCGCTATCACATCTGGGTAACAGAGCAGTTGACCCAGATTGCGCCACCTTTGCTAACTTGTGAGGCTGTGATTTCAGAGGCCTGGTTTTTGTTGCAACGGGTGAATAATGTTCGGGAAACGCTGCTTCAACTTTTGGCTCAATGGCAAGTCGTGATTCAATTTAATTTGGATGTGGAGTTGACAACAATATTGGCACTGCTGACTTGCTATCAATCTGTGCCAGTCTCTTTGGCAGATGCGGAACTAGTAAGAATGGCAGAGCTTTATCCCAACAGTTTTGTTTTCACTCTCGATAGTGATTTTCTTTCTTTATCGCAAGAATCGCAATCGCCCAATTCCTCTGCTCATTCCTGAGTCAGGAGTTTGAGAAAATTGGTGAAAAAGCAATGCACCTCAAAATGAAATCAATCGACTTGAGAGAGCGATCGCTTTCTTACTGTGGGGAGGCATCGCTCTTTTAGTCAAAGGGGCGAGCGTATTTTGGGAAGTCGATCAAAAGGCGATCGCTCTTAGGCATAAGTTGAATTAGCGATCGGGGAAAGCATCCTTTATCCATCACCTTCATCTAGATATTTCAGGAAAGAATAAACACCCAGTAACTGAATGCTATAGCTTGCCATTACCCCTCTCAAGTCATCATCATCCCCAGATACGATAATCCCCGCTTTGCCATCAATCGCTGTAGCCAACACAGGTAAATCTTTGGGTTTTCAAAGCCGAGCATCATTTTGCTTTTGCATTTGTGCAAATATCATTCCAAACTGCCTTGAGTTCTTCATTATTATTCGTTATTTCCCATAAAGCTTCCCAGGTAGGAGTAGCTACTGTACCACCAAAGATATCTTTTTGTTGCTTTTTATCTAGTTTTTTGTTGTACGCTGTTTGAAAGTATTCAACCGCTTTTTTGGTATTTTCGTCAAACTTATCAGAAGATAAATTATTCTGCTTTTCTTGCTGGAATTTAGGAGGTAATTTATTCAAAATCGTTTGTAATTCTCTGACTGATTGTTTTGTCTTCTCGCTATATAATTGTGGCAATTTTTTACCTGGACAAAGAGCCAATAGATTTGTAGCAGTAGGAGTAGGATTCAATCCAAAACGTCCAATAACGCTTATATCGATTAAGTTTGCAAATAAGTATACGAAAAAAGCTAAAATTATCAAAATCCCTACTACGATGACTATTGGTAAGGTTTTACGGTTTGAACCAGGGGAATTAACGGAGCTGGAAGGTGTTAGCACAACCCACTCATTTGAAGCTTCAGGGTCATCAGATAAACCACGCCAGATACGAACCGTTTCATAATATTTGTGTGTAATATATCCCTCTGTGACAGCAACTAGCGCACTATCTCCAGAGGGAAGACTGTATTTCATGAGTTCAGTAGCTAATTCTTGTTTTCGCTGATCTGAAATACGTGCTATCTTGCTATACACTTCTGGAGAAGTACTTGTGGCTCTACTTGATAGAATCAATTGCTCAATAACTTTCCAATTAACCTCAAAATCGCTATTAGACAACTCAACAACTACGTTTTGAGAAATTTGAAGATTGTTATTTAAGGCTAAGGCTGCAATTTCACGTAAGATAGCTTCATCTACATCTGTCCCTATCCATGCTATAGAATTGCTAATGTGGCGGTTTTGACTATCCTTACGCTTTGTTAGTAACCCAGTAATAAGTAATAGCAACTGACCTTGTTCTCGAAATAAAACAACAGAGAACTCTTTTGTGTCAATTAAACTGGAACGAGAATATGTTTTAAAGATAGGAAGATCAGGAACTTCTTCTACTGTTGACAGACCTTCTCTTTTTGCTATCCAATAGTAGTCTCTTTTTTCTGTGCGACTTTCTACGTATATTTCCATAGTTGACTTCCTCAATAACTGTTTCGATTTTTCACTATTTAAATTGTAATAAATCTAAACTTGCTTTTTTAAGGAAATCAAAGCTTGTAGGGTTTTGATTATAACAATTATACTCGTAAGAGTAAAAACATTTTCACATGCCTACTTTCCTCAATTTTCTAACAAGCCAGAATATAATAAAAAAAGTATGAATAAACTTGAAAAAAAATTATTTAAAATTATTTTTAGAAAATCTTCAACAGAAGAAGCAGCTTGCTTAACATTGTCTGAACGTCTTCAGTAAGCAATTTTACTTCCTCATCAATTATATTAATATTTTCTTTAATTTCATCTTTTTTCGCAGCTATATCTTTTCCTGGTTTAGATAAAAGTTTTTCCCAAGCATCTCGATAAATAATATTCTGATCCTTCGATATACCTCGCCAGACTTTCGCTTCTTTAAAGATTTGTTTACTCTGCTCAAATTCTGTCACTACAACTAATGCTCCATCTCTTAAAGGAAGAGAATATGTCATAAGTTCATTAGCCAAGTCTTTATTCCTATCTTCTGAGAAAAAAGCTATTTTTTCACTTTTTTGGTTTTCATAGAGAGGAGCATTTTCTGCTCCAGTTTTCGGCATCAATGCTTTGATTTCGTCCCAATTAACCTCAAACCCAAATGAGGAATCAGATAAATTAAAAACCGCTGATTCTGGAATTTGAAATTTATTCTCTAAGGTCAAAGCTGTAATTTTACGCAATATAGGCTCATCTTTATCTGTACCTGTCCATGCTATAGAGTTGTAAATGTAGCGGTTTTGACTATCCTTACGACGTGTTCGTAATCCAGTAACAATTAATAGCAATTGACCTTGCTCTCGAAATAAAACAACAGCAAAATCTTTCGTGTTAATTAACTTAACAGCTTCATTGAGAATTGGTATATCTTGATGAGAAATAAGTTTAGTGTTTATAACTTCTTCTACTTGCTGAGGTTCTTGTTCTACTACCCAAATATAATCATGATTTGGAGAGTATCCCCTGCTTTGAATGTAGGTTTTCATAATCCAATCTCAACTATTATGTCAATAAATGTTTACCTTGCACTACCTCAAAACCATCAGTTCCGTCTTTGCATTGGTTTGCAAATTGCGAGATAGTATTTTTTAACTCATTATCAAAACCCAACCAATCAATTAATAACTGCAAATATCTATTTGTATTATTTTGTTTTTCTGTAAGATAATTTTTTAAAGCAAAGGACAAAATATATCTTAGAGGCTGTTCGGCATTAACAGGAGACCACTGGGCTTGCTTTGTATGCTGAAAATAAAAATTTGGTGTTTCTCCAGATTGTTTTGGTCGTCCTACATAACTAAAAGCCACACCTCCTATTGTTTGAATTGGTGCAATAACTACAGCCGTAGAAGAGCTTCTGTGACCTAAATCTTTAAGAAGTACATGGTATTTTTCATGGATTTTCAACTTAATTTTTTCGGATTCACCATTTTGAATGTATTTTTCACATTTCACAGGGACAAACATCACTAGTTTTGATTCGGATTTATCAACTTTCTCATAGGCTTCTCTTAATAATTGCTTAACTATGTCACCCATATTGATTGTTTCGTGATACTTGGCATCCTGCTCCATTAAAGCAGGAGTATCTATTGCAATAATAGTAACAGGAGATTCCCGTAAAAAAGAAATAACTTCATTACGATTTAGTGAGTTAGATGTCATCCATCCACCGGGGTAATCTACGAATTCAAATAGTAATTTTTTGCTTCTAGGTTTCTGGCTATTAGAAAGATAAAAATAATATTTTGCATAGTTGTTTGTTCCATCCAAGCCATTTTCAGAGATAAAATTTTTCTCATCAAGCAGTTTTAACAATTTTTTTCTATAATTCAGTAGCATTCCTGTAGCTTGTGCTTTTGAGATTTCATCATCAGGCTTGCCAGGATTAAGTCTCATGACAGTATTGGCTAGAGCTTCTTCCACACGGGAATGCATTACTGTCAATATCGTTGTTTTTCCTACACCTGAAGGGCCTAGCATGGTAACTTTAAACGGTGTTGATTCTGGCATTTATTAACTCCTTTACATTAAAGTTTGTCTAATTTTCCTAGTCCAAAAATTATAAAAATTCTCTTTTGTTGTATTGTGCAACTCGTTCAATTGCGTTTAGCCAATCCTGACGGATACCATTTAGCTTTCTTTCCTGAGCAAATTTATTATCCCATACTTGCGCTCTTTCCTGGTAGTAAAATCTTTCCCATCCTTGTTCTGCACCATCAGAACGTAGTACCTGATCGACAAATTCTTCTACAATGCCAAAGGCAGCATCAGCTGGCTCTGTGGAAAATTTTTCTAATTCTTGAAGACATAAAGACAAACCTTGATCGTAAAAACGGTCAATTTTCATCAAAACGTCCTCAGCATCAGGATTATTCTTAAGACGAGCTGTCAAATCAGGTGTAAGGCAATTGAGATGTTGGCGAATTCGGTGTTGAAATAAATTACGATAGGATATTTTAAAGTTTGATAGAATTTCAAAACCTTCTTTGATTCTTTGTAGTGAAGGATGTTCTGGCAAGTTGTCTGCCATATATTCTAGAAATTCTGCTTCTCTTTGGTCTGTCAAACTACCCAACATTCCTCCGTCTGCATCTACTAATACATTTGTTACCTTAGATTTAACATCGTTGATTAATTCCTCAAGACCAGCATCTATTTTTAGAAATTCTCGCGACAGATGAGTGCGGCATTTATGTAAATATTCACTATAAGCACTATCGTAACTTTTTAGTTGATTTCGCAGCATTTCTATTTGTACCTTTTCTGGTATTACATATTCCCTACTCTGGTCGCAAGCTTCTTCTATTTGTTCTAGCTGATTTTGGAAGATAGTAGATATTTCTCCCTTATAAGCATCTTCTCGAATTTCTTTAAGTAGTTCCTCTAATTTGTTTGTAAGTTGTCCCCAAACAGACGAGAATAAGGGTCTAAAGTCAGGTACTTCAATAGCGTCATTACCCATTCTTGATAGTTCACCTAAAGCTCTGCGAGCTTTCTCTAATTCTGTGCTTACAGCATTATGAATCCGCAATAATTCCTGGTAGCAGAAATTAGAATAATCCAGATCCAAACGCTCGAGATTTTTGATGAGGTAATCGAGAATCTGGTCAAGAATCTTTGTTTTTGCTTCTGTGGGGTCGGCACAATTAGCAATAATGATGGGTTTAACAACCTCTATTACTTGCTTATCTAAACTTTTCGCAAAGTATTCACATAGTTCCAAATTCTCACCGTTCTTATGTTTATTGAGAACCATGAAAGACCATTCTTTTATGGGTAGACGTAAAGCCTTATTTGCGGTGCTATATAACTCCACATCTTTTACATCCCAGTCGTCACCTGTTGATTTGGGGAAACGGACAAAAATTGCAGCATCCACTTCTTCGCCAAGAATTTTTATTAACTGCTCTTCTGCCCCAATACCTGTTTCTCCCAAACCAGGCATATCTACTAATGCAATATTACCTATATCAGTATTGGGAAATTCACAAAACAGTTCAACTTTTTGGACTGCCATGTATTTAAAGTAAATATGATTTCCCTCAGAGTCATTTTGTGCAACATATTCTCTAATTTCGTGCTTTTGAATTTGTTTATTTTGTGCCTCAAGCAGCAAGGATTGGTATTTATCCAAATTGGTGTGATACTTTTCCAGATACCTGTACTGTGCTTTAGAAACCGCATCGTCTAGTTCATCAGGTAAAGGAGGAAGAGGTAAAGCAAACTCTGCTAGGGTATCCGGTGCTGCTCCTAAGCGAAGTTTCTCAAAATAGGGTCTGATGATCTCATTCAGGAATGTTTGTTCAGAATGAAAATATACTATGCCATACGTAGCAACTTCTGGGCGATGGTGGATAGTGCAACGAGCACCTGTACAAAATCCTTTATCACTATCGGGTATCTCAGTAGTAGAAAGGCCAGTTAAGCTTTGAAGTAGGCGACTTTTTCCTTGTCTGGCTATTCCAACTACCCCTAAGTTCAAAGTGTTACGGGCAAAACGAGAACTCAGCTTTTCTAAGTCTTTTAGTTCAATGGTAATTTCTGTTTTGATTTTAGAAAAATCAATTTCCTGTAAGGCTTGAAGAAATTGGGGATCGCCCGGAATGGTGCTTAGTTTTTCTGCTGTAGTTTGTTGCAGTTTTTCTAGCTTGTGAATTTCTGAGTTTAGCAATACAAGATTCTTCTGTACTTTTTTAAGTTTTTCATTCAAAGGCTTGCGCTTGGAAATAATGCTGTTAATTTTCTCAGTTCTGTTCATAAAGATTATTAAAAATGATAAATAAATTTCTCGAATCTATATTGAAATGTATGCAGGAGTATATACCACCCGAAAACCGACAGATCGATTAGGCGAGTTTGATGCCAAACATGTACGATACGCTGAACGGCAATATACAGGAAGGTGGTCCCAAGAGCCACCACGTATCACATAATTATCATTGTTATTATTATTCAGCCATATACTTCCATCTGTTGGCGCATTTTCGTAATTCTCATGCCAATGGTCTGCACACCACTCAAAGACGTTGCCGTGCATATCGTATAATCCAAATTCATTGGCTCCTTCCAATTTGTTTACAGGGGTTGTTTTTTGTCGATAAGTGTTTCTCAAAGGTATGTCATTATTATCACCATTAAAGTTAGATACAAGCGTTTTAATTTCGTCGCCACAATGAAATAATGTGGTTGTTCCCCCACGACAAGCATATTCCCATTCTGCTTCACTAGGCAAACGATATTTTCTTCCAGTATAGTTTGAGATACGTGAGCAAAACTCCACCGCTTGATGCCAGGTAATGGACTCTACTGGTAGATTTTTTTCTTCTTTAAAATGGGATGGTTGTGGCTCAAGACGGTCTCTTACTATTGGGAGAGACACTACTGCATCCCATTGTGCCTGTGTGATAGGATACTTACTCATAAAAAATGGTTGTATATTTACTGTATGTTGGGGTTGCTCGTGTTTGAAGTTCTCTATAATATCTTGTTCTATCGAATACCACTGGCAAAGTGCGCTTATTTGACCATCTGTTGTTCCCATCTCGAATTTTCCATTTTTGATAAATACCATATCTAGCTTTACACTATCTACTAAAGTCTCAGTAAAGTATTCAGCACTGTCACTTGTAACCCTTGGTTTTCTATCTCGTGGATTATTATAAGTGATACGCTGAAAATTAAATGATTTTAAGGGAGAATTTCTTATAATTTCACAACAGTAAGCGGTAATATCATCTTCATGCTCTTTACCTTTAACTGTTGTTTCAACGAAATCTCTTATTAAGTCTTCGTAATACTGAAGCTTATTAAACGTTTCTTCATCAATATAAAGCCAACCAGGCTTTCCTGTACTCAGCCGTGCAACTGTAAACAAAACACTGTGTCCTATTATTTTGTCAAGACATTGTTTAGATTTGTTATACATAACGTTTCCGGTTGCTATACCAATGCGAAATATTCTCTGGTATTCTTTCCTCGTTTTGTTATCTGTGTTAAGCTTTTTGCAAAAAGTTTTAACAAATTTGTAGGCATTCTCTACTTTTTCAAATGAAATGCGATAGCCATCCCCACCTAAAGGGTGCAATTGATCATATTCAGAACCCAAAGATTCTTTTATTGGATTAAAAGCATCTGTGACATCTTTTTCAAGTTCTTTAGTAAATTGTAATACTCCTTGTTCTCCCATTATTTCAAAAAGATCACTAGTAGTTCTTGAAGACTTGACTAGATCCATTTGAACTATAGTTAACGTTAATTTTTCTGCTTCTAGCTGATTTATCATAAAAATCTTTACTCTGTGAGTCTAAAATTAGAAACATTACCTCTTCTTTAAGAAATAGAGAAAGAGAGAGTAATAGTTGTTAAAAAAATTATATCTGGCTAATTTTTTGCCATGCCTATTATTGGAAATAATGTAAATATGTTTATAAAAATCCTAATTTAAAAATGCCTATAAATAACAAAATTTATGATGAGTGAAAGGGGAATCACTAAAATAGATACAATTAAGACGTATATTGCATAGGTGAAAAATTGATACTTTAAATAAGTAATTTGAGCATTTATGCTAATTTGTTCAGCAATATCTTTATATTCTTTTTTATAAGGTGAAGATAGTTCACTATCAAAGTAGTGTTTATTTAGTGCATCCAGCAATTCAGTTGCATTATATTTCTGCAAGTGTCCAAAAAACCAAAAATTATCTGCATCCTTCCTGATAAAAGTTACATTTTTAGGTGGTCTAGTTCGCAACCATACAAAACGCTCCAAATTTGTTTTAGGCAGAAATGAAAAGGAGCAAATTAAAGAGCAAATACACAGGAGAGAAGTAGTCAACAACAAACCAAAATTTAAGGAATTTGGAATTTTTGGTGCTGTAGTTAAAAGAGTGATAGTTGCAGTAATACCAGTACCTGAAAAAGCTAGGAGAACACCATTTTTAGCCTCTGCAAACTTCAGCCAGTCATTCACATTCTGAAAAATTGCTGTAAGCTTGGAATAAACTTCATCCATAAAATGTTACTTATCAAATTTTACTAATGAATTTACCGCAATAATTCTCACATCAGCCTTACTATCAGCAAACTCTAATTAAAAGCAATTTTCACTCTTTAAATGACCTACCAATTGCGCCTCACTAGCCAACTATTGCTTGATTAACTCCACTACAACTTGGCTTATCTTCAACCCACATAAAGCGCAAGCTGCATGAAACTGCTTTTTGAAATTGTCTGTAATACAGATGTACATAGTAGTTAGTTTTAGTAATGTATATACAAAGCTACAAATGTATAGAACCTGATTCCAGATTGATATTAGCAATATTCAGTAAATTTACGATAGGAGCTAAAATCAGGGGAAATATATATAAAGTGTAATAACCCTTTAATAGCAAAGGTTTTGGCGTTTTGTAATTGAGTAAATTTTTTCATCGATATTCTTGTCCAGCAAAAACTTCAGAGATTAGGTGCGTTTGCTCTGGATTTATCGTGATGGGTAAATGAACGCCCATAATACTAAAATAGCATATATCTTCTTATATGCTCAAGCTAATAACTTTATCTTAAGCATTCACCCTTGCTTAAAACATCTGAAGAACGTCTAGTATTTAAGCTCAACTCAACGAATTGTGTAGCCTAACCATAACTTTCGTTGAGTTCATTGTGCGATCGCCCTCGCTCCAAAACTCGTAGTGATAGTACGCCTGCGGGTAATCTCTGCCGACTATCGTGGCTTTCGATATGTTTGTGAAATGTTAAAGCCTCGACTCCGCTCGGCTTTAACCCTGAGCGAAGCCGAAGGGTTAAAAATGCTTCCTTAAATGCCTGAGCCTATTTTAGTAGCCCAAATTTTTGCCAAGCTTACTTCTTGAGGACGTATCCATCCCGTTTCTATAGGCTTGGAACCCTCGTAAATTGGCTAAGGTATTGATATTTATGATACTTTTGAGCGCGATCGCCTTCGCCGTAAATCGGGTTAAGGCAAGAAAACTCATCATCTAATACCTCAACACGACTTTGAAGTACCTCAAAACGACTTTGAAGTACCTCAACACGACTTTGAAGTACCTCAACACGACTTTGGAGTACCTCAACACGACTTTGGAGTACCTCAACACGACTTTGAAGTACCTCAACACGACTTTGGAGTACCTCAAAACGACTTTGGAGTACCTCAAAACGACTTTGGAGTACCTCAAAACGACTTTGGAGTATCTGTTGCTTATTTAATGTTACTTTTTTGACAAGTTTAATAAATACCTCAGTACAATCCACTAAAAATAATTAGGTCGATCTTAATTTGCTTTAATTTTTCCGAATTATCTCTCAGAGAAGTTTATGGTTGCATTGGCTAGAGTACATGCAGTAATCCTATAACTTCCTTCAGGAGCGCATTTTATGGCACGACTAAAACGCAGTTCACTGACTCTAGAAAAGGCTCTCCGTCGAATTGCAGGAATGCGATCAATTAGCCCGACGCTAGAATTTGGCAACGGATTAAATTTGACAGACTACGACAGCCGCATCCAAACCTTGCAAACCCAGCTATCTACCTACAACACTTTACTCTCTAGCATAGATGAAATGGCAGGTCGCCTCTCTCTAATTGAAGAAGAATTGCGCGGCTACTCTGAAAAGATGTTAATGAGTGTGGCAACGCATTATGGCAAAGACAGTTTGCAATATGTCCAGGCAGGAGGCAAGTCACGCAAGAAATTATCACGCCGTTCGAGCAACACCCAATCCCCATCTGATACCGTTTTACTTTAAGACTGATACAGATGGCAGGCAAAGGAGGCAGGGGAGGCAGGGGAAGTAATTTGTATCAATAATTTAGTGAAATGGTATGAGAGTACAGCTAATCTCCCCACTTTTATCCTGGCTTATGATCCAAACGAGTCGCTTGCTCTAGGGCGGCTTTTTCTTTGGCTCGACGGACATAAGGTTGTAATTGCGCGCGATCGCAAGCTGTAAAAATACTCAGGTTTTCTAAAGCGATCCCTCGCATTAACATTTCTACGCGCCAGGTTTGTTGTGCTTGGGCGATCGCTGGTGTTTGTCCTTGGGGAGTTAATAATCCTTCACTCCATATTTGCCAACGTGTCTCAAGTTCTGATTCTGAGATGCGTGTGCCTGTTTCATTCAGAAACATGGCTGTTTGAGCATCTTTACGACTTTTCAGCCATTTGATTAAGGGATTATTAGTAAAAGAACCGTAGCGTTTGCCCAAAATCCACTGATTTACAGGGACTTGACGCACAAATCCGGGGATTGTGATTTGCAGGAAGTGCCCTTGAGTATCGTAGATTTGGTGCGATCGCTCCAAGCTAGTTATTTCTGTGGCGGATAACCCAGCCCCAAATAATACGTAAGCCAAGGCATAATCTCGTACTCCAAATTTCCTAGACTGTTGCAGAATTTCGTGAACTAAACTAGCTGGCAAATCAGCTATTTCTGTGGTGGTGAATCCTCCTTGTAAGGAGTTTATTGCTGATTCTGCTGAGGATGACATCGCTCCATGTAAAAACAACTCCACCAAATTTTCGAGAAAATCATCCCGATCCTCCCAAAGTTCGTGAAATTCGCTGGTGAACTCAATTACTGCATATCCCAAAATCATCCCATTCAGCAAACTTGCTAATTTTTCTGCAGGTAAATAGGTATTTAGGTGTCCTTGCTGGATTACAGTAGCTAAATACTGAGCTACATAACGGTTTGCCTCAGTTACTCCCCTGCCTAGTGCGCGGCGATTTTCTGCCGGAAATTGGTCAGCTTCACCTACTACAGATCGGACGAACTCTGGTACTCGTTCTAATGCATGTAAGCTATCACTTGCATAATCTTTAAGAGCTTGGTAAACATTGCCAGGAGGTGTTGCCCGCCGCACCAGCGACTCACCTAAATCCTTGAAGGCTGCGGACTCTTCCAGCACAGCTAAAAGCAGTCCATGCTTATTGCCAAAATTCCGAAATAGAGTCACTTCATTGACTTCGGCTTTTTCAGCAATTTGGCGGGTTGTGGTAGCGCTTACTCCCTGAGCAGAAAACAACTCAAGTGCAGCTTGAATTAGGCGTTGACGAGTGGAAATGAGTTGAGATGACATAGAGAAATGCAAGTGGCACTTGCAGGGTTATCAGAGTTCTGCTAGCATAACAAATGTAAGTGATACTTGCTTTACTCTACCCTACGGGTGACGCTCCTGCGTCGTTAGCGCTGCGCTAACGCCAGTCGCTAATGGGGGAAACCCCCATCGCCTTTGGCGTCTCCCCTTCTCCCAAAAGGAGAGGCTAACGCCAAGGCAGAAGACCGCGTTGGCTCACTGTAACTAACTGGTGAGAGGGTGGATAAATCCTTAGTGGGATTATGCCCAATAAAAAGTAAATCACTTCATCATCCATCAACAGGAATTTTTATGACCGCAAATTTTGGGGCGATCGCCCGTGAGAAAGGCAACTCACCTCAACTCAGTTGGACAAATGTAGTATTTTTTGCTACATTTCATGCTTTAGCACTTCTGGCTCCTTGGTTTTTCTCCTGGCCAGCATTAGGTTTGCTAGTGTTTCTCCACTGGTTATTCGGGAGTATTGGTATTTGCCTGGGATATCACCGACTACTGAGCCATAAAAGTTTCCAGGTTCCTAAGTGGTTAGAGTATGCGATCGCCCTGATCGGAGCGCTGGCTTTACAAGGTGGGCCAATTTTTTGGGTAGGTGGACACCGCCAGCATCACGCCCACACAGAAGATATCAATTTAGATCCCTATTCTGCTCAAAGAGGATTTTGGTGGAGCCATATATTGTGGATTTTTTACCCACGTCCAGAATTTTTTGACTATGAAACCTATAAAAAATATGCCCCTGATTTAGCCAGACAACCCTTTTATTGCTGGCTAGATCGTTACTTCTTGCTGTTGCAAATACCCTTCGGACTGCTGCTTTATGCCTTAGGAGGATGGCCTTTCGTATTCTACGGAGTCTTTCTCAGATGTGTCTTGCTTTGGCATTCAACCTGGTTTGTGAACTCAGCATCACACCTATGGGGTTATCGTACCTTTGATGCTAATGATGGCGCTCGTAATCTTTGGTGGGTATCCCTCGTCACTTATGGAGAAGGATGGCATAACAACCATCATACTTATCCCCACATGGCGAAATCTGGGTTGTCTTGGTGGGAAATTGATGTTACTTGGTGGAGTATCCTAGTGTTGCAGACTTTGGGTTTAGCTAAAAAAGTTATCTCGCATCCTCCTCAAGGTGCAACTCACGGCTAAATTGCAACTAAATTATCATGAATTTGTTATGCCGATTGCTTCTTGCAGTCGGCTTACTAATTTTTCTCAGTAGTGTTTCACGGTAAAATCTAACGGATTAAATCACCGCAATACATCAAGTGTGAAAACTGACAGCATTTTTTATCGTCTTTTTCAAGAACTTCCTGGGATCTTTTTTGAATTAATTGGTAATTCACCTCAAACGGCAAAGACTTATAAATTCTCCTCAATTGAAATCAAGCAAATTGCATTCACGGTAGTTAATCAATTCCTTGGTCAGTTCATTCTCTGGTAGCCTTCCAGTTTCTACACCAGTTAGGACGTACTGCCACAGGCTGATTCGACACAATGACGAACTGCTAGGCTTTTTTACGAGTCCATCTCCTGACTGTTCCAGAACAGTACCCATCCCCAAACGCATTTTGAAAGTGTCGCGGCTGCGGTTGCGTTTAATTCGTTTGGTATCGCCGGCTAAACGTCAGACTGTGGTTTCTCCATTTTTGCGATCGCGCTCGGTTCGCTTCACTTCCCTGACTTCGTATTCAATGACTGGCCTGCCGTTGACACCCAGGAACGACTCAAAGGGATAAATCCTGGTGAGTAAACGCGATGTCTACGACGGGCTTCGCCTACGC
This sequence comes from Nostoc sp., assembly GCF_036917555.1. Lineage (GTDB taxonomy): Bacteria > Cyanobacteriota > Cyanobacteriia > Cyanobacteriales > Nostocaceae > Nostoc. The sequence continues at coordinate 314,662 of NZ_JBALDD010000023.1, read as the reverse complement.
ACTTGCAACCTAAAGCCGAACTTATCAAAGACGCTCATGTAAGGCTTAAATGCTGACTCAGACAACATTTCACTGATTTTTGCTTCCAAGCGCTGCTCATAGAGTGAGATATCACACATCCATTCGGCGTGTAGTTCCAAGATTGGGTCAATTTCAATGCCGTAGTTTTTGGCAATGGATATTTTATAGCGATTTTCAATTCTGGTTTTCCTGGCGGGGGAAATTTCAAGCCTATTAGCCAACCATGCCCACAGAGGAGGCAAAAATCCCGCAGTGGAAATGCTCTGAAAAGTAATGCCTGTGACGGACTTGATTAATCAGCGCTTCGATTAATCCCTCTCTGTCAGCCACAGGTAAGGAGCTATTAACTTGATGCCCAACCACGTAGATTTCATCGCGGCATCTGCCAGGGGACTCGTCGCATAACTGAATCGCAAGAGCAGAAATTAAATACAGTTTTTCGTATCTGGTCATCAGTTCAAAGGTACTACTGTACTCCTCTTGGAGCGATTCCAGTAAGGAACCGTCGTTTGTGATGTAGCTGGTGAAAAACCCTATTGGCTTTGACATTGGTAGAATTTCCTTAGTTAAATACTGCATTGTTTGGCTGGCGTTAGCGCAGCTCGCCGTAGGCATCGCTTTCCGATCAATAGGGACGGTAGGCTGATCGCCTTTTCAATTACTTATTCCTCCTCGTTTGATTCCTCAGACTGGTTGCTCATTACGATATTCAGGGTACAGCCTTGAGTCTAGATGTCAACGATGGGATAATGCCGATCGCCATTGACAACGTTTGTTATAAATACCTCCGTCCCAGTAGGGTAGCTTTGCAGTTTTTCAATCAGTTCTCGAATAATCATCCTCGTCGTACTCCTTCTCGCCGATAACGATAGTCACGCCGTCGCTTTCAGATTTGAAATCAACGATCACAAATTCAAGATCATCAACATCTTTGATAGTTACCACCGTCGCACCTGGGTAGTGTTTCAGGTTTTCAATCAGTTCTAGAACTGTGGTTGTCATCTGGTTTCCGTAGGTTTGTGTGCAGACATCAAAATATCACCGTGCGGCAAACTCGTTACCGCGCTCAGTTCTCTGGTGATGGAGAGGGTGTTTCCGCGCCAGGGCATAAAAGCAGTGGTGCAGGTGAGTTGTTCCAGTTTAATGGTGTGTCCCCACAGGCACTAGGCAAATGACAAATGACAAATAACTTAAATTTCCCTAACCCAGAAGATTACAACGAAGCGTATTACGTAATTCTGGAATACCTACCCGAATGTTCTTGCTATTTTCCGCAAATTATTTTGCAAGAAGACTATTGTTAGGTAAGTTTAATTTAATAGTTTTCGATGATTTAAATATTAATTATTTCGGATCACTTCAAGTTCCCAAATGGTTTATTAATGCCAATATTGCTATCTATCAATATGAAGGAATGGATACGACGACGTTAGAGGATGATGTAACAGCGATTAAAACAGCGCTACGAATATAATGAAATTTGATGTTACTCTACTCAGCTTACTATTATCTTTAGTAGTTGCAATATCTGGCTGGGTCGCACGATGGCGGGATAAGCTGAAATTTGAAAAGCAACAGGCTATTTTTGAGAGGCAGCAAGCTATTCATCAAGCTGAAGCTGCTGCTGTAAAAGCGGTGAACGAGCAGCGCGATTTTAATCACCTCCGCAGCAACCAAGTGCAAATTTCACAAGGTATTGCTACTGGATTTGATGAGATTGAACGCAAACTAGACCACCTTCTTGAACAAGTCGGTGAGATTAAGGCGTGGTTAATCCGAAATCAAGGTACTATTCACAGCGAGTAACTCACTGGGGATTCCGTATAGATGGCGTTTTTCTCCCAACACAAGGAGAAGAAAATCCGATTTACTTTGTTGAAGTCCAGTTTCAAACTGACACAGAAATTTATTCACGCTTATTTTCAGAAATTTCTTTATACTTACGCCAAAATAAACTGAAAAATTCTTGGCGAGGAGTAGTTATCTATCCCAATCGCAGTTTAGATACAGCAGATATCAAGAATTACAGTAAATTTTTCACTAGCAAACGCGTCAGTTGCATTTATCTTAATGAATTAGGTGAAACTGCATCATTGCCAGTTGGAATTGCTACGATGAAATTAGTCGTTGATGAAGAGGAGACAGCAATTATAGCTGCTAGGCAGTTAATAGAGAGAACCCAGCAAGAAATCAACATCGAACTACAACGGCGGCAGTTACTAGAATTGATAGAGACAATATTAGTTTACAAGTTTCTGACGATGAGTCGAGAGGAGATTGAAGGTATGTTTGGGTTAAGTGATTTGAAACAAACACGAGTTTATCAAGAAGGTAAGCAGGAAGGCAAGCAAGAAGGAGTGTGTGAAGAAAAGTTTAGAATGATACCTTTGTTGTTGAGATTGGGATTGAGTTTTGAAGAAACTGCGAAAGAGTTAGGTTTGAGTCTAGAAGAGATTCAACAAGAAATGCACAAACAGCCTCCAAGTCAGCATACGTAACCTACAATTACAGCAGAATTCAGAATTCAGAATTCAGAATGGGCTACGCAGGGCGTAGCTAACAAAAGTAAAACAGGTTTTATACCTGGCTTTGAGACTTAGCTTGTGTACCTCACTAACTTGAAATTCGCTGTATCCTTTATCACGAATTTACCTACATATTCTTGCTATTTTCCATTTGCACAATTTTTAATTTTTTCTATGATTTCGCTCTCTCCTATTCTTCAAGCTAGACTCTCCCAACCCTTAAAGATTGGCTCCTTCGAGGTCAAAAGTCGGGTTCTCCAGTCGCCTCTATCTGGAGTGACAGATATGGTGTTTCGCCGTCTCGTGCGTCGCTATGCACCAGATTCAATGATGTATACCGAAATGGTGAATGCTACAGGGTTGCATTATGTCAAGCAGTTGCCCAAAATCATGGAGGTAGATCCCAACGAACGCCCGATTAGCGTTCAACTATTTGATTGCCGCCCAGATTTCCTGGCAGAAGCAGCAATAAAGGCAGTTGCCGAAGGTGCTGATACTGTTGATATTAATATGGGTTGTCCGGTTAATAAAATCACTAAAAATGGTGGTGGTTCTTCGTTGTTGCGGCAACCAGAAGTAGCAGAAGCAATTGTGCGGGAAGTGGTAAAAGCTGTTGATGTACCTGTGACAGTAAAAACCCGTATTGGCTGGAATGATAACGAAATTACTATTCTCGACTTTGCCAAGCGAATGGAAGATGCCGGGGCGAAAATGATTACGGTACATGGACGCACCCGCGCTCAAGGGTACAACGGTAATGCCCGTTGGGAATGGATTACCCGTGTAAAAGAAGTGCTTTCTATCCCAGTGATTGGGAATGGAGATATTTTTTCCGTTGAAGCAGCGGTGAAATGTTTAGAACAAACTGGCGCTGATGGCGTCATGTGTTCCCGTGGGACCTTGGGTTATCCGTTTTTGGTGGGAGAAATCGATCGCTTCCTAAAAACTGGTGAGATATTACCACCACCTACCCCAATTCAGCGCTTGGAATGTGCAAGAGATCATTTACAAGCTTTGTGGGAATATAAAGGCGATCGCGGTGTACGTCAAGCCCGTAAGCACATGACTTGGTATGCTAAAGGTTTCGTCGGTGCTGCCGAACTTCGAGGACAGCTAAGTTTAGTTGAAAGAGTAGATCAAGGTTTGGCAATGATTGACCAAGCAATTGAAAAATTAGCTAATGGTTATGAATTAGAAGAAACACAAAGTAGTTTGGTAATGCTTTAAAAAATTGATTTGACTATATGGTGATGACTGTTAGAAGTGAAAAATTAATATTAAATAAAAATGATTAAAATTAATTTAATTCCATAAGCACTGACTATACGCAAAGTTTCCTTAGTGCTTTGTAAATTTAAACTTTTGGCTCCTTTAATAAATCTTTATAGTGTATATTATCAGTAATTTTTATGCTTGAAAACCAAACAGACTGGAGAAAATATGAAGAATATACAAGAGCCATTCTTAATGATGAAAGAGTTAAAAAATATTTAGAAGAACACTTTAATTTACCCGATCTCAAAATTCAATCAAAAGAGTATTTTTCGGGAAAATCTGGAACAGAGTGGCAGATAGATGCTTATGGCTATGATGAAAATGATCTTATATTGATTGAATGCAAACATTACAAAAATGAGGCGAGAGTAGAGCAAAACATTATAGCAGCATTTGCTTATATTATTAAAGATGTAAGAGCCAAATATGGAATTATTGTAACCACATCTGGACTGCAATCTGGAGCTAAGAAAGTAGCAGATGCTGAAAATATACGGTTAATAGAAGTTCATCAAAACTCAACAGATGAAAACTTTTTCATTCGTTTTCCCGAACATCATCAGTCAGTAGCTGTATTTACTGACAAAATTGAAGTAGTTGGTTCTGGTTGTGCTATATCTCAAATACCAATTCGTATACAACGTTATCCATTAGAAGAAGCACGACATAAGTTGATACAGAAAAGCCTGAGTCAGGGGATAAACAGAACTGACTTTTCTTATGAAGAAATACTAGAAGAGGCTAAAAAAATGATGGCAGAAGGGTAAAAGCTAGATGGCTGGTGTGGGCTATACCAACCTGATGGTAAAGATCAGATTCTAGGCGATGACTGTTGTGTCTGGCTGTTGGTTACTATAAGCGCTTACAGTTAAAAAATATCATCACTTATATTGATAAATCTAAACACTTACAAAAATCTCATAGTTTATTTTGACATATTATAAGCGTTTACATAAATTTATCATCGCTTAAAATACTGTTATGCACAGTATTAATCTCTCACAAGATAAAATAAGCTCCAATTGGATACTTATCATACACCCGCTTTTCATCATCATTAAAATTTTTGATGTATTCTAGACTATTAAAATTCATTATTTTTAACTAAAAATATTTTTAGATGTTGATAATTATACAGTGACTAGAGTTTTAACTCTAGTTTCAAAAAGATAAATTTAGTATTCCCAGTTTCATCATGGAAAGATATGAAATGGAAAGATATGAAGTGACAACAACATAATACCAGGCTATTATGGTGAACAACCCTTCTTACTTCAAAAAAACCTACCATTAACTAATTATGAATAGTCCACAACAACTGCGAGAACAGGAAGCCAATGTTTACTGCAATCGCGGTGTTCTTTACTATGACCTGAAACAATGGGAATTAGCACTGGCTAATTACAACAAAGCAATCCAAGTTAATCCTGATTGTTTTCTTGCTTACCGCGTTCGCGGTGTTCTTTACTATGACCTGAAACAATGGGAGTTAGCACTGGCAAATTTTAACAAGGCAATCCAACTTAATCCTGATTGTCATCTTGCTTACACTATTCGCTGTGATATTTACAAAAACCAGCAGAAATGGGAATTAGCACTGGGTGATTACAACAAGGTTATCCAACTTAATCCTGATAATGCTGATAGTTACGTAGAACGCGGTAATCTTTATGATGATATGAAAAAATGGGAATTAGCACTGGATGATTATAACAAGGCTATTCAACTTAATCCTGATTTAGCTATAGCTTACTACAATAGAGGTCTTTTTTACTATAACCACCAACAGAAATGGGAATTAGCACTGGGTGATTACAACAAGGCTATTCAACTTAATCCTGATTTAACTCAAACTTATGCCAATAGAGGTCTAATATACTGTAACCAGCAGAAATGGGAATTAGCTCTAGCAGACTTCAATAAGGCTATCCAATTTAATCCTAATGATAGTGTAGCTTATCTCAATAGAGGTCTAGCTTACTATAACCAGCAAAAATCAGAATTAGCACTGAATGATTTCGACAAGGCTATCCAAATTAATCCTGATTTAGCTCAAGCTTACTACAATATTGGTGTTTTATATTGTCAGCTAAAAGACAAACAAAAAGGAATAAAAAACTTACAACAAGCTGCAATATTATTTATGACTCAAGGCAATATTCCTTCTTATGAAGTAGTGATGAATCTGTTAAATCGATTATAGGAATTCCAGGTAAAGCACCGATGCCTGTTGCTGTAATTGAGGCTAAAGCAGAAAATAAGTTACCGGATTTTGGTATCCAACAAGCATGAAATTATCAGAAGCGGTTTAATATGCCTTTTGTCTTCTCCAGTAATGGGCATTTGTTCGCTGAACGGGGAGAGGATACGCGACAAATCCAGACTAGTAGGTATTTGTCTAACTTCCCCTCGCCAGAACAATTACGTGAACGATGGCAAGAGCGACTGTGTGTGGTCTGTGGTAGGTGTGGACGTATGGTGCGGCTGTGGTAGGCGATCGCTACCACCATTAAAATAAGCGATCGCCTAATCCTTGCACACCTTAATATACCACCAAATCGGGGAACACCTCTTGCACAGCAGGATGCACTAAGCGATGGTTCTGCACGTTTACACCCTTAGCTAATGCTGGGTTAACCTCCAGAGCCATAATTCCAAAATTCGCCAACTGGACAACATAAGGTAATGTACTATTATTAAGTGCCTGAGTTGCTGTCCAAGGTACTGCTCCTGGCATATTGGGAACGCCATAATGCACTACACCTTCTTCAACGTATACCGGATTTGTGTGAGATGTCGGGTGTAAGGTTTCTATACAACCGCCTTGGTCAACGGCTACATCAACTATTACTGAACCAGGACGCATTTTTTTGACCAATTCGCGGGATACTAGTATTGGTGCTCTACGTCCTAACACTAAAACTGCACCGATGAGCAAATCCGCTTCTTTAACGGCGGCTTCAATATGAGCAGAGTTGCTGTAAAGCAATTCGACTCTAGAGCCAAAGAGTATTTCTAAGTAAGATAAGCGCTCAACACTCACATCTAAAATCTGCACGATCGCACCCATGCCTACGGCAATTTTAGCTGCTTCTGTGCCGACAACGCCGCCACCTAAAATTACTACTTTACCTGGTTGAACTCCAGGTACACCACCTAAAAGTACACCTCTACCACCTTGCTGACGTTCTAAGAATCTGGCCCCAAATTGTACTGCTAGCCGACCAGCAATTACGCTCATGGGGGTGAGCAAGGGTAGTCTGTTAGCACCAGGTTGTTCTACAGTTTCGTAAGCGATCGCAGTTGTGCCACAATCAATTAAATGCTCTGTCAATTTGCGATCGGCTGCTAAATGTAAATAAGTAAATAATATCTGCCCTTTTTGCAAAAATTTATACTCAGATGTCAGCGGCTCTTTGACTTTAACAACCAATTCCCGATTCCAAGCCGTTTCTGATGTAGGGACAATTTCGGCTCCAGCACTTCTGTAGTCATCATCGGAGAATCCAGCACCATTACCTGCTTGCGTCTCGACGAAGATACTATGACCATTTTCTCGCAGCACCCGCACGCTAGAAGGACTCAACCCTACCCGAAACTCTTGATCCTTATTTTCCTTGGGAACGCCGATTTCCATATATCGCCTCTGATAATTTTTTTGTTTAACTGTAGCCTGGCAATCTCAAGCTTGCTACTTCTATCTTTCTAGTTCCGTATTAGAGATAGCTGGATTAGAGATACCTAATTTCTGTTCTAACTTTCTTAATTCAATCTGAGTAGCCCAAACTCTTACCCTTGACTATTGCCCCAGTATTTATACAATATATAAAAAATAGTAACAATTTATTAAAAAAGCGATTGTATAGCTCCCTACTAAGAAGCTATTGCAGAATTTATCAAGTCATCTTGGCATTCCAGCATTGCAATCAGCTTTTAAGTTAACCTGACTTTTCAACGTCATCTGAAAAATTCAAAGTCTTTTTCCTTCTAAGAGAGAGATTTAGAGAAAGGTTTTCCAGATACCATGAAAAGCAAGTAGCGATTATCCCCACTTTCTGCGACTTTTACCAGAAGTCTGATATCAAGTCCCATCTGCCAAAAATAAGGTTTCTTAAAAGATGACACAAACACAACCAACAATTACACCTAAACTAGCAGAGCCTAAATTTGGCTTTAACGAATACGCCGAACGCTTGAATGGTCGAGCTGCAATGATTGGCTTTGGTTTACTGCTGGTGATTGAATATGTCACCAATCAAGGGGTGCTATCATGGCTGGGTCTGAAGTAGTGCCATCAACAAGCACAATCTTGAAGTTGTAAGCTAGTAATTAAAAGAGTTTCAACCAGCTGGAACAACCAGTTGGTTTTGACTTCAATAATTAATAGCGGAGTACTTCGCCCTAGATATATTAATTATACTTATTCATAAATAACTGCCCTAGAATGTAAGCAAGAGAAGAATCGAAATACAAATACCTATTAGTGATTGAAATATCATAGACTTGCAACTAGTATATGCAAGGCGATTAATGAGTAAATTTCCTCCCCCTACTAAAAAAATCATAAATTAGTGTCTGCCTTGAATGAGAAAGGCAAATTATGGGTGAGGTATTCTTGGTAAATATACACAAAAGGTGAACTGGAACCAACCAAGCTGTGATGAATGCTGTATTACCTCGTTTTTTGAAGTCAACCTACCGAAAAGAGCCACTAATCAGTGTATTGATGACAATGGGTGTTATGGATGCCCTGATTGGCGGATTGAATGATAGCTGGTCGTTGTTTGCTTTTGGTTTCGGAACGGCAGGGATAGCGCTAGGCTTTAAGTTGTGGCGTCTCCAGCAGCGTCGTTCTTTACCAGAGGAGCCTGTAGTGCAACATTATTTGCCCTCTCGTTCTTCTAGTGCGCCTTTACCAATGTTAAGCGTTTCTAAGAAAAAACCACCTCTTTAAAATGTGCAGAGTTATTACTGAAATAACTCTGCAAAATTTATTGGGTTTAATTGTATCTATAAAAGTGAGGAAAAAGAGTGAGTAGTGAGGGAAGAGGTGGCGGTAATTTTTTGCGGCCGTATATTATCCTGGCATTTATGGCAGCTGTTGCCCTTCCAGTGATTACCTGGGAAGGGTTTTATATTCATCAAGCTCATGCTGCCATTGAAGTAACGCCAAACTCCCAAGCTACCAGTAGCTTTGCTAATGCTCAACTACTTTACACACTCATAGGACATAACGGAACCATTAAATCCCTCGCTTTCACTCCAGATAACAGAATTCTTGTGAGTGGAGGTGCAGAAAACGAGGGTGTCATTCGCCTGTGGAATTTAGCAAACGGCAAAAAGTTGGCGACTATTAATAAAGCACACAAAGCAGCCGTAGAATCTTTAGTGATTTCCCCAGATGGGCAAACCCTCGCTAGCTGTAGCGATGACGATACGATTAACCTCTGGAGTCTGAAAAATTTAAAATTTAGCCGCTCTTTTGTCGGACATACCAGTAACGTATTATCTTTAGCGGTGTCTCCTGATAGTAAAGTTCTTGTCAGTGGAGCTTTGGATGGGATTCGTCTCTGGGATTTGCTACAGCAGCGTCCTCTAGGGACTATAGTACGCTTTGATAATTCGATTTATACTCTAGCTATTAGTCCTGATGGACAGACCTTGGCTAGTGGTGATAATAAGGGTGTAATCAAGCTGTGGAATTTGAGTACTGGTAAATTAATCAGTGAATTTGTAGCTCATTCTAGTGCTGTTAGCGCTGTGATCTTTACACCAGATGGACAAACATTAGTTAGTGCTAGCCACGATCGCACCATAAAACTGTGGAATATTAATACTGGAGAATTAGTCCGCACCCTTACAGGACATAATAACTGGGTAAATGCGATCGCCCTTAATCCCGATGGACAAACCCTTGCTAGTGCCGGCAGAGATGGAATTAAATTGTGGGATTTAACTACAGGCGAGTTAATAAATACACTGAGTGGACATACAGACTGGGTAAGTGCGATCGCTTTTAGTCCAAATGGTAAAATTCTTGCCAGTGGTGGATTCGATCAAAAAATCAAGATTTGGGGGATTCCAACAAAACGTAATTAACAGTGATCTCACAAAATAATCGTCAAAAAGTAGACTATATCCCCGACTTCTGAAAATAAATCGGGGATATCATGTTGACACTCCTTTCAAGGCTTTGTGACTCGCCATAGCTCAACTTTTCACATCATATAGAAAGTTAGGCTATCGCTAACGCCGAAAGATTCCCCCGATCATTTCCTCTATCTGCTAAACTTTGGTCTTGCCTTTTTAGAGTTTTTGTAGTAGAAAATCAACCAAAGCTCAGATCAAATTTTGCTATAACTAGTCAAAATCAATGATGGTAGCAACCAATAGACCTCTTGCATAAATCAAAAATAAAGAACCCCACCCCGCATTTGAGTAAAGCAAACGCTCCCCTCACCTTGGCATCGGGGAGGGGTTGGAGGTGGGGTGTTAGGGACTTTTGCAAGAGTTATAATAGCGATCCCCAAATGTTGAAGAACTGTGAATACTTGATGAAAATACAGCCGAACTAATATCTTATCCAGCAAATTACTGTAAGTATAAACATAGGTAATTTCAAATCATCTGTGCAGTTACTTGCCCTCTAGGTTGGAACAATTTCTGAACTTAGACAATCTTAGAAATGGTCATCGTCAGTAAATGCACTCAGTTAAAAATCATGAACTCGTTGGAGGCCAAGGTTTGTAGCACTTAACAGCTATTTTGAAGTAGGATAACTTGCTACTTAAATGATGTTTAATTTTCCCGAACTGCTTTTGATCCCCATTTCGATAGAATGACTAGGCAGAACCCTAAAACTAAAAACCGCTTTTGACTGCGACGCTCATGAATCAACTGAACAATGGTTTTACGCTATTTTTAAGTCTGCTAGTCGAGGCGATGCCTTTTTTGCTTCTTGGGGTTTTATTCTCCAGTTTGCTGCTGTTTTTTGTTGATGAGCGCAAACTAGTAGAAAAAATGCCCAAAAATCCGCTGTTGGGTGCTTTAGTTGGCAGCATGATCGGCTTTTTGTTTCCGGTGTGTGAGTGCGGGAATGTACCGGTAGCGCGGCGATTCCTGATTCAAGGAGTACCCACACCAGTGGCAATTGGTTTTTTGCTAGCAGCACCAACAATTAACCCAGTTGTAATTTGGGCCACTTGGACAGCATTTCGAGATCAGCCAGAAATAGTAGTCTTACGAGTCGTATTTTCCCTAACAATTGCCACAATTATCGGGTTTGTTTTCAGTTTTCAAAAGGACTTAAATCCCATAGTCCAACCTGCGATCGCTCGTTATATGAAGTTTAATCCACCCGCGCAGGCTGAAACCAAACGCCGTGGTAAGCGTTACCAAGAACAACAGGAAGAAACAGTACCGAATCTGTTGCAATCGGGGACTTATATCTTAGGAGGAAAAGCAGGTATCCCTCTACGGATAGTTCCTAATTTAGTACCACCTACTTCAATCTCTACTGCTGATAAACCACTAGCAGCTAAACTGCGCCTAGTTGTGGATAATAGCATCCAAGAATTGCGGGAATTGGGCGGAGTGATGATTTTAGGAAGTGCGATCGCTGCTGCTATTCAAGTCCTAGCTCCCCGTGAATTAATTCTCAGTTTGGGTGCTGGGCCTATTACCTCAATTGTGGTCATGCTGATATTAGCAGTAATAGTATCAATTTGTTCTACAGTCGATTCTTTCTTCGCCCTATCTTTTGCCTCAACCTTTAGCAGCGGTTCATTGTTGGCATTTCTGGTGTTTGGGCCAATGATTGACATCAAAAGTGTTGGTTTGATGTTATCGATTTTTAAACCCAAAACTATCTTTTACTTGTTTGCTTTAGCAGCACAATTGACATTTGTATTCACTCTTTTCCTGAACTTGCACGTCTTTTAAAAAACTATTTGTCATTAGTCATCTGTCATTTTTTAATGATTAATGACCAATGACTAATTACTAATGATTAATGGCTAACAAAAATCCCAAATCTAAAATCCCAAATCTGTTACTTCCTTGGCTGGATGCTCTAGCAATTACCGCTTGGGGCATTTTGATGTTGAGATATTGGCTAACTAATAAGTTGAACCTGTTGATTCACCCAAATTACTTTTGGTTAGTGATTGTGACTGGTATCAGCTTTATCATTATTGGTTTATTCAAGATGCAGGAACTTTGGCAACGGCGTCGCCATGATGTTACGCCAAACACTCAGCATATTAGTTTATTTCCCCCTGGTTGGGGCAGTGCTTTATTGTTGACTACAGCGATTCTAGGTTTTATGATTACACCGCAAGTTTTTGCTAGTGACAAAGCACTCCAAAGGGGGGTGACGACTGATTTATTGGGAAGCACACGTGTCAAACCCCAAGCCTTTCGCGCTACTGTTCGTCCAGAGGAGCGATCGCTTGTAGACTGGGTACGCACCGTCAATGTCTATCCTGAACCAGATACATATACAGGACAAAAAGTCAAGGTGCAGGGATTTGTGATTCACCCGCCCGATATAGGAAAAGAATATTTGTTTTTAGCACGATTTGTCTTAAGTTGCTGTGCAGCAGATGCTTACCCTGTGGGATTGCCCGTCAAACTACAAAATAATCAAGAGCTTTACTCTGCTGATACATGGCTAGAAGTAGAAGGACAAATGGTGACAGAAAATTTGGCAGGTAAACGCCAACTTACCATTGCCGCTACCTCTCTCAAAAAGATTCCTCAACCCCAGAATCCTTATAGTTATTAGTCATTTGTCCTTTGTCATTTGTAGATGCCCAATGCCCCATGCCCAATGCTCCATAACCAATGACTAAATCTAAAGCATTCCAACCACTGGATCGCATAGCGATCGCACTAATGCTACTGCTGAGTGTGCTGATTGGGTTAATTATCTTGCAAGGTGATGTGGTAACTGCTCGTGTCCGGGAATTTACCTGGCAAAATCAACAAATTGGGGCAGAAGATAATTCCTTCACCCTCACCTTCAGCCGCCCAATGGAAGTAAAAAGCGTCGAGGATAACTTGAAAATCGAGCCACCCCTAGCAGGTAAATTCAGTTGGGCAGGGCGGCGGATGGTTTATACACTGGTGACACCAGCACCTTATGGCACAAATTATAAAGTGCAGTTACAGGGAGCTAAAGATAAATTTGCCCAGCAAGAGGGCAAAAATCGGCTGATACAGCCCTTTACAGGTAGCTTTCGTACACGCGATCGCGTCATCCTTTATATCGGAACCGACAAAGAAGAACAGGGACGGTTAGTTCTTTACAACTTAACCCAAGAGCAAAAAAGGGTACTTACCCCCAAAGACCTGATAGTAATCGACTTTGAGTCATTTCCTGATGGAGAGAAAATTTTATTTTCTGCTCGCGCCGCAAACAATCAAGACTTACTTTCAGCCCAACTGTATACAGTGACAACAGGCGTTTCTGCTAAATCTGGACAAAAAGCAGAACCAGAAGGCAAAGTTGACCTGACTTTAGATAGTAAAGATTATCAAAACCTGAAATTTGACTTATCACCTGATGGGCAAACTATTGTTATCCAGCGGGGAAATAAAACTAATCCTGGCGACTTTGGACTATGGTTTATGCCAGCAACCAGTGATGGTTCAGCAGAAAAACCCACCCCAAAACGCCTAAAAAGTCAACCGGGGGGAGACTTTATGGTGACACCAGATAGTAAAGCCGTAGCGGTTGCTCAAGGACAGGGAGCAGCGATTTTACCACTCCAAGGTGATGCCAGTAAACCTTTGGATTTTCTGCCGCAGTTTGGTTTGGTACAAGCTTTTTCCAAAGATGGCTCTCAAGCAGCGATGGTAAAGTTTAATACAGATTACACGCGGGATTTATTTTTGGTGACAAATCAAGGTGTGCAGAAACAACTATTAAAAACAACAGGTTCAATTCTTAGTTGCCAATTTGACATCGCCTCACCCACCCTCTACTGCTTGCTGACACAGCTAGTATCCAAGGAACAATATATAGAACAGCCCTATGTGGTGGCAATTGATCTGAAAACTGGGCAACAGAAACCACTGTTAGTACTGCCTCCCGCTCAACGGAATGTGCAAATGAGTTTATCTACCGACGGTTTGGGGTTGTTATTTGACCAAGTAGTACCGCAGACAAACACGACAGCATCATTACCCACAAATACTTTGAAAACTGATGATGGGGATGTTATTGCTACCAGTAGCCTGTGGTTAATGCCTCTGTTGCCCATCGCTGATGCTGCGACTGTCGAAATTAGACCAGAACAACTTCCCTTAGCCGGATTTCATCCCCGATGGTTGCCTTGATAGAAAGTCAGGGGGAGTAGGGAAGACGAGGGAGATAAGGGAGTGTAGGGGGGTGTGGGAAGATTATCAAAAAGTTTCCCACCCTTTCCACAGTACCAGTGCCCCATTGCAAAAGTCGCTTTGACATCTGAGAGTATCTCAATAAAAATCTGGTTGTGTTGTTAGTCATTAAATGTGAGTAACTAGCAAGAAACGGGAATACTTAGCCATAAGCATGTTTAATATATTCTCATGGCTAAGTATGATTCCACTAACTGTTGAAGAAGTCGTCTCAGAACTTAATCAATCTTTTCAGATCCAAGGTATAGATGTCACCGCTACTTCTAAGGACACGTTACTGACATAGTTATATTTCTCACTAGCGATGACTCTGTTCAGCCGGGTGAATTTGATGCTATGGCTTGGCTGCAAGAAATCAAAAAATACTTTTTTGTGGTTCTTCACATTAAGTATGATATTGATAATCCAAAACGCTTTGAGAGATTTATTAAAAATCTAGAAAAAATTTTTGATTCACAAAAGTTAGATGAACATAAACGTCATATTCGTAGTTATATTCGTCACAGCCTAGCCATAGAAGAAGTACCAATTATTTGTATTCATGCGTGTGCAGCATTTCTGAGCAATCAGCCTCAATATAGTGGCGTTACCAATAAACTTTGGGAATTAAGCAGAATAGAAGAAATTTATAGTTTAGTTGCGTCAGAAATATACACAAGAGGAAGAAAAAGACGCTGGAATACATTTTTTGATGCAATCATATATTTTCTCGATTTAATTACAAGGATGTTAGAAGGACATCAAAAATCTCTGCTGTCTCAGGTAGATTTTATGCAAGATAAACGAGCAGAAATTGAAAATATTTTTCAAGAAAGTGTTAAAAATGGAAAAATTAAAATTCAAAGGTCATGTAAAGATTCATTTAGCAAAATTAAACAATGGATTCCTGGCTTTATTGAGGAATATCTAGGGCAAGACATTGCTCAGTCTGAGTATCAAAAGCGCATGAATAAAGAGAAACAAAAAATTGAAACTGCTATGGAGAACTTATTTGAAGAGATAATCCAGGAATTAGTAGCTTCTTCAAATGAGTTTGAAAGGCAATATCAATATGATATGAGAACTATTAAGTTAGAATCTACTGATTTCGGAAACTATCAAAAATGGCAACTTGAAAAAACTCTGAAGTGGGTAGGTGTTGGTTTAGGTGCAGCCTCTGTTGTTGCTTTTAGTATTGGTGCTTTTGCAGCAGCTAATTTTTGGAATCCTGTAGGATGGGTAGCTAGTGTTACATCTATCGTCGTTGGATGTTTCAGTTGGTTCTTTTGCGAGCAAGAAAAAAAAGCATGGCAGAAAGCGAAACAGGAAGCTAAAGAAACTCTTTGGAAGAGCTTGGAGCAGTCCGAGCAGGAAACTTGCAAAACTTACCAAAAATTACTAGATACAAATATTGCTGTTAGAGCTAAGACTGAAGTGCTGGGACAGGTAGATGTTTACATCAAAGGACTTTTGGTAATTGTAGCTGACCTGAAAGAAGCGATTTCACAACTTTAAAAAATAAAAAGACAGATGAAGCGAGAGTCAGACTTTACAGCAATAAGGCATAGGTTGCTAAATCCAAGCAATTTTAAGGGTCATTCCTCAGTTTTACCTGATGAATTGCTGTAGTTATTAGTCTTTTCTTTGTCTCTATATGAGCAATAAAGGGTATTTAAAATTACACCTAAATGTCTATGTCATTTTCAGGACTTACACTAAAAATACAATTATAAAGCGATAGAGGTAGTAACAAATGTCTGAATTTAAATTTAAGCAAATTGCTAAAAAAGTAGATGATTTATGTTCTGAAACTTTCAAGATACTATCTTCATCTACCGATCATGAGATGGATGTATTTGCTAGAGACTTTGAAGTTTTTATTCATGAATATCAACACAAAACATAATTAACTATTGCTTTTATCGGTCAATATAATGCTGGAAAGTCTACTTTGATTAAAGCTATTACAGGCGATCCATCTGTCCAAATTAGTGCTGAAATTTGTACAGATAGGATTAATGAATATTGCTGGAGAGAAGTTCTCTTAGTTGATACTCCAGGTATTTATGCAGGGAGAACAGATCACGATAAAATCACTCTAGAACAAATTTCAAAAAGTGATTTACTCATATTTGTTATTCCCAATGAATTATTTAACCCTCAAGGTGGAGTTTTTTTTAAAAGAGCTGCTAATGAAATGCAGCGAGTTGGTCAAATGCTCTTAGTGATTAATAAGATGAGTCGTGAACGCGGCAAACCAAAAGACTTACTCAAAACCATTCTGGAAGTTATCGAGCCTCATCACCCTAATGATTTTTATACTTGTTTTATTGATGCTGATTCTTATTTAAAGGCTCAATCTGAAAAAAATGAAGATGAAAAAGAATTTTTACTTGAAGAATCTAGTTTTAATACTTTCTTGTCCTCACTACATAAATTAATCGATAAAAATAAATTATATGCAAGACTATTAACGCCTCTCAACCGTGCCTTAGATATATTAGAGCAATTGTATAATATTTGGAGTACAGATAATAAATCCACTAGAGATTTCTTAGAAATACTGCATCGCAAGATCTTGCTTATCAAGACATCTCAAACAAGATTCAGTAATTTTTATATAGCTGAATTTAACAATCTTGAGCATGAAGTATTAATGATTGGCGAATGTGTTGCTAGCAAAGTTGATGGGCGGCATAGTGAAGAAGATATTAACTGGACAATTAAAAAAGGTGAGAAAGAAATAGAGTTAGCTACAAAGCAAATAATAGACAAAATACAGCTGGGCTTGGAAGAGGAATTAAGTAAACTGCAAATTCAACTCGAACAATTATTACAATCAAGGCTGGGTCGTTCTTTAGCTGAAGAAGTACAAGTTTCATCAACAAATAGAAAACAAGTTAACTATGAAGAAGTTGGAGAAACTCAAGAAATACCATCTTTTTTAAGGAAAAGTCCTGAAGCTGTGCGGGCTATAGGAGGTTTTGCATCAGCAGTTTCTAGAGACCTAGTTTATAATGTTGGTAAATTTTTTGGTGTTAAATTTCGTCCTTGGGGAGCGGTGAATGCTGCTAAGTTTATCAGAGGTTTAGGGCCTATTATTGGAGGTGTAGGTGCTATCTTAGAAATTTTTCTTGCTGCTAAACAAGAAAATGATGAAGCAGAATATGAGCAAAAACTTTGTGAAGCAAGAGCAGAATTACGCCAGAATTTTAGGCAAGTAGCCTCAGAAATTAGAACTGATTATGAAAAAAATATTCAAATAGAAATCATTTCTAGTTTTTATAAATCAGAAATTCAAGATATTGAACGCCAGCAAAATGAATTACGAAATAATGAAAGCTCAAAAATTGAGATTGTTAATCAAATTAAAAATATTATTCAAAAAATTAAGAAGGAAATAGTTACAATAGATAATATTAATTAATACACTTTGAGATGCACTCCACAAAGTCTTCACGGAAAGTAAACGGAAAATCGCCAGTATGTCAAAGTCCCAAGCGATTGGCATAGGGTAGGTTTGAGACCTTTGTTGCTCGGTGGCTGACCGGAAATCACCCTTACTTCGGGGAGTGCATTTTGTAGCCTTAGCTCAAAAATGCTCTGTCTACAGGAGATTTTTATCCCCATATAATTCACGTCTTTTTACATCAATTGATAATTTATCCAAGCTTCCCAAAAAATATAAATTGATAGTATTCCTAAGAAGATACGAAGCACTAAGCTCACAGTATAATCTGGTAGTTTTGGCAATGTGCGAGTACTCATCTGAACGCCTAAAAGACCGCCACATCCTAAAACTATACCTTGAACAAACAGAATATTTCCCTCTAACGTGTGTCCTGTGCAGGCAGCTAAACCAGTGATGACAATCACGCCCAAACTAGTCTGAATTGCTACTTTAATTTCTTCTCCCAGTAGCAGCATTTGCAGTGGCACCATAATCGTACCGCCACCTAAGCCGAATAAACCTGCTAAAATTCCTGCTGCTCCCCCAGTGCCAATTTTAGAAATTAATGGGTTAAATACTGGGGCTGTATTCTCTATTTCTTTGAAGGATAATTGCTTGCGAAGCTCAATAAGATAAATATTAGCAAGTAGTATAATCCCAAATGTAAAGAGTATTATATAAGATGGAATTTTATTGGCGAAATATACACCTATTCCAGTAGTTAAGAAGGCTGGAATTCCTAAATAAATTACTCGTTTAAAGTCAAAGTAACCCATCCACCAATTTTGCAAACTTCCAGAAATTGAAGTAATCACAATAGCAAGGCTACTAGTAGCGATCGCTTGAACGGGAGTATAACCTAGTGTGACTAGAAGAGGAATTGTGATAATACCACCACCTATTCCTAAAAGTCCAGCTATGACTCCAGATATTAAACCCCCACTCACTAAAATCAACCAACTAATATCAATCATAAATAATTATTTTTCTATAGAACTGATAGTGCTGAGTGGGCATTGGGCATTGGACATTGGGCATAGATTATTCTTCTTGTACCCCTCATCTCCCTTATTTTCCTCATGCCTGTACTGTCACCGGATGGCTAACAACACCTCCATAGAGCAATCCAGAGTCATTCCACGGAACTGTACTCGGTTGTGTATTACCTAAATTGTCAGTAGCACGAGCTTGGAGAAAATATTCCCCAGGAAGTGGGTTCCATTCAATGTCCCAGCGTACCCATGCAAATGGAAAGTTTGGTTCTCTCAGTCGTGCAAATTGCCAAGTTTTGCCACCATCTAGGCTGACTTCCACACGGACAATTTTTCCTTTCCCAGACCAAGAACGTCCACGCAGTAAGTGGGTTCGAGCCGAAAGCGTAGCAGGCCAAGCTAACTCGAAAGCGCTCTTAACATTTTGATAGGTAATCAGCTTACCTTTATACGGAGCGATCGCTGGGTAATCTGCACCAACTAGCACCATCTGCTCCGTTACCCACTGGGTATATATCAGTGTTTCAGAAACCTCAATTCGCTCAATCCATTTAACGTTGGCGTTTCCTCCCCAACCAGGGAATAGGGCACGGCACGGCTGGCCATGATCTGGAGGTAATGGTTCTCCGTTCATTGCATAAACGACGAGCGAGTTATCTGCTAATGCTTTGCTAATGGGAACTACATTGTTGAATTTGGATTTATTCGTCCCTTTTGAGTCCAGCGAATCAAAATCTGCACCCTCAACGAGTACGTCTTTCGCTGTGGATTTCAGTCCAGCTCGCTCTAATAACATACAAAGTGGTACACCAGTCCACTCAGCCACACCAATAGCCCCAAGTCTCCACCGTGTTCCAGGGAGTGGTGTGTTGTAAGCCTCTTCAAAGAAGCGCCGACCGTTAGCAGCACACTCAATGGCACAAGTGACTGAGATGGATGGCATAGCGATGATTTCATCGTAGGTAAATTCGCAAGGTGCAGAAACGCCAGTTCCATGAATTTGCAAACGCCATGTAGACGGGTCAAAGGTCGGAGGTGTACTGCGGTTGTGAACATAAAACCAATCATTTGGTACTAAATAGCCACGCCCATACATTGCTTCCCAGTTCATCTCTAATGTGCCTTTGCTATGAGAGATATACCCTGGTGGCAATGGCTTAAGTATTTTGCTGCCTTTAGTTTTAACGGCTGTCTGACTGTGAGCAGGCGCAGGTTTAGCTAATCCCCCGATGGCTGTGGCGCTAACCATAGTAGCTAGTATTTTCAGAAAGCGCTGGCGCGAAATACCTGCATCTGTACTTTTTTGCCAGATGCACTGTTCAACCCGTGCCTGTAAATAATCCTCCTGGTCAAAGAGGTTTTCATCGCTCAAGCTATTACCCCCTTGTAATTATTTGTAATTTTCAGTAGGGGCACGGCATTGCCCATACGTGTCAACTTAAGCTGAAAACTATATTGGGTAGGTGTTTTACACATCACCTCACGCCCTCATCCCCTAACCCCTTCTCCCAAGGGAGAAAGGGAATTAAATCTCAAGCTCCCCTCTCACAGATGGGAGAAGGGCTGGGGGTGAGGGCAAAACGTTCTCACCAAGCGGGTTTAACGTTAAGTTGACACCAATGGGCATTGCCGTGCCCCTATTGCCATATATTTTTTGGCGAGACAAAGAGCGAGACTAGCTGTTTATAGCTGTCCAAACACCGGTTATTTGATCTTGTGTGTAGTTGGGCAAATAGTGAAACAATCCGTTTTTAGCTATTTGAGCGATCGCATCTATAAAGCGATCGCAATCTTCTAATGTATTATACACAGCAAAGCTAGCTCGGATAATACTAGGAATGTTACGTGTAATTCCTCTGTCTACTTCCTGAGCAATCTCACAGTCTTGCTCGTCTGAAACATTCTTGAGTTTGCGAATATATTCATAAGTGCAGAAAGCCCCAGCCCGAACGCCAATGCCATATTCTTGTGCCAAAATTTCTGCTATTAAGCGTCCGTCAAATCCATCAATATCAAAGGGAATAACATGGGCTAAATTATCTCCAGGAATATGTATTTTGACACCAGGAATCAGCCCAAGCCGTGTATATGTAAATTCAACTAGAGAGTGTTCGTACTGAGCAATGCGATCGCGCCCTACTGCTTCGATAATTTCAATCGCCTTGGCAATGGCGATCGCACCCATTGCGTTTGGTGTTCCGGGGTCATGGGCCCGTTCTGTATAAAAACGCTTGATCTCTAGGTTTCTGGTGATATAAGGCAGGTTTCCACCCCCAATTTGATAAGGGTAGGAACTATCAAAAAATTCCTTTGGCCCCAGCAAAACCCCGGTTCCATAAGGGGCATACATCTTGTGTCCAGAGAAAGCCACAAAATCTAAATGACATGGGTCATCATCAGCACGCATATCGACTCGTTCATGCTGAATTAACTGACACACGTCGGCAAATATCTTCGCACCATAACGATGTGCTAAAGCTGCAATTTCGTAAATTGGGGGTCTGTAACCTGTAATTGTGGAAGCACCTGTAATAGTTACTAACTTAATTTGCTCGGCTTCAGGGAGATTTTGGTGTGCCTTG
This sequence comes from Nostoc sp., assembly GCF_036917555.1. Classification (GTDB taxonomy): domain Bacteria; phylum Cyanobacteriota; class Cyanobacteriia; order Cyanobacteriales; family Nostocaceae; genus Nostoc. The sequence goes on along the minus strand of NZ_JBALDD010000023.1, from coordinate 293,436 downwards.
AAGATATCTTCAATTTCTGCAACGCTTACACTTCCATCTGGCTGCGTTCTATACTGTACAACTTCGTCTCTAGTAACCCAAGGCAGCAGGTTAGATGAATGCTCGATATCAGAAACTAGAATTTTTCCAGGTTTTTTTGCCCAAAGTGTGGCAGCTCCATTAATTGCTTCTGTTGTATTCTTCGCAAAGATTACATAGTTGTCTGAAGATGACCCCACAAAGTTGCGAATGATGTTTCGACTGGCGTCATATTCTCGTGTAGTGATGATAGATTTTTGCCCAGAACCTCGATGTACACTGCCATAGGTGTCAAGCATTTCGTCCACGTACTGCTTGAGGGTTGCAAAGGGTGTGGTTGTAGCTCCATTATCCAAGTTCACGTACTTGACATAGTTTCCGTTAAGAGTTTTCACCTTGAAAGATAGAGACTCATCTGTAAATAATGGTCTGATTTCTTTGTCCCAAAAGCTGTCACAATTTTCTACAAACAACGGTAATTTGGCGGCTTCTTGCTTGATAGAACCCATTGCAAGTACGTCGGTCATCTTTAACACCCTTATTTTAAATTTTGATTTTTTTGAAAAAGCCTAACTGCTACAACGCTTTGTTTGGCGCTGCAATCAGATTAATGCCAGTAATTATGGTCTTTATAATTACTTTATTTCTAGTAGAAAACTCGGTTACTAAAATTATTCTTTAATAAAATAATAAAAAATGATATCCGTATTAACATCTAATTTAAATGCTTTTATAGTCAATTAAATTACAAAGTTATTAAAAGCACTAAGTAATTAAGTATACTTTAAACAATTTTATTCTAGTCATTAAACAAACTTGATGTATTAAAGACAAGTTAATAGAAAAGCTTATAACTAACAAAACCTGAAATTGCTTACTAACAATGTATTTAGCGAGAACAAAGCCCATACTAAGTTGAGATTACTCTTTAAAAAAGTTTTATTATTTTACTTACGTAAGTTATAAGTTTTTTAACGAAAATGTATAAGTATTTACTCGTATTTGTCATGATTTAGTAACATTGTAGTGATGGCGGAAGCTCTTAGTTGTTTGCTGACATTAAATAGTGATTGCCCAGGAACACAGAATTATCATTCAATAGTAGATAGTTATACGGGCATCTATCCTAAGTAATAAATAAGTCAGTATAAAAATGTATTGAAGGAGACATTTTATATTTATGTCTTAAGACAGATGCGGTTATAATAAAGAAAATACATGGTAAGGCAGTTTTTTGATCTAGAAAAACTTCATCAGCCAATAGCTAATACAGTTTAGTTTTTAACGTATTGGGTTTTTCCACTCTCTTGCCTATCCTCAAAGGCGGATCGAGTTCCCCTTCTGCTTGCCTCTTCTTGACGGGAAAGAGCATCATAGTGTTATAACGGCATCAGTCTAGATACAAAATGGGGAACACCAATTGATAATTAATTGCTGGTGCTTGGATAGAGTTAAACTTAGCTTCTAGAGCAAACCCTGATTAGACCACAGTTGATAAGCAATGCTAATGCCAGCACTGCTGAATATTTTTAAGCAGGTGAGTCAAGAGTGATGAATGAAGCTGACACCTCAAACAAGGGAGCTGTGATGGAATCCCTAAATTCTGTTAATTCGCCACAATCAGAGGAGGCGAATTGTCCCTTTTACTCAGTTGTGCCTAATGACAATATGACAGTTAGGAAACTGCCACTCCTCATGCCAGCTGAAGATACACAATTATTACAAGATACTGTCCGGCAGGACTGGGTTGCAGAGCCTGAAAGCGGCAAACAAGCACTTATTGACTCGGAATTTCAGAACCTGCTGGCATTGAACGAAGAATTACGTGCGGCTAACAATAAGTTGTATGAACAAGTAGAGCAGCTAAAAGACAACCTAGCTGAGTCAGAAAAGGTTTTGCAGTGGCAGAAAACACGTTCTAGTGTTAGTGAGTCTATGCTCAACCAACACACTCAGGAACTAGCTGCGGCTCAAGAACAGATAAAATCTTTATTTCAACAATTAGAAACTGCTGTACAAACTGTTCAACGTCAGGAAATTTTCACTGATACTTATAAAGCACAGCTACAAATTAGCCAACAACGCCTTGCCCAGTTAGAGCGAGAATGTACGTTGCTACACACTAATAACAACGAACAATCTCAGCAGTTATTGCAATCAGAAAATGTTTGTCGGGAATTACGTACTAGACTGATGCGACAACAACGCCAGACGCTGCAATTTAAAGCAGCTTTGGAAAAATGTCTAGATACATCGGTTCCTAGCTATGACTCCTTAGAAGATGCTGCAAAACATCCTAAAGATATAACTAGTAGCCAAGGAAGATTTTCTAGAAAAGCTCGGTCTTTGTTTCCTAACGCCCAGCCAATTCAACCTTGGTCAGCAGAAGAAGAATCCTTGAGTAACGATCTAGATAATTCTTGGGGTGAACCCTCAGCACCAATCCCATTCCAAAGAAATGAAGCCCCTGCGACACCGCCATCATCTCCTTGGAACTGGACAGTTAAGAAAGACACGCCAACACCAACACAACCTGCGCCATCTCCAGAAGTTGATGATTCTCCAGATACAACTGAAGCGGTTTCACCTTCGGGTTCATCAAATTTAGATCAGCAATTAGATAGTTTAATCCAAATGTTTTTCACCTCCCAGCCTGCATCTACATCACCACCACCACCTGCTGCGAAAACGGATGTTAGTGATGCTCCTATTTGGGAGACTTTAGCAACAATCTTAGAAGACGATGAGGAACTAGAAAATCCACAAGAGGAATATTTGCAAGCAGAAATTAATCCTCCTGCAACTACCTCTACTTCTTGGACGACGGATTCTGTGCTTTCACCAGCCAATAACTTACTGCTTTCCTCTACTCCACCTGACACTGAAACACCTGTTGGAGAAACTGAAGACTACTGGTCAGAAGTTTCACAATTGACACAGTTGGAATTGTCAGCAAGTAATTTGTCCTCAGAGTCATTAGGTGGTAACACCAATGATGACAATTCACCTTCACCAGTAGTTTATCCTCAGCGTCCACCCAAGGGGCGTAAGTCATTGGCATCTGTAGAACTGCCGAATTTTCGCCCCAAGAGTTAGGAGTTGGGAGTCAAGTGATTAATGCCCCATGCCCAATGCCCAAGCCTAATTCAGAATCCTTGCTTCTGACTTCGGAATTATGGCTTCTGGGTTAGTTTTTGCTACCTGACTGCGCGATCGCGGTTTGCCTGTGGCGATCGCATAATTAATCGCCAATAGCCACAACCACAAGCCTGGATTTCGGGGTTCTAGCCAAAAACCTACCCGGTTTAAGAAGCGCGAGAACCACGGACTTAGTAAAGCACTAATTAGGGCATGACGACCGAAGTTGAAATAACTACCAAGCCATCGCCCTAAATCTCTAGGGCCAGCAAGTTCCCAAATCCATAAAAGCAAGGCAGGATTTTTCCTAGCTGCTTTCAGTGCTAGGCGGTTAAAGGTTAACCAATCACACCGATCTTTGATGAAGTTATCTGCCACCTCTAGTGGTTCGTCTGCTAACAGTCCAAAAAAGGTGTTGAGCATGGAGTTAATCCGCTGGGGTGGTAAAAATTTACCTGTGGGCACCATCATGCCTTTGGAAAATAGCCAAGTTACGGAAACGTTGCTTTGATAGGCGCGAATTTGGTTTAAGTGGCGGAAACTCAATAAGTCATGTTTGAGGGCAGTATCCAACAGCGTTGTTAAGCGCTCTAAGTTGCGAACTAAGGAACCAAAACCGGTGAAGACGAGGGGAGATTGGAGTGATGCAGCATCACCGATCGCAATCAATCGATCAAAGGCAACTGTGCGATCGCGACTTCCCACACTAAAATGCCCTGGTATATACCCAAATGTCGGCTTCTTCCACACCAATTTGTCCATATCGCACCTGCGATACTCTGGCAAAATTGCGAAAAAGTCTTCGTACATCTCCAGTAAGGAACCGGGATTTTCAGCATTGACTTCGTGGTAATGAAATAAATAAATCGTCAGTTCATCATCTGCTGCGGGAAACAATTCCCAAATCAACTGCCTTCCCCGCGAAATATCCCCATGACTGTAAAGAACGTCCCCATATTGGGAATCCCATACCCCTGGCTCAAATCCGCTCTCAATTGCCGCTCCCACTGTCGGACAAACACTATCAAAGGCACGACCACCATTTAATTGCCAAGCGATGGGGGACGCGGTTCCCATTGCATCTATTAGCAGTCGTCCACTTACTTGCTTCTCAATCTGACTGGGCAAGTGCTTGACTTGCAAAACTACCTGTGATATATCAATATCTGCACGGATAAACTCTGTTTCATCCCAAATTTCACCGCCTGCCGCTTGCAGTTTTTGCCCACACATTTGGAGCCATTTTTCGGAATCCAAGCCTAAATTTAGGACTGTAGGTGTGTGGAGGACGGGCGATCGCAGTTTGGCTGGATTATTAGCATCAAAAAACTTATTGAATCCGTCTTTGTATTCCCTGGCAATGATGGTTTCTAACTCAGCGGGGGTGACTAAACCCAAGTTAACTAAGCTTTGAATCTCGTCGCGCGAAATATTCCATTCTCGGTTCATCCGCCCAAAGGGCATTCGTTCCACCAGCAAGACTTTATATCCGAGTTTTGCCATCAGTGCTGCATGGATTGCGCCTAGTGCACCACCAATATAGATGATGTCGTACTGGGCATGGGGTATGGGGGTATTAGTTGTTTCCCCCTTGCTCCCCTGCGAAAACACCACTTGACGCGGCTGCTGCGGATTCCGCACCCCTTCGCGCCATCGTTTTTCCCACCAATAGGCACGAGTTAGGTCATATTCACCGTTGGGCATTTTCTGAAAATACTTGACGGTAAGGGGGTAAGTAGAGCCTAGTGCGGCAAATATTGATTGCTGGGATAAATCAATTGCTGGTGGTTCTGGGTAATGATGCGGAAAACGGCTTCTGATTTCCTTAGTCAACCGTTGCAGAATTTGTCCTTCACTGGGAAAAGGTTGTTCTGCCCAGCGAAACACTTTCAGATAGGTAGTTCGTTGCACCGGCCAGACAAATACCGAAAGTTCTGTAGGCAAGTTTTCGGAAAGATTCACTCCAGCAGGTGTAGTAGCACTGGGTATTTGAAGGCGAAAACCTTCTGAGGTAAGTACTTTTTCTCCATTTCCAGGTTCAAAATCTGTTTGTAACCAGTTACGCACAGTTTCTATATCTGGAGTTGGAATTTCTAAATAAAGGATTTCTTTCATCTTTTGCTGACATCTCCCATCAATTTACTCACTTAGACAGATTTTCTTAAAGCACAAAGTAAGGTAAACTCCGCCCTATTAGTTTCGTAAAGATTCAGTGAAGAAATTTTAAGAGTTTGTCAAATTTATTGTTCATTTTGTATTTCTGTAAACCCACGCCATGAATTATCCCATTCCAGACAGTCCCCAAGAAATTATTGCTCTGCGACAGCAGCCGATTGATGAAGAACTAGTTGCCAGTGCGATCGCTGGAGTAATTAAAATTGTCCGCGCTCAAGGTCAATCTTTGGAAGAATTGACCGCTCAGTTGCTAGCAGACGATCCACTGTTGGATCAGCAACAACGTCGCTGGTTAAGCCAATTAGTCGCCCAATCCTGGGAAAAGTTCTCCTAAAACCTTGTGTATGATGAAGTTTTGGTCGCAGCATTAGATTTCTAGGTCTGTACCTAAATGTTGGCGATGCCTGCGGCAGGCTGCGCCTACGCATTTTCAATATAGGAGTAATAATAATGTTCAGTAGGGAATTGGCAATTGGGTTGATATTTTTGCGTTCATGGCACAAAAGCCATTAAATTAACCATATCAGCGTTTTACGTTGCTTATGAATTTTACAACGTTCTGAAACGGAAAGACCTCTGCTTTGCGCCAGAGGTCTTTTTTTGGGAGCAATCTTCATGCTGTTTAAACAACGCCTCGGTACATAACTTAAGTTGAGCGATCGCTAACTAAGTGAGTAAAAATAAATACAACTATGCAACAAATCCATTTGAAAGCCTTGACAATGAATAATCGTAGTCAGCGGCTCTAGCCATTTAAAATCTTATGCAGAGCGATAAATCGCTGAGTACGAACAAAAGTTTTATCTTAGATTTAATTATGTCTATCTACTTATCCACTGACGATCGCTTTCAACCTATCAACCTTTTTGAGTACGAAAAGCTAGCAAAAAAACATCTGTCTCAAACGACACTTGATTACTACAGCAGTGGTGCTTGGGACGAAATCACATTGCGAGATAATCGTGCTGCCTTTGAACGAGTCAAGCTGCGACCTCGGATATTAGTCGATGTGAGCGATCGCAATCTAACCACCTCCATTTTAGGACAACCCCTGCAACTACCTTTGTTAATTGCACCAATGGCTTTTCAATGTCTAGCCCATCCAGACGGAGAAGTTGCCACGGCTTTAGCTGCTGCATCAGCTGGTGTGGGTATGGTGTTAAGTACAATGGCAACAAAAAGCATTGAAGAAGTGGCGACTGCATGTCATCAGTTTCCAGATTCTCTGCGATGGTTCCAGCTTTACATCCATAAAGACCGAGGATTAACTCGTGCTTTGGTAGAAAAAGCCTATAAAGCAGGCTACAAAGCACTTTGTCTAACTGTAGATGCACCCGTTCTCGGACAGCGTGAGAGAGATAGACGTAATGAGTTTGCCTTACCCCAAGACTTACATCTGGCTAATCTTGCTAGTATCTCAGGGCTAGATATTTCCCATGAAAAAGGCGAATCTGGGTTATTTACCTATTTTGCCCAACAGCTAAACCCAGCAGTCACTTGGGACGATTTGGAATGGTTGCAGTCTTTATCTGGACTACCTTTAGTCATCAAAGGAGTTTTACGCCCAGATGATGCTGTGCGGGCTGTAGAATATGGAGCCAAAGCAATTGTTGTTTCTAATCATGGTGGCAGACAACTCGATGGTGCGATCGCTTCTTTAGATGCCCTCGCTGAAATAGTAACCGCAGTGGATAGTAAAGTAGAAGTGGTGTTGGATGGCGGCATTCGTAGGGGCACAGACATTCTCAAAGCTCTGGCATTAGGAGCAAAAGCAGTACTGATCGGACGACCCATATTGTGGGGACTAGCGGTAGCAGGACAAATCGGCGTATCTCATATCATCTCACTGCTGCAAGATGAGTTAAATGTGGGAATGGCCCTTAGCGGCTGTGCCAAAATACAGGATATTGACCCTAGTTTATTGACCCTGCCACGCCTTTAAGCTGGAGATTCTTAAAACTGTTATTCCAGCAAAACTTTGAGAATTAATTTTCAGACTTGTTACAAAATCTCTTAATTTAGAGTACACTAGTTAAGGTTAGATATAAGGGCGGGTGGCGGAATTGGTAGACGCACCACACTCAAAATGTGGCGGCCTTACGGTCATAGGAGTTCGATTCTCCTCCTGCCCACTACCAAACAAGTGCTAAAGAGGTTAAAAACTTATGCGCCTGAAAAGATGGGAATCTCCCCGTAAAGAAGGCAGAAATGATAAAGGTAGAGGCGGTTCTGCTAGGAAGCGTCAATTGAAAAAACAAAGGCAAATGTTACGCCAAAGACTTAAAGAAAGTAACAAGCCAGATAATAGCAAAAACGAGAAAGCAGGGAAAGATAAGTTTATCTTTCCCTTATTTTTTGGGCTTTTATTTCAGAAAAAAATAAAATTTAGAGATTTTTCATCAATACAGAGACTAAATTAAATCTGTAATAAATTTGCAAATCATAATAAAAAGTTATTAGCCATTCTTTAAAATATACTAATTTGAATTTAACCTCTTAAGCGCATATTTACGTATAAAATCGGCAGACTAAGTGGCTAGCATTTTACTTTCATACTTAAGCAATTAAGTACTGTATACTACTTAATATACAACATCTCTCTAGGAATTTATCGCAATTATAATGCTTGGATGAACTAACCAAAAATTAATTATGAAGGAAGTATGAATTTTGTCAAGCACTGTCTGAAATCCTTAACATAAAACAGTAAGCTAAGACACAGCAGCAAATAATTCTAGTATTAGCGATTAAGCCAAAAGTATACTAAAAAGGCAATTGCACCTCCATGTGTTAACTTCCAACAATGACACAAGCCTACAAAAAGTCAGGAGTCATCCAATCTGAATATTAAATAATTTGGATTGGTCTAGGTAATCTATGAATTGTTTTCTTGGATACAGGAGTTATTGATGGTGGCGAGAGTGCTTCTACCTACTAAAAAAGTGCTTGATTTTCCTATTACTGCTTTACGGTTTGACGAGCAGATACAAACAATACTGAAGTGGGCGAGTAGGCATGAGAGTAAAACTGTATATGTAGCGAATGTACACATGCTCATTGAAGCCCATTGGAATCCAGCGTTTGCCACCGTATTGCGAAATGCAGATATAGTTACTCCTGATGGTATGCCTCTGGTATGGATGATGCGAAAAATGGGAGCGCTTTACCAAGACCGTGTGGCAGGGATGGATATTTTTCTGGCATTGTGTCAGCTAACTCAAACACAAAATCTGAGTATTTTCTTTGTAGGTTCCCAAACAGAAATTTTGTCTAGGATGCAAAACAGGTTAGAGAAAGAATTTCCGCAGATAAAGATTGCGGCAATGGAACCTCTACCCTTTCGTCCCCTAACTGAAATTGAAGACGAAGCCTTGGTTCAAAAGATTAACTCTAGTGGTGCTAGCGCTGTCTTAGTGTCACTGGGATGTCCCAAACAAGAAAATTGGATAGCTCAACATAAGGGCAAAATACAAGCTGTAATGATTGGACTGGGTGGAGTTTTCCCGGTTTATGCCGGGATTCATAAGCGCGCACCCCGCATAGTTCGAGACTTAGGACTTGAATGGCTATATCGATGGATTCAAGAACCGCGCCGACTTTGCGGCCGCTATGCGAAGACTATTCCACTCTTTATATGGCTGGCTACTAAACAACTACTATCATCAAGTCGGATTGCTGGGGTCTTCCTTCATGAGGCTGGGGATTAAAGAAAAAGAAATAGGCTAAAACTGACTCTAAGCGGTTCATCATCAAGAGAACCAGATTTTAGATGCTAAGGAAAGAATTTTATGCCTGAAGCACGAAGATTCAAGGGTTCACCTGAAAGTGATGAAAGAAGCAAAGTGCAAGGATTCCCACCAATCAATGTCCTACTGTAAAAACCCATTATCTGAAATCAACTATTAAAGTACTTGACATTAACCCAAGACTAAGTGTTATATTAACCATAGTGAAATTGTTGGGGCGTCGCCAAGTGGTAAGGCAGCGGGTTTTGGTCTCGCCATCCCTGGGTTCGAATCCTAGCGCCCCAGTTAATCTAAAGACAGGCATAACAGCCTGTCTTTTTGAGTATTTAATTGCATTTTTAAGATGTATCTCAATGCATATAATTCTGTAAATGTTACTTATCAGGAGATTTGAGAGCTTGATCTAGAGTCTTCCGAGCCAGTTCTGCTTTAGCTCGCGCTTCCTGGTAACGCACATTAGCTTGGGCAAAATTTTTGAGAACTTTAAAACCTTCCTTGAGTCGAGTAATTTCCTCTTCTGTCACCGACTCATCGGTAAACAGAACATCAACAGCTTTCCGAATTTCCAACGCTTCAGCTCGTGACTCCTGAACTTTCAGCTTGAGCGTCGCCAGGTTACTCAGAATCTGGACAGCTTGTGTAATTGTATCCTCACCACTAGCAGTATCAATAGTTGACTCTTTTACCTCAATTAATTGTTGAGGGCCAAATCCTTCTTCCAGTTCCGTGGGTAGCTTACCTGCATCCATCAGTTCCATTAGCTGATCCATTGCTTTATCACGGGCTTTGGCTGAATCTTTTCCAGAAACAGTAAGGATAATTTCTGGGCTTTGAGCGAGAGTGTATTGAACCATATTTGAGCAGAAAATTTGCTGATTTAATCAAGTTGAGGAAAGTAATTATATCATTTTGCGTGTCAGATCATTTGTTGATTGTATAGTCAATTAAAGAGTTTAAGAACGAACGTCAACACGTAGTTCGGGAAAGTTTAGTGGTTCCGACTTTGTTCAGTTACTCTGTGGGAAAGAAGCTACAGTCGGAGTTGAAATTAGAATTTCAAACTCTCTTCTCTACCAGAAGCTGCACAAACAATTTTGAATACTTCGACAAGCTCAGTACAAGTTTTGAATTGTTACCTCTACCCCTCCTAAGTCGCTCAAAATAAAACTTTATACTTAAGAAAAGGGAATAAGTTTTAACAGGAGGGGAGAGCAATGGCTCCCAGTCCCACCATCATGCAAGCTGTGGAACAACTGGGCTACCGTGTCACCGTTGGTGATGTGGCAACTCAGGCAGGATTGAACGTCGCTGAAGCTAATCAAAGCTTGTTAACCCTGGCATCTGATGCTGGCGGACATTTACAGGTAGCGGATTCAGGTGATATAGTTTTCCTTTTTCCACAAAATTTTCGAGCAATTTTGCGTAATAAATACTTCCGGCTACGATTGCAGGAATGGTGGAAAAAGGTCTGGAGTGTTCTGTTTTACCTGATTCGCATTTCTTTTGGAATTTTCTTAACTGTTTCCATCGCTCTGATAACTGTTACCATCTTCATTATCATTACCTCTATCAATTCAGATCGTAACGGCGACAATCGGGGCAGTAATTCCGGCGGTGGGGGCTTCTTCTATTTTCCAAATTTATTTTGGTATCTTAGCCCAAATTATGACACCCACTACCAGGAACGGCGACGTGGAAGCCGGGAAGAAAGCAATCTGAATTTCTTTGAAGCTGTTTTTTCGTTTTTGTTTGGCGATGGTAATCCGAACGCCAACTTAGAAGAACGTCGCTGGCAAGAAATTGCTACGGTGATTCGGAGTAACCGTGGTGCAGTGGTAGCAGAACAAATTGCCCCATATTTGGATGACATTGGTGAGGGATACACAAGAGAGTACGAAGATTATATGCTGCCCGTTCTGACGCGATTTAATGGGCAACCAGGAGTAAGCCCAGAAGGGCAAATTGTTTATTACTTCCCAGAGTTGCAGGTGAGTGCAGTTAAAAAGCGCCGTCATGCAATATCAGATCACTTGGAGGAATTTCTCTGGCGTTTTAGCGCCGCAAGTTCCGGGCAAATTATGCTGAGTGCTGGGTTAGGGATACTAAATTTTGTTGGTGCTTTAGTACTGGGAAGTTTATTGAGAGATGGAACTGTTGCCGTCCAGTTAGGTGGACTGGTAGCTTTTGTACAAGGAATTTATTGGCTGCTATTGGCTTACGGAGCAGGTTTTTTAGGTATTCCGTTATTGCGTTATTTCTGGATTCAGTGGCGTAATCGCAAAATAGGCGATCGCAACCGCGATCGCCTTTCCAGAGCAAGGCTATTGGCAAGTCCTGATGCACTTTTGCAACAAAAAATCAACTATGCCCAACAATTTGCAACAGAAAAAGTCATTAGCAACGAAGATTTAGTATATTCTAGCGAAACTGACTTACTCGACCAAGAAGTTGAACGTTCTGCAAAAATTGATGCTGAATGGCAACGGCGCTTAGAACGTGGGAGTGGGGAATAGGAATAATAGTGAAGAGTTAAAAGTGAGGAGTGAATAATTAAGATTTATTTAAAACTCCTAACTTCTAACTCCTAACTCCTAACTTTCTCTCTACTTCGCCTGAATTGGTGTTAGAGCTACACCTTGATAATAATGTCCCAAAATTTGCAGGTGGTTCACTCCTTGGCGAGCCAGATTGTAAGCCCCCCACTGACTCATGCCTAAAGCATGACCATAGCCAAGCCCTTGCAGTACAAAACTACCATCAGCCCCCTTAGTAACGTTAAATTTGGTACTTTTTAACTTGAGGGCTGTTCGCACTTTCTCGCCTTCTAGCACCTTCGTGCCCTTGTTGCCGACAATTTTTAAAACTTTAACACTGCCAAAAGGTGAGTATGTCTCTGGAATCATTGCCGTCACAGTGCCCACCTCAGGAAATTTAGCGCTAATTTCACTGGGCGAGAAGGTTTTCACCCAATTACACTCGCGGATATTTTGATCGTAGTCTTGAACAGCACGTAGATAAGGTTCGCTGCTTCCCCAAACATCTTCGACGTTTTCAGTGTGTCCCCCAGAACAAGCGTGAAAGACTGAGAGAATAATCCGATTTTTGTAAGTTAGTACCTGCCCTAGTGTGGAATCCACTGCGGTGTAGGTAGCAGGAGATTCACTAATGACACCTTTGTAAATTTGCCAACGATCGGGGGTATTGCCTAAATCGTAAACGGGATTATTCCGTTGTTTTTCCCGTTCGTAGAGGGCATAAGTGCGGGCTGCGATCGCTTGGGCTTTTAAAGCTTCTTGGGGCCAGCTAGCATCCATTTCGCCACCCAGAACGCTGTAGAGATATTCTTGGTCATCCACCCAGTTAACAGCGGTTAAGCCTTTTTCTGTGGGGACAACCAGAGTTCTGCCTCGATACCAGCGATCGCCAATATAAACAAATCCCTTGCCAGTTGGCTCAATCCAAAATAAACCAGACTGCCACTTATCTAAAGCAACTCCGCTAGGAACGGCTTGGGCATAATATGCACTCATTGCTGGCAACTGTCCAAGAGTCCGGCCAGTACTATCCTTAACGATCCCAGTGGTGGAACTACCCACTTTTACCTGATTAACGCCCCTCTCAATTGCCACACGTAAAATTACAGACGCTTGGGCTGGGGCAACCAAAGCTATCCACAAAAATATACTTACCCACCAATAACGTACTTTAATCTGAGAAAATAAAAAGCCTAAGTAAAGTTGGAATTTCATGCTGATCATCTAATCACACTAGTATCTAATTGACGCTCTGGATTATGGCGTCTACTACTTTAAGATGAGACAGTTCTCCAACGCAGGAGGTTGCCACCTCCTACTAATTATGCATTTTGCTTTAACTATAAGGTAGAAATTAGAAATTGGGGAAAGTGAATCGTCCAAATCTGACTGTTGTAGAAGAGAAACTTTTATTCTTCGATTTACGATGCCAATACCTTTTGAGAATTGCTCACTTCATTAGCGATAATTCCAATTAAATTCAACTTACTTAAAATTTCTGTTGCTTGAGTCAGTTCAGTTCGAGTCACTTTTCCCATGCGCTCTACCATTACAATACCACTGCAAAAAGATGCCACAATCCTGGCATCAACTGTGCCTAAAATAGATGGAGCATCTATTAGTACTAGGTCATAACTTTGCTCAAAGACCTCTATTAGTTCTTTCATCCGTTGAGAACTGAGCAACTTCACTGTGTCTTCTGGTTCTGGCCCAGCAGTCAAAATATCAATGGAGGGGTGAATCGGCTGGATATAATCTTGAAAATGAGTAGTTGTCTCATCAACTAATAACAGAGATAGTCCCCAGTCATTGGATAGTTCCAGGATTTTGTGCAGGCTAGGATTATGTAGGTTAGCATCAATTACTAATACCCGTCGATGCATCCGGGTAGCACTAGCTACAAGGCCTAATACTAATGTTGTCTTCCCTTCCCCTGGTAGTGCTGAAGTAAACATCAGCGACTTGAACGGTAAGGGATATTTTAATATTTGAATATTTTGGTAGATCATGTCCAAAGTTTCATGGACAGGCAATTTATTACTAGCTTCTATTACAGAAGAATCTGAGCTTCCTCGGCCATTCCAAGGCAGGCCAAACCGCCGTTTTTTGACACCACTTGATGGTAATTTTGGTACCGATCCCAGTACACGTAGGTTTGTTAGTTTCTTTAAATCTCCGGCATAATAAATAGCGTCATTAAACTTTTCCAAAATTAAGGCTACTAAGATACCTAAAATCGGGCCAATTACCGCTCCTCCAAGCAAGAGTAATAATCTGTTGTTACCCATATAAGTACCGGGAGAAGGTTCTGCCAAAACTTGCCAGTTATATCCTTCCTGAGCAATTTTCAATCCCAATGACTGTTGCGCTTGGAGTAGTTGTTCAAGGTTTTGGCGACTAGTTTCTACCTTTGGTAGCAAACGATTATACTCTGCTATTAAACTTGGGTATTTGTTTAGCTCAGAGCGTAGTTGCTGTTCTGAGGCAATTAGATTCTTTTCATTGGCAGTTAGCCCTAAAACACTTGTTTGTACCAAAACAAACTCATCTACAAGCGTTGGATCAACTCCTAGTATTTGTCCTTTGAATAAGGGTTTTTCTTTACTGCTATTAGTAATATTTTTCACCTCTTCTCGTAAGAGGGACAGTTGACTTTGGCGTTGCTGCTTTAATTTTTGTACCGATGGGTAATCATCTGTATACCGGAGCCGTTCCTTAGCCAATGCTAGTTCAGTATTTTGAATTTCACCTAATAATGATTGATAACGGCTTGACTGATTTAAACGAGAAGAAATTAGTGTATTTTGCTGAGACGAAGACGCTATTAGTTGCTCTAGATTATCGTAGCGAGCGTTTACATCTTGAAGGTTGGCACGAGTGGTTTGTAGCTGTTGTTGAATATCGGCTAAAGATTCTAGCAAAATTTTACTTTGGACTTCAGGATCGAGTAATTTATATTTTTTGCGAAACTGTTCTAAGTTTTTCTCAGCTTTACTCACCTCTTTTTTTATCTCAGGTAGGCGAGTGTTTACAAAAGCTAATCCCTGATTTAGACGTTCTTTTTGCTGCTGTTTATTATAGTTTTGATAGACTTTCTGTAGCGCTTGAAGTACTCTTTGTGCTTTTACTGGATTATCATCATAAAAAGAAACTTTAAATGCCTGATTAAAAACTTTATTTGCTCCTATACCTCCCGCTTCTGGAGTTACTTCTAAAGGTGCTTTTCTGTTATGTTCTTTTTGACCATTGATGTATTGTAAGGTAATATCAGGATAATCAGAATGGAGTAAATCTACAGCTTTTTGAAGCAACTTAGAACTCAGCATGAGTTTCATCTGAGTAGTGGAATCAACAACTTGAGAATTTGAATCAGTAACCTGAGTATTTGATTGTGCCCCTTCAGATAAATTGGAATTTACCAATATCTGCATATTGCTTTGGTAAGTAGGTTTAGCAATAATAGCCAAGAGGCTAGCAGCAGACATAACTACACAGGAAACCCCCAAGATCAGAAAGCGTCGGCGAAACAAAATAGTAGATAGTTGTCTGATGTCAACTACGCCTTGTGCTGAAGTAGTAACCTGTTGCTTTTGATTCAGACTAGTCTTGGCCACTATCAAACTCCTCTAATATCGAAACACTATATTTATTTGGAAGATTTATGAGAAATATGAAATGATTTTTTTACACATAATAGCTGCGATCGCATACTTAATTCTTCTTCCAACAATGACAAGCTAATTTGGCATAATATTATGCCAACTGGTGCTTTCATGTTCATCAATTCATGCATATAAACTCTTAATCAGTGTTGGAAGGATAAATTTTTAATAAATATTTTATTTAAAGAAGAAAAATCTTGACAAAAAATTAATTATTTTTCCTAAGTATTTGAGTATAAAATTATCTGATTCACAATATTACTATATAATAAAGTTATTTTGATAACTTTTAATATAAAAAGCATATTGGGAAAAATATTTAAACCATACTATTTGTACATTCTTGATACACTTAGTTAACCGTAAATTGTTGGTTCACTAATTGACTTACTCATAAAACTCAACTGCTGTTTATTTGCTGGATATTATGATTGAGACTATTAAAATTTAAGATAGAGCTTGGTTAATTTTAGATTTTAGATTAGAAGGGTTCAATAGAAAATCTAAAATCTAAAATCGTTCGACTGAGCGTAGCCGTTCGCGTAGCGTTCTGCAGGAAAGTCCAAAATTTAAACGCCTACCTTGGTTAACTCTACTTCCCGTCGTCTGGGTACTTCATGAATCATAAAATCGTAAGCCATATCAGTACGGGGAAAAATAGCACGAGCTTCTTTAAGTAGATCCTTCAACTCCAAAGTATTTCCGGGAGCATAGCGGGGACTAAAATGACTCATAATCAGTCGATGCGCCCCAGCAGCTAAAGCTGTTTGCGCTGCCATTGTGGTTGTAGAATGTAACCGCTGGAAAGCCATATCTGCATCTTGATGGGCAAAGGTTGCTTCGTGAATTAATACATCAACATCATCAGCTAATTCCACTGCACCATCACAATAAATTGTGTCTGTACAATAGGCAATCTTTCGACCAATTTCTGTAGGGCCGCACAATTGGGTGCCATCAATCACCCGTCCGTCAGTAAGGGTAACTGTTTCACCGCGCTTGAGTTGACCGTAAACCCGACCAGGAGGAATTTGCAACGCCTTGGCTTTTTCTACATCAAAGCGTCCGGCTCGGTCTTTTTCGGCCACGCGGTAGCCGAAAGCTGTAATTCGATGATGCAAATTACCGCAGCTAACGGTGAAGTCATCGTCTTCATAAATTATCCCTGGACGGATGGCGTGAACTTTGATCGGGTAAGAAAAGTGCGTGTAGGAATAACGTGAGGCGGATTGAATGTAATCATTTAATCCAGGTGGGCCATAGATATCAATTCGTTCCACATTACCAGCCAAGCCGCAAGTAGCAAGAAGTCCCATCAAGCCAAAGATGTGGTCGCCGTGCATGTGGGTGATAAAAATTCGGGAGAGTTGACTGATTTTCAGTTCACTCCGCATAATTTGATGCTGAGTACCTTCGCCACAGTCGAATAACCACAGTTCTGCCCTTTGGGGTAATCTCAGAGCGACACTGGAAACATTGCGCGATCGCGTGGGTACACCGGAACTCGTCCCTAAGAATGTTATCTGCACAGTGTTCTTTAGTCTTCCTATTGCTCAATTTGCAGCTCTATTTTCTATAGTGGCACGGTTAATGAGTAAAAGATTTAGGATTTTGGGGATTGGGCATATAAGCGATCGCCTTAATAAAGCTTCTGGGTTTATCCAAACCGTAAGCAGAGTGTGAGACTTGAGGAGGTATCAATTACTCAATCCTCTTGAGCAATCAACGGTTAGTAGCCAGATTCATCAATCCTTTAAAGAAATACGGCAGAAATATATGAAGTTTTGTTACACAGTGCGTAATTATTACTAGCTAAGTTGAAGTCATAATTATCAGAGTTTACAAGAGCGTTAGAAACCTAATGCTTTCGTACCACTCTAGACTTTGTATTATTGATTGCTTCGTTGCCAAACTGTACTAATCAAACTCGCGTTAATTTAGTACATCACAAGATAAGTTTATACATTTACCAGTCTGCAAGGAGAGCAAAATTTATGGAATCTAAAACATTACAGTCAATAGTCATAGATGATCACATATTACAGCAGTTAAAAGACGAACTTAAGCAGGAAATGTGTGAGATAGTTAATAACGCTAACTTTAGCCAAATCCTATCAAAGTATGGGATCTTAAGACAAGAAGTGCTTCAATTTGAGTACAGAATCGACCTAAATAAACTCCAATCAAGCGATCCTGAAGAAGACAATGAAGGTCGAAATTCTTCACTAGCAACTTTAGATATGAATATCTCGATGCAAGATTGTCCCAACTGCACTTGTACTTGCTGGGCGAGTAATATTAAAAAATGGATTCCTTGCCCATGCAATTAAGCTTGAGCAATATAAATTATGAGAAAGAACGTAACGCCAATTACGTGTTTTCATATAGTCTATTGTAGTCATTATGCTGCCAAAAACTATTGCAGTGGAGATGAAAGTGCTGATTTCCACGCTGACTTGCTAGATTGCTAGAAAGTATCATCATCCTATTTAGTAATTGGCAGTATTTCACTACTAAATTATTTTTTTTGGGGCAAATTCTGTAATGTATAAAAGCCGAGGTAGTCGTTACTGGAAGTTCGGGGTAGTTAGTGCTTTAGAAATTGCTGCAATACTCGCCTTCTCAGGGAGTTATGCTTTGTCCGAGATTATAAAGGATGACACTCTAGGATCTGAAAGTTCAGTTGTTACACCCCAGCTAATCAATGGCCGCCCTACTGACCAGATCAATGGCGGGGCAATTCGCAGTACGAACCTGTTTCACAGCTTTGAGCAGTTTTCTGTGCCAACTGGCAGCACAGCCCACTTTAACAATGCGCTAAATATTCAAAATATTATAAGTCGGGTGACAGGCAAGTCTATTTCTAATATTGATGGCATTCTTAAAGCTAATGGCACAGCCAACCTGTTTTTGATTAATCCCAATGGGATTATTTTTGGTCCCAATGCGTCTCTAGACATTAGCGGTTCATTTGTTGCAAGTACGGCGAGTAGTCTGAACTTTGTCAATGGTACTAAATTTAGTGCCACAAATCCTCAAACCACGCCCCTACTGACAGTAAGTGTTCCCGTTGGCTTACAATTTGGAGCTATACCAGGAACCATCCGTAATCAATCCCAAGCAAATAATCCAGATGGAACAACTAATACCTTCGGGCAACCCGTTGGTCTACAGGTAAAACCAGACAAAACTTTGGCACTTGTAGGTGGTGATATAAGCCTGGAGGGCGGAAATTTAACAGCAGAATCGGGACAAATTGAGCTAGGAAGTGTTGCTGGTAATAGTCTGGTCAGCCTGAACCCAACGAACCAAGGTTGGGTCTTGGGGTATGAAGGTGCTCAGAACTTACAGGAAATTCAATTAATCCAGCGAACTATTGATGGTAAAGAAATTCCATCTCAAGTAGATGCCGGAAACCAAGATAGCAACAGTGGTAATATCCAGGTACAAGGCAATACCGTGAAATTAATTGGTAACGATGTGTACTTAACAACTCAGACAATAGGTGCTGGAGATAGCGGTAAATTAATTATTAACACTAATAAATTAAGTGTTCAAGATGGTGCCCAAGTATTAATTTCTACAGTAGACAAGGGTAATGGAGGAGATTTGATTGTGAACGCCTCTGAATCCGTGGAGCTTATTGGTAGCATTACCTTGCCAAATACTATTACTGGATTTATTAGTGCAAGCGCTGGTGAAGGAAAAGCGGGTGACATTACGATCAACACTAAAAGGTTTAGTATTCAAGGAGGAGCAAGGGTAACGGCGGAGTCTAGTTCAATAGTAAGGGCAGACTCTAGCGGAATAGTAAAAGGTTCACAGGTGATACCACCTGAAGGAAAAGGAGGGAATATAACTGTAAACGCCTTGGAGTCGCTAGAGATAACTGGAACCTCGACAACAGGTTTTCCCAGTCTCTTGAGTGCTTCGACTCTAAATTACGGAAATGCGGGGACAATCAATATCACCACAG
Source organism: Nostoc sp. (assembly GCF_036917555.1). GTDB lineage: Bacteria > Cyanobacteriota > Cyanobacteriia > Cyanobacteriales > Nostocaceae > Nostoc. Next base: position 274,187 of record NZ_JBALDD010000023.1, on the reverse strand, counting down.
GACAATTGATTGTCCGAGATAAAGGTGGAATAAACGTGAACGTTAAAGTTGCAGATAATGCAATTTACTTAGGAGATACAAGCAACCCAGGTACACCAGGCGCACTAAACGTAACTGCTAGCTCCATACTTCTAGACAACCAAGGAAAGCTCACATCAAGTAGTCTGTCAGGACGGGGCGGTAACATTACGCTACAGGTGCGAGACTTATTACTGATGCGTCGCAACAGCCAAATATCTACTAATGCCGGGGGTGATAAAACTGGCGGTAATATCACCATAAAAGCACCTAATGGCTTCCTCGTCGCTGCTCCTTTTGGAAATAGTGATATCACCGCCAATGCCAACTTTGGCTCTGGTGGTAAAATCGAAATCACCGCTAAGAGCATCTTTGGGTTTGTGCCACGTACCCGTGCAGACGTAGAAAGGCTTGATCCGAAGGATATCGACCCAAATAATCTGCAAACGAATGACATCACCGCATTTTCTCAGCAAAATCCTTCATTAAATGGCACAGTACAAATCAACTCACCAGATGCTGACCCCAGTAAAGGATTAGTTGAACTACCTGTAAATCTGGTTGATGCTTCGCGACAAATTGTTGCTAGTTGTAGTACTGGTGGAAAAATAGCAAGAAGTTCATTTATTCGGACTGGACGTGGAGGACTAGTAGCCGATCCCACAGAGCCATTGATAGCTGATGATGCGGTGCTGGCAGATTGGATCACACTCAAGCCAGAGAGTCAGAATCGTGCTGGCGGTATTCAGAAAAGAGCGCTTGTTCAGGCGCAGCGGAACACAGAACAAAAATCACAGAAAGTGAATTCTGTCAATGAACCGACTCAAATTGTAGAAGCCCAAGGCTGGGTAATGGATGCCAATGGGAACGTAGTTTTGGTTGCTCAAGTACCCACAGAATCCTCCCATAACTCCTCACTCAGCGCTACATCTTGCGCTACTCATTAAAATTTGAGATATGGTGATATTTCGTAACTTTGTTATGCACAATGCTTACGGCAGGCTACGCCTACGCAATTGCTGCTCTTATTGCGATCGCTCTGCTTTGCACAAATTAGGATTTCATTGCAAGTAGAGTAGCCTCATATCAGGGCATGAATTTAGAATTTGAGTGGGATAACCAAAAAGCTAGTTTGAATCTCAACAAGCACAGTATCAGCTTTGAAGCGGCTAAGACTGTCTTTAACGACTCTCTAGCTTACATATTCAACGATGAATGGCACTCTGTTGGTGAACGTCGAGAAATCATTATTGGACATGACCAAGATAATCGCCTGTTATTGGTCTGTTTTACAGAAAGAGCAAACGTTATCCGTATCATTAGCGCACGTCTAGCAACCAAGAAAGAACGAAGAGATTATGAAGAATTCACAGACTTCTGAATTCTGCAACAATGCAGACGATGACTTGCTTCCAGACTATAACTTTGACTATCGCAAAGCCTTGCCCAATCGTTTTGCTAGTCAGCAAGAAAAAGCTCTTTTGACAGTTACTCTTGATGCTGATGTCGCTGAGATATTCAAAACATCAGAAGCTGTTAACAACGCTCTCCGTGCCTTACTCTCAGCAATTCCAAAGATTGAAAGATAAACTGCGATCGCCGAAATAACAAATGAGTACGCCGAAATAACAAATGAGTACGCCGAAATAACAAATGAGTACGCCGAAATAACAAATGAGTACGCCAAAATAACAAATGAGTACGCCAAAATAACAAATGAGTACGCCGAAATAACAAATGAGTACGCCGAAATAACAAATGAGTACGCCGAAATAACAAATGTGTAGGCGTAGCCAGCCGTAGGCATTGCCGATATAGCAAATGCGTAGACGTAGCCAGCCGTAGGCATCACCTGTTATTGGTCTGTTTTACACCAAAGATAAACTGCGATCGCTATTGCCTATTCTCTAATTCGTCTCTTGGATAGAATAAGAATAAATTTAGCAAAAATTATGGTAAACATTAATGTATGTATCATTAACTCCAGAGCTTGAGCAGTTTATCCAAAGTCAGGTTGAAAGCGGTAAATACTCTTCGTCCGAAGAAGTGATTCTGGCAGCTATCAAGCAATTGGAAGTAAAAGAAAACATCTACAAGGGACGATTTGAGGAGTTACAACGCTCGATTATGATTGGTGTTGAAGCTTCCGAACGAGGAGAGGTTATTGATGGTGAAACAGTTTTCCACCAACTGCAACAGAAGCTACAACAGCGTCGGGAACAGGCTAGTTAATGAGTAATATTTGCTCTTTTACTGTTCCAGCTAGTCGAGATATTGAGAGTATTATCGATTTTATTGCTGATAGCAGTGGTTTGGATGCAGCGGATAGATTTCTCAATAAAATCAACGGTAAGTGTAATAATTTAGCAATGTTTACCAGCATGGGGCGTAAAAGGTCTGAGCTTTTGCCTTCATTGCGGAGCTTTCCAGTTGATGATTATTTAATATTTTATCGCCCAATTGAAACCGGAATTGAAGTTCTGCGAGTGGTTAGTGGCTATCGTGATTTAGATGCGCTTTTTGATCAGCCAGACGATGAGTGAATGTCATATTGATAACCCACAAACCCAAACTTTATCCGCAGTGAGGGAAAAGAGGAGGGGAAGTAGGGGGAGAATAACTCCCCACTCCCCACTCCCTAACTCGTCTCCTGAATTTGCAAACGAACAGTGTGTTCAGTCGCACCACTAAGTTGTAATTCCATGATTTCACCACCTAGAGGTTCCAAGCAAGTGAGGAGCGATCGCAAGTTGGGTGTACTTGCACCTGTATCTACATATAATCGATCTGCTAAATTACCGATTCGTTTCCAAGTCATGTACAATTTAGCGATCGTTTGTTCAATTTGCGATGCTTGATTTACCAAATCAGCAGCAATGCTCAAACAGCCGACTCTTTGCGCTTCTTCTAAGGCTGTTTCAATGTCAACATCTTCCTGCGTTAGCGCCTGAACTTGAGCCGCCCCCTTGAGATATTTGGCTAAGTTACGCGCTTCGGTAGTTACCTGTTTCAGGGTATCTATATCAGGATTGGCAGCTATTTCCTTTTGGATAAACTTTTGATGCGATTCTGGCAGTTTTTCCATTTCCTTCACCAGTGGGGCGATGTAACGCGGGGGAAGGGTGTTATCTGCGGCTTTTTCTTTGACTGCTTGGGGTAATAAATCTGAGGACATGGCTGTCCATTCATCATTGAGTTGACGCACTTCCCGCCTAGTGATGCGATCGCCTTTTTGGGCAGCTTCACTCACCATCTGTTGCACTTCTGGGACTGCTTTAGAGGTTTCGACAAATGCCCGTTTACTGAAGTTATTCACCGAGCCGGGGTCAAGTTTACCGTCTTCAATCAGAGTATCAGCACTATTGGCCAATTGTATCCAAGAGTATGCTTGACTTTTGCTGATTTCCCGCTCTTTTAGCCATCGCAGAAAGCCAGTACCGCGTCCGTCACCACCCACTTTTTCTCTATCGCGGATCGCTCGTAAAATTCGCCCCCGCCAGATTTCAGTTTGCAAATCAAAGCGATCGCATACCTGCCAAGCTACTTCTAGCTGCTGTTGAAAATCTGATTCTAGAATCTGTTCATCTTCTGGATCGGGCAGTTCAAAGCTGATATCTACTGGCTGTAGTAAAGCAGCAGCAAGGTCGTTGATGGAGTCGGTATCTTGCACGATTGATGACTAACTAGTGGATGCGATCGGCTTATTATGCCATAATCTGTGGACTCTCACTTAAGGGGGAGTACGGTATTTTGAGTTACAACAAAGATAGTAATAAGGGGTAAAGCACCTTTGTAAAGTTTTTAATTAATCAGAAACAATAAAAATAAAACCATGAACCAGGTAGACTACCTCCGCATTAGCTTAATTGATCGCTGCAATTTTCGTTGTCAGTACTGTATGCCAGAGGGAGTAGAACTGGACTATATTCTCAAGCAACAGCTGTTAACTGATGAGGAATTGCTCACCTTAATTCAAGAAGTATTTATTCCAGTAGGCTTTAGCCGATTTCGGTTGACTGGGGGTGAACCTTTATTGCGTCCACGTGTGGTGGATTTGGTAGGTGCGATCGCAACTCTCCCCCAAACTCAAGACCTCTCAATGACCACCAACGGTTTTTTGCTAGCTCCGATGGCACAAAACCTCTACAATGCTGGTCTGCGACGAATTAATATTAGTCTGGACTCTCTGGATTCCGACATTTTTGATCAAATTATTGGTAATCAGGGGCGTTCTCGTTGGCAACAAGTTTGGCATGGGATTCAAGCTGCCCATCAAGTCGGATTCGACCCCCTGAAGCTGAATGTGGTGGTGATTCCTGGCGTTAATGACCACGAAGTTCTAGATTTAGCCGCCCTGACAATTGATAAACAATGGCACGTTCGATTTATTGAATTTATGCCCATTGGTAATGTGCATTTGTTTGGCGATCGCGGCTGGGTATCTTCAGCCGAGTTACGAGAGTCAATCCGCGCTCGCTGGGGCTTGACAGAATCACAAGTTCGTGGAGCTGGCCCTGCTGATGTCTTTGAAATTCCCGGTGCGAAGGGGACACTAGGATTTATTAGTCAGATGTCAGAATGTTTTTGCGATCGTTGTAATCGGATGCGTCTGAGTGCCGATGGCTGGCTGCGCCCCTGTTTATTGAATGAAACTGGTCAAATAGATTTAAAAACTGCTCTGCGTTCTGGTGTCAGCACCGCTCAATTACAACAGCAGGTAAGACATTTACTCGGAATCAAGCCAGAAATTAACTTTAAACAACGTGATTCTGGTAATCTAGGTACATATACCCGCACCATGTCGCAAATTGGCGGATGAAAATAGTTATGAGTTAAAAGTGAGGAGTTAGGAATTATCGTCTTGCAACTCCTAACTCCTAACTGCTTACGCTTGTCGTGAGTAGTATTCAACCACAAGTAGTTCATTAACTTGTAGTGCCACCCATTCGCGCTCAATAACGCTGTTGACTTTACCAACCAACTTATTTTTGTCAAACTCCAAATGACTGGGGAGGTTGGCCAAACCGGGGTATTGCAAGTTGGCTTCCACCAACTTCCGGGATTGTGCCCGATCTCTGACCGCAATTACTTCACCAGGACGGCATTGGTAGCTGGCAATATTCACCACACGACCGTTAACAGTTACGTGACCGTGATTTACTAGTTGACGAGCTGCTGGGATAGTCGGGGCTATACCCAAGCGGAAAACGGTATTATCCAAACGCATTTCTAGCAATTGCAGCAGGACTTGTCCGGTAGAACCAGTAACACGTCTGGCTTTCCGCACATAGCGGAGCAATTGCTTTTCAGTCAAACCGTAGTTGAAGCGAAGCTTTTGCTTTTCCTCTAGACGGATAGCATACTCAGAGCGCTTCTTGCGATTCTGACCATGCTGCCCAGGTGGGTAAGCGCGTCTGGCACTTTTACGAGTTAATCCTGGTAAGTCGCCCAAGCGGCGGACAATTCTGAGGCGGGGCCCTCTATATCGGGACATGAGTTTCCTTAATCTAATCCTGTTTAAACTTTACCCAAACATTCCATTTTGACATTCCACTGATGATAAATCAGCGGATTCTTGGTTTTTTGAAGGTGCTTACATTGGTATGACGTATCCTACCAATGTAGAGTCATCTCCTTTACGCCAGTTGCTTTAAGTCGGTTGAGCCGACACACTAGCTTCCAAGCTTAAATTCCGACGTGCCCCGCCGTACTACTGCCAATAAGTTTTTTGTGTTTATTTAGTTACGTAGGCTACTCAATCATCAGATTGGTTTACGCAGTATTCTTACTCTGAAATACTTTTTACGTTGCCTACTTATCTTTCAAACAGCTATATTAACACAATTTTCGACATAATTAATTATGTCTATACTTTACTACCGCCGAAATTCTTAGATTACAGAGGATTTTTAAGATATTTGAGTTAGCATAACTTTGGGTGTTTGGAGAATGGCAATGTCAATGAGCAAAAAAGTGGTTAGCAGAGTTAAGAATAAACAAGGCAGTTCCACCTCCAGGATTTTAACATTACCAGTTTTGGTTATAGCTGGATGTTTAACAATCTTGCCTAATGTGGCTGTTGCTGCCTCCTACAGGAATGATTATAGTGTCTGCGCGGGTCGCCTCCTGAGTGTGGGTGTAAAGGCAGAGGCGGCATCAGAAGGTTGTGCAGCAGCATTACGTCCAAAAGATTTGGCTGCTTGCGTGGTGAAAATTGATAAGGAAACCCAAATTGCTGCGACGGATGCGCTTTCTTCTTGTGGGAAGGCTCGGCGTCCTGAAGAGTTAGCAACCTGTGTAGTTGGCGTCAGCCTAAGTACTAAGGAAGAAGCTAATCCGACAGTTTTAGATTATTGTGGACGCAGTTTGTTACCCGTGCGCTTTGGCCAGTGTGTGGTTGGCTTGCGTAGTCAAATCGACTTTCCCGCTACTCAAGCGCTAGATACTTGTATCAGTGCAGATGATAGTGTTATCGGTGCTTCATCTTCGTCTACACCGCCAACGATAATTCCTGCGGGTTCAAGTCCAAGTTTAGAGACTACCCCATTTCCAACTCAACCAATTGTTCCAACTCAACCAATTGTTCCAACTCAACCAATTGTTCCAACTCAACCAATTGTTCCAACCCAACCGGGCACTAATTAGATTACAGTGCTTTGTGTAATTGATTGAAAATTCAGGTTGAATATAGAGTGGCTGTTTGCCAACCTGATTCAGGGACTACCAACAAATAAATCATCCGATTTTAATTTGTAGGTTGGGTTGAGCAACAGCGAAGCCCAACTTTATATATTACAATGCTTCAACCTGACTGGGTAATCTCCCTTTGCTGACTATATAGCTTTCATTAGGCAATGACAGTAATATTTACATTAGTCAGCATTGTCTGATTCGAGAACTGAGCGATTTGAACTTGTGCAGCTTTACTAATCTCATCTGCATCAAAGAAAAAATTACCCGTAGTTTGATCGTAGATAAAGCGATCGCTTGCTGTTGTCACACTAATCCTAAGTCGGTACAAGCAGACTACAAAAATATCACGTGAACCTTCAAGCGGATTGTACACTAATGCAACTTCCGTCAAACGCTCTATTAGCTCAGACAAACTTCAGTACCACTTCTGCTACTTGTGGGCGTTCCGATACCTAGCACTGTTCCCAAAGTATCCACTGACCAGGTAAGCATTCAAATAAATGAAAAACATTATAATCCTCCTCTCCAACGCAAAGAGGAGTTGGAGAGAGGTTAATTGAACTCACGTCAGTTTTTCAGCTTTGGGAATTTAGAATTTTGCACAGTTTGCACAGTTCGTTGTACTAATCTTCTTTTTCACCAAAAGCCGTTTGTAAAACCACTGCAATACCACCGTCTTGGTGATATTTATCTGCCCAAGCACGAATAACTTCATCCAATTCTTCCATAGCCTGAGCCATTTTTTCTGGCAGTATGTCAAGTTCTTCCAGCAAGCGCATGGCGTTTCGTCGCCGTTCTGCCCAATTTTTCATCATGCGGAAATACCGAGCGGTATCTTCCACCGTGATGTGTGTACGTTCTTCATCGTCTGTTGGGGTATAAGAAAGACGGGTAAGCGCGTAGAAGGGCATTCCCCAAGGAGAATCAATCCGCGTTACCGTTCCTGAGTAAAGCAGACGGCGCTTGATATGCTCACCCAAAGCTTCACTCAAAGGCATTTGGTGTTCGGGTGGTAAGTCTTCTTGCGATCGCTTGTGTAAAAACTCGATCAAATCCAGAAACTCAAAGGAGCTAACTAACTGAGCATCAGGTAAATTACTGGGCAGTTTCTGCTCAATTTGTCTTTTTTCTTCACTTGTCAGATTGCTACCAGGAACGCGCGATCGCCCCGGTTGCCAAGGATATTTTTCTAGCCAGATATAAGGCAATTGAATCAAATAGCGAGGTTCCTGAGAACCGAGCATTTTTAACAGTTTGCCTTCTGTTAGTGCCTGTCTGACTTCTTCTACAATAATTTTTACTCGTTTCGGCTCCAAGTGATGCAAATGCCCTGTCATTCGCAGGTTTTGTCCCTGCTCTAGATAGGTCATGTAAATTGCACACTTTGCTGCTGTTGCGGCTGCATCTAAAAATGCCCCATGCCTGTGCCCACTCGTCCGCATGGCACTAAAAGCCAGATAAAGCATGATCTGATCCATCGCACTGGGGTCAAGACGTTTGATCAGATCTATGTCGTTACTCATATTACAGACAATTGAATAGCACGTTTACACAATTTTTAATCGAGTGAAAATAGGTAGTATACACCTGGCTAAAGGCTGTCTTTACTTCAAACTATATTAGTATGCGATAACGATGATATCGGTGGTAGCACAAACTACCGTTTTCGCATATTTCCTGGTACAAAAGCAGAGTCGGTAGTTGTCACTATAATTGTCTCTGCATCTAACCAGAAAATTAGAGACACCACCAAATCCAGCTTAACGGTGGTTTATGTCCCAACAGTCAACTATGCTGCAATTAATCTACAAAGCCTTTCAGTTTTCTGGTTTTTTTCATCTTTCAAGAGCAACAACGTCAAGCTGCTTACACCTAATTATGGCACTATGCCGACTCAGAGTAAAAACTAGTTTGCGCGGTTAATCTGGGATATCTGTTACTAAAAAAAGATGCTTTTTTCAGCTTTGGCAAATTATTTGTAGTACACAAGTGACTAGAAATAATTGGGAATAGTCTCAAAACAAATTGCTTACCAGGTGTAGCCACATTTAGAGGTTGAGCTATACAGCTCGTTGTGAACTATCATTCCGTTTACAACCTCCAGTGATGTCTCGGCAGTATCAGCCGTTGCCTTGAGGAAAGATAGTAGACATCAAGTAGAGCAAATAATTCCAATTTCAAAATACCTGTTGTTTTTCAAATATTGTTCATTATCATATCACTCTTTTTTAGTTTTGAAATATAATTGTGCATTTTAAAATTTCTAAATGATGACTATTTAAATATTTTTTATCCTGCTCAAATCAAGGTTTGATGATATTTTTATATCTACTTCTAAATCCAAGTTTTATTTATTATTTTATATTGATGTTGGACACAAAAAGCCGCGATTAATTACGACTAAATCGCGTATCTATAAGGCTTTGCCGCTCGTGCTAATAACTGAAAGATTAGTTAATAGCCATATATATAATAAAACATCTTGGGTTCCATCCAATAATTATTTAGAGATTTTTTTTGCAATAAATTTATATTTATTTCATGAAAGAATTTTAAATTTTCATGATTTAACTAATTTATTGACTACTTTTAAGTATGTTTTTACCTCGCTATTTTATATATTTGAGAGACTTAAATTACGTAGATAGTTTGTTGCTATAAAAGCATGATCATCCGCAGCAAGCTACGATATCAGCTTCTTTCTCTGGGTGTCTGGGCGATCGCAGATTAAGTTGACTTGTATAAAACGACAGAAATAAAGATACCATCTTACGAAGCACAATTAGTAAGTGGGTGTGAATAATTAAAGATTTGTAGTGACTTAGTGCCGTCTGGGGACTTCTCCATGAGCAACCAATAAAACCGAAAAATAAGGGCTTTAGCTCTCACTATAAGGCAATTTGACAAATTTACATTGCTTAACATAAATTAGTTTATTCTTGCCCACTTATTTATCCTCCCACACAGAAAAAACAGGCAGTCTGGCTGCTTAATATCAACAAGGGGATTATATTCTCAATAAAATCCAAAATAGTCGCATTAAGAACTGCTTATTGATACAGATATTGCGTAGGTGCAGTCTATTGTAAACATCGCTTTGAGTCTTGGAAACTACCAAACCTAACGAGAAATGCTGATTTTGTCGTTGGTTCTTAACATTGGTTGCGATCAAAAGTAATTAATTTAGATACGCTTGCCTCAAAAAAACGGGGTACTCTAAACATTTCAGCGACTTCTTCATCTCTTAGTTCCAAAATGGTCTTAACTCCTTGTGAATCTTCTCTCTGAGCAAGTACTCGTGCTCAATTGCTAGAGTCAGTACTACTCATATTGCTTACATATACGTGTTTTCCCTACCTGTATCAGGCTAAATTCCTAAAAATATATTACAAGTCGATTTATTTTGAATACTACTTGCCGATCTATTAAGTGTTATCTGCACCTATACAGCATTCTGAAATCATTCGTAAAAACTTAAATCCCTGACAACTTTTACGAAGTCGGGGATCTTGTTTGTCACAGATGATTTAGAGAAGTTACAAGTGGGTGCATTAGCGTCAGGATTGATGCTGAGAGTGATGGGGAGTAAAGTCGCTCCCATCACCCTTAAGCTGATTGAACTCGCCATTTAATTCGTGGGACTAGAGGGTTTAACCTGATTTCGCATTGTTTCAAAGCTGAAAGCAGCCGCGCCAAAGGTTACAAATAATACTCCCAGAATTTGCACAATATCCAAATTTTCTTGAATGATTAACCCAGCGAAAATCACGGTTAAAACTGGGATGCTACCACCGATGAGCGCCGATCGTGAGGCACCTAGTTTACCAATACCAACATTATTAAGCAAATAGCCAGCAAGAGTCAGCACACCCAAAATAAACGCGCTTAAAACTAGTTCCAGCATTTTAGAGGGGTCAACTACTACCAAGTTCCAATTGCTTGGTAAAGGTAGCATCAAACAGATAAAGCTCAACAACAACATGGTAGTGAAGTTAATTAAAGTAAAAGTCACAGGATGCAGTTTGCTAGCACAGACTCGCGTCAGAATTATGTAGGCTGCAAAAGCTACACCCGAAAGAATGGCGGTGCTGCTTCCCATTGAAGTATTACCGATACCGATGCTGGGAGAACCACCTAAAACCAACAATTCACCGCAGCAAATCGCGGCGATCGCCGCGATGCGGAATAGAGTAGGGCGATCACGAAACAGAAACCACGAAAATAGACCACTGACCATTGGATAGATAAAGAACAGTGCGATCGCCATTCCAGTTGTGACTTGAGCGATCGCAATGTAGATTAGTACCTGAGATAAAAACAAAAAGCACCCACTCACAATTGACAACACCAAAATCTGCTTGGTAGCTGCATTGGTAGGTGTGGCATTTCCTCGGACGGAAGCAGACAAGTTTTCCAAGTCTTGCCACAGTCTTGGATGCAATATAGGAGACAAAAGTACCATTAGTGGTACGACTACCATAAACCGTAGCGTCAAAATTAACAGAGTATTGCCCAAAGTCGGTGGTAGCAACTGCTCTACCTCTAATACTCCAAAAATCTGGGAACCTTCGTGGAAAATCACCTTGATAGCTACGTTGTAAAGCGACGATACCACTGCCGATAAGACGATCAACAATAAACCGATTTGGAGTGTCGAGAAGCCAGAGGAATTAGGCGATCGCGATTGTGGGGGTTTTGCTTCCGCCTGCGGTTTTAGGGCAGTGGTTGATGAGGATTCAGCTTTGGTTTGCGATACGTTCTTGCGACGGACAGAAATTGGTTCATTAATATTCTTTGGAGAAGGTCGGATCATTCTCGGTTGTAGCAAAGATCCGATCGCAGGCTCTGATTTGGTTTCGTTTTCCGGCGATTCTTGATTTAAGACAGAAATTGGCTCGGTGGCATTATCTTTTGGTGGGGGAACTATAGCCACAGTAGGTTCTGATGGCGTTTCCCTTGACGACAAATCCTTGCTGGGAGAAGAAATTGGATTCGCGGTATTTTTTTTAACAGTAGGCGGCTCTGATGTTATTTTCCTTACCGACAAATCCTTGCTGGGAGAAGAAATTGGATTCGCGGTATTTTCTTTAACAATAGGCGTCTCTGATGTTATTTCCCTTGACGACAAATCCTTGCTGGGAGAAGAAATTGGATTCGCGGTATTTTCTTTAACAATAGGCGGCTCTAATGTTGTTTCCCTTGGTGAAAATTTATTGGAGATCGGGGAAATTGGCTCAAGGGAATTTCTTACTACTTGCTCAAATTCTGGCAGGGATGTTTCAACAGAACTGTTTTTTTGTGGTTCCGTAAACTGCAAAACAGTAGATATACCTGCTGTTGCTGATTTGCGTGAAGTTTCTTCTATAGTTTTTTCTAGTTCTCCATGCAGGCGGTTGACAAACTCCGCCAAAATCGTTTCCCCTTGCTGCTGCTGGCTATACATCCGTGACAACTGTTGGGAAAGATTACTTTGATAGTTCTTCAGCTCCTGTTGTAGGGAATTAAAGGTAACAGTAACGGTGTCATCCAGACTGTCAAACATGTGTTCGACTTTTTCATTGATTTCACCTACTACATTGCTGCTCACTTCAGCAGACTTCAGCGCAGCTTGTTCGTAAGATTTGCCCTCTATGCCTTGATTAGCTAAAGTTGCCAGAGAGGATTGCAGTTGTGAAGATATATGCTTTGCCAGAACTTCTGCCAGTTGCCGAATTAACACTTGCTGCTCGGTGATTTGGCGCACTTGTTGTAAATGCTCTTTTTCCTCTACCAAGCTTTGAATCTCATCAGATAACCGATTTTTTTCTGACTGAAGCCGCTTTACGTCTTCCTGCAAAGCTCTGAGGACATTCTGCTGAAGATTTTCTAAGTCTTCAACTACAGCCCAAAGAGCATTTTCTGCTGCTCTAGATAGCTCCCCTCTGACTCTTGGGTTTTCTGGTTGCTTCTCGAATCGCCCCATTAGCTTCTAACCTCTAACACTTTGACGATAAAGCTGCTTCCGGTACACTTTATTGACGGTCATCCTAATTTCCTGTATTTTGCCAGATAAATCAAAAATTTTAACAGCACTTCCGCATTTCAACGTAATTCTGTCATACTAGACACAGGTTAGCAAAGCATCTAAGTTTGCTTTACAGCTTACTACACCGTGTTCTCTTCAGCATTGATAAGTATTTAACCATTAGATTTTTTGAGATTTATCGCTACGCCTGCAAGTCCCTTGAACTAAGACTTTTTTGTTTTTGGTCAGTTTAATTTTCATAAATTATTTGCTAATGAGATTTTTACTTTTAAAGAAATCTCACTCCAAATAAATATATATTTACTGTTTTGCTGACAATAATAATTGTCAAAGACTTGCAGATGCCTGTGCGATCGCCACAAAATTGTCTGACTTGCGAAACTAGCTATAAATTTGTGTTGAATGTAACTTGTGTGACAGTTTATATCTCTAAATGGAGATTAAAGTATCTTTCTGTGGAAATTCCAAGTTACGCTATCCCCTGCACAACATTCTAATGAATTAGCAGCAATTCTGCAAAAGCACGCGTTTTTGCAGTCTAGGTTTTGCTTTGAGTAAATGCCAGTAGAGGAAAAGTTGGGAAAATATTAATAATTATTAGAAGAATAAAATCCGGGCGATGCTGAAGATGGCAGCGCTAAGGGCAGCACTCACGGGGATTGTAATTAGCCATGCGGCGGCAATGCCTTTTAGTGTTTGAAACTTAATCGACTTGAGATTTTGCACTAGGCCAATACCAACTACACCACCGACGAGAGCGTGGGAGGTGGAGACTGGTAAACCTAGCCGGGAAGCGATAAGGATGGTGGTAGCAGTTGCCAGTTCAGCACAAAATCCACTACTGGGTTGCAAGGCAATGATGTTTTCGCCAATGGTAGCAATGACTTTTTTTCCCCAGACAGCTAAACCACCAACAATACCAGCACCACCAAGGATTAAAATCCAAAGCGGGATAATTATACCATCAGTAGGTACGCTACCAGTGCGATTGATGTAAACGATCGCAGCTAAAGGAGCGATCGCATTTCCTACATCATTAGAACCGTGAGCAAAGGCGACAAAGCAAGCACTTAGCAGTTGGAATCGCGCAAATAATCTTTCCACGGGATTGGTGAGTAGTTCTTCCTTATCCCCCTTGTCTCCCTTGTCTCCCTTGTCTTCCCTCTCTCCCAATTGTCGCCAACTAATGATTGTGAGTCCAACTGCTGCTACTGCACCAGTTAACAGAGGAATGTCATGAGAAGGGATTGTAAAACCAACTTGCTCAATTACAAAATTGGTTAGCGGTTCTGTTAGTGATGGTAAGACAATCACGCCGAAGACACCTAGCAGCGCAGTACTCAACCAGGGAATCCACTCTTGTAACTGTACTACTTGATTAGGTTGATCTAAAATCCAGTGCTTGATTTGATTGTAAAGTAAAGCGGCGATCGCACCACTAATTAACGGCGTTAAAATCCAGCCAATGGTAATTAAGCCAATTGATGACCAATCAATTGCATTTACTCCCAAAGCTACCCAACTAAATCCAGCGATCGCACCAACAACTGCATGAGAAGAAGATACAGGTAAACCGCGTGATGTGGCAATTTGCAACCACACACCACACGATATTAGTACCGTTACCATCCCAACAACGAATATTTGGGGTGTAGCTGCGAATAAGGCGGGATTAGCAATTTTCGTGGCTAGAGTTTCCGTTACCTCATGTCCAAACAACACAGCACCCGTAAACTCTAATACCCCAGCAATGATTAGTGCTTGTTTGAGGGTGACAGCTTTGGAACCTACAGAGGTTCCCATCGCGTTAGCAACATCGTTTGCTCCGAGATTCCAGGCGACGTAGAAAGCTAGTAGAGCTACGAAAAGTAGGGTAATAAGCATTTTGTTGGGGACAAGGGGAAAGTGAGAGAGATGAGGATGAAACTTGAGCTTTTAAGGGTGAACTTTGAACCTTTGAGCTTCATCGTTGAGCCTTTGAGCTTCATCGTCGAGCCTTTGAGCTTCACCGTTGAACCTCTGAGCTTTAAACTTCTAGTTTTAACACTCTCCCATCTCCCTAATCTTCCTTTTACGGATAAATTAAGATTTTATAAGTATCCGGTGTGGGTGCGATCGCAACTTCCACAGCTGCTGATAAATCTTTTAATGGATAGCGATCGCTAATCAAAGCTTGCACGTCTATCCGCTGATTAAATACAATATCAGCTGACAAATTCTGAAGTCGATAAGATGAACTGTAACTGCCTATCAAGTCAATTTCCCGACGGTAGAGGATATTGGGGTTGATCGGAATTTCCACCTCATCAGGGAATTCGGCGAAAAACAAGATTTTGCCACCTTTGCGGGTACTATCGAGTGCTTGAAAGAAGGCTTTCTCACTAGGAACAGCCAGCAAGGTAACATCAACACCTAGTCCACCAGTTAAGGCAGAGATTTTGGCGGGTAAATCGGCATCACGGGCATCAAAAGCCGCCTCTGCACCGACACTTAAGGCTTTATCAATTCTAGAGGGTAGTAAATCAGTAGCGATCGCTTTAGCTCCGAAATACTTCACCAACATGATAAACATTAACCCAATTGGTCCAGCACCAGTAACTAACACAGTTTGTCCTGGAGCAATTTGGGCTTTTTTCACCGCCTTCAAGCAGCAGTTAGTTGGTTCGACAAAACTCGCTTCTTCAAAACTGATATTATCTGGGATGGGAATTAACCCACCGTTTTCCACAATATGTCCGGGAACTTTGACATAATCAGCAAAACCGCCGCCACTGGCGTTAAAGCCTGCGGTAGTGGAGATGTTTTTGTAAACATCGCACATCGAGAAATTATCATTTAGGCAGTAGGCGCAACGCATACAGGGGATGTGGTGCATCACTGCTACCCGTTGTCCAACTTGCCAACCTTTGACATTATTGCCTAGTGCTGCGATCGTGCCGGCAGTTTCATGTCCAAAAATGCGCGGCGGTTCATATAGCGGATAACGAATTTTTTTTATATCTGACTGACACAACCCCACCACCTGCACCTCTACCAGCACTTCATCTGGTTCCAGGGTAGGAACTGGGATATCTTCGTAAGACAGTTGATTGACGCCTCTAAATACCTGTGCTTTCACGTTGGTTTTTCCCCGCTCAACGATACTAGATGTAACATTAGCAGTCAACCTTAAGCTATCAGATTTGTGATTTCTCTGTCTTAGCTTGTTCAAATATAGTCTATGCACAAGTCTTAAAATCCTTGCCTGGTAAAATACAAGCCTTAGTAGGCAAGGTTTTGAGTTTACCAAGCCTATTATCAATAGTGTCAGCTTATTGATAGAGGTTTCAGGTCAAATCAAGGATTTTAAACAAATTTTCCGTTCTTTTGCGTCCATTTAATTCCCAACTCTACTTGTGTGTACACCGTAGCCTTACAAAGAGGGAGATGCTGATAGGTGGAGAAATTTTTGTGTAACTTCACAGAGAAACGGTATTGATACACTAACAATAATTATTTGCAATAATTTTCCTAATGCTATAAGCTTTTCTAAAATATATTGAATATTTTTATCAATAAGTTTTTACAAGAGGTTTGACACACTGGTAAGCCTGGCTGGAAAAATCAGCTGGAATCAGATATAGCAACTTGTGATTAGTAGTTACAAAATTCTTAATTAGCTAATTGAGAGTTTATTCTATTTACAGGAAAATTAGGATGTCTAAACTGCCGGATGTTCTTTGGTTAAATACAAGCCCTAGTTTGCAATACTTTGCTCAACCACTACTTCGTTACCTGTCTGATCTAGTGACAATCCAAGAGTGGAAATATCGCCAAAGCCAAGATGAAGTAAGTTCACTAGATGCTGCTGTTGTTCTGCTTCATCACTACCTCAAATCTTGCAATCGACCTGTTCACCTGATTGGTCATAGTACAGGAGGATTACTAGGGCTACTCTATAGCCGTCGCTATCCAGAAACAGTCAAGTCTTTGACGCTATTAGCCGTGGGTGTTGATGCAGCGGTTGATTGGCAAGCTCATTACTATATGCACCGTCAGTTTTTAAGTCGCCAAAAGCTTTTGACTGATATGGTTTACAACTTATTTGGTTATCAGGATAAACGCACTCTCAAGAGTTTGATACATCTGCTGGAGCAAGATTTAGATTGTTCGCTCTCTCCTCATTCTCTGTTTGAGAGGGTGAGTATAAAAGCAAACAAAGTTTCAGTCCCTTTGATGGTTTGTAGTAGCTTAAACGATATTGTTGTGGAACCAGAGGCACTGCAAGGATGGCGATCGCATTTGAAGGAGGGCGATCGCCTCTGGTCTTGTTTAGAAGGAGGGCATTTCTTTCACTTTTCCCAGTATCAGCTTGTAGGAGAACAGCTACTCGACTTCTGGAAGTTTATCCGGGTGTCAGACTCGCTACATTCCTGTTTGCGACTTTAGACATAAATATAATGATAATACATCTCAAGAATGATTTGTTGAGCAAAACAAATGTGAGAGGTTAATAGTATCCTAAATTATTTGAGGCAAGTCTAGAAATGGTTGTGGCTTTAGATGATACCAAGCGTAGCGCGATCGCTACAGAGCTAGCAGATTTGAAAGCTATACAAGAGTTGCTAATTTCTAATGAACGAAAAGTACTACCTGCTGTAAGCAACGATCAAGAAATTAGCAAACGCCTAAACGACTTTCTCAAAGATGACCAAGAAAACCTCACAGTGATCGAGGGAGTTATTTCAAAATTTGGTGGTGGTTCAGCCCAGCCTAGAGACACTATACGGCAGTACGTTGAGCAAGTAGGTCGGATAATAGATGGGGATGAGCTGACACTATACCAAAAAGCTTCTATTCACGAAAGGATTAAGCACCAAGCCGT
Source organism: Nostoc sp. (assembly GCF_036917555.1). Lineage (GTDB taxonomy): Bacteria > Cyanobacteriota > Cyanobacteriia > Cyanobacteriales > Nostocaceae > Nostoc. The sequence goes on along the minus strand of NZ_JBALDD010000023.1, from coordinate 256,587 downwards.
AATGACTGGTTTAATTATCCATAAAGCTGCTCAGGTAGTAGGTGATGACGTGAAAGAAGCTATTGGGCCGCTCAATCAAGTGAACTTTGAAAATCGCGCTCATCAAGAACAATTGAAAGGTGTGTTGGAAGTTTTGGGTACAAGAGAACTTACAGGTCAAGACCCAGATCAAGGAGTTTGGGCACGGACTCAAGATGCTGTTGCAGCTTTGAGGGGTGTGTTTGAGGGTTTGACAAAGTAAATCTAACTCAACACTGCCTTGACTTCTAGTTAGGTAAGTACCAATTGATAAATAATCCTAATAATCTCTTTTGATTTCAGGAATCCGATGGCGATCGCACTCAGTTTGAGATAAAAACTGGAATGCGATCGCTTTTTTTTAGGAGAATATGTCGGAACTCCTGTGAGGTTAAAGGATGGTTAATCAGACATATACAGCTGATGTCTTAGTTGTGGGTGGCGGAACCGGAGGGACTGCGGCTGCAATCCAAGCGGCGCGACGGGGAGCCAAAACCATTCTGGTGAGTGAATTTCCTTGGTTGGGGGGAATGCTAACTTCGGCTGGTGTATCTGTACCCGATGGTAATGAATTAGAAGCCTTTCAAACGGGGTTATGGGGTACGTTTTTGCAGCAATTGCGACAACGGCAGCCGGGAGGATTAGATCATAGCTGGGTAAGCTTTTTTAGTTACGATCCCCGAATTGGAGCAGAGATTTTTGCCGATTGGGTGCAGGAATTGGCCAATTTGCACTGGATTTCTGGACAAGTACCTTTAGAGGTGTTCCGACAAGGTGATTTGATTACTGGTGTCCGCTTTGCTGATTTTGCTGTCACAGCCAAGATTATTCTCGACGGCACAGAGTTAGGAGATTTATTACCTTTAGCTGATATACCTTACCGCTGGGGCTGGGAATTGCAATCAGAGTGGGGAGAACCCAGCGCCCCAGTGACTTTTAACTCTTTAACTCAGAAATATCCCGTGCAAGCGCCCACTTATGTAGTGATTATGCAAGACTTTGGTGAATCAATTGCACCAGAGATTCCGGCTGCACCTAACTATAATCCATCACAGTTTACAGGTGCTTGGGATGGCTATGGAGCAGAGACATTTTTAAATTATGGACGTTTGCCTGGTGGCCTGTTTATGATGAATTGGCCAATCTGTGGCAATGACTATGGCGAAGGGGTAGGGCGATTGATAGAGTCAGATGTATCCAGAGGTGAATTCATCCAAGAATCTCGCTGGCACAGCCAAAATTTTGCTCATTTTATCCAAAAACAGCTTGGTCGTCGCTATGGTTTAGCAGAAAAAGTATTTCCTCACACCTCTACAGCTTTTGCACTGCATCCCTATTACCGGGAAAGCCGCCGCTTAGTGGGGCTAACTACTGTCCGAGAACAAGATATTTTGCCGATCGCCAGAGGTAGAGTTGCATCTATATTTAATAATGCAATCGCAGTTGGTAACTACGCCAATGACCATCATTATCCTGGCGTTCAATTCCCACTGCAACCTAAATCTATCCGTTGGGGAGGACGTTGGACAGGGACTCCTTTTACAATTCCCTACAGTTGTCTAATTCCAGCCACAACAGATGGTTTCTTGGTCTGTGAAAAGAATATTTCTGTCTCCCACATTGCCAATGGCGCCACCAGATTACAACCTGTGGTTATGGCAATTGGTCAAGCAGCAGGGATGGCAGCGGCGATATGTGTTGAGTTAAACTGCCAGCCGAGAGATTTACCTGTTAGGACGCTGCAAACGGCTTTATTAGAAGATAATCGCTCAAAAGCGCTAATTATTCCTTTTTTTAATCTTCCCCCCAATCTTTCGGATTGGCGCCACTGGCAATTGTATTACTTAGATAACCCACAAGCATATCCAGTTAGTGGCGATTGCCCTGACTCTGCTTTTGACAAGGCATTAATTCAGGAAAGTAACTGTTTTAAAGGCATCTTTTACCGCTCGGAAGACCAGGAATATAGATTCACTGTCACAGCGCCAGCCGCACATCAAGGACAAAGTTGGCAGCTTGTGACTTTGCGATCGCATATTGACAAGCAATTACGCGCTTATCCCCACGAACAATTAGTTACATTGTGGGGCCGTCACAATCACTCTGGTAATTGGTTATTAGTCGAACATTTAAACGGAGGATAAGAAGAGTTTATTTTCAGTAAAACAGAATACTTTTTGATGAATTGTCCGGATATTAATCGAAAAGCTAAGTATCAGGGAAGAGGAGAGTTCCAAAATAGACATCTGCTATGCGTGCTGCCATTTCACTTTTAGTCTCGAGTCTGGTGTTCGGCCCCTTAGCTTTCAACTGCCAAGCAATGGTCAATCACTTATCAACAGGGCTGCCTTCCACGCCTACTTCGGAACAGTGGCTCTCGGCGGCATCTGAACAAGCTTCAGATGATGCGCCACGTCATCGCGGTAGTGGGCGCAGAGAAGTGACACAAAAAGTCCGAAATATCTATGCTGTGGTTTAACTACTGTAGGGTAATACCTCTTTTCCCAAAGGAACAGAATTACCAGAAAACAGGATGTTATGCTAACATCTTTTACACAGCTTTTCTGGCAGAGATATATACAGTTGACACACGAAAGTCTTCAGCGATCGCTTAGTATTTCAACTGCAAACTTTGTATATATAGTTGGCCTCAATCCTGCCGATCAAAATTCCCCAATAGATTTTCTTCTCATGCATTCAGTAAGTGGTTATCTACATAAGCAAGTAACCGATCTTAGCTCCGACATCTGTTTAACGTCCTTTGCCGAAGCATAAAATCTCTTTCGTTTCATCTCTTGCTTATCTAGCGTATGGATTAGCACAAGTAGTATAGATTTATTGCACTTGCTAACAAATCTACTATTCTTGACCTACTTTTGCCCCCTAGTTCGTTCTCCCCCCAGATGGCTCCCGACGATATAAATATTAAGAAGGATCTGCCAGATCATCTTAGTCATTTTAATTATTCTACACCCAAGGCCAGATGCAAAATTTTGCATTTGGTCTTTTTATATGAATTTTAGTTAAAGAAAGGAAGTGGGGAGTGGGGAGCAGGGGAGAAGTTCAGTAAGTTTTTTCCCTCTGACCCTGTGCACCTCTGCCTCTTGTGCCCCATCCCCCATGCCCTTTTACACCGTTGTTTTCTTACGGTTATTTTCTGTTCCCTGGATGCCGTTGAGGAACATTGGCACAAACTTTTCGATAAATGTCTGTGGATCGCGCTGCCATGCCTTTTGTGCAGTTTGAATTCTAGTAAATTGCAATTCAGGTGCTAGCAAAGTCTGGGGTAAACGTTCCATTAGGTATTGGGGACGTTGCCAAAGCGGCATGGTATTTGCCACTTCCATCAGGTTGGCAACTCGCCGTAGTTCTGCACCCAAGGTGATATCCATTCCCGATTCAAATGCAGCTTGTTCAATTGCAGTATATTTTCGCTTGGCTTGCTCGACTTTTTGCTGATGTTCTGGACTTTTACGCGCGAGTTCTCCTAGCCAACGATTACCCCACCGGACATGTCCTGCTTCCTCTGGGAGAATTTTTTCAATCGTTTCCCGAATTTTGATGTTTTCTTCTGTCTGCGGTGCTTGTTTGAGGGCGTGAATATGGGCAGAGAAATACTCACAGCCACGTTTTTCGGTGACGTTAATTGCGGCCAAGGCAGCAATCATGCCGTCCTCTAGGTTGTGTTTTGGGTCATAGCTGTCTTTGTCGAGCAGCCGATCAAATTCATCAATATAGGAAGTTCCAGGGGGAGTTCCTATATCGCTTCCCAAATCAATCAACAAGTCAGTTAGCCACATGGCATGACGAGCTTCATCTGAGATGTGATGAGACAAATCCCGCACCAGTTCCCGTGGCTGTCCATTGAGTTGTTCAATTACCTCAGTTAGGTCTTTACAACTGCGTTGTTCGCTGTAACGGTAGCGGTTGAGGGTAATTAGATGGATTTCGCGATCGCATACCACCCGTTTTAATATATCTCTCGCACTCAAAACATTCTGAAATTTACGTGGGTAAGTGACTGTCATAAATTATGTAAACTTTTGTAAATCTTTATTTAATAATAACTTAATTTTTGCGAGTACTGTATTTGTGCCGCTTCACCGAAAAAAAGAGTAAAAGTCACAAAAATTAATCACTTGAGTTGAACTTAAGTGTAAATAAAAGTAACGAATAAATGTTCAGTCTTGGGTAAAGTGTGTTTTTAAGCTCAGACCAACCTGAAGCTAGATGATTTTAGTTATTAAAAGTGGATTAGTGAGATTTTCCCTCAAAGCCGGAAAAGTGTAAGCAAAATAAAATATAAACTTTTGTAAAAAGTAGCTTATGTTACAGAATTTTTGTTATATTAGTCTTGTAAAGAAAAAAAATTATATATTCACGAAATAGAGAGGACTATGGTTATGTCTATTGCAGATAAATCTCGTGCGTTAATGGTGCGCGAACATCAGCAAGTCAAGAATCGCCAACAATCAATGCTGATGCGGGCGGCACAAGAACTTGGTCTTCCTGAAGAAGCATCTCACTACTGGAACCCGATTCAAGGGAAGGTTGATGCTAACACTCGGATGATTTATGGGCCCAGTCATGCTTCCATGAGCTAAGTTTCAGGATTTACGATCTGGATTTTTTGAGTGAATATCTCAACTGACAAATCTGGAAAAAAAAGCCACCCTCTACTTTAGGGTGGCAAAACTCATTACTTTTTAGTTAGATACGACTCTTGATTAAGCATCGTAGTAGAGGTAAAATTCGTAGGGATGAGGACGCAGCTGCAACTGTTTGACTTCGTTACCTAGCTTGTAGTCAATCCAATTTTCGATAAAGTCTTCCGTGAATACGCCTGATTCTGTCAAAAAGGCGTGATCTTTTTCCAGTGCTTGCAACGCCAGTTCTAAAGAACCTGGAGTTGAAGGAACCTTTGCCAGTTCTTCTGGAGAGAGTTCATAGATATTCTTATCTAAGGGTTCACCAGGATGGATTTTGTTCTTGATGCCATCGATACCAGCACAAAGCATTGCAGCAAATGCCAAGTAGGGGTTAGATGTAGCATCTGGACAACGGAATTCCAAACGTTTGGCTTTGGGGTTAGTGCCAGATAAAGGAATACGGATAGAAGCAGAACGGTTCCCTTGGGAGTAAGCCAAGTTAACAGGAGCTTCATAACCGGGTACTAGGCGCTTGTATGAGTTGGTGCTAGGGTTGGTTATTGCCAACAGGGCTGGTGCGTGTTTGAGAAGACCACCAATGTAGTACAACCCCATATCGCTCAAACCAGCATACTTATCACCTGCAAACAGAGGTTGGCCGTCTCTCCAAATGGATTGGTGACAGTGCATTCCCGAACCGTTATCGCCAAAAATTGGTTTGGGCATGAAGGTGACGGTTTTACCGTATTTCTTAGCAACATTCTTGATGACATATTTATAAATCATCAACCAGTCAGCCGCTTCGATCAACTTCCCAAACTTGAAACCCAGTTCGCACTGACCACCAGTAGCAACTTCGTGGTGATGCTTTTCAATGGGCACACCTAATTTTTCCATCGTCAACAGCATCTCTGTACGGATATCTTGGAAAGAATCCGTTGGTGAAACTGGGAAGTAACCTTCTTTGAAGCGTGGTTTATAACCCAAGTTGGGTTTTTCATCTGTACCAGCTTTACCGGAATTCCAAGCACCTTCTTGAGAGTCTATGAAGTAGTAGCCTTCGTTGGCGGTTTGAGCAAACCTAGCACTGTCAAAGATAAAGAACTCAGCTTCAGGGCCAAAGAAGGCTGTGTCACCAAGACCAGTGGAAACCAGGTAATCTATTGCTTTTTGGGCAATAACGCGTGGGCAACGATTGTACCATTCACCCGTGCGGGGTTCCTTAATACTACAAATTATACTTAGGGTTGGGACTTCCATGAATGGGTCGATCCAAGCAGTGTTGGGGTCGAGTACCATCGTCATGTCCGATTCGTTGATTGCTTTCCAGCCTCGGATGCTGGAACCGTCAAAAGGTACGCCATCACTGAATGCAGTCTCGTCAATTTGGTTTTGGTACAGTGTGAGGTGCTGCCAAGTCCCTACTGTATCGATGAATTTGAGATCAATCAGTTGAATTTTTTCATCTTGAATTCTCTTCAAGACTTCTTGTGGTGTTGTCATTGTTACTCCTTCTCTACCAATTTCCTAAAGTAAACCAGAATCTTCCAAAGCATCCTAACCCTACTGATCTCAATCAGGCCGTGACACACCAGAAATATCTTAAATACTAGACATAAGCGGATTTTGTAGCTTATGTTACAGCTATCTGGATTATCAGGTTATATTAACCTTTCGGCGATCATCTGTACAAAACTGGAAAGTTCATCATATAGGGGTCAACTTTGGCATAGAATCCATAGATAGTGGATAGATTGTTTTTGTGCCGAATCTATTTTTAATAGCACAAAACTTTACTGGTGCATAAGTGCAGCCAAATAAATATCAAACCATAAATAGCAATGATTGGGAGAAGAAGGAATGCGCGATGCGGTAACAAATTTAATTAAGAATTATGACCTAGCCGGTCGATATTTTGACCGGAATGCGATCGATAGCCTGAAGTCTTACTTTGATAGTGGTACAGCAAGAGTACAAGCGGCGGCAGCAATCAATTCTAATGCGGCTGTACTTGTCAAGCAGGCTGGTTTACAGTTATTTGAAGAACTGCCAGAATTGATTCGCCCCGGTGGAAATGCTTATACGACTCGTCGTTATGCAGCTTGTCTGCGAGATATGGACTACTATCTGCGCTATGCCACCTATGCGCTGGTTGCTGGAAATACCAATGTATTGGATGAACGAGTGCTGCAAGGGCTGCGGGAAACTTACAATTCTCTAGGAGTACCTATTGGGCCTACGGTTCGCGGTATCCAAATTCTCAAGGATCTGATTAAGGAACAAGTAGCAGCAGCAGGTGTGGTTAATACTGCTTTTGTAGATGAACCATTCGATCACATCACACGCGAGTTGAGCGAGACAGATATTTAGCATCTAATCCTGGTGACTAAAAATCGCAGAACTATACAAACAAAGTTCGCATAAGTGGACTTAATATTTATCGCACTTTGGCTTGATTGGCAAGGTGCGTTTACTTTTATTAATGCAAAAAATTTTTATCTGATGAATTAATTAGTCGTACTGGGAAAATTTTATACCTGCTTTTATGATGTTTATTATTGATATAAATAATTTTTGGCAATAGTTCTATGAGTATTAATGATCTAGAATTTCTGCATGGTGCAGCTTTTCTTCGACTCCTCAAAGGAACATCTTATATCTCTATCAGTTATTTATCTTATATTCATTCATCTCTTTATACTATAAAAAGCTCAAATCAAGAATCAGCAATTCTATTTAAAATATCAAAAAAACCGACTTCCTCATGGTCATTTAGCTTCAGTTCACAGGAAGAAAATGCATTGACAACATTTCGTGAAAATTATCCTGATGTCAAACTTTTTATAGCATTGATTTGTCATCGAGATGGCGTTTGTTGTCTATCAGAAGAACAACTATGGACAATTATTGATCCTAGTGAGGGTTTAGCCAAGCAGCGTGTTTCTGTAAAAAGAGAACTAAGAGGGAGTTATTATGTTAAAGGTACAGGGAGAGTTCCCTTAGAGCAGACAGTCCCTCAAAATAATTGGCCTGGCGTAATTTTATCAACAAAAATAACCTATGACACCCACTCAGATTAAAACTAATGGCGACTGTATTGACAGATTAATTAAGAGATTAGAGAAACAAATCGGACAAAAAGAAGCAAGTAAGCTTAAAGAAACGGCTATTTAAGTTGTACAAAATTGTGTCAAATTTTATTCAGAAAATTTCGGTTATGGTGATGTAGGGGAAAATAGTACGGGTTTAGTGAGCCAACCCTATAAGGGACAAGACCCTATTCCTAATGGTACAACTGGACTTATTTATGGTCGTGTTCAAAGTGGTAAAACTAACACAACTATTGCAACTTTAGCCCTGGCTCATGAAAATAATTTTCGTTGCTTTATTGTCTTAACCTCTGATAATACATGGTAAAAAAAACAAACTGCTAATCGTTTCAATAATCAAGTTGAAGACGGCCCTGTTTTTTTTGATTGGGAAGAATGGAAAAAACACCCCGATGGTTTTGCAGAAACGAAAGTTGCACCTTATATCAAAGATACAGATATAGGTGTTGTATTAGTTTCAACAAAAAATGGTCATCACCTGGATAATTTATTGAAGGTTTTAAAAGCAGCAAAAGTCAAAGGTGTTCCTACCTCAATTTTTGATGATGAAGCGGATAACGCTAGTTTAAATACGAATGAATCTAAACAAGCTAAAAAAGGAAAAGATGCGATTGATGATAGTAAAATTTTTGAGACTATAGGGAAAATTCGTCAAGAGGTTGCTAATCATATTTATATTCAAATCACAGCAACTCCCCAAAGTTTATTATTACAAAGTCTCCCTCATCCTTGTAAGCCAAAATTCTGTGCAGCATTACCAGAGCCGGGAGATAGTTATATGGGAGGAGAGTTATTTTTTGCTGAGAACAGTAAATACTGTTGTATTCTAGATGCTGAAGAAATTAACCAATTAAAGAAACAAAAAGGTGCTATAAATCCGGGTAATAAATGGATAATTCCCAATGGATTAAGACTTGCACTTTGTTTCTTCTTCTTAGGTTCAACTTACAAAATGTTATCTTCTGAAAAAGAAGATGAGAAATATTCTTTTCTTGCTCATGTTTGTTATAAACAAGATATCCATAGTGTATTAGAAAAGGTGATTACTCAATTTGTAATTAATTTAGATAAAGCAATTCGAGAAAAGAGTTCAGATGCAGAAAATAAACAAGCCCAAAAATGGTTAGAAGAAGCTTATAACGAGTTAAAGCAAACGGCTAAGAACTTACCTCCATTGATTGAATTAATAAATGAGTTAAAAATTAAACTAAGAAACGCAATTCATACTAAAACGATTAATGCAAATAATCCCGAAAAAGAACCTAATTATAATCCTGGCATGAATATCTTAATAGGAGGAAATAGATTAGGTAGAGGTGTAACAATTGATGGTTTAATGGTAACTTATTATGGGCGTGATGCAAAACAAAAAGTAATGGATACGGTTCATCAACACGCTCGAATGTATGGTTATCGTCCACAACTAAAAGACGTAACTCGTCTCTTTATAGCAGAACATATACTAGACGCTTTTCGTTCTATTCACGAAGCGGATGAAGCTATGCGTCAAGCAATTGGAGATGATATTCATAATATTAAACTTCAGCCTGTTTGGATAGGAGGAAATCTAAAACCAACTCGTTCTAATGTTTTAGATCCTTCAGTCATTAATTTCTTAGTACCAGGTTCATTAATTTATCCTCAAAATCCCGCTTATAAAAAAGAGGAAATTGAGCATAACTTTAAAGAAATAGAGACACTTTTAATCAATTATCAAGATAATAATTTATATGCTGAAGTAGAGATAGACCTGATCATTAAAATTCTCAGTCAAACAAAAAGTTATTATGTCCCCTCTGAAAAATGGGAAGATAAACGTATCATCAAAGGTCTAACAGATATGAAATCAAAGGGGATGATAAAGGGGCGTTTAAATGTTCGCAGAGGTGAGAGAAATAAAAATCAAGGATTAGATATGCCAAGAAAAGAGCCTTTTAAATGGATGTTTTGCTTTGGTTCAGGCAATTGGTCAATAGAAGCTCAGAAGAAATATCCTGAGCTACCAACTTTAATTATTTGCTATCAGAAAGGGGAAGAAAGTAATAAATGGGATGGTCATCCTATATATCTACCTATGTTGGTTTTACCTCAACAAAAGTTTGTTTTAATGTTTAATTATGATGAGGAAGAATAGGTGATATTTTGAATTGGCGATCGCGCCTCTGTAAAATAAATTTGCTAGATTAAAGCTGTATTTTTGGAGCTATCTTTCGACTAATGCCAGCCAGAGACATCTACCACACTGCAGTCATTAAAGCACTTATCGCAGATGGTTGGACAATAACCAACGATCCCTTATACCTGGCATACGGGGGTAGAGAACTTTACGTAGATATTGGAGCAGAAAGAGTTACCATTGCTGCTGAGAGAGACGATCAAAAAATAGCTGTTGAAATCAAAAGTTTTCTGAGTCCTTCTCCCGTGAATGACCTCCAGGAAGCTGTAGGACAGTATGAAGTTTATCGTAGCGTCCTTAAAGAACTACAACCAAAACGCCAACTTTATTTAGCAGTTCCCAAGCGGGTTTACGAAGGTATATTTTCCGAACGCTTTGGTCAGCTAATTCTTAATAGTATAGGAATAAACCTAATTGTCTTTGACGAGCAACTAGAAAGGATTATCAGATGGATAAGCTAGCTCGGTATCGTGAAATTATTCGTCAGTTGATATTTAACTATGCTAGTCACAAGCCTGCTAACGGTCAAATAGAGACAGAAGCAGTCATTGACTCGGAGCGAGACCACTACGAAGTGTTACACATTGGCTGGGATGGAGTGCGCCGCGTACATGGTTCGGTCGTACATATAGACATTATTAATGATAAAGTGTGGATTCAATATGATGGTACTTCCCAGCCAGTAGCAGAGGCATTATTAGAAGCGGGTATTTTGCACAAAGATATTGTCTTGGGTTTCCATCCGGCTGAACTACGGCAATACACGGATTTTGCTGTATCTTAATTATTTTGATGTCGTGTATTCTAAAAGAATAATACATTTAAGTAGCGATCGCTAGATTAAACGCATTAGCTTATGTTATCTGAACCAGAACCGTCATCAGCCACAATAGAAGTTGCCGATGTTTGAGGCACTGAATTATGGAAGAATTATTAATCCTAAAAGACTTGCTTGTTAAGGGGGATGTTCAAGGAGCATTGATTATAGTTGAAGAATTAGAGGAAATGAGCCGAAATGACATAATCAAGACGATTCGTAGCTATGCAGTGATTTTATTGTTGCATCTGATTAAACAACAAGCTGAAAATTGCACGACTCGCTCTTGGGAAGTCTTAATTCGGAATTCAGTTCGAGAAATTCAGCGAGAAAATAAGCGGCGCAAAGCTGGCGACTATTATCTCACGCCAGAAGAATTGTTAGAAATCTTGGCAGAAGCCTATTTAAATGCCATTGAGCAGGCTTCCCTAGAAGTAGAAGAAGGTCGTTATGAAGCCCAAGAATTAGAAAAGCTGGTTAACCAAGAAGAAATTATTAATCGTGCTTTGGCTTTAATTTTACCAGGAGAGTCTAGTTAATTGGCTAAACAGCGACTCGACACACTATTAGTAGAGCTAAATTTATGTTCTTCTCGCGCCTTAGCACAACGGTTAATTCAGGCGGGGGAAGTTACTGTTAATCAGCAGTTAGTTGATAAACCTGGTACTGAAGTTGATATTGCGGCTCAAATAAATATTAAAGAGCGATCGCCTTTTGTTTCTAGAGGCGGTGAAAAACTCTCCAAAGCTTTGTCAGTATTTGCCATTGCCGTAGCCGAGCGTATTTGTCTAGATGGTGGGATTTCTACTGGTGGTTTTACTGATTGTCTTTTGCAAGCTGGAGCAAAACAAGTTTACGGTATTGATGTCGGTTACGGACAAGTTGACTGGCGGTTGCGAAATGATTCGCGGGTGATTTTGCGGGAACGCACCAATTTACGCCAACTACGACCAGATGAATTATATGGTGAAAATGACCCTATTCCTGATTTGGCGGTAGTTGATGTATCGTTTATTTCTTTAACCAAAATTCTGCCTGCTTTATGGCAACTAACTCAAGCTAACCGAGAAGCTGTGTTGTTAGTTAAGCCACAGTTTGAAGTTGGCAGATCCCGTGTGGGTAAAAAAGGTGTTGTACGAGATCCAAACGACCAAGCTGATGCCATTTTTCAGGTGTTGCAAGCCGCCCATGAATTAGGGTGGAAATACAAAGGCTTAACTTGGTCGCCGATCACTGGCCCGGCTGGGAATATCGAATATCTTTTGTGGTTGGGAATGGAAAGTGAGATACCACTACCTAATTTAGAGGCAGTTAGGCAAATAACGCAATCAGCAACAACCGATTTACGGAAAAGTTAAACGTCGTAGATGAGACATTCTACGGAACCTGGATGGGTATCGCAGTAATTTTCTAGAGAGGTTTTCTTTTGTTTTGCTTGTTGTTGATCAGCTTTCTCAGCTTGCAACTCTTCTACAATGTCCCAGGCTACGGCACAATCAGCAGAATTACTGCCATCTTGCTCACAAGTTGTACGGGCTTCAGTAATGGCACTAGTAATGGCTTCTTCAAGATTTGCCGTCCCAGCATTTTCAAATGAGTTTAGGCTAGTTGTCATGATACTTTCACCTTTAGTTTACAGAGATAGATATTAACTGTGAGCTTTTAATGACCTCAGAAAGCTCACATTTCTAGTTTAGATAGGCTTCCCACAAGAGGTAGTGGTAAACACCGCCATCTTTTAAGCAAAATTGAGTGTGATTACCCTCTTGTCATCTTTGATTCAAAAAGGTAAAGGAATTCTACTAGTTGCACTAACAAGCAGAGATGGTCATGTTCTCAATCTTGCATCCCAAATTGGGAATGTCAGTCAATTGTCAGAAGAGCTTGATAGAAGTTGATAAACACTTATAAACAGTAACAAAGGCGAAATAATTCTTGTTTATTCTCAATATTTCTGTCTGTAGTAACTCAAAACTCCCTAAAACACTACTCATCTGTACAACTAACTACCCAATTCATCAGGTTGTACTGTCTCTAAGCAGCTACCCTTACACAAGTACCAATACGAATATTTTTTAAACAAAGTATATTTTTTGAGCGTTTAAGTAGAGCAAATACTGATAAAACCTAAAAAGGTAAAGTTTTAATAACAATATGTTGAAGTATACTCTGGGCGCTACTGGTATCGGGCTGATAGCCTTAATCATGGGAGAAGTTACAATTCCCCAACAGGCTACTGCTGCATCTTTGTACTCTATTACCGATCTTGGTTCCTTAAACCCTACTGCTACTGGCTTTGATGCTTTTAGTGCAGCATATGGCATTAACAATGCTGGTCAAGTGGTTGGTAACTCAATTGTTCCTAGTACTGATGTTTTCCGCTCTAACGGCTTTCGCACGGCTCCTAACAGTGCAATTAATCCAGCAACTGATGACTTAGGCACTTTAGGTGGTAACTCAAGCAGTGGCTACGCAATCAATGATTTTGGTCAAGTGGTCGGTGAGTCAAAGAAGTCTATATATGGACGTGATTATGCTTTTCTCTGGAGTGATGCTACTGGAATGCAAAATCTCGGAACCCTCGGAGGAGAATCCAGTGTCGCTTCTGCTATCAATAACTTAGGACAGGTCGTTGGCTCGGCAGAAACGAAGGAAGGACAATTCCACGCCTTTTTCTACAGTGGGAGTAGAGTATTACAAGACCTGACCACCCTTGGGGGATCAAGCTCTGCAAATGATATTAACGACTCAGGACAAATAGTTGGCTATTATACACAAACTCAGTCAGGACAATATCATCCTTTCCTCTACAGCAGCAGTGGAGGATTACAAGACTTAGGCACACTTGGGGGTGAGGAAGGTGTAGCTTCTGCGATCAATAACTTAGGACAGGTTGTTGGTAGGGCAGACACCGCAGCAACTTTTGAACCAGACGATCCAAAAGAATGCCCTTGTAATGTTAGGCACGCCTTCCTCTACAGTGGGAGTGGAACACTGCAAGACTTAGGTACACTTGGGGGGCCAAACAGCAACGCTACTGATATTAATGATTTTGGGCAGATAGTTGGTAATGCAGGCTATATCAAAGGGTCTAATGTCACCGTTCCCTTCTTCTATAGTGACGGTAAAATGAGTAATTTAAACAACCTCATTCCTGCTAATTCCAGTTGGTTTTTGGGAAGCGCAGATAGGATCAACAACTCTGGACAAATTGTAGGTACTGGTACTATTCAAGACCCTGAACGTAATTACCCTGTTCATGCTTTTCTTTTGACACCTGTTTTGGAACCAAATCCTGTTTCCGAACCCTCAATCATATTGGGTTCATTGACGGCTAGTGCTTTTGGTATATTCTTGGGCAAAAAATCTAAGCAGCAAGGCAAAGCTAAAAGCATAATCTAGGCGCACAACTTCGACTATTTTTATAACTGCCGTGTTAGCGAGTTTGATACGGTAGTTTTTACTTACTGGTTAATTTGAGTCAACAGAAACTTTTCGGAACATAACTCAAAAATCTCAATACTTTATGTTTAACTCTTGTCGCAGACGATACATAATTGTGTTTTGGTCAACTTGAGAGAGAATTTCTTGAATGACGCTGCTAGCGCCCAATTGTCCCCAAGTGCAGCCTTTTTCAAGATAGACTTGGGCGGCTTTGCCAACCGAATATGCTCCATAACCGGCGATACCAGCTTGAGCGATCGCACTGCCAGCAAAAGCAGTAATATTGCTGGGATTATCACCACTAGTTATTACAGCCGTACTTTTACCTAAACCCAAAATAAAACTACTACCTAATTCTCCCAGTAGCAAGCCACCAGAACTAAATAAAATCGTTTTTAAAATTTTTCCGGCTTCATAGCTAGTCATCGGCAAACCATACAATCTAGCCAGAGCGCGAATTAAAGCTAAATCAGCAACAGTTCCGCCAAGGATATCTAAGAAGGCTATGGGATTAAGCATTACTGCCAAAGCTTTGTATTTGGTAAATTGCCAAATGATTTCTTCAGCTTCCTTTTCGCGTAAATCGATAGTTTTTTGAGCGATCGCGGCTTCTGCATCCCGTGCTTGAATCAGTGCATTTAAAGCCAGAAGCGATCGCCCTTCCCGATTGAGAATATTCAGAATTGTCTCTTTGAGTTCGTCTACTTGCGGTGGTGGTGTTTCCCATTCATAACTGACACGGCCATCAGGCCACTCAACCCGCACTTCCATTGCTGCTGGTTCCGCCGCCACCATCACAATTTCATCCGGGAGTAGAGGCTTTGCTTGGGGATGCCCAGCACCCAGTTGTTGCAAATTTTGGTAAATCACTCCGCGATCGGTATCGGGGTATAAATCTATCTTGTTAAAGACTAAAATCAGGGGTTTTTGTGATTGTCGCAATTCCAGCAGTGCTTGATACTCAGTACGCGTGATATCACCAGATACGACAAACAAAATCAAATCTGCCTGATGTACTACTTCTCGTGCCATATCCGCTCGTGACTCACCCGCAATTTCGTCTAATCCGGGAGTATCAATTAACTCTACTAGTACCTTACCACCGGGCTGCCACCGCACGGAACGCGGCCATTGGGTGACACCATTTAGAGGCCCAGTTTGCAGAATTTTGTCTCCCAGCAAAGCATTTAAAACTGCTGACTTTCCCCGACTCACCAAACCAAAGACGGCTATTCTAATGACGTTTGAATCTAGCTTGTTGAGTGTGGCTCTCAAAGCTTCCAATTCTGGTTTCACCAAACCTACCAATTCTGGGTTAGATGAAAGCTGTCCTGACTTGCGAAGATATCCATACCAAGAAAGCGCTTGTCTGAGACTGGCGCGGGCACGATTTAAGTGAGTTTCTTGCAGATTACGATAAACCGACATAATATCAACACTTCAGCCTTCACTCTCTCTAAAATGCTCATCCAATGCTCAAAACACTGACTTTCAGCATTTGATCGTAAATAATAGGTATGAATTTCTACTCATTAACCATGCTTAACTAATGCTCACTTTTTCAACCCGATTATCAGGGAAAAGAAAAGTTAAACATACTTCTCTATCTTATATCCCTAAGTTGTTGGACTAATACTCTATATATAGGACATCAAAAGTCCTAACTTTATGAGGTCAGAGATTAAGTGTTTTATAAATCTTAAGTAAAGATGTGACTAATGGATAGCTAGCTCCTAGAGAGAGGCTAACGCCAACGTCTAAACTTAGCTCAAAGGCGAATTGGCTCCGACTTTGTTCCGTTTTAGTCGGGGTTGAAATTCCCTCATGTAACTGTAACTCTTTTCTCTACAAGAGGCTGCGCCCTAAGCGTAGCTATGCCGCAGGCTTTACGTGACGCTACGCGTAGCAAGATCCCTGTAAGGGTACAATTTTGAAATTTTAATTTTGAATTGTTAATCTGGGTATCCTAAGAAAGACAAGGTTAGATGATATAGACGAAGGAACAAAGTTTATAAATTATGTATGAGTAGAGGAAAAAGCTATAATTTCTACCACAAAAACTGATTGAACAATTAGCCATCTCATTCCATAAAAAGAAGAGTGCTGAGTGCAGTCAATCAATGAAGAGAAAGACTGGTCTACACCCTGATATTTTGCGATGCCTGCGGTGGTCACTGAGCCTGTCCTGAGCGTAGCCGAAGGGCGCAGCCGAAGTGCGGGCTACGCCTACGCAGATGGTGAGAACTTTGATTGAGCAAATTTTACCATAAGTGCAGCCTGAAATTCTGGACTTATAGGAGCAGTCTTTTTTAGACTAAGACATAAATATTAATTATATGAGAATTTGAGGAACAGCCATGCGAGGAAATGAGCAGGAAAAAATACGCCATTTGTTGGTCATTCAAGACCTGGAAGGGCGGCGAACTGTCCCCTTACGAGAGACTACTTATTCTCTGGGGCGGCATCCTGCAAACACTATTGTCTTGGCTTCCCGGTCAGTATCAATGCAACATGCAATTTTATTGCGAGTAACTGTTCCAGAAACTGACCAATACGGCTTTCAGATTATTGATGGCAACTATAAGGGTAAAGGAAGTACTAATGGCTTATTTGTAAATGGTAATAAATGCTTTTCTCATAATCTTAGGCATGGAGATGTCATTGCTTTTGGTAGTAATAAAGCTCAGGCTAAATATTATGCTATTTCTAACATTTCAGAACGAGCATTTTCTGAATCTTTTGATGTTGAAGACTTATCTGGTTTCTTATCAGAGCAAGCCAGTCCTGCCAATCCTTTTCAAACCTTAGCTATCGATCCCAGTTTTGAAGCAGCTAGTGAGTCTGCTCTAGCTCGCCTGGCATCCTTTCCTGAACTCATCCCCAATCCAATTATTGAGATGGATTTTGAGGGAAGAATTACTTATCTCAATCCAGCCGCAACTATGAAGTTTCCCAATCTTAGAGAAGTTGGGACAGAACACCCGATCTTAACAGGACTCTTGATTGGAGTTAACAATCTAGAAAAAAATTCTTTTGTGCGGGAGGTGGAAGTAGACACAGAAGTTTTTGAACAATCTGTTCTCTATCTTCCTGAAAGTGATTTAATTAGAACTTTTATTATTAGGGATATTACTGAGCAAAAGCGAGCTACAGCCGAACTGCGCCAGCGCGATCGCTTGTTACAAGCAGTTGCAGAAGCTGCCAATTATTTGCTAGGAGAAATGAATTACGAAACTGGTATCGAGCGAGCTCTGGTTGTACTGGGCGAAGCTGCCAAGGCAGATCGTGCCTATCTCTTTGAGAACCATCCCCATCCTGTTACAGAGGAAATAGCAGTCAGCCTACGGTTTGAATGGACACAATCTTGTATTAAATCTACCCATGATCATTGGAAGAATCAGCCTTATCAAGCTCCTGGATTAGCCCGTTGGTACACAGTTCTCTCTAGCGGCCAGTTGATTAGCGGACTCACCCAACAATTTCCGGTCGCTGAACAAGAATTCCTAATTCGAGATGGCATTCAATCCCTTCTCTTGGTGCCCCTCCGGTCGGAGAATGAGTTGTGGGGATACCTTGGCTTGGCAGACTGCACCTTTGAGCGTCATTGGTCAAAGCACGAAGAATCTACTCTTTTGACAATGGCCGCCAGTATCATTGGTGCGCGGCAGCGTCAGCAAGTAGAAGAAAAGATTCGCTATCAAGCCCTCCATGACTTGCTGACAGGGTTGCCCAATCGTCTACTATTTAATGAGCTGCTCAGCAAAACTCTGCCCAACGCGACTCGAAATCACGAAAGTTTAGCTGTAATCTTTCTCGATCTGGATAGCTTCAAGGTCATTAATGATACTCTGGGGCACACTCTGGGAGACCAATTGTTACAAAGCGTCTCTCAAAGATTAAAAGATTCACTTAGAGGCGGAGATACTGTAGCCCGTTGGGGAGGCGATGAATTTACAATTTTACTCCCACGAGTCAATGATATTGAAGAGGTAACTTTGGTGGCGCAGAGAATCTTACAAGCCTTTGAGGATGCTTTTCATCTCCAAGGGCATGAACTTTATGTAACTGCCAGCCTCGGTATTGCCTTACTTGATAACAACAGTCCTGACGCTGAAAC
This sequence comes from Nostoc sp., assembly GCF_036917555.1. Taxonomy (GTDB): domain Bacteria; phylum Cyanobacteriota; class Cyanobacteriia; order Cyanobacteriales; family Nostocaceae; genus Nostoc. The sequence continues at coordinate 238,256 of NZ_JBALDD010000023.1, read as the reverse complement.
ACTAATCCAGCACGCAGATGCCGCTTTATACTACGCCAAGGACAAAGGGCGGAATAACTACCAATTCTACAGTGTTTCCCTGAGTGCTAAAAATCCTGAACTCCTAACTTTAGAAAAGAGCTTGCGCTATGCCCTAGAACGCAATGAATTTATGCTGTACTATCAGCCTCGTGTGAACATTACCACAGGGGAAATTACTAGTATGGAGGCTCTGTTGCGTTGGCAGCACCCAGAGATGGGATTGGTCGCCCCCAGTGTGTTCATTCCCTTGGTCGAAGAAAGTGGCTTAATTGTCCCCATCGGCGAATGGACTCTACAGACGGCCTGTAGCCAAAATAAAGCATGGCAAGATGCTGGATTGCCACCGATTATGATCGCTGTCAATCTTTCTTTGAAGCAGTTCCGCCAACCCAAATTGGTAGAGACTATAGCCAAGGTTTTAGAACAAACAGGTCTGGAGCCGCGCTTTTTAGAATTAGAAATTATGGAAACCACAGCAATTGAGGACTTGGGTTTTACCACAAGGGTGTTAGAGGAGCTACAGCAGATGGGTGTTTACATCTCCATTGATGACTTTGGTACGGGTCATTCCTCACTTTCACGCTTACAGCTTTTGCCACTCCACAATCTGAAAATAGATAAATCTTTCATTCAATATTTGACGCAGGATACCAAAGTAGCTCATATTATCCAAGCCATAGTTACCTTGGGACACAGCTTGGGATTAAAGTTAACAGCCGAAGGGGTAGAGAAGGAAGAAGAATTAGAATTCTTGAAATCTATTAACTGCGAGGAGGTACAGGGCTTTTTATTCTACCGCCCACTTACTGGAGAGAAAGCAACAGAAATCCTCGAAAGTAAACGACCAACGATCTAGTACAAGGGAAAACTGTTTGTACCAGTGAGGATACAATAAAATTCATTGTCCTGCTGCCGACCTTTTTCGTCCTATGCTGCCAGTCATTTATTCCGACGAATTTTTAGATCACAAGACTGGAAAATACCATCCCGAAAAACCAGAACGTTTAAGTGCGATCGCAAATGCCCTAAAAGCAGCTACATTCGCAGATAAAATTAGCTGGAGATCGCCTACACCAGTATCAGAACAACCATCACTGATGTCTTCGTTGGTTAGGGCACATAGCCCAGCCTACATCAAAAAACTTTGGCAAATCGCCTCTAGTGGCGGCGGCCCTTTGGATGGAGATACGCCAGTTTCGCCGCGCAGTTATGATGTGGCATTGTTGGCAGTCAGTGCATGGTTAGATGGAGTTGAGGTTGTGTTCGGGTCGGCTAATCCAGCTTTTGTACTAGCGCGTCCCCCAGGACATCATGCTGAAAGTGATGCAGGGATGGGCTTTTGTCTATTTTCTAATGCCGCGATCGCTGCTTTATTTGCTCTAGAACAACCTGGAATTAACCGCGTCGCCATCCTTGATTGGGATGTGCATCACGGTAATGGTACTCAGGCGATCGTTGAAACAGAAGCACGCATCGCCTATTGTTCTCTACATCAGTATCCATGCTATCCCGGTACGGGAAAATCGACAGAACGGGGTTTTCACAATAATGTATTAAATTTACCAGTACCCCCTGGTAGTGATATTGCAATATATCAGGCACTATTTGAAAAACAGGTAGTACCGTTTTTAGTTAACTTTCAAGCAGATTTACTGATTGTGAGTGCTGGTTATGATGGCAATGCTGCAGATCCTTTGGCAAGTATTAATTTGCAGCCAGAAGACTACGCTTTATTTACTGATTATTGTCTAGGGATAACTCGTAAAATTCTGTTTGGCTTAGAAGGTGGTTACGACTTTGATACTCTTTCTCAATCAGTTGTAGCGACGATTGAACGCTGTTTACTTTAAGCTTGTCTTGTTTATCCCATTTGACGAAATACCTGATATAGATACTGACGATCGCAGTTACCAAGGGTAATAGCCTCAACTCTCTGCGAAGATTTGGGAACACTGAATACTGACGCGGTTATAGCTGACATACAGTTATGAAAATTTCTCACAAACTGGTTGCAAGCTTTGTTGATGTTTCCTTATTAACGAGTGTAGTTGGTGCAGTTGCGATCGCTGACAATGGTTGTGGGATACCTGAAACATTGCGATCGCGCATTTTTGATCCTTTTTTCACCACGAAACCTATCGGCAAAGGTACTGGTATGGGCTTATCCATCAGCTACAAAATAGTCATAGAAAAACATCATGGCAAGATATGGTGTGATTCGACACTAAAAGAGGGCACCAAATTTGTGATTGAAATACCAGTTCATCAACCTGAACCAATACCGAGTTGAGACTTCACCGAAGCAGAGGAAGAAGAACTATTGATTATTGACCAATGCCCAATACCTTTTTTTGTAAACTTCATAGAATCTTCAAAAAGAAAAATTTTCAGCAGGGTTCTGAAAGAGCTAAAGTTTTGTTAAGATGCAATTGCTAGCAGTTTCTCAGCGAAATTCACCTATCGGGGTGTGGAGAAATAGAAAGCACAAGCAGCACAAATTTCAAAAGGTGAACCAATGACCACCTATATTTTTTTCGATGAAGCCCTACGAATGCTGACCAACGCCTATTTGATATCAGTAGTACTGTTAATGGCAGCTTCTGGTATAGGTTTGGCGGTAATTGAGACAATAGAAAAGACAGGAGAACGCTAAGTTTATAGATGGCAATGTAGTTCCTGCCAAAAACCTTTGGGTACAAGTGTTCGCCGTGAAGAAATCCTGGGAACACTAAAGGGTGAAAGTCTTATAGCGTTATAGTCTTAACCTGTAAATCTACCAAACATACAGGTAACAGTAACGCTATTGGGACTCTAACCAAGGAGCTACTACAATGGGTCTATTCGACGCTGTGCTGGGTACAGAAAGCCAAACCCAAACAGCACTCAATCCAGCAGAAGCTTTTGCTGTGATTATATTGACGGCAACGGCTTCAGACGGTTATCTTTCTGTTGAGCAAGCAAATTCTATCATTTCTGTGCTGTCTCGGATGAAACTTTTTAAAAGTTATCCCAATGAAATGATGAACAGGCTGTTTGACAAAATCTTGGGCGTTTTCCAGGGTGATGACTTTAATGCTTTGTTTAATGCAGCCAAAGATTCTCTATCTCAAGACTTGCGGGAAGCAGCCTTTGCAGTAGCCACCGATTTAGTCCTAGCTGAAGGTATTATACCTGAAGAAGAAAAAAACTTCTTAAATGATTTATATCAAGCTTTAGGGGTTTCGAGTGAGATAGCAATACAAATTGTGCAAGTAATCTTGATTAAAAATCGCGCATAGGGTGATCGAACATAACTTGTTATGCCCATTGTCTAAAGCTTGATTATAACTGTATAAGTAGCTTATAAACAAAGCGTGGCACGGAAGTTAAGCTTCTTTGCCACTATTTTTTGCTATTTTTTGATTATTTCTTTGCGATAATTCAATATCGTTTAGAGATATTGCATTACAACGTCTCTATATTGATCGTATAAATTATCTCATCTCAACAATATTATGTCATAATTCGATTTTATGATTTTGAACTTTAAATTGTAAATTGCTTATGCGTTGTTCTGCTACCCTAAACCAACTAGTTAAAGTTATTTTGGCCCATTCTGTAAACTTATCTGAAACTGCTTTAACACAAGTAATTAGCGGTATCCAAACAGATAGCCGTACCTTGAAGCCGGGTGAAATATTTGTCGCTTTCCGAGGCGATAAGTTTGATGGACATGAATTTGTGCCAACTGCGATCGCAAAGGGTGCAATAGCTGCAATTGTAGATTTTGAATACGAAAATCCGGGATTCCCTGTATTACAGGTAAAAGACACTCTCAAGGCATATCAAAAACTTGGCCGATGGTGGCGCGATCGCTTTAATATTCCTGTAATTGGTGTAACCGGTTCCGTGGGTAAAACTACAACCAAAGAATTGATCGCCGCAGTTTTAGGAACAAAGGGACGAGTTCACAAAACTTATGGAAATTACAACAACGAAATTGGTGTCCCGAAAACTCTCCTAGAACTTGGCGCTGAAAATGACTACGCCGTGATTGAAATGGCGATGCGGGGTAGAGGACAAATTGCCGAACTGACGCAAATAGCGCGTCCAACAATTGGAGTGATTACCAATGTGGGGACAGCGCATATTGAGTTGCTGGGTTCGGAAGAAGCGATCGCTCAGGCAAAATGTGAGTTATTAGCCGAAATGTCTACTGATAGTGTGGCAATTCTCAACCACGACAATCCTTTATTAATGGCCACAGCAGCGAAAGTTTGGCACGGAGAAGTTTTGACTTACGGCTTTTCTGGTGGGGATATTCAAGGGCAGTTAATTGATAACGATACTATGGAAGTCGCAGGAATCCAACTACCTCTACCTTTACCTGGTCGTCACAATGCCACTAATTTCTTGGCAGCTTTAGCGGTGGCAAAGGTGTTGGGGATCGATTGGGCATCCTTAAAAGCAGGTGTGAGCGTGGATATGCCTACAGGGCGATCGCAGCGGTTTACTTTACCCAATGATGTGGTAATCTTAGATGAAACTTATAATGCTGCACCAGAAGCTATGATTGCAGCATTGCAATTATTGGCAGACACGCCTGGAAAGCGGAAGATTGCCGTATTGGGTGCAATGAAAGAATTGGGAGAGCGATCGCAGCAGTTGCATCAACGAGTGGGAGAAACGGTGCGAAGGTTGAATTTAGATGGCTTGTTAGTTTTGGTAGATGGACAAGATGCCGAAGCGATCGCTTTTAGTGCTGAAGGTATCCCATCGGAGTGCTTTGCAACTCATGCCGAGTTGGTGGCTAGGTTGAAGACATTTGTGCAAACAGGCGATCGTTTATTGTTCAAAGCCGCCCATTCTGTAGGACTAGATCGGGTAGTCAGTCAGTTACGTGCAGAATTTCCCAAATGATACCACTAAAAACCGAACGTCTTATACTGCGAGACTTTGTAGAATCAGATTGGCAAGCAGTTCATCAATATGCTGCTGATGCTGAAGTTGTGCGTTACTTGACTTTTGGCCCTAATACCGAAGAAGATACCAAAAACTTTTTGCAAAGAGAGACTTTATTGCAAGGCAAAGAACCCCGTCAGCATTTTGCCTTGGCAGTGACTTTGAAAGCCCAAAAGCAATTAATTGGTATCTGTCGTATATCCGTTCAGGATACTGACAACCAAATAGGCTCTATTGGATACTCTTTCACTAAGGAGTTTTGGGGACAAGGATATGCAACTGAAGCTGTGAAAGCAGTTGTTTCACTTGGTTTTCAGGAGTTAGGCTTACATCGCATCTTTGCCACTTGTCACCCAGAAAACATTGCCTCTGCACGAGTTATGCAAAAAATCGGAATGCAGCAGGAAGGGTATTTGCGAGAACACCATTGGATTAAGGGAGAATGGCGAGACTCTTGGCTATATGCCATTCTTGAGCATGAATGGAGAGGCGTCTATGGATGATTTTCTGAAAATATCACCTATAGATGCCTAATAGATTTCAGTTGGAAAGACTAGGGCTGTTGCTGTAGCGTCTTTGAAAAATAATTGCTGCAAAATTAGTTACCAAACAAGTGATTGCTAGCCACATCAAGATATAAGTAGGAGCCATCACTACGCCAATCATGAACCAAGTATATACATGTAGTATCATTACAGAAGCGAAAAAGCTAGCGATTCCAGCAGACTGCCACACTTGATGCGATGGACGACGTAACGCTACCAGGCTCATCGTTAAAATTGTGACAAGCAAGTTCGCTGGTACGAGAAATGCACAAATACTTATGCAGTTGCCACGAGAGAACTCAGCTAAGGTGTTTAAATCGAGCATTAATTTGTTGGGATAGATGTTAGCGTTTTAAGAATTTAATTTATTGTATTTTAAAATAACGAAATCAAAATTAATATATGAGTGAGTAATCACATTGCAAATATAACATAATTTAAACTATTGAGTTGCGTTTTAATACTACCAATAGTTAGTTAATTATAAAATTTTTGGATAACTAGGGTGGAAAACACCCACCCTAGCCGAATTAACCCGGTAAAATTACCGTATCGATAATGTGTACCACACCATTATCAGCTTCGATATCTGCTGCTAAAACTGTGGCATTTTTAACTTCAAAACCATCGGAAGAATCAATTTTAATCGGTGAACCTTCTACAGAATTAACCGTACCGAGTTGTGCTAAATCAGCCTGTAGCAGCTTTCCGGAAACGACATGATACTTTAAAACCCGTGTTAGCTGGGGAATGTTTTGTAACAGAGTTTGGATAGTTCCCGCTGGTAACTTGGCAAAAGCATCGTCATTTGGTGCAAAGACAGTGAACGGGCCAGGACTTTTTAATGTTTCTACTAAACCAGCAGCTTGTACAGCCGCCACCAGTGTTTTAAACGACTCAGACGTAACTGCAATATCAACAATATCAGCCATATATCTTACCTAAATCTCTGCAAAAGATTTTAAAGGATAATAAACCTATTTTAAGTTTTATTAAACAAAATAAATTTAAAATCAGGTGTTGAATAAACTACACCTAGACGCGTACTCCCGTCAGACATCACCTTATGATGTTTCTAGGAAAATTCCGTTATAAAAGAAATGTCCGATCGCACGTATGCCATTCTGGGAACTGGAGCATTAGGTGGATTTTATGGCGCTAGACTGCAAAAAGCTGGGTTGGATGTCCACTTTTTGCTCAAGAGTGATTACGAACAGGTAAAGAAATATGGTTTAGTGGTAGAGTCCAAAGACGGTGACTTTACCCTTGCCGAAGTCCACGCCTACAACGACGTAGAAAAGATACCACAATGCGATGTGGTGGTGGTGGCACTGAAGACAACGCAAAACCATTTACTACCAAAGATGTTACCACCTGTAGTTAAAGATGATGGAGTGGTGTTGGTATTACAGAATGGACTTGGTGTAGAAGAGGAAGTCGCTGAAATTGTTGGTAATGTAACTGTTATCGGTGGATTGTGCTTTTTATGTTCTAACAAAGTGGGGCCAGGGCATATACACCACTTAGACTATGGGCAAATTGCCTTCAGTGAATATACCCCTAATTATCAGCCTAGTGGGATAACTCAGAGGATACAGCAAATTGCTGATGACTTTGAAAGTGCTGGTATCTCAATTGAATTAGCTGAAGATTTACTACTAGCACGTTGGAAAAAGTTGGTGTGGAATATCCCGTACAATGGACTTTCTGTGATTCTCAACGCTAGAACTGATGAATTAATGGCGTATGAGTACACCCGCAAGTTAGTCGAAGAGTTGATGTATGAAGTAGCGGCGGGGGCGAAAAGTTATGGGCGAATTATCAGCGATCGCTTTATTCAAACAATGCTCGATTATACTGTCAAAATGACACCTTACCGCCCCAGCATGAAAATTGACTACGACGAACATCGTCCCTTGGAGATAGAAGCAATTTTCGGCAACCCATTACGAAAAGCCCAAGCAGTAGGTGTGGATTTAGTGCAGATTAGCTGTTTATATCACCAGTTGAAGTTTTTAGATGCCAGGGGAAAATGATGGAGATTAGGGGGATGAGGAAGATGGGAAAGACAAGGGGGATGAGGGAGACAAGAAAGGCAATTAATTCTTTACTCCAAACTCCAAACTCCAAACTCTTAACTCCTAACTTGCCACTCCCCCAATTTTTAACGCAGGGATTCAAAAATGACTGCTATTGTAATTAAACACAATAGGATAATTCCCAATGGAAGCAAAAACTGTTGTAAAAGGTACAGCAGCATGGGTATGATTTGTAAGATGCCCAAACCACTTGATAAAACGTAAGCGATCGGCAAATAGCCGAACTCCACACCTTAGTCAGTCGGGGAGAAAAAGTTATCCTCATCCAGGGTGAAGGTGGTGTTGGCAAAACAAGATTAGCACGCAAATATTTTAAAAGTCAAAAATTTAATTTTGTCCTAGAACTGTGGATGGCCACAGAAATCCAAAACCTTACTCTTACCCGTCTCCAAAAAAATGACTTAGAAGTTTATAGCCTCCTATGTCGTTTAAGATACTATCGTTATCAAGATATTCCTTCATTATCGGTCGAGGGAGTTTTATGTTTGCTTTGGGATGTACCAGAACAAAAACGTAGAAGTATAATTAAAGCTCTGCAAGATTTGTCTTTAATAGAAGCAAAAAAAGGACAATATTGGCTACATCCGGTAATTCGTGATGAAGCAATTAGTAGATTAAGATTAGCCAGTGAAGAATGGGAATTAGTAAACCGAAAAGCCGCCGAATGTTGGACGCAACGAGTTACACAAATCAAAAATATTACAGATGCATTAACAGCTTTAGAAGCTTATTATCATTATGTAGAAATTAGTGATTTTGAGCAAGCTGGTAATGTAATTTTACAAGGGCGAGGTAAACAGTGGAGTATAGGTTTGCCTTTGGGTTGTTCTTTTTACCAACTGGGACTGCTCCAGAAAAATTTCTCTGTCATTAAACGGATAATAGACGATATAAAATCGCAAGAAAGACTAATTAGACTTTACAATATCCTTGGCTATACATATCGAATTATCGGTTGCATTAGAGAAGCTATAGAATGCTATGAGAAATCAGAAGAAGTATTAGGCAAATTAGATGTCAAGCAAACAAAAATATCTATTTTGTTCAATACAGGACTTTGCAAGCTTGAATTATGGGAAATAGAAGCAGCCGAAGATTGTTTCAATTCTGTTTGTAGCCTTGCTGAACAGAATAGCAACCTTGATGATTATATGACTTATAGTCAATGCTGTCTAGCTTTGATAAAATCACGCTCTGGTAGTGGAGAAGATGCCTTTCATCTTGCTGAAGTTGCTTTTTCTGCGATGTCATCATCAACTAAAGTAACTTTATGGGGAATCGGGCATAGTTTAGTAAGTCTCTGCTTAACTTATAAGAATTTAGGTAATCTTAAAAAATCCTTTGAGTTATGCCAACGAGCTATATTTCATGCTGAAGAAAACAACTTTACCCAAATCAAAGCTAAAGCTATAAGTTCTCTAGCTGAACTTTTTAGAGAACAGGGAGAATTTACCAGAGCAATTTTTTATCATTCACAAGCAATAGAAATTCTTGATAAAATCGGTGCGAAATCAGATTTAGCTGAGGCTTATTATCAGTTGGCATTGACTCATAAAAAAATGGGTGAAATTGAGCAGAGTCGGGAAAGTTTTGTGCAAGCAGTCGCACTCTTTAACGAAATGCAAGCACCCAGGCAAGTTGAGAAAGTACAAACAGCAATGGAGTATTTTGAAAAATAAGCAATACTATTTGCTTTTAACTGGCGATTTTACCGCTAATAGCCTCTCCAATCTCCATCAGTGTCTCTTTCTCTTCAGGAGTAAATTCGTAGGTAACTGGCTTGCCAATGCCCAAGATACCATGCAATTGACCATTCAGCATCAGTGGCACTGCGATCGAGCCTTCTACTTTCGTTTCTTTTGCTGAGGGCCTCGCCACTCCTGATTCATCGGTTTGCAGGTTGCAAATCTGTACGGGTCGCTTGCGTTCGGCGGCGACACCAGCCATTCCTTTGCCAATAGGAATTACCGTCATTTTAGGCAAAAGCAATTCTGGAATGCCTTGGTAAGCCTTTAGGTGCAATAACTGGCTATCTTGATTTAGGGTATGGATGCTACCTGTAGAACAGTCGAAAGCGGCCAGGATTTCGGTAAGCAGTTGGTTCCAGTCGATGGCAGACCCTTCATCAGTCAGGATATCAAAAATGGTTTTGGTATCTGAAGTCATAGTCGCAGGAAATAAAGTTTGCTCGTAAACGCGGAAAGTAATTAGGAAATCACTTAGTAAAACCAATCTCCCCTTTCTACATTCCGTAAAAAGTCAGGGTAATTCATGGGGCGATCGCACTTGGAGAGGTCTGTTGTCTCCATAATTAATATAGATACAAGGCGTGTGATGATTAGAGGTTTTATGTCCCTAACGCTTGAAGACTTGGAACAAATGCAGCAACAGTATCCCGACTTTCGCATGGAACTAGTCAAGGGTAATATTATTGTTATGAGTCCATCAGGATACGAATCAGATGAAGTTGCAGCTGCGATGATTGCCCAGTTATCTAACTGGGTTAGACCGCGCAAACTGGGACGAACAGCAGCTTCTAGCGCCGGTTTCAGGTTGCCTAATTCCGATTTGCGCGTACCGGACGCCTCATTTGTTTTAGCCGAACGCTTGCGTCGCAGTCCGAAGTCTTTTGCTCAATTGGCTCCCGATTTGACAGTGGAGGTGAAGTCCCCTAGCGATAATTTAGAGGATCTCAGAGCCAAAATTCAAGAATTTCTGAGTTTGGGAACTAAGGTAGGAATTTTGCTCAATCCAGATGAACGGATTGTTGAAGTCTACAACTTTGAACAAGAGGCAATAATACTTCGTGATGGCGATGTTTTAACAGTTCCCGAACTGCTCCCAGGATGGGAAGTACCAATTGCAGATTTGTGGCCTCTAGAGTTTGACTAGGATAGTGGTAAAAAATCCTACAGACATAAATGGATGGAATTAGAAGTTTATGCGATCGCTTTCAGTACAGATGGCAAAACTTTGATTAGTGGCGGTAAAGATAAAATTATCAATATTTGACAACTACCATAGTGATTTAGTCTCTCATCAACTGAGGGACGGTAGAATATACCTAATTTTCGTAGCTTCAAAAGCCAAACTATGACGATGCATTCCATACTTCAACGTGCATTTACTAACCGCCGCGTTCTAAAAGTGATCAGCGGTTTGAATAACTTCGATGCCGCTAGCGTCGCTGCTACCGTCAAAGCTGCTGAATTTGGCGGTGCTACTTTTGTCGATATTGCCGCCGATCCAGCTTTAGTTCAGCTAGCTAAAGATTTGACAAATCTACAAATTTGTGTATCATCAGTAGAGCCAGATAAATTTGTGCAAGCAGTGGCGGCTGGTGCTGATTTAATTGAAATCGGGAATTTTGATTCCTTCTATGCTCAAGGACGCCGCTTTGAAGCTCCAGAAGTGCTAGCGCTGACTAAGCAAACCCGCGCTCTCCTCCCGGAAATCACCTTATCTGTCACCGTTCCCCACATCCTGGAACTAGATCAACAAGTACAGCTAGCAGAAGAATTGGTGAAAGCTGGAGCGGATATTATCCAAACCGAAGGCGGTACTAGCAGTAACCCAGTTCACCCCGGAACTCTAGGATTAATTGAAAAAGCTGCTCCCACCTTGGCAGCAGCTTTTGAGATTTCCCGTGTAGTGTCAGTGCCAGTATTGTGTGCTTCCGGCATTTCTAACGTTACCGCACCATTAGCGATCGCGGCTGGTGCTGCTGGTGTTGGTGTTGGTTCCGCCATCAACCAACTCAATAGCGAAGTCGCAATGATTGCCGCTGTGCGCGGCTTAGTAGAAGCCTTAGCGACTGCAAATGCAGTAATGAGTTAAGAGTGATGAGTTAGGAGTGATGAGTTAGGAGTTGAAGAAACTTATTCATTCAAAACTTCTAACTCCTAACTTCTAACTCCTAACTCATAACTTCTTTCAACGCATAAATCACCTGGTCTTGCTGCTGTTGTGTCAGTTCTGGGAACATAGGCAAGGATATAACCTCATGGCAAGCTTGCTCTGCTATTGGTAAGTCGCCAATTTCATAGCCCAGACTTTGATAAACTGGTTGCAAATGTAAAGGGTGGGGATAGTAAATCATTGAACTCACGCCCTGCTCTTGCAATTGACTACGCACCCAATCTCGGTATTTGGCGCTAGCACCATTTCGCCCTTCGCCAGATATGCGAATAGTGTATTGATTCCACACCCCAATACCCCCAGGTAATTCTTGGGGCGGGACAATTCCCGAAACTTGACTAAGGAACTGGTAGTAATAATTGGCAATATCTCGGCGGCGATCATTCCAAATATCTAAATAACGTAGCTTAATCTGCAAAATGGCTGCTTGGAGAGCGTCTAATCGGCTATTTACACCGATTTCTTCGTGTAAATATCGAATCTTACTACCATGATCTCGTAGGATTCGCAATTTAGTAGCGATCGCTGGGTCATTAGTCGTTATTGCTCCGCCATCACCGCAACCACCAAGATTTTTGGTAGGGTAGAAACTAAAGCAACCAATATGTCCAATACTTCCTACTTTTTCATCAGCCCAAATCGCGCCTGTAGACTGAGCGCAATCTTCAATTATTGACAAATTGTGAGACTGAGCGATCGCCATCAATAATGTCATATCCACAGGTTGTCCAAAGAGGTGAACTGGGATAATCGCTTTAGTTTTAGGTGTAATCGCCGCTGCGACTTGCTCCACATCTAAATTAAATGTAGTCGCGTCAATATCAACGAAAACAGGCTTTGCACCGACGGCGCTAATCACTTCAGATGTCGCAATAAAGGTGAAAGGCGTTGTAATCACTTCATCACCTGCACCAATGTCCAAGACTCGTAACGCTAAGTAGAGCGCATCAGTACCAGAATTACAAGCCACACATTCAGTAACAGTATTATAAGCGGCAAACTGTTGTTCAAAGCCTTCGACTAAGGGGCCGCCAATATAGCGGCCGGAAGCTAAAACCTCTAAGACGGCTGCACTTATTTCTGCTTCGATGGTGGTGTATTGCTGCTTAATATCAAAGGCAGGGATGGGATTTACACTTTGGATCATGAGTTCTCATTTTATCGGAAGATACAAAGGATGCACTTCGACAGTCAATTTTTGCTGATTGAATTGTTAATCAAAGAGGAGCTACTAAAAGACTATCGCCCAAGATACGCATCTATTAGGGTTTTTACTTAAATTGTGGTGCAGTAAACCACTGCACATTTTATTTACAGATAGTAGACATACTAGTACTGCAAGGCGGAAGTTAAAAGTTAAAAGTCAAAAGTCAAAAGAATTGTATTCCAAGCTCTTGCGGCATTTGAAATGGTATGTTTATTTCCGCGCCCGCCGTACTAGGTGTTTGCCATGTTAAGGTTGTACCATTTTTGAATTTTGAATTGATGAAAGTGATATATATCAACCAAGATCCAACACATCTGGTCAAAGTTCCTCTTGTGTGGGCTGCTTTGAGAAGAAAATACCAGGAGATAGAGAACCCATGCAGGATCTGATCAAGCTGGATTTTGTGGATTTAGCTATTGCTGTGGGATTGATGGCGATCGCCATTGGTTTATCTGCCTGGGAAAAATTAGGATTAGAGTTGAACCTAGCCCTTGCTACTGGGAGAACCATCTTACAACTTCTTGTATTGGGATACATTTTAGATTTCATCTTGGCTTTAGACAATGCTTGGGCAGTTTTGGCGCTATTAACAATAATGCTGACAATTACGGCGATTGTCGCACGAAATCGCATCAGCCAAAAAATTCCTCATTTGTTGCCTTTGGTGTGGGGTGCAATTTTAATTAGTACCGCCGTGACAGTGTTTTACATCAACTTCTTGATCGTTCAACCAGAGAGATGGTACGAACCACAGTATATAATTCCTCTAGCAGGGATAGTCTTAGGTAATGCTACCAATGCAGCTGCGATCGCAGGCGATCGCCTTGTCAGCACCATTAATTCCAGCCATCTCGAAATAGAAACCCATTTAAGCTTAGGTGCAACTCCAGAGCAAGCAGTTAGCCAATATCGCAAAGACGCCATCAAAGCCGGATTGATTCCTACTCTCAATCAAATGATACTCATAGGTATGGTCGCAATACCAGGAATTACCACCGGACAGTTATTAGCTGGTGTCAAACCTCTAGATGCTGTCTCCTATGAAATTTTGATTATGTTCATGGTTGCTTTTGCTAACTTGTTGACAACAGTTTTAGTCACGAGGGGGTTGTGTCGTCAATTTTTTAATTCTGCCGCACAGTTGGTGAGATGAAGAGTGCTGTTAGCGGATAGCTAAGGTTTAGCCTGTGCTGAGTAGGGTGAAGGAATTAATCTACTCCAAAATAAGTATTTCATCCAGCCTAGAACCAGCTTTTAGATATTGTCTCGTTCCCAGTCGGAGACTGGGAATGCCGTCCTAGAGGCTCCACCTCCCTTGCTGGCGGCAGAGGCGCCAGGAGCAGCATTTCCAGCAAGAGGCTGGAAACGAGGTTTTAAAAGAGTTTCAGCTTAAGTTGACACCAATGGGGATTAATCTACTCCAAAATAAGTATTTCATTTCCTTGTAGGGGTGCACAGCTAGCTATGCGCCCCTTTGAAGTCTCTACACAATTGAAATATAAAAATATTTTGGAAACGCATCTATCCTATGAAGTATTTTATGCAAAGCATAAATAAATCTTTATATGGTTTTTTAAAAATAATCTAATTTCAGTATTCAAACCTGACGCTGTAAAGCTGAAAACTCAACGTATTGCCGTCTATCGGAGATAACAGAACCAAAAGAGGAATGTCATCATAAGGAGATGTACCTTTGGTTAAGGATGTCAAGTAGGTGAAATATTTATTAATATTAATAGATAGTAAATGTAAATTCAGCGTCAGGAATCCGAAAAAATTCCTAATGGCAGGTATTTAGCATCAATCACCAGATTCTTCACCAACGCAACAGAAGATTATGAAAGATCAAAAACGATCAGACTCTAAAGAATTCGTCGGAAATCTCAAGAATGGGATTTGGCTATTTGGCCTGTCATCCTGGGTATTTGGCATTACCGATCGCAGTATTGCTTCATTTGCAGATGGCTATCTATCTGCTTTGGATTTGACGCAACTATTTACAGCGGCTACATTCTTTGTGGCGTGGCTATTTTTGAAACCCACATCCAGAGTGTGAGTTAACTAACTGATTAGTATCGAGTCACTCTTGACGCTAGTCCGATCAAGATTTAGAAAGTTATCTATCTGATGCCATAAGGGGTGCGCCATAGAATGCATAAATTCTTTTGCATTGATCGCAATTAGGGTAATTCGTAAAATCTCCGAATTACCTGATTTCGAGTTCTTACGGGAAAAATCAGGATCTATACCAAGTTTGCACAACCTCTGTGCCAGCATTTGGGCACGTTCTGTCGGCGTTAGTAATTTGATTTTGGTGTATCTAAAAAAATTTTTCTAATTTTCCGGAATTGATTATGCTCAGGTGGTAGTCTTTATCAGATAAGCGATTTATACTGAAACTCTATAACGAACCTCCGGGGAATATAACCCCATTACGGATTAAAAGCCCGGTCTTCATGGCCGGGCTTTTGCCAAGAAAAAAAATTGGGGTAACTCTGGAAAATCCCAGAATTACCCCAATTTTTAAAAGTTACGACTTGTTTTTAACTCCTAACTCCTAACTACTCATTAAATTAAGCAAATGCAGCAGTTGTCACATCGTTATTCGAGAGAATTTCTTGCAACTCTTCGGCGTCTACTGTTTCTTTATCAACCAGCATTTGTGCTAGCTGATCTAGAACGTGGCGGTTGCCTACTAACACTTCTTTAGCGCGTGTATAGGCTACATCTACAAGTTTACGGACTTCTTCATCAATGGCAGCGGCGGTTTCTTCAGAAAAATCGCGCTCTGACATGATATCGCGTCCGAGGAACATGTTACCTTGTTGACGACCAAGGGCAACAGGGCCTAAGCGATCGCTCATCCCAAATCGGGTAATCATTTGACGGGCAACACGGGCTACCTGTTGGAGGTCATTAGAAGCACCAGTGGTAACTTCTTCTTCACCAAAGATTAATTCTTCAGCGAGCCGACCACCCAAAGCCACAGCCATCTGATTTTCCAGATAAGCGCGGCTGTACAAACCAGTGTCCATCCGGTCTTCGCTGGGGGTAAACCAAGTTAAACCACCTGCGCGACCACGAGGAATGATACTAATCTTTTGTACTGGGTCATAGTCAGGCATCAAAGCACCAACTAAAGCGTGACCAGCTTCGTGATATGCCACCAAGGTTTTGCGCTTTTCGCTCATTACCCGGTCTTTCTTCTCTGGCCCAGCTAATACGCGATCAATCGCGTCGTTGATTTCATCCATCGAAATTTCAGTCAAATTCCGGCGTGCTGCCAGAATTGCGGCTTCATTCAACAGGTTGGATAAATCAGCACCAGTAAATCCAGGAGTCCGACGGGCAATTTTATCCAAATCCACATCTTTCGCCAAGGTCTTGCCACGGGCGTGTACCTTGAGGATTTCGCTGCGTCCGGCATAATCAGGACGGTCTACGACAACTTGACGGTCAAAGCGACCAGGACGCAATAAGGCTGCATCTAGAACATCAGGACGGTTGGTAGCGGCAATAATGATGATGCCAGTGTTGCCTTCAAAGCCATCCATTTCTGTGAGCAGCTGGTTGAGGGTTTGTTCCCGCTCATCGTTACCACCACCTAAACCTGCACCCCGTTGACGACCTACAGCGTCAATTTCATCGATGAAGACGATACAAGGAGCATTGGTTTTAGCTTGTTCAAATAAATCGCGGACGCGGGATGCACCCACACCGACGAACATTTCCACAAATTCCGAACCGGAGATTGAGAAGAAGGGTACACCTGCTTCACCAGCTACAGCACGAGCTAGGAGAGTTTTACCTGTACCAGGAGGGCCAACTAATAGCACACCTTTAGGAATTTTTGCACCAACGGCGGTAAAGCGATCGGCGTTTTTCAGAAAGTCTACGACTTCGTTTAATTCCAACTTAGCTTGGTCAATACCAGCAACATCGCCAAATGTCACCTGAGTTTGTGGTTCCATTTGCACTCTAGCTTTAGATTTGCCAAAGTTCATCGCTTGGCTACCTGGGCCACTTTGAGCGCGACGTAGCAAGAAGAATAAGCCAACCAAAAGCAATACAGGGAAAAATAAGCTGCTCAGTGCCTTAAACCAAAATCCTTCGTCGGTTTGGGGCAAAACAGAAATATCAACGCCTTTAGAAGTCAGAGTATTAATCAAATCTGGATCGTTGACTAAGGTAACAATCCGTTTAGCTGGGTCATATTTGGGTGTAACTAGTGCTGTAGAGCGGTCTGCACTCAAACTGACTTTTTCTACTCTGCCTTGCTGAACTTCTTGAATAAAGCGACTATATCGCCATGTCTCTCTGCTTTGGGGTTGTTTGTCAAAAAATGCTGTTCCCAGCGCAATTACGACAATAAACAGCAACGCGTACAGCCCTGCATTTCTCCATCTTTTATTCACTAAGGTCTATCCTCCGGTATTTTTCGCGCCATCGCCTAGCTTCTCTGCTCGCAAAAGTCATTATTAAGAATTATGTTAACTTATCTTAAGATATAACAAATTTGGCGTGGATGTCATGCTAAAAAAAGCTCCCTTATTAGCTGAAAACTATGATGGTAGGGATTACATTGTAGCGACCCTGAAGGCAGATGAACGGTATGAATGGGAATAATTTCTACCACACTATTAGTGTAGGCGATCGCTTCAAATCTCTGGACTAACTCGACGCTCCAAGTTTCTTCTCGCACTGGCTGGTGGTGGTTTTGCAACCAGTTTATAAGTTGCGATCGCATAATTCCTGGCAAAATTCTGGCTGTCAAAGGTGGCGTGTACCAACTGCGATCGCACCATCCCCAAAGGTTGCCTGTACTGGTTTCTAGCCAATTTCCTTGAGCATCGACTAATATTGCTTCTTGAGCATCTGAGCTAGTTTTTGCCAACCAAGCACTCAAATAGTTTCCAGTTTTATGAGAGGGGAGAGAGCGAGAAAATTCTGAACTGGCAATAGCGCATGAAATACCATTATTTTGTTTTTTTGTCAAATTTTGTGGTAAGAATCTACCAGTTATCCATTCCCGTCCATCGGGAAAGAGGGTAATTCGGAGAACAGGAAAGTGTACCAGAAGAGTTTGAGCGCCTTGACGCAGACGGTTCCAATCGGGTTGCTGCCAGCCAAAAGTTTGTAATGAGAAAAGTAAGCGATCGCAATGTGCTTGCCAATTAGTTAAATTACTATCTAGGGAGTTCTCATAAACCCGCAATGTTGTAAAAACAGTTGCTCCATAAAGTAAACCTGGATCGTTAATGTTTAATTCTAGGGTTTGAGAGTGAATTAATTCGCCGTCATACCAGAAAATACTATTTGTCACAACCAAAGTGCTTATCGCTACAACTCCATTGAAAAATGATGACTTGTGATGCTCATACGCTGCATGAGATAAAACCTGTGGGCTGCAAATCGCTGAACACTAGAATCCAGACTCAGGTGTTTACAGTCATGATTTCTGGCATATTCAATTAGCCACTGAAATAACTGTTGACCATAGCTGTGTGACCGCTTCAACTCATCAACAACTAAATCATCAATGTATAAAAGCTTTCCCGATGCTAAACAATTAGAAATGCGAAATCCAGCGACTGCTACAGCTTGCTTTCCTACTTCCAAGAATGCAAGTTGATATCCTTCTTTCATTTGATATCGAACTTGTTCTACAAACCTAGTCTGCTCAAGGTGAGGGCGCAACTGAGAGATAACAGGAAAACACCCTAATATTTGAAAGTCAGATTCTGCCAATTGTATTGACATCGCTATTACCTTACTCAATCATGCGTGAGAAATTTGAAACTAATTAGGTGAATATAATTCTCTACTGCACTTGCAGCAACTCATAATAAATAATAATTTAATCTTTAGGGGGAAATATAATTTTATAATTACCTTCAGGAGTTATAACTATTTTTCCTCCCAAGGCTTCGATTTCCTTAATTGCGCGTTTCTGAGTTCTTTCATCAGCATGATTATTTAAAACCATTGACCATGTAGAAATTTGAGCATATTTACTGTTAGGATTTAGACTCAGAAATTTAGCAGTTCTTTGGGAAGTATTAGCTATAAGCTGACTTTCTGGATCTGAAAATTTACTTGCCCAGTTTGCCGCCGTTGCAAAAGACTGTTGGGCAGCTTGAGCGTTGCCTAAAAATAATAACTCATCAACTCCTTTAAAACGCCATATATAATAAGACTTTTGGGGAACTGACGGAGATATTGATTTTAAGCCTTTCTCTGATAGTGCGATCGCACGTTCTGGCATACCAGCATACAATGAAGTACTAATCGAAAGACTGCGATACGCTGCTAAAAATCGCGGATCGCGTTTTAGAATAACTTTAAAATATTCTGGACTTAAACTGTAACCTGTTTTATCCCGAACTTCATCATCTCCAAAATATTGGAGAAAATTGAGATATACCAAATCTGCAATGAAGTTATCATAACCAAAGCTAGGCATTTTTTCGAGAAAATTAAGACGGCTATCTTCAGATTTTATTTCTTTTTCTAGAGTTTTCAAAGAGGCAGATTGTTTTCTATTTATTAGTTTTTGCAATTGGGGGAATTGAATCAAGCCAACTCCTAAAATACACATAGAAATTACAAAAGGTGTAGCAAAAGCTTGACGAGATAACAACATATTTTCCTTGGCTTTATGATCGCAGTCATATCATTGTATACATAGTGGTATAAGAAAAGTCAGGCCTACTTGTGCGTCTTAGCTTTGCTAAGTAAGATAAAAAAAGTTGACTCAAATAAACTAATTTTATTACATAGTGCCTATTGATACTTTAATTTATCTTTGCTCTGAGATATATTTGGGTGTTATTTGTATAAAAGTAATATCTAATTTATGCCGATTGGAACGAAACGCCCAAAAGCTAATTAAATAATTATTTCAGAATCATGCTACTTAGGACAATGGGGAAACCCTACGGCAGTGCTGGATGCACTGCAACGCAGTTCTTCCAAAATCTAAAATGGTATTATTCTTTTTCTAAGATAAATTTGGCTTTTGGAAATCATAAATTTTTTTAGTAAAAATTTCTTAAAATATTAAGTTGTTTTGACTTTAATTACTTTTCTTTAGTAAAAGCCTTAAAATTTTTGACATAACCTATAGTTGTATCTTGTTTATATTTAAATCTATCTGTAACCTCTAAAACATCATGGTGAATAATACTCTTAACGAAAACACAGAAATTAATGGTCAAGCCATAGAAAATGGGGAAAGTAATAGTCAATATAGCAAACCAAGTAGTGAATTTAAAATAAAAGTTAAAAAGCTGAATAGTAAGGGAGAAGGATTCAATATTGATGAAATTATTGATGCTATTCAAACAGCAATAGTTGAAGTTGTCGAGCTAGAAATTACCACTTGGGTTCCAGAATCATCTACTCAGTTAGAACAACCACAAGGGCAGCAAATTGCTCAAACAGGTAATCGAATGCACACTATAATCAATCTAATTGATGGTGATATAAATAATGAAGTTGGTAGTCAATTTGTTGGTAGTGGCCCATATACAGAACTTCGCGAATTTCATCTAACTCAAATCAAAGAAAGTCGGGAGATTATGCAAAAAAATATAGAAAGTTTGCAGAAATTGTATGGATTTTTTATAGAAATTATGAAATCTCGTAAAACTTCACAACAATCGCTATCTCGTCCCCAGTAGTTGATATTTATTAATTGATATTAACCCAAAAATACTTACAGGATATGAGCTTATCTTAACCTGTAGGTTAATTTGCTTTAGAGAAATCAAGGAAATTATAACTATGCCTAACAAAATTCAAGAACAAGCCAAAGATTTGCTAGAAAAAGTAGTTTCATCTGTACATGGATTAGTTGATGATATTACAGCTTTAGAAGTAAATACAATGGTTGTAGACCAAATTACTGGCGCAAAGTTTAACGCTTGGCAAGCGTATGAAGAGATTTATTCAATAAATGACAAAGACTACTTTGATAGCAAAGGAATTCCAAATCCAGACGATTTAATAGAGCCAGAAAAAACTCAAGCTCAAGAGCTACGCAAGCGTTATACAAGTCTATTTTCACAACTTGAAAGAGAATATTTTTATATTCTCCTTGAACAAAGTACTGAGACTAGTGAGCCAGACTCTAGAATCATACAATATCAGGAGCGTCTTAAATATCAGGTAGAACATAAAGCAAATATTGTTCCAACTGATGAGGTATACATAAAGTTAGCTCGACCAATACTGCCTGCTCCAACTCCTGTTGCAGATCAAGAAGATAATAATCCAAAAAAATTGCGGCAAAGGTGGCAAGAGATTGAAGAACTTTTGAATAATGATAAATTTATTCGTACACTGCGGAAAATGTCTGAACTAAAAGCGGCACTTAATAGTGACAACATTACCAGTGTAGATATTGATATTATTTATGCTCAAACTGTTATGCAGTTAGATGGAGATATTATTAGTCGTTACCATAAAAAGCTATTTCAATTATCTGAAGGGGATAGAGATTTAATCCTAAAAATACATAATGAAGGGGTAGTTGCTGGAGAGAAACAGTGGCGTGGAACACTAGATTTTCTGATTGGTATTATACAAAATATCGCAAAATTATCCCGACAATGAACGCTGATAAAATACACACAGATCGTGAAGCTGATGTTCAACTCTCTTTTTTTGTGCAAATACCTCAAGGCACTCCAATTGAACTTGAAATTAAGGTTGAGCCAGGACAGTATGCTTTTTATCTAAATAAGGCAGTTTTAAAACAAATTGAGGAAGCGCGAAAAATAGGCTGCTCTGTGTACATTCCGCCGAAATTAATAGCTTATCTTTTGTATTACAACTGCTTTAGTGATAATTTTATGCAATACCAAAAGTTAGGAGTTGCTAAAAAAAACTTTAAAAACTTAAAAATTTTTGACGACACTTTTATAGTAAGTTTTATCAAATTAGTTTGGAGTAAATCATTACAAAATAAATCAACGTTACAGTCCGGACTTACTTTTAATTTGTATTATCGAGAAGATACATCAACTTTACATTTGTGGAAAGAAGAAGATATTGTTTTACAAAGTAATATCTTATTTTATGGTGACATACTTCACAAAGTCAGGAGTAGTTTTATCCAAAATACTGAGTGTTTAAATATTGTTTATATACATTATTGGCTTATTGAAAAAATACTAAGTTATCTTCAGACTAAATTAAATTTATTAGCTTGGGAACTAGCTTCACTTTTCCCTGCTGCTTTTTTCACTTGGAAATTACATTTAGCACTTTCACTATCAATACTTGTTGGGCTAGTAACATCTTTTGTATTTGCTACTATTCGCCATTGGCTTGTTAATCAACTTCCCAGATGGACTTCTATTCATTCTCAATATCGGAATTGGCTGGCATGGGGACTAAGTTGTGTCACTTCTAGTATTTTTATTTTTACTCCCACTGATTTCTTATTTTTGCTGTTTTTGTCACTAATTGGGCCATTATTACAATGGTTTTTTAGTTTTATAGTATGGCAAATTGGTAAAGGCTTTATGCGTTGGTTACTAGCTTGAAAATCGGGTATGAGGCATTGAAAAAGATATTTTTTTGTGAAAGACTATTTTCAGACAAAGATTAGGTTAGCTGAAATATTAAAACAATCTTACCCAAATTAAATCAGACTTTCTAATTACGTTTCAATAACTGCCAACACTGCCCGGCGATCGCCCAATCTTCTTGAGTATGAATAACTAATATCCGTACTAATGAGTCGGCTGTAGCAATATCCTCATCCACAGGCTGCTGTTGATTTTTCTCAAGGTCTATTTTCAGTCCGATAAATCCAAAAGCTTCACAGGCGGCTTGGTGAATTTCCGCAGAGTGTTCACCCACACCTGCTGTGAATACTAAAGCATCTAATCCGCCCAAACTAGTGAGCATTGCGCCAATACCAGAACGCAAGCGATGCACGTAGATATCCCACGCCAGTTGAGCGCGGGAATTACCTTGAGCGTAGGCGTAGCCCGTCCTAGACATCGCTTCTCTCACTTCACGCATATCGCTAGATACACCCGAAATTCCCTTTAACCCAGAAGCTTTATTTAATACCTCATCCAACTTTTCGATAGAGTAATTGCAGTGCCGCAACAGATAAATCAGAATCCCCGGATCGACTGAACCAGAACGATTACCCATCATCAATCCTTCTACGGGCGTGAATCCCATCGTGGTATCAATACTGCGACCATTTTTAATCGCTGCTAAAGAGCAACCATTGCCCAGATGACAGATAAATAATTAACCGCTCAGATGCAACATCTCGACCGAGAATTTGGACAGCACGTTCAGAACAGTATTGATGACTGATACCATGAAACCCGTAGCGACGAATACCTTGCTCTACCCACTGATATGGGCCGGGATAGATTGCTGCTGCATCGGGTAAAGTAGCATGAAATCCGGTATCAAAGACTGCTACTTGAGTGACATCTTTTAAGATTTGTTCAATTGCTTCTATGCCTTCTAGACCCACTGGATTATGTTCTGGAGCCAGGTTAGACAGATCAGCGATCGCCTTTTTGACATCCTCCGTAATGACCACACTATCTCGATAATCTTCTTCACCATGTACTATCCGATGCCCCACCACATCGATTTCTGACAAGCGATCGATTACCTTGATAGCATCATGATTAAGTGTATTGAGCATATAGGTGAGGTGCGCCTGTGGTGAATCACCAGAGATTGATTTTTGCAGCGTTCCACCCGTAGCAGTTTTCACCTCAATTTCTGCCACACCCCGATCTTGAGTCCAGTTGATTTTCCCGAACCAAAGAGGTTGGGGTGCTTGGGTGGGCAGAGTTTCATTTGCAATTTCATATAGACAACTCTTTTGGCTGCTCGATCCGGCATTCAGTACCAATATCTTCATAGTGACAACAGAAAAACATCACCTCCTTTGATGTGCCACTAAATCTGGCTTCATGCTTAGTACAGTTTTGCGTAAAAGTGTAGCGTTTTTAATGCAGGGGAACGCATTAACAATGTAAGCTGACACATTAACAGTAGTTTTCTCAACAATGGATAAGGGTTTTAAGAGTATGCAAGAAAGGAAACCCCCTACTGAAATCGTTATACTAACTGTGGGAGGCTGTTTATCTATCCAGCCAGATTCCATAGTTGTGTTTTTTTATAGCTTGTTGCACTATGTCTTTCTTCAAAACCCCGCTGATTGGTTTAAAAGCTGACTCATTTCGTCATCCATTAGACCTGGAAGCTACCAGAGCGCTCAAGCAGATACCAGGCATAGATATGTTGGTGCGAAATTGGCTTGGGCCAATGGCAGAGCAGGTTTTCTATGTGGAAAATATTGCCTCTAGCATTTTGGTGGGTGAAAAGCAACTGCCTGATTTATACAAACTGTTGTTAGATGCCTGTAAAATCCTGGATATAGATCCTCCCCAGTTGTACGTCCGGCAACATCCGGCTCCCAACGCTTATACTTTTGCTGTGCGAGGTAAGCAGCCTTTTGTTGTGCTACACACTTCTTTGATTGATATTCTCACACCAGAGGAAATACAGGCAGTAATCGCCCATGAGTTGGGTCATCTCAAGTGTGACCATAGCGTTTACTTGACACCTGTAAATTTACTAATATTAGCTGCGGCGATTGTGCCCAATGTCGGTACTTTTGTTGCTCAAGCCATACAGGCGCAACTTTTGGAATGGGTACGTTGTGCTGAGTTTACTTGCGATCGCGCTGCATTACTAGCAACCCAAGACCCGAAAGTGGTCATGTCGGTGTTGATGAAGTTGGCAGGTGGTTCTCCCACCTTAGCGCCCCAACTGAATCTCGATGCCTTTGTTGCCCAAGCCCGCGCTTACGATGATATTAGCAAGACAGAACTGGGTGAAATGGTTAAAGCTGCCCGTACAGCCCAATTAACGCATCCAGTGCCAGTACTGCGGGCACGAGAAATTGACCGTTGGGCAAGTAGCACAGAATATCAAACTCTGTTGCAAAGTCACGGACTGAAGTCTACTAATAATGAAGTTGCACCCAAAGGTGGATGGCGCAATTGGTAGAGCTACTATTTACAACCGCTTTTTCGCTACATACACCGTATTTCAGGTAAATGAAGTACATCAGTCGGGGCACAGCCATGTTCCTTACGATTATCTGTACCTCACCCTGACTTTTCACGGCATCTGGAAAACCTCACTTCTATTTCTCTCTCCTAAAAGGAGGAGCCACTGCGCCCTTGCGCTCTGCCGACTTGTTCGCGTAGCGTCTTTGACAGGAGAAGCACGTGGCGTCAGAGACTTTGAATTTTCCCCCTTCCCGCCACAGGTTGGGGGTTAGGGGGTTAGGTTTTTGATGGACTTTTCCACATAACGTGAAAAGTTAGGTACCTCACCAAGTTGCAATCTGCTGTAAGTACAAAAGTGTTAATAGATCGAAATACCAATTTGAAAAAAGAATGCGATAAATAGACCATTTGTAGAGACGCGATGAATCGTGTCTCTACCCAAGTATGTGTTGCAATCATTAATTGAATTGGTATAAGAAGCGATCGCATTTTGGCGATCGCTTCCTCTTGTCATCGAAAAACGCAAATTTTACCTACACAACATATCCCTTTTGTCAACTAGAAGCTTTTAAAGCTGCTTCTGCTTGGGAATGTAACAACAAACCGTATTCTAAACCCTCTACTACCGCTTGATAGGAAGCCGCCAAAATATTAGTAGAAACCCCTACTGTCGTCCAGCGTTGACGACCATTGCCTGATTCTACCAACACACGGGTTTTTGCCGCAGTGCCCGTATGTCCGTTGAGAATCCGCACTTTGTAATCTGTCAAATCAAAAGTTGCAATTTGGGGATAAAAGTTCACCAAAGCCTTGCGTAAAGCTGCATCCAAAGCTGCCACAGGGCCGTTACCTTCCGCCGCCTCCAAAATATTTTTCCCGTCAACAGCGACTTTGACTGTAGCTAAAGAATTGCTAGTTTCTTTCCCCTCAATCAAGTCGCAGTGGACTTGAAAACCTTTGACTTCAAAAAACTTCTGGCGGTCTCCCAAAGCTTCGTGCATCAACAGCACAAAACTGGCCTCTGCTGCTTCAAATTGAAATCCTTCGCTCTCCAAATCTTTGAGGCGTTGGAGAATTTCTCTAGCCTCTGCCTTTTGCTGATCCAATTCAATCCCAAAACTGCGGGCTTTGGCTAAAACATTGCTGAGTCCAGACTGTTCCGAAATCACAATGCGGCGACGATTCCCGACTTGTTCCGGCTGAATGTGTTCGTAAGTCAGGGGATTACGTTCCACTGCTGATACATGAATACCGCCCTTGTGGGCAAAAGCCGAACGTCCCACAAAGGGAGCGTGTTCATCTGGCGCAAGGTTGACCACTTCACTCACAAAACGACTAGCTTCTGTAAGTTGTGTGAGCTGGTCTTCTGTGATACAACTGTAACCCGCCTTCAGTTGTAAATTGGGAATTAACGAACAGAGGTTGGCATTACCGCAACGTTCACCGTAACCATTAATTGTGCCCTGTACCATCTTTGCCCCTGCCATCACGGCGGCTATTGCGTTAGCAACCGCCATTTCCGAATCGTTATGAGTATGAATTCCAATTTGGGGCATTGTCCTTTGTCCTACCCTGCGGGTTCGCCCTTGGCGTTCTCGAAGAGTAGCCGCTAGCGCGTCTATGTCCTCAGTCATTGGTTCTTGACAAATACTTCGACTTCGCTCAGTACAAGTGACAAATGACAAATGACTAATGACATCTTGAACAATTTGGCTAATTTCGTGGGGTAAAGTGCCACCATTGGTATCACAGAGGACTAGCCATTCTGCACCAGATGCGATCGCAGCCTCTAATGTCTGTAAAGCATAATCTCGATTGTGCTTATAGCCATCAAACCAATGTTCGGCATCGTAGATAATGCGACGACCTTGAGAACGGAGGTACTCAATTGTGTCACGAATCATCGCCAAATTTTCTTCTAATGTCGTCTTGAGTCCTGTTGTCACATGTAAATCCCAAGACTTGCCAAAAATTGTTACCCAGCGAGTTCCCGCAGCCAAAATATCCTGTAACATCGGTTCAGTGGCGGCAGTGGAGTTGGGGCGTCGAGTCGAACAAAAAGCGACAATTTCAGCTTGTTTAAGCGGATCTTCTTGAAGTTGCCAGAAAAATTGTACATCCTTGGGATTGGCACCAGGCCAACCACCTTCAATAAAAGGAATACCCAGTTGATCGAGTCTACGGGCAATGCGTAACTTATCTTCTATCGATACAGATAGCCCCTCGCGCTGAGTGCCATCCCGTAATGTAGTGTCATAGAGCCAAAGTTGAGGTGAAGAATTTGTGGTCATAAAACTGGGACTGACGAGACAACTTTCGAGGCAATGTGTCAATATACAACAAAAAGCCAGTTTGGCAATTTAAAAATGCCTAAAGTACTAGCTGAAGGTAAAACAATTGATTGCGAGCATGGAAGCAATCTCCGCAAGATTTTGCTGCAAAATAGTATTGCTCTCTACAATGACGGTGCTAAGGTGATAAACTGTCGGGGCATTGGCAGTTGCGGTACCTGTACGGTTAAGGTAGAGGGCAAAGTATCAGCAGCGAATTGGCGCGATCGAGCACGGCGTTCGCTTCCTCCCCATTCTCCTACAACAGACTTACGTTTAGCCTGTCAAACTCAGGTTTTAGGCGATGTGAAAGTGACAAAGTTTGATGGATTTTGGGGACAAGGTTCTCGAATAGTGTGGACACCAAAAGGTTAAAAAGGAGTTAAGACAAGATGGGTAGATGGACACCCTTAATTTTAATGGCTGGAGGTTTAGCCATTCTGCTTGGTACATTACTGGGCATCAACTTTCCGATGGGCGTACAAACTGCTAACGCTCCCAGTGACAAGAAATCAGAAGTCCTGCCAGCTAATATCAATGTTAATAGCAGTGCTGGCAGCAAGAATGAAGAAACTGCAACAGAAGGAAACGAAACAACTCAAACAAATCAAAACAGGCGCACTATTGTAGCCCCAAGACCTGACAACAGGAGTAACGTTGCCCAGAATTCTGCTGATGACTCAACTGACAGTACAACGGACGGCAATACAGATTCTTCCGAAACAAGCACACCATCTAGCAATACAAATCAAGGTAACGAACCAATTCGCGCCTTGTGGTAACGAGCAGATCCGTCTTCAGACGCGTCTTTAGTTGCAAGTTATAAGTTATAAGTTATGAGTTATTAGTTATGTACTAATGATAAATAGCTAATGATAGATGACTAATGACTAATGACTAATGACTAATGACTAATGATTAGTGAGACTGTGATTATTGGTGGCGGCGTTATTGGTTTAGCGATCGCCATTGAACTAAAATTGCGCGGGACAAACGTCACCGTGTTTTGTCGTGACTTTCAGGCTGCTGCTACCCACGCCGCCGCTGGGATGTTGGCACCAGATGCGGAAAACATCACTAATGAGGCAATGCGTTCCTTGTGTTGGCGATCGCGTGCCTTATATCCCGACTGGACGCGCAAATTAGAAGAACTGACCGGCTTAAATACTGGCTACCGTCCCTGTGGTATCCTTGCACCCCTCTTTGAAGAGGCAGGGCAGGGGGGCAGGGGAGCAGGGGGAGCAGAGGAGCAGAGGAGCAGAGGGGAAAGTCTTTCCTTCTCATCTTCTTCATCCCCCTCATCCCCGACTTACTGGTTAAACAAAGAGGCAATTCATCAATATCAGCCAGGATTGGGAGCAGAGGTAATTGGTGGCTGGTGGTATCCTGAAGACGCCCAAGTTGATAATAAGGCTCTAGCTCACGTATTGCGGACGGCAGCTGAGTCTGTTGGTGTTGAACTCAAAGACGGCATTACAGTAGAAGCATTTTTACAGCAGCATGGACAAGTAGCTGGCGTGCAAACCAATGCTGGCATAATTCGCGCCGCACACTATGTTTTAGCTTCAGGTGCTTGGTCAAATGAATTGTTACCACTACCTGTGCTACCCAGAAAAGGACAAATGCTGAGTGTGCGGATACCAGAAGTTTCGCCGGAATTGCCCTTAAAGCGGGTTTTGTTCGGGCAGGATATTTACATCGTACCAAGACGCGATCGCCTGGTTATTGGGGCAACAAGTGAAGACGTTGGCTTTATCCCCAACAACACCCCAGAAGGTATTCAAAAATTATTACAAGCTACAATCCGGCTGTATCCCCAATTAAAGCATTATCCCATCCAGGAATTTTGGTGGGGATTTCGCCCAGCTACCCCTGATGAATTGCCCATCCTGGGCACTAGCCACTGTCAAAATTTAACCTTTGCTACGGGTCATTACCGCAACGGAATTCTACTTGCGCCCATAACCGCCGCTTTGATTGCCGATTTAATCTTGGAACAAAAATCTGACCCCCTACTTGCTAATTTTCACTATTCGCGCTTCCAGTCCAAATCATCTACCTCCACCCCAATGCTGACTCACTCTGCCAATTTCTCTAACGGGCATCACTCTGCTATATCCCCACTTCCCACTCAAGACTCCCCATTGATTATCGCTGGCAAAACCTTCCAATCCCGCTTGATGACGGGAACTGGTAAGTATCGCACCATTGAGGAAATGCAGCAAAGCATCGCCGCCAGCGATTGCCAAATTGTCACTGTGGCAGTACGACGGGTACAAACCAAGGCTCCTGGACATGAAGGTTTAGCTGAAGCCTTGGATTGGACAAAAATTTGGATGTTACCCAATACCGCAGGTTGTCAAACTGCTGAAGAGGCGATTCGGGTGGCGCGTTTGGGCCGAGAAATGGCAAAATTGTTAGGACAGGAAGATAATAACTTTGTAAAGTTAGAAGTAATACCCGACCTTAAGTATTTACTCCCAGACCCGATTGGAACACTGCAAGCAGCAGAGCAACTAGTTAAAGAAGGCTTTGCAGTATTGCCCTACATCAACGCCGACCCCATGTTAGCCAAGCGCTTAGAAGAGGTAGGTTGTGCTACAGTAATGCCTTTGGCATCGCCAATTGGTTCTGGACAAGGGCTGAAAACAACTGCTAATATCCAAATTATCATCGAAAATGCAGGTGTGCCAGTGGTGGTAGATGCTGGTATTGGTTCACCCTCAGAAGCCGCCCAGGCAATGGAATTGGGAGCAGATGCCTTGTTGATTAATAGTGCGATCGCTCTTTCTCCAAACCCAGCAGCAATGGCTCGTGCGATGAATTTAGCAACAGTCGCTGGTCGTCTAGCATACCTTGCTGGCAGGATGCCTATTAAAGATTACGCCAGTCCTAGTTCACCTCTAACTGGGACGATTACTAGTTAAGGGGCATGGGGAATAAACAGACAAGACAGACAAAAGGACAAGGTGACAAAAGTTAGAACTTGCAACAAGTCTTTCCCCTTGTCCTCTTCCCCATACCCAATGCCCAATGCCCAATGCCCAATGCTCAATCCACAATGTAACGATTTATCTAGCAGTTTAAGGCCAGATTTAGCATTTATGTAACATTAAATTAACGATAAAGATAAAGGAATTCATTCATGCCCTATACCAATGAAGAAGGCGGTCTTCTGAATAATTTTGCCCGGGAACCAAAGGTCTATCAAGCAGAACCTCCCACAGAAGGGCAAAAGCGAACTTATATCCTACTAGCAATTGCCGCTACAGCTTTGGTTGCCGGCTTGATTCTAGTCGCCTTCTTTGTTTCTAAGAGCAGTTGATCGTAAAACATTTTAAGAAAACTTCATCTTCTTTATAGTTTTTCAGGTTCTGATTTTAAGAGGGGCCTGCTTTTTTATTTTTTGTTAAAATTGAACTAAAAATCAAAGTATATAATTATACTTTATTATTCCTACTATAATTGAAGGCTCAATATACCCTGAGCAGCACAACATCTACTTATTAAAAATCATTTTTATTATGACTTTAGCCCACTTGGATGCACTCAGAAAGGTGATATATACTGTGTTTTGGCTCTTTAGCCGCTATGAGCGTGAATGATACTGCACACAATAATAATTCTACTTGGAATCGGCAAGTATACCACCGCCTGAAGCTTGCCTTAAGTCTTGGCTTACGACGACAAATTCTTTTAGCTATATGTGATGATTTATACTTAAGAAATCAGGTAGCAGCCCGTTTGCATTCTACATTGGCTTATCCTGTTGGACAGGTGCTATATCAATCATCAAATGCTCAGGAAAATAGCACTCCAGCTTATCCGCGATTAGTCACGTTGCGTTTGAATTTAAACGATCCCAATCCCATAATCCAGATTAATCAATGGTTGACTAATTATCCACCACCAATTGTTGGGGCATCAAAAGATACTCCTGGAAGACCTTTTCCAGTACCAGCATTTCAGATTGTCGGCGTGGAACATCTTACGAAGCAACCAGTGGCGACACAGCGGTTATTTTTGCACTATCTCCGCTTAAGCGAACAATATTTCTCTACACAAGAATCTAGCCGATTCCTAGAATCTAATTTGCTGTTGTGGATACCACGTCCTTGGTTATCGGCTATCAAGCAATCAGCACCACAGTTTTGGCGTTGTCGTACTGGCGTATTTGTGTTTGCTGGAGAACCCACACCAGCAACTCAGAATTTGGCCTATCCAGAACGTTTTTCTAGTTCTAGAAGCTTAGATTTGGGGAATATTGAGCAGTCAATTCTAGATGAATCAGCTAACCAAGCAGAACTCAGAACCGCAGCCACTGAATTCAAGTTTGATAAGAATTCTGATTTCCCAGTAGAGATAGAAGAGAATCGCGTACACAAAGCTGAGGAAGTTTTACCATCAACAGCGGATTTATTGAAGGCTACGCCACAACAACAGGAATCTACAAATCGGTCTGGTAATGGGAGTAATAATCAATCGCTGTCGTCTTTATCTTATATTAGCAGTGAGTTAACTGAGCTAGTAATAGCAACAATAAATACAGGTGATGTTAAAAATACAGAGAATTCTTTACAACCACAGCAGATTTTGTTGGAGATTGAAGAATTACACGAAAAGCAAGCTTCAGAGCAGATACTAGCAGAGGCTTATCATCGCTTAGGCACTTTATACCGCCTTCGCATTGAGCAAGGAGAGTCAACTTTAGAAAATCTGATGGTAGCAATTATTGCCTATCAGGAGGCAATTAGCTATGACGAAAGCTCACCGCAACTCCCAGATATCTTGAATGACTTGGGTACACTTTACTGGATGCTATACCGCACGCCACCCAATTCAGAGGAAGGACAAACTTATATAGAGCAGGCAATAGAATTTTATCAGTTGGCGTTAAAGATGATTTCGCCCCAGACACATTCGGAAACTTACGCTCGTGTACAAAATAATTTGGGGACAGCTTATGGTGATTTAGCTCGTTTCTCTCACCCATCTGAAAATTGGCAACAAGCAATTTTTGCTTACAGTGAAGCACTCAGCTACCGTACAGCTAATATGGATTCATTAAAGTATGCGGCTTGCCAAAATAATTTGGGTACTGCCTACTGGCATTTAGGGCAATACAATCAACCGATTGTGCATTTAAGGAAAGCGATCGCAGCTTACAATGAAGCGCTTGCACACTACAACCCTGAAGAGGAACCGCTCAAGTATGGCATGATTCAAAACAATATCGGTACTGCGTGTTGGAATCTGGCACAATACGAACAACCTGCCCAAAATCTCCAGTTAGCCATAGATGTTTATAGTGAAGCTCTCAAGTATCGCACTCCAGCTAATGTTCCCAGTGCCTGCGCCGCTACACAAAATAATCTGGGTACTGCCTACTGGCATCTAGCAAACCTATCTGAGACTACTAAAGAGGCACGGCAAAAGTATCTGCAACTATGTATCAGCGCTTACGAAGAAGCTATCGCTTTGGCTCACTCACTTAGCGGTATTTCTTTAAGTTTTGATTTGCTTGCCTCTCATAATAACCTGGGACTAGCACATTATCAGCTAGTAATAGATAAGTCTTTTAATGGCGACAAAGCGATACGCTCTCAACACTTAGAAGTAGCATTAGATAACCATTTGCAAGCCTTAAACGGATTAAGTAAACAACCAGAGGCTTATCAGACAACCTTCACTTATGTGGTGAAAACTATTCGTGCTTTTCATAATGAGTTAGGGATACAGGGACAAAATCTGGCTTTATCTAAAGTTCCTAGCCAGTTGTTGCCAGAGATTTTGTCAAAATTATAAATCCTATTCCTTTCCATAGCGCGGGGAATGTCAAAAAATTGTAACTTGATATCAGCTTGACAACTTATCGGAAAGTCAATTAAGGTAGCGATGTCTACACGGGCTACGCCTACGCAATTACTAAACTTCTTGCATAAATCAAAAAAATAACCCCACTCCGCCTTTGACTTACGTCAAAGTCCCCACTCCTGCTAGGTTTAGCGTGTTAGGGAACTTTTTGCAAGAGGTTTACCGTTTTACTAATTACAAGCTAGTGAAGTATATTTTAACAACCTATAACTATAACTTAATCAATATAAATTATTCATTAAATTATTTTGAAATGCACATAAACTTTTTATAAAAAATACAATAAGACATTGGTCTATTTTCCGTAAATTTACTAAGGTAGACTGAATACCTATTTGAAAGAAGCTCCAGAATGATAATTAAAACCTAGAATTATGAAACTAAGTTTTGTTTTGGCTACTGCCATATCTAGTTTTTTTGTGAGTTCGACCACAGGATTTAGTTTCTCTGGTCAAGCACAAGCTCTAACTTTTTCTGGCATTTCTAGTGGTACATGGGGAAATCCTACTCCAGGAAGCAGCGATACTAATCCCATATATACAGGTGTGGGAAGTAACACATTTACTTGGGGTAAAACTGAGTTGTCGCCAGGATTTCCAAATAAACTAACCTTTAATGGAACTTCATTTGCTGCGGACATTAACTCTGTATTCAAAATAGCTGATTTAACTTACTTTAATGGAAAGATACGCACCGATACAGGCATTGGATTTGTACCTTTAAATGTCAATGTATCCTTCAGCCCCCCTGTGTGAACCAGCCAAGTTTTTGACTTCAACTTGCATTTAGTAAATACACTTAACGACCCAAAAGATCCTGAAAAGAGTGCAGACTTAGCATTTTTAGATACAAATTTAAGTAATCGTAGTTTCACCTTTGGAAGTAATAAATATACCCTTAGTTAATCGGCTTTAATGCAGACGGTCACCAGATAAGTATTAAGGCTCTTGAAGAAGCTACAATTACAACAGCAATTTACGCCAAAATCAAAACTATATCCGAACCTGCGCCACTGGCGAGTCTATCCTTGCTAGGGATATACCTGATATCTCGTAAAAATTCTTGGAAAAAAATACTAAGAGCCTATAAATATGACTTATTCAGAACCCTTGTAGAGACGTAGCACTGTTATGTCTCTACATTATTTTTCACCAGATGTCTAATTTATAGAAATAGCCAATGGGGAATAGGGAACAAAAAAAAGGATGGATGGGTACTGAGTCTTGTTTAAAAATTAAATAGGAGTCCTAATATAGTAATCTGATTTGATTTTTGAACTTATTTGTGTGGACAGGCAAGAGGCAACTGGAAAGAATACTCTTTAAGTTGTACGGGGTTTTTTCACGCAATCAAAATATTTGGGCGATAAACCCTTGTAGAGACGCGATTTGTCACATCTCTACAAGGGTTTATCATTTTTTAAGAGACGCGATGAATCGCGTCTCTTATATCAGGTTCGGTTAAACACTTATAATATCTGTAGGTTGGGTTGAGAAACGTAGCAAGATCCCCGAAGGGTGACCCAACATTTTCCTTCTTTATCGTAAATTAAAGGGTTTAAGACCCTTACATCTACATGTAGCATCCATTTCAGTCGGGGTTTAAATCCCCATTTGAAATGTCTTTAATTTTGAATTTTGAATTTTGAATTGTTAAGTTGGGTTTCACTACCGTTCAACCCAACCTATATTGATAGATTTTATTATAAGTAATTACCCGAACTTGATATTACTATGCAGGGTTAGGTTGGGTTTGGCTTTGAAGTAGCTGGATAATTGCAGCTTTTTCTAAGATTCCAACTAGGACGCCATTCTCACGAATCACAGGAAGCACAGATAGTTTTTGTTGTTCGAGTAACTGCATGACTTCCAGTAGAGGTTGATCTGATTGGACTGTGGTAGATTCGGTAATTGGTCGCATGACTTCTTTGACTTGAGTTTCTGACCACAGTGCTGTAGGGATGGTTCTTAAATTATCAACTGTGATCGCACCTACTAATTGTCCATCATCATCAGTCACTAAGAACCGATGCCAGTTTTGCCCACTTATGACTCGCTCATCGGCAAACTCTCTTAGAGTAAGATTAGCAGATACAATTGGGCTGTCATGAGTTACAGCATCCTCAGCTGTCAAACCTGTGAGTTTTTCTTGCACTCTGGCAAATTGAGCCGAATTACCAGCATTTTGCAACAAGAAGAAGCCAATTAACAAATTCCAGAAGTTACCGGAGTTGCCAAATAATAATAGGGGAAGTACACCGGAAAGAATTGCTACCCAACCAAAGATTTGTCCAACTCGACTAGCAAAGGTTACACCTTTATAAGAATTACCTGTAATTTTCCAAACTATGGCTTTCAGTATATTTCCACCATCTAAGGGCAAGCCAGGAATCAGGTTAAACAGAGCTAATGCTAAATTAACAGAAGCTAGAACACCAAGAATTGCAGCTAACGGCCCTGATGCAGCAGTAGTAACACCAATAGCTGTAACGATGCCACATAGTAGTAAGCTTACTATTGGCCCAGCGATCGCTACCCAAAAAGCTTCACCTGGGGTTTTCGACTCTTTTTCTAAGCTAGCTAAACCACCAAATATAAACAGCGTAATCGACTTGACATCAATTCCCTGACCAATCGCAACAAAACTGTGGCCTAATTCATGGGCGACGACAGAGGCAAATAACATCAGCGCTGTCATCAATCCTAGTAGCAAAGCTAATCCTGCAGACAATTGGGGAAATTGCGCCGCCAGTCCACTGCTATAGCTCCAAGTTACTAAGCCCAGAACTAAAAACCATGACGGATGGATATAGAAGGGAATTCCGAAGAGATTACCAACGCGAATTGTGCCATTCATGTCGTTCACCTTTGATTTCAGCTTCGAGAGGTTTGCTTTCTTCCTTCTCGATGTCTTTAGTGTAACGAAAGGTTAAGAGATTTTAATCTTGATAGCAGTAGTGGTGTCCGTCCGTAAAGGTGCGGTTATTGAGAATATTAGGAGCATCCCAATTTAGGAGGCAGAAAGAACCTACGAGAAGTTTGACAGAGCTACCTATGAGACTTGTCGTTGGTGCAGTCTCTCGTAGAGAAGGAAAGTTTTTGTTAATACTTTTTTCCTACTGCCTCCTGCCTTTCTTTATCTCTCGATCGCTATATCAGGCAAGCGACTCCATTCATTCCAAGAGCCATCGTAATTCCGAACATTCGGATAGCCCAATAAATACTTCAACACAAACCAGATATATCCAGAACGCCCACCGATAGTACAGTAGGGAAACACTTCTTTATCAGCCGTAATGCCCTTACTGTCATAAAGATTTTTCAATTCGTTGAATGATTTAAAAGTTCCGTCCTCATTGAGAATTAAGGTATGCTCAAGATGCACTGCACCGGGAATATGTCCAGTAAGTTGACCTGCTTGTGGTGGCTGATCGAAAAACCACTCACCAGAATATTCTTGAGGTGTTCGGACATCTAACAACACACCATTGCTTCTACCTATCGATGCCTGAACTTCATTGTGTAATACTCGCAGATGAGCATCAATACCTCTGGCACGGTAATCAGTAGAAGCAAACGTAGATAATTCAGTCGCTAGTGGACAACCTTCTGATTTCCATTTTTGGTAGCCGCCATTGAGAACTCGTGCATTCTCATGTCCAAAGACTTTCAACAACCAGAAAATCCAGGCTCCCGTTCCCGGATAACTGCCATAAGCAATCACTGTGGTGTCATTGGTGATGCCTGAACGTGCCATCAGCTTTTCAAAAGCGATCGCATCCAAATTCATCTTCAAATCGGGCAAGAGTAAGTCTGCAAAGATGTTCCAGAAGACAGCACCAGGTATGTGAGCATTTTTGCACGGCTCTGGACTCATATCCACTTCAAGAATACGGATGTTTGGATCGTTAAGATGATTTGCAAGCCACTGGGTATCAACGAGAACGGATGGATCAGCGTATTGAGACATTTGTATTTCTCCTTTAATAGCACGAAAAGAATTGAAACTTGTCAGGACTTACGCACTCAGATCCCCCAACCCCCTTAAAAAGGGGGGAACTTCTAAAGCCCCCTTTTTAAGGGGAGCCAGCGCGGTCTTCTCCCAAAGGGAGATGCTAAAAGCGTTAGCGAGTCTGCGTTCGCGCAGCGTCTCGCAGAGAGCGTCTGGGGTCTCCCCAAGTGGAGCGACTGGCGTGGCTAGGGAGGATCTAGGTTTCAGGCTTCAGTGCGTAAGTCCTAGTTGTGTTTACTCAACGATTTAGTTGTAGTTGGGAAATACAATGTGCGATGTCCGATGCACTAGGGTTGTGGAAATAGAGAATAAGGAAAAGCCGATGAGTGGGTGGAATACTGCTAAAGGCAAAGAATGCAAGTGAATTGTGAGAAATTGCAGTCCTAGCAGCACTGGCATACTTGCTGTAAGGTTTTGGATTCTTCGAGGAAACGGAATGAAAAACACCCATATCAACAAAATTAGTGAGAGTCCGCCATATCCTCGCACGAGCCAAATATGTAGGTTCCACCAATCAGAGTTGTAAAAGTAAGCCAGTCCAACACTGAATACCTGGATTATTAAACAGAGATTGAAAAGCACTGC
The DNA here is from genome assembly GCF_036917555.1 of Nostoc sp. Lineage (GTDB taxonomy): Bacteria > Cyanobacteriota > Cyanobacteriia > Cyanobacteriales > Nostocaceae > Nostoc. Next base: position 200,657 of record NZ_JBALDD010000023.1, on the reverse strand, counting down.
TGCGATCAAAAAACTGATTTGAATCCAGCGCCCGGATATCTGTGTGTCATCAATGCCAGAATTTACAGTCATGTAAAGTAATCCAAAAAATCAAACAAATTAGTCATTGGTCATTGGTCACTTGTACTGAGCGTTCGCGTAGCGTCTCGTAGAGAAGCCGAAGTATTTGTCATTAGTCATTAATAAAGAGTTTTTTGGTACATACCTCGCAACAAAGTGGGCAAAAAAACTAAGGACTAAGGACTAATAACTAATGACTCCGCGAAGCGGTTTGGTGTGACTAAAGCTAAGATAAGTCTGGTTGCGATACTGCGCCTAGACCTCGAACGAGTACACTTTGCAAATCATGGTTGCCTTACAAGCTCTATTTCATGGAATTGCTCAAGCTCAAGATGAACAGACTTTGCGATCGCACATATCCGCTCAAATGAGTGAATATTTTTCAGCTACACGATGTGGGCTGTTTTTCTTTGCCCAAATTTCTTTAGTTGACAGCAAGATTCAAAAAGCACTGCAAATTGCTTTATCACCTCAACACAATCCAGTTGCACGCTACTTGCTAGAACGCCATGCCCCTGTTCATGAAGCTTTGGTAGTAGAACCTAAAACATGGAAGTTGATTTGTCCTCGTGCCGATCACTGGCACGTCATGGCAGGCCCAATTGTCAACAATGGTGAGTTAGTGGGTGTGGTAGGTTTGACGCGTCAGCAAGGAATGCCTGCATTTGATTCACAAAATCTTACAGATTTGAGTGCGCTTTGTTTGCACATTTCTACTTGGGTGGCAATGGCGCAGTTGCAAGAACCATTATTACAGACAAAGTGTTTAACACCTCGTGAAATGCAAATTGCTGACTTGGTGGCTCAAGGACAAACCAATGCAGAAATTAGTGCTGAACTTTGGATTACTGAAAACTCTGTCAAGCAAGCCTTAAAAAGGATGTTTCGCAAGCTTGAGGTTTCATCTCGTGCTCACATGGTTGCAAAGCTTTCCACAGTTTCAAAATAAATGACCTTTTATTCACCTCATTAATCCTGGATTTTTCTTTTTATGTCACCGAAGAAAGGCAGGAGGCAGGAGGCAAAATGGTCTGAGAGCAACTAAATTTATTTATGAAAAATAAAAAAATATGTATTTTATTAAGTAGGTGCAAGAAATACAGCATCCTTAATCCGCGTTCGGCTTGTGCTCACGGCAGAAGCCTAAATTTATTTATCGGGATTCTTCCAACATAGCTGCCTTTTTAACGTGCCCCCTGATAACCATTTCTAGCAAAATTGAAGTGAGACATTATCAGGGGTGTATTTTCTGGCTTAGGCATCCACTTATGCTGGAATTTTCTCCATCTGCTGAGAAGTTTTCTGCAACATCGGGGTAATTAAATCGGCGGGCACAGGACAACTGAAGTAGTAACCCTGACCTTCTTCACATCCCAGCATTTTCAGATAGTCAAGCTGTTCTTGGGTTTCCACACCCTCTGCCGTGATGTTTAACCGCAGGCTTTTTGCCAGGGCAATAATCGCATTCGTGACGGCGGCACTATCAGCATTGGACGTGACATCCTGTACAAATGACCGATCGATCTTGAGCATATTCACGGGAAAGCGCTTCAAATAGTTGAGAGAGGAATAACCAGTACCGAAGTCATCTAGAGCCAACCATATACCTAGTTCTCGTAATTGTTTTAAGGTTTTAACCGATCGCTCCATATCAGCCATCAAAAAGCTTTCTGTGACTTCCAATTCCAGGTAAGATACTTGGAGTCCAGTTTCCTCAAGAATTTGACTGACGACCTCAACCAGATTCGCTAGTTCAAACTGTCGGGCTGATAGATTTACAGATATCCGAATTGGGTTAAATCCAGCAAGCTGCCAAGCACGGTTTTGGGCACAAGCAGTTCGCAAGACCCATTCACCAATTGGTAGGATCAAACCATTGGCTTCTGCAATGGGAATAAACTTTGTTGGAGAAACCAAACCTAATGTAGGATGCTGCCAGCGAACCAACGCTTCCATAGCTGTAATTTGTCCGCTGTGTAAATCAACTAGAGGTTGATAATAAACCAGCATTTCGTTGCGAGCAAGCGCTCTATGTAATTCATTTTCTAAAGTTATTCGCTCCTGCAACTGAGCATTAATTTCCGGTGAATAGAATTGGTATTTGCTACGCCCTTGCCGCTTCGCCTGGTACAGTGCTATATGAGCCTGCTGCAAAAGTTTATCTATGCTATTACGCTCGTTTATTCCATTAATTGTGATACCGATGCTGGCGGTAATATGAATCAAGTTTCCTTCTATAGAAAAGGCTTTGCTTAGGGTATTTAACAGCATCTGCGATAGTTTAATCACACTTTCAAAAGAAACAATGTCTATGCGGGCAATGGCAAATTCATCTCCACTCAAATGGGTAAGAATATCTGTTTGTGTCATGCAGAGTGATAACCTCTGAGCAACTGCTCTTAACAACAAATTTGTTGTTTCATGCTCTAATCCATGACTCATAGCAGTAAAATCATCAATACCCACTAAAAAGACCGCTACAAAGCGCTGATTATTTTCAGGTTGAGATAGAGTCTGATGGAGGCGATCGCGGAATAAATCACGATTCGGTAATCCAGTTAGATCGTCATAATTACTGATGTAACGAATTAACTCATCTAATTTGTAAAGAGTTTGTGAAGTATCCGCCATCAATGTACCGGCTTCATCAGCAAATTCTGTGGGTAATTCAGGTAAGGATTTGGTGTTTAGATAATTTTGCAATGCCGCAGATGTCAAAATAACCGGTTTCAGGAGGTGGTGTAGCGCGTAGAGGGTGGCGGCTGTACCCGTTAGGGTAGCCAACAGAGCAATAAGCATAACTCGAATCGCCATCTCCAAGGAATAGGAGTTTGAGATGACGAAACTCAAGAGTAAGCTAAGAAGTGGTATGTGAGTACCCAAAAATGCCACCAACATGATTTTAGCGGTGTAACTTTTTTTGAGCAATGGAAAACTAGCTAGAAACGAGTATAGATAGAGCTTGTCATTGAGCTTCATAAATTCTGTTTGATAGTTGGTAAATTAGTTCCGAGCTATTCTGGCAAAAGGGTATTTTTGATTTACAATTCAGTGCAATTAGCTTTCATGGAACCCAACCCTGATAAGGTTATATATTATGCTTCCCAATATGGGTTTCTATTTGATATGTATAACCATAAAGTTTATGTAAAGCTTATCCATAAACAATTTCCCAATAAACACCTAAATTATGTTGATTTTTATGAGTTTTTCTTCAAATGATGTAAGAGTAAAAATATATACAACTTCAATTTTATTGGTGAGAAATAGTTTTTTATAACTAACGCCATAGATGCAGAGAATGCAAATAGATATTTTCACAAATGATTTAGGATTGCTAGATTTTTTCAAGGCACAGATATACCCCTAGCGGATAGTTATTTACCTAAAAATTACTGTAAAGACACAAGAGATTATTGATTGCTAGAGCCTGAAAAAAGCAGATTTGTAACTTGTTCTAACACCTTTAATGCTGTTAATGAACCTCGAATCAACCGAGTAGCGGCAAAAGGTTGTCGAAGCATGGCGATCGCTAAAATAAAAGGGTTTAGGGAACCATCAGAGTTAATTGCTGGTGTGAGATCGGGCATATTATGCTGACAATCGTCGCTGACTACTCGCAGCATTGCCACAGACACCCTAGCCGCATTGAAAAATTCTAAAGCGGTAAATCCTTCCATATCAACAACATCAGCCGCTAAAGTCTCACCTAAACAGCGTTTTTCGGGTGCAGACCAAATTACGCGATCGCTTGTCAGTGACTTGACTAAAGATACTTTTTCTGATAATAAAGAGTACAATTGTGCTGTAAAAGTGTGATCGCATTCTTGCAGTTTCCCCTGATAAATACAATCTTGATACAGCACAATATCACCAACTGTATGGCGATCGCTCAAGCTGCCACATATACCCATAATCAGCACTCTGGATTTTGGAGTCAGAAATTCTCCTTGTTGCAGGTATTTGAGTAAAGGTTTCATTCCAACAGGTATGGCTACTACCGTTGGGATGAAGCCAGTAATGCCGCTTAATCCGCGACACACAGCTTTATATTCTGCTCCTTGAGGCACCAGAATTGTGTTGATGGGCAAAAAATTAGACACTAGCTATCTTGATGGTTTCAAGTTTTAAGGGACTTCCAAAAAATAGATTATCCCAAATTATTTGTAAATTTGTAGTGGCGCACAGTTGTGCGCTAAGATGGGACGTTTTTTCATTGGAAGTCCTTAACAGTCAATTAATATTTAGAGTAGATGGGCTTGTCTTCTTTACCTTGGTAGGGCAAACGCAGTTTGTAAACTAGGATCGCTCACCGTTGCTGCGTAACCACTAACTACTGCTTGCATTAAAGATTGGGTCATATCTGAGTGATAATAAGTAATATTGCCGTTTAGTAGTAACCAAAATTCGCAAACCGAAGATGATTGCTGTAGCATGACTAAATAATTGTGTCATCCACACGATAATTTTCCAAGATGGTAAAGCTTCATAACTCCAAATCCGCACGAGAACTCTTCAATATTTCCAAATTGGCGATTCAATTTTCGTGGCTGACGGTGAGTTTTTGGATTGCCGTAACGGTAGCTGGTGTTCTAGCTTTCAGTTCCCTTAAGTATGCCTTGTTTCCAGATATTACTTTTCCAGTGGTGGTTGTAAATGCTACAGCTCCCCTGACAACTGCCCTGGATACAGAAGCAAAACTCACCAAACCCTTAGAAGAACGCCTCCGCTCTCTAGAAGGACTGGAGAATATCCGCTCATCCACCTATCCTAGTCAAACAGCTGTTAGCCTCTCTTTTGCCGTTGGGACGAATTTAGAAACATCGACCAAAAAGGTTGAAACGGCCGTGAAGCAGTTGACTCTACCTCAAGGAGGAACTTCTAAAATTATTCCTCTGAATCTGAACGAGTCAGCCGCCATTAGCTATGCCATAGAAAGTCCCACACGGAATCTCAAAGATTTGACGAAGTTGGCGCAAGATGAGATTGTCAGTGCGATCGCTAAATTACCAGGAGTATTAAAAGTCTCACTACTAGGCGCTGCAACTGCAACTCCTCCGGTTAATCCAGCCAATGCGAGTGCAACGGTCCCCCAAGGTGGGGCGACATTAGTCCGGTTTAACGGTGAAGATGCACTCGCATTTCAGGTAATCAAACGCGGTAGTGCTAATACCTTGGAAGTCGTGAGTCGGGTTGAGAAAGAAGTTCAAAGGCTACGCTCTACCCTCAAGGATGTTAACCTCACCTTAGCTGCCACTCAAGCAGAATATATCCGCCAAGCCACCCAGTCAACAATTGATGCTTTGCTGGAAGCAGTCTTGTTGTCGATAGTGGTAATTTTTCCTTTTTTATGGAATTGGCGGGCAACTCTCATTTCTGCCTTGGCAATTCCCACGTCTTTGTTGGCGACATTTATCGTCATGGCGATTTTCGGCTTCAACCTGGAAACAATCACCTTGCTGGCTTTAGCTTTGGTGATTGGTAGCATTGTTGATGATGCGATCGTCGATGTGGAAAACATCATGCGACACGTTGAAGATGGGGAAACTCCTCGCCAAGCAGCGCTTTTAGCTACAAATGAGATTGGGTTGACAGTTACTGCCGCCACTTTGACAGCAGTAGCGGTTTTTCTACCTATAGGTTTGATGGGTGGGGTAATCGGTCAGTTCTTCAAGCCTTTCGGCATCACTGTATCCGCAGCAATGCTTGCTTCTATGCTAGTTGCTCGGACTTTATCTCCAGTTCTGGCTATCTACTGGCTGAAACCTAAATCCTCGCTCTCCCCACGTCGGGAAGCAAAAATCTGGGTAGCGTTTACCCAATCTTACAGAAACTTGCTGAGTTGGTCTTTAAATCACCGGAAGATAGTTATCGGGTTAGCTGTACTCAGTTTCATTGCAGGAATAACACTGATTCCACTAATTCCTAAAGGGTTTATTCCCAAACTCGATCGCGGCGAATTTAATATTGCTTATACAGCTCCTTTGCCGAGTATTCCCAGTGGAGCAGAGGGCCAGGGTAGAAATCTCAGTCTCCAGTCTGCAATCCCTAATCCCTTAAATGATTCTCTAGAGGTTGCGAAAAAACTAGAAAATGTAGTCAGAAAATCACCAGCAGTTGAAACGGTATTTATCACTGTTGGTTCTCGTGAGGGTGAACCAAATAAAGGGACACTATATGTAAAGTTAAAGGAAAACCGCACAATTACAACTGCGGAATTACAAGACCAATTGCGCTCCTCATTACCTACTATTTCTGGGGTAACTACTAGTGTTGAAGATATTCAATTTGTCGATTCCGGCGGTCAGAAACCCCTGCAAATAGCATTGCAAGGTGATAATCTCCAAGCTTTGAGCAAAGCAGTCAAAGCAATTAAAGAAAAGATTCAAAGGCTACCGGGATTTGCTGATGTTACAGTTATAGGTGAAACGAATCCACAAGGCACGGTTTTTCAGATCGAGCGTCTGAATAATCAGCGGGTGGCCTACATCAGTGCTAATCTTGGCAAGGATCTGTCTTTGGGTGATGCCACGGACAAAGTGGTAGCTGAAGCAAACGCGGTGTTACCCTCTAATGTTTCTTTAAATTTAGGGGGAGACTCTGCTAACCAAAATAAGGTTTTTAGCAGTTTCGGCAGTACTTTAGCTCTATCTGCCCTGTGTATTGTTGTAGTACTAATTTTACTATTCAAAAGCTGGGTAGACCCTCTGGTGATCGGTGTCTCTTTACCTTTAGCACTAGTGGGGGCGATGTTGGCGCTACTAATTACCAAGAGCGACTTTGGCATGATCTCATTGATCGGTTTCGTCTTTTTGCTGGGGCTGGCAAATAAAAATGCCATTTTGCTTGTAGATTACATCAATCAATTACGCAACGCTGGCTTAGAGCGCACCGAGGCAATCCTCAATACTGGACTAGTGCGCCTCAGACCAATTATGATGACCACGGCCTCCACTATTTTAGGGATGCTGCCGATCGCATTAGGTTTGGGTGCTGGTTCGGAATTGCGATCGCCTATGGCTGTAGCGATCGCAGGTGGACTAGTTACTTCAACTATTCTCAGTTTGATTGTTGTGCCAGTAGTTTACACCATTTTGGATGATTGGTTTCCCCGGTTTAAGAAGAGGGGGAGCAGCACTTCGGCTTCGCTCAGTGACCAAGGAGCAGGGGAGCAGGGGGGAAGTTGATGCAAGTTTTTGTCACCGGAGGGACAGGTTTTATTGGTGCTCATTTGGTACGGTTGTTGCTGCAAGAGGGATATGCAGTCAAAGTGCTGGTACGCCATAGCAGCAATTTGGATAATTTACGCGGTCTGGATGTGGAAATTGTCAAAGGCGATTTGAACGATCTAAATCTCTGGCAACAGATGCGAGGTTGTCAATACCTATTTCATGTGGCAGCCCATTATTCCCTATGGCAGGCAGACCGAGAGTTACTGCATCGTCACAATGTTCTGGGTACGCGCAATGTGTTGGCAGCAGCTCGCAAGGCTAACATTGAGCGCACTGTCTACACAAGTTCAGTAGCAGCGATTGGGGTAGGATCGTCTGGTCAAGTCGTCGATGAAACACATCAGAGTCCCTTAGAAAAGTTGGTGGGTGACTACAAAAAGTCTAAGTTTCTGGCTGAACAAGAAGCCATCCAAGCTCTTGCTACAGGTCAGGAAGTAGTTATTGTCAATCCCAGCAGCCCGATTGGCTCGTTGGATATCAAACCTACCCCGACGGGTGATATAATACTACGGTTTTTACGACGGCAAATGCCTTTTTACTTGGATACTGGTCTAAATTTTATCGACGTGCGGGATGTGGCATGGGGGCATTTACTGGCTTTGCAACGGGGTAAATCTGGCGATCGCTATATCTTAGGTCATCAAAACCTCAGTCTCAAGCAACTACTCGAACAACTCGCCGATATCACAGGTCTTAGCGCACCTCAACAAACAGTACCCGCTTGGTTGCCCCTGAGCGTTGCCTGGGTTGATGAAAAGATTCTCGCATCATTAGGGAAATCGCCCTCAGTACCATTAGATGGCGTTCGGATGGCGAAACAACCTATGTATTACAATGCTTCAAAGGCTGTACGAGAATTGGGTCTACCCCAATCTTCGCTGAACGCCGCACTCAAAGATGCTGTGGATTGGTTTGTTGCTCAGGGATATGTCAACCCCTTTGGGGAATTCAAAATTCAAAACTTGTACTGAGCGGCGTCGAAGTATTCAAAATTGAAGACCCCATAGATAAATCTTGGGGTTGAGAAAGTGGTGTATTTATCTTTAAAAGAGGAGCGATCGCAACAATGGCAGTTAATCTACAACAAGCTATAGATATTGGGAAGTATCTTGTTACACAGCGGTTGAAAGGACGTAAACGCTTCCCCTTAGTATTGATGTTGGAACCTCTTTTTCGGTGTAATCTCGCTTGTACTGGTTGTGGTAAGATCCAACATCCAAAGGAAATTTTAAAGCAAAATCTCACTCCAGAACAGTGTTTTGCCGCCGTGGAAGAGTGCGGCGCACCGGTTGTCTCAATTCCTGGAGGAGAACCCCTGCTGCATCCCCAGATTGATCAGATTGTTCAAGGATTAATTGAGCGCAAGAAATATATTTACTTGTGTACCAATGGTTTGTTGTTAGAAAAAAGCTTGGATAAGTTTCAACCTTCTCCTTACCTGACTTTCAGTGTGCATTTAGATGGAATGCGGGAATTACACGATCAGTGTGTTGATCGCCAAGGTGTTTTTGATATTGCTGTCAAAGCCATTCGTGCCGCTAAAGCTAAAGGCTTTCGTGTCACAACTAACACCACTATCTTTAAAGGTACTGAACCTAGAGATATGCAAGAGTTCTTCAATTTTCTGGAAACACTAAATACTGACGGGATGATGATTTCTCCTGGCTACAGTTACGAGTGGGCACCAGATCAAGATCATTTTCTCCACCGCGAACAAACCCGCGCCCTCTTCCGAGAAATTCTGGCTCCATATAAAAGTGGTGAAAAAAACTGGAACTTCAATCACAATCCGTTGTTCCTAGATTTTCTCACTGGTGAGAAGGACTACGAATGCACACCTTGGGGTAGCCCTAGTTATAGCGTTCTCGGTTGGCAGAAACCTTGCTATCTGCTGAACGAAGGTTATTACTCTACCTTTAAGGAATTACTCGCACAAACTGACTGGAGTCAATACGGCCAGAAGAGTGGTAATCCCAAGTGTGCCGATTGTATGGTTCACTGCGGCTACGAACCCACCGCCGCAATGGATGCAATGCAACCACAAAATATGGCGCGTGCTCTTGGCAGTGTGTTTGGTAGGAACTAATAAGTAGTAAATACTACATATTAAAGGGTGCGATGCCTGCGGTGAGCTACGCCTACGCACCCTTTAAGGATTCTGATTGTACTGAAATGTGCCCAATAATACGCGATAAGAGTTAAAGGAGGATGCTTATTTAGAGATATTGCGATAGTTCCCTCAGCCAAATCCGCTGAAAATAATCAGGGAAAATACTCATGCCATTTGTATCTGTTCGTGACCTGCAAATGTATTATGAGATTCGTGGCACAGGTCAACGCCTACTCAGTATTAGTGGTACTGGAGAAGACTTGCAGCGATCGCCGACTATTTTTGACTCACCGCTAGCCCCACACTTTGAAATCCTAGCCTACGATCAGCGCGGTCTGGGTCAAACCTCAAAACCTGATATTCCTTACACCATCCCAGATTACGCCGCTGATGCAGACTCTTTGTTAAATGCAGTCGGGTGGGAGAGCGCTCATGTCATCGGAATTTCCTTTGGGGGTATGGTAGCCCAAGAGTTGGCACTGCGCTATCCGCACCGCGTTAAACGTCTTGTTTTGGCCTGTACTAGCAGTGGCGGTGCTGGTAGGTCGTCATATCCACTACATGAACTCGTGAACCTTCCGATTGAGGAAGTGGCTCGTCGGCAGATAACAGTTACTGATACCCGTTGGAAAGAGGAAGCTTGGCTCTCTAGCCGAACTACACAATTTCAGGAACTAGTGAAGCTGACACTAGCAGCTTCTCAAGAAGGTGCAAACGAACCAAGTCGTTAAGTTGGGCGTCGTCGCCAGCTTGAGGCTCGTGCTGCTCACGATACGTATAATCGACTTTCTCAACTGCATATTCCTGTCTATATCTGCGGCGGTCATTACGATGGCATATGTCCTCCTGCTAATCTTGAGGCGATACACAAACAGATACCAGGTTCGTACTTAGAGTTCTTCAAGGGCGGTCATGGCTTTCTTTACCAAGACCCGCAAGCATTCAAGCGGATCATAGCGTTTCTGCAAGATAAATTCGATTAGAAATTGCATTAACAATGCAGGCCAACGCATTAGCATTGCAGGAGATTGCATTTAGCTTATGCCTCTTGAAACTATTTTTGGCTAATTGTTGGAGGAGTAATTGCCGCATACTCTTCAGGTGTTAGTACAGCTTGCTGAATATTGACTCGTTTAGGAATCACACCATATTTAAAGAAGTAATCTGCAACTCTTTGTTGGTCTTTAATTAACTGTGGGGAAATAGCTCTTAATCCATAAGTGCGGCGGTTAACTACCGTTTGCATAATGTCGGGAGGTAGTTTTTGGTATGGTGCGATTAGCTTTGCTGTTTCTTGGGGATGTGCCTCAGCCCAGCGCTGGATTTTATCAATCTCCTCAATCACTATCCGCAATACTCCAGGATTGTCAACCGCAAATTGCCTCGCACCAATATAGTATGCACCAGGGGTGTCAAGTCCTTGGGCAGTCTTGATCACTCGGATCTTACCTGCTTTTTCAGCCAGAGCTAGATAAGGATCGCCAGCCACCCAAACGGGAATTCTTCCTTCTAGAAAAGCACTACTAGCTTCTACGGTGGGTATACTCAAAATTTGAAGATCACTAGGTTTCAAACCTGCATCTTCCAAAGCTCTGAAGACAAAATAATGAGACGCAGAAGCTTTTTGAAAGACTATTTTTTGCCCTTTGAGATCCTTGACGGTCTTAATGGGAGAATTCGGTGGGACAGCGATTACACTTGATATGCCCGTTTTTTCAGTGCGTCGGGAACCAACAATATAAACGATTTGAGCGCCAGCAGCTTGGGCGAAGATGGGCGGGGTTTCCCCGACGGAACCCAAATCGATTTTACCGACATTCATCGCTTCCATTAGTTGTGGCCCTTGGACAAATTGTGCCCACTCGACCTTCACTCCCAGAGGTTCCAGACGCTTTTCTAAGACTTTAGTTGTTCTGATCAAATCGCCTGCTGATTGATACCCCATACGAAGTACTTTGGTCTTGATTCCAGATGAATTGGTTTCAGATACATTTCTAGCAGAAGATGGGGTTTGAGCTTTTTGCCCTTCGGCTGTGCAACTAACTAATGTTAACGAAGTTGCCAAGGTTAACAACCCAGGTGCTAAAAGCAGCGTGAAACGGCGAAAGATGTTTATATACTGAGGTTTAACTGTAGCAGTCATAAGGTTTTTGTCAGAAAAGTTTTAGAGGCATTATTTACCTGGCTTTACTTGGAACACCGATAAACGCGAACAACTGTTGCTCTTTGGGTGCAGCCAAACTTTCACCCAAGTAACGATGAATACCTACTCCCATGTCTCCTGTCGCAGTGAGTTTGAAGTTCACTTCTTCAAATCCATATTCACGGAAAAATTTACGAACAGTCTCAGAGTGGGCAATACCCTTAGAGTGTCCACGAGTCCAAATCACAAAAGCACCTTGTTTGCTCAGAAAACTCAGGTTTGCCAGTAAGCGATTGAGTTCAGCTTCGTCTGCGAGATTGCCGAATACACCGCATACAATCACAATGTCTGCTGGTACTACTCCTACATAGTTAGAGGAAATAGTTGCATCACCATTGATAAACTCAATTTGTTGTGTCAAACCCAACGATTCTATTGTTTCTTGTCCACGTTCAACTAGTTGGGGATTTAGCTCCACCAGTCGGGCATAAACATCTTTTGCCCGTGGGTGATTTGATAGCGTTCCTAGCAAATCTCGTCCATCCCCCGCACAAACGCTAACTACACGGATTAACCCTGGTTGGGACAAATTCAAGCTATGAGAAATGTATTCCTGCACAATTTGCAAGCGTTGTTGCAATTTCGGTTCGTTCTTGTAGAGGTCGTGCCATTCAAACCAGTCTTTTACCATCAGAAGTGATTTCCGTTTTCATTAACTATGGGTTTACAAAGTGACAAACACGCTGTGCAATTTAAAATACGGTAAATCTATCAATAAACCGTATTTATAGTTGAACGCAGACTATCATAAAAATTTATCCAAAATCAAGTCTTTTTTCTTTGGTTTGTAAATCCTGCAATTTAACAATTGAGAGCTTCTTAAAGGTTGTTTGAAAAGTGTTTCCCTGTGATAACCCTAAGTGTGCTGCTCGCATGGTTCACTGCGAATATGAATCAACGGTTGCAATGCAGTCGTACAATATGGCGCGTACCCTTTGCAAGAGCTAAAAAGTAGCCAATGCTACACAAATTCAGCGTGCGATACCTGCGGTGGGCTAGGGCGTGTTTTCAAACTCGTTATATCCTAAAAAATAGGCGATCGCAGACAGGGTGAGTTGATGAATCGAGGAGACTTAAGTAACGAACAGTGGGAGAGGTTAAAACTGCTACTGCCACCACAAAAACCCAAAACGGGTAAACCAAATCATGAGCATCGACAGGTTGTGAATGGCATCCTCTGGATACTCAGAACAGGGGCACCGTGGAGGGATATGCCAGAACGTTATGGAAAGTGGGAGAGTATCGCAACGCAGTTTTACTGATGGCAAAAAGCCGGAATTTGGAACCAAATCTTGGAACATCTGCAAGCGATTACAGATGAACAGGGAAACCTTGATTGGCAGGTTCATTATGTCGATGGAACAGTTGTACGCGCCCACCAGCACGCCGCAGGTGGAAAAAAGGGGGTGACGAAGATGAGAAACTAGGTCGTTCTCGCGGTGGGTTCAGTACAAAAATACACATCCGTTGTGAAGGTAAAGGCAAACCAATAACTTTTCTCCTCAGTCCAGGTCAACGCAACGAGTCCATTTTTCTTGAACAGTTAATGTCACAAGGAGCAGTTAAGCGTTGCGGTCGAGGTCGCCCATGTATTCGCCCTTTAAGACTGGTTGGAGACAAAGGTTACACGGGTCGTCACATCCGTAATTACCTACGCCGCCATGGTATCCGTCTGACTATCCCACGACTCTCTAATGAACCGCGTCACGGCCCGTTTAGCCGTAAAATTTATCGTCAACGCAACATTGTTGAACGTGCTATCAACCAACTCAAGCAATTTCGCCGCATTGCTACCCGATATGAAAAACTTGCTGCAAATTATACAGCCATGATTACGATCGCCTCCATTCTATTGTAGTTATAGTTTGAAAACACGCCCTACGCCTACGCATTCTTTAAAGGATTTCCCAGAACTAAATTATCCTATCTTTTGGGGTGGAGAGAAGTGAGTAGGGTTCGGTTAGCTTGCTGAGTACTCTAGTATCACCGTATCTGTAAAAATATTTAGTTGCAAAAAACACAAATTATATTGCTTATTTTATCGGTTTTTTAGCCTTTTTCAACTGGATAGTTATTTCCGCCGTACTGTATTAACTTCTCATAAACTAACAGAGACCTAAGTATGAAGTTATGTAAACAAATTTCACAAACATAATAATAATTTGTAATAAATAATGATACAGCAGCATTGTATAAAGAGAACTTGGAAGTAAAAAACAACATCTTAATCAGGTTTTCCAGTCGTTCATAGAAGTTTGAAGTTTTTTAACAAAAGTTTTAATCTGAAAGCCTGGAGATCGTAAACTTATTTCTTGGGTGTCTGTTTTAAACCTTTCGTAACTCGTCAGGCAGTGCTGACATCAAAAATCAACTGAACCATTCAGTTTTCAGTCCAATTATTCTTAACCAAGCAAATTAGGAGATTTAACGCAATGGTTTTAGATGCATTTGCAAAAGTAGTTTCCCAAGCTGATACACGCGGCGAATATCTCTCCGATGCACAATTGGATGCTTTGAGCGAACTAGTCAAAGATGGTAACAAGCGTACAGATGCTGTTAACCGTATTACCAGCAATGCGTCAGCTCTTGTTGCTGCTGCGGCTCGTGATTTGTGGGCAGAACAACCCCAATTGATCACTCCCGGTGGTAATGCTTACACCAGCCGTCGTGCAGCTGCTTGTATCAGAGACTTGGACATCATTCTTCGCTATATCACCTACGCTATCTTTGCTGGTGATTCCAGCGTGCTAGATGACCGTGCCCTGAATGGATTGCGGGAAACCTACTTAGCATTGGGAACTCCAGGAGCTTCAGTTGCTGTTGGTATTCAGAAACTGAAACAAGCTTCTTTGGCAATTGTCAACGATACAAACAATATCACCAGAGGCGATTGCAGTGCTTTGTCATCTGAAATAGCTAGCTATTTCGATCGTGCTGCTGCTGCTGTAGCTTAAGCCAAGCAAGCATTGCTGATGTTGACTAAATAATTGTCCATTAGGACAAAACAAAATTTCAACCATAACGTTTGTAAAAGGGAAATACCAAAATGACAAAAACACCTCTAACTGAAGCAATTGCATCAGCTGATTCTCAAGGACGCTATCTCAGCAGCACCGAAATTCAAGTTGCTTTTGGTCGCTTCCGCCAAGCACCAGCTAGCTTACAAGCAGCAAAAGCATTGAGCGCCAATGCTCAACGGTTGAGCGAAGGTGCTGCCCAAGCGGTGTATAACAAGTACCCTTACACCACTCAACAACAAGGCCCTAACTTCGCGGCTGATGCACGCGGCAAAGGCAAGTGTGTACGTGATGTCGGCTACTACTTGCGGATTATCACATACGCTTTAGTTGTTGGTGGCACAGGCCCCTTGGATGATTTCTTGATTTCTGGCTTGGCTGAAATCAACCGGACTTTTGATCTGTCTCCTAGCTGGTACATTGAAGCTCTGAAGTACATCAAAGCTAACCACGGTCTCAGCGGCGATCCAGGTGTTGAAGCAAATTCCTACATCGACTATGTAATCAATACTCTAAGCTAGAGTGTTTCTTTAGCCCGGAGAGGAAATCAGCTCTTATGACAAGTAAGTTCTATGAGTTGTTTACCTCTCCGGGCAGTTTTTTAAGAAAAGCTAGCTGAAAACCCTGGAGAAAGAAGAACGTAGTTCTGTATTTTTTGCTTTAGAACAGGGATGAAAGCTACCGACGTAGCACGGTACTTGCTACAACTTTGGGAAAGTTCGCAACCCAGTGCCTATTTTAAGCTATTGTCAATTGGCACAATATTTTTGTCAGTACAAGATTTAAAAACCTACCCTCACACTGGGGAAAATATACGCCCGAAATAACGTAAGGAGATATCACTACGCCCTTATGGTAAATGTGGTGAGGCAGCGAGCGCAATTTTCTTCCTTGACGCTAGCGCAACGTAAAGCCTTCTCTTCTCCTTCTCCTGTCGGAGACGCTGCGTGAACAAAGACGCTAACGCGAACGAGAGGCTTCTCTTTCAGAGACGCTAACGCAAACGCCAACGGCATAGCTTCTTTACGAGACGTTACGCGAACGCTTAGAGCGAGTCCGCGTCCACTACGGGGAAGCAAGCTACGCGCAGTGTCTGGCAGAAAACGTCTGGAGGTTTCTTTCTCCCCCATGAGGGACTGCCAAATCGGTAGGGTGAGCCTAAGAACCTGTGGAAACAGGATATTAAGGCAGCAATTTCTTAAAATCACCTTGCTTTAGGTAAGGTGAGTGTCAATTTCAAAAAGACTGTTAAAAGACTAGAAAAATTTTCTAAAAAGTTTTCAGTTTTGCAGTAAAAACTGAGGAGGTTTAAAGATGGCAGCTTTGGGACAAGCAGCAAGATTAGGGATTGGAGCGTTTGAAAATTCAGCACCAGTAGAACTACGCCCTGATAGAACAGAAGCGGATGTGGCAGTGGTTATCCGGGCGGCTTACCGTCAGGTTTTGGGTAATGCATATCTACTAGAAGCAGATCGTCTAGAGAGTGCAGAATCACTGTTGAAGCAAGGTGCAATCACCGTTAGGGGATTTGTGCTAGCCATTGCTCAATCAGAACTCTATCGGGATAAGTTTTTCTACTCCAACTCCCAAACTCGGTTTATCGAGTTGAATTATAAGCATTTATTGGGGCGTGCCCCGGAAGATGAGTCAGAGATTTCGTACCATGTTGAGCTTTACAACTCACAAGGTTATGAAGCTGAGATTAATTCCTACATTGACTCATTAGAATATCAAGAGAGTTTTGGTGAAAATATTGTGCCCTACTATCGAGGCTTTAAAAGTCAAGTAGGACAGAAAAACGTTGGCTATAGCCGACTGTTCCAACTGTATCGGGGTTATGCCAATAGCGATCGCGCTCAAGGACAAAAACAAGGACGGCTAACCTGGGAAGTGGCTAAAAATCTTGCTTCACCCATTTACCCAGTCTCTGCCGGAGCCTTAACAGGTCTCTCTACAGGTGGTCGCGGCGAAACATACCGGATCAGAGTGCTACAAGCAGCTTCCCCATACTCAGCTGTAGTGCGGCGCAGTACTGCGGAATTGATCGTACCCTACGAGCAACTTTCTAGTAAATTGCAGCAGTTGAATCGCAAGGGCAGTAAGGTTATTAGCATTACAGCCGTATAAATAGGGAATCGGGAATTAAGTGAGGAGTTAGGAGTAAGGAGTGAGGAGTAAGGAGTGAGGAGTTAGAAGTTATGAGTTTTAAATTCCTAACTATACCCTTACCTTAACTTTTAACTCTTAACTCCTAACTCCTAATTTTTCCAACTACTAATTATAAAAGGAAAATTACCAATGGCTATTACAACAGCAGCTTCCCGTCTGGGAACAGAACCTTTTACCGATCAGTCTCCTGTGGAATTGCGTCCGAATGCAACCAAAGAAGACATTGAGAGAGTAATTGCTGCCGTCTATCGTCAGGTGTTAGGCAACAACTATATATTGGCATCTGACCGCCTGACAAGTGCTGAATCTATCCTGCGCGATGGAAAAAATACAGTGCAAGAGTTTGTGCGTCAAGTAGCTAAATCAGAACTGTACAAATCCAAATTTTTCTACGACAACTTCCAAACTCGTGTCATTGAACTGAATTACAAACATTTGTTAGGTCGTGCCCCTTATGATGAGTCTGATGTCGTCTATCACTTAGACTTGTATCAAACCAAGGGATATGAAGCCGACATTGATTCTTATATTGATTCGCCAGAGTATCAATCTAGCTTTGGTGAAAATATAGTGCCTTACTATCGCGGCTTTCAAACCCAAACAGGACAAAAAACTGTCGGATTTACCCGGATATTTCAACTTTATCGCGGCTATGCCAGTAGCGATACCTCCCAACTCAAAGGCAAAGACACCCGCCTTGCTAGCGAACTAGGTCGCAATAGTGCATCCGTCGTTGTTCCTCCCTCTGGTGCTTCCTCAGGCTTTTCATACGTTGCTTCTGAAAAAGGTGTTACCCCCAACAGTACTTTTGGTGGTGCGGGAACCTTTGGTAAAGAAGGCAGACTTTACCGGATTGAAGTGGCAGGTGTTTTTGGATCTGGGTATCCCAGCACACGCCGCGTCAATCAAGCGGTGGTTATACCTTATGAAGAACTATCTAGTTACTTCCAGAGAGTGTTAAAACAAGGTGGTAAAATAGCTAGTGTGAAACCTCTTTAGTCTCATTTGTCAATAGTCAATAGTCATTAGTCATTATTAAAGACAAAGAGAGAAGTCTGAGCGGAGGCTTCCTCCGATCAGAACTTCGGAGACTAATGACAATTTAAAATAGGGAATTAATTTTATGGTTGGGCCAATTAGTAGTAGAACGAGTAGTCGCTACTTTCGATATGAAGTAGTGGGTCTGCGGCAAAGCGAAGAAACTGAAAAAACCAACTATCCGATTCGTTCTAGTGCCACTGTGTTTTTCACAGTACCTGAGAACCGGATGAATCAAGAGATGCAGCGAATTACTCGTTTGGGTGGCAAAATAGTCAGCATTCAGCCATTGAACGCTGAAGCTAAAACAAATAGCGAACAAAGCGATCCTCCTTCTTCATAATGAATTCTAGTCCGCAGAAATTTGAAGATTTATCACCGACAGGTAACTCTGGTGATGGTGAATCTTTAACAGTAGAGCAAGCGATCGCTAATCTTGAGAGTGCAGATTTAGGTCTGCGCTTTTATGCTGCCTGGTGGTTGGGTAGGTTTCGGATATGTGAAGCAGCTGCGGTTACAGGATTAATTAAAGCGTTAGAGGATGAAGCCGACAGAACACCAGAAGGTGGATATCCTCTGCGACGGAACGCAGCTAGGGCTTTAGGGAAACTTGGCGATCGCCAGGCAGTCTCACCTTTAATTGCCTGTTTAGACTGCTCAGATTTTTATGTCCGGGAAGCAGCGGCACAATCTTTAGATATGCTGGGCGATCCGGTTTGTATTCCCGCCCTGAGCGAGCTATTAAAAGTAGGTTTGCAAAAAGAGCAGCTGATATCAAAACAGCCTGATTTATCTCAACCCTACGAGGCCATTTTAGAAGCCTTGGGAGCCTTGAGGGCGACTGAGTGCATCCCTTTGGTAAAACCATTTTTAGAGCATCCAATTGAATTGGTGCAATATGCTGCCGCACGAGCGATGTATCAATTAACCCAAGAACCAGTTTATGGAGAAAGGTTAGTAAAAGCTCTGGCAGGAGAAAAATTACAATTGCGTCGAGCAGTGTTAGCAGACTTGGGAGCGATTGGATATTTACCCGCAGCAGATGCGATCACCGAAACTCTTGCTGAAAATAGTCTAAAGCTAATTTCTCTTAAAGGATTACTAGAATATCAAATTAAGGACACAGCAACAAACACTTTGTCAGCAGGTGCGATTAAAGTGATAAATTTGATGGACTCGCTGTTGTAGTCATAATTTTCCATAAATTAGTTGTTATTAATACGTTTAAAGCAAATGTTTACCACATATAAACCTCCAACCCAATTGCAAAATCTGGGCTAGGGGGTTTATGTATGATGTCAACTACGGAGGACTTAAGCTACAATTGGCAGATCCTTAATGACTCTTAAAAAATTATTATGAATAACAGTGACCTTGCCCAAATATTAATTCGTGCTGTGGAAGAAGCAGACTCCTCGGATCGCTTATTAGACGCAGTTCAGGAGTTAGCGGCAGCTGGTATCGAGGAATCTGTTCCGACTCTGATTGCAGCTTTGGGCTACAACAATCCAGGGGCGGCAGTGGCGGCAGTAGATGGACTAATTGCGATCGGGGAAGCCGCAGTACCGTCACTATTGGAACTAATTGATGACTACAACTACAGTGCTAGGGCCTGGGCTATTCGTGCTTTAGCGGGAATTGGCGATGTTCGGGCGCTGGATACCTTGTTAGAGGCAGCAAAAAACGATTTTTCCTTAAGTGTGCGGCGGGCAGCTGCTAGGGGATTAGGTACTTTGCGTTGGCATCAACTACCTGGTGAGAAAGTAGAATCTGTTCAAACTCAGGTATTAGAGGCACTATTACTAATTTCTCAAGATCCAGAGTGGATAGTGCGCTATGCAGCAGTGACGAGTTTAGAAACACTAGCAATTGCTATAGCAGTCACTTTACCCGATCAAGCGTCACGAATTACAAATCAACTTCAGCAAATACTCGATACCGATGCCGATCTGGGAGTTCGCACCCGCGTAAAGTTTGCACTGCAAAAAATTCAACAGCAACAGCATCAAGAAGTTTTTGCACCGAAAAGAAAGCTAGAAGATACTGAAGTGTCTGAAATACCTCATCGTGGTGCTGGCAGACGGTAAATCACCAGACACCAACCGCGCTTGCGGTATGGTGTTATATTTGCCAATTCATCGAGGATAGCCTTCAGAATTCCGTAGGTTTCCAAGATCCAAATCTTTCTCGTGCGACGTGTACCTCTTAGCTTGGTTTTTGTAAAACTAACCAGGCGATAAAGACTGAATTTCTGCCTGGATATTGCCACGAGCAGATGGTTCGGCAAACTCTGACATTAAAGGCGTAAAGTAGATATGCGATCGCTGTAAAAATCTTTCTAAAATTTTCTGACGGCCTGTGATATAATCTGCCTCTGCTACCCAGCCATATTCCTGACGAATAGCATGGGCATATTCTTCATAATCAACTGGGTTAGTAGCCAAAATCGCTAAATCTGCATCAACTAGGACTTGGCTATCATAGTCATTGACCGCAGCTTGGTGGTCTTTAGTGTTCAGAATCAGACGGGTGACAGTAGTTATGATACTTTCTGGAATACCCAAATTACTCAGCAACTCAAAAGCATAGTCTGCACTTCGTTCTTCATTATCTTTGGCTTCAGTGTCATACACTACATCGTGAAACCAGGCAGCTAGTTGAACAGCAGTTAGGTTATTGGTGTAGCCTTGCAAAATCTGAATTATGCTGAGGACGCGATCGATGTGTTTCAGTGTATGGTAGTAGCGACCAGGGGTAGAGTAAGCCGCAACCAAGTGATTAAAGGCTTTCTCAGCCGCTACTTGGTCAACTGCAAAGGGTTGGAGTGTGTATTGCCAGTTAGAAAATAAAATATTCATGAAGTTTTCTGTAGGCATAGAGTGAGTAAGTAGGTCGGCGTAAATAATTATCGTTGGAATAAGGCAGTTCTTACTGGGGGCTATTAGCTGGGGGAAAGAGAGTTTGAGCCTTGTTTACTTTTTTTTACACAGTTTGGTTTTATTGTGCCGACTTACTTATACCCATTCTGAGTATTGGAAAAATAAGTCAATCCTGTTAAAACTTTGATGAGTAAATAAGTTTAGATGCGTTTGCGTTGCTATAGCAATTGATTTTTTTTTACGTATTTTTGACATTTTTTTCTTTTGTACTTTCTTGTTGAAAGAGACGTGCATATTCTAGAACTAGTATATACAAATAATTTTTCTAATTTTATACAAACAGTAACATAGTAAAATACGCTTACAAAATCAACATTTTGATACCAAGTAGTAGACTTTTATACTTTAAAGAAAGCTGTATATTTATGCAGTAGGAATAAATAAAAAATAAACCATGATTGACTTTAGTCTCACTCAAGAACAGCAGATGTTGCAATCACTTGCGCGTGACTTTGCTCAAAACGAGATTAGTCCTATTGTTCAGATAATTGAAGAGTCTAACAATCCAGAGATAGAACCTTGGGATTTCTGCAAACACTTGTTCCATAAGGGGACTGAATTAGGATTCACATCTTTGATGCTTCCAAAAGAGTTAGGAGGTGTAGGTGGGAAATGTATAGACTTGGCTGTAGTGTTAGAAGAAATAGGCGCTGTTGATGTCAGCATTGCTTGTAGTTACTTTAATCTCAACGCAGCTATGTCGTTGTTTGTCAGTAGAGTTACAACCCAAGAACAACAAAAACGAATACTATCTTTTGTCAATTCTGGAAAACCCCATCTATTCAGTGCCGCAGAGAGTGAAGCTCATGTCGCCACCTCAGATTTGTTTTGCCCGTTCCCAGACTCCAATATTGGGATAAAAACCTTTGCAGCACGCGAGGGCAATGCATACATTCTCAATGGAACAAAATCTCCGTTAGTTACAAATGGTGGGATTGCGGATGCCTACTTCATCATTGCCCGTACAGCGATGGATAAACCATTACACGAAAGTTTGTCTATCTTCTACGTTCCAGCAGATACGCCTGGGATTAAGTTTGGCAAAAAGACACAGATGATTGGTTGGAAAGCTTCTCATCATGCCGAGATTTGCCTGGATAACGTCTTAGTGCCTGTGGAAAACCTGATTGGACAAGAAGGCGAAGCCGGAAAACTACTGATGTTGCTTCCAGAAGTAGCTATTGGGCTGGCAGCTTCTTATGTTGGTTTGGCTCGTGCTGCTTATGAATATGCTTTGAATTATGCCAAGCGAAGAGTCAGTTGGGGCCGTCCCATTATTGAACATCAGGCAGTAGCTTTAAAATTAGCAGATATGATGATTAACACCCAGGCTGCACGACTAGTGGTATGGGATGCTGCTTGTACAGCAGAAACTTCTCCCCAACTTGCCGCAACAGTTAAAGCACCATCTGCCAAGACTTTTGCAGTAGATGTCGCAATCAAAAACGCACAAACAGCAGTTGAGATTCTTGGGGGTTATGGGGTGACAAAAGAGTGTTTGGCTGGCAAGTTTCTTGCCGATGCAACTATCGGGTATTCCTGTGACTTTACGCGAGAAGTCTTGCGTCTGGGTGTCGTAAACTTTTTATAATGGATTGAGGGGGAGCTGATTGCTCCCAATAGCGCGGCTCTTTCTCTTCATACTCTTTTTTTGGCGAAGGTATTGTAGTCATATCGTGTCTAGTTAAAGACTTATCATTAAGACCGCAGTTCTTGCTGGGGCACAAAGCTTGGGGAAAGAGGGTTTCTCGGTTTTTGCACAGATGTGGGAATTATAACTAATTAGCCGTACATGATATCAGAACTTTATTTCTTGATTTCAGCGCTAAAACGGTCACTACAAACCCAGCAAACTTAACTTGACAGATTACTAAATATGGTGACAGCTAAATGAAAGCGTCAAAATAGAAGACACAGGCTTTGTACAAAAAGCCTTGCCTTGATTAAGGAGTTTATTATCAGTGGTATTACAAGTACAAACAAGCACCTACGAAGCTAAAACCCAAGAAATTGCTAAACAACTTCTAGCAGCAACGCAGGAAAATCGTTCGTTTTTTTCTTCCCTGCGGGATCAAATGCGTTGGGATGATAAATTACTAGCTTGGGCAATGAGTAATCCTGGGTTGCGGGTGCAACTATTTCGCTTTATCGATACACTACCTGCTTTGCACAGTAAATCAGAAATTGCCTCACATTTACAAGAATATTTAGGCGATGAATCTGTAGAATTACCAGCAGCTTTGAAGGGGATGCTAAACTTTGCTAACCCCGACTCTATGCCAGGACAAGTTGCTGCTACAACCGTTGGTACAGCGGTTGAGACGCTTGCCCATAAATATATTTCTGGGGAAAATATTAAACAAGTTATCAAAACAGTTGAACGACTGCGAAAAGAAAAAATGGCTTTCACCATCGACTTACTTGGTGAAGCCGTAATTACCGAAGCGGAAGCGCAGTCTTATCTAGAACGCTATCTAGAATTAATGCAACAACTGGTGGAAGCATCAAAGAATTGGTCAGTTATTCCGGCTATTGATGAGGCTGATGGCGAACCTATACCAAAAATTCAGGTTTCTGTTAAATTAACGGCGTTTTATTCCCAATTTGACCCATTAGATGCTAAAGGTAGTGAGGAGCGAGTTAGCGATCGCATTCGGATTCTCTTACGTCGTGCTAAAGAGTTGGGCGCAGCTGTGCATTTTGATATGGAACAGTATGCCTATAAGGATATAACTCTCAGCATCCTGAAAAAACTCTTACTAGAAGAAGAGTTTCGGCAACGCACAGATATTGGCATCACAATTCAAGCATATCTGCGTGATAGCGAACAAGATACCGAAGACCTAATTTCTTGGTTGAAACAGCGCGATTATCCCCTAACAATTCGCTTGGTGAAAGGCGCATATTGGGATCAAGAAACTATTAAAGCAGCCCAGAAGCACTGGAAACAGCCAGTTTACAACGACAAAGTGGCAACTGATGCTAACTTTGAAACCATCACTCAGTTGTTGCTAGAAAATCATCAATATGTCTATTCTGCCATTGGTAGCCATAATGTGCGATCGCACTCTCGCGCCATTGCTATAGCTGAAAGTTTAAATGTCCCTCGCCGTCGCTTTGAATTACAAGTCCTCTACGGTATGGGAGATAAAGTTGCTAAGGCGTTGGTTGATAAAGGTTATCGGGTGAGAGTTTACTGTCCTTACGGTGAATTATTACCTGGGATGGCCTATTTAATTCGCCGATTGTTGGAAAATACGGCTAATAGTTCTTTTTTACGCCAAAATCTCGAAAATCATCCAATTGAGGAATTATTGGCGCCGCCGATTGTCAAAGAGGAGAAGAACTCTTTAACTCCTGACTCTGATTTCCTCGGTGCTGCTGATACCGATTACGCTGAGGAAGAGGTGAGAACGAAGGTGGCACAAGCTTTCCAACATGTTCGTCAACAGTTGGGTAAAACTTATTTACCGTTGATTAATGGGGAGTATGTTAATCCGCCGGAATTTGTTGATTCTCTCAATCCTTCTAATTTCAGTGAGGTAATTGGTAAAGTTGGATTGATTAGCGTTGAACAGGCAGAACAGGCGATCCAAGCTGCGAAAGCGGCGTTTCCTGGATGGAAGAAAACACCAGCTAAACAACGCGCTGATATTTTGCGGAAAGCGGGTGATTTGATGGAACTCCGCCGCGCCGAACTTTCAGTTTGGATAGTTTTGGAAGTTGGAAAACCAGTTAAGGAAGCTGATGGAGAGGTTTCGGAAGCGATAGACTTTTGTCAGTACTACGCTGACGAGATAGAACGGTTAGATAAAGGTGTGAATTACGACATACCTGGTGAAACTAATCATTATATTTACCAGCCACGGGGTATTGCTGTGGTGATTTCTCCCTGGAATTTTCCGCTAGCGATCGCTTGTGGAATGACTGTTGCAGCTTTGGTTTCTGGTAATTGCACTCTCCTCAAACCTGCGGAAACATCTTCTGTGATTGCTGCAAAACTCACAGAAATCTTGGTAGAGGCTGGTTTTCCTAAAGGTGTATTTCAATACGTACCGGGTAAGGGTTCGCAAGTCGGCGCTCATTTGGTAAATCATCCAGATACTCATGTAATTGCTTTTACAGGTTCCCAGAAAGTAGGTTGTAAAATTTACGCAGAAGCGGCAACGCTGAAACCCGGACAGAAACACATGAAACGCGTGATTGCTGAAATGGGTGGTAAGAATGCCATTATTGTCGATGAAAGTGCTGATTTAGACCAAGCTGTTGTGGGGGTAGTGCAGTCGGCATTTGGTTATAGCGGCCAAAAATGTTCTGCCGCTTCCAGGGTAATTGTGCTGCAACCGATTTATGATGCCTTTGTGCAACGGTTGGTAGAAGCGACAAAATCCTTGAACATTGGGGAAGCAGAGTTACCGAGTACACAAGTTGGGCCAGTAATTGATGCTAATGCCCGCGATCACATCCGCGAGTATATTGAGAAGGGTAAGGCCGAAGCAGAAGTAGCGTTGGAATTACCAGCACCCGAACAAGGATATTTTATCGGCCCAGTTATTTTTAGTGAAGTATCGCCAAATGCGGTAATTTCCCAGGAAGAAATTTTTGGCCCTGTGCTGGCGGTAATTCGGGTGAAAGATTTCCAGGAAGCGTTAGCAGTCGCCAACGGTACAAATTACGCCTTAACTGGCGGACTTTATTCTCGAACGCCTTCGCACATTCAGCAGGCGCAGGTAGAATTTGAAGTCGGGAATTTGTACATCAACCGCAATATTACCGGAGCGATCGTTGGACGGCAACCCTTTGGTGGATTTAAACTTTCTGGAGTAGGTTCTAAAGCAGGCGGCCCTGATTACTTACTGCAATTTTTAGAACCACGCGCGCTGACAGAAAATATTCAACGTCAAGGTTTTGCACCAATTGAAGGAGCAGATTAAACTAACGTGAATTCTACGGCTCATATAGTGTCCGTCTAATTAGCACAATCAAAACACCTCTCCCTGATTTTACTACGTCAAATCTTCCCTCTCCAACTCCAAGAGGGACAGACTTCAACTTTATTTCAAGGCAGGGAGAGGTTCATCAAACTCACGTTAAACTACAATAGGTAGTAACCTAAAAGAGAGTTTCATGAGTAATTTAGTTATAAAAGTTGCTGAATTACCTAAAGATTTTCCGGCAATTCAAGCAATTAGAAAATCAGTTTTTCAAGAAGAACAAGGGGTAGATCCCGCTTTAGAATTTGATGGTAAAGATGAAATATCCGATCATCTAATTGCTTATTTAAATGTAGAAGTTGTGGGTACTGCCAGAATCAGATATTTAGATGATAAAACTGCCAAAATAGAAAGGTTAGCTGTTTTATCGACAGTTAGAGGGCAAGGTATTGGTAAGAAAATTATGGAAAATGCCCTACAGGTGATAGCTAACCAAAATATTCCAGAAGTAGTGATTCATGCTCAAGAATATGTGAAAGATTTATACAAAAAACTCGATTTTGTCGAAGAAGGAGAAATATTTGAAGAAGCTAGTATTCTCCATGTGAAAATGAGAAAAATATTTTCACAGTTAAAGTAAAATTATTTAGTATATTTTTTTACTAAATGTTCATGCAAAAATTTATTTTTATGAGCAATTAACTCAAATATTTCATCAGGATTGACTCTAGCTGGACTATCTGAATTGGCTTGACAAGGTAGTCATTAACACTACCTGGCAGCATGACAATTTCCTCCTCTAAAGGTTCACTAAAGGTCATCATTACAATCGGTAAATGTTCCCGATAAGGCTCTTTTCTAAGGATATTCAGCAAATTCCAGATATGAATATCCTTTACTAACTGGAAATCAAAAAAAACTAAATCTGGTTGGAAGCTTTCTACCTGTTTCAAAAAGTCGTTACTATTATCTATCCACTTGACTTGGTAGCCAATTGTGTGGAGATAATCTTGCAACACTGTTGCTGTGTTTTCCTCTTCTTCTACAAGCAAAATAGTTTTATTTGTGGGGATGACTGGAGAAGATGAGAATAAGGAGGATAAGGTAAAATTTGCTTCCTTATTTCCCAGATGCTCTGGATTTGGTAAAAACAGAGTGAACTGACTGCCCTTTCCTAAAGTTGATGTTACGGTAACATCTCCACCATGTAAACGCGCTAATTTACGCGTTAAGGCTAAACCCAAACCAGTGCCTTCATACTGACGATTTAACCGACTGTCAAGCTGTTTAAACGGTTCAAATAGAAATTGAAACTGACTTGAGTCTATACCAATACCAGTATCTGAAACTGTAAACGTTATCCCTTGTGGCACTTTTTTGACTACCAGCGATACTTCACCTGCTGGGGTGAATTTAATGGCATTGGTGAGCAAGTTGAGTAGCATTTGCTTGATGCGCCGCTCATCAGCAATACAAATATCCGCTTCTAGGTCAATTTTATGCGTGAGTTGCAATCCCTTTTCTGAGGCGCGATCGCGCACTGTCCAGATGGCATAATTACATATATCTGCCACTGACAAAGATGATAGTAACAGTTCCTGTTTACCTGCTTCTACCTTAGATAAGTCAAGGATATCGTTAATCACTGCCAGCAGATGTTCACCACTACTATATATACAACTTACATATTCGTTCTGCTTTTCATTCAGAGAGCCGACTATTTCTTGTTGCAGTAACTGTGACAAACCCATAATCGCATTGAGAGGCGTCCGCAACTCATGGCTCATAGTTGCTAAAAATTCACTTTTTGCCCGACTGGCAGCTTCTGCTGCTTCTTGAGAGGCGCGTAGTTTTAACTCTGTTTGCTTACGTTCAGTAATATCCTCAATCATCGCTAGAAAAAACTCAGGCTCACCATTGCTGCCTGGTATAACAGAAACAGAGATATGAGTCCAAACTAAGTTACCATTTTTATGCAGGCAGCGTCTTTCTATCTCAATACGATGTCTTTCGACAAGTTGTTCCTGACTTTTGGAAGGTTGTAAACCGTCCCTCGAAGTTCTCTTTAAATCTGTGCGAATTCCTGACATCAGTTGTTTGTAAAGTTTTAAATCCTCCCTTTCTATGGAAATGTAATTTGTAAAGTACTTGCCGTATAACTCTTCTCGGCTATATCCTAAAATCTCGCACAGTGCCAGATTAGTATCGACTATCTGCCCTTTCATATCTATCAGGCCAATGCCGATAGAGGAACGCTCAAAAATCGCCCGAAATTGTGCCTCACTCTGTCGCAGTGCTGACTGTACGACGTTTCGCTCGCTCGCTTCTATAGCCAGCGTCACAAAATCTGCAATTGAGCCAGCAAAACTCTCTTCTTCTAAAGTCCATTGGCGACCTTCGCCTATGTGTTCGTGACACACTACGCCTACCAAATGACCCTCTAGCCAAATTGGTGCATCTAGTATAGATGTGATGCCCAAAACTGAAAGATAAGACTCGGATAATTCTTGGGTTCTGGTATCGTTTCTAGCATCATCTGCGGCAATGGTACGTTCCTCTTCTAAAGCCTGGAAATAAGCAGGAAAATTTGTTTTTAAAAGCGAATTACCAAAGATATGCTCCTTAGTCCTGACATCATACAAATTAATGCATTCAATTTTTGAACGTTCTTCATTATATAACCATACCCCCACTCGCTCTACTAACAGCGTCTGAGCAGCAGTTTCTGTGATTTCTCTCAACACCGCATTGAGATTACCTTGCTGAAATGTCTTGCTTCTTGCCAGTTGCACCAGTGTCTGACTTTGTTTTCGCCGACTATTTTCTCTGATTCGTAAAGCCTCTTGGGCCTGGTTGTGCTTTGTAATATCTCTAGCTGACACGACCTGCATTTGTTGCCCTCAAGAAGAAATAATTTGGACTTGCAGTTCTACGGTAAAAGTAGAACTGTCTTTGTATAACTACAATTACTTGATATAGTTTTTCATAACCGGAAAGTATAATTTTTCTAATTAAATTTTATAATTCTGGCTAATTAGTTATAAGCTAGATTTTGCTGATTACTTCTGTTACTTCATACCAGTGATTTTTGCCAGGGGATAATTAGCATTTAAAGTAATTTCACTATTAAGTAATTCTACTATCCAGTAGTACAAGTAGTATAGTACTTTTAATTTGAAACTGGGGAGTGCTAAAGACTTTTCTTAATACCCAATCCCTAGTACCGCAAGGCAAAAGTCAAAAGTCAAAAGTTTGTATATCAAGGCTTTTGCTTGTTTAAAATGGTGGCTTGATATTTGCTGCGCTGTACTAGTACAATTTCTTGCTTAGTACTGACTAACAAAATACCCTTGATTCTCCTAGAGAAAGATACCTAATGACTCAAATTCTGCCAAACTTAAGGTAACGGCAGCTTTTGTGGAGGTGGAGCGATGACAGATAGTGATGTAAGAATTGTTTCCCTGATTCCTGGTGGAACAGAGATTTTAGCGACACTAGGGTTGGTTAATGCTATTGTGGGGCGATCGCACGAATGTGATTACCCTCCAGAAATCCTCAATCGCCCCATTTGTACCCAAGCACGTTTAAACAGTGATGCTCCCAGCAGCCAAATTCACGACGAAGTGAACAATTTATTGCAATCTGCTCTTAGTATTTATGAAATCAAAACAGATGTTTTAGAGCAATTGCAGCCTACTCACATTCTCACTCAAGACCAGTGTGATGTTTGTGCTGTTAGCTTAGACGATGTTGAAAAGGCAGTTGCGACACTCATTGACAGTAAACCTCAGATTATTTCTTTACAACCCAATATTCTCCAGGATGTTTGGGCTGACATTGAGCGAGTCGGCAACACCTTTGGCGTAGACTCGGTAAAAGTCTTAGAAAATTTAGAAGCTCGCGTCAAAATTTGTCAGCAAAAAATCCAAGGACTTTCTTTAGATGAACTACCTACTGTCGCCTGTATCGAGTGGACTGATCCTCTGATGGTCGCCGCTAATTGGATTCCTGAATTAGTTAACTTAGCAGGAGGACAGTCTTTGTTTTGCGCTACAGGTCAGCCTTCTCCGATCTTGCCGTGGGAAACACTATTAACAACGAATCCAGATGTAATTGTTTTTATGCCTTGTGGCTTTGATTTAAATCGCACTCGCCAAGAAGCCAAGTTATTAACTCAACGTCCAGAGTGGGAAAAACTACATGCTACCGAAGCTGGTAGAGTCTACATTACTGATGGCAATTCTTACTTCAATCGTCCAGGGCCGCGACTGGTAGATTCTCTAGAGATTTTGGCAGAAATTTTGCATCCAGAAATTTTTCAATACGGCTACAAAGGAACTGCTTGGGAAGGTTTGTAAAGAAGAATTCAGAACTCAGGAGTCAGAATTCAGTAAACCTCTTGCAAAAGTCCCCTAAACCCCTCCCCGCAGGCGGGGAGGGGTTCTTATTTTGGATTTATGCAAGAAGTCTAGTATGAATTCAAGTCTGGCTGAGTGAGATTGGTTCAAAACCTTGGTGCGTTCCAATCGCCCACAAAGACTAATTCTAATTCCTGGATTCTGAATTCTTCTCTAAGGTGTTTGTTCAGAATCTGCCGATGGTTCATTGTTAAATAACAGCAGGCGTGCAGCAAGAATGGCAAATCCGACAGCCGCGATCGCTTTTAAAACACGTGTAGGTAATAATTCGGCTACTGCACCCCCTGCTAACGATCCCAACAGGCTTGTCAACAGCAATGCGCCTGCTGCACCAAAAAATACTGCACGTGGAGAATTAGAACGTCCTGAAAGTGCGATCGCCGCTAGCTGACTTTTGTCACCCAATTCTGATAAAAAAACCGTAATAAAGCTCAGTCCTAAAAGATGCCAATCCATATTATTTAAGGGGGGAAAAATCAATTTAAAACTTGTACTGAGCTTGTCGAAGTATTCAAAACTTGTACTGAGCTTGTCGAAGTATTCAAAAAAAGATTGGGAGAGATGTAAGTTTAGCTTCTCGTAAGGCGGGAGATGAGGAGAATAATAACTCCTAACTCCTAACTCCTAACTAACCTTGTAATACATTCCAAAATAGCATTAGGGAAATTACCAACAACATCACGCCGGCTGATTTTTCTACAGTTTTCGGGCTGAGTCGATTGGCTATCCAACTACCTAAAAGTACACCTAATAAGCTGGTAGTTATTAGCGCCGCCGCAGAACCGATAAATACCACCCACGGCGAATGAGATTGTGCGCTCATTAACAGAGTGGATAGCTGAGTTTTATCTCCAATTTCTGCTAGAAAAATGGTTACAAAAGTCGTACTAAAAACTACTAGCACTGATTGCTGCTTTTGAGGACTATCGGCAATTACAGGCTGAACCAAGGGAGCGATCGCGGGAGTTAAGTTAAAATCATTGCTGTCTTCCAATTTTAGCTCGATCTCAGTGTGAGATATGCCAGAAATCTCCAAAGGTACAGAGTCAAGTTTCACAAGCAGTAGTTTTGGTTGCTAGGGTCTTTTCATATTTCTATCATTTTCTCAGATTTTTGTCATAAATTGCAACCCCACACAAAAAAAGCAGGTTGGGTGTCAAAGATCAACAGCTTTGTCGAAGCGTAGTATTTCTAAACTGCGATCGCCATAAACTCCTTCTATTTGCTGGCGACAGCAGTCAATAGCAAAATCGTTGACTTCTTCTGGTTCAACCCCATACATATCTTGAAACACTTCTGATTCCACACGGCAAAAGCGCGGACGATTAGGGTAAATGCGACATTCTCGCGTGGTATGGTCAAAATTAACGCACCATCCGCCTTCGCCTACCATGCTGAGGTAGAGTTCTAGTTCTGGTGGAGAGAGATACTCTTCCAAATCTGGACGCTCTGCTGGATCGAGATTACAGCAGGCTCCACATTGTTTTACACATTGCCAAGTTGACATTTTGGATTAGGGAATGGGGCATAAGGAGAGAATAACCTAATTCCCAATGCCCAATGCCCCATTCCCAATCTCCCTATTTTACGTTTTTATGTCTTTTCTTATAATTTTGTTAAGTAAATTAAATATAACAGGCCATAGCCAGATATGATCGATTTCGGGTTTTCTAATTAAGTTATTGAATTTTTTAAGACTATTGGGAGGAGAAAAGGAAAAATGTTTGACTCTTTGTTTAACGCTTTTACCAGTATCAATTGGGAAGTTATTTTCCAATTGCTGTCCGTGGCACTAATTGTAATTGCTGGCCCAGTGGTAATCTTTTTGCTGGCATTTCGCAACGGCAACCTATAAGAGTGCTGAGTGCTGACTAAAGAATTAACAGTTAAGAGTTAGGAGTGAGAAGTGAATTAAGAATTCATAACTCATAACTCATAACTCAGCACTCAGTACTGATAATGTCTGAAGGGCAGCTTGGATAATATTGTCATACTGTGGTTGAGAAATATCGACCTCTTTAGCGTTTTGACGATTAGTGCCCAGCAAACCAATTATATGTCCTGGCTGGATGGCTAAAACTTTGCCTTCAGAATTTCTAATTCTTAATTCTGCTTTAATACCATTTTTATAGAAACCACAAGTATATTGTTGCTGGTTGTACTCAAATGTGGTGCTTGACTGGATAGGTGGCGAAGCAAAAAATTGTGGAATCTGAATTGGCAGTCTGACACCTATTAACTCTAGCTCGATGGTGGTGTTACCGTTAAAGTAATTTTCTCGCAGTTTGTAAGCGATATCCACTCGCAATGGTAGGTGGAAATAGTCGCCCCAACGCCAAGCGATCGCTTTAATTTTATACTGCTGATTATCTATAGTTTGGGCAACTGTCAGTTTGATGTGACCCTTGCCAACGATTTTTTGCTCAACCACTTGGACATTAGGT
Source organism: Nostoc sp. (assembly GCF_036917555.1). GTDB lineage: Bacteria > Cyanobacteriota > Cyanobacteriia > Cyanobacteriales > Nostocaceae > Nostoc. The sequence continues at coordinate 168,093 of NZ_JBALDD010000023.1, read as the reverse complement.
GTCCAGAAAACTGGATCGGGGTTGTCCATACCGCAGGGATGTAGAGCATTAAGCTGTTGATAAAGCTGCTGATTGAGATGATTGAGGTTGACTTCGGCATCAATTTTGAGTAGAGGCTTAAGATGTTGGGGTTCAAGACACTGGTTAGCAAACTCAATCAAACGCGATCGCAACACCTGTAAATTTTCTGCTGGTAGAGAGAATCCTCCGGCTGCTTTGTGTCCACCAAATTTGCCTAGTAAATCGTGACAATATTCCAAAGCTTCAAATACATGAAACTCTGGAATTGAGCGTGCTGAACCGCGTATATGTCCCTCATCTTCATAAGTCCCGATAAACACGGGAACACCGTAGCGTTCTACCAAGCGGGAGGCGACTATGCCAATAACACCATGATGCCAATTGGGTTGAACAACAATTAATACACGGTCATCTTGTAGAGAAGCAACAAATTCTGTCTCTACATAAGCGATCGCTTCTTGTTCAATTTGCTGACACATCTCCTGGCGAGAGGCGTTGACTTGTTCGCACTGCATTGCTCTTTCCAGCGCCACTCCCATATCATCTGTAGTCAGCAATTCAATCACAGTCTGGGGATTACCAATCCTACCAATAGCATTAATTCGCGGCCCCAGACGAAACCCAATATCTTCAGGCTTTAGCGATTTGGGACTAGGGACTGGGGATGGAAGCTTTTCCCTATCTCCCCCTGATTTCTCATCTCCCCTCGCCTGCACCCCACCCACCTGAATTAACGCCTGCACTCCAGGTAAGTGGGATTTGGGTAAATGCTGTAAACCGCGTTTCACCCAGCGGCGATTTACACCAGTTAAGGGGGCTAAATCTGCGATCGTTCCCAGCGTAAACAGTGCTAGCATCGGCTTAATTAAACCCTTAGTCTCCCCTAGCTGTTGTGCTAGAGATACTGCCAAAATATAAGCAACACCAACACCAGCAACACCCCGATAAGGTGAGGATTCAGCTATTAGTTTGGGGTTAAGGATAGCGTTAGCTGGCGGTAATTTTTGGGGGATATCATGATGATCGGTGATAATCACTGCAAGACCAAGTTCTCTAGCTCTAGCAACTGGTTCAAACGCAGAGATACCATTATCTACAGTCAGAATTAATCCCACACCTTCGCTGTGAAATTCTTCAACTATGCGTTTATTAATACCGTAGCCTTCGTGCATCCGGCTGGGGATAGCATAATCTACTTGTGCGCCTAAAGTGCGGAGACTACGCAAAAGTAGAGCAGTGCTGGTCATCCCATCAGCATCGTAGTCACCACAAATAGCAATTTTTGTTTGAGAAGCGATCGCATTTTGCAACAACTCTAAACTAATCGCCAAATCGGGGAAATCTTCTAACGGCGAAGGCAAAATTAAAGACTCTGGATCTAAAAATGCTTGTACCTGTTCTGGTGTTTCCATACCCCGATTAATCAACAACTGGCTGACAATCGGGGAAATATTTGTCAAAACCGCCAGATTTTGGGCAAATTCTGGTTTTTGTGGATAAATCTGCCAGCGCTGATCGGGTAAGCGCTTGCGAGGCTTTGAGAGTTCAGATACAGGTCGGTCTAGCACAATAAAAGTTAGGAGTTAGGAGTAGAGAGGCGATTAATAGCGTCTCTACAGGAGTTATGAGTGTTGAATTGAAAGTTATTTCTTAACTCATAACTAATAACATTAATTTGCTATCTAAAACAGGTTTATCCTACCATCATCCATAATATACAACGAGCGATCGCCAGGAGAGCGCCAAGTCGGACGCAGTTCAAGCCGCAATGTGCCAAAATTAGGTTTCGAGACAATTGCTTGTAACGATAAACCCTTTTCGCTCCAAAATATCAGAGATGTATTTGGCTCTGTACCCTCTATTTGTTCTAAATTTAATTTTTGCCCTGGACTCAAGGATATTGCATCAGTCCCGGAAGGTTTTTGGATTTTAATCAAGTTAGGTGTGCTATTTATAACTTCAACTTGGATGTGTTGCCCAGGTGTCAACTGAATTGGGTGCGACCCACACTTAGAGGCACAAGTTCGAGCTAAAGTGGCACTGGGATTATTGATTAATGCAACTAGAACGGTAGCTGTAATTAAAGCAAATGACAGAGGTTTAAACATCATACACAGTATAAGTACTAAACTGAAATATTACTTCAATTTAGTACTGTCAAGCCTCAGCATATTTTCCAGAATTACTAAAGAAACCTGCGCCTCCGTTGGAGACTTACGTTAAAGAAGGAGAAGGAGGTAAGGCAAACGGTTCGGATAAGACTTGATTTGCCTTAACTACCCGTGGCAATATTTGAGACAAATAATCTGTGTTTGGACATGAAATTTAAGGTGTGTTGACTAGGTATTTAAATAAGTCGTCAATTATTGAAGTCTACTTTAGCCCCAATCTCATATTGCCTACCCGTTCAGGCTGGAATGTACTGTTATCAAAAGCAATCCCAGTCACAGGGGTAAATGAGGTACTGTAGTTTGCGTAGAGTGATACTGGCTCAATGGGTTGATAGACAGTGCCTACACGTGGACTGAATGCATCTCTTGACACGCTTGTTTCTGTGTTTGTAATAAAAGCAGTTGCAGCAGGTGTCAAACCTAAAATTAAACCCTCATTACCATCAAATAATTCAACCGTTGGCAACCCTACATCACCCGTAACTGTCACCCGGATAGTATTTGCATCCAGATTTGTGACAGTTATCTCAGTAATACCCTCAACCGGGTTTTGGGAACGGAATGTAAACCCATCGCCACTGGGTAAACGCAGTTGAGCATTAGGAATATCTACAATAAAGTTATTGTCAGCACTGCGATTTGTGATTTGTAACTTTTCTCCCTGAGTCGTCTGTAAAATCACCTCCACCCCTTTTGGGATTAGCTTTCACCGCAGTCAGCTGTACAACTTCTGGTGCTGGGACGCTCAACTTCACTCAATTGCTGAATTTTTTGAGTCAGCAGAGGTTGGAAATTTTCCTGGCTTGGACTTCCTGCTTCTCAACCGTTGATTTAATTTCTGCCCGTTGTATTCATCTGTGGTTACGCCACAAAGGAGAACGCAAAATTGCAACGGGTGATACCATTCAGGAATTTTCAACAACACATCATCGTCATATTCACAGTCTAAAATTTTCAGCTTGAGATAGGGATACACTTCAATATCCCGTACATAACCTTTTCCCAGTTGTCTGGGTACTTGATGGAGAATTTCAAATAGCTCTAATTTTGGTTTTTGTGGGCTGTTGTAGTTAGCTTCTGCCCACAGTTCCCGATCCTCTTTCATCGTCAGAGTGATGGTCATGACTGGTAGATCTTGAAAAATTAATGATATTTATTTTCAATAATCTTACCGCGATCGCCTTGAGATCGGAGTTTACCGAGAAATTAAAGAAGAAGGACAAAAAGTCATGGCTAATGCCATTTCTCGACTATTGAGTAAGCGGCTTGGACAACTCTATCTAAATCCCAGATTGTACGCGCCACAGACTAGCATAGATACAATTGAGACTCAGTAACTCCTTGTGCTTACCCTGCTCAACAATTTGACCGTTATCCATCACATATATACAATGACTGTGGCGAATTGTGGAAAGACGATGAGCGATCGCTATAGTTGTCCGATTTTGGGTAATCATAGCCAGCGATTTCTGAATAGCCGCTTCAGTTTCATTATCTACCGCAGAGGTCGCTTCATCCAAAATTAAAATAGGTGGATCTTTGAGAATAGTACGGGCGATCGCAATTCGTTGTCTTTGACCACCAGAAAGTTTCTGACCTCTTTCACCGACAATGGTATTGTATCCTTGGGGTAGTTGCAGGATAAATTCATGAGCTTGGGCTAATTTGGCAGCATCGATGATTTCTTCATTACTTGCATCAAAACTGCCATAAGCAATATTTTCTGCCACCGTACCGTGAAATAAAAATACATCCTGACTCACCCAACCAATACAACGCCGCAGTTCTAAGAGTTGTAACTCTCGAATATCGATACCATCAACCAGGATTTGTCCACCTTGGACTTCGTAAAAGCGTAGCAGTAGTTTGACAAGGGTACTTTTACCAGAACCCGTTGCACCAACAATCCCAATATTTGCACCTGGGGAAATATGCAATGATAAATCTTTGAGTACATTGGTGCGATCGCTGTATGCAAAGGTGATATTGTCAAATTGCACCTCACCACGTACTTTTGGTAAAGAACGGTTTCCTGTGGGAATAGCAATAGGAGTATCTAACAACCCCATCACTCTACGGACAGAAGCCATAGCCCGTTGATACTCATCCATGACGGAACTCAAAGTAGCAAATGGCCACAGTAATTGCTGCACAATCAGCACTATGAAACTATAGTTTCCTACAGTTAACTGATTATTCGCTACTGCAACCCCACCAAAAAATAGTGTAGCGATGAAACCTAGTACAACTATGAATCGAATCACCGGGAAAAACGCAGCAGAAACAGTGATAGCTTCACGATTACTGCGACGATAAGCTTCACTTTCAGAGAGGACACGACTTTGTTCGTAGGTTTCAGCAGTGAAACTTTTAATTGTGGCAATCCCTGAGAGGTTATTGGCTAAACGGCTATTGATGAATCCAGCTTTGTCTCGGACATCTGCATAACGCAGAGCTAGTCGTTTTTGGAATGCTAATGAACCCCAGAAAATCAAGGGTATGGGTAGTATTGCTAACCACGCTCCATTGGGAGCGATAAGAGTAAATGAGCCGCCGACAACTAAAACTGTGGTGATAAATTGCAGAATTTCCGCAGCCCCAGAATCGAGAAACCGTTCTAATTGATTAATATCATCGTTTAAAATTGATAGGAGTGTGCCTGTAGAGTGTTCCTCAAAGTAGCTCAGTTCTAGTTCTTGTAAATGGCTATAGGCATCAAGACGCAGTTCGTGCTGGATGGTTTGAGCTAAATTACGCCACAGGCGAGTATATAAAAATTCAAATAGCGACTCCGAACTCCAAATGAATAATGCTAATAATGATAGTATCGCCAGTTGTCCAATGATGTTGGTTATGCCGACTTTGGCAATTAGGGAATTTTCTTTTTCCACCACGACATCTATAGTTTGGGCAATTAAATAGGATGGCGCTAGGTCGAAGATTTGATTGATTATGGTAAAGGTTACAGCACTCCATACTTGAGAGTGGTAGTCTCTGGCGTAGTCCAATAAACGCAAGAGTGGATGCTTTTTATAAGTTGGGGAAGAATGCATGGTGATGTGTATGTTTTATAGCTGAATCCTTACGATTTAATTTTTCAAAATTATTAAAGATTTTGAGTGCTTAGTTTCAATCAGGCAAAAAATTACAATCAGAAAATAATCCTCCACTCTTTTGAAAGTCAATCAAAAATTTAAGAACCAGTCAAGAACTATTTTAATTCTATAATTTTTATGAATACTAATTAATTTTTTGATAAACTTTATAAATTTCTAAATCTCAAGTATAATAATCAACTAAATCAAGTTGAATTAATCAAATTAGAAAATTATTATTTCAATCATTTTCTCAAATTTCCTTTACAATTATCTTACAAGTTAATTTTTCAACAATATTTTGGTCATTAGTTTAAGGCGCGTTGACTAAATATTTATACAAATCATCAATGACAGCATCGGCAGCAAGCAAGTTTGAGCCGCTCCAAGTCTCTGTATCTACAAAATGCACTTGACCTTGCTGAATTGCTCGGAGTTTTCTCCAAAGTGACTTTTGTTGCAATTTTTCCAGAGCTTTTCTATCACTATCTCTACCAATTGTAATGAACAAAATGTCACCATCTATTTCTTCTAACCTCTCCTCAGAAATGTTAAAAATCCGATCGCCATCAGTTAAAATAACATTTTGTGATTTTGGTCGTTGCAGTCCAACATCATCAAGAATAGAACCGATGAATGAACTCTTCACCCAACTTATTATTCCATAGCCACCAACAACAGAAACAACAGATATTTTCTTATCTTTATATTGATTATTTAAGGCTGTTTTCAATTTCTCAATTCGCTGAAAATAGGAATTCCAGGCTTGTTTATATTCCTCCTCTTTCCTCAATACTTCAGCTAGAAATTTAAAGTGCTCTTTCCAAGATGACGTACCTTGCCACGGAATAATTGCTGTAGGGCTAATTTGAGAAAGAAGAGGATAAATTTTGCGAATCTCTTCCCAACCCAAGATTAGATCAGGTTTTAAGAAAGCTATTCTCTCTAGATTTGGCTCATATTGGCTACCTAATTGTTTTATTCCTTGTGTTTCATTCTTTAGATACGCAGGGAATTTATTTTGCAAATCGTTTGATGCTGAAGCGCTACCAATTGGTTGAACTCCCAGAACAAGTGCATCAGCTAGAGTGAAGTGAGAAATGGCAACAAGACGTTCGGGGTAGTTGGGAACACAGATTTCTCCCATCGCATGTTGCACGGTTCGGCAATTCTCAACGGGCTGCTTATAGTGGGTCATACTGGTGTTATTGGTTGTGTTACAAGCCGAAACCAGTATCACTGTCAAGATACTCAAAAGTATCAGATGGGTGAGGCGACGAAAAGAAATACTCATAATCTAACGCCCTAAAACTTCCATGAAATCGTTCCTTGCACCGTGAATGGATCGCCCGGGTTAACACTGACCCTGTTATTAGCAGAATCATAATAGTTAACATCAAATAAATTCCTGAAATTGAGGGATGCCCGGAATCTATCTCGCTTGTAGAAGATGGCAGCATCGGTGAGGAAGTAACTAGGTAATTCAAAGGTGTTTGGCAGATCCCCTTGCCTCTCTCCCACAAAGAAGAAACCTACGCCTGCTCCAAAGCCTTGCAACGGACCCCGTTGAAATTCATAACTTGTCCAGAGGTTGAAGCTATTTCTGGGGGTATTTCTCAGCAAGTTACCAACAGGAAGTTCATTATCTTGGGTGATTTGGGCATCGGTGTAGGCGTAGCCTGCGATGAGGTTCCATCCTGGCAAGATTTCACCACCAATGTTGAATTCAATGCCTCGGCTGCGCTGCTCACCTGTTTGGACGGAAAAACCATCTCTATCCGGTACAGGATCAGCCGTTACAACATTAGAACGGGTTATGTCGTAGAAGGCAAGCGTTGCAGAAAGTCGATCAGACAAGTCTGCCTTAATCCCAACTTCGTACTGAGTGGCGCGCTCTGGTTGAAAAGCGTCGCCTTCAAAGGAGGTAACTCCAGTCACGGGGTTAAAGGCGCGACTATAGCTGGCATAGAGCGAAATTGGCTCAAAGGGTTGATAGACAATTCCTACACGCGGGCTGAAGGCGCTATCGGATAGCTCTTCCTCGGTATTGGCTATTCGATCTTCCGAAGTGCTCCTGAAAGTATCAAACCGTACACCTAACAATAGTTTGAGATTGTCAAAAAGCGTGACCTGATCTTGAACATAAATACCTAATGTATCTGTTGAGCCAGCAAGATCAAATCTGAAAATGACATCACCAATAGGCTGACCATACACAGGGTTAAACAGATTAATAGGAGCGGCTCGTCCAATGATAACAGGTAAAGTGCTTTCCTCCCTGGTGAGATTAAAACCCATTAGTAGCTGATGCTCTACACTGCCTGTAGCAAATTTACCAACAACATAAGTATCTAAATTGAAGAATCTTCCGAATTCTTGATCGGAGGATAATGCATACGTTCTACTTAAGGTGCGTTGATCCTCCGCTAGCGAAGAGGAAGAGATTTGGTCTCTATCTCGCCCACCTTGCGAAAATCTGAAAGCATTACGTAGCTGCCAGTTCTCACTAAAGCGATGTTGGAGGTCGTAGCCCACTGCGAAAGAATATACATCGTCTTTGTTTGGATCTCGCTCAGTGTAGGTGCGGTTGCGCGGTATTCTTCCATTTGGATTTGGCAGCACACTCCCTACAGCGGGAACACCGCTATTACCATTCGCTTTGGGTCGATCAAGATACTCAGCTTCTAGAGTCAGCTTAGTGCGATCGCTAATTTGCCACGTGAGAACAGGTGCAACAAAGTATTGCTGTTCCTCATAAAAATCAACGAAGCTTTCTGTTGTGAGAGCCGCCAAATTCAAACGATACAACACCGTTTTGCTGTCGTTGAGGGGACCAGTCAGGTCAACAGCACCGCTATAAAAGTTGAAACTCCCCGCAGAGGCTTCTACCGAGTAGTAGGGTTCTGTAAGTGGTTGTTTTGTAACATAGTTAATTAAACCTCCAAACGAACCTTGACCATAGAGAACAGAAGCGGGTCCCTTGAGAACTTCAATCCGTTCGATGTTAGCTAGATTAAAAACTCCAGCACCAGAGCCACCCGTAGGGTCTCTCAGCCCATTTCTAAGAATATTGGCAGTGGCGTCAAAGCCTCGAATGTTAATGTCCGCACCCCCACTGCGAGAGGCGCTATTTTGTCCCTGCGATACACCAGCGATGTTTCTGAGTGCCTCATTTGGGTTTCTCACCTGCTGGTCTTCTAATACCTGTTGTGGTACGACTTGAATCGATTGGGGAATATCGCGCAGAGGTGTGTCAGTTTTGGTAGCAGTTGACGAATCTCTTACACGATAACCATCTTGCTCACCCGTCACTACCAACTCAATCGGCTCATCACCTTGTGCTGATGGTGTGTTTTGTGGTGTAGGGAGTGCTGGCTTTTCTTGAGTTTGTGGTGTTTGAGGCTGTTGCGGTGGAGAAGTCGCAATTTCAGCAGAAGTTATACCAAAAACCAGACCTGCATTATCATCAAATAACTCAACCGTTGGTAAAGCTTTCTCTCCCACCACCGCCACTCGCACAGTAGTTGCATCAATATTTGTTACTGTAATTTCAGTAATTCCCTCGACTGGTTTTTCCGAACGAAATGTGAAAGCTTCGCCACTGGGTAAATGCAACTGCCCACCAGATACGTCAGCAATAAAATTATTACCTGTACTGCGATTTGTAACTTGCAATTGAGTACCAACAGGTGTCTCTAAAATTATCTCCACACCTTTATCAGTGCGATTAGCTTTAACTCCCGTAATTGGTACAACTTCACCCCCAAGGTTCGGGTGGTTGCTTGGTGTTGGCGACTGCACTAGCATTTGAGCGCTAGTGCTGGGACGCTCAACTTCACTCAATTGCCGAATTTTTCGAGTCAGCAGAGGTCTTAAATTTTCCTGACTTTCGACTTCTTGCTTCTCAATCGTTGATTTAATTTCTGCCTGTACAGGCTCAATAGCAATAGTACTCAAGTATCCGAATAGACTCAGTAAAAACCACAATCGCACACTACCAGACAACCAACGCTTCATTACAACTCCTGACACCAGCTTGCAGAACTTTGCTGAATTAATCCACTTTGCAGTCATACCCCTTAATACTTGCAACGGGAGACACGAAAATCAGTTCCCTCCTTGTTGAAGGAGAATTCTAAGGTGAGATGAATCAAGTTTTTTAGAGCAAAACTTGATTACTGCAAATAGTTTTTAATTCAACGAAGCTGAGTATAAAGAATAATTTGCAACTGAGTCTATCCAAAAACCGCATCACTATCTCGAAACCGACTTTTTACTAATTAAACTTTCACTGGGCGTAATCCCGAACCTGCGCTTGAAAGCACCTGCAAAGTATCCCAAGTGAGAATAGCCGATTTTGTTAGCAACCTCAGCAATAGTCATGTTTCCCTGACGCAATAATTGCTCTGCCCATTCCATACGTTTTTCTGTCATGTAGCTAAATGCTGTTTTGCCAAAGAGTTCCTGAAATCCACGTTGGAGGGTGCGGTCGCTCATCCCCACCATTTGCGCCAATTCCAGTATCGACGGCGGATTCTCTAAACGGGAGAGTAAAATTTCTCTGGCGTGATGAATCCGGGCGATGGTTTGTGTCTTTAATCGTGGTGACGGTTGCACTCCAGCTTGTTCAGCTAAGAAGGGGGCAAGTTGCAACGCCATCAACTCTAGCACCTTCCCCTGTAAATACAAACGCTTCGTCATCCCGTGGTAAGGACAGTTGACTATTTGCTGTGCCACTGTCTGTATTGCTGTTGTAGCTTTTGGGTAGAGCAATGTTTGCCACTCGTTACCTTTAGCTAAAAAATGTAGTTGCGGTGGAATTTCTCCATCTCCTGTAGGAAAAAAGGTTGCCAACAACTCAGGAGGCATACTGAAGCCAATACCCATGCTTGATTTAGAATCCAAACAAGTCATTTTTCGTTGAATGCCGCCACCTGAAATGAGCGTATATCCTTCTCCTATTTGCCCTCCATATTCTTCTCTACTTGTTCCTGAAAGGAGAACAGCAAATTGCAAAGGGTGATCGCATTCACAGCTTTGACTCAGTATGTCATCGTAGTATTCGGAGTTACCAATCCCCAGATGCACTTGGGGATGGACTTCTATGCTTCGCGTATATCCTTTGCCCAGTTGCCTGGGTACTTGACAATAGGATTCAAATGGTTCTGATGAGTTTTGCTGGCTATTTTGTCTAGCTTCTGCCCAAAGGTCTCTTTCTTCTTCGGGCGTTAGGGTAATGGTCATAGTTGACTACTGGTAGATATTGAAAAATTAATGCTAGTTATTTTCAATAATCTTACCGCGATCGCTTGAAACTATGGCATTTTCCCAAGTGAAGCTTTCTACTGCCCAAAAGGTTTAGAGCAGTGAATTTATTTATAGAAAAGGTCGAAGGATTTTTTAAGGGGACATTGATTTGACTAAATTTAAATCAATGGGAAAAACTTAAAGGGCAAAGGAATAATAGTCGCTCACAACTGAACTTGACTTTTTCCTTTCCCCTTTCCCCTTTCCCTTCCCCTGTGATGTCTCTTTAACCGAAGCGCCCACTGATATAATCCTCAGCTTCTTTGGTTTGAGGAGAACTGAACATTTGAGCTGTAGGATTAAACTCAACTAATTTGCCACGACGTTTACCATGCTCGTCAATTTCTGTATTGAAGAAAGCCGTGAAATCTGCGACTCTAGAAGCTTGCTGCATATTGTGTGTCACCATAATGATGGTGTATTGCTCCTTGAGTTCTAAGCAGAGTTCTTCGACTTGACGGCTAGAAATTGGGTCAAGAGCAGAACATGGTTCATCCATTAATAATACATCTGGCTTCATGGCGATCGCCCGAGCAATGCAAAGTCGTTGTTGTTGTCCGCCAGATAATGCAGTTCCCTTCTCTTTGAGTTTGTCTTTGACTTCATCCCAGATAGCAGCGCGTCTGAGGGAATCTTCCACCAATTCATCAATGTTACCTTTGTAACCGTTAGCCCGCGGACCAAAGGAAATATTTTCGTAGATTGACTTGGGGAAAGGATTTGGTCTTTGAAAAACCATGCCGACTTGGCGGCGTAATTTTACAGAATTTATCTTGGGATCATAAATGTTGCGATCGCGGTAATTCAATCTACCCTCAACCTTAGCTCCAGGGATTAAATCATTCATCCGGTTGAAGCAACGCAGTAAGGTACTTTTACCACATCCTGAAGGCCCAATAAAAGCAATAATTTGTTTCTCAGGAATCTTTAGGTAGACATCTAAAAGTGCCAAAAATCCCCCATAGTATACCTTCACCCCTTCAACATTGAATACGCCTTTGTCTTGGTCTATTGTGGCGCTATCTGATTGACTTCTACTATTGCTATAAGTCATTTGGCTGAACTCCTAATATCCGTGAATGTATCGAATTAGATATTTAATTACCTAATTTATTGAGAAGCGTTGTCGAATATAAATTGCTACACCATTTAAAACTAAAATCAAGAGTAACAACGCAATAATTGTCGCTGCTGCTGCACTAGCAAAACCCGGTTCAGGACGAGTGATGTAACTATAAATTTGAATGGGTAATGCCATAAATCTCTGAAACAAACTAGGGTTAAAGGTGAGAAAACCTACAGCACCTACAACAATCAGAGAGGCTGCATCACCAATAGCGCGGGATATAGAGATAATCACCCCCGTCAAAATACCAGGAACAGCATAGGGTATGACATGACTGCTGATAGTTCGCCATTTTGTGACACCTAATCCGTAAGAAGCATTTCTCAGGGAATCTGGGACAGCGCGAATTGCTTCTCTAGCTGTCACAATAATTACTGGTAAAGACAACAAAGATAAAGTCAATGCACCGGAAATCAAAGCGGGGCCAAACCCAAGCAAATAATTGAAAACTCCTAAACCCAGCAATCCATAGACAATAGAAGGCACACCCGCCAGATTACTGATATTAATCTCAATAATCGCTGTCCACCAAGCTTTAGGTGCATATTCTTCTAGATATAAAGCTGCTCCAACACCAATTGGGACAGTTACTAAAATCACAACAGCTCCTAAAAGCATACTGCTGATAATCGCAGGACGAATACCACCTTGATCAGGAAAACGAGAAGGAGTTTCTGTGAGAAAGCCGGGTGATAAAAATCTGCCTAATCCGTCTTTCAAAATATCAAAAAGTAGCAATGCTAGGATAAATAAACCAATTAGCAATCCTAACAAAAAAAGGACTTCAAATACTTTCCCTAATTTATCCCTACTCTCAACATTATCGGTAAATTCTGCCGCAGATTCTAAAGAATCATTTTGTTGATAACTTGTAGCCATATCTATAATTAGTCGTATTTTTCTTTAAAGCGATTAGCAATCCAGTAACTAACAATATTCAAAGCAAGCGTAAGTAAAAACAGTACAGCGCCAACAGCATATAATGTTCTGAAATTAAGACTACCACGCGGACTATCTCCACCAGAAATTTGCGCCATGTAAGCTGTCATGGTTTCTACTGATTCCATAAAATTAACAGTTAATCTTGGTTGTTGTCCGGCGGCGATCAGGACAGTCATTGTTTCACCCACAGCGCGAGAAATACCCAAAATAATTGAGGCTATGATTCCAGAAAGTGCAGCTGGTAGAACTACTTTAAAAATGGTTTCTAGTTTAGTGATACCTAAAGCATAAGCTCCTTCTCGCAAAGAACGAGGAACTGCTCGGATAGCATCTAAGCTGATAGAACCAACAGTAGGAGTAATCATTACCCCCATCATTAATCCCGCACTCAAAGCGTTGAAAATTTCCAGAGGGATAAAATTCCGCAGCAATGGTGTAAGGAACAACAGCGCAAAGTAACCATATACTACCGTTGGTATTCCTGCCAAAAGTTCCACCGCTGGACGTAAAATTGCCGCAACTTTAGGTTCAGCATATTCACTCAAATAAATAGCAGAAGATAAACCCAAAGGAATAGCAACTGCCATCGCAATAGCTGTAGTCAAAAAAGTGCCATTAATCAATGGCCAAACGCCAAAATGTTTATCGGCAAATAAAGGTGTCCATTTAGTATCAAGAAAAAATTGGGCAAAGGAAACTTCTTGGAAAAAATTGAATGTCTCCTGAAAGATAATTATGACAATCCCAAAGGTAGTTAAAACTGAAACTAAAGCACAAGCAAATAAAACTGCCGCAACAATCTTTTCTGAAATATCTTCAGATGGATTTTTATCCAGTGACTGTCTGGATAGTAGATAAGGCTCGTCTTGAGAATTGGTATTTTGCATAAACAGTTAAGTTTTAACTACACTCAGACTACAATGACTAGGACTTTATTTAAATGAAGTTCGTGATTGGTTCACCTGGTTTTGCTTTTTTAAACTTTGTCCCAGTTTCACCAGTAGCAAATTTTTGTTTGACTTTGAGGTAAGCTTCATCAGGTAATGCTACATAACCAACGCTATCTACCCACTTCCAAGAATTTTCCAGATAAAAATTTACAAATTCTTTGACTGCTGGCTTAGTATCTAAGGATTTTTTACTAACATAGATGAACAGAGGACGAGACAAAGGTGTATAGATATTTTTAATTACGTTATCCACCGGCACTGGTTTTTCACACTTTCCTTCAAGACTTTCTACAGCAACTAGATTCAGCTTTTCTTGATTTTGAATATAGTAAGATATCCCTACATAACCCAAGGCTGTTACATCACCTGACACTCCTTGTACGAGAAGGTTTTGATTCTGAGTAGCAGTGTAATCTGTACGGCCATTCTTGGCTTTACCAGTCACAGCTTGAGTCATATAATCGAATGTTCCCGTATCCGAGGATGGAGCATACAGCTTCAGTTTTTCATTAGGAAACTTGGGATTAACTTGATTCCATCTCAATACTTTACCGTCTGATTTGCCGCCCCAAATCTTACCTAGTTCTTTAATAGTTAGACATTTGGCAAAGTTATTTTGGCGGTTGGCAATCACAGCGATACCATCTAAAGCTACAGGCAACTCGACAAATTCAATATTCTTACTTTTACATTTTTTGATTTCTTCATCTCGAATGGTGCGAGAAGCACCAGCTATATCAATATCACCATTACAAAATTTACTGAAACCACCACCAGTACCACTTGAGGCAACGCTTACTTTAGCTTCAGGTTTTACTTTACCGTATTCTTCTGCAACTGCTAAAGAAACAGGAAAACCTACAGCTGCACCATCAATACTCACCTGACTTTTCTTTTCCTCATTGCTGCTACAAGCAGTGCTACTGCTGGCAATAATCATTAAAAATATCAGGAAAAAGCTATCCTTAAATCTGCTCCGAAAGCTCATAAATTATTAATTGAGTAAAGTGACTAAGAATTCTTATGCTTGGCTATCTGCTAGTAGATAATCCTGCACGAAAAGTATAGATATCATGCTTTGCTAGCAGCTTTAACTTTGTCAAAAATAGCCCCATCTCCAAAAAACTTTTTCTGGATAATATCCCAGCCACCTAAATCTTGAGATGTGAATAAAGTTTTAATTGGCTGATATTGTGATGCTACTTCTTGGGTGACAGTGGGGTTAACAGGACGATATTGTAATTTAGCAAATTCTCGTTGAGCTTCTGTCGAGTAAAGAAAATCAACAAATGCTTGTGCAACTTGCCTTGTACCGTGTTTATCAACGTTTTTATCAACTACGGCTACAGGATTATCAATGGAAATATTGACTTGGGGTACAACATAAGGTAGTTTAGTCCCATTTTTTCCTGCTAAAATTACTTCATTCTCGTAGTTGATTAAGACATCACCCTGATTTTGTTGGAAAAATAAATTGCTAGCTTCACGAGCATCTTTGGTCAGAATAGGAGTGTTTTTATAAACTTTGGTGACGTAATCTAACGCTGTCGCTTCGTCACCTCCGGTTAGACTCACGGAACCCCAAAAAGCCAAGAATTCCCAGATAGCAATACCAGAAGTTTTTGGGTTAGCGGCAATCACTTTTACGCCATCTTTTGCTAAGTCTGCCCAAGTATTGATGGCTTTGGGATTGCCTTCGCGGGTGACGATCGCAGCAACCGATTTACTAACAATACCATTTCTCGGAGCTTCGGTTTCCCAACCTGATTTAATCAAACCCGCTTGCTGAATTTTACTGACATCCAGGGGAAGTGCCAAGTGTACTATATCTGCTTCTTGTGAATCGGCAATCACAGCTGCCGCTTGAGCGCCAGAACCGCCATAACTTTGCTCAAATGTGACATTCTGATTGTGTTCTTGCTTCCACTTTTCGATAAATTTGGGAATTATCTGGTCATGAGCGGCTTTGGTAACAGAGAATGAAACGAGTTTTAACTTAACATCATTTTTGCTAGCTGAACTGCTTCCCGAACAGGAGGCAACTGCTATACTCAAAAAAATACTTATTAAAAACAGACTCACAAAGCTTTGGATACTGCGTCCATCCAACCAAGTTTTGATTGCGTGTCGAGATGAGACTTGTATGCTCTGCAAAGCTTTCATGACATAAGCCTGCATATCCTCACTCAGGAATTTATTTAATTGTGTCAGTTGTTGCGACTTGCTCATCAGAATCACCCCTAAATCTACGGTATTTCTACATGGATACCGTGATTATGAGAATTATAGGGTATATAGAATAATATTTATCATCTGAATTAAATTTTTTTAATTAAGTGAGCAATCTATCATCAAAAGTAGCAAATAAGTATGATTTCCCAAGGCATTTCAAAAAATGGGTTTTTCTGCTGGAAAGCGAAACAAACCGGCTATATACATAATATTTGCTAAAAAATATGTAATTTTTAATACAAAATAGTAGTGAAAACTCGACTTTTTTTAGCCGTCAAGCTGTTTGTAAAACAAAGTAGCCGCAATACAGTAATTTGAATATCATATTTAGCGATCGCGCTGATTACGACATTATTTGTACATAACATCTAACCTTCAAAATCATCAATACTTACAACAATTCTCTAAATTATTCACGAGTTATTTGGCAATCGCATAGTATTTGTGCTACAAACCACGACTAATTGTTTCACCTGAATGTACAGGAACTACTGTCCTACGCCCATCACTATGTATCATAATATGATGACTGCCACGTACCCTAGCCACTTCAGAACCAACTTTGCTCAGGGCTGCAATAACTTCCTTTCCTGTGACACTTGGAATTGACTCATATCTCAACTGCGACTCGTTGAATACCAACAAAGTCAAGTGAATCCTGCTGTTCTTCCTCAAATTCTAGACAAAGTTCAATCGCTTCTCTAATGCGTTCCACTAACTCATCTAAAGTTTTAGCTTGCGTATGATAACCAGGAAGATTTGGGACGGAAGCAACAAAGTAGCCATCTGCATCTCGTTCGAGAATTACATTAAATTCTCGCTTCATTATGAACTTCCCTAAATTTATAGATAGTATATTCTCTCATTATTAAAAGAGCGATCGCCCCTTCAGTGAGAAAATATAATCAGGCGATAAGTAAGATTTAAGCACTCACCAACTGAGTCAGGCGTCTCAATACACGTAGCACATCGTACAACTCATTTCCGGGGTTTCGCATCAAAAAACCCTTTGATAAAGCATAACGTGGTGGATTTACTTTCACTAATTTGACGAAAATAAACTCGCTTCTCGTGGTAATCATACCAAAACTAGGTTTATTGGTATACGGATTTCCTAACATATAAGCAAGAATTTGTGTGAGTCCTTGTTCCACTGAAAACGAAGCTCTTTTAGACTTAATAATCATCACCCAAAATTGCTCTTTTAAAACTAAGGTATCTATTCTACCTTTGATAATTACATCTTCATCTGGCACAGCAATATCTATAGATTCTTCTGATTTTATATAAAACAGAGCTAGATAAAAATCCCCAATAAAAAGTAATGGGTCTACAACTGCCATTCTGACTACATCTTCTAGTAAAGGTGGGTAATTAAGAAGATTAAAATAACCCATTTTTACCTTATCTAAAAGTTGTTTATCTAAATCATTTATTTCTGGTAAATCTTCTTGCCATTCATGAAAGAATGAGCCATCCAAAACTAACTCAATACCAAAGTTATCGATTAAATAGCGTAAGTCGATGACCTTTGCTTGGATTGTTTGCCTCATAGATTTTGGAGAGTGGAAAATAGGGCTTACACAAAATACTTCTAAAACTCTGATTTCTCTGTGCCCTCCGCGCCTTTGCGGTTCGTTATTCCATAACAATTGTTAATTACGAATTACGAATTACGAATTATTTTATCCTACTCATTAGTTGCTGCTTCCAGCCAGACTTCCACATCATCTGCTAGCAACTTCTGCGCTGCATCCATCATTGATGTTGCGATGTCTTTGAGGTCTTCGCGGTTGTTCAAGTAAGTTTTTAACGCTTCCATTGGGTCGATGCTACTACTCGCACTCAATTCAGGAATCCGGGGCCTGGCTAATTGACTCACTAATTCTGCTTGAATGGTGTAGGTATGAGCGGGACTTAAAGCAGTATGTAGAGAGGAACTGTCAATTAAATCCATCTGTTCGGAGCGGAGTTTGTAAATTATCCGCACTACAGCATCTTGAATATCATACTTGGCGATCGCTTTCATTAACACCGCTTGCGGATCATCTGCTTTCGAGATATCCACCTCAATGGTGCGGAAAGTCCGAACTGTCAAAGGACAAAATTCCCACTCAGCGCTTCCCCGCTCAAGTTCCAGCATTACATAGCCTTTGTCTTCTTTTTCTTCGCTAAAATCTACCCGCTCAATACTCCCTGGATAAATTACCGGTGGGTTGTTGGATTTATTCAGATTTTGGTGGCGGTGGACATGTCCCAACGCTACATAATCAAAACAAGGTCGCGTCAGCAAAGATAGGGGTAGAGTAAAGCCTTTACCTACTGCCAAAAATCGTTCTGCACCCAAGGTAGCATTGTCAGCCATCAAGTGAGCCAAAAGGATACTAGGCACATCGGGGTCAAGACGGCGAACTTCCCCTTCTAAAACAACTCGTAGACGTTCCGTTAATAGTTGGTTGACTTCCGCCAAAGATAAACCTTCAGTCTCTTGGCGAGTCATCAAAGTTGAACGAGTCAGCCAGGGGAGGGTAATTACTTGCACTTTGCCATTACGGGTTTTGATACAGTGCGTAGTTAATGTATCACCAACAACAAACCCTGGCACTCCCAAAGTGCGGTAAATATTTAAACTCGCTCCTCCCTGTCCTTGGGAATGTTGGTCATGGTTGCCTACCAACAGCACTGTTGGAATATTGGCATCCATGAGACGGCGAAACTGGCTGGCAAAAGCTTGTTGTACATAAGGTGGTGGTGTAGCATCCGGGAAAGCGTCACCACCAAATATCACCATATCAACAGCATCTGTCAGCGCTCGGTCAATACATATAGAGAGAGTATTGACAAAATCCTCCAACCGTGTATTTAATCCAGTCGCGGGATTAATTCGTCCGTGGGAGAAGCCGCTTCCCATGTGGATATCGGAGAGATGGAGGATTTTAATCATATTTGTCCTTTGTTCTTAGTCATTTGTCCTTTGTCTAATACTAATGACAAATACTTCGGCTTCGCCCTTCTCTACGAGAGGCTGCGCCAACGGCTACGCTCAGGACAAGCTCAGTACAAGTGACAAATGACCAATGACTAAATATGAATTCCGCATTCTGTTTTATCACTTCCCCGCCAGCGTCCAGCGCGTTCGTCTTCGCCTTCACCTACTTTGGTGGTGATGGGTTGGTCGCCGATGCTGGGATAACCTTGGTCGTGGAGGGGGTTGTAGATGACTCCATGTTCAGCCACATAAACCCAGCTGTCTTGGCGTGTCCAGGTAGCTATGGGATTTACTTTCAGCCGATCTTTATTGTCTAATTCAAATATGGGCATATTTGCACGGGTTACTGCTTGGTCACGGCGGCGTCCGGTAATCCAAGCGACACTGTTGAGTTCGTCTAAACCCCGTAATAATGGTTCAATTTTTGTAATATTGTGGAATTGGGCAATATCCTTGTCCCAGAGTTTGTCGCCGTATTTGGCTTCAAAGGCTTCACGGGTGTCTACATCTGGAGTTTTGTAAGTTTGCAGATCCAGATTATAGATTTGTATGGCTTTGGCTACTAATTCTAGGCTTTCTGGGAAGTGGTGCAAGGTATCGAGAAAGATCACAGGAACGGGATGCTTGAGTTCACTGTAAAGAATATGGGTAATTATCATGTCATCCACGTTAAAAGCGCTTGTTTGCACCAGTCCCGTTGGGATATTTTCTATAGACCATGCCAGTATTTCTTTGGGAGTGGCAGTTTCAAATTGCTCATTTAATTTGTCTAAGTCAAAAGTGATCGCTTGATTTCTAGATGCAGTGGAGACTGTCATGATAATCTTCTATTCAAATATTTCTACCTTGATTAAGATCGATCTTACTCCATCAAGACACGTATTCCGCTCGGAGATAAGGTAATTATTTTGTGCGGAAATTACTACATTTTGAGAATGGGGAACTTGTACTGAGCGCAGTCGAAGTATGGGGAGCGGGCACAAGAAAAATAACTATATTTAATATTTAGTAATAATTAATACACTAATCTAAACAGGTATTTATTAAGAAACGTTACGGTAATTTAAGTTTTACAGTATTTTCATAGATATTTATACTGATTTTGATATGGTTAAGGAACTATTAATAAAAGGGATTTTACTTAAATGAACAACGCAAAATTCAGCAATCCATTAGGCCAGTCTATAATTATGGGCGCTTTAATGATGTTAACCAGCGTTGGGGTTATTACAATCATGAACTTTTTCTAAGATCAAGATTTCTCATTTTAGCAATAAGACTTCACATAGTTCCGCTCAAAACTGAGTGGGACTTTTACTTTTTTCATCCAGATAAATCTGTGTCTATTAACTTTCTGCTGTGATTTTCGGCGTTTTTACATAGTTTTGCAATCAAAGAATTTCAAATAAGGATGTGATCGCTATTTACCTTACTCTTAGTGCCCGATTGGCGCTTTCGCTCCTGCACCGCCTTTACCCAGAAATAGCAACAGAGGTAATGAGCAAAGGAACCCTATCCCTACCACTCGAAAGCAATCTGCGTAAGACAAAACCGCAGCTTGAGTATCTACTGTTTGACTCAATAAAGCTAGTGCTTGTTGTTGAGCCGTTGTCGCATCCATGCCTTGACCTTGGAGTGCCCCGTTGAGCGCATCAAGGCGCTGACTGGTTTCTGGGTCATAAGGACTAAGTTTTGCTAATAAGATGGCTCGATGAAAAGCTTCTCGTCGATCAAGCAAAGTAGTGAGTAGAGCAATGCCTATACTACCACCCAATTGTCGGGTGAGGTTGTAAAAACCAGAGCCGGCAGAAATATCTTGCTTAGGTAGCGGGCCTAAAACTGCCAAACTCAAAGGCAGAAACATCAACACAGTAAAAGCCCCACGCCATACCAATGGCCAAAATAAATCATCTATGCCAGTTTGTGGGGTAATTGCTGCTAGTTGAAACATGACTCCAGACGATCCGACAGCGCCCATTGCAATTAAAAATCGGGCATCAATTTTACTAGCCAGTTTGCCTAATAAAACCATAACGATCGCAGACGCTAAAGCACCGGGCGCTAACAATAGTCCTGTCTGCGTTGCCGTAAAGTGCAGCACACTCTGAGCAAATATAGGTACAGCAAAGAGTGTGCCATAAAGCCCCATACCCACCACTGCTGAGAGAACGCTTCCCGCAGCTAAAGAACGGTGGCGCAAAACTCTCAAATCCACAGCAGGGTGATCTGTTTTCACTTCTCGCCAAATAAACAACCCCAAGCCGATAATACTAGTGATCGCCAACGTGGTGATGAAACCAGAGGAAAACCAGTCGTCTTTCTCTCCTTCCTCTAACAAAGTTTGCATACAGCCAATCGCAATAACTAAAAACCCAATCCCAAACCAATCGACGGCTTGGCTTTGTGTCTTGCTTTTATCTTTGTCTTTGGGCAAAAATACCACTGACATCGCCACTGCAACGATCCCGAAGGGAATATTAACAAAGAAAATCCAACGCCAGCCCAAACCATCTACCAAAAATCCTCCTAAAGTTGGGCCGATAGCTGGGCCAGCAATTACACCTACCCCAAAAACTGCCTGTGCTAAACCTTGTTCAGCAGGTGAAAAAGTCTCGAACAAAATCGCTTGGGCTTTAGCTAGTAACCCGCCACCACACAAACCTTGAAGAATTCGAGAAAAAACTAGCATCGGCAGATTAAATGCCAACCCGCATAAAACCGAGGCCAGGGTAAAGCCAATTAACGAGAAAATAAAGTAGGTTTTGCGTCCAAAGTAATCTCCCAGCCATGCAGATAAGGGAATTAAGACGACATTTGCGATCGCATATCCAGTTACCACCCAGCCGACTTCACTGACAGTTGCACCCAAACTAGCCTGTATATCTGTCAGGGCAACGTTAACAATACTAGTATCAATTACTTCTAATATCGCACCAATAGAAGCCGTAAAAGCGATCGCCCACTTCAATGGCCCGTGGACATAACCAAATTCGTCAAAACTAGAACCTTTAATGTTGGTAGCCATTATTTAGCACAAATAATATTTGGGAGATGTCAAGCAATGCCAAGGCTAAAATTAAGTATTGTATATATACGCTACGGTAGCGTATCATATGAAAACGGTCAAGAGAGTTTTTCCTGAAATGTGGCAGAAATACCTATGCTAAAGATGGATGGTCATTGCTGCTGTTTTAGTGCATGAGAATTGGGTTATGAGGCTTATTTCGTTTCCCAGAAGTTATGTTCTATGCCCAAAAGTCGAAGCAAATGGCCAAAAAGATATTGCTTGGGAATGATATTTTTATGAGTAAGCAAATCAACAGCACCTCTGGACGCCCACGCAGCATCCACGCCGACCAAGCTATTCTGCAAGCAACTTTGGATCTGCTTGCAGAGGTAGGATATGAAAGCATGAGTATAGAAGCGATCGCTTCTCGTGCTGGAGTTGGTAAAACAACCATCTATCGGCGTTATACTTCCAAAGAAGAACTAGTTGCAGACGCGATAGAAAGTCTCAGAGATGATTTAGCGATCCCCGATACTGGCAGCTTTTGGGGAGACATGGATATCCTGATTAAGAATGCCGCCAAAAAAATAGATAGTCCCCTTGGTCGTCAGACACTTGCGCTGATTGTTAGTACAGCATCTAGCAATCCTCAATTTGCCGAGGTCTATTGGACAAAATATACGAAACTCAGACGTGAAGCCTTTTCTAAAATACTTGAGCGTGCCAAGTCTAGAGGTGAAATTCACAAGGACGCAGACGTAGACTTAATTATCGACCTTGTAAGCGGTTCACTATATTATGCACTGATCTTCAAACCCACAACCGAGCCAGTAGAAGGATACATGCGCCGCACTATGAATCTTCTCCTTAAAGGGATTGGGAATGGGGCATAGAGTAGGGGGAGATGAGGGAAATGAGGGAGATGAGGGGACAAGGAGATAAACAAAACTCTTAACTCCTAACTCAGCACGGGCTAAACGCCCCGCTACCGCTAACAGCACTCAGCACTCCTAATGCCCAATTCCAACTTGTTAGCAAAATAACTTTCCATCATAGGTCATAAATGAGATGATGGAGAAATTAGAGAAAAAGGTGAACAATTGTTATTTTTCTCCTTCCGCTTCTGGTTGCAGAATGGCATCACAGTATTGAATGAGGGTTGTCAAGCGATCGCTAATCGTTTGAAGTCTCGTTTGTGCAGTAGATGCCTGCCGCGCTCCTTGGAAAAACATCACATCTATTTCCAACAGACGCAATTGCTTGCTCATCTCGGTTTGATAAGACTGCACTCGCCAGTTTTCATCAGCCAAAGGCACAATCTGTTGCCCAAAAAATTGCTGCAACGTGGCTACACGCTGCCGCAGTTCTGGTGCAACGATTTGGGTAGTTGTGGCATCGGAGCGTAATTGCTCTACCAAAGTTACGAATACCAGGTATTTCTCACGGTTTAAAGACATCCAGTGCTAGTTAAGATAGTATTAATGTCAAGTAATTTTTCTTCTACAATAAACTTTCTTAAAGACTTATCAGCACTAAAAGCCTCAAATCGTGATTTGGGGCTTTGTTTGCCATCAATGGATTTTCTTATGATCCTTGAAACTCAAACTGGATGACTACCATTGGCAATTGGAGAATCATCCTTACACTGCTTTTTCCACCCGTCTTTGGGCAACAGCATCTTTTCAGGGTGATGCTGCTAGTTTTATTTATCATTCACTTATCTACCGATCCTCTCTAAACCCAAATTGTATGAGCAGTATAGCGATAAATTCATCAGTTGATCTTGCCATTCCCGAATGGTTGAAAAAATGTTTAAAGGAGTCATCAACAAGTAGCGGCGCAGCGGAAGATGATCGAAGGCATAATGATGCCGTCTTAATTGGTCGGGCATTTGAATTTGCTTACCAACTGCATGAAGGTCAATACCGCAAATCGGGAGAACCATACATTGCTCATCCCATTGCTGTGGCTGAATTGCTGCGTGACTTGGGAGGCAGTGCTGCTATGATAGCAGCTGGATTTCTCCATGATGTCGTTGAAGATACAGAAGTTACAAGTCAAGACATAGAAGAACGCTTTGGCCCAGAAGTGCGGCAATTGGTCGAAGGTGTCACCAAGCTTTCTAAAATCAATTTCACCAGCAAAACCGAAAGCCAAGCCGAAAACTTCCGGCGGATGTTTTTGGCAATGGCGCAAGATATTCGGGTAATTGTGGTGAAATTGGCAGATCGTTTGCATAATATGCGAACTTTACAATATATGTCAGAGGCCAGCCGCCGCCGCAGTGCCCAAGAAACGCGAGATATATTCGCACCCTTAGCCAATCGCTTGGGGATTTGGCGAATTAAATGGGAACTGGAAGATTTGGCTTTTAAGTATTTGGAACCGGAAGCTTACCGCCAAATGCAAGAGCATGTTTCTGAAAAACGGACGGCGCGAGAAGAGAAATTGGCTAGAGCTACGAATATGTTGCAAGAGCGTTTGCAGCAAGCCGGAATCCACTTTCAGGAGATCAGCGGTCGCCCTAAGCACCTTTATAGCATTTACCAAAAAATGCACCGCCAGCAAAAGGAATTTCATGAAATTTACGATTTGGCAGCGCTGCGAATAATTGTTCAAACCAATGAAGAATGCTATCGGGCGTTGGCAGTTGTTCATGATGCTTTTCGCCCAATTCCTGGGAGATTTAAGGATTACATTGGACTGCCAAAACCTAACCGTTACCAGTCGTTGCACACTGGGGTGATTGGACTAACTGGCCGTCCTTTAGAGGTGCAAATTCGGACAATCGAAATGCATCATATCGCTGAGTATGGGATTGCCGCCCATTGGAAGTACAAAGAAACTGGAGGTTCTAGTATTAGCCATTTGACAGGGACGGATGACAAGTTTACTTGGCTACGGCAGCTGCTGGAATGGCAAACCGATCTCAAGGATGCACAAGAATATCTTGATAGCGTCAAGGACAATCTATTTGAAGATGATGTCTATGTCTTCACCCCTAAGGGGGATGTTGTTCCTTTAAGCCCTGGTGCTACGACTGTAGATTTTGCTTATCGCATTCATACAGAAGTGGGAAACCATTGTTCAGGGGCGCGGGTGAATGGGCGGATGGTATCTTTGTCAACGCGGCTACACAATGGCGATATTGTAGAGGTTCTCACCCAAAAGAACTGCCATCCGAGTTTAGATTGGTTGAACTTTGTCAGAACTTCGGCGGCGAAATATCGCATAAAACAATGGTACAAGCGATCGCGCCGGGAAGAAAATGTCGCCCGTGGACGAGAGTTGTTAGAAAAGGAACTCGGTAAAACTGGTTTTGATAGTCTGCTGAAGTCGGATGCGATGCAGATTGTCGCCGAAAAGTGTAACTACCACAGCGTGGACGATTTACTTGCCGGTTTGGGTTACGGAGAAATTACGTTGAACCTAGTATTAAATCGCTGGCGAGAAGTAGCAAAGGGACAACAACCAGTTTCCATTGTCTCGCCATTTATTCCCAAAGAATTAAGTACATCAAAAGCTTTACGAGATGCACCTCCAACTACCTCACGCTCCAGTGATTCGCCAATTTTTGGGGTGGAAGGTTTGGTATATTATTTAGCTGGGTGTTGTACCCCGATTCCTGGCGAACCAATTATTGGTGTGGTGACGCGAGGTAGGGGGATTTCAATTCATCGCCAAGGCTGCAATAATCTGGAACCTGTGGAGTATGAGCGCTTAGTACCAGTTAGATGGAACCCAGCCGCCGAAAATAGTGGTCGTCCGCACACGTATCCAGTAGAGGTTCAAATTGAAGCCCTTGACCGCGTAGGGGTGCTAAAGGATATTTTGTCACGGTTAAGCGACCAAGGGATTAACGTCCGTCATGCCCAGGTGAAAACCTCTGTTGGTCAACCTGCATTGATCGACTTAGGAATAGATATACGCGATCGCTTTCAACTAGAGCAAGTCTTCGTCCAAATTAAGAAAATGAGCGACATTTTGAATATCCGCCGCGTCGGTCAAATTGACGAGTAGGTATCTTAATTGGTAAGGTGCGTTCACGCAGTGTAACGCACCAATTTTAGTTGCGATTTCACTTTAAAGTTTCGTTGAAATAGTCAGTCCTAGTCATACCTGGGCGATTGCTTCTAATGGCAAAATTACTGTAAATGTAGACCCTTTTCCTAGCTGTGAATCTACTTTAATTTCACCATCCATTAACTGAACCAATCGAGAGACTATTGCTAAACCTAATCCTGTACCATCAGAACTTTGCACTTTTGGAGAAGTTACTTCCCGAAAATAAGGATTGAAGATTTGTGCTTGGGCATCTGGAGAAATACCAATACCACTATCAGTAACGGAGATAGCCCACTGCTGTTGAGATAACGTCCAGCACTGCAAATGAATTGAACCAGATTCTGTGTAGCGAATTGCGTTACTCAGCAGATTTGTCAGAATTTGTTGAAGCCGAAGAGGATCTGTGATAACTTGACTTGGGGCGCGTTCGCATTCAACAATCAAGGATAATTCTTTAGCACGCGCTAGTGGGTCTATGATCTCTAAAACAAAGTTGATTAAACTAGGCACATCGGTTAAAGTTGGCTGCAATTTCATCTGTCCGGCATCACAGCGCGAAATTTCCAAAGTATCGTTAATTAAGCGGACAAGAAGTCTACCACTCTTGAGAACTCGCTCAATACTTTCAAGATTTGCATAGGTGTCTTTGAGTTCTGGTTGTTGACGCTGCTGACGCAGAAATAAGTCTGCGTAACCGATGATTGAAGTCAGGGGCGTTTTCAGTTCATGAGCCAAATGAGAGAGATTATCTTTATTAGCGCTAACCAAACGAGTTAGCTCTTGGTTAGTCAACCGCAACTGACTTTGGAGTTGTTTAAGCTCTTGTAATCGTCCTTGAGTATAACTGTTAAAGCAACGGGCGATCGCTTCATCAATTACTGTATCAATCAGGCGAACAGCCCTTAGCACCTCTTGTGCAGATCCCTGTAATAAATCTTCTTCTAAAAAGGAAAAAATCACAAACCGGAGTAAACGATACTCTCGCGCAATTTCCTCTGGTTCAAATCCCTGTTGGGCGCGAAGTGTACCGTGTTCTAAACTTGCATCTACTACTGTTTGCAAATCGCTCGTTTCAGATTCAGAAAGTACTGTTGCCAATGCTTTCAAAACGCGAGGTAAGCTATCCTTTACAGCTTTGAAAGTAAGTTCATTAGTAGCTTCAATTTGTTCATCCTGGTAAACCGCTTCAACCCATTGATCGAGAATGGCATCGCTTTTCGCAATTAGAGTCTGACTAAAATCCATTTTTTGCCCAACCAAAGACAGTCAGCGCGAAGCCCCTTGCGCTAAAGCTAGCTTAGTGCATTTAATGTCAAGTTTGCAAGTGACAGAAGATGGAGGTTAGTGAAAAGACGGCTGATTGCTGAACTAATCAGTTTAGCTCAGTCAGTTTATTGCAATTTAAATGCAAATGAGCTTATTTCATCATAGAGGTAAGAGCGATCGCTTAACCGAGTAGATTGTGGTTACAGAGTAAGATAACTCAATATCCTCAAGTTTCTTATTATTTTATTTATCTAACTTTATTAAAAGACGCAACAAACACAATGTTTCTACTTTTTATATAATTCTAATTTGCAAATATTTGCATCAGTATCATTACAAGAGTATAGATGTACTACCGTATATAAAATCCGTGCTATCAGCAATCTGTAATTTTTTTTACTGAGGTTACATTGAGCATGACCTAAAAAATATAAAAATTTCATAAAGTATGTCCAAGCTTCTAGTTAGCCAATATCACACAGAAGTAGAAAGAATTATCCAGTATGGCGGTTCACGTAAAGAAAAATCGATTCGGGTTGCATTTCAAAACTTAGTCAACGAATATTGCAAACCCAGAGAATTTAGACTTATTCCAGAACTAGATTATAAAACACCTAGCGGCAAAGTTGTTTATCCAGATGGCACTGTTAAAGATGCTTTGCGTTTGGATTGGGGATACTGGGAAAGTAAAGATGAATATGACAATTTAGACCAAGAAATTTCCAAAAGCTAATAAGAGGTTATCCAGATAGTAACATTCTGTTTGAAGACTCGCAAACAGCGGTTTTAATTCAGCGTGGACAGGAAACTATGCGCGTCCCGATGAAAGATCCTGACGCGCTACATGAGATAATTACATATTTTATAAATTATATTCGCCCAGAAGTTAAGGATTTTCGTGAGGCGATTGAAACTTTTAAGGAAGACTTACCCAGTGTTTTAAATGCTTTACGTGACTTGATTGAGAGTCAAATTAAAACAAACACAGCTTTTAAAACAGCAAGGGATAAATTTTGGGGTATCTGCAAAGAATCAATTAATCCTGAAGTTACTTTACTGGATGTTAGAGAAATGATGATTCAGCATATTTTGACTGAAAATATCTTTATCAGCATCTTTAATGAATCTCAGTTTCATCGAGAAAATAATATTGCTCGTGAATTAAAAGGGGTGATAGATACCTTTTTTACAGGTAGCACTAAAAAGAATACTCTTGGTACGATTGAACGTTACTATGGAGTCATTAGAAGAACTGCGGCAAATATCTACAATCATCATCAAAAGCAGAAGTTTTTAAAAGCGCTTTATGAAAACTTCTACAAAGCATACAATCCCAAAGCAGCTGATAGACTGGGAATCATATATACGCCAAATGAAATTGTGCGCTTTATGATTGAAAGTGTAGATTATTTAACCCATAAACATTTTGGTAAGCTGCTTGCAGATAAAGATGTAGAAATTTTAGATCCAGCTACAGGAACAGGCACTTTTATTACCGAATTAATTGATTATTTGCCTAAGAATAGTCTGAAATATAAATATAAGCATGAGATTCATTGTAATGAAGTGGTAATTTTGCCTTATTACATCGCTAACTTAAATATTGAATACACCTATAAACAAAAAATGGGTGTATATGAGGAGTTTGAAAATATTTGTTTTGTCGATACCCTAGATCATACATCGTTTGCAGGCAAGCAAATGAATTTGTTTGCAATGAGTGTAGAAAATACTGAAAGGATTAAAAGGCAGAATGAAAGTAAGATATCGGTGATTATTGGCAATCCTCCTTACAATGCAAATCAGGCTAATGAAAACTATAATAATAAAAATCGCTCTTATTCAGAGATAGATAAATTGATTAAAGAAAGTTATGTCAAATATAGCAATGCTCGAAAAACCAAACACTACGATATGTATTCCCGTTTCTTACGTTGGGCAACAAATAGGTTGAATGAAAATGGAATTTTAGCTTTTATTACTAACTCTTCTTTTATCCATTCAGGAGAAGCTGACAGTTTTAGAAAGGTAGTAGCTGATGAATTTAGTGAGATTTATATTATTGATTTAGGTGGAGATGTTAGGTCTAATCCAAAAATTTCAGGCACAAAGCATAATGTTTTTGGTATTCAAGCAGGTGTAGCTATAAGTTTTATGGTGAAGAAAGAGCTTAATGATAGTAATCGTTGTAAAATCTTTTACACCCGAAGATCAGAATTTGAAACTAGTGATGAAAAATTAAATTTCATAGCAACTAACAAATTTAATACAATTTCTTTTGAACATATTACACCTGATAATAACAATAAGTGGATGAACCTTAATTATAGTGATTTTTATAGCTTAATACCATTGACTGATAAGGAAACAAAAGCTACTAATCTTGAGCAAGAGGAAAAAGCAGTATTTAAAATATTTTCTTTTGGAGTTTCTACCAATAGAGATGAGTGGGTTTATGATTTCGACCCAAATTGTTTAATTGCTAAAATAGAATTGTTTTCTAATATTTACAATAAGTAAAGACAGGATATTATTAAAAATAGTTGGTCTTCGCTACAAGCCAATATTTTTTTAGATTATTCCATTAAATGGAGTAAGTATTTAAAATATAGTGTTAATAATAGAAAAATAGTAACTTTTAAAGAAGAAAATATAGTCTCATAAAACTATCGTCCGTACTTCAAAACTTATTACTATGCAGACTTTATTTTAAGTGATGGATTAACCTCTATTCATACTCAATTATTTGGTGAAAACTGTAGTAAAAAAAACTTGACTATCTGCTTAACAGTTCATCAACAAGTTCCTTTTGTTGTTCAAGCTACAGATTGTCTGTTTGATGCTGGTTTAGGTTCAAGAGGTACTCAAGGATTATCACTCTACCGCTATGACAAAGAAGGGAACCGCATCGACAACATTACCGACTGGGGATTATCACAATTCCAAACTCACTACAACGACTTAACAATTACCAAATTAGATATTTTTCTCTACACATACGCAGTCTTGCACAATCCCGCATATCGCACTAAATACGAACTCAAACTGAAAGAAGAATTTCCCCGATTACCTTTCTATGATGACTTTCACCAATGGGTTAATTGGGGTAAACAGTTGATGGATTTGCACATCAATTATGAAACTGTCAAACCCTATCCTTTAAAACGAATTGATTTACTTTTGGCTAAAGATAATAACAGGAGACCAAAGGCAAAACTCAAAGCCGATGCAGCCAATGGAACGATTATTTTAGATGATGTCACAACTTTAGAAGGTGTCCCCAAAATTGCTTGGGAATATCGCCTTGGCAACCGTTGTGCTTTAGAATGGATTTTAGATCAATACAAAGAAAAGAAACCTAAAGACCCTACTATTGCTGAAAAATTCAATACATATCGCTTTGCAGATTACAAAGAACAAGTGATTGATTTACTACAAAGAGTCTGCACCGTCAGCGTAGAGACAATGCAGATTATTCAACAGATTGAGTTGTAATCGATTCGTTATTTTTCGGGAACAGACTAATCAATGTGCGTAAAGCCTGATTGACAGCTTCTCCATTAGGAAAATATTCCTGTACATCGGGATCAAGCATTACTGTCCCATCTTCAAGGGTAAAGTGCTGTACAACAGTTGTCTCATCTGCTTGATGAATGGTAACAGTATATCCACGCCGATAAGCTTGGTAATGCTTTCCACGAACACCATCAGTGAAATCGTACTCTGGAAGCATATCGTTATCCGTGATATCAGGCTGCTCAGAATTAACTTTGTTCATAAACTTTCCGTTCTGCTTTTGTGGCTTGGCGGCAACTGATAATGCGAATATTGAATTGACGTTATGTATAAACTACAACAAGTAACTCTCCTCGTAAAGAAAGACGGCGGTATTTGGTGGCTGTTTGTGAAAATTTTCGGTTTTGGATGCCTAGATTTGAGATTCGCCTGTCTCCAATAGGCATTTATAGCATTAACAACTTGATAGTAACAAAACAGCAATAAATAATATTATTTATCTTGATAAGAACTAATATATAAACGCATTAGGTATGTAAAGGAGGTTTTGCTAACTCACACAAGGATTTTGGCTGAAACTTGCGGTAATTAAGCTGACTTTGTGTTTTTATACAATATTTCCACATCAGAAGTACCCATGAGGGTACTATCAATCCTCTAAAGACCTATCCGAAAATACAGAGTAGAAAATTTTCTTCAGAAAAGAAACCAGAAACACACGATTTGGATTCGTTTTTCTGCTCCTTTCTCCAGTGGAGTTCAAGCCACTGTTTGCCATCACTTAGTTTCAAAAGGAGAATATCTTGGATGGCTCGAAATAAAAAGAAATCAGCCGGGTTTAAGTATGAGCATCCACTTGTCTCTAGATGCCCTATTTGTTGTATTATCCCGCCTCACATGTTGGAAAATGTCGTGGTGAATGGCAATCCTCAGCAGCGGAGTTGGGCTTTTCATACATTAAATGTTTCAGCACAACTTCGTGGACGCAGAGATGTTATAGGTAATATCTCCTTTGCACCTTCTCCAGGTGAGAAGCGCCGCACCATCTACGATGCCAAATATGGCCAGCAACTCCCTGGCACATTGGTGCGTGCTGAAGGAGATCCACCAAGCAGTGATGCATCAGTAAATGAAGCCTACGATGCAGCTGGTGCTACTTATGACTTATTTCATGAAATATTCGATCGCAATTCTATTGACGACAAAGGACTACGTTTAGACTCCACCGTGCATTATGGCGTTAAATATGACAACGCCTTTTGGAACGGTGACCAAATGGTTTATGGTGATGGCGATGGAGAAATGTTTCAGCGCTTCACGAAATCAATTGATGTGATTGGGCATGAGTTAGCTCATGGGATAACTCAGTATGAAGCGGGTTTGCAGTATTATGGCGAACCAGGGGCACTAAATGAATCGTTTTCTGATGTCTTTGGTTCTTTGGTAAAACAAAAGTCCAAAAATCAGACTGCACAAGAGGCAGACTGGCTGATTGGTGAAGGTCTTTTAGTACCGACTGTCAAAGGTGTTGCCCTCCGGTCAATGAAAGTACCGGGAACAGCTTATGATGATTCGGTATTGGGTAAAGATCCCCAACCTGCCCACATGAAAGATAAATATACTGGTGTTGAAGATAATGCTGGAGTGCATATAAACTCAGGAATCCCTAACCATGCCTTTTATCTAGCGGCTGTTGAGATTGATGGGTATGCGTGGGAAAAAGCTGGCAAAATATGGTATGTGGCTTTACGCGATCGCTTGCGTCCCAAAGCAGATTTTAAAAAAGCTGCCAACGTCACCATTCAAGTTGCTGGCGAACTCTACGGTAATGACAGTAATGAGCAAAAAGCTGTGCAGAACGCTTGGCAAAAGGTAGGAGTTATCTAGAGTTAGGAGTTTTTTTAGCTTCTAACTCCTAACTTTTTTAGACGTGTTGTTTGTTGTTGCTAAACTAGGAGGTGAAAACTATCATCTCCTAGTTTCTGTATTTATCCCAACTAAATAGCACAACAGAGAGCAAAAAAATGCGGATATCGTTTGAACGCACGGGCGGCTTTGCTGGGATTACCAAGAAAACAAGCGTTGATACAGACGATCTCCCACCAAACGAAGCCAGCACACTTTCCCGACTAGTAGAAGCTGCTGATTTATTTAGGCTACCTGAACAAATAACTTCGCCAAATCCCCAGAGCGATCGCTTTCAGTATAAGTTAACAATAGAAGATAACGGTAAGCACCATACGGTGACTGTCAGTGAGTCAGCATTACCAGGAACCTTAAGACCCCTGATTGAATGGTTACAAACCATAGCACAAAAATATTAAGTATGGGTTAGCTCATCAGTTAGAGTGGGATAAAGCTTTATAGGCTGAGATTGCTGATAGTACGTTAGCTAAAAGCATAGCGCACCCTATATTTATATTTATTAAATAATATTGGTAAATGAACGCAAAAACTTACAAAAAGTTAATAGCAAAGCAACTGAATACAGATTTTAAATCTGCCGTTGAAATTGTCGAAGTCCCTCTTTCTAAACCTGCTGCTAATGAACTTTTAATTCAAAACAAATTTGCTGGCGTTAACGGTGGCTTTGATACTTTACTTTGTCGTGGTGATGTTCCCTATGTTAACTTGATTCCTCCCTTTGATTTGGGTGTGGAAGCAGTGGGAAAAGTTGTTGCTGTGGGTAAGAATGTTAAAGATTTTCAAATAGATGATGCTGTAATAACTACGGCGCGTGGTGGCGGTTATCGAGAATATCAGCTTATCGATGCAAACTTAGCAGTGAAGCTGCAAGAAGCAACGCCAGAGTTGCTAACACTAATGCCTACAGGTGTATCAGCTTTAATGGCATTGGAACAAGTGGGAGAGATGAAAAGTAATCAAGTGGTTTTAGTGACAGCAGCAGCAGGGGGAACTGGTCATATTGCGGTGCAATTGGCAAAGCTAGCTGGTAATCATGTCATTGGTACTTGCAGTTCTGAGGCAAAGGCAAAGTTACTGAGAGAATTAGGGTGCGATCGCATTATCAACTATCGCACAGAAAACCTCAATCAAGTCCTCAAGCAAGAATACCCCAATGGGATTAATTTAATTTTTGAGTGTGTAGGTAAAGAGGTTTTTGATACCTGCGTTGAAAACTTGGCAGTGCGGGGACGCTTAGTAGTGGTTGGTTTCATCTCCGAATACGCAAAAAATTTAGAACAAATTACACAACCACGCCTTTATCACCAGCTATTTTGGAAAGCTGCTTCTGTGAGAGGCTTTCTCATGCCTCATTATAAAGAATATATGGCAGAGGCACGCGATCGCATCTTTTACCTCTTCTATACAGACAAACTCAAAGTTGCTGTTGACCCGACACAGTTTCAAGGCATACAATCAATACCCGACGCTGTAGAATATCTTCTCAGTGGTCAGAATTGTGGCAAAGTAGTTGTGAAATTTTAATTAGCATGGTATCAGCTTATACTCAATGGGTGGTGAGAATGACACAAAATTCAGAAAATACTTTAAAAGTTGCTCAACAGGCATTTGAGCATCTTACACATGGGATGGCAACAGGAGAGTGGGAAGCATTGTTAGATATGCTCACAGAAGATTTCACCCTTTGGTTTCCAATGGCAAAATTCCACGGTTTAAACGTGGGAAAAGAGCGAGCTAGAGAATTTTTCGAGTACGTTTCTGAATCCTTTAGTCCTGGGTTGAAGCTGACTGGTCTAGACCGTGTTACCAGTAATGAAACGACTGCTGTCTTTGAGTTTCGGGACGAGGGTCTTTTATTCGGACAGCCTTACAGAAATCGGGTAGCGGTTTCATTTGATGTGCGTGAAGACAAAATTTGTGGCTATAGAGAATACTTTGGCAGCGATGGTAAATCGTATTAAATAATTCGTAATTATGAATTACTTAATTGATTTTTATTAGTTACTCTCAGGGTTGAGTTCGTTGATTTCTCTGCACTTAGTCTCTGCGGCTTGATATGCTGCCAGATAGTCTTGACCACCCAACATTACATCACCGTAATATTCATAAGGTGGATCGCCATAAATTGGCAATGGATCGTCTTCTGGATAATCTTCTTTTGATTCTTCAATGATGGCTTTCAGTTTTTTAACAGTCAGACTATGTGCTGCAAAATACCACATTTCTTGGGGATTTTTGTTCAGGTAAGGTAATGTGGGATCAATAATGCGGATATCGGAGGCGTCGTCTAGCTCAATCCAACTGTGTTCAATAGGTCTATATGGTTTCCCAGCAAAAGCTAAAAATCCCTGAATATACCTTGCTCCCTCAGTAAATAATGCTGCTTTATAAGCATTATCAAACGGAGTGCTAGCTCTGCTGTTTATCTGTTCAGCAATTTTGATTGACAGCGTTTCATCCAATAGTTTGTTCATCAATAGCAAGGATTAGAGCAGCCATGAAAACATATTACCACTGCTACTTACCATTTTGCTTGGGCACTTGTACTGAGCGTAATCGAAGTATTGGGCATGGGGCATGGGGCATGGGGCATTGGTTATTCACTAATGACAAATGACAAATAACTAATGACAATCTCACTTTTATTCTCTTCCCAAAAACAAATAAATATGTGGAAAAGTTAAGAGCGCACAGCTAGCTGCACGCCCTTACTACGTTTACCTATAAAATCACGGCGTTGTGGAGGGATCAAGTTTTAGCCGAGCCGTTTTGGGGCGACAGGGGCTTCCCCAACAAACCTGCCCAGAAGGCATATTAGTAAAAACACTACTCCGAGCGCCAATCACAGCATTAGCCCCGATTTGCACTCCTGGCCCTACAAAACAATCTGCCGCTACCCATGCACCATTTTCAATAGTAATACTCGCTGTTTTCAACCCAAAGGCAGGATCTTGGAGATCGTGAGTACCAGTACACAGGTAACTTTTTTGGGAAATTACGCAATGTTCACCAATGTGAATTTGATCGAGGCTATATAAAACTACGTTATCTCCAATCCAACTGTAGTTGCCAATAGTGACTTTCCAGGGGTAAGTGAAGCGGGCTGTGGGTCGAATTAGTACACCTTTGCCGATATGAGCGCCAAATAATCGTAGCAAAGCACAACGCAGAATATTTAACGGTTGAGGAGTTAGAGGAAAGGCGATCGCTTGTACAAACCACCATAATAAAACATACCAACTTGGACGCCCCCGGTCAAACCAAGATTGGTCATATTTGCGTAAATCTACAAAAGGTTGGTCATTAGTCATTATCAGGAATCAATGGTCAATAGCTTTGCTTCTGCTTCTCTGCTCCCCTGCTCCCCTGCTCCATCCTTCAGGATAGTTGCAGTATTTAAGTGACCACCACAGTTGCGTAATTCGTAAAGTTTAACGCCAATTTGATATTCATATTGACTCAGCAAACGTGCATAGATATATCCTGCTCTGCCATCTAAAAAACCGCGTTGAATTATATAAAACAAAATAAATCGTAAAATCGGTTTAAATGGTAGGTGTACCCACACTTTTTTCAAAAATCGTTTGCGTTGCACGGCATCACCAAATAGATTAGCGCCGATAGTACCGCTATCATCTTTACCTGTAAGAATATTCAAATAAACCCTGGCTTCCCAGTTTGAATAACGGTTATGGCGTTCTAACCAGTGATAAAGGTCACGGAAGTCTTCGTGGAGCATATCATTTTTGAGATACCCAACTTTTCCTTGCAAAATCACATGTTCGTGAACTTCGTTATCACCAGTATTAGGAATATCTTCTGTATTTAGATTTTCGTAGCGACCTTTTTTATGTTGAAATAAACGTAGATTCCAATCAGGATATTTACCACCATAACGAATCCATTTTCCTAAGAAAAATACGCGGCGGTTGAGATAATAACCTGTATATTCATCATTTTTAATTGCTTGGTCAATTTCTTCCCAAAGTTCAGGGGTGATGCGCTCATCACAATCTACAATTAGCACCCATTGATTACGAAAAGGTAGATTATCTAAAGACCAATTTTTCTTTTTGGGCCAGCGTCCATTGAAGTTGAATTGTACGACATTTACACCGTGACTTTTAGCAATTTCAATGCTGTTGTCGGTACTTTGAGAATCTACTACAAATATTTCATCTGCTCTGCTGAGGCTAGCAAGGCAAGCAGGCAAGTTAGCTTGTTCGTTTTTTGCCGGAATTAGTACTGAAACTGGTATTTTAGATGACATATTGAGTAGAAATTATGTTACTGGTTATTTCTTATTTGATGTAGATAAAAGACCTTGAATAGCAGCATTTAAGTAACCAATCTGACCGTAAGCATACACCAGTTTGTCAAACCGTTCTGCTGGATCGGAGAAATATTGTAATGCCTTATACAAGCCTCGGACAAACCTTTCGCTACCTCGCTGCAATTGAGCGATCCCAGCTTTACCAGCGAGTTGTTCTCGATAGCATTCACTGATACCCTGCCACCAGCCTCGGTTTAAAAACCAGGAGCGTTGGAGGCGCTCTGGGGCTACATTGTGAGCGACGAGTGCTTTGGGAAGATAAGCGACTTGCCAACCACGCTGTAGGGCGAATTCGGTCATTTGCAGTTCTTCATTAGATAATAAATTTTTACCCACTCGACCGAGATGAGGATCGAAACCGCCAATTTCTTCTAGGAAACTGCGGCAGATGGAGTAATTTAAGCCTCTGGGTGTTGAGCCAGGTTGCTCAATGTAGATGTTACTGTCACCTAAGTCGTATGCACCCAGATTCGCAGCTAGCCCCGGAGATAGCCACTGTGGTTGTTGAATTCCTGAGGGCCACAGGAGAGTGACTTTGCCACCTGCGATCGCTAGCTTAGAATTATTGTAATAGGCAGAATATAAAACTTGTAGCCAGCCCTTACTGGCAACGGCATCATCATCTAGATAAGCAAGAATATCACCACTGGCTACCTTTGCACCTGTGTTACGGGCGACAGATAAACCAATGGTGGGTTCAAAAACATACTTCAGGCGCGGATTGTGGGTTCTTTGTTCTACAACTTCACAAGTGCGATCGCTAGATCCATTATCAACTATCACAATTTCAAAGTCAGCAGCAAAATCCTGTGCTAAAAGACTATCAATTGCAGCCCCTAAATAGGTATCTCGATTGTGAGTACAGATAATGGCAGAGATTTGGATGTCTGGCATAGATTGAATTTTGGATTTGAGATTTGGGACTTTCCTGCGGAACGCTACGCATAGCTTGCTTCCCCGGAGGGGTACGGCTACGCTCAGTCGAACGATTTTAGATTAAAATCTAAATCCAACGCATAACTGCTGAGAGTTAATCTAAACCAAAAGTTACCGACCTACCAACCGAGTTTCTTCGGAAATAATCTTTAAAACTTTACGTTTGTTGAATATGACTGTGTAAAACTACAAGAGTTTGTGCCAGTTGACTAAGGCGGGTTTCCAAAGATTGCTTGCGCCCTAACAGTTGACGTAACTTTTGGTAACGAGCGATCGCCATACTAACATTCGGAACCTGATCCGGTGGACATGGGCGTGACCAAACTTTACCAGTATCGTCTACACCACAGAGGCGATAGCCAGTAATAGATGATTGATAAGATACTTTTCCACCAGTGGCGCAAATTTCTTCTACGTAGTTCATTAAGCGGTCAACTTCTGCATGGCGAAGTGTCGCGGTTCCTCCCGATTCTGGTTCGGTGGGATTGGATTCTAACCAGCCATTGACAATTGGCCCTTCTAAGTAAATATCCTGGATTTGCTTCAAAATATTTTGCAATTCTATTTGCCAACCAGCGACAGTTTCCTGAATTTCTTGTAATAGATTCATCGCCAATGCTGGATTCGCACCGTGGCGATGGCTACTAAAGCTTGGAGTTTTCAACTTGGGTAGGCTGGGTGTTTTGCCACCATTTTCTTCTGCTTGAAAGGTCTGCACAGAGTCATGGTGAGGAAAGAAATTTTGTTCAGAAGAATAATCACTCTCAGTCTCTTTGCCCAATTCAACGAGTTTCTCATCCTGAGAGGATGGAATTTGTGTACTTTCTGTGGGTTCGTTGGCTCCGACGCTGATTCTAAAAGAGAAAGGCCGTTGTGTCGTCGAATCACCTGTTTCGGCAGTAGAGGCAGTGCCGCGATTCCCTAAATCGTGTAGAGTTGCTTCAATGCGTTTTAAACCTGGGTTCATAAAGATATCCTAAAGTTTGCTTTCCCCAGTGGTATTGAATAATTGAGAATGGGGTTGTTGGGATTTTTGGCTTTTGCCAGTTGTAGCATCAATGATGCTGGTGCTAATTTTATCCCTTAAAAGTTATTTGAAACCAAAAATCTCACCGATGAAGTAAAAAATTGTGGTGATAAATTGTAACCGTGGGTATGTGGAGGAGGCAGAGGGCAGGAGGCAGGAGGCAGGAGGTTAGAATTTATCTGTTGCTCTCAACCCCATCTAATTCCAATCTACGATTTTGTAGATTTTACTGGAGGACTTAAACCGCCGGCTCACTTGCGATAATAACCGCAAGAGGCAACGGCAATATTCCTTCTGCCTCCTGCCTCTCTTGTTAAAATACTCAGTAAAAAACTTTGGGTAAAATCATCTTAGTAACAGGGCCAGCACGATCTGGTAAAAGTGAATGGGCAGAAACTTTAGCCATACAGTCAGGAAAAGCAGTTGTTTATGTAGCAACAGCCACCGATAACCCTGATGACCAAGAGTGGCATCAACGCATTTTAGAACACCAACAACGTCGTCCCCAAGACTGGGTAACTTTATCTGTACCTGTGGAACTTTCTGCTACCCTTGCTGATGCCAAACCCTATACCTGTCTTTTAGTTGATTCTTTAGGAACTTGGGTTGCTAATCTCCTAGAACAGGACGAATCTAGCTGGAAAAATGCCCTTGCAGAGTTTTTGGAGACAGTGGAACTGGTTGCTGCTGATATGCTGTTTGTAGCAGAAGAGGTGGGTTGGGGTGTGATACCAGCTTATCCCCTGGGAAGGATGTTCCGCGATCGCCTTGGTTCTTTAGTACGCCAGCTAGCAACACTTAGCGAAACTGTTTATTTAGTGACTGGTGGCCATGTTCTCAATCTCAGCATCCTTGGTTCGCCATTGCCAAATAAAGGAGATGCTGGAACATTCAGAAGTCAAGATTCTTAACTCTTGATTCAAATTAATTCCAAATCTAAAATCTAAAATCTAGAATTGTCTTATGGCAACCAAACAAGAAGTTAAAAGATACCTTGCCTACTGGTTTCAGTTGGGTAAGAAAGTGATTACGGGCAACGGTGAGGCAATTTTGCCCCAAGACGCTCTCTACGAGACGCAGCGCGAACGT
Source organism: Nostoc sp. (assembly GCF_036917555.1). GTDB lineage: Bacteria > Cyanobacteriota > Cyanobacteriia > Cyanobacteriales > Nostocaceae > Nostoc. The sequence continues at coordinate 128,095 of NZ_JBALDD010000023.1, read as the reverse complement.
GGACTCGCTAACGCTCCGCTATCGGTGCTAAATGGCGATCGCTATAGTGAAGAATTTGAAGAGTGCTGGCAAAAAATTATTTCACCGGAATCGGGTGATTGTTACCTTGAGGGTACATACGAAACCATTGCTGAATTGTTGACACCAGCATGGGCTATGCTCCCTTGCAGCCGATGCAGTATGCCAATAGCCGCGCGAAACGTCGGGATGCCGGCGTTGGTATGTCCCTGCAATGATTTACCTAACTGGCCGAATACTGAATTGCCAGCACCGCGAGAGCCAATTAAAACTCAAGACCAACTCCAAATAATTCGCGATCGGCTTGTAAATAATATTACATAAACTACACCAATGCACCAACAGAAGTTACGAGAATCTCAAATTTTAATTAGCAACACAAGATGTAGCGACGAGCGAGGAGTTATGGGGCGATGCAGTGGGTACTTGAGCAACCAGAACCACGTTCCCATTGGCATCTAAAATCCACCCTTGGGCTTCTACAATTTGAGTAGGCTCATTGACAGAATTAATCTTCTGTGATTTATCTTCTGTGTATTCCTGCGCCTGAATAACCACTCTTTTCTGAATACCCTCAGCCCGATTCTGACTCTTTGGAGGTAGGGCGATCCAACCTACCACTACTGCATCATCAGCTATCAATGGCTCTGTGGGATTGGCTTGTATTCCTCCACGCCCAGTAGTAACAAATGAACTTCTTCCTATTTTTCCACCAGAACTACAACTAGCAGCAACTTGCTGCGAAGCATCAACCAGATTTACGGGTAGTTCCACTAATCCTTTACTGGGGTCAGCATCTGGTGAGTTGATTTGTACAGTGCCACTTAATGAAGGGTTTTGCTGAGAAAATGCAGTAATGTCACTTGTTGGTATGTTATTCGGGTTTATATCTTTTGGATCGAGCCTCTCCACCTCTGCACGAGTGCGTGAAACAAACCCAAAGGTATTCTTAGCGGTGATTGCGATTTTACCACCAGAACCAAAGTTGGCGTTGGCGGTAATATCGCTATTTCCGAAAGGAGTGGCGACGAGAAAGCCATTAGGTGTATTGATGGTGATGTTACCGCCAGTTTTATCACCTCCGGCATTAGTAGAGATTTGACTGTTGCGACGCATCAGTAATAAGTCCTGCACCTGTACCGCAATGTCACCGCCCTTACCTGACTCACTATCAGATGTGAGTTTTCCTTTATCCAGCAGGATGGAACGAGCACTTATATTGAGTTCGCCTGCTAGACCTAAATTGGGTACACCCCCTTGATAGTTAGCATTTTTTCGAGCTTCACTGCTCACAGTTATTGCCGCCCCATCTTTGATAACCAATCGCCCTGTAGTTAGGGTCAAGTTACCGCCATTTCCAGGCCCTTGAGTGCCAGCAAACAAGCTACTGAGCCTAGAACCATTTGCTGAGGTTCCCATTAATTCTACAGATTCAGAGGCGTTCACTGTCAAATCACCTCCATTTCCTGTAGCTGGTATAAATTGGTTAGAAAAACGTCCAAGTATACCCTCAGAACTTGTTGATATTGCTGCCCCTCCCTCGATACGTAACTTTCCAGTATTAATTATTATGCTGCCAGCATTTGGAGCGCCATAAGTTGCACTAAATAATCCACTAGATATTAAATCACTACCATCTAGCAAAGGAGAAATGGGGATGCCTGCGATTAGTTCTACGGAATCTGAGGCGTTTATGGTCAATTTCCCTGCCAATCCTGAACCAACATTGAACATTAAGACTTGCGCTCCATCTTTGACAATCAACTTTCTGGTAGTGATATTTATATCTCCAGAGTTTCCAGTGTCGAAAGTTCCAGTAGACAAGAATGCATTTATTCCAAGTTCTACAGACTCGGAAGCGTTCACTGTCAAATTTCCTCCTGGTTGCGCTCCCAAAGTAAGAGCCAAAATTTGTGAACCGTCAGTTACCAGTACACGCTGTCCTTGCAGGTGGATATTACCACCACCTTTGCCACTGGTATCTACATTAGATGGAATCTCACTTCGCTGGGTTAGTTCGATGTTCTGAAAATTTTGAACACCTTCATATCCGAATGCCCAACCTTGATTCGTTGAATTTAGACCAACCAAACTATTACCAGCAACACTTCCTAACTCAATTCTTCCCCTACTTGCCGTTAAATCTCCGCCCTCTAGCGTTATATCACCGCCTATAAGTGCTAAGGTTTTGCCTTGCTGCACTTGTAGACCAACACCTTGCCCAAAGATATTAATTGCATTATTTGGACTTGCTTGGGATTGATTGCGGATAGGTCGAGCAGTTGTTCCGAATTGTAAACCTATAGGAACACTTTCTTTGAGTAGAGGTTCAGTTTGAGGAGATATAGCACTAAACTTTGTACCATCAGCAAAGTTCAAACTACTTGCCGTGCTAGCCACAAATGAACCACCGATATTTAAAGAAGCATTGCGCCCAAAAACAATGCCGTTAGGATTAATCAGAAATACATTGGCTATGCCGTTAGCTTTGAGAATGCCATCTATATTAGAAACAGAATTGCCTGTCACCCGACTGATGATGTTCTGAATATTGATTGCATTGTTAAAATGGGCTGTCCTTCCCGCAGAGACAGAAAACTGTTCAAAGCTGTGGTACAAACTTGTTCCACGAACTGCTCCACCATCGATCTGGTCTGTAGGCTGACCATCGATTAGCTTTGGTGTAATGATTGAACTTTCAGATCCGAGCGTGGTATCTGTTTGAATTTGAGCTAAGGCAAAATTCTCAGCAAAAGTGAGTACTCCAGCAATCACTAAAGTACTCACTATTCCTAACTTCCAGTGGTAACTGCTTCGATTTTGAGACATGAAAAACTGGCGCTCAAAAAATCAGAGTTTATTAAAATACTGCTCTTTACTAATTAGTGATGTTAGTACGCTGATGTTATCTCTGTAACCTAACTACTACATAAATGCAAAGTTTAGTATTTTACATTCACTAGAATAAACTCTTTGCAGTCCTAAGATAAAATTATTTAGCAGTTACAGCCCCTTGGGTTGCCAGTTGATGGGCAAGGAATACACAATGCTTTTTTGACTAAGACAATTTCTGGTATTGAAGCTGTTGAAGTTTCTGCCAATAATGCATTGGGTTGCTGTTCATCAACTGTATCATTAGATTTGAGTTGATTGGGGTCGAGATTACACTGCCAATGAATTCTCAAGACTCTATATTCTAATAAGCCGTGCTTTTCAAGCACTGAGTGCAAGTCAGCGTTTTCTAGGCTTTCATTCATTTTCTGCTGAATCTCTTCTTGTAACTGCTGTAATATTTCAGGGTCTATGACTTGTTGAGAACTCATAAGTGTTTTCGTTCCTGACGGTATGTGTATAATTATTGCTTCAGTTTAGCTAGCGATGATTACGCTGAGTGTCATAAAAGTTCATGTTTTCCGACGGGATTTCCTTTGCAACTTATTTTGAGATAATACCAATTCAAATTATTTATTGTAGAGTGGGCATCACGTCTAGTAACTACAATCGGGCTTCCATTTACCAAAAACGACTCATGATACAAGCCCCTAAATTTATTTATGGAGAAGCAAAAAAATATATAACGAGTGGCATAGCGCAAGAAATACGAAGTCCGTTTACAGAGCAACTAAATTTATTTATGGGGATCAATAATGCAAGAATTTTGAATGCGTGAATTTTGAATTCGGAGCGTACCCCTTTGGGGATCTTGCTACGTGCAGCGTCTCGTAGAGAAGTGACGTGACCGCCTGTTTCCCCACTAATTCTTAATCCCCGTTGCAGCAATACCCTGAAGAAATTGACGCTGACCGATGAGAAATAATACCATCACTGGAACTGTCGCTATTGTCACTGCTGCCATCATCAAGGGCCAATTATTCGTAAATTGCTCCTGAAACTCAGCCAACGCTAGTTGTACTGTCCTTAATTCTGGTCTTGTTGTAAATACTAGAGGCTTAAACAAATCATTCCACTCACCAATGAAGGTGAACAAAAACAGCGTTAGCAAGGCCGGACGGGCTAAAGGTAACATCACCCGCCACAAAATTTGCAGTCGGTTCGCGCCATCTATCGCTGCTGCTTCCTCTAACTCTACAGGAATTGTCTGGAAATACTGACGTAATAAGAAAATCCCAAATCCGCTAACCGCAGTGGGTAGAATGAGCGCCCAGTATGTATTTATCAGGTGTCCCCACTTCAACACCAAAAAGATGGGAATTACCAATAACTGAAAGGGAATCACTAAAGTTGCTAAAACGAATAATAGCAGTGCTTGGCGTCCCCGAAACTTCAACCGTGCTAGGGCGTAACCAGCCAAAGCAGAAGTGACAATCTGAAACGCCGTCACAGCGATCGCTACCAAGGTAGAATTAGCAAACGCCAGCAAAAATTTACCCTGTTGCCACGCAACGCGGTAATTTGCTAAAGACCAGTTATTTTTGGACAAATTTTCTGGACTGGCGGCTGTCGGTACAAAGGAGGTGAGAAAGACCACAAATAGTGGTAGTAGAACGAGAAATGCCCCTAGCAGTAAGATTACTAGGCTCAAAAAATCACCAGATTTTACATTCGGGTTTGGTTTCGACATAACTTGAGCCGCAAAGCATTTATTTCGCTAGTACTAGAGCATTGCCCCCAGCAACAATTAATCTATAAACATAGTCTACTTGTTAAGTTAAATTAAACCACAGTAATTGTTACCCTCAGTTCATAGGGTAAATTCAATCCTGGTGTCAAATAATTCAAGTTTACAGGAGTAAACATAACCATGCAGCAGCTTGCAGACCAATTTAAAGAATTAGATTTCAAGAGCGAAACATACAAAGATGCTTATAGCCGGATTAATGCGATCGTGATTGAAGGGGAACAAGAAGCCCATGAAAATTACATCACATTAGCCGAACTGCTGCCAGAATCTCATGATGAATTGATTCGCCTATCCAAGATGGAAAGCCGTCATAAGAAAGGATTTGAAGCTTGTGGACGCAATTTGAATGTTACCCCAGATTTGCAATTTGCCAAGGAATTTTTCTCTGGACTACACCAGAATTTCCAAACAGCAGCAGCGTCCGGGAAGGTCGTCACTTGTCTGTTGATTCAGTCTTTGATTATCGAATGTTTTGCGATCGCAGCATATAACATTTACATCCCCGTCGCCGACGCTTTTGCCCGCAAAATCACGGAAGGAGTAGTAAAAGAAGAATACAGCCACCTCAACTTTGGAGAAGTTTGGTTGAAAGAGCATTTCACAGAATCCAAAGCTGAACTTGAACTTGCAAATCGCCAGAACCTACCCATCGTCTGGAAAATGCTTAACAAAGTAGAGGGTGATGCCCACACAATGGCAATGGAAAAAGATGCTTTGGTAGAAGACTTTATGATCCAATACGGTGAAGCATTAAGTAACATAGGTTTCACCACTCGTGATATCATGCGCTTGTCAGCCTACGGACTCATAGCCGCTTAAAAAAGTTAGGAGTGAGGAATGATCAGTGAGAAATTATAAGTCGAACGAACTCCTAACTCCTAACTCTACTAAATTCCACCCCCTCAAGACAGCATAAGCCTAATAATCACTACATGTTTGGTCTAATTGGACATCTGACTAGTTTAGAACACGCTCAATCGGTAGCTAAAGAATTGGGATACCCAGAATATGCCGATCAAGGGCTAGACTTTTGGTGCAGCGCCCCACCGCAAATTGTCGATACCATTATTGTCACCAGTGTAACTGGGCAAAAAATTGAAGGACGGTATGTAGAATCTTGCTTTTTGCCGGAGATGCTGGCCAGTAGGCGCATCAAAGCCGCAACGCGCAAAATCCTCAACGCGATGGCTCACGCACAAAAGCATGGCATTAACATTACAGCTTTAGGCGGATTTTCGTCGATTATTTTTGAAAACTTTAAGTTAGACCAGTTTAGCCAAGTCCGCAACATTAAACTAGAGTTTGAACGTTTCACCACAGGAAACACACATACTGCCTACATTATTTGTAAACAGGTGGAAGAAGCCTCAAAACAACTGGGAATCGATCTGTCAAAAGCGACTGTTGCAATATGTGGGGCAACTGGAGATATTGGTAGTGCAGTTACCCGCTGGCTAGATGCGAAAACAGATGTCAAAGAACTTTTGTTGATCGCCCGCGATCAAGAACGCCTCAAAGAACTGCAAGGCGAACTGGGGCGAGGAAAAATCATGGGTTTGACAGAAGCATTGCCTGAAGCTGACGTTGTAGTTTGGGTTGCTAGTATGCCCAGAGGCGTGGAAATTGACCCCACCACTTTGAAACAACCCTGTTTATTGATTGATGGTGGCTATCCTAAAAACTTAGCAACAAAAGTTCAGCATCCTGGTGTATATGTGTTAAATGGTGGAATTGTAGAGCATTCCCTGGATATTGACTGGAAAATTATGAAAATCGTCAATATGGACGTGCCAGCCCGCCAGTTGTTTGCTTGTTTTGCCGAATCAATGCTGCTGGAATTTGAGAAGTTATACACGAACTTTTCGTGGGGACGGAATCAGATTACCGTAGACAAAATGGAGCAGATTGGTAAGGTATCTGTGAAGCATGGATTTAGACCGCTGCTGGTTTAGTCATTAGTCATTGGTCATTAGTCATTTGTTATTTGCAAAGGACAAAGGACAAAAGACAAAGAAAGGACAAAGAACAAAGGATAGATAATTTATAACTCGTACTTATAACCCCTACGATGGCAACTACCGAGCGTAAACCGCTACTGTTAGATTTTGAAAAGCCCCTAGCAGAACTTGCAACCCGAATCGATCAAATTCGGCAACTTGCAGAAGAAAATGGCGTCGATGTTTCTGGTCAAATTCGTCAACTAGAAGCACGCGCCATGCAACTACGTGAGGAAATTTTTACTAGTCTATCCCCGTCCCAGCGATTGCAAGTCGCTCGTCATCCGCGTCGCCCCAGTACTCTCGATTACATTCAGGCAATTAGTGATGAATGGATGGAATTGCATGGCGATCGCTGTGGTGGTGACGATCCAGCTTTAGTTGGTGGTGTTGGTCGTCTGAGTGGGCAACCTGTGGTGATGTTGGGTCATCAAAAAGGACGCGATACTAAAGACAATATTGCCCGTAACTTTGGAATGCCTTACCCTGGCGGCTATCGCAAAGCCATGCGGTTGATGGAACACGCCAACAAGTTTAGTATGCCAATACTAACCTTTATCGACACGCCAGGAGCTTGGTCTGGGGTAGAAGCAGAACACCAAGGTCAAGGAGAAGCGATCGCTTACAACTTACGGGAAATGTTTTGCTTAGATGTGCCAATTATCTGCACAGTCATTGGTGAAGGTGGTTCCGGTGGCGCCCTTGGTATTGGTGTAGGCGATCGCCTACTCATGTTTGAACACTCCGTTTACACCGTCGCCACTCCCGAAGCCTGCGCCGCCATTTTGTGGAAAGATGCTGGTAAGGCTCCCCAAGCCGCCGTGGCGCTAAAAATTATTTCCCATGACCTGAAAAAGTTGGGAATTATCGACCAAATACTGCCTGAACCCACTGGTGGCGCTCATTCCGACCCCTTAAAAGCCGCTACCACTCTCAAGCAAGTGCTGATGGAAAATTTAGACGAACTCAATCGTTTAACCGCTCCAGAACGCCGCCAACTGCGCTATGAAAAATTCCGCAAAATTGGTGTTTTTACAGAAGTTGCCCACTAACAGCACCGCATAATGATTGATTAGCAAAGCAGCGATGCTATAATTGCCTATGTGCTTAAAGATTTTTAACAATCTAGCCATAGGCATTTGCATATTTGGCAAATCTACTCAATTTGATTGAGTGGGTTTTGTATTATGTAAATAATCTAATTTGAATGTACGGCGTGGTTTTCCAGGCAACAATTTCTTGTATTTACTGCTCCCACAATATGGGGACTGTTGTGCTGCATCATAGCATTTGCTTAATGAAAATCATCAGATTTTTAGATTACTTTAATCTATCCAAACCGAGAAGTGTGAATAATGGGATGGTAATAGGCTTTGGGAACTGCCAAAAAATTGGGAGACACCATGAATGTTGAGCAAAAACGACAACGACGTGCCCTGATTACAGGGGCAAGTAGTGGAATTGGGAAAGCAACGGCTTTAGCCTTTGCGAAAGCGGGAATAGATGTCGCCTTAGTCAGCCGTTCTTTGAATAAGTTGGAGGCGGTAAGACAAGCTCTACAGCATACTGGGGTGGAAGCGAAAGCTTACGCTGTAGATTTAGCGCGGATCTTGGAAGTTAAAGAAAAGATCCGAGCGATCGCTCTTGACTTTGGTGATATAGACATTCTGGTAAACAATGCTGGCATCGCCTATACAGGTACTTTGAGCGAAATCCCCCTAGAGGGCTGGCAGCAGGTAATTGACTTGAATCTCACCAGCGTGTTTCAGTGCATTGTGGGGATTTTACCTTCAATGCGCGATCGAGGCACAGGCACAATTATCAACGTCGCCTCAATTGCCGCCAAGCAACCCTTTCCCGGTTGGGGAGCATACAGCGTCAGTAAAGCTGGTTTGATAGCCCTCTCTCAAACCCTGGCACAAGAAGAACGCACTCACGGCATTCGTGTCACAGCTATCTGTCCCGGTGCAGTCAATACCGAACTTTGGGATACAGAAACAGTCCATGTCAACTTAGACCGTTCCAAAATGTTAACCCCGGAAATTGTGGCTGAATCAATTCTCTACACAGTTCTGTTACCACAACAAGCAGTTATTGATGAATTGACCCTGATGCCCAGTGCTGGCGCACTCTAATTGCGAAGTTAGAAGTTAGAAGTTAGAAGTTATGAGTTAGGAGTGATAAATTTATAACTCCTAACTCATAACTTTTAACTCATAACTAAATTAAAACCATAACCAAGACTGAATCATGACTATTGCTAGTTCCAACGGTTCCAATTGCTCTCAATCGCCTCTGATTCCCGACTTGGCAGAAGCCATAACTCCTAGACCCGATCGCAATACTAATAACGGGCGACAAGTGGATGTGTCCCCGCCAACAGAGGAACAGCTGGAGGAAATGAAGGACGCCGTGCGGACACTAATATTGGGAGTTGGCGAAGACCCCGAACGCGAAGGACTCCTGAAAACACCCAAGCGAGTGGCTGAAGCAATGCGGTTTCTTACCAGTGGTTACAACCAATCTCTTGAAGAACTCGTTAACGATGCCATTTTTGATGAAGGGCATAGCGAGATGGTACTAGTTAGAGATATTAATTTCTTTAGTCTGTGCGAACACCACATGCTGCCATTTATGGGTAGAGCGCACGTTGCTTATATTCCCAACCAAAAAGTTGTCGGACTGAGTAAGCTGGCCCGGATTGTTGAGATGTATTCCCGTCGCTTGCAAGTACAAGAGAGACTTACCCGCCAAATTGCTGAAGCAATCCAGACGGTTCTTGAACCTCAAGGCGTTGCTGTAGTGATGGAAGCTAGCCACATGTGCATGGTAATGCGTGGCGTTCAGAAACCAGGTTCTTGGACTGTCACTAGTGCAATGGTTGGTGTATTTCAAGACGAACACAAAACCCGCGAAGAATTTTTTAACTTGATTCGCCACCAAGCAGCGTTCTTTTAAGTGCTGAGTTAGGAGTTAATTCACAACTCATTACTCCTAACTTCTAAATAAATCAATGTTTTTTAGACTGTGAAATAGGAGTGCTACTTTATCTAAATCCTTATCTCCTGGTGTCCGTTCCACACCACTAGATAAATCAACGCCGCTAGGATTAACCTGATTTAGGGCTTCCACAATATTATCGGCTGTTAGTCCTCCTGCTAAAAACCAAGGACAACTAGGGCTAAATTGTTCTAGCATCGTCCAATCTAAAGTTTTGCCTGTACCACCCAATTGTTGCGGATGGTAGGCATCAAGTAGCAAAGTATCTACATATTTGGTGTAATCAACCGCTGTGTCAAGATGCTCAAGACTACGAATTCTCAATGCTTTAATAATTTCGACATTTGGTAAGGCTTGACGTACTTGGTAGCAAAAATTTGGTGATTCATCACCGTGTAACTGCACACCAGTCAACCCAGAATCAGCAACTACCTGACTGATTTCAAGGATACTGGCATTGGCAAAAACCCCAATTGTGTCAATATTTTTTGGGAGTTCTGCCACTGCTGCCCGAATTTGAGATGTACTTACGTAACGAGGTGAGTTTGGTACACAAATAAATCCTAGTGCCGTTGCGCCTAGAGAGGCGATCGCTATAGACTGCTGTGGTTGAGTAATGCCGCAAATCTTAACGCGCATGAATATTTAACAAATTTAAACTAATCATCTGAAAAGTCTAAACTATCTAAAAAATTTTTGGGCCTTGTAATTTTATAATCTTGTAGGTCTACATTAACTTTTCCATTCAGGAGATAAAAGCTTGATTAACTCTATTTTATTAGCAGCAGCTGCAACTGTTCCCGCAACACCTGCGTGGAATCCTATAGTAGGCATCATCATCAGCGTCAGTAGCTTAGTAGTTGTTTTGTTAAGTACTAAGATTGAAAAACCCTTAGTTGGCCCCAAGTTCCCTATCCTGCCGATTAGTATTCCAACATTCGTTGCAGCAATGGCTTTTGGTCATATTATTGGCGTTGGCATTGTTTTAGGACTGACTAACATCGGTCGCCTGTAGTTTTGTAATGACAGAGGTGTTACTTGTAACCCCACTATCAATGCAAAACTCCTACAAATGATTTTGGGCAGGGGGAGTAGGAAAGAAATAACTTATGACCCATGCCCAATGCCCCTCAATAGTGCTGATTAATAAGTGCTGAGTAAAAAAGTGAGATTCCCTACTCAGCACGGGTTAAACCTTAGCTATCCGCTAACGGAATTCTGAACTGTTTTGCCCATCCCAATTCCCAATTCCAGAGTTTTGCTCATAGGCATTAATTGTCTATTCTAGAAATAAGAGCATTTCATCACTTGTTACTACCGAATTGATGCTCAATATAAATGTATATACGAATATACATAGTATTTTGGTATAAAAAGTACTGATAATATCTAGTTTTAGGGCAGTGTAATGCAAACAAATTGGAGAGTTGGGTCATTATTTGGAATTCCCCTGTTTTTAGACCCGTTATGGTTTGTGATTTTAGGGTTAGCAACCCTGAATTTTGGGGTAGCTTACCAAGAATGGGGAAATGTTATAGCTTGGAGTGCTGGAATAGTTATGGCACTGCTGCTTTTTGGTTCGGTGCTATTGCATGAGTTGGGTCATAGCTTGGTAGCCCGATCGCAAGGCATTAAAGTTAATTCAATTACCCTATTTATGTTTGGCGGGATTGCTGCTATTGAAGAAGAATCTAAAACTCCTTTCAAAGCCTTTCAAGTAGCGATCGCTGGCCCTTTAGTGAGTATCATCCTATTTTTTCTGCTCCGTCTGGCAGCTTTTGTGATACCTGATACTAATCCCCTCAGTGTCATGGTTGGAGATTTGGCGAGAATTAACTTAGTGGTGGCTCTATTTAACTTGATTCCCGGCTTACCTCTAGATGGGGGGCAAGTGTTAAAAGCAGCACTATGGCAAATCACAGGTAATCGTTTTCAAGCCGTACACTGGGCTGCAAAGGCGGGACAAATATTGGGTTATAGTGCGATCGCTTTCGGATTTGTTGTAGATTTTGTTACCAGAGAGTTAGTAGTTGGTTTGTGGATTGCGCTGTTAGGTTGGTTTGCTGTCCGCAACGCTAACACCTATGACAACATGACTACATTGCAAGAAAGCCTACTCAAGGTGGTGGCGGCCGATGCGATGACTCGTGACTTTCGGGTAATTGATGCTGACCAGACATTGCGTTCCTTTGCCGATTTATACCTTTTAGAAACTACTCCCTCACAGGTTTATTTTGCTGCTTCTGATGGTCGTTATCGGGGTCTAGTTTCCATTGACGATTTTCGTTTAACCCAAAGGAGTGAATGGGAAACTGAAACTTTACATAGCATTGTACATCCGCTGACAGAAATACCTACCGTTGCAGAATCAACATCGATTGCTGAGGTAATTAACAAATTAGAAAATGAGCAGTTACCTAGAATTACCGTACTTTCTCCCGCTGGTGCCGTAGCTGGTGTAATTGACCGAGGAGATATTGTGCGATCGCTAGGACAAAAGTTAAATTTGCAGATAACCGATGCTGAAATTAAGCGCATCAAGGAAGAAGGTAGCTATCCGCCTGGGTTGCAACTGGGAGGAATAGCGAAGTCAATTACAAATTAAACGTCATACACTCGTCATAGGTTTGCAATAAATACGTCAAAAGCTTGTGTGATATTGAAATTGGTATTTGGTTACAAAATGCTTTTTTTGGGTAAAAGGTAGGATTTCCTACCTTTTTTATTTATTTATAAAAATATAGCGTCGGCGTAGCTCGTTGTAGACATCGCTTTTACCTTACTTGTCTGGATTTGCAGGGGTTGATGGTAAATTATTACAGAGATGGCGATCGCTCTCCACATTAGGGTTATTCTGCAAATAGTCACCAAGGCGATCGCAAGCCCCTTGTATCAGCTCATCGAATGATTGAATGCGCCACAGTTGAGCGATACCATCATCACCTGCAGTAGCTAAGAACTTTCCATTGGGGCTAAAACTAACGCTCTCGATTTGAGAACCTCGATGCCCTGTCCAATCTGCAAACTTTTGACCCTGTAAATCCCACAACTGTACAGTACCTTTGTCCCCGCTACCAACAATCATCTTGCCATTGGAGGTAAACGCCACCGCTTTTAGTTTGAAGCCAGATATCTGGAATGGCTCTCCCAACTGTTTACCTTGCAAATTCCACAAGCGAACAGTACCATCATCTCCGGCACTGGCTATTTGCTTACCATTGGGACTGAACGCTATAGCATAAACAGGGCCTAGATGACCTTGAAATGGCTCTCCCAACTGTTGACCTTGCAAGTCCCACAAACGGACAGTACTATCCTTTCCGGCGCTGGCTATTTGCTGACCATCTTGACTAAAACTGACACTGTTGACTATGCCTCGATGACCTTGAAATGGCTGTGCTAATTGTTGACCTTGCAAGTTCCACAAGCGGACAGTACCATCATCTCCGGCGCTAGCTATTTGCTGACCATTCGGACTAAAACTGACACTGTTGACTATGCCTCGATGACCTTGAAATGGCTGTGCTAATTGTTGACCTTGCAAGTTCCACAAGCGGACAGTACCATCATCTCCGGCGCTGGCTATTCGCTGACCATCTCGACTAAAACTGACGCTGTTGACTTTGCCTCGATGCTTTGTGAATTGTGCCTGCCGATCGTTTAAGTTCCACACACGGACAGTACCATCATCGCCAGCACTAACTATTAGCTGTCCATCTTTGCTGATACTGACGCTTCTGACTGGCCCTTCATGCCCTTGAAATTTATCTAACTGCTTGCCTTGTAAGTTCCACACACGGACACTCCCATCTCCAGCAACGCTACTTACTTGCCGACCGTTGTGGCTGAATGCCACATCCCAGACCCTGCCTTCATGCCCTCTCAATGGTTCTCCCAATTGCTGACCTTGTAAATTCCACAAGCGGACAGTCTTATTTTCTCCTGCTGTTGCTAGTCGCTGACCATCCGGGCTAAATTTGATGCTGCTGATACTGTCTTGATTCCCTTTCCATTCTCTCAACAGCTTACCTTGCTGGTTCCACAAGCTAACAAGACCGTCATCGCCAGTGCTAGCGATGATTTTATCGTCCGGGCTGAATGCTACCCCCCAAACCAGCTTTTCTTCTTGTTTTTGAAGCACAATCCTTCCGAAGGGTTGCCCAATGGGATTGCCTTGTAAGTCCCACAAGCGGACAGTATTGTTTGCTCCTCCGGTAGCTAAAAGCTGACCATTGGAGCTAAAACTGATATTTTTGACAAAGCTTTGCTGTGCTTGCCATTCTTTGACAAGACGACCTTTTAAATCCCACAGGCGGACGGTATCATCGCGGCCAGCAGTAGCTATTAGTTGGCTATTTGGACTAAAAGTAAGATTATTGACCAAGCCTTGATCTGCTGGCCATTCTTTTACAAGCTGACCTTTTAAATCCCATAGGCGGATAGTGTCGTCATCTCCAGCACTAGCCAGAAACTTATTATCTGGACTAAGAAAGCTTCTGACTGTACCTTTATGCCTTTCCATGCGAATGCGTTCTCGGACTGAAAAAACTGCTTTTTGCAGCGTTCCTGTGACTTGATTTTGTAGCTGTTCACCTGGATTAAATAATCGCAACAGTGGGTGTTGCAGTGACCTTCCTGCTTGTAAGCTATAAATTAACCCATCTAACCCTTGCTGCTGTAGCTTTGCTTCTGCCGTTTCTCTAGAAGCACTGGTTTCACCAATCTTTGCACTTCTTTGACTAATCAGCGCCCAAAGAGTCAACCCGCTTAAACCTAAGATAACTGCGATCGCAATCCGCCATCGCCAACTAATGTTCCGGCGTTTCTGTAAAACACTTTGTTGGACAAATTCTGTTTCTAACTGGTTAAACCAATTGTCATTTAACTGGAGTTCCTGATTCAATACATCAAGATAAGGATTACTATTCCAAAGAAACTGTATAGGTTTCTCTCTCAAACCCTCTTGTTGATGCTGTCTTTGCTGTAATCCTTGAACAAGCCGAGTCGGGATTTTGCTAAATAAGTTTTCAGCAACGTATAATCTGCGATCTAACCAATCAATTACAGTTTCAGCTTTGGCTTGCAAACCTGATGGCTGTTTTTTGCTGGCGACACTTTCCCACTCTTCGGCAGCTGCTGTTAACCGCCGCTGTAAAATTATGTCTTCTTCTTTTTTCCACTTGAGTAATTTATCCCATCCCTCCACTAAAGCATCATGGGCTGGCTCTACATACGGTTCGCCTTGAGAATTAGAACCTTCAATGATTAAGCGGGCTTCAGAAAAACGTTTGATGACTGTTTGCACGCGATCGCTTTCTTGTTCATCGGCGTAAATTAGTTCAGACTTGGGAACCTGTCGCCTTGCTAAGTCGCCACCCTGCAATGAAATCATTCGCAGCATTACCCGCCGTACTGTGTTTTCATAAGCGGGAGATGAAGCAACTAGTCGATCGTATTCTTGGTTAGCACGTTTGGTTAGAGAACCAACTACTCTTCCCAACTCTTCGTAATCTTCCTTTTTTAAGGCGCGGTTGTCCCTTCGTTCCTCTAAATATTTCAGGTACAATTCGCTGAGGGTGAAAGAAAGTAAGGGTAAAGCACCTGGCATTTGTACGACTTCGTTGATCAGTTCATCCACCAAGCTGGGAGGGTCGAAATATACCACTTTTTCAGATGCTGGTTTCTCAATTGCTTCCCGGAATTCATCTTGGGTCATTGGTGGGACGACAAATCGGGTATCATCATTCCAAAAGTCTTTGAGTATAGAGTTTTGAAACTGACCCTCAAAGTCGAGTCGCAAGGTGATAACTACATGGATTTTGTCGGGATATTTAGTGATCGCATTCTCGATCAATTTCTGAAATTGCTCTCGTTGTTCGTCACTCTTACACAGGGTAATCAACTCTTCAAACTGATCGACTGCTAGCAATAGTTTAATCTGGGGATTAGTCTGGCTCCAACGTTCAACGATGTTTGCTAAAGCTTGCTCGTCTTTTGCTAATTCTGCAACAGTAATTGTAGTTGCAATTGCTAAACACACCTGTGCTAAAGCCTGCAAAGGAGTTTCCCCTGGACGCATGGGGTCTAAAATCTGAAATTTATGCTCCTGGGAATCACGCAGACACGGTAATAACCCGGCTTTCATTAAGCTGGATTTACCTGTTCCAGAAGCGCCTAGTACCACTGTCAACGTTTGTTTATTGGAAACGACTTGCTGATAAAGCTGTTTGATTAGGTTGTCTCTACCAAAAAACAAGTTACTGTCTTTTTCGTCATAAGATTGCAATCCTCGATAAGGATTATTTTCGAGATTAAGTGGTGGTGCATCCTCCAATTTATCTCGGTCAAAATTAGGTAGTAGGAAGATGAATTCTCCTTTGTCATGTTTTCTCAAGGGACACAGACTTGGAGTTTGCCGCTTATAATTCTTTTCTGTGACAACTTCAACTTGATCTCGCAAATATGAGTACAGTTCAGTTGCCGTAACGATGCCATCATCATTCGAGTCAGCTTTTTTGTCAGTTCCACGTAGGGCATCAAAAAGCGCTTTGGCAAAGGGAGAGTGAATCTCGTTACCTTCTTTTACTTCCCCCCGCACACCCAAAGAATCCAAAGCTTTTTGATCGTCTGCAGCAGAAGTAATTACTTGCCAAGCGGCATCGCTGATAAAGCGATCGTAGCGTTCTTTATAGACTGTGACTTTGGGCTGAATCTCTCGCTTGAGACTTGCCCAACGAAAAGCGCCTGCAAAACAGCAATCTAAAATTGTTAACAGATGCCGACAAGGGAGTGCATTCAGGGCATCATGTAACTCCTGCATCGGCAAGTAGGTACTACTATCTCCTAAAGTGGCATCTTGCGGAATCAAATAACCTACTGGCCCCTCTTGATTTTCTAGAGCCTCTAAAGCGATACCATGTCCAGCAAAATAGAAGAGGATGCGATCGCTCTCGGTAATTGCCACTTTTTCGTTGTCAAAAGGTATTTGTCCTTGTTTGAAGTCTTCAATCAGTTCTTTGAGTTTGCTAAGGGTAACACGTTTATTCAATAGCAACTGGACTTCATATTTATTTTCTGCTTGATATTGCTGTTTGAGATTCTGATGTTGCTCTTGGAGAATTTGAGCAAGTTTTTGAGCATCAGGAACTGCTGTTTTTAACTCTCTAATACCATTTACATAGTCATTGATACCAATAATAATCGCAAAATTCTGGTTGAACTTATGCTTAGACATTAGTAGGCCTCATCTAATATCAATTCCAGTTGAATAATTATGAAAATCTCTTGCACAGAGACAGCATCAAATCTGATGCATTTAACACAATACTTTTAGATTAAGATAACTTGTACGACTGATAACTTCGCTTTAAGACGTTACATTGCAACCTCTCAACACATATCAAATCTCTACAAACAATCCTTAAGTTAACTGTATTGGTATATAATTTATCAAGGCAACAAGAACAAAAATAAATACTTATTTTTGCCTTTCAACTGTTTGCTTCTTTTGTTGGGCGACGATCGCTGTAATCAAAGCGTCTAACCCGACTTCTGGTAATTCGATGCTGAAGTAACTTAAGTGGTCGCAAGCTACTTGTTGAACAAAGGGTGCAAGCGATCGCCCTTTTGGAATATTCTCAATACTATCTACAGTGACTGCAATATCATTATGTACACCAAAGAAAGGTAAATTTACAACTTTCTTAAATAAACTTTGCTGTAACCGTTCTAAAACACTAGATTTTTTCTCTAGCTGTTGCTCCAATGCTGCCGGAATAATAGATGTGTTGCCAGCGATAATTGAGTAGGGAATGCCAGGATCTTCACTTGCTGCCAAAGATTTGAGAAAATCAGAGTTTGGGTTTAACTCAGCTAGAGCTACTCTAATATTTTTTTCCAGAATTCCCATCAAACCTGTCAGCACTGTTACAGGCCAAGCAACTGTAGAAAGTCTGTTGAGTCCAATACCCAAAGTGAGTTTGACCCAATCTTCAACAACTGGCCAAGGAAAACCGGCGTTTGGTGTACCTAACATAATTAAATGTTGGACAACTTTATTACCTCCTTCTCGTTCAATAAACCAGCGGGAAACTAAACCTCCCATTGAATGAGCAATAATGTGCAGTTCTTTACCGTGGTTTGCTCCTAAACTCACTTCTGTTAGTCGCTGTTTCAAATTTTCAGCATTCTCTTTAATTGAAGTATTCAGATTTTCGTAGTCAAAGGTCAGAACCACGTCGTAAAGTTCGCTGATAGAAAGCTTTTGCCCATCTGGTTGCAATACTGCTTGATTAATGCTACTAATTAAACTTTCAGTGTCGCCAAGAATACCGTGTATATAGAGGGCAATTCTTTCTGCTTTTGCTACTCGCTGCTGAACATCAATCACATTGCGTTTATAAGTTACTTTATTATCATCTCCTACCTCAGCCACTGCTAAAATGGGATACTTAAATTCCCGTCCAAAATGGCGACTGATTACTTTTTCAAAGAAGATGCGAATAGACCCTTGTAGGCTACGTTCTCCCTGACTAACTGGAGCTGTTAATCGTTCTATGTCAATTTCTATTTTGCTATCTTGAGTTGTTTTACCGTGACCTAAAGGCAAGAAAAATTCCCCATCATAGCCAACAGCAAGAAGGTATTCATTGTCTGCTAACGGTGCATCTACTAATAACTTCAAAGGTGCATCTGGGGTGACAACTGTGTAATCTTGAATTTCGTTCAATTCCAATATACTTAATCCAGGGTCGGTACCTCGACTGGTAGTAAATTGGAAAGGTCGAGTAACTTCTGCATCTTCCCGCAGGATAGGGGGCAAAATTTGATTTCCTAAATCTCGGCTGACTTGCGGTGTGGTAGTTAGGCGAGCATTTGCCACCAAGCTAGGATGCACCTGTAATTTCACCCCTGCTCCTAATAATTTTTGTTCTGTCTGAGAAACTGGTGTAGAGTCTAAGGGACGTACAGTGGTAATGGTAATTTCTTGTGCATACCAATCGTCATACTTTGCTGCACTTTTGGCTTTGATTTCACGATTTTGACTTCGATTTATCAAACGCTCAAGGCTACTTTGATTTGCAGATTCTAAATCTCTTGTGACAGGTAGACGAGGAGCATCAAGTTTATCCTGAATCAGCAATCTAGCATCAAATTCCTCGTTACTGACAATCAATTTAATTATGTCTTTGTACTCAGTAATCCCCTGTAACCACAACTCGTCTGGCACTTCGAGTATCAAGTTTTCGCCGTCTAGAGCCAGTGCTGATTCTCCTGGTTGTAGCCTAATGCTACCTGCTTCAAAAAATGGGGCGCTAATAGCGAAACTGTCTGAAAGGTTGACTAAGCCAAAGAAAAGTGGGTTCTGACTTTTATTAGTGAGTTTCAGTTTAAATTCTGGATTTTGCCACTTACCATCCCTATACGTGTACTGCAAACGCATCTGCTGCAATTGAGATGATTCTTCATTTTCAAAGATGAGTTTCATCTCTACATCATTGGCTCTAATATTAGTTGCTGGATTTGAGAGTTCTGCAATTGTTGTCCAACGGGAAATATGTTCCAAACGTTGAATTGCCTGTTTTGCATTATCTGGACTATAGCCATCAATTTGAGCTACTAAAGGTCGGTCATCTGTAGGTCGGGCAATTAAATACTGTTGATGACGACAAAGTAGGCGAAACTCGGCTTTACCAACTTCTTTCTCCTCGCGTACATAGGGTGAAGCTTTACCATCAAGTCCAGCTGTTGCTAGTGCTTGGTGTGCGAGAGTTACACCAGCTTCATCTCCCTCAATATGAACGCCTAAAGGTGGTAGCGGTAGGCTGGTAATAACTGCTTTAAAAGAAGTATCATCAGCAGTGAGGTTTGGCACATCTTTGATATCTACCTGACTCTGCGTTGCTAGTACGCTAGTCACTTTTGCTGTACCCACAGACTTTGCTGGGTCACGCAGGTCTTGGATATTGGCATCAAAGGCAAACAGTGCTAGTAAAGTGGTTTCCCCGTCTTTGGGCGGTTGCACTCCGCAGACAGCATCACCATCAATTACCCAGCCATAGTTTGGGTCATTTTTAACAATAAAGTAGGGGTAACGTTCTGCGATCGCTCCATCAAGGAAAAATTTGTTTTCATCATCAGGATTCTTCACTTCCAACTGAGGAGACTGGGCTGTAATTTTACTGCGGATGATCGCATTTGTCCGCCCAAGCAAATCTCGATAAGTCAATTTGCCACTGGCTTTAGCAAGTGTATCCATCAAGAAATAAGAGAAACTACCCCGGTGTTTGTCACTCCCGTAGTATTCCTTCGCGGTTTCGTAGTCTCGACAAGCTGCTAGAAGTACATGACGACCTTTCGGTATCTTCCAGCCAGTGGGGTGTTTTTCAGGGTCACGGGAATCTGAAAGTTGCGTTAAGTCGGCTAGCGAAAAAATAAAACTATCCAGTGGGCGTTCTCGCTTGTCTGTAGGGAGGCGACGTATTCCTGTCTCTTGCAATGGGTCTTTAGTGCCAGAACCAGAGTGGCAACAATCCAAAATAATGGTAATGTGCGGGTCTTTTTCTGCTACTTCGGCAATAAGTTTTGCTAATTCTTTATCTGCCAAATCCCAGCCGCCTTCAGTACGACTGTCATAACAGACTAGGGTTTCATCAAGATGGTCAGGTTCTAAGTGCCAAAATTCTTTTGGTGCCAACTCCTGAGAACCGTGACCACTGTAGTAAAACAAAACTATATCATCTTGTCCAGCTTGACTAAGATACTTCCGAAAACCATCAATGACTGCCTTACGGGTTGCCTGGTTATCCTTAAGCGTTTGTAAATGTAATTGGTATTCTTTTTGATCGAATCGTTCGTTAAGATACTCTTCTATTGCTGTAATGTCGTTTACACAACCTTGGAGGTGATTATTTAAATTAGGATAATTGTCAATACCAATAAGCAGAGCGTATAAGTTACGAGTCATGGTTATTCATATTCCTGAAGCTATGATTTCTAAACTGCTCAGATAATAATGATTGGGATTTTGGTTTATTTCCCCACTTTTATGTTGGTTGAAAGTCTTTATTCTATGCACAAGATAACCGGATATCTAGGTTTTAAGACATTCACCAAAACCTTGATCATGAGTATAAAATATTCAATTAAATTTAAAAAGTACCCTCACGGGTATTTTTCGGATAACATTTTTTGTCTCGCGCCAAGGCAAAGACACCTGCTGTGTGTATTTTCTCCGTTGTTCGCGCAGCGTCTCCCCTTGGGAGAAGCAAGTAGCATCAAAATGTCCGTTGCAAAGGCGCGAAGCAGAGCGCCAAAAAAGCAGTTTTGCCCGAAGTATAGCGATCGCTTCAGATGATTGGGAAATTATTAAAACTTCAAGTTTAAAGTGAGTAAAATGTAAGGACGTGATATACTACACCTCTCACTTACCCTGGTTTTATGGCACTGCCAATTGTTGCAATTATCGGACGCCCAAATGTGGGCAAATCCACCCTGGTTAATCGACTCGCCGGGGAACAAACGGCGATTGTCCATGATGAACCGGGAGTGACACGCGATCGCACTTATTTGCCAGCTTTCTGGAATGGCCGCGAATTTTTAGTAGTAGACACCGGTGGTTTAGTTTTTAATGATGATACCGAATTTTTACCACTGATTCGCCAGCAGGCAATGACAGCCCTTGCAGAAGCGTGTGGCGCTATTTTTGTCGTTGATGGTCAAACAGGCCCCACATCGGCAGATTTAGAAATCGCCGAATGGATGCGCCAACAACCCGTACCTGTACTACTAGCTGTAAATAAATGTGAATCGCCAGAACAAGGCTTAATGCAAGCTGCGGAATTTTGGGAATTGGGATTGGGCGAACCTTACCCGATCTCCGCGATTCATGGCAGTGGTACTGGAGAGTTACTCGACGAATTAGTTAATCACATACCTGCGATTGAAGACATCCCAGAAACTAATGAAATTAAAGTAGCAATTGTGGGACGCCCGAATGTGGGCAAATCGAGCTTACTCAATTCTTTTGTTGGGGAAGAAAGGGCAATTGTCAGCCCCATTTCCGGCACTACGCGCGATGCTATTGATACTGTCATTGAACGAGCCGGACAAACCTACCGTTTGATTGATACCGCCGGTATTCGCAAAAAGAAACACATCGAATACGGTACAGAATTTTTTAGTATTAACCGTGCTTTCAAAGCGATTCGCCGCGCTGATGTGGTTTTATTAGTAATAGATGCCGTAGATGGAGTCACCGAGCAAGACCAAAAATTAGCTGGGCGGATTATCGAAGAAGGTCGAGCTTGCATCATCGTCGTTAATAAGTGGGATGCTGTCGAAAAAGACTCTTACACAATCTACGACTACGAAAAAACTCTGCAATCACGGTTACATTTTACCGAATGGGCAGAAACAATTTTTGTGAGTGCCTTGTCAGGACAACGGGTAGAAAAGATTTTAGAATTGGTGAAAACGGCCGCTGAATCACATAAACGCCGTGTCAGCACATCAGTAATTAATGAAGTCTTAACAGATGCCGTCAGTTGGCATTCACCCCCAGCATCTCGTGGTGGGCGTCAGGGTAAGATTTATTATGGTACACAAGTAAGTAGCCAACCACCAACGATCGCCCTATTTGTCAACGACTCCAAACGCTTCAACGACAACTACCGCCGCTACATTGAACGCCAATTCCGGCAACAGCTAGGATTTAAAGGCACACCAATTATTTTACTGTGGCGGAGCAAAAAAGTCCGTGATGCTGAAAGTGGTAATGTTAATAGAGCAACTCGCGTCAAAATAAGTTAGGAGACGCGATTCATCGCGTCTGTGCAAGAGAGATGCGATTAATCATGTCTGTACAAGAGTTATGAGTTAAAGCCAAAATTACTAACTACAGAACCCTATTGACTTGAGTTTCATAGGGGCACAAGGTAAAAGTTATGAGTTAAAGTCAAAACTCCTAACTCTTCATTCCTCACTCGTAACTCTAAAATGGATTTATTGCGATCGCTGCCACTTGGACTTTATTTAGAACAACCCCAAACTTGGCTGCATAAAATCGATCCGCGAGTCAAGTTCGCTTGGTTGATGAGCTTTTTAACAAGCTATGTTTTAGCCAACAACAATTGGCGGGTGCTGCTGGTGGTAATATTGATTATTGCCACCTTGATTGCGAGAATTCCTCGACGCGTATGGCAGCAGCAAATGGGTTGGCTATTAATGCTATCGTTTTTTGTGTTAGCGATCGCAGCCATCAGTCCTGATGGTCTGGGTGTAGATTATCAGTCACGTCTGCCAGCTAATGAACAAATTTTAACCCAGCCAGCCAACTCCAATAATATTAAAGAGCCAGCAGACGAGAAAAAAGCATACAGCTACGTGCTATTTCACAAAGGCCCGGTCAAAGTGACTCGTTACTCCTTGAGTTTGGCAGTACGCCTGAGTACACTTATATTTACCGTCATTTACAGCACCAACCTCTATCTGCTGACAACCGCACCAGAAGAAATCACATCTGGGATAGAAAGTCTAATGCAACCCTTGCGACGCTTCAAGTTGCCCGTTACAGAAATTACTTTAACTTTAACCTTATCCTTACGCTTTATTCCCCTGGTTTTAGAAGAAGTGCAAAACTTATTTCGCTCCGTGATGACAAGGGCAATTAATTGGAAAAAGCTGGGATTAAAAGGAGCATTCAAGGTTTGGATGACAGTCGCAGAAAGACTTTTAGAAAATCTGCTCTTACGAGCCGATCAAATGGCGAATGCCATGATGGTGCGGGGTTTTACCAGTCCCAATGAGCATCGAGTCCAGTGGCACGACTTACGATTAAAAGGGCGTGACTGGCTGGCGATCGCAACTTTAATTTTATTCTGGGGAATACGGCTAGCTATAGGAACTCAGGTTTAATTTTGCACCGAGAAAATGGTAAGAGGTAATACAGCAGAATTCAGGAGCAAAGCCGGAGACGCTCCGCCTCCGGTCAGAAGTAAAACATTCTTCTTCTCTCGATTTTCTCTATGCCTCTGTGGTAGCTTGCGGTAAGCAGCTTTGCGTCTACGTTCAAAAATTGACTTTGAGAGTTAAGCCTTAATTGAAACGTATTGAGCGATAGGTAACGATGTGGTATGGGAAATTAAACAGCTACCCAGCCATAAAATTGATCCCCTACCATTTAGCGTAGATTTTTGGTATTAACCAGGGTTATGCGAACACTACAAACTAATCTTAATATTTTTTACCGATTTATTTATGAATCTCTGCACAACGCTCAGGCATAAATATTGCACCACTGAAAATGCTAGATAGTCAATAGACCTTTTGCATAAATCAAAAACTGTCTCTTTCCCAGTCTCGGACTGGGAATGCCTATAAGAGGCTCTGCCTCTTGACTTGCAGCAGAGCCGCAATGAGGTGCATCTCCAGCCAGAGGCTGGAAACGAGGTTTTAAAGGAGTTTTAGCTTAAGTTGACACCAATGAGCAATACACCCTAGGCCTGCGAGGAGGAGTTGGGGGTGGGGTGTTAGGGACTTTTGTAAGAAGTTTAATAATAAAAGATAGTTTTCTTTCCAGTATCTAGCCCCCAGTCCCCAATTTTGTGCCATTGGGCGACAGTTGTGGCAGTATGGAAAGAAGTTGAAAAATTCGCTGTTGCTGTTGGGAACTTCAAAGGGTGTTTTTCCTTCCCACGTCGAACTTTCAACCAGAGGATCAGGAATATTTTGTGCCTTGTCCCCACAGATTAGTAAATTGAAGTCACCAAAGCAGATGGTGATATTTGTCGAACAGCCTCTACTCTTTGAATCTACGCTTCGCGGCTTTTGTTATACCATTGCGCTTCACTACCACTAGCTTCATCTGCCCATTAGGAACTAGATCAAGGTCTTCGTAACCGCAGTTTCGCATCTTAACCAAATATTCTGACGAATGTTGGTATTATCGTCTGAATGTTTGGAATTCACTGCGAAAAGATATATATACTTCCACCTTGACTACACCTTGACTCTTAAATGAATCCAGAAAACGCAGAAACTTACATAAACCATCCAACTTGGGGTTTACTCTACAAAATCTGTATGGTTGATGAGAACCAGGATTTGTTCACCACACTTTATGCCCAGCGCTTATTTTTTTTGGTGGCAAATGACGTTAAAGGTGTTAAATTCCAGTCTCTAGGGCGTACTGAGGCGAGAATGATGTTGGAAAATCGCTTACGTACCCTGCGGCGCAGTGGGCATTCTCAGGAGTACGATCAGCTTCAGAGTGTTTTCCAGCGCACCTTCCAATGAACAGTTCGATTTCCGAACGTATTGTTACTATTCGTTCCTCTCTGCCAACTTCAGTCAAATTGATTGCTGTTAGCAAGCAAGTTTCTGCCCAGGCCATTCGGTCTGCATACAACGCAGGAATTCGTGATTTTGGGGAAAGTCGTATCCAAGAAGCTGCCAGCAAACAAGCCGAGTTGCAAGACTTACCGGATATTACCTGGCACTTTATTGGACATTTGCAAAGCAATAAAGCCAAAAAAGCCATCGAGCATTTCCCTTGGATTCACTCCGTGGATAATTTGAAGCTGGCACAGCGCTTAGACCAATTGGCGCAACAGCTAGGAGTGAGTCCCCAGATTTGCTTGCAAGTGAAAATTCTCCCCGATCCCAATAAGTCTGGTTGGAGTGTGCCAGAACTTTTGGCTGATTTACCCATACTCAATTCTTACAAAAATTTACAAATTCAAGGTTTGATGACAATTCCGCCTTCAGGATTAAATGATTCCGAAATTCTCAATGTGTTTAATCTCAATTGTCAGCTAGCCAAAGAAATCCAGGAGCAAAACTGGTCGCATATTAAAATGCAGCACCTATCTATGGGTATGTCAGGCGACTACGAACTGGCAGTGCAAGCAGGCGCAACAATGGTGCGATTAGGAACAATCTTGTTTGGCGATCGCTCTTAGCCGATTAATCATCAGCCTTGTAGGGCAGTATTAATCGAAGCTAAAGATTTGATGACAAGAATTTTGTAACAGACTGGTGCAATCTGAAACAAAGGATATAGTATTGACAAGAGCAATCGCCAAGAGAAAATTGGGTATAAAGAAGTTTCCTTCGGATAAACCGTAGGATATAATCTTGACTCATTATTATGTTTAGGCGATGCACAGACCTTTCCAATAAGTGTCGGTTCATCGCCAAAACCCGTAGTATAGGCTACAACTAGCAATACAGTTGCTGAAGTATGCACTGATGTAGGCATCGCTCCTAGCTCAATCAATCCTCAGCCAAGTCAATACTGGCTATTCGCACCAGGAGAGTACACACGCAATGAACAACATTTTTTCCAAACTCAGAGACTTTGTGGGTCTAAATGAGCAAGTTGAATACGAGTATTACGAAGAAGAACCAGAAACAGATAATAATTACCAAAATCTGTATCAGCAAGAAAATCCCCAACCAGCACCACAAGAGAGTACAGCCGCTCAAAATCGACGCTGGCGGGAACCAGTGCCTACAATGGGAGATGATATGACAGCAGGTCAAAAGCCAATGGGGAATGTGATTGGTATGCCAGGAGCAATTAACGGAATTTCGGAAGTTTTAGTACTCGAACCACGCACCTTTGAAGAAATGCCCCAGGCAATTCAAGCGTTGCGAGAACGCAAGTCAGTGGTATTAAATCTGACAATCATGGACCCAGATCAAGCTCAACGAGCAGTAGATTTTGTTGCAGGTGGTACTTACGCACTAGATGGACATCAAGAGCGCATCGGTGAAAGCATCTTTTTGTTTACACCAAGTTGTGTCCAAGTTAGTACCCAAGGTGGTGTTCTTCATGAAGTACCACAACCACCAGCACGTCCATCTCGTCCTACAGGTACTCCAAATCAAACCTGGGGCAACGAAACTAACCGGATGGCACAATAAAGTTAAATTAGTTTTTAGTCGTTTGTCCTTTGTCATTTGTCCTGGGTTTTGATCGTAGTGACAAATGACAAACGACTAATGACTAATGACCAATACTTCGGCTTCGCTCAGTACAAGTGACTAATGACTATAAAATTTGGCTTAATTGGTGGTGGGGTAATGGGAGAAGCACTCTTATCCCGCCTTATTGCGCGTGGAATTTATCAATCATCAGAAGTCATAGTTAGCGAACCGCTATCTTCACGCCTAAATTTTTTAAAACAGCAATACGGTGTTGCTGTGACGACAGATAATAGCCAGGTTTTCACCGAAGCAAAAGAAGTTCTATTTTTGGCAGTGAAACCGCAGGTATTTAGTGCGATCGCTCAAGAATTAGCAGATATTGATATTCTTAATAGAGAACATTCACCTCTAATCATTTCTATTTTGGCGGGTGTGCCCTTAAGTCAGCTAGAAGCAGCATTTGTGCAATTGCCAGTGATTAGAGCAATGCCCAACACCCCGGCCACTGTGGGAGCAGGAGTTACCGCGATTTGTTTAGGTGCATATACCAATGCCAAGCATTACCAAATAGCACAGCAAGTTTTTTCTGCTGTGGGCGAAGTAGTGGAAGTTTCAGAAGTGCTGATGGATGCAGTTACAGGGCTATCTGGTAGCGGCCCGGCTTACGTGGCGCTCGTGGTAGAAGCACTTGCAGATGGCGGAGTCGCCGCAGGTTTACCTAGAGCAATTGCCAATCAACTAGCCTTGCAAACCGTACTGGGAACAGCGAAACTGTTGCAGGAAACCAAAATGCACCCAGCAGAACTCAAAGATCGTGTTACCAGTCCTGGTGGTACAACCATTGCGGGAATTGCCAAGCTAGAACAGGCAGGATTTCGATCCGCTTTAATTGAAGCAGTCAAAGCTGCCACAGAGCGATCGCAAGAGCTGGGAAAATAAAGTTAGCAGTTAGGAGTTATGAGTTATGAGTTTTAACTTCTAACTCATAACTCATAACTCCTAACTCTTAACCTAACGAAGTTGACAAAAGACTCGTTAGTATAGTAAACAATCTGGTTGCAAATGTGATTGAGTGAATTATCCTGCACCGTCTCCAGAACTTGACTTAGGGTTTATATTTCCCTTTGAACTGGATCAGTTTCAAAAAGAAGCGATCGCGTCCCTGAACGCTGGGCGCTCCGTAGTCGTATGTGCCCCCACAGGTTCGGGCAAAACATTAGTCGGGGAATACGCCATTTATCGCGCCCTAGCGCGAGGAAAACGTGTATTTTACACCACTCCCCTAAAGGCGCTGTCGAATCAAAAATTACGTGACTTTCGAGAAAAATTCGGGTTCGATCGAGTCGGATTGTTAACTGGAGATGCTTCCATTAACAGAGATGCACCGATTTTGGTGATGACCACAGAAATTTTCCGAAATATGCTCTATGGTACACCCATTGGGCAAATCGGCATCTCATTAGTAGACGTTGAAGCGGTAATACTTGATGAATGCCACTACATGAACGATCGCCAGCGCGGTACTGTTTGGGAAGAATCAATTATCTATTGTCCCCGTGAAGTGCAATTGGCAGCCCTCTCAGCAACGGTTGCCAATAGCGATCAACTCACCGACTGGCTAAATCGCGTTCACGGCCCAACAGACCTGATTTACTCCGATTTTCGCCCAGTCCCCTTAGAATTTCACTTCTGCAATCCTAAAGGGTTATTTCCCCTACTGAATGATAGCAAAACCAAAATCAATCCCCGGCTTCAGAAGAAAAAGGGGAAAGGGGGAGAAAGAGATCGGGGGAGAAATGGCAGACCTGAAGCTCCAGGCATAATTTATACCTTGAGCCAGTTAGAGCAACGCGATATGCTCCCAGCAATTTACTTTATCTTCAGCCGCCGAGGATGTGATAAAGCAGTGGCGGAAGTAGGTGATTTATGGCTGGTAAATAGTGAAGAGTCCCAAATTTTACGGGAACAAATTGATGACTTTTTAGCTCGCAATCCTGAAGCAGGGCGTTCTGGACAAATTGCACCCCTGTATCGGGGAATTGCTGCCCACCACGCTGGGATTTTACCTGCTTGGAAAGCATTGGTAGAAGAACTATTTCAGCAAGGGCTGATTAAAGTAGTATTTGCTACCGAGACACTAGCAGCGGGAATTAATATGCCCGCCCGGACAACGGTAATTTCTACCCTTTCCAAGCGGACTGACACCGGACACCGCCTGTTGAACGCTTCCGAATTTTTGCAAATGGCTGGACGAGCAGGCCGCCGGGGGATGGATAAGCAAGGTCATGTGGTGACAGTCCAAACTCCCTTTGAAGGAGCCAAAGAAGCCGCATATTTGGGAACATCCAAGCCAGACCCTCTAGTAAGCCAGTTTACGCCCAGTTACGGCATGGTACTCAACTTGCTGCAAACTCACACCCTAGAGCAAACCAGGGAACTGATAGAGCGCAGTTTTGGGCAGTACATGGCGACCTTGCATTTACGGCCAGAATACGATGAGATTGCCGAATTGCAAAACCAATTAGCTCAACTTCATGAACAAATCGCCGCAGTTAATGAAAATGAACTGGCTGTTTATGAAAAATTGCGGCAACGCCTAAAGGTGGAACGCCAGATATTGAAAACCTTGCAAGAGCAAGCACAGTCAAACCGCCAAGAGGAATTGGTAATGATGTTGGGCTTTGCAGTGTCAGGAACTCTGTTGAGTCTCAAGGGCAAAAATATCACAGTGTCTTCCCCTGTAACCGCAGTGTTAGTGGGAAAATCGCCTGGTTCTGGTCAAGCTCCTTACTTGGTATGCTTGGGGCACGATAACCGCTGGTATGTGGCAACCACAGGGGATGTAGTCGATTTGTATGCCGAACTGCCGCGAATTGAAGTGCCGCCTGATGTACTACCACCGCCAGAGATGCCTTTGAAGCCAGGACAGTCGCGCCGTGGTAACGAAGAAAGCTTTGCGATCGCTGTGCGTATTCCCAATCCGATAGAATCTTTGCATCTAGCACCAGAAGTAGCAGAACAACTCAGTCATGTTACCGCTGTTCAAGAGCAATTAGAAGCTCATCCCCTACATCAATCAGGCAATGCTGCAACGCTTTTCAAACGTCGGTCCCGCTATGTCGAACTAGAAGCTGAACTCGAACAGTTGCAAGGGCAAATAGAGCAACAGTCACAACGTCATTGGGAAGAATTTCTCAATTTAATCGCCATTCTGCAACATTTTGACGCTTTGGATAACTTAGTCCCCACACAATTAGGGCAAATCGCTGCCGCCATTCGCGGGGAAAATGAATTGTGGCTGGGTTTAGTATTCGCTAGTGGTGAATTGGACAACTTAGATCCGCACCATTTAGCAGCAGCAGCAGCGGCTTTGGTGATGGAAACACCCCGTCCAGATAGCAAGGTTAACTTTGACCTTAGTAATGAAGTGGCAGAAGCCTTGAAAAAATTGCGGGGAATTCGCCACCAAATGTTCCAACGACAACGGCGGTATAACGTAGCGCTGCCTATATGGTTGGAATTTGAGTTAATTGCCATAGTGGAACAATGGGCACTAGGAATGGAGTGGATAGAACTCTGCGAAAACACCACCTTGGATGAAGGCGATGTAGTGAGAATTTTACGCCGGACTTTGGATTTATTGTCGCAGATACCCCACATTCCCCATTTGCGAGACTCTTTCCAGCGTAATGCCTATCGGGCGATGCAGTTGATTGATAGATTCCCTGTAAATGAGGTGGTTGAATAACCAGGATGCTCTTACGCTTTTACACAAAGACGTACAGAGAGTATTTAAAATAATTCGTAATTGAATTCTTCACTACGAATTACAAATTACCAATTAGCGCTCTTTTATGACTCTAATAAAAGACAAAATGTAGGTTGGATTGAACTGAACAAAGTGAAACCCAACAAAACCAAGGATTTTTTATGTTGGGTTTCGTTCCTCAAACGCCACTTGCTAAGAAAGCGGGAACGCTAAAAGCAAACCAGTCGGGAAACGCAAGGGCGCAGTGGCTTCCCAACCTACCCCTACGAATTACGAATTAGTACTTGTCTCCCCCTGCCCTTGTTTTATAAATGTCAGTAGTTCAACTTGTATGAGGTTAAGAAACAAGTAATAATTAATCTCAATAATTTTTGGTTTGATTAATCTCTACCACCTACCATGACTATTACCATGACAGCGCTGGAAGGAGGAGGCAGAAGCTGAAATGAATAACCTGCAAAACCCAGAGCCAGATGAGTTTATTTATCAAGTGCCTAGTTGGGAGGGTAAAGGATATGAGCGAGAGATTAAAGTGCATCCCAATCTCTCACTTTGTATTACGGACATAGAATTTCACCATGACTTGCTAAGAAAAATTACTGAATGGGATCATCCCGTGCAATTTAAAGTTACCCTTTCAGGCAAAAGTCTAGACGAATACGGAGGACAGGTTGGGGAAGGATACACACTCATTTCTGGTAGCGGCGTGCAACGAACAAGGTTAGTGGCTACTCCAAAAGGTCAGTACACAAGTGTTGATATCGAGATGACACCTAATTTACTCAGAACCTTTTTCCCCACAGAGGATGGAGATATTTCTCCCCAGTTGAAGTTTCTCACAAAGGGTAATGATTGGCAGACATTAATTTACCCGGAAATTACAACCGCTATTCAAGGAGTAGCACAGCAAATCGTTAACTGTCCCTACCAAGGGATGATAAAGCGGATGTATTTGCAAGCAAAGATCCAAGAATTAATGGCGTTGCAGTTAGCTCCCATTCTGGCAGAGTCGGATGGACTGCAACCATACCCACGACTAAAGGCTCAAACCATTATCCGTATTCACCACGCTAAGGATATTTTGCTTTCCCGTCTGGAGAATCCGCCATTGATACCGGAATTGGCGCAACTTGTGGGAGTGAGCCATCGCACTCTCAGTCATGGATTTAGAGAACTCTTTGGCACAACGGTGTTTGGTTATCTTACCAGTAAACGTATGGAACAAGCCGAGAAACTATTACGCTCTGGTATAGTTAACTGTGACTCAGATTGCCAATTTAGTGGGTTATGCCCAACAGGGACACTTTGCGATCGCCTTCAAACGCAAGTTCAGCATTACACCCAGTGAATGTTTGTCAGGTAAAAAGAATATTTCCGACTCTTAATGCCGTTTTGGATATAGACTCACCCGCGATCGCTTCTCTATACTCAGCCAATATTGCAATTAATAAATATATGCAATAAGCATTTTAATTAAAACGGTGTGGGGAGCGGTATGAAAAGTTGGCAGCCCAATATCTATCTATGGCTAGCAGCAACTGTGGTCGGAATTATCAGTACTTTGGTAACTCAACCTGCTTGGGCAGAAACGAAACTTGAGAATAGAGATAAATTGTCTCAAAAAGCTATTGATAGTTTACTTCAACAAATAGATTCTTCTGCACTGAGCGATCGCCTGACAAAGGGGGGGTATCAAAAAATCCGGCAACTGAGCGACTTAGAAACCTCCATCGCCAGCGCTCAACAATTGCTAGTGCAGTTGCCCACACCGCAAACTATACCCGCGCCAACAATTACACAAATAACAGGGGTGAAAGCAAACCCTACAGAAAAAGGTGTGGAGGTAATTTTACAAACCACTCAAGGGGAAAAATTACAACTCATAAACCGCAGTGCTGGTAATAATTTTATTACCGATATTCCTAACACCCAATTGAGTTTACCATCGGGCGAGGGTTTCACCTTCCAATCAGAAAAACCCCTTACGGGAATTATTGAAATAACAGTCACAAACATTGATGCAAATACTGTGCGAGTGACGGTGGTGGGTGAAAAAGCTTTGCCTACGGTTGAGTTATTTGATGATAATGCAGGGCTGGTTTTTGCAGTAGCATCTGCTGCAACAGCGACACAGCCACCACAGCAACCCCAAACATCGGAAGCCGAAAAAAAGCCAGCAAGCGAGACACAGCAGGATGAGCCGATTGAGTTGGTGGTGACGGGGGAGCAAGATACGTATAATGTACCAGATTCGTCAACTGCCACTAAAACTGACACACCATTACGTGATATTCCCCAATCGATTCAAGTGGTGCCGCGACAGGTGCTGGAAGATCGCAAGGTAACAAGTGTAAAAGAGGCAGTGGAAACAGTCAGTGGCGTTGTTGATGGAGGAACCAACTTCGGTGCGCCTTCAGGAGGCAGAGTCATTAGAGGATTTGTGCAGATCGGAAATTTCCGCAATGGCTATCGAGATACAAATGATAGCTTTACGCTGACAGGCATTAGGACGATCGAACAAGTGGAAGTTCTCAAAGGCCCCGCTTCAGTTCTATTTGGCGCTGTAGAACCGGGTGGAATCGTCAACGTTATCACCAAACAACCCTTGAGTGAACCTTACTACAGTCTCGGATTTGAAGCGGGGAATTTTGGCTATTATCAGCCCAGGATTGATTTCTCAGGCCCATTAAATGTCGATAAAACTGTGCTCTATCGCTTTATTGCTAGCTATCAAAGTTCGGAGGGGTTTCAAGATTTCGTCAACACAAATATAACTACGATCACACCCTCAATCACTTTGAAATTGGGCGATCGGACAGACCTGAATCTATACTATGAATACACGAACTATAATGGATATCCGAATCTGTCTGGCAGTTGGTTTTTCAGTGATGGTAGCTTCCTGCCTCGGAATCTGTTTCTCGGTTATCCTAATTTAACCTTTATTGATGCTACGACTCAAAAATTTGGCTACACCCTGAATCATAAGTTTAGCGACAACTGGCAGATTCGTAACAATTTTTCAGTGGCTACTACTAGAACTAGAGACGGATTTGCCTCAGGATCAGATATAGTCGACGATAGTTTTCTAGTAGGTATTGACACTCAAAAACGTGAATACACAATAGATAACTATTTTGGACAGATCGATTTGCTTGGAAAGCTTCAGACGGGATCGATTTCGCACCAACTTTTAGTGGGTTTTGATTTCAATCGCAATGGTCAGACTTTTGAATCTTTGAGAGCTGATCCTGCTCTTCCTAATCTAGATATCTTCAATCCAGATTACAACATTTCAAACCCCGTATATATTACAAATTATAGTTTCGATTCATCTACCCAATTTTATGGTGCTTACCTTCAGGATCAAATTAGTATTTTAGATGACCTGAAGCTATTGGTTGGCGGGCGCTTAGATTGGGTTTCACAGAATGTGACAAATAGCGGAATCGATTCTCCCGAACAGAATGATACTGCTTTCAGCCCCCGAGTTGGGTTGGTGTATCAACCGAGTAAATCGGTTTCTCTCTACACGAGCCAGCTATACTCAATCTTTTCTTCCTACCTCTGGATTCAATCCTGATGGTAGAGCGTTTAAGCCGACCAAAGGAACCCAATATGAAGCAGGCATTAAAACTGACTTTCTAGATGGAAAGCTTTCAACAACATTGGCAGTTTATCAAATTACCAAAACAAATGTTACAATACAGGATCAAAATGACCGTGATTCCCAGATTCAAGTGGGGGAGCAAAGGAGTCGAGGGATTGAGTTAGATGTCGCAGGTGAGATTCTACCAGGGTGGAGGGTGATCGGTTCTTATGCCTATACTGATGCAGAAGTTACCGAGGATATTGATATTTCTGTAGGTAATAAATTGCTGGGTGTGCCAGAAAATCAAGCTAGCCTCTGGACAACTTATGAAATCCAGAAGGGCAATCTCAAAGGTTTGGGATTTGGTTTAGGGCTTTTTTATGTGGGTGAGCGGGCGGCACTTTTAGACAACTCGGTTGAACTACCCAATTACTTGCGTACCGATGCGGCGATTTTCTACCGTAGAGATCGCTTTAACACTGCGATCAATATTCGTAATCTATTTGATACAGACTATTTCAGTTCTACCTACGGTTACACTTTAGGTCTTGAAAGAGGTGCGCCCTTGACAATCATCGGCTCTATTCGTTGGGAGCTTTAACTCGCTGTGGTGTTGGCAATCGGTTGAACAACGTGTTGCAATGTTTGAAAGGACTAGGACTTGCCTTGGAGCTATTTGATTGTCGCGCTTCTAGCCAAGCCTGCACATCAGCAATACTAGTAAAATCTAACAGTGCTTCGCTCAAATCTTCGATAACAGGTAAAGGTAGACTTTTGAGGGGTTTGAAGTATTACTACAAACCGCCCCAACAATCAATTTACATTTGACCAAATAATAGTAGTGGTACGTAGTTAAAAATGCTTTTTTGGTTTCGTATATCTTTATATACGTGATTAATCACGTGTATCTAACAAAAGTTATAGTCGCTATCAGCGCTATTCAATCTTAGTACACTAAGTTTCCAGTACCCTGCAACTGACGCAAAGAATTTATACATAATGGACAGTCGCAGCCAAATACCCTAATTGCAGCATCGCTTTCCTCTTCAGTAAAGTTCAACATGGCAATATTCCGATCTGATACTGATGTGACAATAGTTGAGGAACTTTTAGAGGTATACGGACGCTTTCTCTCTGAATCTCGAATACACACGAAATCTTGTCCACCATGTGGGTTAGTGATACAGGTACGACCGTCTTGTGTGTGCAGTAATCGCTGTGTAATGCTACCACTAGCATGGGCAGGATGAAATGCCACCAGCGTAGACATCATCGACACAAAAATTGAGGAACTGGAAAGCAAATTCAGGAGAATTTTTTTGTTCATAGATTTCCTTGAGAAAATTGTCTACTAAATTAGAGTATTCGATTAACTTTCAAACTTCAAGTGAATTTTCCCTGAGAATAGCTAGATAGACACTATGTTACCCAAGAAAGTTCCATCTCTTCACCAGTTTGATCGGAAATTATTTACTACATCATAATTCAGCAATCAAACAGGCTTGATGTCTAGCTTTTAGACGCAACTTTATGTAATTCAGCAAATTTCAATTCCCTGTATATTTCCAAGACGGTTATTATTTGCTTGATGTAAGTATAAGAGCTTAATTAAATTAGAGCTAGTAATTAGCGGCTCTAGCCCTTTAAATTCTTATACAGAGCAATAAATCGCTCACTACGAACAAAAGTTATATCTTACATAATTTTATACAATTGAAAGCCGCTATAGCTATCTTTAGAAGATTATAAATCTTAATTTTAATCAAAAGATAGTGTATGTATTTAGCAATAAATTTGAGATAGATTCTCGTTCTTAAAATATAAACTTGTAAAAACTTCTTTTTTTCATTACATTAAAAAAAAGCTCATATCTCAATTAATTTACTAGCCTACATAGAAAAAATGAAACAGAAAGTACATTCAGAATCTTCAGATTGTTGCAGCTGTGAACATGACCATCACGAGAATCATAACCATGTTCATAATCACAATCATGATGAGAATCATAACCATGACCACAATCATGAACATGGGGAAGAATTCAATCTGAAAAATGAGGTATTGCCTTTAGTAGCAATTTTAAGTTTATATGCGCCTGGTGTAATTTTTGAAAATCAATTACACAATACATTCTACTCAATAGGTGAATATCTGCTTTTCATTCCTGCTTATTTATTAAGTGGATGGAGTGTTTTAAAAACTGCTGGGCGCAATATAGTCAAAGGTAGAGTATTTGATGAAACATTTTTAATGACAGTAGCAACATTAGGCGCGATCGCAATTCATAAATTACCCGAAGCGGTCGGAGTCATGTTATTTTACAAAATTGGAGAATTGTTTCAAGATATTGCTATCAGTCGTTCCCGTAATTCGATCAAATCATTATTAGAAGTTCGCCCAGACTATGCAAATATCCAAATAGAAGGAGAACTGAAGAAAGTATCACCAGAAACAGTAAACATTGGGGATATTATCGTTGTAAAGCCTGGAGAAAAGATTCCCTTAGATGGCGAAATTATAGATGGTAATTCGCAAGTTGATACATCTGCATTAACTGGAGAATCTGTACCACGAACGGTAAGAATTGGAGAAACAGTTTTTGCTGGGACGATCAATAAAATAGGTGCGCTCGTCATTAGAGTCACAAAACTATTTGATGAATCTTCCATTGCCAAAATTTTAGACTTGGTGCAAAATGCCAAAAGTAAAAAAGCAGCAACAGAAAAGTTTATTACTAAATTTGCCCGATATTATACCCCAATAGTAGTTTTTACATCTCTAGCAGTTGCAATATTACCTCCTTTATTCATTTCGGGTGCAACTTCTTCGGAATGGGTTTATCGTGCCCTGATTTTACTAGTTATCTCCTGTCCGTGTGGACTCGTTATCAGTATTCCATTAGGTTACTTTGGAGGTGTGGGAGGTGCAGCTAAACGCGGTATTTTGGTTAAAGGCTCTACTTTTTTAGATACTTTAAATGCAGTTAATACAGTTGTTTTTGATAAAACTGGAACGTTAACTAAAGGGGTATTCAAAGTAGTAGAAATAGTCCCATTAAATGGCTGGAATGAACAAGAACTGCTGCTATTAGCTGCCAAAGTAGAATCGCACTCAAATCATCCCATCGCTCAATCTATCTGCAAGGCTTATGGTGGAAAATTTGATGAATTTGAGATCAGAGATTATGAAGAAATAGCAGGCTATGGAATTAAAGCCAAGGTTGAAAATAGGGTAGTAATAGCGGGAAGCGATCGCCTATTACATAGAGAGAATATTTCTCACGATAATTGCCAGTTAGAGGGAACAGTAATTCATCTAGCAGTGGATAATACTTATGCTGGATATATTGTCATTGCTGATGAACTCAAAGAAGATGCGAGACTTGCTATTCAAGCACTCAAGCAAATGGGTGTAGAGAGAACAGTAATGTTGACAGGAGATAATCAAGCGATCGCTTCCCGAATTGCTGAACAGCTTGGCATAAATACCTACGAGGCAGAGTTATTACCAGAAGAAAAAGTTAATGCCATTGAGAAATTACTCAGCACCGCCAGCAAGTATGGTAAAGTTGCCTTTGTTGGGGATGGAATTAATGATGCACCAGTGATTGCTAGAGCAGATGTTGGCATAGCAATGGGCGGATTAGGCTCAGATGCAGCGATCGAAACTGCCGATATTGTAATCGTGACAGATGCACCATCCAAAGTGGCAGAAGCAATCCAAATCGCCAGAAAAACAAGGCAAATTGTCTGGCAAAATATTGGGTTTGCCTTAGCAATTAAAGGTGTATTTATTGGATTGGGTATTTTAGGGATAGCGACAATGTGGGAAGCTGTATTTGCTGATGTTGGAGTAGCAATGCTGGCAATTTTAAACGCAACTAGAGCGATAAAATAAAATTTTTTGAAAATTGGGAATCTATAATTGGGAAATTGTAGTAGTTAAACTATGAGTACTTCTCACTCTTGAGTAGGAACACCTTTGAGCGAGTTACGTAAAAAATTAGGTGATTCTTGAAAAATCACTTTCAAAACCGTCTTCAAAATACTCCTCTTTGCCAGCTATAAATAAAGTCTTAAGTTGTGAATAGATAATTTCTGAGCAATTATTGTTTAATTCATGTTGAGTAGAATTTTCTAAAGATTTTAGATACAGAAGTGTATTTTGCTCTATTTTAGGATCTTTAGTTGCTCCTGTTGCTTTTTAACTAAAAATAACCTGTTTTGCTTTACTAGTTAGATTAACAACAGATTTTGTTAAAGAAATAACTGTATTTGCTGGCTTTCTACTATCTAAGTAAAATAAATTCATTAAATATAACGCCTGCTGGCGTGAACGCTAGGGAATTAGGTTACTCCGGCAATCATCGCCACACAACTTGTGGTCACCTTCACCAGAAAGATTTGCATTAAGATCACTTAGGTGATTGGAAGTGCCAAAAAGAGCATCAAGTTCACAGTACCCGTTTGTAAATAAAGTGCTGGATTTGGGCGATAATTTTCCCCTTTGCTATTACCCTGGTGGAAGTAAATTTTTGCCTCGTGAAGCAGCAACTATGGAAACTAGTCCAATTTCTACTAGTTTAACTGTTGGAGAGCGACGGCGATCGCAACAAAAACTAGACGCACTTCAGGCAGAATTTGACATCCGCAGCGAGAAGTTTAAGCAGATGAAGAAAGCTGTAGCTATTGAGGCTGGTACAGCAATCAAGTTTCAATTAGAACAGCAACTTCTTGATGAAGAGGCAAAACTAGCATATCTTAAGGATGAACTTGATAAACTTGAGTCTGCATTACAATCATGAAACTTATGTAAATATACAGTTATTTGGTACATAAAAATCAGAATTTACTCACCTAGAAACAAGGAAAATAGAGATATTCAGTTAATTGGTGTTTGTTTATACTATTTCACTTTTTTGTAGTCGTTATACTCATAACTTAGGTTCTACCTGGGAATTAGGAAGTGGCTTTGCCACTTCTTTTTATTTATCTAGTAGTCCAATAAAAAATCGATTAAAAGTTAAAAGTAATTTTATTGAACTTTTAACCTTTATTAATTGTTATACGATTTCGCAAAATATATGCTAGACATTCATTGCTAGAGGCGTACATCTATACGCCCCTATAAACGATTCATCTGTTGCAAAGATTGTTGACAATAGTTAGTGATATTGCGTGCGTTTAATTGGCCAAGCAGTCTGACGGAATTTTGGTCATATAGACATGATGTTAGTCATTACTCATTGTATCTTGCCATCTCTCACGCTTGGGCTTGCTCTCCACATCGCGTGATCGCATTTCTTGCCAACTCCCCCACATTAGGGATTGCTGTTTTTCAACATGGTTAATAAACTGCATAATTGACTGATCTGGCTTGATGGGAGTTTTCAAATCAAACTGAATTGTTTGGAGAATTTTGATGTCACCCATGAGAAAGTATTTAGCTGTAATCTTAGTCAGCCATAGCACAACTCGATTGCATAACCAACCAAAAATTCCTTTACGTTTTTTAGTCATCAACAGAACTTGACCTTCAGTTTTTCCCCCTTCGTGGAGGCGAACCGCAACCATTATGTGGACATGGAAGAAATCAGGGCCAATTGTGACAATGCCAATGCTACCGTACCAATAGCAAATACTGTAAGTTATGACATTTTTGTAGAAAAGACGGATGAGCTTAATGAACAAGAAATTATCTTTGATGGGTGTAGTATTACTGAAGATAATTGCATTTTCGTTCAGTTCTTGTCTTTCAAAAATAATTTCTAGTGGCAATTTGTGAACTGTATTGAGGTGTTGAGCATCAATTGCATTAATCATTACCACATTGGGGTGACAGTTCAGCAAGAAGTGGGAATGGATGGCGACATGACACTCTTTTTGTTCTAACTCTGGAACAAAAGGTAGAGGTTGTTGCGGTATTTCTCCAGTCCAAACCCAAATCATCCCATACTTCTCAGCAGTGGGCCAAGTTTGTAATTTTAGGGAAGGTGGTACATCTAAACATGGGATATCAATACACATCCCCTCAGCATCAAACTTCCAGTGGTGGAAAAAACAACGTAGTGCATTACCTTCAACTTTGCCTTCAGCAAGGTGAGCGCCCATGTGTGGACAGTAGGCATCAAAGGTAACTACTCTTTTGTCTTTACCACGGTAAATTACTAATTCTCTACCCAAAATCGTGACAGGTTTTACTTCACCCACCCGCAGATTTTGAGAGGGTATTACCCAATACCATCCCTCAATAAAACGCTCTGGATTATTGAAAATTTTAGGTTTACGGATTGAGCTAAAAGTCTGCGAGTTGAGATTCATTTTTATGGTTTCACTTGAAGTGAAGCAGTTGATCTAGAAGTAACATGGGAACTCCAAAAAAACAGTTACTTTCAGTACCATGAGAAACAGCTACCCAATAAATTGATAAAAATCATCAGGTAAAATCTTGAACAAATATTATTAAAAATGTCAAAATGATGCTATTTTAATATCAGTTAAATCCCAAACATCCATTTAGAATAGATATTTGAAAATTTAAAACTTAGTAAAATCTCTAATTAGATAAAAAGTTTCAATACTGTTGCTAATATTTGGCTTAACTCTCAAACCACTTGATATTTAGCAAAATATGTAATAATAATTACAAGAGTTGGGAAAATCTACTATGTTAATTCAAGATAAAAAACTGCTTTTAATTGGTCAGGTAA
Organism: Nostoc sp.; assembly: GCF_036917555.1. GTDB lineage: Bacteria > Cyanobacteriota > Cyanobacteriia > Cyanobacteriales > Nostocaceae > Nostoc. Next base: position 87,439 of record NZ_JBALDD010000023.1, on the reverse strand, counting down.
CAGATTTAACTGGAATACCCATCAGGACAATTCGTTATTACGAGAGTTTAGGTTTAATCAATTCATTGAGACGAACAGAGGGAGGCTTTCGCCAGTTTTCATTGGATGTGCTAACTCGTCTAGCATTCATTAAAAGGGCGCAAAATCTTGGTCTTAGCCTAGAAGAGATTGGAAATATTCTTCTGGTTTATGACCAAGGGCAAACTCCCTGTGGTGAAATCAAAGAAAAGCTTGAAGATAAAGTCTTGCAGATCGATCGCCAAATCGATCAGCTGTTAACCTTACGCTCTGAAATAAAAGGATTACTTTCAGGCTGGAAGAATATTAGCGACCATCATGAGAAGAAAATTTGTCCGATTATTCAAAACACCTCTCAGGACTGACACTGATCAGGAATCAGGACTTTTATAGAGAAGAAACCACCACAACTCTAGTCCAATTAAAGCTAAACCTGCGATCGCAACACCAACTTTCAAGCCCAAAGGTTGCTCAATGCGTTGAAATTGGCTGCTTTGCTCTGATGAATGGGCTGGTATTTCTACTAATGTTATACCTGACGTTCCAGTGAGAAGCACTAAAGCTATCAGGCTTCCCCAAAGCGTTTTTTGACTGAACATTTCCTAAATTACCCTGCAATTATGAGGTAGTTTTTGGTTGAAAGTTACGCAATCTGAGGGCATTGCTAACAACAGAAAGCGAAGAAAGAGCCATCGCCGCCCCAGCGATAATTGGATTGAGTAACCAACCAAAGATGGGGAACAAAATTCCCGCCGCAATAGGAATACCAATGACGTTGTAAATAAAGGCAAAGAAGAGATTTTGCTTAATATTGTTGATGGTAGCGCGGCTTAGTTGAATTGCTGTCACAATTCCTTGCAAATCTCCAGAAATTAGGGTGATATCGCTAGCTGCGATCGCTACATCTGTTCCCGTCCCAATGGCAATTCCGACATCAGCCTGTGCTAGGGCTGGCGCATCATTTATCCCATCACCTACCATTGCAACAATTGAGTGCTGAGTGCTGTTAGCGGTAGCGGGGCGTTTAGCCCGTGCTGAGTTAGGAGTGGGGAGTGGGGAGTCAGAAGTGAGGAGTGAGAATTTATGAGAATTCTTTCTCTGTGCCCCTCTGTACCCTATTTCCCCTTGTAGAGATTGGATAATCGCCGCTTTTTGATCTGGACGCACTTCGGCAAAGATTCGCTGGATGCCAACTTGTAGAGCGATCGCATCAGCAGTTTTACGATTATCTCCGGTAAGCATTACTACTTCTAAACCTAACTTCTGTAAGGCTTTCACCACTGCTGCTGACGAAGGTTTGAGGGCATCGGCAATACCCATTATTCCTTGTAGTTCACCATCTACAGCAATCAAAATGACTGTTTTACCAGCCGCTTCCCAAGCATCTTTATATTGCTGGAGACTCATGGTGTTAATTTCAAGTTCTGCTAACCAGCGTTGTGTACCAATTTGCACAAGCTGATTTGCAACAACTGCTTGCACACCACTACCTGCATTAGCCACGAAGTTCTTTGCATCTATTAAACTCACCTCTTGAGACTGGGCGTATTTTACAACCGCTTCAGCTAAAGGATGCTCAGAATTGCGTTCTACCGTTGCTGCTAATTGTAAAAGCTGGATTTCATTACCATTAGCTGTGCCGTTGACACTTACAAAGTCTGTAACCGTAGGTTTCCCTTGAGTCAAAGTGCCCGTTTTATCTAAAACGATAGTTTGAATTTTGTGCGCTAGTTCTAAGCTGTCTGCACCCTTAATCAAAATGCCATTTTCCGCACCTTTGCCCGTCCCCACCATTACAGATGTGGGGGTAGCTAAACCCAAAGCACAAGGACAAGCGATAATCAGTACACCCACTGTTGTCATTGTTGCGAGGGTAAGGTTGCCTGTGAAATTAAACCAAATGATGAAAGTGGCGATCGCGATCGCAATTACAGCTGGTACAAACCATCCTGTCACTTGATCTGCCAAACGCTGAATTGGTGCTTTAGAACCTTGTGCTTGTTGCACTAGTTTGACAATTTGAGCCAAAAATGTATCATTTCCGACTCGCGTCACCCGAAACTGAAATGCACCCGCACCGTTAATCGTCGCCCCAATTACCTCATCTCCTGGCTGCTTTTTGACTGGCAAACTTTCACCCGTCACCATCGCTTCATCTACTGTCGAAGCGCCTGCAATCACTTCGCCATCCACCGGAATCTTTTCACCAGGACGCACTAAAATCACATCGTTGATTCTGACTTCGGCGATGGGAACATCAATTTCTCTACCATCACGGATAACTCTGGCATCTCTAGCTTGCAGTCCGATGAGTTTGCGGATGGCTTCAGAAGTTTGTCCCCTAGCGCGATTTTCTAACAATCGCCCCAACAAAATTAAGGTAATGACAATGGCGGCGACTTCATAATAAATATGAGGTATCAAGCCCTGAGTAATAAAAAATCTTGGGAAAATGGTGACAAACAAAGAATATAGATATGCTGCACTTGTGCCCAAAGCAATCAGCGTGTCCATCGTCGCCGTATGGCGCTTGAGGGATTTCCAGCCATTGCGGTAAAAAGATCCACCACACCAGAACACGACGGGTGTTGTCAGCACTAACTGTATCCAAGGATTTTGCAGGAAGCTTGGAATCAAGGGCAAGTTCAGCCCAGTCATCATGGGCAACGACCCCAAAACTAGGAAAATGCTGATTACACCTCCCACCACTACTTTGAGAGAGAGTTGGCGTTGTAATGCTTGCCTACTCGCTTTTTCAGCATCATCTTCTTCGGAAAGTAATTCTTCCTGGAGTGAGTCAGAAGAGTATCCCGCAGCTGCGATCGCAGCTTGGATTTTCTCTAAATTGGTTAAAGAGCGATCATATTTGATGGTAGCTTGTTCGGCTCCAAAATTAACGTTGCAGTCAATTACCCCAGAAACAGAGCGAATTGCCTTTTCGATATTGTTGGCGCAAGCGGCACAACTCATGCCTCGAAGTTTGAGTGTGAGAGTATCCATAACTAGATGAACCCCTGTGATTGGTGTAGGAGGAGCGTGAAGAAGGCAGGAGGCAGGAGGCAGGAGGCAGGTATATTATCTGTTGTTCTCAACTCCATCTAATTCCAAGCCACCAAATCATAAATTTTGATTGGGGACTTAACGCGCCAGGAGGCTCCAGAGCATTATTCCTTCTGCCTCCTGTCTTGTTAAAAATTAAGCAACTGGATAACCCGCAGCAGCTAACGCTTCCTTAATTGCTGTTTCTGATGCCTGAGTTTCTACACTGACAAGCTTGGTTGTTGGATCGGCCTGAACACTAGCATTGGCATCGACTGCCTGAAGTGTTTTAGTGATGGTGCTTGCACAAGCAGAACAAGCCATGTTGGGAACTGTGAGTTGGAGAGTCATAGATTTACGGGATAAAATGAACAACCTAGCCAGATCGAGCTGGATGACTGAGACGTATCCCTCACACATCAGAAATTTCTGGTTGAGAGTCGCCTTAAATTCATCCTAGACTCTCCAGCCGGCTGGAGAGTCTAGAGATTTTTAAAAGTTTTTCGTTAAACTTCAAATTTCTTTACAACTTTGGTTTGACTGAGTAACGTTGCCCATCAAAAATACAACGTACTACAACAAGATTGTCATCCAGAGTTTCTTAGCTATATGAGCTAAAAATAGCAATGTGGCAACGGCTGATAGCAAATTCGTCAGTTTTATCGCTGGTTGCTTCGCTTTTATACCCTTGGTTGATAAATTGTTGCTATCAGTGAGTGATATCAGCAGCTAGTTACTTAAACAGGAATAAATACCTGTGGAAGATGTCGGAATTATTAATGGGAATGTCGAAGAATGCAGATGAATAAAATTTCTAATTTTTAAATTGACTCAATCGCTTCCTAATGGTCTTTGTGCTTGTCCTGTTGCTAAAAGGATGAAGTTAGTTGTTGACAGTTGAAAAATTTCACTGGAGTTGCTTGAATTTATTATTTGCTGATAGCAATAACTCTTGAGCTTTTAAATAAACAGTTGTACCTTTTTCTACCTTTTCTAATTGGTTAATAATCCTGTGTAACTGACTAATTATACGATTGCGATCCAAATTTTTTAGGTCAGTGGGAATTGAAGCCATTAAACTTTCTATTTCTTGTTGTGCTATTGCTAAAGCCTGTACAGAACTGGACTCAGCTTGTCGTCTTACTTTGACTTGACCCAAATTAGTCTCATAAGTTGCTAATAACTTTTGTGCCTCTGCATAACCTACCAAATCTTCAGAAGAAATCTGTTTTAACCGATTAATGGCTTCTGACCATAAATTTTCTATTTGTTCCCATTCGGTGACTGTGTGCGGTGGATTTTGACCAGCTTTTGCAGCTTGCCAAGAAAATTGCTGTGCTGCGGTAATTAAAGCACTGACGCGTTCATTTCCCGCTGCTAATCCTACAACTTCTTTAAAATCACGCTTGTAGGCATCTAGTTGATTTTGAGCAGTTTTTCCGGCTAAGGTTTGTCCGGGAATCTCTTCTAACTTATCCAGTGCTGAACGCCAAGCTGCGATCGCCAACTTTTTATCGGTTACTGTTGTAGCAATTTGATACTGCTGTTTTGCATTCAATAATGCTTGACTATTATCATTGAGCAAGGTTTGAGCGTTCTTTTCTTGAAAAACCTTGGCTTCTAGTTGTCCTACTTGACGACGTGCTGCATTCAGACCGTAAACGCTAAACCGCCAGTTGTACCACCAATATTTGTATTCCGGCCAATCGTCAACCAACCCAACTGGCAAGTTATCCAAATGTGTTTTTGTCTGTTGCAGTTGCTGTTCACCCAACACTAAATCTGCTGCACTAGTGGGTTTTTCAATCAAGTATTCAGCTTGCTCAAGTGATACCAACGCCTGCCGATAGTTTTGTTCCACACTCATGTAACTGGGTAGCAATAAAAAAGGCGCATTTTGCACCACAGTCCGGCGAATTATTGGGTAAGGCAGATTCGCCATCCAAATTACACCTGTGGGAATGCCGATAAGTATTGCTATCCATATCAACTTAGTACCTATACCTCTGTTGGCTTTAATAGGTCTTTTTTGATGGGATATACTGCTAACTTGCCCTTGTGCTGCTATTTCCTGTTCTAATTCAGCTAGAGTTTTTGGTTTTGATGGTTTTGCTGATTGCTTCAGCACTATAGGTTGTTGGCTGATTACAGATGGATTTATCCCAGAAACATTTTGAGAGTTATTACGGGAAAATTTTTTAGTAATTTTGTGTAAAAAGGTCATAGATAGATTCAGTGCTTAGTTTAGTATTCCCTAACTAAGCTCGAAATCAAAACAATACGTGGCTTTTTACAAAAGCTCCAAGGGTGCGATCGCTATTATATAGTACAAAAATACTATATAAATAGGGTATCCACAAGTGATATTGATGTGTAAGTTGAAGCAGAAATGGTAGACGTTGTGGCGCAGTTGAGTCTGGTATTGACGTTTAAGGCGTAGCTGCTAAGGGACTTCCAACTAAAAAAATACCCATCGCTTTGGTGAGCAGGGGAAGCAGGGGAGGAAGAATCTAACGATCGTCTTCGCTCACTCTCATTGAATAATTTAATTTCTGGAAGTCCCTAAATAAAAAGCCCCTGGTGCTGACCAGGGGTTATCCATCTTTATTCCCTCATTTAGAATGACATCTATGAAGCTATTGTAAATCCGTACCTATGCAGTAATTGCATATTCAGGATGATTATTTTGCAATTGGCGATCGCCTTCCGATAAAGTGTAAATTTTAGTTCCCGTCGCAGCCTTTGAGCATGGAAACCATTATTTCGAGATATTCTTAATCACCAACAGTAGCAGGGTTGGGGCACAAAGATTATTAATCGTCTGACAGATGACTCGCAGAAAGCTTTTCTAGAGATGAAGGGATTTCCGGTTCGCAACCTCAAGTATGTGCGGGCATTTGCTGAAGCTTATCCAGACTAGGAATTTGTGCAAGCATAAAGAAGATCGAGTGAGTGGGAGATGCAAAAAAACGGAGAAAGTATTTGATAACTTCTCCGTCTCTCTGCGTCTTCCATAAACAACAACTACCAAATTCGATTTCCATTTTCGTCAAGTCGTGCCTGCCGAATTACGTCGGAAATTTCTTCAGCATCTTTAACGTGGTGAAGTGCCTTTTTTTCGCCATCGGGTTCATCGACAACGAAGTAAGTAGGGACTGTGATTCTCTCGCCTGTAATGTCTGGTACATCATCAATAGCTGCCTGTTTAGCCTTCTCTTCAATTGATTGAGGCTTATCAGAAATTCTATCTCCTGGATTCGCGGTTAAATTTTCTTTGTTTACGTCTAGCTCACGAGAATCCCGGTCTTCAGTTACTGGTTGATTAATTTGATTTTCTTGATTTTTCTCACTCATGGCGCTTTCAGTTGTTAAAATATGGAACTCGACTAACAACAGCTTAAAAAATTAAAGGTATAAAGAATTCTCTCTCTGGAGAGAGTTTGAAAATATATTTTGAAGATATTTTTTGAATAACATATCTTAGGTTATAGCCTAGCTCTGAAGTTGATAAATAACCTCATACTCCAGAAATAAATAGTAATTAAAAATTAAAGTTGAGGAGCAACTCTTAAAAAAAGCAAATTTTCTGAAAATTAACCAACAGTAAACACAAATGTATATTAATCCTAATGCGATCACACCGTAGTATAGTAGAAGACCTTTGTTGAGAAATATCGAATTATCATGGAACATTCTTCTACTAAATAATAGCAAAATTCCAGCGAGGATAAAAACGCGCCGGGATTTTTTAACCTATATGCCAGGTACTACCGTTGTATCAGTAGCTATCGGATATCTATTTCCAAAGTCAGCCAAAGTCGTGAGATAGACCTAGAAACCCTTTGCTCGCTTTATCCCAAGAATTCACGCTGTCAAAATTATCTTCCAGAATCGGTGGCATTAGCTGAAGACGACAAGGAAATTGAGGCTAATGCACTATTAACAACCGCAAAGCCAGAAATTCCGATTCTCGTTAAAGGCTTGCCAGACCGTAGCATTGATTATCTGATTATTCAAGTGGGGCCACAAATTGCTGAGTATGCTATCAAGCCAATCTGCACCCATTTAGGATGTATAGTCAAGTGGGATTTTGAGAAGAATCACTTTATTTGTCCTTGTCATGGATCTCAATACGATTCTCAGGGTCGAGTTGTTGCAGCCCGGCTAAACGTTCTATACCACTAATCACCGTATTAGTCAAGGAAAACCAAATTCGTTTAGTTGATCGCAAACCTGCTGTAGATCCTCGTTAATCTACTAATAACCAATCAAATGTCACAATTCCACCATACTTTTTCAGCAAGTTATAAATTATAAAAGACTAACAAAAATTACTGCATGATTTAAATTTGTCGGGTAAGCTGACAACAGCAGTTTTATTCTCAAACCAATGACCGCAAGTAGTCCCAAAATTTTAGCCCTGGACTTTGATGGAGTGATTTGCGACGGATTAATTGAATATTTTGAGGTAGCATGGCGTACCTACTGTAAAATTTGGTCTTCTGCTAACGACACACCGCCAGATGATTTAGCTTTGAGATTCTATCGTCTAAGGCCTGTTATTGAAACGGGTTGGGAAATGCCCATTTTAATTAAAGCCTTGATAGATGGAATTCCTGACGAAAAGATTCTTCATGAATGGGTAAGTATTGCCCCACAAATTTTGTTAAATGACAAGTTACAAGCCAAAGAAATTGGTGCGAAACTAGATAAGCAGCGAGATGAATGGATTACTACTGATTTAGATAGTTGGCTGAGTCTGCATAGATTTTATCCGGCTGTAGTAGAAAAAATCAAATTAACTATTGACAGTGGAGTTAAGCTATACATTGTGACAACTAAAGAAGGGCGTTTTGTACAGCAGTTGTTGCAACAAGAAGGAGTGAATTTACCACCAGAAGCAATCTTTGGGAAAGAAGTCAAGCGTCCCAAATATGATATTTTGCGAGAATTAATTCAGTCAACAGGAGACAAGTCAGTTAGTCTCTGGTTTGTAGAAGATAGACTCAAGACATTACAGTTAGTCCAACAACAAGCAGACCTTGAGGATGTGAAACTTTTTCTTGCAGATTGGGGCTATAATACCCAAGCAGAAAGGGAAGCTGCTCAAAACGATCCGCGAATTCAGCTGTTATCACTTTCTCAGTTTGCCAAAGATTTCTCAGCTTGGCTTTAATATATTAAATATCTAGTGAAAAAGAGACGTAGCAGTGCTACGTCTCTACAATAGTTCTGAATAATACATATCTAATTTATGGATGTATCTATCTAAATAAAATTATGTATTTTGTAAATTTAGGTGAAATAATAACTTACAACTATTCACTCCTCACTTCGCACTTACTTTTATGCTTGACCTAACAAAACTGGCGCGACAAATGCAGGGTTTAAGTCAGCATCTTACCTTAGAAGCTGCTGCCAGTCGTCAGCGTTTAGAACTGGCACAACAACATTTAAAAAATGCTTATGAGTGTCAACAAGATTTAATCGATCGCCAGGAAAAATGGCGCGATCGCATTCTCTTTGCTAATGCTACCCCAATTGAGCCGCTAGAAACCTGCATCGATATCCCAGTTCCCCCAAAAATTCATACTGTTATCGCTACTGATGGTTCCCAAATTGCCCCCAACCATCATGAAATTGCTTACTGTTATCTGCTAAATATTGGCAGAGTCGTCTTGCACTATGGACAAAATCGCCATCCGCTACTCGATAGTTTGCCAGAAGTATTTTACCGCCCAGAAGATTTATATATGTCTCGGCAGTGGGGAATTAGAACTGAGGAATGGATGAGTTTTCGCCGCACTGCTTCCGAAACAACGGTGTTAGCAGAACTGGCGTGTAGTGCAGCGCCAGGGGAAACGCCAGCGCTAGCGATGGTAGATGGTTCGCTAATTTACTGGTTTTTAGAACAATTGCCGATGGATGCACGCGATCGCATTTTACCGCCCATCCTGGAAGCTTGGCAGCAGATGCGTGATGCTCGAATTCCGTTGATGGGCTATCTTAGCGCCTCTCGTAGCATCGAAACAATGAACTTTTTACGGTTATTAGCTTGTCCCCATCCAGTGCCAGACTGTAAAAGTCATTGCCCAAATCAGCTAGAAAAAGTACCTTGTAAAATTTTTGAACAGTTGCGAGATACTTCTATTTGGGCAACCAAACTTAAACCAGGACAACGTAGTACCTTGTGGCGCAGTAATTCCCCCATTTTGGAACTTTATGGCGATCAAACTATTTACTTTTGCTATGTCCACGTTGGCACTGAAATCGCCCGGATCGAAGTTCCAGCATGGGTAGCAGAGAATGCAACCATGTTAGATCAAGCACTGGGACTGATGTTAGCACAAGTTCAAAAAGGGTATGGTTATCCTGTAGCGATCGCTGAAGCGCATAATCAAGCAGTAGTAAAAGGTGGCGATAAAGCGCGTTTCTTTGCCCTACTCGAACAACAAATGATTAAAGCTGGTTTAAAAAATGTGGGAACTTCCTACAAAGAAGCCAGAAAGCGTGGGAGTATTGCTTAAAATAATTCGTAATTCCTAATTGAATTCTTAACTAAGAATTACGCTTTACGGTCTTAATACCTTAGCTACTTAAGGACAATGACAAATAAAAATTTACGTAATACTTCTTATCTTAAGTTGAAAATCTAACTGTTTACCTTACAGCTTTTTAGGGAAACCTTTTCCCAATACCTTGATATCGGCTTTGTTTGTATTTGGACATTTGAAGACCAGACAAAGCAGCTACAATTGCAAGCTGGTGTTCATTGCACAGATATTACTTGTAGTGCTTTGAGCGATACCCAAGATTTCCCAGAACATATCGCTTTAGTCAATAATATTATTGGCTTAATGATTCAAAATCATCAAGCTATTTTTAACGAAGAACTATCAATTAATCACTCAGACAAACTTATTGATTCGACATTTTCAATTTCTCAATTTTCTGCTTATCCTCTGATAGTAGAGCAGCAAATAATCGGTATAATGGCTTTATTTAGCAAGCAATTATTTACCGAACCAACTCATAACCTATTAAATTGGATTGCTAATAATATTGCTGTAGCTATTGACCGAATCTGGGCGCGAGAAGAACTCTTCAGCCGTCGGGAAGCCTTATTACTACGTTTAGCTAGCCAAATCCACAGTTCTCTTAACCTAGATATGATCTTAGAAACTGCTGTGAGTGAAATTCGCAGCTTATTACAAATTGACCGTTGCTACTTTCTTTGTTACTTACCGCATCCATCCCAACCAAGCCTGACTATTACCTATGAAGCACGAAACCCTAACTTGGCAAGTATGTTAGGCAGTATTCCACTGCAAAAAAGTACTTTTTTAACCCAAACTCTTCTCTCTCAAGAGCTAATTTGTATAGAAAATATTAATAGGAAATCACCACTTGATTATGATATGCAAGAACTTTTAACTGAGTTTGGGATCACATCTCAACTAATGCTACCAGTTAAGAGTAATTCTGCTGAGATTGGGGCAATTGTGTGCAGTCATTGTAGTGGCGATCACGTTTGGAATAACAGTAAAATTAGCCTGCTACAAGCTGTTTGCGATCAATTAGCGATCGCTATCGATCATGCACAACTTTATACCCAAAGTCGCGCTGCTACTTTAGAGGCTCAAACTCAAGCTGAAAAACTCACCGAAACCTTGCATAAATTGCAACAAACTCAATCTCAACTGATCCAAAATGAAAAAATGTCTAGCTTAGGACAATTAGTCGCTGGAGTGGCCCATGAAATTAACAATCCAGTTAGTTTTATTCATGGTAACTTAACCTATGCTAACGAATACTTTCAAGAGATGTTAACTCTCTTGCACCTTTATCAGCAACATTATCCCCAATTACTATAGAGTTTTGTTTGGATTGAGATTCCTTTGTTTGCATCAGATCGGGGAATCGGTAAGCCATAACGGATTTAAATTGTTTACTAATTTGCAAGACTCAAAAGTCTAGAGAAATTATTGACTAAAAACTATGCAAAATTTAAGTACATCCAACGCTATAAGATTGAGTTTAGAGCTTTTTTATGTCCAAACCAACACTGCTTTTGAGTTATCACCAAATACTGCGGTGTTTCATATCGGTAAACCCAATGACCAAATTCCGCCGGATATTGATGTTTCCAACTTGCCAGATGTAGATGTAGTTTCTCGCATCCATGCACGGATTCAAGTCCATATAAATAATTACTTTATTGAAGATTTAGGAAGTTCTAATAGGACATTTGTCAACAACACTAGATTAGAACCTAGAACACCCTGCCAAATAAATATAGGAGATAGAATAGACCTTGGTCAAGGAGAAAAAGTCACATTTATATTTCAAGATAAGATACAATCTCAACAAAATCTTCTTCTGCTTGCAAGTTCTACAAAAATGCAGGCTCAAATTCCTCTGAACAGCAGACAAACTCTGGTAAATCAAACAAACAGGTATATAGGTTTTGCTTTGATGGTTGCAGGCATCATCATTTTAACTGCAAATATTCATGTTGGTATATTTTTTGGTATTCCTGGTTTATTACTATGTATTTCCGGTATTTTCGTCCTTTGTCAGCAGCGAATAAACCCTAACTTAGGATGGATTTTGATAGCGCTAGGAATTGTAGTCATAGCTTTTACTGGTAATGTGTTTGCGTCAGTTAATCTTTTAGTTTTTGTGGCAGCATCTGCTTTATTTTTCGCTGGATATCAACTTTTGAATGCTAGAAAAATCTTAAATTATAATTTGCGATCGCTCCAAAAATTAATTAAAAAATAGCTAATTTTAATCATTACGAATTATTTCCATCCCGCTTCTCTGCGAATGGCATGATTCATCGAGTTGATTTGCGATGCGTGAAACGATGGCGGCATTGAGCTATGAATTACATGGTCAAGTCCATCATGCATTACATCTGTTGATAGTGCAGAATGATCGAGTCCTAATGTATGTCCAATTTCATGGGCTATGGTATTGGCAATTAAGTTAGACAATTGATTAATATGAAGACTGGCATTGTAAGAAGCATAGCATACTTGATCGATGCGGATAATCGCACGGTTTGTAACCATTCCTAATTTAAAAGTAGCTATTCCTAGATAGTCAACTGGTTGGTTATCAGCAAATATATAGACGTGAGTAAAGTTATCTCCCCACTCCTTGGGTTCAGGTGGATCTGATGTCAAAAATACTTTAACACTTCTAAATGCACCGTAGAGCTTAGAAAAGGCATCACTGAGAATACTATTGATTACTTCTCTATTTTCCTCTTCGATATCCATTCCCGAAACGTCTACCCAGATGCAACGGCGAAACTCGCTATTTCTCTCTATGAGAATTCTTCCACAGGAAGGGCAAAACTCCCACTGAGACTGAATGCGCGAACGACATACCTGACAACGGAGTTTAACAGGTCTAGTCAAGTCTATGCGTTCCCAAATCGGGACTTTGAGCTTGCGATTGGATCTAGTTAAATCCAGGCGATCGTAGAGAGACATTTATTTAGATCCAGCAGTCCAATCAATACCAAACCTATAGTTTTTACTAGCTTGTTCATGTCCTAAAAAGTATTTCTCTTCCTTGGTGATGATAACCTCAGATTTGATGGTTTTAATCATTGCAGCAGCACAGAAACGTCGATTACTATCTGGGTTATTGAGTTCCAGGAATACTTCTTCGCCGTTGCTTATTTTGAAAAATATACGCCCATGCACAGATTTAAAGTCGGGTGTCCCCTGGTAGATAAAGGCAAAGAACATGACCCGTTTAATCAAATCAGGTCGAAAAATGTAAATATTCTCACCATTAGCCGCTGCTCCAGTACGGTCATCTTTATCAAGAATAATATACGGTGAAGAAGTTTTTGAGCCAAAGCTGTTTCCCAAAGGCTGAATAACTCCTTTTTGACCATCAACCATCTGATACATACACCCTAAGTCAAGGTCTGGTGCTTTGTTACCACCAAGTATATTTTTAAATAATCCACCAATATTGCTTTCCTGCCTATTCCAGTTAAGGTTGACATGAATCATCAGTTGTGGGGAATCACTCAACTTCTTGAGGTCAATATTGTGTGAATCACCGTTTTTTCTAAGTTGAATAGCCATATTATTATAATTTTTATGGCTATTTTCATAAATGGTTAATTTAGAATCTTCTTTCTGTTTCTCCTGTTTAGTCTTGGTAATATATTTATCTACAAAACTTTGTAGTCCAGAACTATAGCCTTCTCCTACCGCTTGAAATCTCCATTCATTCTCTTTTTTATACAAGTGTCCAAATTCTAAAGCTGTCTCTTGAGAAAAAGCCTCTCTTAAGTTGTACCGAGCCAGAGAATTTTTGCTTTCGTGATTGTAAATCTTGATAAAGGCCTTTTTGATTTGGCTAAAATTTTGATTTTTTTCTTGCCCCTCATGAATAGTGACAACAAAAACTATCTCCTGAATAGCTGGATTGACTTTTGCCAAATCAACATAAATTGTTTCATCATCTCCATTACCTTCCCCAGTTCTATTATCTCCTGAGTGTTTTAAAGATCCATCAAGTGAGTGAAGGTTATTGTAAAAGACAAAATATTTATCATTGGGGATTTTACCATCTGCACCTAACATAAACACAGAAGCATCAATATCATAGCTTTGCCCAGCTTGATTTACTTGCCAACCCAAGCCAATAGCTACTTTCTTTAAATTTGGAGCTTCTTTAGAAAGATTAAACCTACCACCTTTGTTTAATTCAATTTCCATTTTATACACATCCTATCAATTAAAACTTTGTTAATTATTTATGCGAAAAAAGGGAGTAACAACAATGAATACCCCCTTTTTATTAACTTTTGAGATATATACTAAGCAGCGTATCGGTCTACAAAACTTTGCAGCCCTGATTTATAACCAGCACCGACAGCTTGGAATCTCCATTCTCCATCTTTTCGATAAAGTTTACCAAACTCAATTGCAGTTTCTGCAGAAGCATCTTCATCTAATTCATACTTAGCAATTTGTTTTTCTGTGGCATTGTCATAAATTCTGATAAACGAGTTTCTGACTTGCCCAAAGTTTTGCTTTCTTTGCTCTGCTTCATGGATAGTGACGACAAAAACTATTTCTTGAACTGAAGCATCCACTTTGCTCAAATCAATTTGAATCGTTTCATCATCCCCTACACCCTCTCCAGTTCTGCTATCTCCCTCGTGTTTTACAGAACCATCTGGTGATTGTGAGTTGTTATAAAATACAAAATATTTTTCATTAGGAGTTTTTCCGTTACTACCTAACATAAATATAGAAGCATCTAAATCAAAAGCTGAACCTGTATCTGTAACATTGATATCCCATCCTAAACCAATTCCAGCATTTTTTAAACTTGGTGCTTCTTTTGAAAGATTGATTCTTTCACCTTTACTGAGGTTAATTGACATAATTATTACCTATTTTTGTAAATGAATTAGATTCTGAATTTCTATGGATTTGAGTAACTTAATATCTACTTAAGCATAAACTTTTACAAGTCCCTCTAAACCATTAACGTTAATGCCATTACCAACAGCTGCCAATTTCCACTCATTATTATGATTGTAAATTTCAGCCATAATCATTCCGGTCATTCCTTTATATTCAGAACCCGATAGATGATACTTAGCGAGTTCTTGATTATTAGATGTATTGACTAGGCGTACAAAGGCATTTTTTACCTGTGCAAATTCTTGCTTCCGAATAATACAATCATAAATATTAACTGTAAAAACCAATTTTACAATCTCTTTTGGTAGACGAGCTAAATCTACAAGAACCTGCTCGTCATCACCTTCTCCTGCACCTGTGAGATTATCACCCAAATGGGTAATAGCTCCTGATTTGTGGGATAGATTACCAAAGTAAATAAGATTGCCTATATCTGTTATTTTGCCATTTTGATCTAAACAGATTACAGAGGCGTCTAAATCAAAGTCTGAAGCGTTGCTAAAAGCGCCAAAAAAACCGCCACCTGAACGTTTTGCTATATCCCAGCCCAGTCCGCACATCAGTTTTGTTAGCCCAGGAGCTTCTTTAGAAAGTGAGATGCGTTGTCCTTTTTGTAGGTTGATTCCCATGTAAGTTATTTCAAGGTATATTTAATTGACAAGATTATATCTAAACTTTGCTCTATATATTTAATGTTAAAAGTATTAAATATACTACTTTTTAAAAACTATAAAATATAGAGTGATATAAGTTTAAAAGCTAAAATTTTCATGAATCTTCAAAAAGATACTATAACTCTCTAATATCTTTCTTAGCTATAGCGTTCAAGTAGTGATTGTAATCCTCCTTGATAGCCTGAGCCTACAGCATTAAGACGCCATTCACTGTCTTTACGGTAAAGTTCTGCCATGATTAATGCTGTCTCTACAGAGTAGTCTTCAACAAGGTCATAGCGGACTGCTTCTTGTTTTGTTTGAGCATTGACAATACGCACGAAGGCGTTTTTGACTTGACCAAAATTCTGATTACGTTGCTGTGCTTCATGAATAGTTACAGTAATAACTATTTTTTGAACATCTGCTGGTACTTTTTTAAGATCAACTTTGATGACTTCATCATCACCTTCACCTGCACCAGTAAGATTATCTCCCAAGTGCTGAAGTGATTTATCAGAGTCAGGACTTGTGAGGTTATTATAAAAAATAAAGTGGTTGTCAGAAATAAGTTTTTCGTTAATACCTAACATGAATACTGAGGAGTCTAGATCAAAGTCATAACCTGTATCTGTAGCTTTAACGTCCCATCCAAGTCCAATAAAGACATCTGTTAAGCCAGGAGCAACTTTTTCAAGTGAAACTCTTTGTCCTTTTGTTAGTGAAACTGCCATAATTTTTTCTTCCTATTTATAGCAAATGGATGCACCAAGTAAGCAATCTGTTTATTGTTACTTTCAAATAAGTGGAAAATTGTAGATATCAACAAAAAATAATTACCTATGGCACTGGGTTTTTATAAAAAACCTCACCAGTAATTATTTAATTTTTGACTTGGATAGTTTTGAAGATAGATTTGGTCAACCTAGTTTTCTATTAGAATTAACCAAGAAGTTTACCTATTTGCAGTTGAGTGATAACAAACACGCTACAGAATGGAGTGTATGTCATATTTGTTATGCGCTCTATCGTAGTCACCTTCAATAAGCACTGAAATCAATAAAAATACGTAAACGAAAAAATAGAATTTTTGAGATTCTTAATAAATGAGCGATATGCTGTATGAACGGCGTATGTAAAGACATAGGGAGTTTAAGCTAATAATCATTCCGCATCCTAGTGTCTCCCATTCTCTGCGTAAGAGCGTATTTCTGAGGCTAAGGATTATGCAACTTAAAGATGGATTAATTTAATCTCTCCACAGTGCCACTTGCTGTTTCAGTTCTATCATATCCAAATAATCATTAGCAAAAGCTTTCCGTAAAAGTGGATGAGGAATAAAACCATCATATTTTTGAATTTCTGGTGCTTCTGAAGTACTAACTAAATCTTCTGAAGTAATTCTTTGTTTGCATAAGGAAGTAATCTCACGATAAAGATATTTAAATTTATCCTTGCCTAATTTAATTGTCAAATAATAGGGATTTACTCCACCAATACTTGTAATTTCCAACGATTCCCGGCAGTACGAGTTGAGTAATCTTTCTAAGGTGCGATAAGCAACCGTACCCATCCAAGAAAAAATACAGCATTTCCCTTTTTCCAATTGCAAAACATTCCGCTTATCTAATCCAACTTGCTGCACCAATTGGCGAACTTGATGTAAACGTTGCAAAGCATTTGTTTGCAAGTAACTGTACTCAATATTTTCCAATAATACTTGCTGCATTCGTTGCAAAACTTTGGTATGAATAGTTCCACCACCACCACGCCAATAAATACTAGATTTACCCTCAGCTTGCTTAACAAAAATAGCCTTCTTTTTAAAGTCAACTTCTACGACTTCCCAAGTTCTGCCAGCTAAAGCAAATTGATTGCCAACAGGAAGCGGTGTGACAATACTGCCAATTTCTGTTGCACCTTGCTTAACAATGTATTCTTGCTGTTCAGCAAAGACAGCATAAAACTGAAATTTTCTCACCACCTTTTCTCCTGCCAAACCCAGAATTAATTTACCTTGTTCAGTATGCTGAATATGACCAATATCAATTAAATAGCGTAGTAATAGTTGTAAATCCTCTTTGGAAATGGCAGCAAAGGGCGGCAGGCTAAAAATTTGTTTAGCTAGGGCATTAGCTGAAATTTCTCCTGCAGCTGTTAAAATACTCATTGTTTGGTGATAAAGCAAACTCAAAGGATATTTAATTGGTCTAATTGGTTCAATCCATTTTTCCTCTAAATAAAGTTGAATTATCGCAATACACTGTAAAAGTTGCCAGGGGATTTGTTCTGGGAGAGAAGCTTCTGATAATGGCTTATCTTCAGCGCATACAAAACGCATATCAGCAGCTTCACCTCTTCTACCACTGCGTCCCAAGCGCTGTAAAAAACTAGCTACAGACAAGGGTGATTCTAACTGAATCACTCGCTCTAAATTCCCGATATCTATGCCTAATTCTAGAGTCAGAGTGGCGGCGGTAACAGCTGGATTATTGGGTTCACGCATTGCATTTTCAGCAGCTTGCCGCAAGCTAGCAGATATACTCCCATGATGCACATGATATATATCTGGTAATCCTTGTTCTGTGGCAATTTGTCGCAAAGATGCAATTACAGATTCGGTTCGTGTGCGATTATTAGCAAATATCAGGCATTTGCGAGACTTACTAAGGTTGAAAATATATTGTTCATCAGTTGTCACCTCTGATTCATCTACTTCATCAGTAATATAAAAATGTTCTACAGCTAGTTTTATTTGCCGTTTGATGCCATCAATTTTGGGTGTAATAACTGGCTTATCTGTTCCTGAACGCAACCACTCTTCAGCTATTGAGTAATCACCAAGAGTTGCTGATAAACCAATACGACGCGGTTGTTTTTGCGTCAATTTTGCTAAACGTTGTAATTGGCAAACAATTTGACAACCGCGTTCTGAACCCATAAAGGCGTGAATTTCATCAATGATGACAAACCTTAAATCACCAAATAAGCGAGGTAGGTCTTGATTTTTGTTAATTAACAAACTTTCTAGAGATTCTGGGGTAATTTGGAGAATGCCTTGAGGATTATTTAAAAGCTTGTTTTTTCGAGTTTGTGAAACATCGCCATGCCAGTGCCAAACTGGAATATCTGCTTCTTTGAGTAAGTCGTTGAGACGCTCAAATTGATCGTTAATTAAAGCTTTGATTGGACTAATATATAATGCGCCAATTGTGGCCGAAGGGTTGGCATGTAATAGAGTCAAAACTGGCAGAAAGGCTGCTTCTGTTTTACCAGCAGCAGTTGCAGCAGTAACTAGCAAGTGAGCCTCAGTGTCAAATATAACTTGACAAGCGGCAATTTGAACTGGACGTAATTCAGTCCACTGGTGATGATAAATATATTCTTGGATGAAGGGTGCAAGTCGGCTAAAGGCATCGCTCATATTTTTTATGGATGAAAGTGTTAGTAAAATTACTCCTTGGTATTTCAGAGAGTTCCATGCTTGGAATTACCGATTGCTAAAAGCGATCGCTACCCTTAAATTTCTATCGTAGAATATCTACGACAAGAGCATTGGTGGCAGAAGTTCCACCTACTATGTCATATATGAAGATTGTTGCTTAATTGTTTTATGTCTATTCAAGTCTACGGAATTCCCAATTGCAGCACTTGCAAAAAAGCTTTGAGGTGGCTCCAACACAACAACATTAACCATGAGTTTATCAACACCAAAGATACTCCGCCGACTCGTGAGATGATTCAAAACTGGGTAAAGTCTTTGGGTTTTGCTCCCATGCGAAACACCTCTGGTCAATCCTACCGCGCTTTAGGAGATGAAAAGAAGACTTGGGCTGATGAACAGTGGGTTGATGCATTCACTCACGACGCAATGCTGCTCAAACGCCCACTTTTCGTCAAAGATGGAACAGCTGTGCTGGTTGGCTTTAGAGATGAGGGAATGAGTATTTTCAGTTTTTACTCCTATTGACTCAATGCAGATTAACATCCGTCAGTCAAACTGAAGTAATAGAGCAAGTATATAATGAGGCAAAAACCATGAAGAAGTATAAGGAAATATTACGTGTGATCCTTGCTATATCGATCATTGTGGTTGGAGTGACACACTTTGTAATTCCAGAACCTTATGTCAAAATTATGCCACCCCAACTTCCTTACCCTTTAGGATTAGTTTATCTCAGTGGCTTTTATGAAATTTTGGGTGGTATTGGGTTATTAGTTCCGCCTGTAAGTCAAGCTGCTGCTTGGGGACTTATTGCTCTTTTTATTGCGGTTTTCCCTGCCAATATCAATATGGCGGTTAATCACATTCAGCTAGAACATATACCAAACTCACCTTGGGTACACGTAATTAGACTTCCTTTTCAAGCCGTTTTAATTGCTTGGGCTTGGTGGTACACAAAATCTTCGTTTGGGGAAAAACATGCTTCTATCATTCCTAAGTCAATGATTCCCAAGGAACTAGAATGAGAATAAGTGCGTTTTTTTATATCTGAATCATGCGCCTCACAACTTTGTTTGGAATAACACTCTCGTTAGCAATAGGCATTGGAGAAGTTACGCTTCCGGTGACTCAAGCTGTGCAGCTTAGAGATGGCCTTGTCTATTTCGTCCAACCGCCGAAACTTGTTGAAGCGATAACTACTTACAAAGATGTTAATGTTTTGAGCGCAACTTACTATTTCACCATCAATGTGCCAGAAAATGCTGGAGAATCCCTCCAGAAGGTAACGATCGCCCAAAAAGAGGGATCAGAAAACATCCGCTACCATCTTGATGATACCCGTGCATTTGTCGGCACACGCGCTCACAAAGAAACACAACTGAAACTAGGCCCAGTCACAAACGAGCGCGACACACGCACGGTTTCTGTAAACTTTGACCCGCCTGTAACTCCAGGACAGACAATTACCATCGCCCTCCGCCCTGTAAGTAATCCGAGCTTTTCTGGTGTTTACTTATTGGGTGTTACAGCATTCCCTGTGGGTGAAAAGTCTCACGGTCAATTTCTTGGCTTTGGACGCTTTCAGTTCTACAGCAATAGCGGAAGTTGGTTATTCCCATAGAGGGAATAGGGAATAGGGAACATTTTCTAAAAGTTGTGTTATAAAAACGGGCAAGAGTCTTAAACAATACGAAACGGCTTACCATCAAGCTTTTTCGTTAAATACTTCTGAAGATTCCGGAAAAATTAGCTGTATTTTTCCTGAGCGCTGACGTGTACTCTGATTTTTCGGGAAATGCGTAATTCTTACAGCAATGGAATCATATGATGTCTGGGTAACTAACCATAATAACCGGAACCCCTCCCCACTCTTCGGGAGGGGATTAAGGTGTGGGGTGCAATGACTGTGGGAATCATAACTAATTATGCGGACATGATATTACTTGTGAAGAATAATTTAAAATCTGTAACATTAAGCCAGTTCATCTAATTACTCAGGTTGATCACAAAGCCTAAGTAGATTGGACTAAGTTAGAAATCACCATGAGCAATTCCTCTGGTGCTACGGGTTTAACGATGTGCTGTTGAAACCCTGCTCTTAGTGCGTACTGCTGATTGATTTCGCCTGCATAAGCAGTCAGAGCGATCGCAGGCATCTTTTTTCCTCCAATTTTTGCTTCCAGATTCCGCACCTGTTGCATCAGCATATAGCCGTTCATCTCTGGCATCCCAATATCGCTGAGTAAGATATCTGGCTTTGACTGGGTTAGCGCTTGTAATGCTTCATATCCTGATGCTACTGCGGTGACGATCGCGCCAAACTGTTCCAGTACAAAGCTGAAAAAGTCGCGGGTATCATCATTGTCATCCACAACCAGCACTTGTAAACCCATCAGGGGAGAGGAGGGAAAAGCGACAGTTGAGGAATCAGTATTTGTGTCATCCTCGAGCATCGCACCGTCCTTGATTAGCGGCAACCTAACTGTGAAAATCGCTCCCTGCTCCTCGCCAGCACTTTCCGCCCCAACCGTTCCCCCGTGCATCTCAATCAAGTGACGAGCGATCGCTAAACCTAACCCTAATCCACCAAACCTTCTAGTTGTTGTACTATCACCCTGACGGAAATAGTCAAATACATGAGGTAAAAAGTCAGGGTGAATGCCTTTACCTGTATCGCTGATGGTAATCTGCGCTTCAGCATCGATGCGCTGCAATTGCACATTTATTTTTCCCTCAGTCTCAGTAAACTTGACGGCATTCGATAGAAGGTTCCAGAAAACTTGCTGTAAGCGGGCTGAATCACCCAAAACTTTCCCTACAGTTGGATCGAGCATCGTCTCAATCGCAATGGTTTTAGCCTCTGCTGCCAAATGCACTGTTTCCATTGCGGCTTCAAAGGTAGATACCAAATCGACTGGGATCATGTTAAGGCTGAGTTTGCCTTGAAGAATGCGAGAAACATCTAATAAGTCTTCAATTAATTGAGCTTGTAATTTGGCATTGCGCTCAATAGTTTTCAGGGCTTTGTTGAGCGATGCCTCATCAAATTTCCGGCTCTGTAACAGTTTTGCCCAACCGAGAATTGGATTCAATGGCGATCGCAATTCGTGGGAAAGTACTGCCAAAAACTCATCTTTGATTCGATTAGCAGCCTCAGCTTCCGCCCTGGCTCTTTGCTCAAGTTGCAAAAGGCGATCGCGTTCTGATTCGGTGCGTTTGCGATCGGTGATGTCAGTTAGCATGGCGATCGCACCTAAACACTCACCCTGTTCATTCAAAATCGCTCTCGCAGAAATCAGTGTCCAGATGTACGAACCATCCTGGCAGCGTAATCGCCCTTCTTTGAGATCGCTCTCTTCTCCCCTGAACCACTCCAGTTTCGCTTCGGCTGCTGCTATATCATCAGCCCGCTCCATAAAATCAAATATAGAACGACCGAGTATTTCTGCTGCCGGATAACCCAACATCTGCAACATTCGCTGATTCACGAACTCTGTTCGGGCTTCAGAGTCAATCATCCAGATTCCCTCATAAGAGGTATCAACAATTCGGCGATACTTGGCTTCACTCTTCTGTAAAGACTCCTCTGCTTGCTTGCGCTTACGCCGCTCTTTCGCTTCCCGTAATGCCCGTTGCACCGAGGGAACTAACCGCCCTAGTCGTTGCTTTAATACATAATCGGTTGCACCGTTCTTCAAAGCTTCGATCGCTAATTCTTCACCCAGTGCAGCAGAAACAAAGATAAAAGGAACCTCTGGACAACGATTTCGGGCAATTTCCAAGGCAGAAATTCCATCAAAAGATGGCAGGGCATAATCGGCAAGAATTAAATCGAAAGTTTCTGATTCCAGAGCAGCTAGGAAATCAGCGCCGGTTTCAACTCTGATCAGTTCGCAATTAATTCCCCCTTCAGTTAACATCGCTTGGGCTAGCTCTGCATCTAACAGACTGTCTTCCAAAAGGAGAAAACGGAGGACATTCATCAGTTGCTCTCCTGTTGACGATGAGGCGCTGGAGGTAAAGCACCAACGGGAGGCTGATTGATCACTGCCCAAAACAGTCCAACACCTTTAATAGAATCGACAAACTCATGGTAATCTACTGGTTTAACAACGTATGCATTCACCCCTAACTCGTAGCATCGAAGTAGGTCTGGCTCCTCACGGGAAGAGGTAAGTACCACGACTGGAATCACTCGCATTATTGGGTTAGATTTGAGTTCTGCCAGCACTTCTAGTCCATCGATTTTAGGTAGTTTTAAATCGAGCAGTACTACAACAGGATACCCTTCCATCCGCAACCGAAACAACCCCCGGCGATAAAGATAATCCAGTGCTTCCTCTCCATCACGTACCACCACTACTTCATTGGCGAGATGGTTTTCTGACAAGGCGGCGAGGATTAACTCTGCATCGTTGGCACTGTCTTCAATCAGCAGAATTCGTTTGAGTTCTTTCATTCACTCTCCTTTCTCAACAACTTAGGCAGTGAGAAATAAAAAGTGGCGCCACTGTCAACTACAGCCTCTGCCCAAACTTGACCATTATGCCGATGAATAATGCGTTGCACGTTTGCCAATCCAACACCTGTTCCTTCAAATTGTGGGTCGCTATGCAGGCGTTGAAATACTCCGAATAGCTTGTGAACATATTGCATATTAAAGCCTATGCCGTTATCTTGTACAAAAAAGACAACTTCGTTTTCATTGTCAGTACTTCCAACAGTAATTTCTGCTGGATTTCGAGTCTGGCTATATTTTACGGCATTGCCTATCAGGTTGCGAAGCACCAGTCGCAGCATGGAGGGGTCGCCCTGCGCTTCTGGCAGTGGCTCGATGTGCCAATGGATTGTGTGTCCTAGGGTTTGTGCGATCGAGTCGCGTTTTACTTCTTGTACCAATTCCTCCATATTCAGGTTGATATAGCGCATTTCCGTGCGCCCCATCCGAGAAAATGTCAGCAATTCATCGATCAGTATTCCTGCCTGTTTGGTAGTTTCGGCAATTATTTTCAAATAACGCTGACTGGTTTGATCTAAGCTTGTTGAGCTATGGCGCTTCTGAAGCAATTCGACAAATCCGGCGATGTGGCGCAGTGGTGCCCGCAAGTCGTGAGAAACTGAGTAGGAGAAGGATTCGAGTTCCTTATTCGCGGCTTCGAGTTGGGCAGTGCGCTCTTGAATTCGTTGCTCTAGCATTTCATTGAGTTGTTGCAGGGCGGCTTCGGCAACTTTGCGATCGTGAATGTCGCTAGCGATGCCCACCCACTTGAGAATCTGTCCGCTTTGATCTCGAAATGGTAAACCCCGGACAATATGCCAACGATAGCTACTATCAGAAACTTGACGGAAGCGAATTTCTACTTCGTAGTCTGTAGCGTTAGCAACAGCCTGCATCGAAGTTTTTAAGACGCGATCGCGGTCATCGGGGTGAATCACATAAATCCAGCCATAGCCAGCGGTCTGCTCCATTGTCAGTCCGGTATAGTCTAACCAGTATTGATTGCAATAGGTAATACCACCATCGCGATCGCCCATCCAAATTGCTTGTGGCGACACTTCCGTTAAAATTCGGTATCGCTCCTCACTGTCACGAAGCGCTTCTTCTGCCAACTTGCGTTCGCGTCGCGCAGCTTGCTGTTCGCTAATGTCAGTGATCAATGCCACATACCCTTCAACTGTTCCCTGTTTATTAAACTGGGGAACATAAATGGCATTAATGTAACGCGTGCCACCATCTTTATAGGGAATTTGACCTTCAAATGTTACCTGCTCTCCTACTAGTACTTGTTCCACATAAGGACGAAGCAATTCATAAGCGGGTTCACCCACAACTTCCCAAAGATGCTTTCCATAGATATCTGCCGCCGGATACCCAAACCACTCTTCATAAGCTCGGTTGTTGAAGCGGTAGCGTTGTTCTGAATCTACAAAGGAAATCAGAACTGGCAGCGTATCTGTAATTAAACGAAGTTCTGTTTCTCGTTGCCGCAGTGCTTCTTCTATGAGCTTACGGTTGGTGATATCGCGCCAGCAATCTATTGCACCAATAATCTGACCTTGGGAATCTCGAATTGGTACGACATTAGCGATCGCTGTAATTGTAGTACCATCTGGACGTTCAATGATGTATTCTTGATCGCGGATTATTTCTCCATAGCGCGTAGCACGGTATAAAGGTAGTTGCTCTAAGGTGAGGGGCGTTACACCATCAGCGAGAAACAGATTGTAGAGCTGAACATAAGACTCAGAAGATATGCCAACGAGAGATTCACTCGCTCTGCCCAAAAGCTCTTGCGCGAGTTTGCTGTTAGCAATGATTGGGAAATCAGGGGGACCGCCAGCGATCGTAATTCCCTCTGGGACATGTTCTAGGAGCATTTGCAAAATGCTCTGGGCAACTTCTGCTTGGCGGGAGCGATGCTGGGCTTCTGCTTCGGCTTGTTTGCGTTCGCTTAAGTCAAGAACAAAACCAATGATTGTCCGATCTCCCTGTTTAGCAAAACCAAGTAGAACCGGAACTAGAGAGCCGTCTTTGCGGATGTATTCCTGCTCAAAGGGCTTACAACTCCCAGTAATTGTCAGTTCTTGAATCGATCGCTCACTTACCTCAATGTATTCGAGTGGAACGATCTCGCCCCAGCGGATTCGACCAGAACGCAAATCCTCGCGTGTATAATTGAGCATTTGTAGAAAGGCATCGTTGGCTTCAATGATTAAGCCGTTGAGATCGGCCACAATTACCCCAATAATATTAGACTCGGTTAAGCGACCAAACCGTGTCTCGCTTTCGCGTAGTGACTTCAGGCTCGCTTCAGCTTTTCTTTGGGCTGTGCGGCGTGATTCGTTGAGCCAGATGATTAACCCCGCTGTCATCATGAACACGACTAGCCGCACTAAAATCTCCAGATTTGTAATCTTCAGCGGAGAGAGCGGATGAAGAAACAAGTAGTTGATTACCAAAGTAGACAAAACAGTTGCAAGTAGTCCTGGTGCGAAACCCCCGTACCAGGCACTCACCATCACCGCAGCCAAAAATAGTGCCGCAGGTGCTGCGGTGAAATATGGACGGAGCGGCAGCGTTATTCCCACTGCTAAGGCAACGGATAGCAAAGCAATACTATAGTGCAGCAGTTGCTCCCGAATGATTGCGCCCTTGTTTCTACCGCCAGCAAAAATCTTTTTGGGTTCAGCTGTTCTGACTTTATGAGCCATAACTCTACTCTGCTTCTGGAAAATACTGGTTTAGCAGCCTTTTGCCGGGTTCACCCATCTGCCGTAACATTTCTTCTATTAGTTTTAGTGCTATGGGTGAAGGGACTGTATGCTCATTTTTCCAATGATTAACTGTTTTAAAGTAAACTCCTACTTTAGCAGCAAACTGTTTCTGAGAAAGATTGAGTTGCTGATGAAGTTTCCAAATGAAATCTAAAATAGACCTCTTGCATAAGTCGAATAGACCCCCCTTTTTCCCCCCGATATATTGGGGGGAAACTTGAAATCTTGCCCCCTCCCCTTTACAAGGGGAGGGTTGGGGAGGGGTGATTCAAGGATTTTTGCAAGAGGTTTAATTTCCAGCCGCTTTGTTACAGACATCTGTGTATTTATATCCTCATAGGATAATTAGCATAAAACAGGTGTCCTATTTATTATCTCTTACTTAGAGAATATTTTAAAAATGATTGGCTGTAATTTTAGGCACTTGTTGATAAGAGGCAGGGGCAGGGGGGCAGGAAAAAAGGTACAAACCTCGCCCGCAAGTGGCGCGAAAGCACCCATGCTCCTTTTCTCCCTTGGTAAAAGCCCCACCCCTTGTGCGTGGTTTTTCTCCCCTGCTCCTGCTCCCTGCTCCCCGCCCCCCTGCTTATTTACATTACTCAATCCCCAATCCCCAGCCCTTTTTACTTCATCATCCCATGAGAGGAGAAGGGGGTTAGAGAAGAGATGGCGATCGCCTGAGATAATTTTAGAAGGTGCGTAGACGCTGACTCAATTTGTCGCCAGACATACCTTGACTTTTACTTGATATCGTCGCAGAGATGGCGATCGCTCTGACTCACTTTCGAGTTATTCTGCAAATAATCATGTAACCAATCACAGCCACGTGCCAATAGATTATCTAGCTTATCTAAATAATCTAGCTGCTTTAAATGCCACAGAATCACAGTGTTATCAGCACTACCCAAGGCAAGGATGTCGCTATTGGGAGAAAAACTCACACTTAATATCTCATTTCCCTGCCCAGTAAGAGTTCTGATCAAGGTGCCATCTGGCTTCCAGAGTTTCACAGTTTTATCATCACTGGCTGTAGCAATGATTTTATCCTTGTCTGAGAAATTAACACTCTTGACTTCATCGTTATGCCCATTCAACTTTTTGTACCAGTGAAACTCACCCTGACTGTCCTGCTTCCAAAGTATCAACGTTTTGTCATTACTGGTCGTGGCAATCATTTTGCCATCGTGTGAAAAGCTAACGCTGTAGACCCAACTTTTATGCCCATTCTCCCCCGTCAGAGTCTTGTAGATTTTAAACTCCTTGCCATTACGTTTCCAAAGTTTTATTGTGTTGTCATCACTTGCTGAAGCAATTAAATTACCATCCGGCGACCAAGCTACACCTCTTACCCAATCACGATGACCTTTGAGAGTTCGGTAAGGCAAGGTTTCAAAATTGCCGTTGCCATCTTGCTGCCAAATTTTCACAGTATTATCCACGCCACCCGCAGCAATGAACTTACCATTAGGTGAGAAACTCACATCCAATATTTTGTCGCTATAATCACTAAGGGTTTTAATAAAACTACCGTCCCGCTTCCAGAGCTTCACAGTTTTATCTGTACTAGCAGAGGCAATTATTTTGCCATCGTGTGAGAAAGTTACGCTATTAACCTCATTATTATGTCCCTCAAGAGTTTTGATTAAGGTGCCGTCAGGTTTCCAAAGTTTCACCGTCTTGTCATAACTGGCAGAGGCAATTATTTCGCCATCGGGTGAGAAACTCACCTTACTAACCTTATTGCTATGAGAATTGAGGATACTTAATACGCCACTTCCCAACCGACCACCTTTAATTGTAGTGTTAGCACAAGTGACTGAGGAATTTCCAGCATCAAGTTGCCAAATTTTTATAGTAGTATCAGCACTTGCGGAAACAAGAGTTTTACAGTCAGGTGAGAAACGAACAGCATAAACCCCATTAGTATGTCCTGAAAGGGTTGCCAGCAAAGTACCGTCAAGTTTTCCGTCAGGCTTTTTGTCAAGCTTCCAAAGCTTCACTGTTTTGTCTTGACTGGCAGAAGCAATTATCTTGCCATCTGGACTAAAACTGACATCTAAAACTCTGTCTGTATGTCCCTTAAAAAGTTTTAGCAGTGTGCCGTCTGGCTTCCAAACTTCCACAAAGTTATCCCGACCAGCAGTGGCAATTGTCTTGCCATCCGGAGACCAAGCTACAGCCCAGACAAAATCGTCATGGGCATTCTTAAAAGTTTTGAGTAGTTTACCGCTGCGTGTCCACAATTTCACTGTCTTGTCTCGACTACCCGTAGCAATAGTCTGATTATCAGGTGAGAAAGCCACGCTTGTGACTCCATCTTTATATCCTTGGAGTTTTCTTATGAAGCTACCGTCGTCGCTCCGCCAAAGTTTTACAGTCTTGTCCCGACTCGCTGTAGCAAAAATCTTACCATCGGGAGAAAAACTTAGCCCATAAATTCCGTTGCTATCTTTTGTATCGTGAGCTTTGAACTTTTTTAATAGAATACCGTTGAGGTTCCAAAGTATCACAGTGCCATCGAAATCGCCTGAAGCAATCATTTTACCATCAGGTGAAAAACTCACGCTTAAGACTTTATCTTTGTGCCCTTTGAGGGTTTTTAGTAATGTACCGTCAGGCTTCCACAGTTTTACAGTGTTGTCATAACTAGCTGAGGCAATCATCTTACCGTCAGGTGATAAACTGATGCCCCAAATAAGACCTTCATGCCCTTCCAACCGATTGCGCTCTACTAACCAGTAAACTGGCTGCTGTAATGCCGTTATAACTTGGGTACGAATTTCAAAATCGGTTTTTCCCCAGGCTGTAGGTTGGAGTTTTTTACCTGCTCTGATGCCTTGTTTAAGTGCTTCAAACCTTTGATTTGAGGCAAAAAGTGCTTCCGAAGCTTTACTAATAGCAATTGTCTCAGCTTGTTCTGTTTTTTGCCTTTCAGATTCTGTTTTTTGCCTTGCAGATTCTGCCCACACTCCCAATCCTACTGCTAGAACTGCCAGAATGGACATCATAGTGCCTCCAACGATGGCTAAGTTTCGTTGTCGTTTGAGAACACGATTGAGTTTTGCTTCAGTGTGTTGTCGTTTTTCTTTCTCCTTTTTGTGTTTTTCTAATTCTCTTGCTTGTTGGGACTGCCGGATAAAAGACACTAAATAGTCATGAACCAGTTGATATCGGTCAGCAGAGTCTTCTGGAATATTTAACACAAGCCCCGAATCAACTAAAATCTTTAAGACTATATTTAATTTTTTTTCTTCTGAGACAATATCTGCTGTTTTTAAATCTTCTACTAAATTGTCGAAAGTTTTGATAGGACGAGTACCTTTTTCGTCTATTAGTAAATATAAAACTACTCTGGCACAGAGTTCATTTTCAGAACCACAGTCTTTAATAACTTCTTCTAAAAATCGCTCAACCAGTTTTTCTTTTGTTCCTGATTGAAGATATTGTTCTAAAGTTGTAATTTTATCTGTTTGGAGTTGCGCTCCGACGATTTGTAACTCAATGGGGCGTATCTTGCCAAGTTCGTCTGCTAAATCCCGCACTAATTCATCAATCAATGCAGGCTCTAAATAAAAGTGAGAGCGTTCTGTTAAACTCTGCACAACAGCTTTAGCATCTGTTGGCGAAAAGTTTCCCAAATAATAGCGAATATTTTTATCGAGAATATTATTATTAATTGCAGTCAAATTAAATAGACGGTCTAATTCTAACAAATAATGTAAATAATCTTCCCGCAAAGACAGAATTACCTTAACAAAAGGAATATCTAGACAAACTCGTAAAAAATCATAAAATGCTCGTCTTTGTCCTTGGTCTGGATAAACAAAGAAAAACTCCTCAAACTGGTCAAACATTAAAACCGTCAACAAATTCCGGTCAGCATTTCTTCGTAATTGTTCTAAAATAGCTGCTGAAGAATCAAGATTAGCAAATAATTGATTACCTCTGACTTCCTCAAAAGCCTTAGCTAAACTCTGCCCCAACATTCCCACCCAATCTGTATAAACTCGTAACAAAATAGGTAAAGCATCTCGCTCACCAATTGCTTGCTGTTGCAGCGCCGGGATTAATCCACCCTGCAAAATTGAACTTTTCCCCACTCCTGACTGACCATGAATTACAGTCAATTTATGCTCAGTCCCGCCAATTCTTTCTCGCAACCGCTTCACATCTTGTCCCCGACCAGAAGCGGCAATTTCTTGAGCAATGGTTTCAGGATTTTCTACTTGCAACTGTGCGGAACTAATTGCCTGTCGCTGCGGGTTGAGATAAGATGCACCAACAAAAGCGCGAAAGCCATACTGCTGTTCAATTTGTAATTGTTCTTGCTTAATATTAAAAGCATCTAGATATTCACCTTGTTCAAAGTAGAGTAAGCGTAACCTTTCTAATATAGATATATATAATTGTGGGTTGTACTGATGATTACTTTCAAACTTTGCAGATTTGAAACTATTAATTGCTACTTGATATTGACCTAAACCCTGTTGAGATTTAGCTAAAATAAACCGATACAACCCAAATTGATCTGGTTGTAAATTAGGTATATCAGCTAATATTTGCAATGCTTGCCCCGCAAGTTGATGAGCTTCATCCCAGCGTGACTGCTCTAAGGCTAATTCTGCCAAAAAACTGTAATCTTTAGCCAATTGCAACGGTGTGCCATAATTTTGATGTAGCGGTAGAGATTTTTCAACAAGGATTTGCAACTCTGGCCATGCTTGCAAATCTCGCAGAACTTCACCTAGTTTAGTAATATGTTTTGCAACTAAATCTGAACGTTGTGCTTGTTCAAAAATATCAATAGCTTGCTGAAAGTAATTTCTCGACTCTTGCCAATAACGTTGATTTTCTGTTTGTTTTTTTTCAGATTGGCGGTTATAAGCTGAAGCAATATTAACGAGTAATATACCTTGTCGCTCTAAATAATTACTTTGTCGCCAGAACCCCAAGCTCTGTTGATAATGTGCTATAGCAGAATCTATCTGGTCATGTAGATAATCATTTAAACCAAGCAAAAACTCTAAACTTGCTTGAAGTGCTGCTTCTAATACTTCTCCTCGATTTTGCAAATATTGACGGGCGGTTTCTAGTTCTCGGCACATTTGGGGATTGGGCGTTACATCACCTACAAAGATTTCATCACTTTTTTGTTGAAGGAAGTTGACTAACTCATCAGTAGGGTTTTTAAACTCAATAATAGTTGCCCAATTTTCTAAATCAGTTGCTAATCGAATAAATTTTTGCAGAACTGAATCATTAACCCACAACAATATCGGAAACGGGAAGTTCTTTCTAAACTCCTCCCGTACTTGGTTAGCTGAAGTCAGAACTGTATCAATATCTTTAACCGACTCTAAACCAAAAATCATCAACGCAGGTGGCTGTTCATCTCCCAGTTGTTCGCGTATATTTGTGTAAAGCGTTTTGACTGATGCAGGTAAGGTAATTTCGCATATTTCCACAGGAGAGATTTGGTGCAACCGTTCTGCCATCCGCTGACCTAAAGCAGTATAGTTACAGCGCAATATAATCAGCGAAAATTGCCCTTGAGAAAAGGTAATTGCTCTGACTAAAGTTTTTAATGAACTCTCATTGTCAAAGGCTAAATTTTCCGGTTCTTGCTGATTAGTCATAACATAAAGCAGTTTTCTTTTGCATGAAGTACAAAGCTACGGGTTTTGAGGCAGGAGGCAGTGTTTCGACTACGCTCAACAACCAAGCAGGTGGTCACTGAGCGACTTGCCCTGAGCGAAGTCGAAGGGAGTCGAAGGGAGTCCAAAGGAGTCGAAGTGAGGCAGCAGGCAGCAGGCACGAAGGACGACGGACGATTTCTGCTGTTGTAAAAAGCTGTAGTAATGAAAATGACAACTGACATGGCTGCCGCACTTGCTGATATAGCTCCCGCATTTGTTGATATGGCTCCCGCATTTGCTGATATGGCTGCCGCACTTGTTGATATAGCTCCCGTACTTGCTGATATGGCTCCCGCATTTGTTGATATGGCTCCCGCATTTGTTGATATGGCTCCCGCATTTGTTGATATGGCTCCCGCACTTGTTGATATAGCTCCCGCACTTGCTGATATAGCTCCCGTACTTGCTGATATAGCTCCTGCACTTGTTGATACGGTTCCCGTAATTGCTGACACCGCTAACGTTGTACCATTTCATAAAATACCTGATAGGTAAAGGGCGTACAACTCTATGCTTCTTCTACAGCCGATTTATAACCTAAATTCCTTGGCTTCTGCCAAAATCGGATTAATATCAAACCACGAACCATCCTCATTCCGGTATTCAAATACAAACATACTGCGGAGCAAAAGTTCGTATCTTTCATGACCTCTTAAGTTTTTGTCTTGCGCCACCTCACGCAGTAATTCCCATTCATCGGGGGTAATTGCCAAAGTTAGCTCATTGCGGCGTTGTTTAATCACCCTATCCACACACTCCCGCGACAAAGGTGGGTCTTCTTGCTGAAGACAGCGAAACAATAACATCAACAAGTTACGCAAATGACCACCGCTAACTTGGCAAAGTCGCTCTAAAGTATCAGGACTATCAAAAACCTCAGTAATTAAATTCTGACTTTGTTCCCAACTGACACCAGGAAAAGCCCTGGCCATAACCATCTGTTGCAGCAGTACAATTCCCTGTGAGAATTGCGAACCATCTTGTAATTCCACAGGAACCATCGGCAAAACCTTGGGGTCTACGCCAAAGCGATTTGTTAACCTTCCTAAAGCGTTGGAAAAAATCAACACTAACGGAATGGTATAAACAACATGACAATTTAGCTGGTTTAACTGTTCGCCCCGTTCTACAAAGAGATATTCTGGCTGATAATGACCGGAAGGTTTTTGAGAATTATCCACTCTGTCAAGATTATCTATAATTACCACCAGTCCTTTTTTATCCTGCTGCTTAAGTTTTTCTCTAGCAGGCTTGAGCAATTCCTTGTTAATTGATTCTAAAATGCCGTTGGTGCGCGGTTCTAAATATTGCCGTAACTGACCGCGAAGTTTGGGACTATCTTTAGTTTTGGCGGTAATCTTGGCAATACCTACAGATAATTCAGCCTCAACGCCTATATCTAGCGGCGTTTGCAAAAACTCAGAAATTTCCGTAAACAGATTTTTAAAGTATCCTGGCTTGAGGTTAATTTTGATTGCTTCCAAACTTTGACTAACCTCACGAGCTACTGCTAATAAAATATCTGTAACATCAATATCAGCCATATCCAGGCTTTGGCTAGACTCGAAATAAACCACATGAAATCCCTGCTGCTCTAACTCTGCCTTTAGCCGCAGTAATTCAGTGGATTTGCCACAACCGATATGTCCGGTAAACAATTGACAAGTGGGTTGCTCAGGTGAAAGGCGGGTGATAGTTCGCCCAAGTTCTTCAATAATCTTGGCACCACGCACTTTAGAGAAATCAATATAATATTGTCTATCCTCCGGTTTGCTCACGACCAGAGTTTTACTGGGGTTGCAAGCTTGAAAAAACCTGACTAAATCTAGTTTCATCACAAATTACCCGAAATCAGCCTGACACTCTTGCCTATTTCAGTGATTATACAGACGATAAAGCGGTTATTTCGGAAAAAACTTCTTCAGATTGAGTGATTATTTTTGTCTGTTTAATTAAACAGAATTCAGATGAACCCCACCCCCAACCCCTCCTCACAAGCGAGGCTACGGCGTATACACAAGTCTGAAATAGCTGATTAACCTTTCCAACGTTCGGGTGGTTGAAGATTTTCCGGTAGGATGGTTGTGCGATCGCTTTTTGCCTCTTCAATCTGCTGTTGTTCTAGATTTTCGGCTCCCCAGAGGTCTGTCCCTTGCAAATTGGCTCCCCAGAGCTTTGCCCCTTGCAGATTAGCTCCCCAGAGCTTTGCCCCTTGCAGATTGGCTTCCGTGAGTTCTGTCCCTTGCAGATTAGCTTCCAAAAGGACTGCCTTTTGCAGATTGGCTTCCCAAAGGAATGCCCCTTGAAGATTAGCTTTCCTGAGGTCTGCCCCTTGAAGATTAGCTTCCCAAAGGACTGCCCCTTGAAGATTAGCTTTCCTGAGGTCTGCCCCTTGCAGATTAGCTTTCCTGAGGTCTGCCCCTTGCAGATTGGCTTCCCTGAGGTCTGCCCCTTGAAGATTAGCTTCCCTGAAGTCTGCCCCTTGCAGATTAGCTCCCTTGAGTTGTGTTCTCTTAATATTGATATTATCTAAGTTCAATCTCTGATTTTCCAGGTCATTCTTACAATTGCGTCGTCCGATAACGGTAAGGGCTGCTTGAATATCGGTGCAAATTTTTGGTGATTCCTGCTCGTCGTCTTTTTTCAAAGGCGCATTTTCTCGCACAAAAGCTGTGAGGACTTCCATGATTGTCCAGTGATCATCTTTGGAATCTTTAGCGATTCGTTCTAAAGTATAAATTGCCCCTAATCGCACTTCAATCTTTTCATTTCCAAGCTGTTCAATTGCCTTAGCAAAGCGCTCTGTGATTTGCTTGTCTTGTGCAGCTTTAGCATTTTGGAGTGCAGCTTTAGCACTCTCATTTGCAGCTTCAGCACTTTTATCCATAGCTTCTGCACGTTTAGCTGCATAGAACGCATTAATGAATACAGCAATTCCAACAAAAATTGTTCCAGTAGTTGTTAAAGATTTAATTCCATAATCTAACCTTTGCTCTGTTGATAAACCTTCAACATTCACAAAAGCTAAAAAAACAATAAATAAGCAAAGAATAAATATAAATGGTAGAACTATTAACCAATTTCTCAGAGGGTCTGTCTTATTATCAGACATAGCTTTAGTCTTCCTCATCTCCAGAATTGTTACGGAGATTTTTTGTCAAAACTATAGTACTAAATGAAAACGGTAGAATACGCCCAAATAACTAATGATGCTGTGATAACTTAACTTAACCCGATTGCCGCCAATGTGTCGGTGCTTCGATATAATCAGGTAGGCGAGTGGTGCGATCGCCAAGTGCCTCTCTAATCTGCTCCATCTCTAAGTTTTTCGCTCCTGTCAAAATAGTCCCTTCCAGTTTGACATCACTGAGATTAGCTTCTGAAAAGTTAGCTCCCATGAGATTTGCCTGAGTTAGGTTAGCTTGATAAAAGGTTGCCCTATACAGGTTTGCTCCAATCAAATTAGCCTGATACAGGTCAGCTTCCGTTAAGCTAGCTTCCGAAAGGTTGGCAAAATAGACTTCTGTTTGGTGGAGTTTGGCTGCATTCAAATTAGCCCCAGAAAGGTTAGCTCCATTCAAGTTAGCCCCACAGAGATTAGCACCAATCAAACCTGTTTGCTGTAGGTTGGCTTTACCCAATTTTGCTCCTTGCAAGTTAGCTAAAAACAACTTTGCTCCAGAGAGGTTAGCGACTTTTAAGGTCGCTTGTTGCAAGTTAGCTTTATAAAGGTTTGCCCCTTGTAAATTAGCTGCACGCAGACTTGCACCAGAGAGATTGGCTGAACGCAGGTTTGCTCCAGAGAGGTTAGTACGATTCAGGTTAGCCCAACAAAGGTTGGCTCCATATAAACTAGCTTTTAGTAATTTTGTTTCATAAAGAATCGACCTAATGAGTTTAGTGCCACTAAGGTCTGCTCCACTCAAGTCAGCCCCACGCAGGTCAGCCCCACTCAAATCAGCCCCACGCAGATCTGCTTGTTGCAGGTTAGTTTTTAGCAGGTCTGCTTGTCTAATGTCGGTGTTACGTAAATCAAGTTTCTGATCTTTTGGGTCTTCGAGTAAATTACGCCTACCGATAACAGTCAGGGCTGCTTGAATATCGGTGCATATTTTTGGGAATTCTTCATGGAGATTTTGCTCCAACTGCGGTGTCGGACGCGACCCACCTCTACGCCTGCTTGAGTAAATTGCTCCTTGATATTCCGGCTGTTGTTGCTCCCCTTTTACCTGCTGGATGGGTGCATTCTCGCGCACAAAGGCAGTGAGAATTTCCATAATTGTCCAGTGTTCTTGAGGAAAATCCTGAGCAACCCTTTCTAAAGCATAAATTGCGCCTGTCCGGGTTTCAACCTTTTCATGGCCAAGCTGGGCAATTGCGCCCATAAAGCGCTCTGCAATTAATCTGTCTTGATTGAGTTTGGCATTTTGCAGGCCAATTTCTAAGTTTTTCTCAGATGCGATCGCACTCTTCTGCATCGCTTGGGCACGCCTTGCTGCATAATAAGTATTAAACATTGCTGCCGATGCAAGAAAAACTATTGCAGTAGTTGTTAAAGCTTGGTTTCTATACTGAATTTTTTCTTGAATTGACAATTCTTTAATACTGGACAAGACAAAGAAAATTACAGTCAACGAGCAGCCAAATATAACTGTTAAAGTTATCAACCAATTCAAAAGAGCGTCTGTCTTTTTAGAAGACATGGTAAAAATTTTCCTTACAACCTAGAATTATTACTTAGCTGTTGAGGAAAAATAGTATAGCATTTAGCAGAAAATTATAATAGGTGTCAAAACACTCATTGAACTAGGCAATGATATCGAATATAATTTTACGTCACGACACAAAGAAACGCTTGCGGTACTAGAATTACGAATTAGGCTGGCAGTAAGGAATGAGGAGAGACGCGATTAATCGTGTCTCTACTAGAGAGTAGGGAAAAAAATTTTCATTGACTTGCATTCTACCCCTTAATCCCGTCCCTTTAGTAAGGGTAGGGAAGACAAAGCGTGGTTTTACTGGGGTGGAGTTTTTAGCGTTTAAAAAGCAATCAAGCGGATATGATATTACTCAGAGAATTTGGTTTCTCTGAGGTTTGCGCCATCGAGTATGGTGTCATAGAGAATTGCCCCATCTAAGCTAGCTAGATATAAACTGGCACGATGCAGGTTAGCTCCAGAAAGGTTAGCTTCAGAAAGGTTAGCTGCACTGAGGATTGCTCCTTCTAAGTTTGCCAGATATAAATTAGCTCCTTCTAGGTTAGCTGCACTAAGTATTGCCCCCGCTAGATTAGCTTCTCTGAGATTGGCCCCAGCTAGATTAGCTTGATAAAGATTTATCTGTTGTAGATTTGCCCCTTTCAAGTTTGCTCCTTTCATATCTGTGAAGCTCAAATCAAGTTGCTCATTTACTGGGTCTTCGTTTGCATCTCTTCTAGCGATAACAGTCAGCGCGGCTTGAATATCTAAACGAATTTTTGTTGACAGGTTGCTCGTTAGTTTCTCTTGGGATGTATAAGGAGCATTTTTTCGTACAAAAGTTGTAAGAATATCTATGATTATCCAGTGGTACTGTGGATAACTATAGGCAATTTGCTCTAAATCATTAATTACAGCTACACTGGTTTCTATAGTATTATTTTCAAGCTGTTCACTTGCTATTCTGAAGCGTCGTTTTAGCACCTGATGCTGATTTTGTTTAACTGGTTCCTGGAAAATAGGTATCTGCAGGAATATTTTTGATAGCTGGATGGAAGTTTTTGATAAAATATTTTTCATGGCATTAAAAGCATTAATAATTAATTTAAATAAATTTCAATATCTACTTTTTATGGAATAAAATTTTTGCGTCTGCTATTTTTTAATACATAGTTAGTACTGAAAGCTCCTCATGTAACCAACAAAATCGAAAATTATATTTTTGAGTAAGTAGATATAAGCATACATACTCTTGCCATTTCCAATAATCAGTTATACTCACTAGTCTTTAGTCTTCACTGACAATTAACTCTCGTCATGATAATTTTGATTTATTTATAATCATTGATTAACTAAAAATGACTATTAAAGTTCAGCAAAATATACAACCAATAGCTAAAAATATAGTGTTAATTGGTGGCGGTCACAGCCATGCTATTGTTATGAAAATGTTCGGCATCAAACCGTTAACAGGAGTACGTTTGACACTGATTACCACAGCATCAGAGACAGCCTACTCTGGGATGTTACCAGGACATATTGCCGGATTTTACAGCCACAATGAATGCCATATTGACTTGCGACCCTTGGCGAACTTTGCTCAAGTACAATTGTATATTGACACAGTAGTTGCCCTTGACTTAAAAAACAACAAAGTTCTTTGTGCTAACGGACTTGTGGTAGATTTTGATATGCTGTCTATTGATATTGGCAGCACTCCGGCCATACTGTCTGTATCAGGTGCGGCAGAATATGCGATCGCAGCTAAACCAGTATCGCAGCTATTAGAGCATTGGTATGAACTAATTGAAGCTGTAAATAGAAATCCTCAAGAACCAATTAGGATTGCGATCGTAGGTGGAGGCGCTGGCGGTGTAGAATTAGCGCTATCGATGCAATCTCGTTTACATCGGATTTTGCATGAAACTCAACAACCTATTCAAAACCTAGAAATTCATTTATTCCAGCGTGGACAAGAACTGATGCCCAATTATCATCAATCAGTGCAGCATCAACTTCAGCAAATTTTAACTGACCGAGATATTAAGTTACATATTGGGGAAACTGTGTGTAAAATTGCACCTAAAAACCTCACCCCTAACCTCTCTCCGCAAGCAGAGAGGGGAAATAAAGAAGTATTTGAAATTAAATGTGAATCTGGTTTGACAGTAGAGTGCAATAAAATTTTTTGGGTAACACAAGCTTCAGCACCCGAATGGTTAAAAACTGCTGGATTAGTAACTAATAAGCAAGGTTTTATTTTGGTAGAAGACACGTTGCAATCTCAAACGCACCCGCAGATATTTGCATCTGGTGACATTGCCACAATGGTAAATCATCCCCGTCCAAAAGCTGGGGTATTTGCTGTTAGGCAAGGCAAACCTTTATTTGAGAATTTGCAGCGAATTTTATTAGGTAAGTCACTCAAACCTTATAGACCACAGAAACAATATTTGAGTTTAATTGGTACAGGAGACAAACGAGCGATTGCAACCAGAAGCACTTTTACCTTACCACCCCACAAACTCTTGTGGCGTTACAAAGATTGGATTGACCGCCGTTTCATGGAAGGCTTCCGCAACTTCTGATGGCATGGCACAGGTAAAATAGTGCAAGCATGTGTTAATAACACCAACCCAAATATTATCCATCTGTAAAATTTCAATCTCAGTAGACTAAGTTCTAATTCTCTATATAAATTAGGAACATTTAGTGCAGATTCCGATTAATATATTTAATATTGTTGATGGCTAAAAGATTAGCTAAAACCATCAACCCCCTCATGTGACTGGCGATTTAAGTAGAAAAAACTACTAGGGAGCATGTGGAAATCTTATGCCAAACGCCTGGGCAGCCACTTTGATGTAAGGCAATATGTGTCTTTAGAGGAACTGCTTATGGTTAGCGATAGCAAACAACTCTGTCTCCAACACGTCAGCATAGCTGAGGTTCCATCCCTTTACCAAATCTTGGTGGCTTGCGGTCTTGATATGAAAGACCGCTTCGGTTTAAGTCACTGGATGCCACCAAATTATCCGCTTGAGCAAATGCTCCAGGATGCTATGGAGCAAGAGGTCTACGCCGTCACAGTCGGCGAGAACCTAGTTGGTACCTTCACACTTGAGATGATGACAACAGCTCCATTGAGCTACATCAAGTATGGAAACATTCTTTGGCAGATATCAGATATTCCGGCAGTATACGTACATAAACTAGCGATACTTCCATCAAAGCAAGGCAAAGGACTAGGAACGTGGTGTATGCAAGCTATTGAGAAGCTTACCATTGAGCGCGGTTACTCTGCTGTACGCTTGGATGGAGTGAAGACACACCCAAAGCTGTTGTCTTTCTATAAAAGCCGAGGATATCAACAAGTGGGAGAACTAATTTACAACTCAGATGTGTGGGTTGATGCAATTGTCTTCGAGAAAGTTTTAGTATTTCTATAGAAGTCAATTCTACAATTTCTGTTCATACTGCATTTACAGCCGTTTTAACTTTAGTAGACTCTACCGTACTATTTCAAATACCCTCCTAAACAATGTCAAAGTACTACTGGCATGAACTCACAACGGTTGATTTCGGAAATCTCGATAGTAGTAATATAGCTATCCTGCCGATAGGTGCGATTGAACAGCACGGGCCACATTTGCCAGTTTGGACTGATACACGTATCGTCAACGGAATAATCGAGTGCTTCTTGACCGAAGGCACTGATTCAGCTAATGTACTAGTTCTCCCAACGCAGACTATTGGTCAAAGCCTGGAACATCTGGATTTTCCAGGCTCTTTGGCGCTTTCTCCTGATATACTTCTGGAAATTTTCAAACAACTCACAGCAAACCTCACAGCAGTTGGTATCCGGCGGCTCTTAATTCTAAACTCTCATGGCGGCAATCAATCCGTCATTAGCGAAGCAATTCTAGCGCTACGCCGCCGCTATAGTATGCTGGCAGTTGCAACAAGTTGGTTTGCCCTTGGTGTTCCTAAAGGTATTTTCAATGACTATGAGATGAGTCTTGGTTTGCACGCAGGTGCTATCGAAACATCACTAATGCTGCATCTCGAACCGGATTTGGTCAGGCGGGATCAGATGAAGCAAGCAAAACTGAAACCCTTTGTCCTAGAGTCAAAAGATTCGCTTCTGAGTCCGTTCGGGCCAGCAAACTTCGGCTGGTTGAGCCAGGATATCTGTGAAACTGGTGCTTGGGGCGACGCAACCATCGCCACTGCTCAAAAAGGTGAACAAATTCTTAAACACATTGTAGGTCGTCTCAGTGAGTTGGTTGAACAAATTGCTCAGTTTGATTTAAGCCATCTCCAACCCGCTGCCGTTGATCCACTACAGCAAGGATGATCTTTCACCTTATCGATTTTACCGATACATTCTATCTTTATTGAAGCTGTTCAATTAGCTCAACAATTTGTTGATAATACTGGATATTCCCTTCTTGGTAATATAAGTCTGCAGATTTCTGGAAATCGGCAATTGCTCCTTGAGAGTCTCCTAGATTGCGGTAGACATCTGCCCGAAGGATATAAGCTGAAGCCCAATTAGGCTGATGCTGTAAGGCTTGGTTTAAGTCTGCAAGCGCTCCTTGTAAGTCTCCCAACAGAGAACGGCTACGACCCCGATTGTACCAGTCTTCAGCATAGCTGGGGTCGATCGCGATCGCTCGACTGTAATCTTCTATTGCCCCTTGATAATCTTCTAAGGCATAGCGAGCATTAGCGCGATCGCTGTAAAATGCAGCAGATTGGGGATTGATTTGCAAAGCTTGGGTGTAATCTGCGATCGCACTTTCATAAGCTTCTAAAGCATAGTAGGTAGAACCTCGGTTGTAATATGCTTCAATTAAATCAGGATTAATTTTTAATGCTTGATTATAATCTGCGATCGCTCCTTGTTCATCTCCTAAAAGACGACGAGCATTTCCCCGATTGCAATACGCTTGGGAAAATTCAGGAACAAGCTCTATGGCTTGAGTATTATCATCAATTGCTCCCTGTAAATCTTGCAGAGCTTCACGGGCAATACTCCGACCATAATAAGCTGCGGCTAAGTTATCATTAATTTG
Source organism: Nostoc sp. (assembly GCF_036917555.1). GTDB lineage: Bacteria > Cyanobacteriota > Cyanobacteriia > Cyanobacteriales > Nostocaceae > Nostoc. The sequence continues at coordinate 46,070 of NZ_JBALDD010000023.1, read as the reverse complement.
CAATGCTCGATCGTAATCTTTAATTGCTCCTTTATGATCTCCTACAGAACGACGAGCCGCCGCGCGATCGCAATATCCTTCTGCTAAATTAGGATTGAGTTGTAACAGGCGATTACTATCTTCAATTGCACCTTGATAGTCTCCCAATCGCCGACGAGCATTTGCCCGAAATCCGTATACTAAAGCTAGAGTCGGATTTTCTTGTAATGCTTGGTCATAATCTGCGATCGCACCCTGATAGTCTTCAAGAGTACTACGAACCAGACCTCGCTCACAATAAGCTTGCACATCATCAGGATTCAGCTTTAATGCTTGGTTAAAGTCTTCAATTGCTCCGTGATAGTTTTTGAGGTGAGCAAGCACCAGACCCCGATTATAGTACGCTCCGGCAAAGCTGGGATTGATTTCTAGGGCGTGGTTGTAATCTGCGATTGCACTTTGATAATCTGCTAAAGCGTAGTGAGCATTACCTCGATTATGATAAGCCTCCGCCAAGTTAGGATCTAATTGTAATGCCTGGTTATGGTCAGCGATCGCTTCCTGATAATTTCCTAAAATCTGGTGAATATTGCCGCGATTGCTGTAAGCTGCGGCAAAATGGGGATGCCATTGTAAAGCTTGCTGAAAATCTGCGAGCGCTTCTTGACGATCGCCACGTTCAAAACGAGTTACACCCCGATTATGATAAGCGTTGGCAATATCAATATTGATATTATCAGCTAATTGGGTACTCATTTCTATTGTTTGGATATAATCTGCGATCGCTTTGTCGTAGTTTTCCAAAGCAAAGTAGGCATTTCCGCGGCTGTGGTAAGATTGCGCCAGATTAGGATCTAATTGTAATGCTACGTTATGATCTGCAATCGCACCTTGATAATCGGCTAAAAAGTAACGAGCATTAGCGCAGTTGTAATAGGCTGTGGCAAAATTGGGATTTATTTCGATGGCGCGATTGAAGTTGGCGATCGCACTGCGATAATCTTTGAGTTGACCACTTAAAATCAGCCCTCGATTATGGTAAGCTTCGGCATAGTCAGGATTTAGCTTGATTGCTTGGGTGTAAGCTGCGATCGCGGCTTGATAGTCTCCTTGCAAATTATGCTTTAATCCTTGGTTGAAAAAATCTTCAGAATTCATATAATTTTTTAGCTTTTGACATTCTCTAGCCTAAAGCATTAGGATTCTTAACGATATGTTTTAAAAATCATTCCAACTACTATTGTGCCTGTTGCAAGGATTTATTTTTAATCTTGCGAACGGGTTTAATTTATTTGCAAGCAGATACTTTTGGACAAGCTGTAAACGAGTTAAGCTTGAAACGAATCATCACTATGTCGAGTTTGCCCAGAAGGTATTGGAATATCGTGGGATGCAGACACAGTATGGAATTAACGCTCCGTCCACACCCCCCATTAATGAAGATGGAAGTAATAATTGGGTGGGTATGGATGGGATGAGGGCGTATGGTATGCTCATGCAGTAAATAATTACTGTTAGCATTAGCCATGAATCCTGAAGCAGTTGAGCGCAGCTTTCTCACACCTCTAACTTTTATTCAACGTAATGCTAAAGTCTATAGTCATAAAGTTTCTATTATATATAATCAAAAACGCTTTACTTATAGGGAATTTGCAGAGCGGATAAATTGTCTAGCCTCAGCACTGCATCATGCTGGACTTGAAAAAGGCGATCGCGTCGCTTTTTTTTGTTTTAATACTCCACCCATGCTGGAAGCCCATTTTGCTGTGCCTTTAATAGGTGGTATTCTAGTATCTATTAATACTCGTTTATCTCCCCAAGAAGTTGCTTATATCTTAAATGATTGCGGTGCTAAATTTCTTTTTATTGATACAGAGTTAGCAAATATAATTCGACCTATTCAAAATAGTCTAAAAACTGTTAAATATATAATCAATATCAGCGATACTGAAGGATTTGAACCTATAAATGGAGAGGATTATGAAGCATTTCTCCAAACTGGTACCCCTACTCCTTTATCTTGGGGAATTACGGATGAAATGGATACGATTTCTATTAATTACACGAGTGGGACTTCTGGTAAACCCAAAGGTGTAATGTATTCTCATCGCGGTGCATATATTAACTCTTTAGGAGAAATAATTGAAACAACACTAACACCTAACTCAGTTTATTTATGGACTCTGCCTATGTTTCACTGCAATGGTTGGTGTTTTACTTGGGCGGTAACTGCTATCGGTGGTACTCATATTTGTTTGCGTAAGTTTAACCCTGCTAATATTTGGAAGTTAATTCAACAACTTGGAGTAACTCATTTAAATGCTGCACCTGTAGTTTTAAGTTCTCTCCTCAATCATCCAGACTGTCCGCAATTATTGGCAAAACCTTTAACTATTACTACAGCAGGCGCACCACCTTCACCTACATTGATTGAAAAACTTACTAACATTGGCGCAAAAATTATTCACGTTTATGGTTTAACAGAAGTTTATGGCCCATATAGTGTTTGTGAATATCAATCAGATTGGAATAATTTAAATATTGAAAAACAAGCAAAACTTATGGCACGCCAAGGCGTACCTTATATCGGTGCAGATGGTTTGCGAGTTGTAGATCAAAATATGAGTGATGTCCCGGCGGACGGTGAAACAATGGGGGAAGTGGTGATGCGGGGAAATATGGTGATGAAAGGTTATTATAATGACCCAGAAGCAACCGAAAGGGTATTTAGAGGAGGATGGTTTCATAGCGGTGATTTAGCAGTAATGCACCCTGACGGTTATATTGAGGTGCGCGATCGCATCAAAGATATCATCATTACAAATGGGGAAAATGTCTCTAGTATTGAAGTTGAACAATGTCTTTATCGCCATGAAGCCGTGTTAGAGTGTGCAGTTATTGCTGTACCTCATGCCAAGCGTGGTGAAGTGCCAAAAGCTTTTGTTACCCTCAAAGAAAACGCGCAAGTTACAGAACAAAAATTAATCCAATTCTGCCGCCATCAAATTGCTGCTTTTAAATGTCCTACGACGATTGAATTTACTACTCTCCCAAAAACTAGCACTGGTAAAATTCAAAAATATCTGTTACGAGAGAAAGAATGGATAGGTTATGAAAAGAGGATTTATGGCAGTTAGTTGCGATATCGAAATTTACTGCCAAGTTTACCAGTTTATTGCCCCTGATATTGCTATATCTTTGATAACGGAGAAGTAGCCATAGACATCATATAGTTTGCCTTTACAGACTTAGTTTGTGTAATTTCAAATTTACACTCTGAAGAATAATCAGGAAACTCGTAACCAACACTCTTAACATGAGCCAACATCAACTCATCTCGTTGATACCAAACAGCAAATATTTTTTCCCTGCCATCATATAGCGTTTCTAGGTCAATTTGATAAACATCATTTACTCGCTTTAGCTTCAAACCCAACAAATTTAATAGTCGGCTGAGTATTTTTATTGCCGAAACCTGCTTTTTCTCTCCAATTAAATTAATACCAAGCGCTCTTTTAATATGCTTACTATGCTGGAAAACAATATTTTTTAACAATATCAAATCTTGATCGTTCTCATTAAATTTGCGTTTTTTTTCAAGAAACTGAAGCATTCCTAAAGCTCTCATAGCTTCAACTTTGAGCGTATAAGTTTTTAAATCTGGGAGAAAAACTTTCCCTTCACCCCAAGACAATTGCTGATGCCATTCTTGCTCGTCTTTAACGTGAAAATACTCGCTTTCGTGAGTTAAATAATAGTGAATTAACAGTTGACCATAATATCCTTGTTCATCTTGCAATTTCAGCCAAGGAGTAATTTCTATATCATATCTTTGTTTAAGAACATATTTGTTAATTTGGTTACGTTCTCCATCCGTTAGGGAATGCTTAACTAACATCTGCTCATATTCTACATAATCGATATCTTTAGCATTAGCTACAGCTGTTGCTAACGATAGTTGATTTTGCTGCTTAATTTCTTTAATTTTGCGTTTAATTTCTTTAGCTTTTTGACGACTTTGTACCCAATCTTTTTGAACCTTAATAATTTCTAAAATTAACCTTTTGCGGGTAGCTAAATCACCTGCATCAGTTGCCAAAAAGGCCAAACGCAAATCTCGAATAATATTATTGTGAACTGCATTACTCCGTACCTGAATTTGATGCCCATCGGCAATCAAACCATCTTGCATCGATTGTCGGTAGAGGCGAATAGAAGCATTTACCCTTGCAGATAACTTTGCCCAAGTTCGTAAATGAATTGGGTCATAAACTAAGGGTAAATCCACATCTATTTTATGTAGGGGACTCAGCAAAGCTAAGTTTTCTTTTTGATTTTCTTGATACCAATCAGATAACAAGCGATAATTCGTACTTCCACTACCAATTAGACCAATACCTCGTTTAGCACACCAGACAACACGCGGTACATCATCCCTGACTCTTGCTAGCGCTTGTCTTGCTTCCGAGTCTGGAATTACCCCTTGGAAAATACCATAAACTCGGTCGAAATGTTGGACATCAATACTAATTCCCGTACCAAGACTAGGGGTAACAAAAACGCCATCATATTCAGATATTTTTTGATTAATCGCTGCAATAAAATCAACCGCTGCATGACCAGGTGTGTTTGTAGTGTGACTACTAACTACCAAAGTTTTAGGAAATTGTCGCCGTAATTTTTGTAGCCGCTCTTTCAGATAACGTTCAATTGTTTCACAACTATAACGCCCAGCGCGACTATCGGTAGTAACATAACATTTACGTCCAGCAAGTAAATCCAATTCTAGTTGGTGAATTAGGGGTGTTGGGTTTGGTGAATCATAAAAAGTAACGTCCCAACCTTGTTGAGGCTTCCACTGATTAAGAACTACCCAAGGTGTTAATTTAATTCCTGCCAATCCCTGTAAATATTCCAGTGAAACATCTGACAAATCAGCATCTTGGGCAATTACTAAACCCCCGCTTGTTAAAACTGTCGCAATGAGTTGCTGAAATAACTTTAATATTTTTACCCGTTTGTGCTTACAAGTATTACTATTTAACAGATGCCATAAAGATTGTTCTACTTCATCTAAAATTACTATTGCCCCTCGCCAATTTTCCGGGTTAAGTTTCCAAATCGAGTCAACGCATAAACCGAGGGATTGCTGAGGAAATAGAGAGCGCAGGATGGGAGGAGCAGGAGTAAGTGTTTTATCAATCCTTTTTTCTCCATCTTCTTTATGTGTTCCCCATTGAATACCAATTTTTTCACACAAAAATCGTCCAAGTAGGATTCTGTGAGTAATTAATAAAACGGGTTGGTTTCTACTTTTTGCTTGTTGAACAACGCCTTGCAATGCCGTAGTTTTCCCCGTTCCTTTCGCTGATTTTACTCCTACTAATCCAGAGGTGGGGAAAGGTATTTCACCTATATAAGGACGGTTGAAGGTAAGTGTAGCAGGAATGCTTAACTCTGTATGGGGTTTAGTTTGAGCAAGATAAATTTCTAAATCAACACTTTGTCGATAAATTTTATCGAAACTACTTGCACCCTTAGCAACAATAAACTCATCAACCCCTTTTTCTATTCCTGGAAGTTCGATGACTTTTACAGGGCAATTTTTTTGTTTGAATAAACAACCAAGTTGAGAAATAGCATTATTAACAGCAGCAATTGTCTTGGGTTGAGTTTCAAAATCAAAGCAAATGTAAAAGCTGCGCTTTGTAATCGCAAACGCAGCTAAATCAGGAATTAGCTGACGACGGGTAACTTTACCAAATTCATCTTTCACAACCCGATAACCACTGGTAATTCCGGGAATGGCAATAGCTACATATCCTTGCGTCAACAATGTGGCTGCTTTCTTTACACCCTCGCAGATGATAAGGGGGATATTCTGTTGCATCACCCATTGCCAAAAGCCTCCAGCCTCACCATCAGGAGTAATGGTGATATTATCAGGCATGATCAGATTGTAACACCCAGCGACTTGCTGCCATACTTGCAACGTTACCCGCAAACAAAACACTCGCGTTGGTGTGCTGGGAGGATGCTCGTACTTGATGGATTTGCCATTGTGATTTTGTCGGGGTTGGTTTGGCTTAAAGCATCCCCATTCCATCATTTGCCAATTATTCAGAGGGTCTAGTCCCGAACACCACCAACCACCTTCTGTGATGTGAGCGTAACGCTGCAACCAACTACTTTTCACCATTCCAGTATTGGTGCGGGGGAGTAGCTCAGAAATCAACAGGTACTCATAAGCTGTTACACCTTGGAGCGACCTAAAATTGAGATGCACTAAGTGTAAGTCTATACCACTACTCTTGACTAATTCTTCAAGGTGTTGGGGGTGTAAATAGTGCAGATGCATAGGGAAAGGCGTGAAGGGAAGACAATGAGATTAAAACAGTAACATGCATCTACTTTTTTTTAATACGCGAGATTGCGATGCTTTTGTGATGCTTTTTTTACTTCGTTGCCGGAGACACATCGGTTAGAGTGATAGTGGGTTATTCTGCCTATTAGATCCCCGAAGTAATAATTTTGTATTGTGATATTTGTTCGCTTTTAATTTTTATTTATCAGTAAATTTCTGTGTTAAGGAATGCGATCGCTGCATAACATCGCTATGAGGTAATATATTCATTAAGTTCAGTAAAGGCTTTATACTGAGCATTCACCTGTACCACGCCTCATCTGTGAGATATGACCTCTCTGAATGAATAAAGACAAAAACGCTCACACTACAGAACCCTTTAACTTCGCTCCAAAGGTTTGAGATCGCCTTGAGTGTTAATCTTTATTTGCGATCGCACTTAGTACAGATAACTTGACGTAACACTTTTACTCAAGTAGTACGGTAACTTCTAAAGCTGATTGGAGGTAAAATAAACAACAACTTTTCAAATAAGTTCAATCTGCTTTATAAACCCTTTGCTTTTAGTTGTGAGGGAGAGCCTAGCAGCGATCGCACATCCTCGACTATTACCTACCAAACTCAATGCTGCTTGATTATGCGATGACTATAAATCATCACCATTTTACGAAATATCTAATACAGATACTTTGAGAAATGATATTAATATATGGCTTTGTCAAGATTCCTTGACACACAAATAATGTTAAAAAATAAGAACATCTTCCGTAAACTACTGTTGACAAAGTTGATTTTCTATATGAGTGGAACTTCCTTCGTAAAAGAGGGATCTAGTTAGTTTGATTATTAACTATTCACTCCTTGGGGAGGCGGTTAGTCTCTAGTAATAGATAACATATTTTTAAACTGTAAAATTATGTGGAAATCAAAGTTAGTATTTAGATCTATACTGTCGGCTGCGGCGATCGCCACTAGTGTGCAGCTAAGTTCAGCGAGTGACTATGCTATTGCTCAAAGTGCATCTTCCAATCCGACTGTCGAATCTGGGCAACAAAATCAAGCTTTAGAAGATGCCAAGGTTGGTATGACAGGAGTTGGTATAGGAGCGATCGCAGGCTTACTAATTTCTGGTTTATGGTACCAAAAACGTCGTTACCGCAAAATCCAGTCACGTGCTAAAATAAACCGCTTTCGTGAAGAGTTTCTCTGCGGCTCTTTAGCAGATTATTACTTATCTAATTCTAAAGCAAATTCTTCACCTACAAATTCTCGGAAAACTTTACCAACACCAACTAAAGAGGAATCCCCTAGTTCTGAGGAAACTTTCGTAACGCCAACTAAAGAAGAAATATCCGATCCCTCTACTTCTGAAACAAATAATCTAGCAGCAGAACCCACGCCAGCCACAGCATCTAATTTATTATCTGAATCCTACCACAAGTTAATCGGGGAAATTGTTAATACTGCCCTCAACAGTCAAATCAGTTCTAAAGAGTATATATATAGCCAATTAATAAAAAATGTGAGCAGTGATAATAGTGAAATCTTTGAACGCTGTTTGAGCGATCGCTTGCATTCTACTCAATCTGAACTACATAAAGTAATAAATTCTCCAAGTTTATTCCAAAAAGAGACTCCTGAGTTAAAGAAAGCTCGTTTAAATCGCACCTTGAAGGCATTGCAAACTATTCAAGGGGAATGGGAACAAATCCAAAAACAAAAACTAAATTAAGCCCCAGTTACCGCAGCTGTGCAACAAATTCTCACGGACTGAAAAGCTTCTTGCTTTTCAGTCTTGTTACAAAACTGAACTAACATTATTAAACTTATTGGTGTAGACGGTTATGATTACTTGCTGCAATTGCGAGAAAAATACAAGTGATCACACTAAGTTTTTGCAATAGATAGAGGTGCGTAGCCGCAGCCCACCGTAGGCATTACTCTTTAAAAGAATGTAATAAAAATAACTAAAATTAACTGTAAAGTCACGTTACTGGTGTTAGCTATTTCAGTAGTGATATCGAGCTTGAAGAAAATCAATTCGGTCATCACTTACTAGATAAACAATCCGGTGTTCTTGGGTAAGTCGCCGTGACCAAGCATTTGAGTCTAAGTATTTCAATGGTTCAGGTTTCCCAATCCCTGTAAAAGGATCTCGCATAATTGATTCAATTAAGTCAAAAGCGCGAAGCGCAGTTTTGCGGTTTATCTCTACCCAATAAGCGAGGTCTTCCCGAAATTCTGGATGAAATACAGCATCTCGAACTTTATTTTCTTGGGGTTGGGTTTCATCTTTCTTCTTCTTCGTCAATACCCAACTCCTGACGTAATTCATTAATACTTTGAGATTTTAAAGTTCTAGCTTTTGCTCTTTCCAAAGCAGTTAACAGACGGACTGCATTTTTAGGTGAACGAAGTAAATGAGATGTTTCTAGTAAACTATCTAGTTCATCAACAGCAATTAGGGCGACGTTTTCGCCTTCTTGTCGAGTGATAATTACCACTTCTCTATCTGCAACTACTTGATTGCAGAGTTCGGCTAGGTTGTTACGAGCATCAGTCAAGTTTGTCTGCTTGGACATGGTGGGAAATTTCCTAATGCTGTAGGCTTTACAGAACATAATAGCTTGACTGGTTAGAGGTGCGATCGCTCTTTCCGCAATGTAAAAAAAGTAACTAAAATTACTTATTGAATCTTTATGAGTATAATTACTCTAAAATTCCATGAATATATTATATATTAATAAACCTTAAACCGTATAATCTCCGAGGCTATCCAATAATTCTAAAACATAAAATTGAAATGCGATTAATCGCCCACATACGTATGTTTTTTGAGCTTATCTGAAATTTATTGAGATATAACTGATTACTTAACCTTCAGAATAAGATTAGCTACGGGAGAGTAAAAGAAAGTGAAAAATTTTTTGAGTATGTTTTTGGCTGGCTAGGGAGACAGTAGTTTAGAGCGAGGCAATACTGAGGAAGCGCTTGAAGCCCTTAACCAAGCAATTAGTTTTGATCCCAATAATGCTATTGCTTACTTTAAGCGAGGTCTTGTCCGTACTGAATTAAAAGACTATGACCGGGCTATTCAAGATTTTAACCAAGCAATAAAAATCAATCCTAATCATGTTGTAGCTTATTTTCACCGGGGATTTGTTTATCTTCAAGTGGAAAATTACAAAGCAGCAGTTGAAGATTGCAATCGGGTATTAGGTTTTAATCCAAACGATGGGTTTACTCGTTATAACCGGGGACTTTCTTATTTAAGAGCAGGATACCATAAAATAGCAATTCAAGACTTCACTCAAGTGATTATCAATTATCCTAAATTAGTAGATGCTTATAGATATAGAGCCTTTGCTTATGCCATTTTAGAAGATTATTCCAGAGCAATGGAAGATTATAATCAAGTAGTTGTATTAGATCCTAGCAATTTTTACGCTTACTATGGTCTAGGACTGATCTCTGTTATGAATAAAGATGATAAAAGAGCAATTGAGCTTTTTAATCAATCATTAAAATTTGCTCCTAATTTTGCTCCAGCCTACTCCTATCGTGCTATTGGTCGTTATATGTTAGGCGATCAGAGAGGTGCAATAGATGATTTGCAGAAGGCTGCAAACTTTTTCTTGGAGCAAGGTGATATGGAAGGCTATCAAACTACATTAAATACTATTAAAGATTGCGAAAAGAGACAATTAACACTATGAAAAGTCTTGTTGCTGTATGAATATAGATAATTTAGCGATAATACCAAGTTTTATACTGCTTCTAGAGGTGATCTTGGTGGTGGTGGTACTATATCCACTAATTTTTGATTATTAAAGTAATCTTTGATATCTTGGGCTATTTGCCCAGAAAATTCAAGACGCTCTTGAGTAGAATTTGCTAATAGCATAATAATCTTATCTTCAAAAAGCTCAATAGTGGCTATGGCACTTAAGTTAATAAGCCGATCACCAACTTGAATAAACTTCATAAATATACAGATAAAGTATCAGCTTTTATTATACATATTCTGTCTATTAAATATATGTAAAATTATTTGTAATTGAAATAATGCTTTATAAACAGTGAGGAGTATTTTTGATTCCTCACTTTAAAACAATAATAAGCTAACTCGTTAACCTATGCCCCGACAGCTTCCTTGGCGGCGTACAACACCTCAGTATTGATTTTTTTGAAACCGCGATCGCAATTAAGTTTCTTGATGCTGGACTATATCTATATTCTGTTACATCAAATCATTGCTAAATAGCAGTTATTATTCAGACCTTGTATTCCGTTCTATGCGGCTTAAAAGGTCGATGATTGCTATCAATACTGCTGTAAATATATTTATAATAATGCAGATACCCCCTACATAAATTAAATAGACAAAAACTATTATATTAAATCCACCAAAACCAAAATAGAAAGCCGAATTAAACATTGGAAATAGGACAAATGACAAAAACATTACAATGAAATAACCGATAAACTGAACTATTTTTAGAGTTGTAATTAATCTGGTATATAGTCTATTTTCGTTAGGACTGCTAGGTAATTGATTACTGCTCATAAATACATCATTTTTAATAAATTAGTTTGTACAGGAAAATTTATTTCATAATAAGCAGAAGAGTGTTTTTTAAAATAAACACTCTTCTATGGAGTTCTAGCTATCAGTTTTATAGCTGATAACTAAATTCTCATTAAGCCCCGACTGCTTCCTTAGCAGCGTATAAAACCTCAGCGTTGATTTCTTTGAAACCGCGATCGCGCGCAAATTTCTCAGTATTACGCTTCACTTTTCCACGAACAAATCCCGGAATCTTATTCAATTCTGCTTGACCATCTTTTGTCCAATTCAAATCAGAATCAGCTGAAATTCCCCTAGTAATAACTTCTTTAGTATCATGACCACCAAAGATTTCTAATAGGTGATCTTCCATTCCCAAAGTGAAGGAATTGTAGATCAAATCTGTAATCTGATTCGTGCCTTCGTAACCCATAAATGGTTTATAACCAATGGGGAAGTTTTGGACGTGGATGGGTGCTGCAATTACGCCGCAAGGAATATCCAAGCGCTTACCAACGTGGCGTTCCATTTGCGTACCGAAAATAGCAGAGGGTTCGACACGAGCGATCGCATCCCCAATTGCACCATGATCTTCGGAGATTAGCACTTCATCGCAATACTCGCTAACCTGTTCGCGGAACCAGTCTGCATCATATTTACAGTAGGTTCCAGCCCAAACAACATGAATCCCCATTTCTCGCGCCAGAATCTTGGTGATGGCGGCGGCGTGGGTGTTGTCACCAAAAACCACAGCTTTTTTGCCAGTCAAGTTTTGACAGTCAATGGAACGGGAGAACCAAGCAGCCTGAGAGACATGCAAGGTTTGCTCATTAATGAAGTCTTCGTAGTCAACTTCTGCACCTTGAGCGTTAATTACCTGCTGAATCTTGCGAATACAACGGGCAGTTTCCACTACACCCATTGGAGTAATGTCTATATAAGGTGTGCCAAATTGTTCTTCCAGGTAACGAGCTGTGGTCAAACCGAGTTCACGGTAAGGAACCAGGTTAAACCAAGCTTGGGACATCTTTTTCAAGTCGTTCACCGAAGCACCTTCGGGAATTAAGGTATTTACCTCAATTCCCAAGTCAGCCATCAGCCGTTTCAGTTCGGTACAGTCGTGATTATTGTGGAAACCGAGAGTGGTAGTACCGATAATGTTAACCGAGGGCTTTGCTGTTTTGCCCTGTGCCAATTCGCCTCGCTTCCGGGCTTTTTCGATGTAATATTGGACAATTTGATCCAAAGTGCGATCGGCGGCTTGCAGTTCGTTGTAGCGGTAGTGGTTCACATCCGCCAGCATTACGTCTCCTTTCGCTTCCAACTGCGCCCGTTCGACAAAGTTGTGCAAATCCTCTTGCAAAATGCTGGAGGTGCAGGTGGGAGTTAACACAATCAAATCTGGGTGTTCTTCGGCATCCTTGCGGACGATGTTATCTACCACCTTCTCTTGGGAGCCGCGTGCTAAAACGTTGCGATCGACGACACTGGTTGTCACCGGAGTAAAATTCCTCTCCCGCGATAACATGGAGCGCATGACATTAAAGTAGTCATCGCCAATGGGGGCGTGCATGATCGCATGAACATTTTTAAAAGAACTGGCGATTCGCAGAGTGCCGATGTGGGCTGGTCCAGCATACATCCAGTAAGCCAATTTCATGTTTGTGTCTCCCTTTTAAACTCAAATAACTAAGTAAGTGGGCGTAAAAAATATAAGATAGAGCTTACCACCAACCCCTTCGTGCGTAGTTTACCGCCGTAGGCATCGCCCAGCGTGCCGTTGATAAGGAAGGGGAGGGTTTGGAGAGAGATATTATCTTTGTAATTCAGCCCATCTACTTACAAGTACTTGATTATTAAATCGTTTCTGATTTTCTCAAACCTGCTAGCTGAAAAAAAATAAGGTTTGTTGCGGGTTTTAGGTGAGGCGATATAGCTGAAACCTATTTAATGCTTGGGATGCAGCTATCAATTTAAACAATATTGCTGGTGATTTTGTAAAAAAATCTTAATGTTCAAGTAAATTTGTTGATTAATCTCTCATTCCCTAGTCAATTGCGTTTTTACCTAATTCGCTAGGATGTACACAAGCTTATTTTCACAACAATTATGGTGAAGACACCCTCCCAGCTTTGGACAATTCCTCCTTTGGAAAATGGCGACAAACTTACCCGCTATGAATTTGAGCGTCGCTATAATGCCACCCCCAACCTGAAAAAAGCTGAATTAACCGAAGGGATTGTCTATATTATGCCTGCTGCTTTGCGTTTCCGAAGTCACGGTCAACCGCATGGTTGGATTATTGGTTGGTTAGTTACTTACGAAGCTGCAACTCTTGGTGTAGCGTTGGGAGTTGAACCTACCGTCCGCTTAGACTTAGATAACGAACCTCAACCCGATGCTGTTCTGTTGATTGAACCGGAAGCAGGTGGTCAAACGCAGCTGAGTGAAGATGATTATATTGAAGGTGCGCCAGAGTTAGTTGTGGAAATTGCTGCTAGTAGTGCGGCTATTGACCTTCATGGCAAAAAACAGGCTTATCGTCGCAACGGTGTCAAAGAATATATTGTTTGGCAAGTTTTAGACCAAAAATTGACTTGGTTTTTTCTTGAACAGGGTGAATATCTAGAATTAGTACCTGACAATGAAGGCATTTTGCGAAGTCGGGTATTTCCAGGGTTGTGGTTAGCGGCGACGGAGTTATTAGCAGGTAATATGCAGGGTGTGTTGAAAGTTTTACAAGCAGGTTTGCAGTCTGCTGAACATGGAGATTTTATCAAGAAATTGGGTAGTGATTAACCCGTTATAAATGGGGAAAGTCTCTTAAGCAATTAAGTTTGCACACTAAATTCTTCTGGATCTACTCCCCAATTAACCCAGCGAATCGCTTCACGCGCTGAGTTCATACTTGGTGGAACTCGCAAGGCATGAATAAAGCTTGTGCTGTGGCAAGTCATTTTTAATAAATAAATCGGCTCGATATCCACATTGTTATCAATTTTTAATAGTGTATATTCTTGCCAATTATCTAGTTCAATAGCTTGTAATTCTTGGCAAATTTGGGCGTAACCAACACCCTGAATTAACACTCGGCGTAGTTCGGCGCTTTCTTCTGTTAAAAGCCATTGAGATTGCCATTGCTGCGGGTGGATTTTGCCGTATTTTTCAGGCAAGGTTACACCGTGGTAGGAGTAGAGCCTATATCCATCGGTAAATTCGATGGCGGGTTCGCCTTCCGCGTGGAGGCGATTTTGATTGTCAAAGGAAATTTTAGTCGGACGCTCACAGATAACTACTAGACTTTCTGAACAAAAAATTAAGCCACAATATTCAGCTACATCCTGCACAGCTTGCAAATGTCTTGCTGGATAAGCGCAATTTAAAACAGAAATACAAAAATCAAATAAACAGCTATAAGCTAACCAGTATTTTGGTTCAAAAGTATTATATCCATCTATTTTAAATCTTTTGTCTAAAGTTAAATATTTTATAGAATCATACAAATCTATTAATATTTCCTGGTCAATATTAATAGTCTGAAAAAGGTTTGCTGAAATTAAGTTCCAAATAGATTTTTCAAGCTGATTGCGAAACTGACTTGAAAGGTAGCTATCTAGTTCTCCTCTTGGTTCTATCCATACACTAAAGCCGCTAGAGGATATAACAGTACGAGGACTATCAATAAATATAATCTCAGGTTTAGCTAAATCATTTAAAGCATAGGCTTTATTTACCGATTTTGCAGCTTTTTTCCTATTTATCTTCTCAGTTGAAAGGGTGATCGCTCTCCACTTGTCCCGATAAACTGGAATCAAAGCCTCTTGCTCAGGCGTTAACTTTTCAATCAGCGACATAACGCCAACCTTCAGGCTCGTATTCTCGCTGAATTTTCACCATCCAGTCACCTTGGGGAATAGAAATAGCTTTATGCTCCTCATGAGCTAGCAATGCCGACTCTGAAAAAACACGTAAATAAAGTGTGCTATCTTTTTCAGATAATTCTGCCTTGCCCTCAGTGATACGATGTTTATGCCCCGTAACTTCGCCTTCTGCCAAAGTTAAATGAGGTATTTTTTGTCCTTCAACCTGCTGCACAGGTAGTAAGATAACATCACCCTGACGAATTGGTTTCATGGTTTTGCTTTCCTGACATGGGTACAAATCCCATTTCGCTTTTGCTCTCAAGTTTGATTTAATTTTGGCACAAGCTCTATGACAATGGGGAATTGGGAATTGGAAATTGGGAATTAGGTATAGGTCAATTCAATAATTATTCTTCCCTTGCTCCCCCTGCTTTCTCATCTCCCAGTCCCCACTCTCCATTCCCCATGCCCCATGCCCAATTCCCCAATTAAAGAATATTTTGAAAACTGTAGTCGCCAATTATGCGTTAGATAAGTTAAAGATTGAAATAGCTGGAAATTCAGACCCAGCGTACCCTCATTTATCCTCTGGGACAGACTGGGCATTAAGTTCAGCGGATTTTCTCCCAAGCAGGCAGTTTATGTGAGGATTAAATCACCGCCCTAAGCGTGACCATTTATCTTGACAATTTGCAAAAGTTACCTCAATTTGACTGTTTAGCTTAGTAGCTCTTCTTTTTATTGAAATTTCCATGTCAACCCTCGTCATCGTCGAATCTCCAACCAAAGCTCGTACCATTCGCAACTACCTGCCAGCAGGCTATCGGGTGGAGGCATCTATGGGTCATGTGCGTGACCTACCCCAGTCGGCTAGTGAAATTCCCGCTGCCGTCAAGGGGGAAACATGGGCGCAGCTAGGGGTAAATGTGGACGCCGACTTTGAACCGGTATATGTTGTCCCAAAAGACAAAAAGAAAATTGTTACCCAGCTCAAAGATGCCCTCAAGGATGTAGATGAACTGATTCTGGCAACGGACGAAGACCGGGAAGGCGAAAGCATTAGTTGGCATTTATACCAATTGCTAAAGCCGAAAGTTCCGACTAAGCGGATGGTGTTTCACGAAATTACCCAAGAGGCAATCAAAAAAGCTCTGAAAGACTGCCGCAATATTGATGAGCAGTTGGTTCGTGCTCAAGAAACCCGGCGGATTTTAGATCGGCTTGTCGGCTATACTCTTTCTCCCCTGCTATGGAAAAAAATCGCCTGGGGATTATCTGCTGGGCGGGTACAATCTGTAGCTGTGCGGCTTTTAGTCACTAGGGAACGTCAACGTCGCGCTTTCCATGAGGGTACGTACTGGGATTTGAAAGCTAGTTTGTCAAAGGAAAAAACCCCCTTTGGTGCCCAGTTGGTAACACTGGGAGGAACCAGAATCGCTAATGGTAATGATTTTGACGCTGCGACCGGAGAAATTACCGCAGGTCGCAATGTCTTGTTGCTCAACGAAGAACAAGCGGTAGCGCTCAAGGAACGCCTAACTGGTAAAACCTGGAATGTTAACGACATTGAGGAACGCCCAGTAACTCGTAAACCGTCGCCACCGTTCACCACCTCGACGTTGCAACAAGAATCTAACCGGAAACTACGCCTCTCGGCTCGTGACACAATGCGGGTTGCCCAGAATTTGTACGAGCAAGGGTATATTACCTATATGCGGACAGATTCGGTGCATTTGTCAGATCAAGCGATCGCAGCTGCTCGAAGTTGTGTAGAAAAGCTTTATGGTCAACAATACCTCAGTCCTCAACCCCGGCAATACACCACCAAATCCAAAGGCGCACAAGAGGCGCACGAAGCAATTCGTCCAGCCGGTAGCAGCTTCCGCACCCCCCAAGAAACTGGTTTGGGCGGTCGAGAACTTGCCCTTTACGATTTGATTTGGAAGCGGACTGTCGCCTGTCAAATGGCTGATTCCCGCCAAACTCAAATTATGGTGCAATTGCAAGTCGAAGACGCTGGATTTCGTTCTTCTGGCAAACGGATTGACTTTCCAGGATACTTACGTGCCTATGTTGAAGGTTCAGACGACCCGGAAGCAGCACTGGAAGACCAGGAAGTAATTTTGCCGAATCTGAAAGTGGGAGATCATCCGAATTGTACAGATTTAGAAGCCGTTGGGCACGAAACTCAACCGCCAGCTAGATACACCGAAGCAACTTTAGTAAAAACCTTAGAAAGCGAAGGTATTGGTCGTCCCAGTACATACGCCAGCATCATTGGCACAATCATCGATAAGGGTTATGCCCATTTGGTGACTAACGCTCTCATTCCCACCTTCACCGCTTTCGCCGTCACCGACTTGCTGGAAAAACATTTCCCAGACATTGTTGATCCTAGTTTTACCTCGAAGATGGAGCAAACCCTCGATGATATTGCCACAGGTGAAGCGAAATGGCTGCCCTACTTGCAGAAATTCTATCTGGGAGACAAAGGACTGGAAACGCTGGTAAAAGAGCAGGAAAGTCAAATTGATGCTACCAAAGCTAGGACTGTAGAACTGGAAAATTTAGATGCCAAAGTCCGCATTGGTAAATATGGCCCTTATATTGAAGTCGAAAATGGGGAAGGAGTTATCACCGCTTCAATTCCCAAAGACCTGACACCAGCTGACCTCGACCCCAAACAGGTAGAAGTATTGCTGCGGCAAAAAATCACAGGACCTGATCAAGTAGGTCGCCATCCCGAAACTGGCGAACCAATTTATGTAAAAATTGGTGCTTACGGGCCTTATGTCCAATTGGGTGACAAAACTGACGAAAACCCCAAACCGAAACAAGCCTCCCTACTCAAAGGTGTCACCCCAGAAACCGTTACCCTGGAAATGGCTGTTGGTCTGTTGGCACTACCCCGGACGTTAGGGGTTCATCCAGCTACTGGCGGCAAAATCCAAGCAAGTTTGGGACGCTTTGGCCCTTATGTCGTTCATGATCAAGGTAAGGAGGGGAAAGACTACCGCTCTCTGAAATCTGCTGACAATGTGTTGACAATTAGCTTAGAACGTGCCTTAGAATTGTTATCCGAACCGAAAAAGGGACGCAGTTCCACCAACAGCAAGTCCAAAGCAGCCTTACGCGAATTGGGTACGCATCCAGAGGACGGGGAAACAATTAACATCTACGATGGCCCTTATGGCCCTTATATCAAGTATGGCAAAACTAATGTAAGTATCCCAGAAGGTCAAACGGTAGAAAATGTAACCCTGGCGGCGGCGCTGAACTTGTTGGCAGCTAAGACATCGACCGGGAAATCGACTCGCAAAACGAGTAAATCAACGACTTCCAAATCTAAGTCAACTGCTAAATCATCAACGACTGCTGCAAAGAAAAAGGGCACAGAAGGTTAGTGGCAAGTCAAACAATTTTGGATTTTAGATTTACGATAGCGTAGCGTTAGCGACGTTCGCGTAAGCGTCTCCCCTTGGGAGAAGGAGCGTCTTTTAGATTTATTTCGCCCATAATAATGGACGATGCATGAATCTCAAAATTCTCTTAATCCAAAATCTAAAATCTAAAATTCCTACTCAATAGTCTATCTAAAGTCCGATTTTTAACTCTTGACCCTTGATATCCATCCTTGATAGGATACAGTTCAGTAGGTTCAAGTGTGATACTCTAAAAAGTAAGGGAAAACACAACACTAAATTTTAGAAGTGGCTTATGTCCCAAATGCGGGATTGTGTATCAGCCCGATTGGAAGCCAGAGGTGCGAAAGTATGTCATTTTCTGCGTACCTGTTTATCAAAAATTGAGGTAGTATCTCAGGAGCGGTCAGTTCATGGACTATATAGAAAAGGTGCTGGAAAAGCTTAAGGAATTAGCTCGTAGGCTAATCGAAAGCCTATTAGGGCCAGAGGCTGAACCGGAACCGGAACTGATTCCGATTCCTGTGAACGATCGCTCGCGCCGTCGCCACTAACCCCACAGTGGTAAACTCGACGTTGCAATCCTTAAGTATTCTGGCACTGCATGGGCCAAACTTAAATTTGTTAGGACAGCGAGAACCAGGAATTTATGGTTCGTTGACACTAGCTGAAATTAACCGCCTGTTAGAAGAAGAAGCATTCAAATTACAGGCGAAAGTTTTTCCTTTGCAGTCAAATCATGAAGGAATTTTGGTAGATACTATTCATGGTGCGTTAGGGCAACATCAGGGAATTCTGATTAATGCAGGAGCTTACACCCACACAAGTGTGGCCTTGCGAGATGCGATCGCTGCTGTTAATTTGCCCACAGTGGAAGTACACCTGAGTAATATTTACCGCCGGGAAGAATTTCGCCATCATTCGTACATTGCCCCAGTTGCGATCGGGCAAATAAGTGGTTTTGGCGTTCAAAGTTACTTATTGGGCTTACAAGCTTTGATAGAGCATTTAAGAGTTAAGAGTTAGAAGTTAAGAATTGGTAGTTGGTAGTAAAGTTGGGAATTAGTAATATTTCATTAACTCTTCATTCCTGACTTTTAACTACATAATTTATGCGTTACTCTCCTATAAGTCGGTTTAAAGGAACTTTACTCGGAGCATTCTTGGGGGGAAGTTTAGCTTCTGGTGGTAAAGTAGAGTTTGAAAGTTACCTAGATTTAGGCAGAATGGCAGTTCTGGGTATCCAAAGTTTGATTGCGTTGGGTAGATTAGATTTAGATGATTGGATAGAGCGTCAACAAGAAGAATCTCCTCATTTAGTAGCAACTGATGACATCTCGATAAAAATAATTATTGCCACATTACCAGTAGCACTCTTTTTTCACGAAAATCCGATTAAGCTCCGACAAAACTTGCTGCGTGTGCTGAAAATCTGGGAGGATGATCCAGTAATCAGGGATGGAACACTAGCAGTAGGATATGCGATCACTCTTGCCCTAACTGAAAAACTTGAACCTCTAACTCTTATCCCACAAACAATTTCTTTTATCGGAGAAACACCGACATCAATACCAAAAAAATTATTAAGAGTCCAGAATTTATTAGAGCAAGGGGCTGGATTATCAACGATGCAAGCAGAGTTTGCTAAGGAAGAAAAACTCAGTAACACTATTGCTATGGCATTTTACTGCTTCTTGAGTACCTTAGAAGATTTTCGTCTGACAGTTTTGCAGGCGAAAGTGCAAGATGCTACGCTTCTAAGCTCACAGGCTACAGGTGCAATTAGTGGTGCTTTGTCGGGAGCATATAACGGGACAGGCGGAATTCCCGTAAATTGGCAAGTTTTGCTCTTACAGAGGAATTCTCCAGCATGGGGACTAACTAGCTTTTCTCAAATGTTAGAATTGACCGATGCATTTGTGGGGGTGTGGTCAGGAGTGTATAATCTTACCTTAAACCCAAAAGAGTTAACAGAGGAGGGATGTGAGGTGGCTTTGCTTTCAGTTTACGCAGCTCCTCGCGTTATTCGGTCGCGTTAATCTTAAATTAACCAGATAAAGAGTTAAAGGTAGGCAAACTTCTGCCACAGTGTATTAGTCTCAGATACTAGAATTTTTCAGTAAACCCTTGGACTGATTCTGTAGCTAGCTATTGTGGCAAATCAGCAATAAAAAAGTTCCACCACCGAGTTGCAGCCGCCGCAGATCAAACTTTCCTGATGATTGTCTTTTTTTGAGCTATCAAAGTCGGCAATTGCAGGTAGAGATAATGAAAATGCATAAATTTTTGCAGTTCTTGAACCAGCAATTGACTCACTGGAGGCGACAGTACAAAACACTGCGCCGTAAGGGAAAGTTAATGAGAAGTCCCAAAAGTAAAACCCATAGAAGGGAACTTATAAGGACTATGCTCAAGAATGTATTCCTGTTTTTATCAAAAACTAATGAGAAAAGCGAACGCCGAAAACAAGAAAGAGCGCTAAGGTCAAAGGCAAAATCTGTCAAAATTAAGAGTAGCATTTATGCAGTCGCTTTAGATTGGGCATATAAACAGCGTTACTCCGTGATTTTGGCGATCGCTGTAGTGTCCCTCACAGGCGTGATTGGGCATAAATTATACAATCAGACTCAACTCCAAGTGGGACATCCCGCGCCCCAAACGATTACAGCGCCTTATACAGCTAGCATCGAAGATCAGAAAAAAACCGAAGCCGAGCGCAAAGCCGTCAGTACAAGCTCCTTACAGATATTGATGCTTGATGCGCGAATCAACGAAAAAATCAACGAAAATTTGCAACAACTTCTAGCTGATGGCACCGAAATTCGCGCTGTTGCTGGAGCTTTTCCTTTTTTTGATCCTGTAGTTTTATCCATCTCTACCCAACGTTATCTCCGTTCTTGTTCTGAGTTGCAATGGCAAGCACTGCTATCGGCTGTAGAAAATAGTAAAAATCAACAGCAGAAGGGAATCGGACAAACCACCGCTTCATCCCGTCCATCATCCATAGCTGCACCCAATCAGAAACGCCAGCCGCACATCACATCTAAATCTGATACCCAGAGTCTAGAAAAGACACAGGCAGTAGATTTTTCTCAAAACACTGATTTTACTCAAGCAGAAGCAGAACTAGAATCTTACCGCCTCACAACTTCTGAGAAAAGCTTGTCCTTACTAATTGCCAAAATTTCCCAAACACGTCAAAGATACACCCAAGCCACTGCCAAACTTTTAAAGTTAGAGACTCTTAGCGCCGAAGCAGTATATGAAGAATCTCTACTTTTGGATTTATCAGATGTGGAATGGGAAAAAACACAAATAGGAATCCATCAAAGTATAGAGAGGATTCTCACCCAAGGCATTCCACAGGGACTGCCAAAAAATATCTTGCAAGATGCGGTGAGTTTACAATTACAGACCTTTGTACCAGAATCCGCTGAAACATTGGCAAAGAATCTGTTGTTAGCTGTACTCAAGCCGAATCTGCAAAAAGATGAAGAGCAAACCAGACAAAACGCTCAAAAGGCTGCGGCTGATGTGCCACGTGTGATGGTGAAGGTACGGCATGGTGAGGTGATTGTCAAAAAAGGGGCGCAGATTACTGCATGGAACTTTGAGGTGCTGGAGCATTATCACCTGATTCGCCGGGAGGTAAAGTGGCAGGAGTTGGTGAAGTTAGGAGGCGTTATTGCGATCGCTATTGGCATTTTTGTCTGGGTAGAACGCCATATTGATTACGAATTGCGACAACGCGATCGCCTATTGGTGTTATTGCTAACTCTGAGTGTGCCAGGAGTAATCGTAATCGGATTGCCTTATACCACCTGGAGCGCCCTTGGTTTATTGTTGGGAAGCTTTTACGGCCCGACTTTGGGGTTGACAGTTGTCGGCCTGCTGTGGCCGATATTAGGCATTAGCTTGGATATGAGCAAGGCTGCGCTTTTGGCTGGTGTTGGGGGAGGAATATTAGGTAGTTATATTGCCCAACGATTGCGATCGCGTGAAGAGTTGGCATTATTAGGCGTTGCGATCGCCTTAACTCAGGGTGGCATTTACCTGATTGTTAAAATCTTAATTGGTCAAGTATTTGGTTCAACCTGGTATATTGTCTTCCAAGAAGCGGGATTATTTGCTTTATCCGGCTTAGGCTGGAGTGTTATCGCCTTGGGCTTGAGTCCTTATCTAGAAAAAGTTTTTGATTTAGTTACCCCAATCCGCCTAGCAGAATTGGCGAACCCTAATCGCCCTTTATTAAAACGACTCGCTACTGAAACTCCGGGAACTTTTCAACATACCTTACTTGTGGCTACCCTTGCTGAAGCTGCTGCCAAAGAATTAGGATGCAATGTTGAACTAGTCAGGGCTGGAACACTATATCACGATATTGGCAAAATGCACGACCCTCTTGGCTTTATTGAAAATCAAATGGGGGGGCCGAATAAACACGATACAGAGATTAAAGACCCTTGGAAAAGTGCAGAAATTATTAAAAAGCACGTAACTGAAGGGTTGGTAATGGCGCGTAAACACCTTTTACCTACGGCAATTCAAGCTTTTATTCCAGAACATCAGGGAACGATGCTGATTGCTTATTTTCATCACCAAGCCCAGCAAATGGCTCAGTCAGATCCAAGTTTAACTGTAGACGACGTGGATTTTCGCTACGACGGCCCAATTCCCCAATCACGGGAAACCGGAATTGTCATGTTAGCAGATTCTTGCGAAGCAGCGCTGCGATCGCTGCAAGTCCCGGCTAAATCTGTGGGAGAGAAGCGATCGCTCAAAGATGTTTCTAGCGAACAAGCTTTAGCAATGCTTAACAATATTCTGCGTGCCAAATGGCAAGAAAATCAACTCGTAGATTCAGGACTAACAAGAGAAGAAATGTCACAAATTGCCCAGATATTTGTGGATGTTTGGCAGCAATTTCATCACAAACGCATTGCTTATCCTAAGTTGAAGGCTAGTAGCACTGGGCGGAATTCGTAATTAAAGATTTTCAAAATGCTGAATTGTTATTTCCTAACTTATCAATTTTAAAACCTGAATAAATTATTAGGAGTTAAACACAAATGGCTACTTTAACTATTCATTTACCAGACGACAAGCACAACACATTAAAAGAACTTGCTCAAGCCAAAGGCATAAGTGTAAATAAGCTGATTGAAGAACTTTCTACCATAGCTCTAGCAGAATTTGATGCCAATACCAGATTTAAAACAATGGCTGCAACTGGCAACCCAGAAGAAGGCTTAAGAATACTGGCTAAACTTGATAATCTGACAGAATAGAAATAAGAGAGCTTGTAGCGGGATGATGCAAGCACCCAGTTGAGGCGATTATAGGTGCGATGTCTACAACGGGCCACGTCTACGCATACCTGTTGATAATCTTGTTAAGAGGTTTTTTTGAGGTGCGATCAAACAAAGTTTTACATAGATCACAGGTTAGATATATAGCGTTTCCTAAGCAACTGAGGTACACCCAAATCTTGTTTACCAAGGTTAGTAGCTTTGAAAATATACTTCACCAGGTCGGAAAATGCTATAATTGTATATCTAATAGCAATTATGCTGTTAATTAGGATATTCAACACTACAAGTATTATTTTCTATTTTGAATTGCTTACGTTCTTTTACTGGTGGATTGGGATACCAAGAGTAATGGTTACGAGGATAATTCGACCAATACATAGCAACAATATTTTGACATTGGGCTGAATCATGTACTTGAAAATTTATGCCTACTGTATCTTCTTTACCTATATATTCAAAGTTATCAGAAACACAAATAAAACCATTATTTTTTTTATCTTTTACTAATAAATCCACAATATTTCCATTAAGTTTATTAATACAAATTTTTTCATCCCAAACTCGATACATCACACTATATACTCTCAATTTATGAGAACCTACCATCAGTTCTTTTAGACTATTATTTGATGCTTGAGCGTTCATTGTAACCACGTTGTTATCGATTATAACTTTGCTTTTATTATAAAAATAATATATTTTAATAGTTATAAACATTAGGCTGATAATCAAAACTATTTTCAGTTTATCAGACTCATTAAAATACTTGCTAAAGTTAATCTTAAACAACTTTTTAATTATTCGATCCAAAATATAACCAATGATATATATACCAAAAGTATAAAATATAAAATCTATTAAAAAGGCTATAATGAATTTTATACTAAACATATTAAATGCCAAATGATAAATACTATACTAATGGTAGCCTTGTATATAAAATACTGGCAACAAGGGATTTTACTTAAAAGTTGATAGTTATTGCTCCATCAAAAAATAAGGTGGGTATTATCCAACCTACGAAGTTAATTTTTGCCTTTTTGCCCCCTTTAAAACATGGACATAAGCAGGAATATGATCGTTAAGGTAGATACGAACCTCGAAACCGCCTTTTCTTAAAATTGTTTTTCCCTAATATTCAATTTTTAATCCCCAATACGTTGCACACCAGCCACAATAAAATTAACTGCTGCTTGAGTTTGCTGCTCAATCATTTCTGGACTCAGTAGTTGCAAATCGGGTCTAGTATGCTTGATGTTTTCGTAAGCATTGAAGTATAGATTACAAACCCCAATAATATGCAGGGTAGTGAGAAATGGATCGAGTTGACGGAAACAACCTTCCGCCATACCCCGCTCTAAAATCTTGATCAGATAGCTAAAATTTTCTTGCCAATTCGCCTCTTTGAAATACTTTCCCTGATTTTGGTTTGCTTCTTGGAACCAAAGCATCCCTCTGTGCGGGTGAGCAGCTTCATAGGCGATCGCTTCTTTGACTAGTAGTTTCAAAGCCTCCTCTGGTGGGAACTGATCCAGATTTAGCTGCCCTAACCCTTCG
The DNA here is from genome assembly GCF_036917555.1 of Nostoc sp. Classification (GTDB taxonomy): domain Bacteria; phylum Cyanobacteriota; class Cyanobacteriia; order Cyanobacteriales; family Nostocaceae; genus Nostoc. The sequence goes on along the minus strand of NZ_JBALDD010000023.1, from coordinate 21,006 downwards.
TGCATTTCCACCACCGGACGTTGCAGAACCGCTTGATACAGTCCTTCCTTGCTCTGAAAGTAGTAGTAAATCATCGCTGTGGTGACACCTGCACCTCTAGCGATCGCCTCTGTCCGCGCCCCTTGAAGTCCATTTCTGGCAAACTCTGCTTCCGCTGCATTGAGAATCTGCTTTTTCGTTGCTTCTGCATCGCGCACCTGACGCGGCTTTTTAGATGAAAATTTTGACTGCGTTGAACGACCCACATTGCTCCATCATCATAACGAAAATATATTAACTAAAAACTTGGTTAGTAGTTGACATAGAAGATGAAATTTATTAAATTAATATCTACTAACTAAAAATTTAGTTAACTGTATAATTTGTCTATACAGTAGCCGAAGTTAGCCAAGCATTTGCCCGGTAGTATTAGTTCGTCTATTGCAGACAAGACTTTAGTTATCCCAATTTACATTCAAAAGAGTGATGTAGAACAGGCGACACCAGCTTGTCTAAGCTAATCGTCATTCATTTTTCCAGAATGATTCGCTCGTAGTAAGCGGCTCTAGCTCTGCTTTTATGCAATTTAAATGCCGATTAGCTTACAACTTTTAAGTTTCAAGATTGCGTTACCTTTTGCTAACACATCTAGCGACTTTTCAAAAAATTATCAAAATTTTGGAAGAAAAATGGAACCGATTTTACCTGGTGCGCCTTGGTTAATTGCACACAAATCTATATTGGGAGTGAATAAACCCAATAAAATCACATTAAATGGACAGGATTATGTTATTTGGCAAAACCAAAAAGGCGCAGTGTTTGCCCTTGATAACATCTGTCCGCACATGCAAGCACCCTTATCACAAGGCTGGGTTTGTCAAGAAAGAGATACTATTACTTGCCCTTTTCATGCACTAGAATTTGATGGACAAGGCAGACTAAACCAAGGAGATAAAAAAGACACTCAGCCAATTAGCAAACCATTAGAGCTAATTATTAGCAATGATTGTATCTGGACTTATGCCGGATTTGAGCCAAGATTGCCCATCCCAGATTTGCATCAGAAAATTGGAGATGAATACGAGTTCATCGGAGTAGCTGGGGACAAAAGTATTCAAGGTAATTTTTTGAGTAACCTGATGGTTAACTATGACTATAACCACCAGAATGGTACTCATAAAGAACTATTTAGAATTACATCTTGTAATGTAAGTCATTTTGAAGAAAAAGGATACTATTCCACAGTCAAACAAGAACTGACAAGAGCCAACAACACGTTAGGAGAAATTCTCAAAAATCCTATTTTGGGAATCTTCCCTAGAAAGCTTGCCAACACACTTGAATACGCTTTTCCTTCAACTACAGCTTTTTTTGCTAAAACGCCTATTGGTGATATTGCTCAAATTCATATTCTCTACCCGGAAACAGAAAAAATTACCAAGACGTTTATTTTAATGTATGCCAAAGTCATCAATCCTTTGATGAAATTTATGTTTAAAAACTCAGTTTTACAAGCAGCAGCTACAGTTATTGAACAGGATACAAGTACTGTCGAAAGTTTGTATCTTCGACAAAAACCAAAAATTAGATTGCCAAATGAAGAGATTATGTTCTATGCAGAAAAACTCTACCGCAATTGGTAATTTAGATTTGCAAAGTCTAACTGCGCTTTACAATTAAACTGTAGCTAATTACTGCTGGAGGTACTCAAATATGCGGCAGCTAAAATCCGCCGAGGAAATGCCTGGTAGCTATGGCTTGCCCATCTTGGGGGAGACTTTAGAAATATTTCGGGATTTAGAACTGTATATATGGCGACGATTCCAGCAGCATGGTTCAGTTTTTAAGACGAGCGTCATGGGACGTAAACGTGCTTATTTAATTGGCCCTGATGCTAATCGACTGGTGCTGGTGGAACAAGCAGAAAATATGTCGTCGCGGATAGGGTGGTATTTCCTAGAATCAACATTTGGCAACAATATTTTATTACAAGATGGAGAAGAACATCGGTTAACTCGCCGCTTAATGTATCCAGCATTTCACGGAAAAGCGATCGCTACATACTTCGACACCATTCAAAATATTGTGCATGACTTCCTCAAAGATTGGGGAGAGCGGGGAACGATTTCTTTAAATTCTAGTTTCCGCCAGCTGACTCTGATGGTTGCTACTCGCCTCTTTTTGGGAAGTCAAAACAAGAGCGAAGTTGAGCAAACCAGTCAGTGGTTTACTCAACTGATAGATAGCAGTATGGCGATATTCAAATGGAATCTGCCATTCACTTTATATGGTCGCGGTCAAAATGCTAGGGGTAAGTTAGTGGCTTTCTTGCGTGAAGTGATCGCAGAGCGTATCGATCAGGGTAACTTAGAAGAATCAAAAGATGTTTTGGGATTGCTGCTAGCGGCTGTTGATGAAGACGGCAATAAATTGAGCGAAGCACAGGTAATCAACGAGGCATTGCTACTGCTGTTTGCTGGACATGAAACAACAGCCTCCTTGCTAACTTGGGTAATCTTTGAATTAGGTAATCACCCAGAATGGCGAGAGCGACTGCACCAAGAACAGTTAGCAGTTGTGGGAAATAATCCCCTTAGCATGTCCCATCTCAAACAACTTCCACAGTTAACCAATGTGCTAAAAGAAGCAGAAAGGCTCTATCCGCCAGTGTATGCCTATAATCGTGGCGTCCTCAAGGATATTGAGTATGCAGGCTATCGCATCCCTGCTGGTTGGTTTGTGACTATTTCGCCGATGTTGACTCACCGTTTACCAGAACTGTACACCGATCCCGATCGCTTCGACCCCGATCGCTTTGCACCACCTCGTGAAGAAGATAAAAAACATCCCTTAGCACTAGTGGGTTTTGGTCATGGTTCGCACAGTTGTTTAGGCATGGAATTTGCCCAGATGGAAATGAAAATTGTGCTTTCGACACTGCTTCGCCATTACGACTGGACAGTAAAACCGGATTATTCTGCGATCGCTCCAATTCGTCAGCCTTCTAAAGTTAAAGATACTCTAGAAGCATATATTGAGCCTTTAGGTAGCAACTTAAGTCTTTAAAGTGACATAAAGTTCGATAACCGAAAATTAAGCATAACTGCTACAACTTTCAAGCAGTGTTATACCATTCAGTTTCTAGGGAATCCTATATTTGAAACTCTATAACACTTGTCAGCCAAGAGGTATGAAAATTACAGGAACAATCAGGGGTATCAGTATCAAACAAGGAAAAGTACCTTGTGGATTTATTGCTCCTGATACACCAATAGCAGGTCATGAAGGTAATATACTTTTTTTTGCAGATAAACTAATTGGCATCACTATTGAAGATTTAGAAAGAGGCAACTTAGTAGAATTCTGTGTCAAAGAATGGAATAGAAAAGATGGTACTATAGAAAAAATTGCTGACGAAGTACGTGTTTTGAATGAAAATGCCAGATTAACAGGAGTTATTAACTGGCTGAATCAACAAGAAGGTAGAGGTTTTATTAGACCTGACAAACCACTAAAAAACCAAGATAAAGATTTGCTCTTTTTTAAGCAAGATTTAGAGGAAATTACACTTGAAAATCTCTCTAAAGGAGATCAGGTAGAATTTACATTACAAAATATAAATTATAAAGATGGAAGGGTTATAAAAGCGGTTAAGAAAATTCGTTTATTTTTTCCAAGTTTACTTAAACCAACGGCATCTTTGAATATCAGAGATATTCCTAATACTGATACTTTCAATGTTAAAGATATCAAAGAAAAAATTAGTTCATGCTTAGGTAATTGCATGAAGCTTTCAGACTCAGCAGAGTTTGAGGACTATGTATTTATGGTTCTTAGACTTCTCGGTATCCATAACTTGTATCAGTATGACAAAAAAATCAAGCTGGTAGAGCAGATGGTTTCTTTATAATTGGAAGCCTTGCAGTAATGTATGATTGCACGCTTAGAAAAAACTTTGATGAACACAAAAAAGAGCAGATTGAAAATTATGTAAATAAATTAAAAAATTCTCAGATGACAATTGATGTCAGACTGACAGATGGTGGAGGCAGGAAAAAAACGATCCAAATTCAAGGTAAAAATCGTCAAGTATGGATAATTACCCAAGAAAATACTAGAGAATTATATGATGTTGATGGTATTCGTATTAAGGAAATTTCAGTACAAGATTTAATTCAGATATTTAATAAAAGATTATATTCAGATGCTTTTGAAGAAGATGAACTATCTGCACACCTTGCAGTGATTGATAAAACTTAATTTTACTCTTTTATGGCACTTACTCCAATTTCTATACTGAGCTAGAAGCTCATTTCCATAGATGGTTAACATACTAGGTTGAGCAAGTGCTACGCTACAGTTAAGTAAGTCGGTGAGAATAATTCAAACTATATTAACTAATGTAAAAAATATTCAAATTAGTTTGTAGTGAGGGCTTCAGTCCTCAAAGTAAGGCTAAAGCCCTCACTACAAACTTTTAATTATTTACGTCGTCCTACTTAGCAAGATTGAGAGGCAACTATGACTGCCCTGATTCTGAACCTCAGCCCTACCATTGAACTAACAGATGAGCAGTTCTTCCAACTGTGTCAAAATAATCGAGATTTGCGACTTGAGCGCACGGCAGAGGGAGAATTGATTATCATGCCACCAACTGGATGGGGAACCGGAAATCGCAATAGTAAACTGACACAGCGCTTAGGTAATTGGGCTGACGCTGATGGTACAGGTTTGGCTTTTGACTCTTCAACGGGTTTCAAACTCCCCAATGGTGCAAATCGCTCTCCAGATGCATCTTGGGTCAGCCGAGAGCAATTAGAAGCCCTGAATCCAGACCCCGACAAATTTCTACCCATCGCTCCAGATTTTGCGGTAGAATTACGCTCTGCTTCAGACAGCTTAAAGACTGTGCAACAAAAAATGCAGGAGTACATTGACAACGGTGTGCGTTTAGGATGGCTGATTGATCCGCAAAACCAACAGGTGGAAATTTACCGCCCAGGACAGGATGTGGAGGTTTTACAATCGCCTACTAGCTTATCAGGAGAGGATGTATTACCTGGATTTGTGCTGAATTTAGCACAGATTTTGAGTTAGCGATCGCTTTTTACTCACATATCTTCTCAAAAGGCGTAGGCGTAGCCCGTCGTAGACATCGCTCAATTCCCCTCATTTCATAGTTTGACGATATTGCAACTATAATTTGATCAAATTTTACAGGTAAACACAAAAAATTAATATTGACTTAATATTAAAAATGCTGTCTGGAATAACCCGATAACAAAACCTAAAACACCACCTAAAGTCACAATCGCCTGCAATTCATTTTTGACAATTCCCTCAATTGCAGCTTCTAAATCAGCCGATGAAGTTGATTTTACCCGGTCAACTATCACTTCATCTATTGACAAAATTGGAATTGCCTGTGCCACAATTGCTTCTAAATCTTTTTCCAAATACTTCTCTAAAATTAGAGCCAACTCTTGACTCATGACTTCTAAAGAAGTACTGACAACTGGTGAAGTACTAAGACGATTCAGCAGCACTACAGCAATATTTTGCCAATCAACAGAATCAGTTAATCCTTGTAAAAAATCACTACCACTATTTTGCAGGTAATGGCGGACACTTTCGCGGGTGGTTTTTCGTAGTTGGCGAACCGTACCCATTGGCAAGTTTTGTAATGATAAATTTTGCAGTAATTTCCGAATGCGATCGCGCATCTGCAAATCTTGAGTCAATTCCTGCAAGCGGGTATTAGCAGCCTCTTTTTCATCCAAACAAAAAGTTCGTAGGCGTGTAAGAGTATTACGTAAGCCAAACAAATTTGCTACTACCCAATAAGTTCCACTAGTCTTTTCGCGGAAGCCTTCATCGATAATTTGAATCGTGCGATCGGTCAAAAAATCAACTATTGTTTGGCGGAGAATATCCGGCGGTAAAACCACTTGCAACAACCAATCAGCAAGCCGCGTAGCTTGTTCTTCACTCAGTTGAAATTCCAGCAATATCTGGTCAAAAATTTGATTGATCTGCACTTCCAAAAAATCTTCACGCCGCGCTAAAACCTTAAGCAATCGTGGCAAAGATTCTCCTAGTAAATCCCGTAAAATTCCCGCTACAATTTTGGCACTTTTCTCGTTTTTATCTGTTTTTATTTGTTCAATTGCCAACCGCAACAACCAGAGAATTGCTGATTGCACGCGTTCTGTTTGCAACAAACGCCGCGCCAAATTTTGCAATTCTTGTGGTGTCAATAGTGACCCCATGATTGTATTAGAAATATTCTTAGCCAGACGTTCTTGATTACGGGGGATCAATCCAGGGGTAAAGGGTACTCTTCGTCCAGCGATATAAATTGCTCGGTAAGGACGGAACAACATTTTGATGGCTATATCATTTGTGAAATAGCCAATAATTCCACCCAGTACCGGGGGAGACACATAAAGCCAAAGATGAGACCAGTCCAAGGGAAGAATTAAAAAAGTTAGGAGGTTAGAGCTTAGAGTTAGGAGTTAAGAGAGACACGATTAATCGCGTCTGTACAAGAGTTAGGAGTTAGGAATGATAAATTTTAAATGAGAATTTATCACTACTCATAATTCATAACTTTTAAATAATAACTCCTAACTTACTAAGCACTAGCACTCCCATCATACCGTTCGCAATGGGGTAGTGTGTGGCAACTGCAAAACCAACTTGATGAGCTAACTCTATTTGCTCTTTACCGATGGGAAAGCGATCTAAGCTGGGACTGATGTAAGCATATTCTTCTTTTAAGCCTAAATAATTGGCAACTGGTACCACCAAACCGTCCAGATACCACTGTTGAAAGGCACGTAGCTGAGGATTACTCGGTCGATGAAAGTCTAAAATTGCGGCTTTAGCTCCCGGCTTCAAAACACGGTATAACTCTTGGAGACTGCGAGGAATATCTTTAACATTTCTTAAACCATAGCCCATTGTTGCGGCATCAAATTGGTTGTCGTCAAAGGGTAAATTGAGTACATCAGCTTCTACCCAGCTGATAGCAGGTTGAGGGTACTGCCAATGTGAGCGTTCTTTAGCCTTTTCTAGCAGGTTTTGGGAAAAATCCACTCCATACACCTGTCCTGTAGCTCCGATACGCCGTGCCAAACGTAAAGCTAAATCACCACTACCGCAACACAAATCTAATGCAGCATCTCCTGGTTTAGCTGCACTCCATTTTACTGCCATTTCCTTCCAGATCCGATGCTGTCCCAGACTCAACCAATCGTTTAACTGGTCATAAACTGGAGCAATGCGGTTAAAAATGGACTGAATTTCGTTAGTCATTGGTCAATAAGTCATTGGTCATTAGTCATTCGTCATTTGCCAAGGATAAAGGACAAATGACTAATGACAACTACACAATACCCTAATGAGAGTGACTACTAGTCAGAGCGATCGCCACTAGTTGTGCTGATAAATTAATTAGCACCAATTCATCTTCTCGCAAAGTGCAAGGTTGTTTCCACTGTAGCGACAATACACCCAAAAGTTGATGGCGGTAGCTAATTGGGATCACTAAGTGTGCTTGTACATTCGTATTTTTGTAGTGAATTGCATCAACTAATTTAGTGTCTTTAAGTACATTTAAGGAAACTTGCATTTGTCCCGTGGCGATCGCTTCCCTGGTTAGTGGGTCTTGAGATAGCCAATTTTCTATTGTACCTGTATCGCTGTAAGTTCCTTGAGTTGCAACCAGAGTATTTCCATTTGTAAGTTGTAAAATACAGCCTTCTGCCCCAAAAGTTTCACTCACAGCCCTAGCAATGGGAGCGAGAGTTTCTTCTAAACTAGAAGCGGCTTGAGTTACTTGTACCAAAACACTCAGCAGCGCCATTTGAGCATAAGCGCGGCGTAATTCTTCTGTACGTTGCTTGAGCAAGTCGTAGGTTTCTGCTGCTCTTTGCACCACTGCCTTCAGTTCCCCTGGGTCCCAAGGCTTGGTGATATATTTGTAGACTTGCCCAGCATTAATTGCTTCTACCAAGTCTTCTATATCAGTAAATCCAGTGAGAATTATTCTTACTGTATCGGGAAACTGAGGTACAGTCTTGCTGAGAAACTCAGTCCCTTTCATTTCTGGCATCCGTTGATCGGAGATAATCACAGCTACCTCCCCTTCTGTTGCCAAAACTTGTAGAGCGTTTACCCCACTATCAGCTTTCAGAACATTAAAGTCGCGTCGAAATGTGCGATAAAGTAAATCGAGATTATCTGGCTCATCGTCGACCACCAGGATTTTCAGCTTTTTCGGTCGTTCGAGAGTCATAACTTGAGATTGGACTTTATCAATTTCGAGATTGGGTTTATCCATAAGATTTTCCTTTAAATATTCACTCTCTTGTTATATTCCATACCAAGTTTAGTTGAGAATAGCTGAAGACCGCCAAGGGTTTATACGGAGTTATTTTGCATATTCTAAAACGCTAATAGTGAGCGCTACAGAGGAAATTTGTCTGCCTAAATATCTGAATTAAAAAATGTTGCGCTAGAAAAACTAACTAAATCAGCAAAACTATGGCAGTTTTGATCGTGGATGAGGTGTAGGTCTGGGTATAGATTAGAATAAGACTTGCTCATGAGGTGTTAATTAACCTCTCAAGTTGAAGCTCGCACTCCGATTATGACTGATTTACCACCCAACACTCAGAATCCCGAAGATAATGCTACCAACGATGTAGCACAAGAGTTACTGCGAAGGCTGAGGCAAAAACAAGGCAACTGGGTGGAATGGGGAACCGCGATCGCCTCGTTGCTAAAAGCCGGTTATAACCCCCAAGAAATTTTTGAGGCGACTGGATTTGAGCCAATTCAACAAAATCAGGTGGTTGTTGGTTCTCAAGTTTACAATTCTTTGGAAAACTCTGGAGTATCGGTAGAAACGCGATCGCATTATGCCACACGTGGCAGCGATGTTTTGTACGAGCTACGTTTACTTACTCAAGAAGAACGCGCCGCCGCCGCCGAACTGATCTTTGTCCAGAAACTTGATGCCGATGAGGTGAAGGAAGTGGCAAAAGCAATTAAAGAATTCTCCTATTTCCGCACTTTACCAGAAGGGTTTTCTGCTCATCCTGGGGATGCTGTTGCTCACCAAGTTTGGAAACTGGCACGCCAAAATGCAGATTTACAACAGCGATCGCGTTTAATTGCCAAAGGTTTACGCTTTGCTCACACGCCAGGTGCAAGGCAAAAAATCGAACAGCTGCTGACTGATTTTACTACCGTTCCCCAGCGTCCAGCGCCAATTTTACCATTTTACCGCCTGGAATTTGAAGAACAATTACCCCGAATCTTGCCCGTAGTAGGCGAGTTGCCTTTATCACGACAAGACTTACAAGCTATGCCCATACTGACAGAAATTGAACCATTTCGGATGGTCAAGTTTTCTGGAGAGCAAGCTTGGATACCATTACCGGGTTGGCAAGTGTTATTGGCGGCAGAAGATCCAGTAGTGATTTTAGCAAATAGCGATCGCTTTCCCATCCAAACCCAAAGCCAAATAGGGCCAGTCGTAGTAGTAATAGATCGTGCCCAACGAAAATGGGATGTCTCTAGCTACTTTGTTGTTGAAAATGGTGGTGAATTAGATTTTCAATGGTTTGAAAATGAGCCAGACATTCCTCTACTAGGACAAATTATTATCATTGTGCGTCCTAAGAAAATTTTGGATGAAGAATTAACTAAGGATTCATGGCAAATTGACGAATAAATTTAATTTTAGACAGAACTAACTGCGTGATGTGAACTTGTTTTGACTGTTCAAACAGCAGATAGCAAATGGCGGCATTGGTTCAATTTTTTGTTTAGTCAATGCCCCATCTGCTTTAACTCTCTTACCCTGAACTTGGCACTGGCTTGGCAATGCTTTGCCTAAACCCTTGATTTTTCGCTGACTTGTGTAATTCCATATTTTGAGGGATGATGACATCCCCTGAACAGTCACAAAGTAACGACTGTAACAAGAAAAACCCAAATTTTTTAAGCTGAAAGTGTATAAAGCACAAAAATTATTTGAATTTCGTAATAACTTTTAATAGAACGCACTGGATCAAGAATCTCAACAGATATACCAATACGATTTGATTTTTGAAAAAGTTTAAGTAATGTAGGGGAGCCAGTTCTGTGGGCGGGTTTACCACGCCAGTCCGCACAACGGGGAAAACCCCCGCAAGCGGCTGGCTCGACTTGAGCGGACTGGCATTGTGTTATCGCGTAACGTAACGCTTACAAGCGTCGGGAACCTCCCGGTGACGCTACGCACAGCTAGCTGCTACCGCTACGCTAACACCAGTCGCCTACAGCGCTGGATTCACTGCAACGCACTGGCTCCCCTACGGATATTTAAAAAATCAAATATGAGTTTTATATCATGAGAGCAAAATTCTTAATAAATTAAGCATTTTTTTGGAATTTTAGCTTTTCCAGTATCTTCATATTTTATCACCACAATTATTGAGGAAAAAACAAATTACTATTTTTTCAATTTAGTTTCATAACGAAACAAACGCAATAGATTTCCTGTTTATAGGAATGACTCAAGCATTATTCAACATAGCTATTACTCGTTTGTAGCTGAACAAGGAGTTTTCTGAAAATGTCTCTTACGAAACGTTGTTTGGCCGAATTTATCGGTACATTCTGGCTTGTTTTAGGTGGCTGTGGTAGTGCTGTTATAGCCGCCGCCTACACAGAAGATGCTGCAAAAATTAGCGAGAATACTTCTTTTCCATTGGGTATTGGATTAGTAGGTGTATCCCTGGCATTTGGGCTTACTGTCCTCACAGGGGCTTATGCTTTTGGTCATATTTCTGGTGGTCATTTCAATCCAGCTGTTTCGTTTGGACTATGGGCAGGTAAGCGCTTTCCGGGGTCTGACTTACTACCTTACATCCTCTCTCAAGTGATCGGTGCAGTTGTTGCTGCGGGCATTATCTACCTGATTGCTAGCGGCAAAACTGGATTTACGCTGACTGGCTTCAACCCACTGGCTACCAACGGCTATGGTACTCATTCTCCAGGTGGTTACACGCTGTTTGCTTGCCTCATTACTGAAGTTGTAATGACTTTCATGTTTCTGCTGATTATTCTGGGTGTGACTGATAGCCGTGCTCCTAAAGGATTTGCACCGCTGGCAATTGGTTTTGGACTCACTTTAATTCACCTGATTAGTATTCCTGTAACCAATACTTCGGTTAATCCTGCCCGTAGTACTGGAGTTGCTCTATTTGCAGGTGTAGAACTCTTTTCGCAAATCTGGCTGTTCTGGATAGCTCCTATCTTGGGGGCTATTTTAGCAGGATGGTTGTACGTAGCTATCTTTAGTGAATCAACTGTGGAAGAACGGTAAACTTAAAGAACTAGTTTAACTTTCTTAACAATCCCCTAACTAAACAAATTAACTAAGTGTTATATGTTTAGTCAGGGGGTTGACATAATATTTAAGTATATATACACGCATTTGATGCAGATCGTTTACTAGAACAGTTAAAACAAGAACAGTAAAGTATTTTGTTAGTAATTTGGGATTAAGAATCACCGAAGATTATTCATATCTGCGGTTTGGGAATTAAATTCAATATCTATTTAAAATATATAATTTAAGATGTCCGACTCTAAATTTACTGCTCCTGCTATTCAAGAATTACTCGACTCAGAATTGTCTGAGCGATCGCTTATTCCTTCTTTGCAGGAGAAAATTCTTGCAATCCGCAACAGTCTCCGCCCTGGACAGCAGCAAATGGCTGATTGGCAATCTGGCCCTTTGGCTATTTCAGCCGTTCCTGGCGCAGGCAAATCTACTGGGATGGCGGCAGCAGCAGCGATCGCAATTGCCCGTCAATATGAGCGTTCATCTTCCCGTCGTCAGTTGGTAGTCGTTACTTTTACTCGCTCCGCTGCTGCCAATATTAAAGCGAAGATTCGCAAATTTTTACGAGATGATTTATCTTTACCTCAGACGGGCTTTTTTGTCTATACCCTACACGGTCTAGCATTGAACATTGCTAACCGCCATTCTGATTTGTCGGGTTTGCAGTTAGAAAATGTCATATTAATTACACCAACTCAAAGTCACCGCTTTATCAGAACTGCTGTTGAGCAATGGATTGCAAATCATCCAGATGTATATTTGCGGTTATTGGAAGGTCATCAATTTGATGGAGAAGAGACAGAAAGGTTGCGTCGTCAATCGGTGCTGCGAACAGAAGTATTGCCAGAATTGGCTAATACGGTAATTCATGAAGCAAAAAGTTCTGGGATATCGCCAGAATTGTTGCGGGAGTGGAGTAAACAAACCACAGACGAATATGCAATTTTGAGCGTAGCAGCAGGATTGTACGAGCAATATCAAAAATTGATGCGATCGCGTGACTTTATAGATTACGACGATATGATTTTAGCTGCACTGCGCGTTTTAGAAAACGACAGTGCCCGTCAGATCGAGCAAAACCAAATATTCGCCGTCTTTGAAGACGAAGCCCAAGATTCTAGCCCTCTTCAGACGCAGCTATTAGAAATTTTGGCAAGTAATGGGGAATATCAGCGAGAGAATTCTTCACTTCTAACTCTTAATTCCTCACTCAATACAGACGCGATTCATCGCGTCTCTACGCACTCCCCACTAAATTTAGTCCGAGTTGGCGACCCTAACCAGGCGATTAACTCTACCTTTACTCCAGCCGATCCGATTTATTTCCGGCAATTTTGCGAAGAGTGCGATCGCATCGAACGATTGGCAACGATGGATCGAGCTGGTCGCAGTACTAGAATTATCATTGAAGCCGCTAACTTTGCCCTCAAATGGATCAATAATCAGTGGTTAGCAACAACCAAAACTAACAACAAACAACAGATTCCTGGCAACCGACAAGGACCATTTCGCTTGCAGACAATTCGCCCCGTGGAAGCTGGCGATCCGCAAGCTAACGCCAACCCTGCACCCGTAGGACGAGGATTAGAACTTTATACACCGCGTGACATTCATCACACGGTTGAATTGTTATCTCAAAGGGTAATTGAGTTATTTGGTGAAGATCCAACAAAAAATAGTGCAGCGATTTTAGTCCGAGAAAATCGTCAAGGACGATGGTTAGCAGAGGCTCTAACACCTCTGTGCAAAGAGCATAAAATTACACTTTACGATGTCGGAGAACGCGATCGCCGTTCCCATGTTCCTCAAGAAATTTTGGCATTATTGCAATTTTGCGATCGCCCCCACTCCCCCGATTACCTCAAAGCCGCCCTAGAAGCATTAGTACAGCGCCAATTAATTCCTACCCAAGACCTCAATGCCCTTGTCAGTCTGCCAGAAGAGTTTTTGTATCCTGGCCCCTTAGCAACACCCCAGCCAGAAACAGTACAAAAAGCTGCCCGCTTGTGTCGCAATTTACTTCGCGCTCGTTTAGAACTACCCTTATACCAGCTAATTTCCTTTCTCGCCTTGACCTTAAACTACGACCAGGCAGAATTGGCAACTGCTGATAAACTCACAGAACGGGTAAACCAGCAGATAGCTGGCAATAGTTCGATGGGGGGAATGCTTTCAGCTTTAAGTGAAATCGTTAGTTCCGAACGGTTTGAACCAGTGGAAACCGAGGATTCGGAAGAACGTTATACCCGTCGTGGTCAACTGACGATTATCACTATGCACAAAGCTAAAGGGCTAGATTGGGACTATGTATTTCTTCCCTTTCTCCATGAAAACTTGATTCCTGGCAGATTTTGGGTTCCTCCCCAAAGCCAATTTTTAGGCGATTTTACCTTATCAGAAGTAGCCCGCGCCCAAATTCGCGCTACTCTCCACGAAGAATCTATCATACCGGATGTTAGTCAGGCATGGGAGGTGGCAAAAAATTTGAAAACATCTGAAGAGTATCGTTTACTCTATGTTGCCATGACACGAGCAAAGCTTCTGTTGTGGATGTCTGCGGCGCAGAAAGCCCCCTTTACTTGGAGTAAACCGGATAATTTACAAGAACAAGCGCCTTGTCCGGTGTTTCCAGCATTAAAACGTCAATTTCCTGAATGTGTGGTGAATTTAGCGGCAATGAGTAAACAAGTATAAGGGATGGGACATTGGGCACTTGTACTGAGCGTACCCCTGCGGGGAAGCAAGCTACGTGTAGCGTCTCGTTGGCGCAGCCTCTCGTAGAGAAGAGAAGCTGAATGAAGTATTGGGCATCGGGCATTAGGCAAAACAATCCCATTAGCGGATAGATAACAGCACTCAGCACTACTACTTTCCCACTCCTTATAAGGAAACTGAATTTAAACTGCAATGTCAAACAAATTATAATTGTAATTGCGATATTATTCGTTCAATTTTTAACAATCAATACATAATATATGAAATCAATCATCCAAGCATCCGCCGTAATTAAAAGCACCTTCCAGTCACCCAGAGGAATTTTCTTGACACTGGTGTTGACAAGCTTGCTATCTTATGGATTCGGACTTATTGAAAACAATTCTGCTGGGGCTATTCCTTACCCAGACAGCACTCAATTATCCAAATCGCAAGCAAACGAGTTGCTGAAAGCGATCGCTGATAAGATTTTACGAAATGCATCCTTCCGTTCCGGCCTACCTAAACGGGAATTAGAAATTACCCAAGTCACATCGAAAACCTTTGGTAATCCCTGTGAGTTCAAATTTGGAGAAGTTTGTACTAGAGAATACAACCCCATTGAAGGCTGGGAAGTAGTTGTCAAAGTCCGTCAAGATTCGTGGACTTACCATGTAGATAAATCTGGAAAGCAAATCCTTTTAGATCCGAAAGTGATTACTTTACAAACATTACCGAAGGCGATCGCAGATGCAATTTTGAGTGATGCCTCAAGCCGTTCTGGGGTGGGAATTACTGATTTAAAAATTACTAAAACTACACCAAAAACCTTTGGAAATCTCTGCCAATTCAACTTTGGTGAAGTCTGCACCCAGCAGTACGACCCCGTGGAAGGCTGGGAAGTGATTGTCAAGGTTAGAGAGCAATCTTGGACTTACCATGTGAATAAATCCACTTCGCAAATAATTTTAGATCCCAAAGTCAAGACCAGTTAAAAAAGTTAAATAATCAATGGCTTTGGCTTTTTCCCATCTCATTACACCGTGCTTTGACCATCAAAGCACGGATATAGTCATTTTTACCATTGGTATAAGCTTCGCGATCGCTGCGAAAACTTGCCGCCAAATCGCGTTTTAGTACTTCGTAACGTTTCGCTTCTTCAGGATGCTTTCTCAGATAGTCACAAAATAACTTGCGCTCCCAAAATTCGCTGTCAATCTCGACTATGTGAATATGATGAGTACGTTGCTTTCCGTATGGTGGCATTCCTTTAACAAAAAACATCCGTCCAGGACGCGGATCTTCATGCCAATAAACGTATCCCAAAGATTCTAAAGCCAAAATAGCAGATTTTGCATCTACTAAGGAATGCACTCCCACCATGATGTCAATAACTGGTTTGGCTACCATTCCTGGTACTGCGGTACTACCAATATGTTCAATTTCTACAACCAAGTCATTGCCTAGTGCCTGCCAAATCCGCTCGGCTTCTTCTGTAAACAAAGTCGCCCAACGTGGGTCATATTCGACTATATTGACCTCATCCATAAGTGAAGCTAAGTTGATCTACAGCGATCGCGGTTGCTTAAATCCTTTATTTAATTGCAGTTATAGCAATTTTAATAGTATATAATAATGGATCGTGTCGAATCAAAGCTAGACCATGCCTAAACTAAAGACTCGTAAAGCCGCAGCAAAACGATTCCGTGCCACCGGTAGTGGTAAAATCGTCCGTCGTAAAGCGTTCAAAAGCCACCTTTTAGAACACAAATCTTCTGACAAAAAACGTGGTATGCGCCAGAGTACGCTTGTACACGAACGCGATGAACTTAACGTGCGCTTGATGCTCCCATATTTGTAAGTATTTTAGGAAATAAGTTATGACTCGGGTAAAACGCGGTAATGTAGCTCGCAAACGCCGCAATAAAATTCTCAAACTAGCTAAAGGTTTTCGCGGTTCCCATTCAACTCTGTTTAGAACTGCCAACCAACAAGTGATGAAGGCGCTACGGAGTGCCTACCGCGATCGCAAAAAGAAAAAGCGCGATTTTCGTCGCCTCTGGATCACCCGCATCAACGCTGCTTCCAGGCAACATGGCTTGAGTTACAGCCAGTTGATCGGTAACTTGAAAAAAGCTGATATCCAACTAAATCGCAAAATGTTGGCGCAATTGGCAGTCCTCGATCCAGCTAGTTTCGGCAAGGTTGCTGAATTGGCAATTCAAGCTAAAGGATAAAGGTGGTAAGGGATGTATAACAGATGTAACAGACGGCAAGCAATTACTCGGTTACATCTGGTATTATCCGCCACTATCTTTTGGATTTTTTGCTTTTCTCTAGTGGGAACGGGATTAACTGCATCTGCTGCCGAAATGTCAGAAATTCAGCAGCGGGGCTATTTAAATGTTGCCGTTAAAGATAACTTGCGTCCCTTGGGATTTAAAGATGCTAACGGGAATTTGCAAGGCTTAGAAATTGACTTGGCCAAGCTTTTGGCAGTTGACTTGGTTGGTAAAGCCGAAGCTGTAAAATTTCAACCTGTAGCGAATCGCGATCGCCTGTCTGTAGTCTTAGACAAGAAAGTTGATTTTGCGATCGCTAGAGTCACAGCAACCGAGTCACGCGCCCGCATAGTTAGTTTCAGTGTTCCCTACTATTTAGATGGCACTGTATTAGTTACAAAAGATGCTTCTGTGCAGCAGTTGAGTGATTTGTCAAAACAAAAAATTGCTGTGCTCAACAACTCCAGTACCATTGCTAAAGTGCGGTACTATCTGCCAAACGCCGAGTTAGTAGCAGTGGATTCCTATCAAGAAGCGCGAGAGGGAATAGAAAATAATACCGCAACAGCCTTTGCCGCAGATGCTAGTGTTCTAAGCGGTTGGGTGCAACAATATCCTCAATATCGGCTACTACCAACTAAGCTATCAACTGAACCCTTGTCTGTAGTAATGCCCAAGGGATTGCAGTACGATGAGTTAAGACGAAATGTGAATCAAGCGATCGCTCGTTATTTAGAAAAAGGTTGGCTCCAGCAACGCTCTCAATATTGGGGTTTACCGTAAATTGGTCATTAGTCATTAACGAATAACCAAGGACAAATGACAAATGACAAATGACAAATAACAAACTTTATAATATTTGTATTTGCAGTAATGGATAACAGTCTAGCCGTTGTTTATCTCTCAATTTTGGTGGTTCTACTCACACTTGCAGCCGTGGGTGTTTTTCGCCAGATTTTCAAAACTCGCAAGGTTGAAGGCTCTTTTGCAAAATTGCGAAAGAAGTTAGAGAAAGAAAAAGGTACGACTCAAGAATATTATGAGTTAGCCAGTATTTATTCAGAAAAAAAAATGTATTCTCCAGCGATCGCGCTATTTCAAAAAGCTCTGAAAGCTGCCGAAGAAGAGGAAGAAGCAAATATCGCCCCTATCTACAACGGGCTGGGCTATGTTTATTTCACCCAAGAGCAATATGACTTAGCAATTCGTCAGTACAAAGAAGCTCTTAAGTCTAAACCAGACTACGTGACAGGATTGAATAATCTCGGTCACGCCTACGAGAAGAAAAAATTAACTACTCAGGCGTTACAAGCTTACGAAGAAGCACTCAAATTTGCTCCAAATAACTCTATTGCTAAACGTCGGGCTGAATCTTTACGCCGTTTGGTTTCTGCGTAAGATAATGTCCAGGTAATTAAGCATAATACCCAGAACCCCACCCCGCCAAAGCTGTGCTTTAGTTCCCCTTCCCGCTTGTGGGGCTACGGTGTATACACAACTCCGGAACAGTTTACTCACCTAGTTTTTCGCGTCAATTTTACCCCACCCTAACCCTCCCCATATGTATTGGGGAGGGAACTAGATTTCTTTTTCCACCCTTTCCAAGCGATGCCCTGAGCTTGTCGAAGGGGGGGATTAAGGGGGGTAATTTGACTTGTGTATACACTGTAGGCTTGCGGGCAGGGGTTGGGGGTGGGGTTCTTTTATTATAATTAATTTAGCTTTAGCCTCTTAATTTATCGGTTTTCAATTTTAGGCTTGGAAATAGATAACTATAAGTCTTTTGTAAAAATGTAAAAGATGATTAAGCGGCTAAAGCGTTTTTTGTGGCTATCTATTGCTATCATTTCCGTCATTTCTTTCTCACTTGGATTCATAGGAATATTGACGGCTCAACAGCCTTCTATTTCCCATCCTCTCACTTCGTTAACTGAGGCAGAAATTAATACAGCTGTTTCGGTTATCAGAAAAGAAAAAAGTTTGAGTGAAATGGCAGCTTTTCCACTTATTACTTTACAAGAACCAGACAAAGAAGAAGTTCTAAAGTTTGCACATGGTAAAGTTTTTGAACGAAAAGTTTTTTTAGTAATCTATGAACGTTCAGAAAACAAAACCTTTGAGGGTATCGTTGACCTAAGAAGCAAAACCTTAAGTTCTTGGAAAGAAATACCGTCAGTTCAACCTGCGATCGTTGCTTTAGAATATGAACTGGCAACTCAGGCTTTTAAATCCGATCCCCGATGGCAAATAGCGATGCGAAAGCGGGGGATTACAGACTTGAACCAAGTAAAAATAAGTTGTTGGTCGCCAGGAATCCTAAGTAAACAGGAAGAAGCAGCAGGAAACCGTCTTTGTCGGGGTTTATTCTATTACAAGGGCCAACACTGGAATTATTACGGCAGTCCAATTGAAGGAATACTGGCAACCGTTAATTTGAATACAGGTAAAATTTCCAGTTTCGTGGATAGAGGGATAGTTCCTTTTTCTAAAGAAAACTGGAACTACGATGTAAAGTCCTTGGGTAAATTACTTTCACCACTTAAAGCATTAAAAATTCTCCAACCAAATGGTGCAAGTTTCCAGATAAAAGGCAATGAAATTAGCTGGCAAGGTTGGAAGTTTCGCTATCTCATGCATCCCCGCAGTGGATTAGTGCTGTACCAAGTGACACACAACGATGGGGAAAATATCCGACCAGTGCTGTACCGCGCTAGCTTATCAGAGACGGTAGTGCCTTACGGCGATCCAGATCCCACTTGGTCATTCAGAAATGCCTTTGATGTTGGAGAATACAATTTTGGTTCCCTAGCAACCACGATGGAGTTAGGTAAAGAAATTCCTGAAAACGGTCTTTTGCTAAATGCTGTGTTTGCTAATGGCGACGGAGAACCTTATGTCATGCCAGGAGTTATCGGCATATACGAACGAAATAACGGTATGCTGTGGAAGCACTATGACTATGGCACACAGCGTAATAATGTCCGTCGCAGTCGAGAATTAGTCATGACGATGACTGCGGCCATTGACAACTATGATTACAGCATCAATTGGATCTTTCACCAAGATGGGACTTTGGAAGTCAAAAATGAGTTAACAGGTATTGTACTAGCGCAGGGAACGGCTGCACAAAAGCAATCTGATGATGATTCATCTGGTCGGTTAATTGCTAAGAATATCTTCGGAGTAAATCATCAGCACTTTTTCAACTATCGCCTAGATTTTGATGTCGATGGTCAGGCGAATACTGTGATGGAAATGAATGTGAATGCTTTGCCGATGGATGAGAAAAATCCTTTAGGAAATGCGATCACAGTTGCAGAAACCCCACTAGCCAAAGAAACGGCTGCTGTACGCGATTTGAATATGAAAAGCAGTCGAGAATGGATGATTGTCAGTGCAGATAAAAAGAATGTTTTAGGGGCTGCACCTGGATATATGCTGATGCCTGAAGGAAATTCCATATTTTTCCCTGTAGAAGGCTCAAAAATCCGTCAACGGGCAGAATTTGCGACTCATCATCTCTGGGTAACAAAATATAAACCTACTGAACTTTATGCAGGGGGAGATTATCCCAACCAAACTCAACCCGGACAGGGTTTACCAAAATATATCTCAGACAATGAGTCTTTGCTGGGTGAAGATATCGTACTGTGGTACACAATGGGCGTAACTCATATTCCGCGATCGGAAGATTGGCCTGTGATGCCTGTTCACCGAGTTGGCTTTAAGTTAGTCCCTAGAGGATTCTTTAGCCGGAATCCAGCGATAAATTTACCTGAGTAAAATATTTGTTGGCTCAAGTTTCCTTCCTTCAGGTTTTTTGTCATGTCTAAAGGCGGTAACTTGAATGCTGATAAACTTATATAGGTCAAATACTGGCACTTGTTAAAAGTAGGATATCTAATGAACTTTCCAGAAATTAATATTCCCGGTGATGGAACACTGCACGCTCGTTTAATTACTTCCTTGGGTGAAATTGTAGTTCGTTTAGAGGAAGAACGAACTCCTAACACTGTCAAAAATTTTGTCGGTCTAGCAACTGGAACAATCGACTGGAAAGACCCTAAAACTGGTCAATCTGGTAAGGGGACTCCAGCCTACGATGGGGTTCGCTTTCACCGGGTCATCCCTGATTTTATGATTCAGTGTGGCGATCCTCTGAGTCGTTATTTGGATACAGCCAACCGATGGGGTACTGGTGGCCCAGGATATCAATTTGAGGATGAGTTTCATCCTGAATTGAGACACACTGGTGCAGGTATCCTGTCGATGGCTAATGCCGGACGCGGTACTAATGGTTCGCAATGGTTCATTACAGAAGCACCAACGCCTCACCTTGACAACAATCACAGTGTTTTTGGTGAAGTTGTCGAAGGTCTAGATATAGTCAGCAAGATTGCTAATGTGCCTACAACTAGAGATCGTCCTAATCAAGAAGTAGTGTTACAAAAAGTAGAAATTTTTCGGCAGTAATTAACATCTGGGTTTGTAGTATAGCGGTTCCCATTCAGATGCGGTACAAAATTATATCGCGGGGTGTAGGGGTATGGCAGTGCCCATTGGTGTCAACTTAAGCAAAAAGGATGCAGAAGATGTAATCTAAGAACATCTTGATTGATGTTCTTAGATTACATCATGAGTAAAAAACGT
>NZ_JBALDD010000022.1:0-137417 GCF_036917555.1 Nostoc sp. | reverse complement strand
TTTTTTGATTGGTTGACTCTCAATCGTGACCTGTTTGCTGCTTATAAAGCCAGTTTGGGCTACATTTGGGCTTAATTTTTGTTTAAGTCCCGTTAGCAAAAAAGAGCCACCTTTGCTGCTCTAGCGATCCAGAACCATCAGAATACTCTGCAAATAAAGAGACTGCTCAACAAGATAAATCTAGCTTTAGTAACAATTACTTAGTACTTACGCATTGACAAAAGAGGCAGAAAATGCATGAAATAAATCAGGAAGAGATAGGCGATCGCTAACCACCAAAGGCATTGAAAGACAGATAATACTGAGGTTGTCTGCATTAAGGGTGACGACTATCAGAGCAACTACCAAGCCATCGACGGCCAAGTGTGACCTCAACACTTATACTCTATTTTTATTAGCAGCAATCTTTGTACCCAGGCTGCACACGTTTGGCAGAAATCATGGAAGATTTGTCTCATGATAGTGTCAATAGATTTTTGCTGCGTGAGCAGTATGAACCAAAAGACTTATTTGATGAAGTTAAACTCTATATCAACTTAGTAGGTGGCATATTAAGTGCAGACGATACAGTAATTGACAAGCCTCATAGTGAACCAAAATTAATAGAACTAATTGGTTACGTTTATTCGGGAAGACATGATCGTATAGTCACCGTGATCGCTTTGATCTCTGAATATCGGTTCGCTGATTTTCTGGGTGGTTAGAAAAAAGACGGAACAAAAGAATAAGGGTTATGGTGTTTGTCACAGATTGTGATCCTTATCGGAGCGAATTAATTTTGACGCATTGCTGAATGCAGGGATAATAAGCGCTACAAAATTTTTCCCCCTGCTTCCCCTGAACTACCTCAAGAGCCTACCTAAATTTCTCCTACTGTTTTGCAACGCCAATTTTGGGTATTGATTGGTTCACCACTCGCCAGCATCCAAAAACCTGATTTCTCCCAAACCCTTATGACTAGCTTATTTACCAATGGCTCTAACTTCAAAACAAATGGGTGAACCCGCAGTTATCACGTTAAAAAGAAAGAAGGATGAGGAAAAATGTGAAGTGAGTAGCTTGATTTGTTACCAAATTAATGATAATCTTTATTATTAAATAAATTCAGTAGTTCAAAAAGTTTTCCAAAGGTCTTACCAGTCTTTTACTTGAGATGGGGAATACAATTCTCTAAAAGCAGCTTATAGCCTATTCTACCTTTTGGCTTAACTTGTTATGGATTGACTCAAGAGCGATCGCATATTGCGGCTGCCTTGCGCCATCGCAACCACTGATGATTGCCAGTTTCCCAAACATCGGCACAAACCCTAATTCTTTTTTAGTTTGCAAAACTTTTGGATCTAATGAACTTTCTTTATTGAGAAGGTTAAACGAGTTAGTAGTAAGCACTTTATTGCTTAAATGACAGCTAGAGCCACTGACTACTAACTTATTGTAGCGAAGTACTGGATTATAAAATTTTAGAAAGCATAGCTAATTAAATAGCAGGAGATAAATTATGTACCAAGACAACAAAGAAGACACAGCAATTTACAAAGTTGTAGTCAATCATGAAGAACAGTATTCCATTTGGCCTGCTGACCGAGAAAACGCACTCGGCTGGAAAAATGCTGGCAAAAGTGGTTTAAAACAAGAATGTCTAGATTATATCAAAGAAGTTTGGACTGATATGAGACCACTTAGTCTTCGCAAAAAAATGGAAGAAGTTGCTGAAGGTAAATCATAACGTATCGGCTCAATAAGTCGGGGTAGTCAAAATAAGTGGCTACCAAGCACCAACCCAAGAGATTATCACATTTTCTACCCCAATTTTGGCAAAGATAGTTGTCAATGCTGCAAAGCCAGCCGAAAGTAATGCATATATCCACCATGCTATAGTGTTGTTTTCCATCTTGCCTGCTGGCTGACTAGTCAAAATTAGCAGTGTTATTTAGGCTGATCTTTAGATGAAATTACTCGCTGCAAACTGCGATCGCTTCTCAAAACGTCATGGGATGTCTGCTACGGGCTAGGCCTACGCCCCAGATATCTCCAGAAACTAAGTTTTAACCTAGACATCAGGCTTGTAGACTGATTAATGGTGATGTCTACAAGCCGGGGAAGTTTTGAAGCGATCGCAAGTGCTAGAAAATCAGAATATTTTACGTTCTTCTAGATGGGCAAGAATATCTGAGCGATCGCGCCACACAGTCCGCAACTTTTTGTTGGCGGACATCTGTAACTGGTCGCTAATGTGGGGCGATCCGGGTTGAGTTGCATTACCGTAGCTGGTAAGTGCCATTGCCCGTACAGGCTTAGAGAATTCAATTGCAGCTACATAGGAATCACCTCCAACAGCTTGGAATTGCCCATTTGCTTCAGGAGCAAAATCGAGTGCACGAAAAATTCCCAGGTTGACATCCCCACCATTGGCAGATAAATCCACATCACCCAACCGTAGCCGAAAAACCTTGCCCCACGGTACATCAAGCGCCCCATAAGTCTTTTCTACCTGTGCTGCTACTGCTTGCAGAGTTGCAACTGCACTTTCAGGATTAGCTAAACCATCGGGCGTGGTGCGTGGAGAATTTTCATTCCAAGGTTTACTAAACGTCTTATCTAAGTCTATCTGTTGAGCCCAAAAAGCAAATAGTACTGCTCCCCGACTATCTGCATTAGCTTGTCGATCCCAGGCTTCTAAAACGCTAGCTGCTTTTTGCCCTAAGTCATTACCATACTTACGTGTAGCCGGAATTAAATCATCCAAAATCCGATCGGCCAGTTCCATACGGGTAGAATACTTGTCTGCAACCATTTCATCAAAAGAGATTTTGTCATCCTCAGCCAACATCCTTACAGAACGTTGAGAGCGGAAATCCATGAAATGAGGAGCCATGTAAGCTGGGTAATTATCTGCTTTAATGGCGGCTGGAAATGTAGTTGTCCAAGGTGGGTCATTTGTATTTTGCAACCAGCCACTCTTAGGGTCAACTATACGCGGTAAATCTTTGTAAGGATGAATTTTTGTCCATAAGGTTTTAGATGTATTTCCTGGGATTAAGCCTTGCCAATATTTAAAATCACCAAAGGAGCGTACTGGAACTTGACCATTGAATAGGTGCATAATATGCCCTTCTCGATCCGCATACATCACTGTAAACATTGGCAATTGCAAGCGCTGGAGTATTTTTTCAAACTGGGCAAGGTTTTTTGCTCGTGCCATATCCCACCACTCTTGGAGTACACTTGGTCGGTCAAGACCTGCAACTCTCAGTGCCACGGTTTTACCATTTTTCTCGACGAACACAGTCCCGTGGACAGAACTTTTCACTACTAATGGTTGCTCTTGCAAGGAGCCATCTTTCTGCTTCACCTTTAAAGAAAGAGTTTTGGAAAGGAAGTTACGAACTTTGTCATCAAAGCGATAACCATTTCCTGCCAGTGTAAGTTCATAAACATCCCAACCATCGTAGGTGTTAACGGTGTGAGTCCAACCTAAGTTGTTGTTAAATGCGATCGCTAATACGGGAATACCTACAAGCGTTGCCCCATAAGCATCAATTCCTGGTGCGGTGATTTGGGCTTCATACCACAAAAACAAATCTGACCAAGGTAGATGTGGGTTTGCTAGCAACATAGCGTTCCCATTGGCAGAATGAGTTGGTGCGATCGCCCAACCATTAGATCCTGCTTGCAACTTTTGTTTGCTCAGGTCTAATACTTGCTCAGGATTGACCACAAAGGTGAAATTGAGTACCCGATGTAAGTGAGCCATGACATCTTCTGCCTTGACTGGTAGCACCACCTCAACTTGATCGTCAATCAAGTCAGGATTTTGTTTTGCATAAGCATTGATCCCAGTAGCAAAAGCATCAAGATAACCGCGAAAAGCTGGACTCTGTGCCTTGTACCAAGAACGAGCGCGTTCTGGTACTCCCACAGTCTGTACCCAACGATCTGAATCCAGGTATTTCTCTCCCCAATATTCGGCTGCGCGTCCCCGTGCTTGACCATAGAGACGCAAAAGCAAATCTCCATGACTTTGCATTTGTGCCCAACCAAAGGCATAAAATGCACTCTGGTCATCTTTGCCGTAGATATGCGGCACACCGGATGTATCCCATAATATCTCTGTGGATTTTGTTGGTACAGCTATAGTGCGGCTTCCGATAAACAAAACCAGTATCAAACTGAGTATTAAGGGTAAAACGCGTATTGATTTTCTTTTGTAAACCCTAAGTAAACTATCAATCCTCATGAACACCACCATGTACAGATGTAACGCCTGGTGACTGAAACTGCTATTGGGCATTGGTTATTCTCCTTGTCCCCTTGTCCCCCGATTCCCAGTCCCCTCTTGGCACGCAAGTGACTTTGACAAAGCAGATTTAAGTTGATCTAACAATACCACTTTGTTGAGAAAATATATCAAAGCTGTAAGAGTATCTTTTATTCCTTTTAAAAAATGGGGAAACGACTACACGATCATGTAATCTATATATTTATCAAGAAAGATTATCAAATCCAATGATTAAAAAGCTGTTTCATATTGAGAGTGCCCATTGAAAAAACAACTAATCAGCAGAGTGTAAAATTTTCAAGCGACGGCAGGATCATGATAAAAGCAACCACAGTGTCACCTAGAGAATTGGAAAAGCCACAAATGTCAGCCTTATTTGGTCTGGTTTTGGGACTATGTATACTGTTAATTTTCTTAGTGTGCAGTGTGACGCTAGGTGCAGCAGAAATACCTCTAAGTAAGATTTTGACATCTTTTATAGCCTTTGATGGTTCTTACGATCACTTAGTTATTCAGACTGTAAGATTACCGCGATCGCTAATTGCTATCTTTGTAGGTTCAGCTCTTGCTGTATCAGGAGCATTGATGCAGGGTTTGACACGAAATCCCTTAGCAGATCCAGGTATTTTGGGTATTGAGTCGGGAGCCGCCCTCTTTGTAGTTGTCGCAATTTTTGTTTTTGGCAGTTCATCCCTAAGTATTTACGCCTTTGTGGCCTTTTTGGGTGCGGGAGTAACAGCGGTGTTCGTTTACATCCTTGGTTCTCTGGGACGGGGAGGAGCCACCCCACTAAATCTGACAGTCGCAGGAGCGGCGTTAACTGCTCTGATTTCTTCCCTCACCACCGGTATCCTCATTGTCAGTCAACAAACATTCGAACAAGTAAGATTTTGGTTAGCTGGTTCATTATCAGGTCGAGATTTTAATTTATTCTTACAACTACTACCTTTCATCGGTATGGGATTAGTATTAGCTTTTGCCCTCGGCAGACAAATTACCACTATGAGTTTAGGTGAAGATGTCGCCAAAGGCTTAGGTCAACAGACAGCTTGGATCAAAATAATTACCGCTATCAGCGTAGTTTTACTAGCAGGAAGTTCTGTCGCTCTTGCAGGGCCAATCGGCTTCATTGGTTTAGTTGTTCCCCATATAGTGAGATTTTACATTAGAGCCGATTATCGTTGGATATTACCTTATTGTGCAGTTTTGGGTGCTATTTTACTCCTGGTCGCAGATATTGCCGCCCGTGTATTGCTAAAACCACAGGAGTTACCTGTAGGTGTAATGACAGCAATAGTTGGCGCTCCTTTTTTTGTCTACCTGGTTAAGTCGAAGGTGAAAAAATGAAGGTTGATTGGCTAGTCATTCGTTCGCAGGCGATATCTTTCCGAATTGACCGACGTGTACCACTCATACTGCTATGTTTGGCAGTCGCGATTGTAGTGGCGATGGTGATGAATATAGGGCGGGGTGAATATCCAATCTCGCCTTTAGATATTGTGAAAACTATATTGGGTTTAGATACAGGAAACCCAGACCATTCATTCGTGATTCAGAATCTGCGTCTACCCCGCACCCTTGTAGCTTTTATGGTGGGAGTGGCGCTAGCAATTTCTGGCACTATCTTCCAAGGATTGACACGCAATCCATTGGCTGACCCAGGTATTATCGGCATCAATGCTGGGGCGAGTCTGGCGGCAGTTACAGTAATTGTGCTATTTCCTTGGGCACCAATTTACACCTTACCTATATCAGCTTTTGCTGGTGCTTTGCTAATGGCGATTTTAATTTACTCGCTGGCTTGGAACAACGGTAGTTCTCCGATTCTATTAATTTTAATGGGTATTGGCTTGTCTGCGATCGCCAGTGCCATAACCAGCTTGATGATTACCTTTGGCGAAATTTCTGACGTTAGTAATGCTTTGGTTTGGTTAGCTGGAAGCGTTTACGGACGGACTTGGGAGCAAGTCTTTTCCTTGTTACCTTGGTTAATTGTTTTTGTCCCAATGGCTTTGACACTAGCAAGGCATTTGAACGCTTTAAATTTAGGAGATGATGTCGCCAAAAGTTTGGGTAGTCAAGTGGAATGGCAACGTGGTTTACTCGTGCTGGTGGGTGTAGCCTTAGCAGGTGCAGGAGTCGCAACCGCTGGAAATATTGGTTTTGTTGGTTTAATCGCACCCCATTTAGGACGACAGTTGGTAGGTGCAACCCATGAAGGTTTGATTCCTGCTTCTGCACTTTTGGGAGGAGTGATTGTTGTGATGGCAGACTTGTTAGGCAGAACGCTGTTTGCACCTATCGAACTTCCTTGTGGGGTGGTAACTGCTGCTGTTGGCGCTCCTTATTTTCTTTATTTATTAATTCGTAACCGCAAAAAATAAGGGACTGGAGACTGGGGATTAAGGATTTAATAAAAACTTTATCAACCCAAAAATCAGGTTTTCACAAATCTAAAATCTAAAATCTAAAATGGTTTCACTTATGAAAGGACTGTCAACCAAAAGTCTGTCTTTAGCTTACGATAATGCGCTGATTATCCGTGACCTAAATTTGGCAATCCCCACTGGACAAATTAGTGGTTTAGTTGGTGCTAATGGTTGTGGTAAATCAACGTTGTTACGAGGTCTAGCAAGATTGCTTAAACCCCGTGGCGGTACAGTCTATCTTGATGGAACATCTATTTTTAATCTTTCCACCAAAGAAGTAGCACAGCAGTTAGGTATTTTGCCCCAAGGGCCAGTAGCACCAGAAGGGTTAACAGTGCGAGATTTGGTAGCACAAGGACGTTACCCTTATCAAAATTGGTTACAGCAGTGGTCGGCAAAAGATGAAAAAATCATGCAGCAGGCACTAGAAATTACAGATTTGTTGGAATTGGCAGATAGAGCATTAGATACTTTGTCTGGTGGACAACGACAAAGAGCTTGGATTGCAATGGTGCTAGCGCAAGATACAGATATTTTACTTTTAGATGAACCGACTACTTTTTTAGATTTGGCACACCAAATAGAGATTTTGGATTTGTTGTATGAGTTAAATCAAACTCAGGGACGGACAATTGTGATGGTGCTGCATGATTTAAATCAGGCGTGCCGTTATGCTGATTACTTAGTTGCAGTCAAAGATGGTCGAATTTTTGCTGCTGGGGAACCAAAGCTAGTGATGACTCAGGAAATGGTTCAAGAAGTTTTTGGGTTGGAATGTCGGATTATTCTTGACCCAGTGGTGGAGACGCCAATGTGTGTACCGATAGGACGCAAGGGAAAAGTAAATAAAAAATAAATTTACTTAAATTCCTAATTAGATTTCTACTAAAGATATCGCTCTTATTAATCACCTAACTACAAACAAGAAACAGTCGTGACAACCACATCAAAATTTCCTATAGTATCTAAAAATCCTAGAAATTCAGCCTCTCCTTTACAACGCTTGCTCAACTATAGCAACCAATATCGCCAACAAATTTGGCAGGCAACATTATGTTCTATCATCAATACGATTTTAGACTTAGCACCACCGTGGTTAATTGGTATTGCGGTAGATATTCTCGTAGAGCAACAAAATTCTTTCTTTTCCAAGTTGGGTGTAAAAGATATATTTTGGCAATTTTTACTGCTTTCATTTATCACTATCCTTGTCTGGATTCTAGAATCAATTTCTGAGTACGCATATAATAGACTTTGGCGTAATTTAGCCCAAAATATCCAGCACAATTTACGCTTGGATGCCTATAATCATGTACAAGAATTAGATTCAGCTTACTTTGAAGAAAGCAGTACTGGCGGTTTGATGTCAATTTTGAATGATGATATAAATCAGCTAGAAGATTTTTTGGATTTTGGGGCTAATAAAATTATCAATATAATTACCTCAATTATCATTTTAATTGGTGGTAGTTTGTTGATTTTACCTTTTTCTATAACCTTGGTAGCAATGTTGCCAATACCATTTATTATTTGGGGTTCCTTTACTTATCAAAAGCTTCTGGAAGCTCGTTATGCTGAGGTGCGGGAAAGGGTGAGCTTTTTGAACTCCCGGCTAGCAAATAATATCAGTGGTATTACCACAATTAAAAGTTTTACTGCTGAAAATTATGAAAGTGCTAGATTTGCAGGAGAAAGCGAAGCATATAAAAAAAGTAATACCAAAGCAATTAAACTTTCTGCTGCATTTAATCCTTTAATCAGAATGTTAATTCTAGTAGGGTTCTTAGCCTTATTATTTTGGGGGGGTATGGCAACATATGCTGGTAAAATATCTATTGGTAGTTACAGTGTTTTACTCGTTTTAGTACAGAGATTATTGTGGCCTTTCGTAGAATTAGGAGAAATATTTGACAACTATCAAAGGTCAATGGCTTCTACCAAGCGGATCATGAATTTATTAGATACTCCCATCAAAATTGCTAGGGGAGATAAATCTTTATCAATAGATAAAGTGCGTGGTGAAGTTGACTTTAAACAAGTTACTTTTGCTTATCAAGATAGAGAGCCAGTAATTAAAAAACTATCTTTACATATCCCCGCAGGTAAAACTATTGCTATTGTTGGTTCTACAGGTTCTGGAAAAAGCACTTTAGTTAAATTATTATTGCGATTGTATGATATTTCTTCTGGGACACTCGCAATTGATGGTATTAATATCCAAAAATTAAATCTAGGTGATTTGCGTCGTAGTATCGGCTTGGTCAGCCAAGA
The DNA here is from genome assembly GCF_036917555.1 of Nostoc sp. Lineage (GTDB taxonomy): Bacteria > Cyanobacteriota > Cyanobacteriia > Cyanobacteriales > Nostocaceae > Nostoc. The sequence goes on along the minus strand of NZ_JBALDD010000022.1, from coordinate 128,438 downwards.
TGTATTCTTATTTCATGGTACGATTGCTGAAAATATCGGCTATGGTACTTTTAATGCTACCGATGAACAAATAATTGAAGCTGCGAAAATTGCCGAAGCTGATGATTTTATTCTGCGGCTACCCCAAGATTATGAGACAATAGTTGGAGAACGGGGTCAAAAATTATCTGGTGGACAACGCCAAAGAATTGCGATCGCTAGGGCTGTTTTAAAGAATCCACCAATTTTGATATTAGATGAAGCCACTTCAGCGGTAGATAATGAAACTGAAGCTGCTATTCAGCGTTCTTTGGAACGTATTACTGTTAATAGAACGACGATAGCCATAGCCCATCGTCTTTCCACTATCCGCAATGCTGATTGTATTTATGTGATGGAATATGGAGAATTAGTTGAGTCTGGAACACATGAAAAATTGTTGGAGAAAAATGGGATTTATGCTAATTTATGGAACGTGCAGTCGGGGTTAAAATAAAAAGTAGCGTGTTGCTGCCCACATTCTGCACTTCAAAATACAACATAAAATATTACAATTTTATTGCTGGTGAACTAAGTTAAAATGCTTAGAAGATTGAGGCAGAAAAAGTGAGACAATCAAAAAGCTCAAAAATATATTAAAGGCACTTATATAGAAAAAACATAAATGGGACTAGTTCATCTGGACTCATATCAAAGAAACCTAATCCTCTTCTAGTTTTATATAGAAAAAACATAAATGAGACTAGTTCATCTGGACCCATATCAAAAAGAAGCTAATCCTCTTTTAGTACTCGACCAACCCCAAATTGTAACGGAAAGGCAAGTTGAGAGTAAATTGCTGTGTAAACAAGCTCTTAAGTCAATATAATTTTCTATATTACCCCGTATGACTATGACGTGCCTATTAGTATTACAACCAAATTATTGTATAACAGATACAGAAAATCTTAAATCTGTATTGAAATAATTGCTGCTAAACCTTCGGCAACTGTAAAGGGTAGTTGATAAACTGCTTGAGCGCTATAGTGTGCTTGGCGAAATGTCTCGAATAGCTCTGTTTGATAAACTTGCTGTTTCCATTTACCAAAGAGAAAATTACCTAATTCCCCTAGTAGGGTGAGGTGAGCATGGGAGGCTATAGCTCCAAATTTAGAGCGATACTTCACAGCATCAAAGTTAATGTCACGTTTTTGCTGGAGATAATCACGAGCGATCGCTCTGCTACGACTATTATTAATACTTCTTTTCCGTAATTGTTGCAATACTGAGACTCTAACCTCTATGACGCAAGGCTTCGATTTTCTCAGCTTTTCAAAAATTAAATAGGAATCCGGCGTTGCTCCCTTTGCGGGATAAATTGAGATTTTTTTGGAGCGATCGCTTTATTATGCTTACTCCTTCGAGGTGAATAAGTATTCGTGCCAATCACAAATGGGGCGATACCCAATCGCTGAAAGCCTTTCTAAGCTTTAGTCTTCAAGTTTTGGCTACAAACTGGAATTAGTGTTAGAAAATAAAGGATCAAAGCTTTATTAAATAGAAGTTTCAGAATCTTGCTTCGATTATTGTTTTCTGAGAGTGACAAAAGAGGAATTACGGGGCGATCCTCTTAACGTGAGTTTGATGAACCTCTCCTTCGCAACCTCCCTCTTTGTTTCGGAAAGCAAGGGAGGAGCAACGAAAAATTCGGCTTTTTGCTCCCCTCTCCGACACTGAGAGAATCTGGGGGAGAGGTCAAACAAGACTTGTCGAACTCACGTCCTCTTGGAACTCCCCAATCCTCACTCTCTATTGCTTCAGTTGAAAAGCAAGGTCAAGATCATCTAAAGAATTAACATCTAACCAGTTACCGCGAATATAAAGTACCTTGATCGGTTTGCCTTGCTCGATTAAATAATTACATAATTCTGGCAAACCCAGACTGTTAAATTCCGGTCGTTTTTGCAATTCATTGAGTGCTTCACTCAGCCACTTTCTACCTTGACTTCGTAAGCGCAGCATCCCAATCCAGCGGCCGCTAGACTTTCCTAATTGCGTTTGTGTGGTTTTAGAAATGTTCAACAGGTTGACATCCTGTCCAAACAGAGAAAGATCGTCTGGAATTGAGCAATAGGCGTAGTCAGGTGAACCGCTAACAGATTTGCTATTGGCTACAGAATCAACCACAGCCACAATTTCTCCGGGACATTCTAATAAATCTCGCAGGATGTAGCTTCTAAATAGTAAATCGCCGTAAAGCACCAGCATTTCTTCGCCAAAACTGGCTTGAGCTACGGCTAAGGATGCTAATTCTCCCGTTGTTTCATAATCTGGGTTACGGATGACTTTAGTCCCTGGAACATTGATAGTTTCTGCTTTGTAACCGGCGACAACGGTAATATCATTGATGGCAAGTTTCTTGAATTTATCCACCAACAACCTGAGTAGAGGTTTACCTCCAAGGGCTAACATCACTTTTGGTTTATCTTGCGTCAATCCTGCTAATTCTTGTCCTCTGCTAGCAGCCAGAACGATCGCTTGGGTATTTTGTCGTCCGTTGTTAAAATAGCGTTTTTCAGCTTCTATGAGTTCATCCGCCCCTTGTAGTCGGAAAATTTCTTTTACAGGAGCAATATCATCTTCAATGTTAATTAAAGTTTCACTCTTCTTCACTTCACGCGCGATCGCTTGCATACTCGCAACAGCAGATCGAATCAGATGGTTTGCCCAGATGACCAAATTAACTTCAGCTTTGCGAAAAACATCAGTAGGCGTGCTGTAATATTTAGTCGGTATAATCACTAGCGGGGAACGACCCGCCCATTCTTTAGCAAAGGCTAGCACTTGATCGGGGCGCGATGATTTACTGTGAATCAAGATTGCGGTTGCTCCGGCGGCGTGGTAAGCTTCAGCTCGACGCAGTGCCTCCGAAAGATCCCAGCCAGCGATCAAAGCTTCGAGTCGGGCGACGATGCAAAAATCTGGGTCTGTCTGACTATCCTTACCTGCCTTAATTTTGCCGCAGAATTCATCAATATCAGCTAAAGCTTGGCGACTCCCATTGATAAAGCTGTTGGTTTTGGGAAAAAGCTTATCTTCAATACAGACTCCAGCAATACCTCGCTGTTCTAACTTTTTGACCAGGCGACGCATATTATTAAAGTTGCCATAACCAGTATCCCCGTCTAATAAAATCGGGATGCTGGTGACATCAGACATAAACTCCAGCATTTCTACAACTTGAGTCCAACTGGCTTCATTATTATCTCGAACGCCATATTGAGCAGAAAGGGCTAGTCCACTTGCCCAAATTCCTTTAAATCCAGCCTCTTCCACAATCCGGGCGCTAATCCCATTGTGAGCTTCCATAATGAAGTCGAGTTGAGGCGATTCTAGTAATACCCGCAATTGGGCACATTTATTTAATTTTGCAGCGGTATCAGTGGGTGCAAATATTTGATGCATTTATTCTGCTTTTCTCAACCTATAGTAATAATTAAAGAAGAATTCAGAAGCCAGAATTCAAAACTCAGAATCAATTAGTGGAAGATTTAAACCCGCCACTATGTTTTTGACCACTCAATCGGATATTTTATTGGGGTTTTAAACCCCTTGATTCACCCGCCAGTAGTACAGAATTCATACTGAATTCTGAATTCTGACTCCTGAATTCTTTCTAAAGATATTTTCAGACATTTTCTGCGACTTCTATCTGAGGTAAAATCTCGTTTTGGGCACGTTGAATATCCTGGGGAAAATCGATTTCTAGCCAAGGTAATCCAGTGATGTCTTCGTAGCCAAATGTTTCTGGAGTTTCTAAGAGTAGATCCCGAATTACTTCTTCATAAGGTTCATTATCGCGTCCATCTGCAACATAGTGTTCTGTGCGAGTAGCAAGACGGTGAGCAACAGGACTTCCAAAGCGAAAGAATCCCACCGACTCACCCACAAAATCATAAGCTAAACCAGGAGCTACTTGTTTACGAAACTCCACTAGATAATTATCTCTAACACAAAGCTTCACGGGTTCATCTCCCGGTTCAAAATCCCGATCTAGTAAAAAGCTGTTGGGGATATTTGTCTTTACCAGTCGTTTGATGATGCGGCGATCGCACAATACATCTGCATCCATTAATAATATGTCATCACCAGCAACTAAATGCTGACGTACAGTCCAAAGGCTGATCGTACTGCCTTTGGTGTAGTCAGGATTATAAACTGTACTGACCCAATTTTCCGCTCCTAATGCTTCGATTTCATCCTGAATTCTTTGTGCTTGATAACCCACAGCAATCACTACTTGATCAATTTGGTAATGACGGAGATAGTTAAAATGGCGCTCTAATAGAGATTTGCCGTTAAATTTCAGCAAGCATTTGGGTTGGATTTGCCCGTCTTTACCTAAGCGTCGTCCAACGCCAGCAGCTAAGATAATTGCCTTCATCGTCAAGTCACCAACACTAGCTTAGACACCAGGAAATCTGGAAATTTTCCCAGTATTTTATAATGACTGTTTTTTGCTCAAGACAATATTTGTTAATTAATTCTTAACATGGAGGCAGGAGGCAGGGGGCAGGAGAGATGCAATCTGGTAGTGCTAAGAGCGAAACACTTGGCGAAAACCAAAATAGGCGATCGCATCTTTCATATTCGAGACAAAACGTTTTAGCATACCCATGCGGGTGTCGGTGACGTACTCCAAAGTCAAGACAATGCGCTGTTCGTTGTTACCCAAAGGAGTAACTCTGTGGTAAAGTTTGTCACCATTGAATAATACTAGAGTACCAGGGGTTATGGAGAGCGATCGCGTTTGTGTCTCTCGTTCAGGAATATCTTTGTAGAGTTGATATTCCAGCTTACTGGATGAATTATCAACCAAACCAAGCAACACTGTATATCGTTTGCCGTGATAGTAGGAGGTATCGTAATGATACTGGATATGGTCTCCAGGCTCAGTGTAATAATACAGCGCGTAAGTATGGGGATCAGAATTAGGACAGGGAAGGAGTTTTTCTGCCGTAATTTTGTTGAGGAACTCGAAAAAGGGACTGAGTTGATAAAACTCTCCGAAAATCGGAGCAAGGATGTCTAAGCTATAGCGGCTGATACTACCGCCCTTTTTATGATTGGGAATATAGTTGCGATTGATAGCAGGTTGCAAAGATAGCAACAGCGTTAAAAACTGCTTGATGATGGAGTTAGGGAGAAAGTTCTCAATCACCAAAAATTCATTTTGAGCTTGAAACTCAGCTTGAAGTTTCTGGTAATCAACAGCTGCGATCGCTTTATCAATTTCAGTTTGAAGCTCCATTGATAGTTTGATACTAGTACAGGATTGCAAAAATCAAGATACCATGTTTATGAAAGCGCGATGGCGTACTCATCCGCCGTAGGCGATCGCAAAATTTGATTATGCATTCAATAAAGCTAAAAAACCTGTTTTATTAGCTTTCTACCCAATGCCCCGTTATACTAGTTTGATTCCGGCTGCGGCAGTGTCCAAAATTGCCAAATTACCCATACTGCAAAGGTTGGCGCTCCAATCGTCGCTGCCATTAGTAACGGCTCTAGTCCATTCAATAAGGTAACTATGGGAAATAAATACAGCACGTCTTCAATATCAAACCCGGCGAAATTTGGTTGACGACTAGCGTCTTTACCTAAACGCTGTTCCATTTGGTTTCGCAAATGAAAGATGCAAGCAACAGACATGCCAGATACTATCCCCATCAGCAACGTCCACCAACCAAATTTTCCCTCTCTAAGACCATATCCAATACAGACAAACAAAAGAATGTGGATGATGGCGTCACTAGCAAGGTCATACTGATGTCCCCATTTGCTGCTTTTCCCACTTAAACGAGCTAATTCACCGTCTGTGTGATCGAGAAAGTTGGATAAAGCAAACAGCCCTGCCCCAATATTAACCCAGATGGCATCGCCAACCGCAATCGCGACCGCAGCCGCCAACCCTGTCACAAGTCGCACTGTAGTAAGATGATTGGGGTTTACCCAACTGTCTTTTAGAGGTTTAATTAGCCAGTAAGCAAGTTGAGCATCCCAAGGCTTTGTGGTCATAGATGAACTTAAATTTGATCTGGTCTTGAAATGTATAAATAAATATATATAGCGGTTCTCATTTGGATGCAACACGCACTAGTAGTCTGTCCCATTAATTTTGCGTGGTTGGATAAATCTTTGACAGTTTAACTCTGGCATCTGATGTACGAAAACGCCAATTTACTACAAACCTGATTAATATTGCGATCGCGCTCCCAAATCGAGACCTCTTTTTCTAAAGTTTCAAGATTCAGGAATTCTACGGTTTAAACATTGGCGGACAAGTACAGATAATTCTGATTCAACCATATTTAACCAGTTACCATGTTTCGTCGTCTTCATTGGGTTAAGGATGTGATTTTTAATGAAGATCATTCGACTATACGTAAGGGGAACGCCCCTTAAAAGGCTATTTATAATCATACCGTGCTTAGTACGCTGTTCTAAAGCAAAGCGAGGGTAGCCCCAGTATTGGGGAATTGATATTGTGCGTTGCATTGATTTAATTGATGATTGTTGAGAATGTGGTGGAAGGCGTAGGTGTAGCCCGCTGTAGGCATCGCTTGACAACTGCGATCGCCTGGAATGAGAATAATTACGCCGTTACCAACTCCCGACTTTCTGCAACTGGCGTATACTCCCGCAACAGTTCCCAGTCAAGGGCTGTCAGCATCTCAAATGGGCGGTCTAGCAGTTCATCAAGTGTTGGTTCAATGCTGGGTGAAGTATTCAACTAACGTGTTGAGTAAGCTGCTGTAAGCGGAGTGCATCTCCAAAAACTTTTGCCACGCCGATTCTGCATCCTTTAGCACAAAACCCGCCTGTGCTAACCTTGCGCGGCGAGCGACAAGGAACGATCACCACCTGAAATATCATCAAACGACACAATGACAATCATTAAGATACCGATGCTTGCCTCACATATCGCCATTGTTTGATTGCCTGAGTCTGAACTTTTACCTTTGACAAAAATTGTAAACTATGCATAGCAAGATTTTTGAAGATTCTGATTCAAATAGCAGGCTCGAAAAGCTCTAAACTATGTACAATAAGCACTGCAGCTTTCTCTTCGCTATTGAACAGTGAACAGATGTCTATTGAGATATTCTCTGCTCTGCAATGGCAAAATCGTACTGATATCCCCATGCACATTTGGGTTGCTTTGCGTTCTCCCTGATTCTCCAAGTCAATTGACACAAATAGGTTTTGTCTTGCGGTCACTTTATCCTTTAAGCTACATATATTGAGGCTGTAGTGGGATTACCCTTGTGGAGGTCTAGATGGCGATAGTCAAGCGTCGTATCGGTCTTGAGCAAGAATTTTTTCTGGTAGATGAAGCTGGTAGTTTAAGCGATCGCGCCGATGAGTTTTTAAAGAGTTGTCACTTCAAAGCTCAAGCACAAGGTTTAAACCCAAATTACTTTGTGGCAGAGTTCGTTAAAAGCATGGTAGAAATTAACACACCCCCTGCCGACACTGCCAAAGAACTAGGGAAAGTTTATCTCAAAAATCTCAAATTTGCCCTCTCTGTAGCGCAACAGATGGGTTTACGCCTTTACCCTCTATCTAGCTATCCTTTGCATACTACACCAGTTATGCGAGATCACCCTAATTACCATATCCAAGCGCAGACTGTCGGCGTGCAAAAATTTTTGCACGCTGGAAAATGTACAGGTACACACCTGCATCTGGAAGTCCCGCCTGGGGTAATTGACCCTCGTGTTGCAGTATCTTACAACTCAACATCAATTGAGCGAGAAGAACTATTAAATATCTATAATTTAGCTACAGCTTGCGACTCGGCACTTATTTCTCTGACGCGGGCGTGTCCCTTTTATGAAGGACAGGCGTTAGGGCTAGCCGCACATACAATTCGTTATCGAGGTAGCGAAACCTTTGGTTGGGAGGGAGTTTATACTAATTTACAATCTGTCGGTGGACTTATGCCTTATGCCGAAAGTGTCGAGGGTTTAGTTGAGCAGCAGTTCGCTCGTTATTATGCTTGGCTGCAAGCGATGGAAAAAGCCTCAATCGAACCGAATCTGTTATTAGAAGCAGGAGGGAGCTTACTCAAGTCAGCTTGGAATCCAGTTCGACTCAACAAACTCGGCACAGTAGAAATAAGGTGTATAGATAGCAACTTTCCCTCTGTAATTTTACTTGTAATTACATTGCTGGAAAAATTGGCTCATCGAGTCAGGCATGAGAACTTAACAGTAAGACCATCTAAAGGAATGCAGATATTTGAACTAGTTGGCAATCGCTTGTATGTACCAGATTTTGAATATCTTAATGGGGAATTGCTCTTAACCTCAGCTACAGAAGGAATTAAAAACCCCAAAGTTAGAGCTTACGTCGATTCCATTTTGCAGTTTGCCAGCGCTGTTGGTGGCGAAGGAGCAAATTTTCTGGCAAAACTCAGCAGAAACCTTGATCAGTATCAGACGATAGAAGCCGGTATCTTGCAAAAGTTTACCCCAATAACTACTCAACTTGCATTAGATGATGGTTTGCGTTTAGTGCGCTCAAGTTGTGACAAGCTAGAAGCACAGGTTTCATCGATAGATATAGAAAATCCCCTTGCAGCTTTGGATACTGATGAAGGATTATTGCTACAGCAGCATTAATCGAATCTTAATGGGAGCAACGCGATTTTGTGAGGTTGGGTGAAAAAGGTGCGTTCACGCAGTGTGCCGTAGGTATCGCTAATAAATATATTTAAGTACAGTATAAATATTTATACACTTAAATCAATATTAACATTGGTAAAATTTTCAGGTTCTATTGTAGGATGTGAAGATAACTCGTTTTTGTGGCAAAAAAAGGTATGATTTCCGAATAGTAAAGGTTTTGATATCTGACATCAAAACAGGGAGTGCCTACGCTGAATGAAAAATTATATATATTCTATTTTCGATTTAAGCAAATCATTAGAAAACTTTCAAGAAAAAGTTACGAAACTTTTAGAGCTAAAGAAGATATTAGCATGGGATGGACGCGTTTTCAGAGAACGTGAGCAAAAAATTAGAGAATTTGCCTTAATAATGACTGGTAAATGTACAGCTTTGTTGCTCCATAATCTGTCATTTGTTAAAGCTAAAAATTCCCTTAACCAATCAAGTTTGCTTAACCCATAGTTTTCCATATCTTCCCATCCTTTAGCTCCTGCGATCGCTGAGAAAATTCTGATAGCACAGCGTTAGCGAGTCCGCAAGCGTCTGATTAAGAAATCTGTTAACAGGTTGACTATTTTCAAATTCAGAAATGGTGGGAAATAGTAATGAGTGCTTATCTCATGGTTAGTCTTCATTCGCAAGTTTTGAATAATACTCCTGTTCAAGGGATAAACCAACCTACAGACCCAGTTGTGAAAAAATTCAGAGAGCATGATTGGTGGGACTTTGGTTTGGGTTGGAAGAACATACTCAACAATCTACGCCTGATTATCCAACCATACCAATTTTTAATTTAATCAAACCCTAGCTCAAGGTTTTTCCTGTTCCACATTTGTCGCTTGGTTTTTAACACTAATTGCATTGATGAATCAAATGCGTCGCGCTGTTCCTGACTGCGATGAATATGAGGATTTCCTATTTTCCTCTGCTTAGAGTGATGGAAGAGCGATAGTACTGCATTATCTATAACACAATACTTTTCAGTTAAGGGTTATTGGTGTAGATAATTGGTCTTTCAAGACGCGATAAATCGCGTCTCTACATCAGGATTTTGTTACTCTATCTAAACTGTATTGATTTATAACACGTTACTTCATATCATAGCCAAACAAATTTGGGTCTACTTCTTTTAACTGCAACTCTGCCAAACCATACTCCGCCCATCGTCTCTCTACCATCGCCGCCACATCTGGGTCAGATTCTAAAGGCAAACCCCATTCATGGTTTGTTTCCGGCGGAATCTTTGTAGTCGCATCAATTCCCATACGTCCACCTAAGCCAATCTTCTCACTGGCAAAATCTAAGGTATCAAAAGGTGTATTTGGCAGAATAAAGACATCCCGCACTGGGTCAACTTTGGAACTAATCGCCCACACAACTTGACGCGGATCGCGAATATTTATGTCTTTATCCACAACAATTACAAATTTGGTGTATGTAAATTGTGGTAAAGCACTCCAAAACGCTAAAGCTGCCCGTCGCGCTTGTCCTGGATATGCTTTATCAATAGAAATAATCGCCGCTTTGTAACTCAAAGCTTCCATTGGTAGGAAAAAATCGACAATTTCTGATACTTGTTGCCGCAGTATGGGAGTATAAATGCGATTTAGTGCGATCGCCATCATCGCTTCTTCTTTCGGTGGACGACCGCTAAATGTTGTTAAGTAAATCGGATTTTTCCGATGCGTCATACACTCAAAGCGGATTAACGGCGAATCTTCCACACCACCGTAATAACCCATGTGGTCGCCAAAAGGCCCATCTGGTAAAACTTCCCCTGGTGTAATCGTTCCTTCCAAAACAAATTCGGAATCTGCGGGAACTTCTAAATCTACAGTTTTACACTTTGCCAATTGCACGCCAGAACCGCCGTACAGTCCAGCAAACAGCCATTCTGATAAATCTACAGGGATAGGTGTAGCTGCTGCCATGATAATTAGAGGATCTACACCAAGTGCGATCGCAACTTCTAATTTTTTCCCACGTTCGGCTGCTTTTCGCAAATGCCTCGCCCCACCCCGCACCGATAACCAGTGAACTGTCATCGTATTCTGAGATTGCAGTTGTAAACGATACACTCCTACATTTGGAGTCCCCGTCTCACAATCCTTGGTAATTACTAGTCCCAGCGTAATAATCTTGCCAGCATCCTTAATATAAGGACGTATCAAAGGCAACTTATTTAAATCTAAATCATTACCTTGAAGCACAACTTGCTGACAAGCGGGGAAAAAGTCTCGTCCTGGTTTCGCCTTCACCACATCAAACAGCACTTTTCCAAAATCTATCGCCTGGGAAATCTTCTTCGGTGGTTTTGGCTGTTGCAGCATACTTAGTTTTTTCCCCAGAGTTTCCAACTCCTCTGGATGCTGCATATTCATCGCCCAGCAAATCCTTTCCACAGTTCCCATCAAATTCACCGCCACCGGGAAGGAAGCGCCTTTGACGTTTTCAAACAACAACCCTGGGCCACCTTTTTGCAGCATCCGGTTGGAAATCTCAGCAATTTCTAAATCTGGGTCAACTAAAGCTGAAATTCGCCGTAATTGTCCTCTTTCTTCCAAAATTTTCATGAATCCCCGCAAGTCTCTCGCCATTGTTCTAATAAAGCTGATTATTTAAGAAGTGTGAAGCGCTTTCTTATATTATGGGGCATTGGGGATTGGGGAGGCAGTGCGGTCTTCTCCCAAGGGGAGACGCCAAGGGCGATAGCGCAGCGTTAGCGAGTCTGCGAGCGTCTGGGGTTTCCCCAAGTGGAGCAACTGCCGTCATTGGAGAAGAGACAAAGAAGAAACTTGTTCAATCACTCTCCCTTGTTCCCCCTGTCCTCCCGATTCGGGAAATTGTTGGTTTTAATTCAATACAGTTCAGAATGAGCAACAAAACCTTGATGTAGAGACGCGATTGATCGCGTCTTGAAAGACCAATTATCTAGACTGAATAACTTTTAACCCCAGCGTATTGGATTTTAATTGGAAATTAACCTATTTAGTAACTTTTCTTAACTGTGTTTTCCGAAGCATTTAGTTATTGTATTTAGGGATACGCAATTATTTTTTACAAATAAGTGCTAACCAATCAAACATGGCTAGAATATACTATACTTTCCTGGCAGGCGGCCTTGTTATATAGTCCCTGCTGGGTTTATTTGTTACAAGCTTTAAGTTTTTTCTAAATTTTCGTGAGTTTGCGTTAGCGTAGATCAACTCAAACATTGCCAACACTATTTTCAAAAATATTTACAACAAATGCATTGGCTGTAGAGGTGTACAACTGTACATTAGTGTCAAGTTAATGTAAAAGTTAGGTTTAGCAAGAGTTTTAGGGTTGCCCTCATCCCCTAACCCCTTCTCCCATTTTGAGAGAAGGGGAACTGGAGAATTTGCTCCCCCAATTTGGGAGAGGGGCTGGGGATGAGAGCAAAACTCATGCAGTCAGGAGATTTAAACAGCTATTTTCAGGTAAATAGACCACGCGGTAGGGGCACAGCATTGCTGTGCCCTTACGATAGATGTGATTCAAGTACATAGAAATTGCTGTAAGTTGACACCTATGATAAGCTGTACGCCTCTATTAATGAATTTAATTAATTTTCAAAATTATCAATAAAAATATATAACTAATAATTTTTTGCAACATCATCGAACTAAGAATTCTACACTTAAAAAGTGTGAGATATTCAAGTAATAATATTAACTTTACCAGTGTCAATATCGTAACAAGCACCAACAATTTTGAGTTTACCTTCACGGAGCAATTTAGCTAAAATAGTTGAGCTTTCCTGCAATTTTTCAGTCTGATACTGAATGTTAGCTAGAACTGCATCTTGCATATTATCACCCGTTCTGAACTTTACCCTTTCTACAGATGGTTTGATGCCCTCAATAATCAAACCAATTCTGCCAGGAAGTGGTTCGTTTTTGATTGCTTCTGCTACTGCGCCGCATCTTCTATGACCCAAAACCATAATCAACTGCGAACCCAATACTGCTGTAGAATATTCCAGACTACCTATAACCGTGTCACTAACAACATTACCAGCAACTCGCACGACAAATAAATCTCCAAGTCCTTGATCGAAGACAATTTCTGCAGGTACTCTAGAATCTGCACAGCCCAATATGGCAGCAAAGGGATACTGAGCTTTAGCAACTAATCGTAGATGTTCTAGTGATTGATCGGGATATTGACGTTTTTGATGGATAAATCTTTGATTACCATCAAGCAAGCATCTGATGGCTTCATTCGGACTGATTGAATTAGGGTTAACTGGGTGAATATCAGCAACAGCAGTTTGCTCTGGATTCCAAAAGCTATCACCAAAAGTAGTAGCTGCAATACCTACAATACTGGCGAATTTCAAGAAATTACGTCGCCCGACAAATCCATTAATTCGACTCATCAATCTACCTGACAACAACAAAGCTGTTCCCCAGAAGATATCAGACTTAAGTAAGATGCAAGAGTACCTGATTACACGGTTTAAGAGTCATTTAATATTCACGTCAGCAGGCATCGCTGACTCCCCAAGACAGTCTATTTATACAAGAACGATCGCGCCCGTTTGCTTTGGCTTGATAAAGGGCTTGATCTGCTGCCTCGATCAAATCCAAACGAACCATCTTAGATGTCGGAATTACTGTGGCAATTCCGATACTCAAGGTGACATGATGCTTCACAGCCGATGCTGCATGGGGAATATTTAGCTGTTGGATAGCTTTATGAATTTCTTGGGCAACGTGAAAAGCCCCATCACTATCAGTATTCGGTAAGATGACAACAAACTCTTCTCCGCCATAACGAGCAGCTAAATCTCTAGAACGTTTGACACTTTGCTTGAGAGCTTGGGCAATCAAGCGCAAACAATCATCTCCGGTCGCATGACCATAAGTATCGTTATATTGTTTGAAATAATCAATGTCGCATAAAAGTAGTGAGACAAAACCTTGTTCTCGTAAAAGATATTGCCAGATAGAATTAAGCTGATTATCAAAACATCGACGATTGGCGATTTGAGTTAATTCATCTACCATCACCAGATTTTCAAGTTGCTGGTTGGCACGCTGCAATTGTTGATAAAGTTCTGATTGTTGAATAGCGATCGCTACCTGTGTTGCCAATTGCTGAAGCAGTTCGCTTTCCCAAGGTTGCCACTCACGCGGGGTGCTACAATCATGAGCAACCAAAAGTCCCCAAAGGCGATCGCCTTGTAAAATTGGTACAACTAGCTTGGCTCTGACTTGCAATTTTTCCAATAACTCTACATGACAAAGGGCAAATCCGGCGGTGTAGATGTCTGGAGTAACTTTGAGCGTACTTTCTTGATAAGACTGTCCTTGTATTTTTACAAAATAGCTGTCTGTAATTTCCATATTCAAAATCGATTGCCAACCTTCTGCTACAGACTCCGTGACAATCACACCACTCCAATCACGGTTAAAGCGGTAGATGATGACGCGATCGGTTTGCAGAAAATCTCGAACTTCAGCAACAGTTGTGTTCAAGATTTCATCCAGGTCCAAAGACTTGCGGATATGTTGAGCGATCGCATAAACCATGCGTTCCCGTTCTGTTTGCTGTTGCAGGGCAATTTGTGCCTGTTTGCGGTCTGTGATATCTGTTAATGATGCGACCACCGCAGATGGTTTTGATTCATCGGATTCAAACAGTGGTTGAGAATTAATTGAAATCCAAGTCAAGCTGCCATCAGGTTTGTGAACTCCCATAATCACATGAAATTGGGGTTGTCCGGTGCGTAAGGTGACGATGGCGGGGTGAGTTTCCTCTGGAAAAGCAGTACCATCTTCATGAATCACTCGCCATCGTGGATCGATGGAAGTTCGCCCCATCATTTGATCGGCTGTTAACCCTAAAATTCTTTTGGCACTGTCATTACAGGCGGTAATTCGCCCATCGGATTGCTGTAGGACAATACCTTCTGCCATCACTGTAATTACAGAACGATAGCGTTGTTCGCTTTCTCGCAGTGCTTCTTCCATACACTTGCGTTCAGTAATATCAGTATGGGTTCCTAGCATCCGTAGGGGAAAACCATTGGCTGCGCGACTCGAAATTTGCCCCCGATCTAGAATCCACTTGTAGGTTCCATCTTTGCACTCGATCCGATATTCACTAACATATTGTTGGGTTTCACCATACAAATGCTTGATAATCTCCTCGTAAACCCTCGCTTTATCATCAGGGTGAACCCGCTGTTCCCATTCACTGAGGGTATTTCCAATTTCATGCTCTGCAAACCCTAACATTTCTTTCCATCGCCGGGAGAAAAAGACTTCGTTAGTTTCAGCATTCAAATCCCAAACTCCGTCCCCATTTCCTTCCAAAGCATACTGCCATCTTTCTTCACTGGTTTTGAGTGCGGCTTCGATTTGTTTGCGTGAGGTAATATCTTCAAAAATGTATAACCGCCCAAAGTACCGATCCTGAGTATCCCGAATTTGGCTGGAAAAACGGCGAATCGTTCGCCCATCGACAAATAAGATTTCATCCTCAATCGTGCAACGATTTTCTCCAGACTGCAACGGTTTATAGGATTCGACAAATGCCGATACATCGACAATTGAAGGTATACACTCAGGAATAATGTGATTATTTTTTAAAGCACCTGAACGCATTTGGTCTTCTAGATGTTCGATGCCCCAAATTTTACAGAAGTGGTGATTGAAATAGAGGATTTCGTCGGTGTGATTGTCAACAACAAAGAATCCCAGCAAAGAAGTGTCAGTCATAGAACGCAGCAAAGTTTCCCGCCAGCACAATTCTGACTCTGCACGCTGGTGTTCTTGTAGTGCAGCTTGTTGCTTGTTAATATTCTTTTCGTTGATGAGGATAATGGAGTTACCTGTTACCGGATCGCGGGTGCATCGTATATCAATCCCATGCCATTGAATCCCCTCAGTGGTAAATACCTGAGCCTCTATGCTGAACACCTCACCTAAATTAATCGCTTCCATAGCTTGTTGCCCAACACTCTTGTCGACAAAGTGACTCAGGAAAATATTCTCAACTGACGAGTTAGGGTGCAGGGTATCCCGATAACAGCGAAGGGCTGCCGGGTTTTGCATCAAAGGTACACCATCCATCGTGTAAAGTGAGACGATCGCTGTCGTGTGACGTAGGGCTTCAATTGATCTGAGTGTTTCTCGATCAATCTGATTAATAACTTCTGTTGTTCCTTCAACCAGTATTGCCATCCGCCCTTGTTCAATTGGAATTCCAGAAAACAGACAGCGAAGAGAAACGGGTTTTCCTTCTGGGTAAAATGTCCAGTTTTCAGTAATGGTTTTCCCTTGCTGAAATTCTTGCAGATAGCTTTGCAATCGAATGTGAGTAGACTCGGAAACATCACTGAAGTTACGATTGAGCAATTCTTCTCGACTTTGAGCATTCCAAATATGCAGAGCAGATTGATTCGCCCACCACATATGCAAGTTTTGAATATCATAAATCCAAACTGGAGTTTGTAATCGGTCAAATGCAATCAAGTCTGCAACTGATATATTCTTTGGCAATGCTGTTCTTGTTATGATAGATTCTCTAAAATTCTTATACAGAGTTTTTTTGATTGACCTCAACTTCAACTTTGGCTGAACTGTCAAATTTTTCAGGTTTTGATTGAGTTGCAGTGTTAGTTTTTGGCAGGATATAGCCCTTGGCTGATGGCGTTCTGCTTCCCCAAGAGCGATTCCTAGCTCTGCAGCTATCAGTTGGAAATACTCAATTTCTAAAGAACTCCATTGACGCGGGCTACTACACTGGTGAACAATTAGCAAGCCCCACAAATGAGGATATGTACTAGAAACTCCGTCAATTTGTTGATTATTTACTAAAATTGGTACTACTAAATTAGCTCGAATCTGCAAGTCCGTTAATAGCTTTTTATAACAAGGGTCAAGCGTTGTAGTATTAATGTCTTCAATGACACTAACGTATCCATCTCGATATCGCGTTGTATTAAAGCAAGGATCATAAATTAATTGCCCTAGAATTGGTTTCCATGCATGACTTACAGACTCTTCTACAATGACTCCATCTCCATCCGGCAAAAAGCGATAGATAATGGCGCGTAGGCGTACCCCGTCGTAGACATCGCTTTCTAAAGTTGTTCTAACTTCGCTGACAATAATCTTGAGAATTTCACTCACTTCAAGTGACTGATGAATTTGATCGGCCAGCATTCTAATTTGATCGAGGATTTGTTTTAAATCAATTTTAGGACCCGATAGACGATTGAACAGCATAGTAATCTTATAATATTAGTCTATGTATCTACACGTACTTTAATGTGAAATTTTGCTTCAGTAGCTCACCTTATTCTAAATTACCCAAAACGTTAAGTTAAATTCAAGCTTAAACTTGATAGTTAGTAATAACTTCAAAATCAAACCAATTGCTCAAAGGCTAAACCTTAATATTCGTACTGCAATTTATAGCAATTTTCATTTGAATGATATATACGCTAGAGACGCACAGCTAGCTGTACGTCTCTACGAATTTTTTGTAGTCCAAGTAATTACAAACACTACTATATATTGCAATACAGTTCAGTTAGCGCCAAAAATTTTAAACTAATGTTATGGAACGCTATAAGGTAGCAGTAGTTTCTCATGGTAGACCGCAGCCTAATGAGATTGAAATATTTTGACAAAGTTATATCCGTGGATTGGGCTACTGTCGGCAAAACTTAGCTTGACATCAACTAAGATAACTACAGACTCAAACACTGCCATCCCCGACTTAAATCTGTGTTAGTGCATTTGTACTATATATTTTCTGTTTGATTTCTAGCCAGTTGTGATGAAGTGGTGACGCTTGTGCTGCATCCACCTTAAGGTGGTTCGGAGAGCGTGAACGTCAACAACTGGCCATTGGGTAGGATTTTGAGACGGGAATTTATCCCTTGTAGAATTTTCTCAATGTCCCTGTAACCCTGTTGATATATAAATTAAAACTGCAACAGAAAAACTTTGGATGCCAAATTGCCAAAAGCACTCAACACAATAGACCTCTTACATAAATTACAAATAAGAATCCTACCCCCAATACTTGTCGGGTGTTGAAGAAAAGGGGAAGGGAAAAACCTTTAACCCAAACCTAGTAACCTTTTCCCCAAACCAAATTTCAGTTTAAAATCGAAAACCCAAGCAGTATTGCTTGGAAACTGTGGCACTAGTACCGCCATCACCATCAGTCAATACAAAGCTGACAAGACGGGGAGTAGTGGAAGGATTTTCAGAGACGTTGGCGTAATTAATACTGCGTATCAAGGCTTGGACGGCAGTAGGCGTAGCATTATAATTGAGGTTGATTATTAAATCTTGGATGCCAATGCCACCAGTGTAATTACCAATCAAGCTAGTATTGTAAAGAACATTTGTACCAGAATATTCAATTTTATTTGTCAGGCTGTTTTGAATAGCAAAACGGTCATCAGGAGTACCGCCATTACTGAAGCGAACAGTTAATTTACCTGAATCAAAATTTAGGGAATCAAGGTCTGCAACAGTTGCATTCGGGTCGATGAAGATAGCAGGTGCATTTTCAAAGTAAGTGGGGTTTGTGCTGGGTAAAGTGACTGTAGGCGCTTGATTCCCAACATTTAAAGTTACTCTGTTGCAATATTAGAATCTGCGTAGGCGTAGCCCGTCGTAGACATCGCATTATTCGCTTTATAGCTGAATGTATCAATACCTTAAAAGCCAGCATTAGGAGTGTAAGTAAAAGACCCATCAGAATTGAAAACAAGGCTACCGTTATTTGTCCCAGACACTAAAGTTGCTTTCAGTGCCGTATTTCCAATATATGTTTCATTGGTTAATACACCAGCAACTAAATTGTTAGGGGTAGCGTAGTATTGAATGCGACCTTTGAAACTTTTACTGGCAGGGTCGCCATCGCCGTATTCTTGGAAGGTGGCATCAAAATTGAGAATTTCGCTGCCAGAACCGTAGACGATTTGATTAACTGTAAACTGGCCTGTCAATGAGTTATAGCCGCGTCCATCACCACTGACATCTAAACCAGGCTGATTAGAGGTTTGGAATGGGAAACGTGCTGCACCTGTGTATGTAGTGCCTGCTGTAAGTGGAGCATTAAATGGAGCTGCAAATGAAAGATACCACGATTTGATACCATCATAGTAATTGATTTGGATAGCATTATTGCTACTGGGATTGTCGGGGTATACACGGGAAGCTCTAAACTTTCCTGTGTCAAGAGTATAGCTATAGTAATCACTCTGACCGATGTAGTTACCGCGATCGCTATCTAAAGTCAGCGCGGTAATTGCCGCAGCAGTCTGAAAAGAAGTGTTTGCTGAAACAAAATAAGTATCGTTGTCACGTAGTGTAAAGCTAAGTTGGAGATTTTGCCGCCCACTAGCATCTAAATAAATAACTAAATTCGGCGCTGTAGCAGTTGATGAGCCTCTGAGGGCAATAGTTGGATTGCTCAATGCAAATTCCGTAATTCCACTATTTGTATAGGTACTTGGATTACTTTGATTTGCATTCACATCAACAGGAGTTGCAGACCCATCAGCTAGTACTGTTTGTGGGTTAGTACCTATGCGACTAACTAAACCATCACCTCTAAAACCTCTAATATTGGGTAAATTACTCCAATCATCATCCGTAGTAATCAAATTAGTATTTGACCAGTCTTGGAGAAAGTCGCTTGTTACTAATTTGTAATAAGTTAAATTCAAGGGAGTGGGAAGATTATTAGAGGGTGCCTCGTAACGTGTTACAAGAAAGTTACTGTTGTCACTTCCCGAAACCACAATTTTACCGTCAGACTGAACGGCAACCGCAGTGTTTTGAAAATAACTACTCCCAACAGGAGTTATAACTTTACCGCTATTGCCAAAGCTGGTATCTAAGCTGCCATTGGAGTTGTAGACAGCTAAAGCAAAGTCACAGCGATCGCTTCCGTTTTGAGCAAACCCAGACACGACAATTTTGCCATTCTGCAAAATGGCCAAACTTTGACCAACATCATTACTACCGCCTAAATCTGTAACAACCTTACCGCCATTACCAAAATTAGCGTCCAGAGTGCCATTAGAGTTATACCGCACTAGAGCAAAATCTCCATTGGCACCAATATTCCCAGTAGATCCGGCCACAACAATTTTGCCATCAGATTGGAGAGCAACACTATCTGCAAAGTCATCTGTGCCAGGAAAGTCTGTGATTACTTTACCGTTACTGCCAAAATTAGTATCTATACTGCCATTAGAGTTGTAACGTGCCAAGATAAAATTATTGTTGCCATTAATGTTCATGGCACTCCCAGTCACTACAACCTTACTGTCTGGCGAATCAAGATACTTGCAATAAAGTCTTGGCCATTGCTCATGGAAGTAATAACCCTACCCCCATTACCAAAGGTAGTGTCCAAACTACCGTCTGAGTTGTAACGTATCAGGGCAAAGTCATTATTGATGGAACCGTCATTTGGGTTAAGATATCCCCCCACAACAATTTTGCCGTCTGTTGGACGGCAATGCTGTTTATCCATTCGTTTTTACCCTCAAAGTTTGTAACAACTTTTCCGCCATTGCCAAAGCTGGTATCTAAGCTGCCATTAGAGTTGTAGCGTACAAAACCAGCATCAACTTGATTATTGTTATAGGTAATTCCGGCGATTAGAATTTTACCATCTGACTGCATGGCAACGCTATAGGCTCTATCGGTTTGGTTAGCAAAATCTGCGATCGCCTTGCCACTATTGCCAAAGCTGCTATCAAGACTACCATCTGGATTATAGCGAACCACCGCAAAGTTACCATTACTATTGTAGGTTTCTCCTACTACTACAATCTTGCCATCCGTTTGAATGGCAACACCATAAGCTGTATCACTACCACCAATATCTGTAATAGCAAAGCTCTCTCGAAAACTCATCATAATTCATCATACGCCCGCAGTTTGGATTGCTATGCCAACGTTAACGGTTGTGACGAAATAGGTCAGAGCGATCGCTATTAGCCCAAGTTGCTAGTTATCAAATTTTAGATTTTTTTGCATCCGTCAATTCATGCGATCGCCATCACAAGTTGACGGTTATGCGTAGCTCAACTGTCAACTTTGACTAAATACTGAATTATTTAGTGTCAAATATTTAACTAATATCAGAAATACTTATTGTAGGTAAATGAAAAAATAAATGCTTCAATCTTCAGTAAAAACCCTAGCCAAGTACAAGCATGAATAAATTTTGGAAAAACACCAGTAATACCACTGAATACGGTTTCAATATCATGTCGAGTAGATTGTTTGATCTATTGATTCTAGGGTTGGTCTTGACGCAAAGAATTCCTCTTACGCATTACTTTTAAGAATATTTGACTACTTTCTTCCAGATCATTATCGACGGTATAAGCAGTATAAGCTGAATCAGCATATACTTTGCTACCAAGTTGGCGTTTCGGAGGCAAGGCATTGAGCGCACGTACATCTAAAGCGCTATCTGCACAGCTTGGGGATTAGGTAGTAACATGAGTTCAGTTGCTACCTAAATCCCCGATTTTAGCAATAAGCTAGTTAAGACTGCGGATTTTGCCGAAGTCCCAACAAGTTTCCGTCAATATCTTTAAAGACAGACAATTGAACTCCGTGACCGACATCTGTAATTGGCCCAACTTCAACTCCTTTTTCAATAAGGCTTTGACGAGCAGCAACTATATCCTTTACAACAAAGGTGCTAACAGTACTACCTGCTTCAACTGAGTTACTTAAGTTCAGTCCAATTGCAAAGCGCTCAATATCAGGGATACTAAACTGTCTCCAGCTAGGCGTGTCATATTTTGATTCAAGAACTAAACCGAGTTTGTCCTTGTACCATTTGACACTAGCTTCCAGATCAGTAACGTCTACTTTACTAACGAAACTATATTCACCAAAGGTGTTTTTCAATGTCATATCTACTGTCCTAATCCAAAACTTTTACAATATAGCTATTATCACCCTTTTTCGTGACAAACAACTGTAAACCTATCGTTAAACAGTTGTTTAATATTTAGAGGCAGATTATGAAAATTCATCCCAAATCAATTCTTCTTGTTTTAGTTCAGCAATTCTCCTTTTTAAATATTTCTACTGAGAGTTAAGTCTTTTAATAAACCCAAAAAATATAATGTTTACGCATATCAATGCTAACTTCACGCGGATAGATGAGATAGTTCCTAATATATATAAGCTTTCTATCTCAAATAACAAAAAGTTCGTTTTCAGTCAATTCCTTATCCTTGATGAGCGCCCGATGCTTATTCATACAGGTCGCTCAAATTGGTTTGAGCAAACTTATGAGCTTGTTTCGTCTGTCTGCGATGCTTCAAAACTTCATTACATTGGTTTATGTCACCTTGAGGCTGATGAGTGCGGAGCGCTTAATCAATGGCTTGAAGCAGCACCGCAAGCAAAAACAATTGTGAGTCCTCTGAATCAATCGAATATGGATGACTTTGCACTGCGACCAACAACGGCTCTTAAGAATAACTTTGCTCTTTCCTTGGGTAAAAGAGATATCATACTGATTGAAACTCCTCATTTTCCTCATGGATGGGAGGGTTGTATATTCTATCAGCCGCAAGAGGAGATCCTTTTTTGTTCCGATCTTGCGGCTCATCCTGGTCAGTTCGAGGAACCGATTACCGAAAAGGATCTTACAGAATCTATCATTAACTTTCAGCAAAAAGTCGGGTTTATGTCTGAAGGAAAAACCTTCACTCGAGGGATTGAGGCAATAGAGAATCTACCCATTAAGTACCTTGCAACAATGCATGGTTCTATTATTCATGGGGAGTCCATCTCGAAGCTTCTTTCAAAAATGAAGCAAACCTTTGGGTCTTAAGTTGATTGTAGCCGTGAAGGGCTACTAGACTAGTGAATTTAACTCTCAAGTTGATTATTTTAAGTTTTGTCAGCTTTTAGAACTCGATCCCTCTAACTGGAGTTTAGATTAAAGCAAGCAAAAATAGCTCGACATTTGAAGCAATTGATTCCATGTCGAACAATCAAATGAACTCAGAGTAATAAAAGAAATGAAAAGCAGTTAGGCAGTATTTTTAGATACTTTCTTAGCTTGACTTTATCCAAAATTAAGAACTCGCTTTCTTTATCCGGCAAAAACCCTAGCTTTTTGGCAAATACTTTTTCTACGTCACAGATTATAAATGAAGTTAAAAAAGTAAAACTACTGTCCTACAAAGGTTTCAGCTTAAGCGATCGCGTTGCGAAAAAAATGGATAAAGTCGAGCTTAGGCTTGGTAAAAGCTTTTTCCACAATCGGATAACGAGTCCGTGGCGCTCTGGGCCTACCACTACGGTGTACACACAAGTATGACCAGCATAGGTTTCAATTCTAGTAGTTTCGTAAAATGCGTTATGGACACGCCGAAATAACAAATGAGTTCGCCGAAATAACAAATGCACTCACCGAAATAACAAATGCACTCACCGAAATAACAAATGCGTACGCCGAAATAACAAATGAGTACGCCAAAATAACAAATGTGTATGCCATGATTGCAACAATTTAGTTTTGTCACGCCAGCGGAGGAGCCAGCGCGGTCTTGGGGTCTCCCCAAGTGGAGCATCTGGCGTTGGAAACCCTACCAAGAGCGCTGCTTCACCGCAAATCTTTGGCAGATATTTTTCCGACTTGTGTGTACACCGTAGGGACCTACCGGGAGTGCAACCAGGGGACTTTCCTCGCTAGTTTTACCCCAAGTTGTGCAGGCAAGAAGAACAGATTTAAACTCACATTAAAATAATCATTCTCCCACAACCGCTCAGGAAATAGAATACAACCAATGCCTAACCTCAACCTCATTTCCGAATTTATTTGCTTTGGTGGCAAACTCGGCTTTTACAGTCATCCCTCCTCAACCTGTAACGGGGAAATGCGCTTTAGTATTTATCAACCACCACAAGCAACTCAAAAACCTGCGCCGATTCTCTATTTCCTATCTGGTTTGAGTTGCACGGAAGAGAATTTTATGGTTAAGGCGGGAGGAGTGCAGCGCTTTGCGGCTGAGTACGGTTTAATATTGGTTGCACCAGATACTAGTCCGCGTAATACTGGCATTGCAGGTGAGGATGACGACTGGGATTTTGGCACAGGTGCAGGCTTTTATGTTGATGCTACAGAAGAACCTTGGCGTAAAAACTACCAAATGTATAGTTATATTGTTGAAGAATTACCTGCTTTAATTAACGCAAATTTTCCCACCCAACCTGATAAACAAGGTATTTTCGGTCATTCAATGGGGGGACACGGGGCGCTTGTCTGTGCAATCAGAAACCCAGAACTCTATAAATCAGTATCAGCCTTTGCACCTCTAGCTGCACCTATGCGTTGTCCTTGGGGTCAAAAAGCTTTTAGTGGTTATCTTGGCAGCAATCAAGAAAGTTGGCGTGCTTATGATTCTAGTGAATTAGTCAAACAACGAAGATATCACAGTTCAATTCTCATTGACCAAGGGACTGCTGATAAATTTTTAGCTGAGGAATTATTACCAAAGGTGTTTGAGCAAGCTTGTGCAGATGTTAACCAGCCGCTAAACTTACGTTACCAACAAGGCTACGATCACAGTTATTATTTTATCGCCACTTTTATTGAAGATCATATCCGCCACCATGCCAGCGCTTTAGCTTAAAACGTAACTAACTACTGACCTTATTAACTCTAAAGATTTACCTGCTTTGACTGGGGTGGCTTTTTAGCTTCGTCGAATTCACCTTAAAATAATAGATATATGGCAATACGCTTGGGTTAAGGATAATTGTAGGTTGGGTGGCACTTCGTTCAACCCAACAAATGCCCGAAAATGTTGGGTTTCGTTCCTCAAACGCCACTTGCTTCTCCCTTTGGGAGAAGGGGAGACGCTACGCGTAGCTTGCTTCTCCGTAGGAGTACAAGTCGGGAAACCGCAAGGGCGCAGTGGCTCCCCAACCTACGCAAATTTATTTTTCTTGACAACATGAGTTAAAAGGTGATACTGCTTTTATACCAGTTTAAAAAAAACTCAGTAGTAGTACTGCCACTTTCTACGTCACCGGGACAATGCCTGATCTCGAAGGCAGCTACATTGTTTAAGTATAAATACTATCAAAGTTCATATTTAATTCATTCAAGGGAGCCACTACCATGTCACAGAAACTCACAGGAAAAATCGCACTTATTACCGGTGGTAATAGCGGCATTGGACTCGCTACAGCAAAGCGGTTCGTTGCAGAGGGGGCCTATGTCTTTATTACAGGTCGTCGTCAAGACGGACTTGATGCTGCGGTGAAGGAGATCGGTGAAAATGTTACTGCTGTTCAGGGCGATGTGTCGAATCTCAGCGATTTAGATCGCCTTTACGCCACTATTAAAGAGCAGAAAGGACGCCTCGATATCCTCTTTGCAAACGCGGGTGGCGGCGAGTTTGTGCCGCTCGAACAAATCACCGAGGCGCACTTCGACAAGTATTTTGGCATCAACGTTAAAGGCACGCTTTTCACCGTCCAGAAGGCGCTGCCGTTGATGCCTGCTGGTGGGTCGATCGTCATCAACGGGTCGATGGTATCGATCAAGGGTATACCAGCTTTTAGCGTCTATGCTGCTACCAAGGCAGCACTGCGATCATTCGCACGCACGTGGTCAGTCGATCTTAAAGACCGCCAAATCCGAGTCAATGTTGTCAGTCCTGGAACGGTGATCACACCTGGCTACAAAACTGAACTCGGCATGAGCGACGAGCAAATTGAGCAAATGAAGGCGGACACCGCTACTACCACGCCTTTGGGTCGTCCAGGCACACCTGACGAAATCGCCAAAGCAGTCTCTTTCCTTGCCTCTGACGAGAGCAGCTATATCACTGGCATCGAATTGTTCGTCGATGGCGGCACAGCACAAATCTAATCGTTTTTGGTCAGGACAACTCGATAAAGCCAACTAAGCAATTTTAGGCAATTTGAGTTACTTGCTGATTCACACGGGGACGACCAAAGCGTTCCCAAGCACTCCCTCCTCGCAGAAACAGCTCTAGGAAGCGCAATGGGTTTCCTGAATCGCCTGTTGACCAACCGGAACTACCAGGAGCAAAGGCCAAAGTTCCTTCAGATACTTTGAAACTACCATCAGAATACACTGCATCACTGACCACATCTCCAATCCGGATCACGATCTTGCTTTGAGGCTCCAAATTAAGTGTATGGGCCCCGATAGTTGTTTTGATGTTGCCGTAGCCATCAATCCAGGCAATTCGATCTGGTGGAACATCTGGGATTTGCTCACTCTTAAGGCTATCTCCCAGAAGGCTAAAATCTTCATTCATAATGGCAGCCGCAGCCGGAGGAAATACATCCCGTGAGCGAAACTGCGAACCACCACGAGAAACGTTGATCGCTCGCAACTCCTTTGTATAGTCTTTGATAAAGGAGAGGGTGTAGCCTGCATTCACACCCACGACTTTTACACCATTAGATAAAAGGGCATAAGTTAGTCCTTCACCTTCATTGTCTCGACGAGCTTCAGGATCATCCTGACGAGGCGCACAGTTGTGATAAATTAGGCGATCGCTAGGTCCAGGGTTGAGTCCCAGTTGGGCAATCCAGAATCCCGTTGCCAAGGTACTGAATGCTGGAACCGAAAGCAAATGAATTTGGGCATGGGGAAAAGTCATCAGCAGACGTTGTGTGACTTCAGTAAATGCCGGATCTCCTGTACCGTAGTCTGCAATGACGCAGATAAACATTCTGCTCCTCCTTTTGATGGGTAGTAATTTGCAATCAACCTAATTCATAATTAGAAATTATGAATTATTCCGTCATTATCTGATTACAGGGTGAAATGAAAAAATGAGTGTTGATTTCACTCCTAATTAATAACGTTAAAGTCTTAATCAACGCAATGAAAACAATCTCCTCACTTTTTAGCGAAGAACGCAACCAACTCCAGACAGATATTGATAATACAATCGGCATTGAGCAAATAGTTAAACTGGTTCAAAACCGACTCGATAACCTCGAAAGAATTTATATTGAAAAGCTTAATTTGGCTCAAGTTCGTCTGGCTTCCTTTTTCCTGGATACGTTGCGGCAGTCTATCGCCACTCTTGCAGCAGCTAACTATCTTCAAACGGCTCCAACAGAGCAAAGGCAAATTACTAACCCAAGTACAAAGTTTTTTTCAAGCAAATTAATCCTGAAACTACTACAGGGACTAGTTTCTATCGGCATCTTAGGCTCGTTGTTTTCTTTAACTAAAACTACCCCAGGTGCTTGGATGGCTATCTTATTAACCTCTCTACTTATAGGACTAGAAATTGTACTTCAACTCGAATTAAATAACCAGCAAAATAATTCTATATCTGAAGGGCTATTGGAATTACCTCAACCGATTCTCCGAGTTGATAGCAGAGTATTTCTAGATTGCCTTAGCGATGCTCTCAACACTATCGACCTAGCAGTAGCTAGAGTAGAAGAATCAAATAAACATGAAGGCGACCTAGCAATAGAAGAATTGCCAGAGCTATTAAATTTTCTGCAAAGGCTAATGGGCGCATCAAAACTTGATAAACCCCAAATGGCTCATGAACTGGCGAAACTTCTGCCACAAATTTTAATGTCTCAGGGAATTAACACTCAAATTTACCGACCAAATGACCCGCACAGCGATCGCGAGTATTTTGACTTTGAGCCAAGTATCGACCCCGATACCAAAGAACACGTGACTTTAACTCCGGCTCTGTTAAAAGGCGATCGCTTAATTCGGCGCGGTAGGGTAATTGAACCAGTGTATTCTTCTTCTAGAGAATAATAGACAATAAGGGTATGGAAATTTTAGAAACAATCGGTTTTGATTTAGGACACGGTGAAACGGCTGTAGCGAAAGCAATCGTGGAAAGCATCGAACCCCCCCAGATGCTGGAGATTAATAACAAGAAGAACCAAATTACAGCTCTTGGCTGGCATCCCACACTTGGCTATCTTGTTGGTGAACAAGCATTAATTCAAGCTGGCGTTACCCAACTGACA
The DNA here is from genome assembly GCF_036917555.1 of Nostoc sp. Lineage (GTDB taxonomy): Bacteria > Cyanobacteriota > Cyanobacteriia > Cyanobacteriales > Nostocaceae > Nostoc. Next base: position 100,699 of record NZ_JBALDD010000022.1, on the reverse strand, counting down.
ATCTCTTTCAAGCAAAAACCCAACAACGATCCCAAATATCGGGAAACAATTGGTACTTTTGTGGCAACCTACTACCGCCTTTTAAAAGAAAGTAAACAAGTTGAAGGCAAAGAAGGTAGCTATTTTTACATTGGTTGCCCTTCAGGATGGTCAGTTAGCGATCGCACCGAATACCAAAAGCTACTTCAAGAAGCTGGTATTCCCCGACTAAATGTTGTACCAGAATCGCGGGCTGCTTTCATGCAAGCCAAAGAAGCCGGGAAGTTGGAGTATGACAAACTTGTTGCATCGGTGCTAATTGTCGATATTGGTTCTTCAACCACAGATTTTACTCTAGTTAAAAGCTTAGAAGAGATACCCATAGATTTCGGGAGTAATACTTTGGGAGCATCCTTAATTGACAAAGCTATTTTTGCCCAGACTCTCGCCAACCACGAACAAAAAGCATTACTGGAAAAAGTATTTAAGGAATATCCCCATCACCAAGCTCGTTGTGAACTTGCTTGCCGCAAAGCTAAAGAAGATTACTTTTCTAATGAACAACTATACAGCGATCCTGAATCCTTTGCGCGTGGCTTCGAGTCGATCAACGAACAGATTTATTTTATTCCCCAAGTCAATAAATTGATGATGGAGGAAATTTTAAACCAACCCTTACCGGAACTGAAGCATCATAGTTGGATTAAATCATTTCGTGACTCTTTAACCGAGGCAAAAGAAAAGCTGGAAAAACTTGGAATCGTGCCGAAACTTGTGCTGATGACTGGCGGTGCATCTCGCATGAAGTTCACCCACATTCTTTGTCAGGAAATGTTTCCCGAACCAGAAACGCTGCTTCGCCCCGATCCGGAACCGGAACGGTGCATTGCAATGGGTTTAGCACGAGTAGGACGATGGGATCTGCGTGCTGCTGCTTTTAAACAAGAAGTGAACAAACTATTTACCTCGAACAAGCTTAAAGGTTTGATTGAAAGGCATATCCCAGAGTTAATCGAATCACTAACTAAACCTTTAGCGGATGGCTTGATTGTCAACGCAGTTAAACCAGCTTTAAAAGATTGGCAAAAAAACAAAATACGGACTTTAGCCGATTTAGAAACAGCTTTAATCGGTCGGGCAGAACAGTGGCTCAAAAACGATCGCGCCGTACAGATAATTAATCATCAATGTGCTTCTTGGTTTAGCAATAAAATACAACCCGATTTAGCCGCACAAACTGATCCAATATGTCGAAAGTTTCAGATACCTAGAAGTAGCTTAAGGTTCGAGGATAGTATTGACCCAAATTTTGTTAACCCAGAGTTACAAATTGGAGATGCTATCCTGGCTGAGACAGTAGCGTTTATCGTCAATGTAGTAATTGGTGGAGGCGCTGTGGCTAGCATTATCACTCTCATACTAACTGGACATTTAACCTGGCCGATTGCACTAGTATATGGGGCTTCGGTGATGGCGGCAGGAATGGAGCTAAATCGTAAGACTGTTCAAGAAGTAATTAAGACAAATGTAGATGTACCTAGTTGGATTCGTTCTAATTTTTTGAGCAATAAAAAAATTGAGGATATGTGTGAGCAAATAAAGCCTGAGTTAGAGAAAGTTCTTCAAGAACAACTGACAGCAAATCAAGAGGCTTTTGACAAACTGATTAGCAAAGTTGAGCAAGGACTTCAAACAAGCCTTTCCACCAAGGTTCAATCTTGCATAATTCTGATCCAATAGCGGTAGTTAGTGAGCCACAACAATAACATTATTCTAAATTTTCTGCTTACCAGTGAATTAAATATGTAAGCTGCTCAAAAGTCAATGGTTAAAATAATAGTTTTCTTTTTCCTCATTGGGCTGATTATCGCTGGGATTTTATTCAATCCGATTCTAGTAAAAAGGCGAAGAAATCGGCTCAAACATCGTCCTTTTCCACCACTTTGGAATGCTATTATTGAGAATAATCTTCCCATCTATCTGTGTCTTTCTCCAGATGAAATCAGACGACTTCAGGGACATATTCAAGTTTTCTTAGCAGAAAAGCAATTTATTGGCTGTAGAGGATTACAGGTGACAGAGGAAATGAAATTAACTCTTGCTGCTGTCGCCTGTTTACTTCTATTAAATGAACGTGGGCAATACTTCCCCAGACTTCGTTCAATTCTGGTGTATCCCAACGCTTATTTTGTTCAGGAAATAACTTCTGTCGGAAAATATGTTGTTGAAGAAAGGCGTGTGGCAAGACTGGGTGAATCGTGGACAAATGACCAAGTAGTACTGTCTTGGGAACAAGTGAAACAAGACATTAATAACTGGAGAGATGGACGTAACGTTGTGCTTCATGAATTCGCCCATCAATTGGATCAAGAAGATGGTAAAGCTGAAGGAGTTCCGATACTGCAACACAACTCAGACTATCCTATTTGGGCGAAGGTGATGACAGAAACATATCAGCAACTTTGTAATGATGTTCTACAAGGTGCAAAGACGGTAATGGATAGCTATGGTGCAACCAATCCCGCAGAATTTTTTGCCGTAGCGACTGAGACATTCTTTGAAAAACCGCACCAATTGCTGTCTAAGCATCCGGCACTTTATGAGCAACTGCAACGTTACTATAAATTAGATCCTGTGCAATGGGCGTGAACTAATTAAAAAATAAAAAGTAAAAAGATAATCCCCATAAATACAGTAAATTTCAAGTTAGTGAGGTGCAGTCTTGCTGTAATTTTCAATTAAGAGGTTTTCATCGCCAGAATCTTCAAAGCTACTGCTTCAGGGACAGGCATCACTGATAACCGATTTCCTTGTTTCACCAATATAAACTCTTCGGCGCTAAACTCTTCTTTGAGTATTGAGAGCAAGATGGGGTTATAAAAAGTCTCAACAAATTCCATTACAACTGTTTGCCAACGAGGGGATTTGGAACTTGATTTTGGGTCGTAGTATTTACTTTCTGGTTCAAACTGGGTTGGGTCAGCAATATCTTTTTTCACCACACGCATTAACCCAGCAATACCGGGAGGATTAGTGCTGGAGTGATAGAAAAAAGCTAAGTCTCCTTCATCCATTTGGCGCAAAAAGTTGCGAGCTTGATAATTGCGAACGCCGTCCCAGACAGTCTCCTTCTGCTGTTGAAGGTCAGCAATACTATAGGCTTCTGGTTCTGATTTCATTAGCCAATAATTCATCTACAGAAATTATGTATATAGAAATAACAAGGGTCTTTAATAAGGGGCAAAATCCGCTTGTCTTTGAGATAATAGCCGGATTTACACGCCGGCTGTACTAGTGAATATTTGAATTAGAGACTTCTAGCGAACGTAAGGGCGCAAGGCCTTGCGCCCCTACCAATGTACAAATAATTTGGGATAATTTATTTTTTGTCAGTCCCTTAACTGCGGTAAGCTATAACGGCATAAAACGGGTCTCCTCCAGATGCACCCAACCACTGTAATAAATTCGGTAATGTTGACTTATGAACTATAACTTCTGCGGTTGTAAATCCTGGAACCGAGGCGAAGTAAGCTTTGACTAATTCCACTCGCTGTGCTTCTGAAGCCTCTCGCCAAGCTTGAATCGCTTTTTCAAAAAACATCCGGTTAGAAAAGCTGATAATTGCGACACCACCGGGTTTCAGGATGCGGTAAATCTCGGAAAATACTGCTTCTGGATATTGCATATATTGTACAGATACGCAATTGAGAACAGCATCAAAATCTCCATCTGGTAAAGGTAGCTGGGGATTTTCGTTAAGATTTTGCACAAAGTAATGATTTAAGCGGGCATTACGTGCTAGTTCCTCACCATTGAGTCCATGTCCCTCCACATGGTCAAACTCCATCTCTTCTGGTAGATGAGACACCCAACTGCTCATCATATCAAAAATGCGGGTGTCTTGTACTGAGCGTTGCTGAAGTATGGGTTTGAGGCGATCGCGGTATAAATCCGTTAGCTGTTGAATAAATCCTTCATCGACATGGGTGACGAAGCGGGGATAGGCGTAGAACAGCTTATCGTCTGTGTCATCTAATTTCAGGCGTTGATTCGGTCTTAACTGCATAAATCTCTGTTTTGGAGAACTTTTTCGGAAAATTGCGGCAATTTCAAGTATTTTTCAACAATCACTATGTAACATATTTTAATAACAACAGGACACTTAAACGAGTCTAAATAGCAGCATTCAATTTTACCAATTCAATGTTTCATAAACTACACTTCTGGCAGCATATTTGGCGAAAAATCCGCCTGATACGATCGTTACCCTATTTGAGTTTGTTCCTTTGGATGCTACCCTTATTATTATTTACTTCTGGGCACAATAGCCTGATGGCACATGATGAAGCTCTTTACGCTTCGCGTGCCCGTCTGATGTTTGATTCTGGTAATTGGATAAGTCCTTGGGAAAGGGCACATCATAAAACGCCTGGGCCTTATTGGTTAATTGCCAGTTTCTACAAGTTATTTGGTATCAGTGATACTAGTGCGCGTCTTCCTAGTATGATTGCTAGCATTTTTAGCTTATGGCTGGTGTATGAAATTGGCAAAATTATGCTAGGCAAAAAATTAGCTTGGCTGGCTACTGCAATTTTAAGTGTAGAGTTTCTCTGGCTGCAATACTCTCGCTTAAGTACGCCTGATGTCCCGATGATTTTCTTAGTACTTTTAGCTATTTTTTCTTTCATAAAAACAGAATTACATCCTAAATATCACTATTTTTGGAGTTTTATCACTGGTTTAAGTTTAGGTTTAGGCTTCTTAGTCAGAAGCTTTATGATTTTTTTACCAATTATCGCTTTATTGCCTTATTTAATTTGGGAACATCACCGTCATCGTCATCTTACTAACCCAATTTTATATCTAGGTTTTTTTATAGGTTTAATACCAACCTGTATTTGGCTGTGGTTAAGCTGGCTGCACTATGGAAATCAGAGTTTTGAAGAGTTGCTCAAATTTGTTGTGCAACTAGGTTCTGAAGATCACAATCATAATGGGCCACTATTCTATGTATGGAATATTCCTTTAAAAGCATTTCCTTGGACTTTTTTCGGAGTTTTAGGTTTGTTTTTAACTGTCCGTCGTCCTATTCCTCGTTACCAGTTAATATTAGTTGGTTTTCCACTTGTCTTATTTGTAGAACTGAGTATTTTTAACACTCATTTATCTCACTATAGTCTTTGCCTTTATCCGTTTATAGCTTTGTTTGCATCTGTGGGTTTAAGCTGGTTAGCCAATATTTACCAGACAGGAATTCCCCCACAATTCCCTCTTCAAAAAAGTAAAAAAAATAGATTAAACCTTTTTGCAAGGCATAATCTTCCTCGAAACCTCAGTTATGGCTTTGGTGGATTCGGTGTTTTAGTTGTAATAGTAAGTATTGTCGTTTTGAGTTACGGTGGTTCTGACATCCACAAGAATGCAATTATTGGCTTGGCTATGGGGTTGGGTTGGTTAATTTTACCTGTGGTGTGGATTAGTCGTTACTACTTTGGCAAGAAGTTTCTCACAGCACGTTACTGGATTGCAGGATGGTTAATTCCCTGTTGGCTGACTTTGGCGACGACAGGTAGTATAGGTCTGTTAAGTGACTATAACCCTGTTTTAAGAACTTTTTTACAACAAAGTGCGATCGCTTCAATTATCCAATCTCATCCTATCTACCTTGTGCAAATAGACCAGAAAATCCAAGTACTGCTTAATTTCTATCTTGCTATTCGCCCCCAAGCAGTAGTTTCTATTTCCCAAGTACCAGCTTTAAGCTATGCTTTGATCTATACTGACCAGTCCCCTAAATTATCTCGGACTCACCACGTTCTCGGTACGGTAAAAGAGTACCAGTTGATTCAAGTTCTTCCCTAAGACAGATGCAAAGCAAGTATTGTTAAACAATATTAGTTTATGTATAATAGTACGTACACTAAGTATTATCTTAAATGGTTTCTACATCTAATCACTCCCCAACCTTAGAGTCATGGCAGCAAAATCTGGCACCATACAATTTGGGCTACAGAATCAAATTAGTCTCACAACTGCTGAGTCGCAAGTTTACTGAGAGGCTAGAACCCTTTGGATTGACACCATTTCACTGGTTGGTGTTGTGCTGTCTTTGGCAAGAAGATGGTTTACCTACTTCTAGTATTGGGGACAAACTCAAACAAGTGGGGGGGACTTTAACAGGCGTACTCGATCGGATGGAAGAACGCGGTTTGGTGCGTCGAGAACGTGACACTCAAGATCGCCGCATCTGGCGAATCTGGCTCACGGATGCAGGTAAAGAACTAGAATCTGTCTTACCGCCAATCGCTGCAGCTGTGCGTGATGAAGCGATGGAAGGTATTTCCTTTGCTGACCGAGAACTGTTTTCCCAAATATTGAATCGAGCGATCGCTAACCTCTCTTAAAGATAATTTCATAATCACCCGACCGGGGGAGGCAGTGTAAAGATATATTTTGAGATAATATTACGCATACTAAGGAAATAAGGATTTTTTTCTGGGAATATTACGCATTCTAAATAAACGACTATTAATCAAGTTATTGAACGAGCAAGTGAGGTAAGAATCATGGGTGCTAATAGTTTTAACGGACGCAATGGACACAAAACCATAATTTTAGAAAAAGAAGTGATTCCTGATTTAGAGACTTTAGAAACTGTTACCGCAGATAGATCCGCAACAGCAGAAGCACCTGTTGTAACTCCTGAGATCGAGAAAGAAGTTCCACCGAAACGGAAAAGACCAACTGGTTTAATTTTGGCAGGATTAGGCGTGGGTGCGATCGCCGCAGGTACTTTTGGTTTTCACTACTGGCAATACGCCTCCACCCACCAGGAAACAGACAACGCCACCGTAGCAGGAAATATTCACCAAGTTAGTAGTCGCATTCCCGGAACTATAAGTCAGGTGCTAGTGAATGATAACCAACTGGTGCAACCGGGACAATTGTTAGTGAAGTTAGATCCACGGGACTATGAAAGTAAGGTGCAACAAGCACAAGCCGCCCTCGAAAATGCTCGTGGTCAAGCGCAAGCCGCTCAAGCAAATATTGCTTTAAGTTCACAAACCACTACTGGTAAGACAACTCAAGCGCAAGGAGATGTCAGTGGTGCAGTAGCAGCAATTTCTACAGCCCAAGCAGCAGTACAAGAGGCCCAAGCTGGGATTCCCGCAGCCCAAGCAGCAGTACAAGAAGCTCAAGCTGGGATTCCCGCATCCCTTGCGCAGGTAGCGCAAACAAACGCCAATTTAGAAAAAGCCCAAGCAGATTACAATCGTTACAACGAATTGTATAAAACAGGTGCGATTCCTCGTCAGCAACTAGACACAGCCAAGGCTGCTTATGATGTGGCTAAGGCACAGAAAAACGCCGCGATTCAGGGAGTACAACAAGCCCAAGCCAAGTTAGCCTCCGCCAGAGTTGGTGTTGCCAAAGCCCAGTCTCAATTAGCACAAGCGCAAGAAAATGTCACTAACGCCCAAGCTAAATTGGCAGCATCTAAGGGAGGATTGCAACAAGCTACCGCAGGTGGACAAGATACAACAGTTAAGCGTAGTCAATATGAAGCGGCAAAAGCAGCGATCGCGCAATCAGAAGCATCGCTCAAAGACGCACAATTGCAACTATCTTATGCCAATGTTACTGCCCCCAGTGCTGGACGGGTAGGTAGAAAAAACGTCGAAATTGGCAACCGAGTCCAATCGGGAACACCATTAATGGCAATCGTAGATAACAACTATTGGGTAGTTGCGAACTTTAAAGAAACTCAATTAGAAAAGATGCGGCCAGGAGAGCCGGTAGAGATCAAGCTAGATAGTTTCCCTCATCACAACTTTATTGGTCGTGTTGACAGTATTTCACCAGCTTCCGGCGCTCAGTTTGCCTTATTGCCACCGGATAATGCTACAGGTAACTTTACTAAAGTTGTCCAACGCATTCCCGTTAAAATAGTTTTTGACCAAAATAGCATTCAAGGATACGAATCACGGATTACTCCTGGGATGTCTGCGGAAGTTGCAGTGGAAGTCAAGTAATATCATGTCCCCCAAATTATCCATAATAAAAGAACCCCACCCCCAGCCCCCCTTAGAAAGGCAGGTTTTTAGAAAAGGGTAGAAGATAGAATAAAACATCGTGACATAAAGCAGGTCATGAACGAGTATTCAGGTTTAAACAGCTCGATAGCGATCGTTAGCGCAAAGCTACGACATTTAAGTCAGCCACAGGCGAAGCTACTGGCAATGTGGAGTTTTGGAATGGGAATGATGCTTTTCCCTTGGTCTAACAACAGTAGCAGTATTTTTAGCAGAACTACTGGGTGAGAAAGAAAATACAGTCCGGCAAAGATTGAGGGAATGGTATCGAGACGCAGGGGCTATGCTGACCCGTGGCTGAGAGTGACTGATTTTCCCCCGCTTGAAGCCTCTAGCATCTGGTATGGAATGCGTTCTTGGATGGAGTGCTGTTTCAAGGATACTAAACGTGGTGGTTTAGACTGGCATTTAACCAAAATGACTAATCCCAAACGTGCTGAACGTCATTGGTTAGCGTTCGCCCTTGGCGTTGGTGCAGCCAACGCCAAGGGCAATCTTATGGTTAGTAAGTGTTGCTGGTGAGGCTGATGCTAGCAACACTGGTAGTAGTTATGATCATTTACCAGCAAATCATCTGGCAGATAATTTACCGCCTGCTCTCCAACCCACACGCTTTTTGAGTTGTTTCCGTCGTGGTTTCATCAAAGTTATCGTTGCTTTGTTATTGGGTCAGCCTCTTCCTTTTGGTCACTTTTTCCCTCAACCTTAGACTACTAATCTCAACTTCTCTTCTGCCTAAAAAATAAAAACCTGCCCTTGAAAGGGGGATTAAGGGAGGTAATTCGACTTGTGTGTATACCGTAGCCTAAAAGGAGAGAGGCTTTGAATCTTACTCCCCTTCCCTTTTAGGCTTTTCATAGGGTGAATCTTTGATAAATATTACTGTTCCTAATTGTTAAGGTATAAAGTATGCCGAAAATGTCAATTTCGGTAAGTATTTTGTGCCCGAAAACAGCACTAAATTCAAGGTTGAGAACTGAAATTACTGAAAAAATGGAATCAGGTAGGTAAAAGTTATGGCAAATATCATTGGAACCAGCGGCTACGACTTACTACAGGGTGGTACTGGGAATGATACTCTCATCGGTGGTACTGGGAATGATACTCTTATCGGTGGCGGTGGCGAGGATAAATTTGTTTACGACTTAGGCGACGGCACTGATACAATCACTGATTTCGGTGGCATAGGTAAAGGAACTAACCCGACAGCAGCAGTTATTGCTGAAGTGGACACCATCAAATTCCAGGGTACAGGATTAACTGCTCAAAATTTACTGCTGACCCAGAATGACAACAATCTAGAAATCACCTTTGCAGGGAATGCTGATGCCATAGTTATCCTGCAAAACTTCAAACTAGAAAACTTGGAAAATCTGAAAGCTTCTGGAGCCAAACCAGCTTTTGGTAATATCCTGTTTGACGGGCAAAATGTGATCACCGACAGCTTTAATGTCCTCGATTCCAACTCTACTGATACTAGCCTGGGCATTAAGAACACAGTAACTTTTCTTAATGACCTCAACAATAACATTACGGGGTTAGAAGACTCAAATGATGTAGTTAATGGTCAAGGCGGTAATGACAAAATCGATGGCTTGAGTGGAAACGATTTGCTGCGAGGTGGTGCGGGTGATGATACCCTCATTGGTGGTGCGGGAAATGACTCCCTCATTGGTGGTGCGGGAAATGACTCCCTCATTGGTGGTGCGGGAAATGACTCCCTCATTGGTGGTACAGGAAATGACTCCCTTGTTGGCAATAATCTGCTTTCTGGAGGCTATGGCAATGATTATCTCTCCATCTCTGGCTACGAGAGCTCTAGCTACCCAGACTACGAATACAACTCTCGCTCATCTGGTAAGAACACCCTCAACGGTGGCGCAGGTGACGATAACTTGAGTGCTAGCGGTTCAACAGGCAATAATTTGCTCTCTGGGGACGATGGCAATGATAATCTCTCCATCTCTGGTTACTACCAAGGAGGTAACTACCAAGACTACGACTCTCGCTCGTCTGGTAAGAACACCCTCAACGGTGGTGCAGGTAAGGATACCTTGAGTGCTGGCGGTTCAACAGGCGATAATTTGCTCTCTGGGGGTGATGGCAATGATTATCTCTCCATCTCTGGCTACTACGAATACACTCCTAGCGACCCGTACTCACCCCGCGATGTCTCCATCACATACGAGTCTCGTTCCATAGGTAATAACACCCTTAACGGTGGCACTGGGGACGATAATTTGAATGCTAATAATTCAAAAGGTAATAACTTACTCGATGGTGGTGCTGGCAATGATTATATCTCCGCCTCTAGCGCCTTTGGTAAGAACACAATCTATGGCGGGAGTGGGAATGATATCCTTATAGGTGGTTTTGGTAATGACACTCTCTATGGAGGAACTGGTACTGATACCTTTGTTTTCAATAGTTACAGTAAAGGTGTTGACAGTATTTATGACTTCAACGCTACTAATGAACTAATTCAGGTATCGCCTGCTGGCTTTGGCGGTGGATTATCACCAGGTTCACTTAAGACAAGTCAGTTTACCCTTGGAACATCTGCAACGACAAGTAATCAACGATTTATCTATAACAGTGCTACAGGTGGACTGTTCTTTGACCTTGATGGCAGTGCGTCTGGGTTTACTCAGGTAAAATTTGCACAACTATCTACTGGATTGTCAGTCAGCGTAAACAATTTTGTGGTTGTTTAATCGGAATTAGCACTCTTTGAGAGTTAAGCGGTACAGTTTGCAAGGTGCTATTTTTAGCATCTTGCATTCGATGCTTTCTTACCCTACACAGACTACCACTGAATGTTATTGCCATTCTAATCCAATAGCTTGGGTTAAAGAAAATCGTAGGTTGGGCAGCCACTACCCTATTTCAGTTGTCAAAAATATCAGTGGTGGCTGTTATTTGACTACAGTTGACAGTCAACACTATGTTACATTAATGTTTCAATTTATCAGACGAATTCCCTCATGTTTACTCGTTTTGAGAAGCTATCTAGACGTGCATCAGAGTTGAAAAACTGCTTCTACTGCGGCGCTTCCCTTCCAGCAATATCAGGGGAACATATCTTCAACTCATCTTGGGGCGGTTCATATAAAGACAAAAACTTGATTTGCTGTCAATGTAACTTTAGCTTTTCAAATTCGACAGACAAAGCTTTTCTTATTTATGTGCAAGCTGTAATGAATTCATGGGTATTCAGAGGAGAACGTCATCAGGAAGTACCTAAAATCGTTTTAGAAAATAAATACTTTTTAGATCAAGGAGCCAAGCTAAAGCTTAAACAGCCTCTTATTGAAGACGAAATTTTGCCTGATGAAAGCATAAAATCACGTCTTACCTTCAATTCTAAAAGTGAAGCCAAACGTTGGATAGAAGGAGATGGTATGGCTACTTGGCTGGGAAGACATCCATTACCTGAAGAACAAGAACAACTTAAGAAAATTATTATAGAGGCACAGCTAGACATAACAGATGCAAAACCTCAACCAATGTCATATCAGCTAAATCTTCGAGAACAATATCGTTCTACAGCACATACAATTCTTAAATGTCTTGGATTTTTCTTGCCAGAGTGGGTTCAGGGAGATTTGACTAAGCCAATTCGAGAATTTGCTAGAAATGATAAAGGTGATTGGCGGACTTTTGCCATTGAGACTAAAGAATTTTTTTCAGTAGCTGAACAAGCAACAAGAATTTTGGGTTTAGGAGTTCAGCATAATTCAGTAGAAGTTTACTGGAGTTCTTCGACAAAAATGGTGGTTGGAGTATTGACTATTCTTAACCGTATTAAAAGATCGGTTGTCATTGCCCAAGATTACTGTGGCTCAGACTCTATTCTATATGTTGTTGAAGGTACACACGGTTCTAAGAAACCGCCTGATTCAGTATTTATTGAATTTGATTGTAAACAATTTTCTCTACCCCTACTGAGTGTTCAATATTTTTCATCTCCCAACAATCTTTGCCAGTATTTCCGTGATGAACTCGCAGTTTTAATGGGAATTCACTATCCAATTGATGCAATGACAGCTCGTTTAATCCAAGAGATTGAAAAAAACAATAAGAAAAATTTGAAACTTGACCAGGTAAGTTTAAAAGAATACTTAAACTTATTTTTGAGCTTTTTCCTAGATTTAGGCAAAGTTACTGGTACTTCTGTAGACATGAGTAAAGCTCGCTCTAAGCTTATCGAGTCTGGTTTCGCTAACCTAGCTCATCAGCACGTTGGAAAATTGTATACAGATCCAGATGTTGAATCTCTCATGACACTTGCTTTTGAGCGCACTGTAAAAGACTTTCATGCTGGGGTGCTTAACGCAGGCTAACACTGCGCTGCGCCCCTGCGTAAAATTTTAATATATAAGTGATTTCTAATGCTAAAAATTTCCAATCTTGACGTTTATTACGGCGAAAGTCATATTCTCCGCAATGTAGATTTGAGCGTACCATCTGGGCAAATGGTTTGCCTAATTGGACGCAATGGTGTCGGAAAAACTACCCTACTAAAAACTATCATGGGTTTACTCAAACCCCGCAGCGGCACTATTAATTTAGCTGAAGAATTAATCAACTCTAAATCCCCAGACCAAAGAGCAAAGTTGGGAATTGGTTATGTCCCCCAAGGACGAGAGATTATCCCTCGGTTAACAGTTAAAGAAAATCTACTGCTGGGGTTGGAAGCTAGACGCAAACCAGTAAAAAAAGCAGAAATTTCAGAGGAAGTTTTTAGTTTATTTCCAGTGTTAAAAACCATGCTTTCGCGGATGGGTGGTGATTTAAGTGGAGGACAGCAGCAACAATTAGCGATCGCACGTGCTTTAATGGGAGAACCTCAATTACTCGTCTTAGATGAACCCACTGAAGGTATTCAACCCTCCATCATCTTAGAAATTGAAGCCGCAGTCCGTCGCATCGTCGAAACCACAGGCATTTCGGTGTTATTAGTAGAGCAACATTTACACTTTGTCCGTCAGGCTGATTATTATTACGCCATGCAAAAAGGTGGGATTGTCGCCTCTGGTTCTACAGCCGAACTTAGCCAAGATGTGATTCAGCGCTTTTTAGCTGTTTAATTTTGGAGCTTTCTATATCAATTGTATCGGTAGCAATTAAATCTGCTGCTTCTTGCAAAAGCTCATGTTGTTCCTTTTGAATTGCTTCCAAACGACTAGAGATTTCTGCTAATCGTTGTTGTTTATTTTGTTGAAAACTTTCAGGTAGTAAAGTAGGCAGGTCATCAGTTGTTTTAGCACCTGTGATTCGTTGAACAGCCAAACTCCCAACTTTAGTTAAAGATAGAAAACTAACTTTAATCAAAGCCTGAAGCAATTTTAACGGAACTTTGAGTATTGACCAACTAGCGGTTTCAATTAAGCGGACAATTGCTTTGATGATGCTCCAAAGTAGAGCAAGTGCAAACAGCAAAATTACTACACTAATAATTGGGTGATTAGCTCCCCAACCTAGTATTTGAACTAACCGAAAAAATATCGGGTGTTGTGTTAACCAATCACTTGCAGAAGATGCAATTGCATCTTTGACTGCTCCTGATGTTGTATTTTTAAATTGCTCTGCTGTTTGCCAAGTTTGCTCTAAACTTGTTGTAACTGTATCAATTGCTCTATCAGTTGTTGTAGTGGCTGCTGTCTTCAAAGACTCACCAGCTTGTTGTGCTGAGTTACTTAGAGAGTTAACGTTTCCGCCCACAAAATCTTTCACATTTTGCCAGCGTTGTAAAACTCCATTAAGTAAATGTACGTCTATTTGGGATACCATAAAACATTTCACCGAGGTTGAAATCTAACCTGCAACCCATCTTTAGGGCGATTAGTGGGAAGCAGAACTACCTCTAAACTTTGATTAGGTAATATTTCCCAATGATAACTACGTAGAAGATGAGCAGCAACAATCTTCATTTCCATTTTGGCAAAGGCTAGACCAATGCAAATGCGTGGCCCACCGCCAAAACCAACTAAACTAAAAGGATATTTTTTGTGTTCTTGGCGCTGGGGACTAAAACGGTCTGGTTCAAAAAGGTCTGGTTCAGAATAAATTTCTGCAATTCGATGAGTAACTGCAATTGAGTAGTATAACTGCCAACCAGCAGGAACGTGATAACCTTTAAACTCAAAGTCTTTAATTACGCCACGAAACCCGCCTCCGACAGGTTGATGCAATCTTTCAACTTCCCACAAAACCTGCTCTAAATAGGGCATTTTCCCTAATTGTTCTAAATCCAAATCACCTTTACTTGCAAGTTGCAATTGTTCAACTCTTGCTTTTTCGAGTACTTCTGGATGACGGGCTAACTCTACACACAACCAAGTCAGCATCGAAGTAGTAGTTTCATGTCCAGCAAATAGTAATAGTAACGCCTGAGCGATAAGTTCTTTTTCACTCATCCGGTTCCCTTCTTCATCTTGGGCTTGCACTAATAAACTCAGAGCATCTTTTGTGGGATTTTGCTGACGTTCTCTGACAACTTGAGTTAGATGCTCTAAAATCTGATTACGAGCAGCTATAGCTTTACCAAATGTTGTAAATGGTAAGGGCAACGGATTAATCGCAAATAGTCCATTTGTCATGGCTGCAAACAACTTGCTAAAACGCACACATTCAGGGCCAGGACGCGTACCCAACAATAATTGACTAGCAATATCAAACGTCAGTTGTTTAAATTCTTGGAACCAAGTAAATTCCTGCTGCTTCTCCCACTTTTGCAGATAACTACGTGTAATATCTTCCATTGTGGAGACATAGTTCGCCAATGCTGGGCCATGCAATGCTGGCATCATCAAGCGACGGTTTCTGCGGTGTTCTTCTCCATCTTGCAGAAAAAGTGATTCACCCAGTATTGTCTTGAAATTATCAGGCCATCCCTCGCGCCAAGAAAAATTCTCCATTTGGCTTGACAAAACCAACTCTAATGCTTCCGGCCCGACCATCACTACAGTCGGTCTGCCAAGAAGATGAGTTTTGAAGATGGGCCCGTACTGGCGATAGCGCTTTTTAGCGAAATCGCGGTCGAAAACAAAAGAGAGTGTTTCACCTAATACAGGTATACCAAAGCTTCCAGGAGGAATTTGATCGCTTTTCATATTTCTAAGGGTAGCTATGAAAAAGTTAACACGATATTCCAACTCTGCTGCGTTAGCAAAGCTCGCCGTAGGCATCGCAGCACCCCAAAATATTCTTAGTACTTTTAAATATCTTTGTCTTTTGCACCTGTAACCCAAAACCTGTCATTTGTCATTACATTTACCCAGATTACATAATAACTTTACATAAATTTAATATTACTTTTTATTCAATAAAATTGCTGAACGTTAAGATGTTGTGGATCTATTGTTGAAAAGTAAAAATTCTATGCATCTGGATTTACCACAACTGATTAAATCACTCGGCTATTTTGGGGTTTGGGCGATTGTCTTTGCTGAATCTGGCTTGTTAATTGGTTTTTTTCTGCCTGGAGATAGTTTATTGTTCACTGCTGGATTTGTCGCATCTCAGAATTTACTGAATATTTGGGTTCTGATTTTTGGTGCTTTTGTTTGTGCAGTCTTAGGTGACAATGTTGGCTATTTTACTGGGCATAAATTTGGCAGAAGACTATTTCAGAAGGAAGATTCATGGCTGTTTCATAAAAAACATCTTGTTAAAACCCAAAACTTTTATCACCAGCACGGAAAAAAAACGATTGTTTTAGCACGTTTTTTACCCATTGTACGGACTTTCGCGCCTATTGTGGCTGGAATTGGTGCAATGCATTATCGCACATTTATGTCTTACAACTTAATTGGTGGCTTTCTTTGGACATTCGGCATTACCCTGTTAGGGTTTTTCTTAGGAAAATCTCTGCCACCTGAACAGGTAGATAAGTATTTGTTACCGATTATTGGATTAATTATAGTTATTTCTTTAGTACCATCGATTATTCATTTGGTACAAGAAAATAGAGCAAACAAAAGTTGAAATATTTTTTGTAGCTCCTTAGTAGATGTTTTATTGTATAGACAAGTATATTGATTTACTGAAGCCATAAACATCAGAGCTTGATCATACCCTCATGAGCGATAAACAAAAGGATACAGAGCAACTAAATTTATTTATAGGAATTTTGAATACTTCGGCTACGCTCAGTACAAGTTTTGAATATTTCGGCTACGCTCAGTACAAGTTTTGAATATTTCGGCTACGCTCAGTACAAGTTTTGAATTTTGAATTCGGAGCGAAGCGACGTGACTTCCTTAAACATCAACCTCTATCTGTTCCTAGAAAATCTCCTCTTTTTCCTTATTGCCACACTTTTTATTGTGGTTGTGAACTGGGGATGGAAAAACGCAAAGCCTTATACTCTACCTTTACCATTTCCCGGTTGGTATAAAATCTGGTTTGGCTCGGTGCAACTGCTAGCGGTAGTGCCGCCATTAGTGGTTATGCTATTGTGGGGTGTATGGTGGGGCGATCGCACGGTCTTAACTGTGCTTGGTTGGTATTTTATCGTATTAGGGTTGCAAATCATCTCTGAAAGAGTGACGCTTAGGCAGTTGCAAAATGTCGTATGGGTGATGGTTCCTTATATATATCTGCCTTACCGCTTCTGGCAGCTGTATGAGGGTTTGACACTTTTGGATTCTACAAGCGAGTTGCAGTGGGTACGATATTTATTGATTTTTGAATTGGTGATGTGGATTGTTAACTACGCCATAGATATATCTCAATTGCCGCGGCTGTTTCGTTGGGAAGTACAATCAAATGACGTTAGCTAGGGATTAATCGCAGAATTAGCCATTTTTACTAAAGAAGTGCGATCGCCTGCTTTCAACCCAAAAACATATTGCACACCCTCTTGTCTCCAAGTCAAGGTAGCATCTGAGCAATTAGAGACTTGTTTCAGAAGAATCACCTCTCAGCCCAGAAGTTCCACCAACTTTAATTACAAAACCGAAGCGGGGTAAACGTTCGGTAGTGCTGGGGGGAGTGTTGACGTTGCTTGTAGGGGGTACAAGTCTGGGATTATTTGCTTGGTGGCAAATTAATCCTCAAGGATTCCAGCAAGTGTGTCGGCAACTTCCCCAAAGAGTGCAGCAAATATGTCCGACTGGGAAATAGGTTATACAGAAATATTCTAATGTTGATGAGGAATGTTACAGCATTGATGAGGAATATTACAATGTTTATTATAGATGTTGTAATGTTGATGAGAAATATTCCAGCATTGATAAGGAATATTGTAATGTTGATGAGGAATATTACAATGTTCCTTATGGATGTTGTAATGTTGATGAGGAATGTTGCAATGTTGACAAGAACTACTTGTACATTAAGAGTGACGAAGAAAAAAGTGGCGATCGCTAGTGAGTCAATATAAGTTAGCGATCGCACCACATAAATTTACATCACATCTTGCACTATTTAGCAAACCTCTGCGTTTAAAAAAATTACTTTTTTAAACGCAAAAAAGCGCAAAGGTTGGTGCAGAGCAATGCAGAGGTTTAATGGAAGGCAATTTTTTGCTTTGAACTTGTGAAATTATGTCCTAAGTTAATATGCGATAAGGTAAGGGTATCACAACCTGCTCCCACCACAGGAAAGATGAATATTGACCCCGTATCTGTAGTTAATGCTATTAAAGCTATTGCACCTGCTACTGTTTCTCTTGGTATCCAGCAGGCTCAACGTAACGAATATATTATTAAAGTTTTAAAACGTTTAAATCTTGATTCAATACAGCCTCCCAAAGATTTTGAAGGTGTTTATACTTATGCTTTGGTAGAATATGGCGTATTTAAAGCTAATTACATACTCAATTTTTTTAGAAATAAAGAGATTAAAAAAACTTTTTATAAGGCTTTTGCAGAAGAGGCATTGGCTATTAATAACGAGGAATGGAATACATTAAAAGATGAGGCACAACAAGCAAAAATAGACTTAGCTCAGGTTGAAGAATTTCATCAAGTTTTTCTCAGTGTAGCAAAACGTTCTATCAATCCAGGAGAAGTTATAACAAATGTACAATTTCAAGAACACCTGAAGAAATCTACAGAACTTCAAGAACAGTCGCCCTATCCAGATGAGTTTAAGGCACTAATCGAAGAAAAAACTAAAGCATTTTGCGGACGGGTATTTGTATTTAATGAATTTGATGATTTCCTCAAAAAGCATCCTAAAGGTTATTTTACCGTGATTGGAGATGCGGGAATGGGGAAAAGTGCGATCGCAGCCCAATCTGTATCTAAATACAAAGCTATCTGCTACTTCAATATTCGGGCAGAAGGTCGCAACACACCAGACCAATTTTTGCAAAGTATTCGTCAACAACTGATTAATCGCTATCAGTTACAAAATGCAGAGAATGATAATTTACCTACTTTGCTGACGAAAGTAAATGAAAAGCTAGCAACTGGTAAACCCTTGG
This sequence comes from Nostoc sp., assembly GCF_036917555.1. GTDB lineage: Bacteria > Cyanobacteriota > Cyanobacteriia > Cyanobacteriales > Nostocaceae > Nostoc. The sequence continues at coordinate 82,192 of NZ_JBALDD010000022.1, read as the reverse complement.
TAATTGTGGTTGATGCACTCGATGAAGTCGAGCAACCAGGGTCAGGAAATCTTTTAGATTTACCCAAAAACCTGCCAGAGAAGATATATTTTCTGTTAACTAGGCGACGCTATGCCCAAAATGAAAAGCGCTTGTTGACTGAAGAAGTTCCAGAGCAGCAGTTGGATTTAACAGCGAATAAGTATGAAGTCTGGAATCGAAAGGATGTGACAGAGTACATTAGCTCATTTATCAATGATGAGCCAGAGCATCATGGTCTAAAGACATGGATTCAAAAACGGAATATTCAACCGCCATATTTTATTGAGCAGGTAGCACAAAAAAGTGAAAACAATTTTATGTACCTGTACTATGTCTTACCAAGTATTACTAGAGGCGATTATCAAGACTTAAGTTTAGAAGAATTACCTGAGAAACTTCAGGGTTATTATGAACAGCATTGGAAGCAGATGGAAATGGATACTCCAGACAAGCGGACAAATGCGATTATTCTCTGTGTACTGGTTGAGGTAGGTAAACCGATTTCTTGTGAATCCATTGCCCGCATTACTGGTCGAGATGAATATGATGTCTTGGAGCTTTTGAATAAGTGGCTGGAATTCTTGAGAAAACAAAAACAAAATGAGGAAGACTACTATTCAATTTATCACCAAAGTTTTGCAGATTTCCTCCGCAATCAACCTAGTCTAAAAAGAGAAAAAAGAAACAATAATATTGATTGGCAAGAGGTTCAGCGTCTTATTTCCGACTTTAATGACCAATTGTGGGCGAGCCTAAAATCAGGTGAAGACGAAGATGAGTAGTTTTGCTAAAAAATTTGCCCAGTTATCTTTAAGCGACCAGCGAACTATCCTCATTGACCCTCGTGTTAAAGCAAAGATAGGAAAGTGGAAACCACTTTATAAAAAACTGACTGATTTTGATTTTATCGATGCTAAAGTCAAGCATTCTGATTTTGGTGTGCAGTCACTAATTGAGGATTATGATTTAATTAACGACTCAGAATTATTGAGTAACCCAGAATATAATCCAGAGCAAGTCAAAACGCTGAAATTGATTCAAGGAGCTTTACGACTGTCAGCGCATATCTTAGTAAAAGATAAAAAGCAACTGGCAGGGCAATTATGGGGGCGAATGCAGCACTTTGCAGTACCAGAAATTCAAGGAATGCTCGAAGTCGCAAAGCAGCAGCAAGTTTTACCTTGGTTGCGTCCGTTAACATCTAACTTAATTTCCCCTGGCGGAAGTTTACTTCTTACCCTCTCAGGTCATAGCAACTCAGTAAATGCAGTAGCCCTCACCCCCGATGGCAAGAAAGTGATTTCTGCTTCATTTGACAACACACTCAAACTTTGGAATTTGGAAACTGGGGAGGATGAGCGGACTTTCAAAGGTCATCGCCACTCGGTAACAGCAGTAGCCCTCACCCCCGATGGCAAGAAAGTGATTTCTGCTTCATTTGACAACACACTCAAACTTTGGAATCTGGAAACTGGGGAGAATCAGCGGACTTTCCAGGGTCATAGCGGCCCGGTATTTGCAGTAGCTCTCACCCCCGATGGCAAGCAGGTGATTTCTGCTTCAGATGACAACACACTCAAACTCTGGAATCTGGAAACTGGGGAGAATCAGCGGACTTTCCAGGGTCATAGCAACTTGGTAACAGCATTAGCTCTCACTCCAAATGGTCAGCAGGTGATTTCTGCTTCAGGTGACTGTACACTCAAACTCTGGAATCTGGAAACTGGGGAGAATCAGCGGACTTTCTACGGTCATAGGGGCCCGGTATTTGCAGTAGCTCTCACCCCCGATGGCAAGCAGGTGATTTCTGCTTCATTGGACAACACACTCAAACTCTGGAATCTGGAAACTGGGGAGAATCAGCGGACCTTCCAGGGTCATAGCGCCCCGGTAAATGCAGTAGCTCTCACCCCCGATGGCAAGCAGGTGATTTCTGCTTCAGATGACAACACACTCAAACTCTGGAATCTGGAAACTGGGGAGAATCAGCGGACTTTCCAGGGTCATAGCGACAGGGTAAATGCAGTAGCTCTCACCCGCGATAGCAAGCAGGTGATTTCTGCTTCAGAGGACAACACACTCAAACTCTGGAATCTGGAAACTGGGGAGAATCAGCGAACCTTCCAGGGTCATAGCGCCCCGGTATATGCAGTAGCTCTCACCCGCGATAGTCAGCAGGTAATTTCTGCTTCATGGGACAAGACACTTAAACTCTGGAATCTGGAAACTGGGGAGGATAAGCATATTTTCCAAGGTCATAGCGACACGGTAGTATATGCAGTAGCCCTCACCCCCGATGGTCAGCAGGTAATTTCTGCTTCATGGGACAAGACGCTCAAACTCTGGAATCTAAAAACTGGAAAGCATGAGCGTACTTTCCTGGGTCATAGCAACTTGGTAACAGCATTAGCTCTCACTCCAAATGGTCAGCAGGTGATTTCTGCTTCAGATGACAAGACACTCAAACTTTGGAATTTGGAAACTGGGGAAGATGAACGTACTTTCCAAGGTCATCGCGACACAGTATATGCAGTAGCCATCACCCCCGATGGCAAGCAGGTAATTTCTGCTTCAGGTGACTGCACACTCAAACTTTGGAATTTGGAAACTGGGGAGGATGAGCGTACTTTCCACGGTCATAGCCACAGGGTAAGAGCAGTAGCCCTGACCCCCGATGGCAAGCAAGTAATTTCTGCTTCAGGTGACTGTACACTCAAACTCTGGAATTTGGAAACTGGTGAGGATGAGCGTACTTTCCACGGTCATAGCAACTCAGTAAATGCAGTAGCCCTCATTCCCGATGGCAAGCAGATGATTTCTGCTTCATATGACAACACACTCAAACTTTGGAATCTAGAAACTGGGAAAGAAATTGCCACTTTTACAGGAGAAAATCCATTTTATTGCTGCGCTGTTGCAGCAGATGGGATGACAATTGTGGCAGGTGATGGTTCAGGAAGAGTGCATTTTTTGCGGTTGGAGAATGTTTAAAAAGTATGAACACTTCACCTCGACCCCCAACGCCAATCAATTTCCCCTTTTACCCAACAGAATTTCAACAAGTCATTCTCGAAAAAAGCCAAAATTTTGTTGGTCGCGCCTTCGTCTTCACGGCTATATTCAACTTTCTCCAGCGTCATGACCGGGGTTACTTTACCATAATTGGCGCACCCGGTAGCGGCAAAAGTTCCATCCTCGCCAAGTACCTCACTGAAAATCCCCACGTTCTTTATTACAACGCCCAACTCCCAGACAAAAATCGCGCTGAGGAATTTATTGCTACTATCTGCACGCAAATTGACCCGACATCTCAAGAAACCTCTCTACCTTCCCTGCTTCAGCAAGTCAGCAACAAGCTAGAACCTCAACAAAAGTTTATCATTGCTATTGATGCCTTGGATGCTGTTAACCGCACCGACCAAACCCCAGGCTCAAATCTCTTTTATCTTCCCAGATATCTCCCGCGTGGGGTGTATTTCCTTGTTACCCGTCGTCCTTATGTGCGAAAACAATCCGGTTTGTTGATAGAAGCACCTTCCCAAATTTTCGACTTAGCAGAATACCCACAACAAAACCACGAGGATATAGAAGCATATATTCGGCAATATGTCAATAATGACGAAGAATTCACAGTACAGCTAATAGCCAAAAGCGAAAACAATTTCATGTACACTTCAGCATACTTCGACTGCGCTCAGTACAAGAAGCTCAGTGACCACCTCAGTCAGATATTACCTGCTATCTCTAAGGAGGTTGACCCATTTACCCCTGATTTAGAGGCGTATTATCAGCAGCATTTCCACAAGATGATTCCTCCTAATTCGCCAAGCCAAGAGAGGGAATTTAAATCATCTGTGCTGAATGTATTAATGCAAGTTTCATCTGTAGTATCAGCAAAAAGCATTGCTAGTAGAATTGATGCTGATGAATACGATGTCGAAGAAGTTCTGGAAAATTGGCGTGAGTTTTTAACACTCCAGGACGGCACTTGCTTCAAGTCGGGAAACCCGCCCAACGCAGCGCCTCAAATTGATGGAGAAATCCGCTACAGTCTTTATCATTCCAGCTTCCAGGATTTCTTAAGCAAGCAAGCAAATTTTGGTTAGACTCTATACCGTTTCTCAGTTCAGTCTAATAAAGACCTAACCCCCAACCCCTTCCCTATAAGGGAAGGGGAGTAAGATTCAAAGCCTTTCTCCTCTTAGGAGAGAGGTTTGGAGAGAGGTCAAAGTCAGAGTGCATTCGATAATCACAACGCATCTGCCATGCACGAAAATTCTTGAGAGAGTTGACCTGGGGAACATCCTAGAGTCAAGATAAAAGGGTTGGATATCTTGTAAAAGTACTAAGCACATCCGATATCGCCTGATTTTCTTTCATTTCCTTGCTTTTGGGTTAAAGAGAAAGGCTATGGGCGATACTTATTAACGCGGCAAAAAACTTAAAAGAGTACGCACGGATTGCTAAGACGTGCCTGGACGCAGAGGGTTAAGCCGTTGCACCCCAATGAAGCGTCAAGAAATAGCTGATTAAATCAAATTCTAAGCGATTTAATCATATATTTTGTAGCAGATACTTGTGGAAAAGAAAATGCTAGGTGTAAATGTTGTTATGAAAGTTGGCGATCGCGTCCGCGTTAAAGATTCGGTAGTGGTGTATCATCATCCTGAACATCGGAATCAGCCTTTTGACATCAAAGGCACAGAAGGCGATGTAGCAGCTATTGCCACCCTATGGCGAGACAGACCAGTAAGTGCTAATCTGCCGATTGTAGTCAAGTTTAGTAAAAAGTTTAAAGCCCATTTACGTGAAAATGAGTTAGAAGTCATTTAAAGCACTTATCGGCGGCGAAACCACTGAAAAATATTCAGTTCGCCGCGCATTCTTTTAAGGTCTTTGCGGTTTTGTTCTGCTGTTGTATAATACCAATCACAATAACGCTGAAACTCTGACCGTGACCGAACTTCCTGATAAAACTGATGGGTTGTTTGGTAAGACGCAAAAGCTTCCTCAACTTGGGGTTGAGCAACTGGAATAATATAAGGTAAATTTTTTGACATAAAATTAAGAGTCAGGATTGGAAAGTTTTGAATTCAGCTAATTACCGCACTTCCTAATTAATAACTCATAACTCCTGTACAGACGCGATTAATCGCGTCTCTCATAACTGCTAACTTGATTAAAGCCAACCCCGTAAGCGATAAACTAAAGAACCAATATACTCTTTTAAAGCGATGGTAAATTGGTGTAAGTTATCAGTATCAGGTAATAAATTTAGTATAGCGGCTTTGGGAGTACTACCGAGTTCTTGCAACTCACCCTCACTAACTAGAAAGTCAGTAGGTGCAGGAATAGCATTGATTCCTTGACGCTGGAAAATCTGAAGCGATCGCGGTATATGCATTGCTGAAGTTACTAATAATACCTGACGAATGCCACGAGATAACAAGATTTTGCGGACATTTACAGCATTTTGATAAGTATTGAAAGAGTCAGGTTCTTGGACAATCGCCTCAGATAGAATACCAATAGATGTGAGTATTGTTGCCATATCTGCTGATTCTGGAGAACCACTTCCACGCCAATCAATGCGGCCGCCGCTCAGAATAGATTATAGGCGCTTTTTTCTGCCGATACAGTTGTGCGGCGTAGATGACGCGTAGGCGTAGCCCGCTGTAGGTATCACCTGCTTCACTTAAATCGACGGTAGGTCTTTTGGGGGAAAAGCTGATTTTGTTATGCCACCCAAAACCACAATTGCTTCTGCATTAGGTATTTGGGCTGGTGGAAGATTTTGCCATTCTAGCGATCGCACTAATGATTTAGCGATCCAAGCATTGCTACAAAATAGCAATAAAGTTAGGGAAAAAGCAATTGCGATCGCAGCAGTCCTCGGTCGTTTCCACAAAGTCACTAATGCTACTACCAAGCTTATACACGCTAATCCTAGTAGATAAAAAAATAGTGGCAGTAATTTGGATAGATATAAAAACATATTATTAGGGCATGGGGAATAGAGCATGGAAAATAGGGAATGAGGAAATTGGGAAGAAAAACTATTGATTTTTGACTAATGCCCAATGACGCCAGTCGCCTCAAGTCGGGAAACCCTTTCGGCAGTTCCTCCTGGGGGAAACCCCCAAGACCGGACTGCCTCACCACGGCGCTGGCTCCCCAATGCCCAAATTATTACTTTTCCCAAAACTTGAAATTGAAACTACTTCCAGGAGAGCGACGGTAACGGCGGCCGGCTCTTCTGGTTTGCCGTTTGTTGATCCTTTCATTCGTTGGTTCAACTTCGCCCTCTTCTGACTCTTCAACTTGCAACTGAGTTCTAGTTTCTTCCTTACTTCCCCACCAAGCAGTAATCCAGCCTCCAGCTAAAGCGCCTAATCCACCTAGCAAAATACTCATGGGTGCTGGATAGCCTAAATAGACAAAACCCAGCATGAAAAATAACCAGTATTTCAATCCTGTATCGACACCATCAGATGAGGCGACAGCTGGAGCCTGGGGGTTATTATCGGTTAAACTTGTGATCCAGCTTAAGATGAAACCGCCCATGATTCCTAAAAAGATGCTCAGGGCTGGTGCGGAGCCAGTCATTATTAATATAAATGTTAAAAATGCCCCAAATAATAGTTGAGAAAAGAAGCTGGGAGAAATACTGAAAAAGTCGTTCTTTTTGTCTGCCATAAAATAAAAAACTTATTAACCAATTACTAATTCGTAATTCGTAATTGAATCTAAAATTACGAATTACGAACTTGTACTGAGCTTGTCCTGAGCGTAGTCGACTTGTACTGAGCGGCGTCGAAGTAAGGGCGTAGCCGAAGTATTACGAATTACGAATTATTTTAATTGTGCCTGTTGTGGCTGAGTTGTATCCCAAATCTTTACATAAGGTTGTTCCTTTTCAGTGAAAGGTTCAGCTTGTTTGATTTGTGAGGCTAATAAATCGGCGGTGGCATCAGCAATATCACCAGTGCGATTGTTCAAACGCTCTTTTATAACTTCCAGCGGTGCTGTGCATTGGATAATCTGAAGGGGAAGTTGATGTTTTGTAGCTCGTGCGATCGCTTCTTGCCGTAATTGTTGTTTATCATACTTGGCATCTAAAATTACCGAGAAACCTTGTTTAGCCAGGATAATTCCCAATTCCAACAGCCGTGTGTAAGTTTTATCGGTCATCTCAGGTGTATACAAATCATCGCCACCCTTTTCCCACAAAGGAATTCCCCCTAAATGCTTCCGCACCGCATCCGAACGCAGGTGAATCGCTCCCTGTTGACGAGCTAAAGACTTTGCTGTGGTACTTTTACCAGAACCCGACAACCCCGACATCAAAATTAGTTGTCCCAGGTTTGGTTTAGTGTATTCCCAAGCCTGTTTGTAATAGTCGGCAGCGGTTTTTGTCGCTTCTTCCTTCACCGTCGCGGGTACACTTGGATCGTCTAGCAAAAATGAAGTTACCTTCGCCCGGACATAAGCCTGACGACTTAAATACAAGGGCAACACCTGTAAGCCTTCCCAGTCTCCAGTTTGCTCTATATAGGCATTCAAAAACGCATTACCCAAGTCTTTACGCTGGCGAGCTTCCAAATCCATTACTGTGAACGCTACATCGTACATTACATCGACAAAGCGAAACGGCTCATTAAACTCAATGCAATCGAACAACAAGATTTTATCGTGCCAGAGGGCAATATTTCTCAGGTGTAAGTCTCCGTGACATTCACGAATATAATCGCTGTGAATTCTGCTAGCAAATAATTCTGAATGTTCGGCAAAAAAGTTATCTGTATATTGCTTTGTTTCTGTAAATTGCGTCTGAGTTTGGGGGCCACCAATATACTTCTCAGTTTGCTGATAATTCTCATCAAAGGCAGCCCGGACATTTGGCACTTCGCCAAAAGTGCGAATGTAATCATTCGTCTGTGCTTGGGCATGATATCGAGCCACCACCCGTCCCAACTCATCTAGGCGTGTCTCATTTAACTTACCCTGTTCAAAAAGTGTACTTAATAGCGACTCTTGAGGAAACTGGCGCATTTTCAGCACATATTCTACAGCCTCGGCTGTTCCCCCTAACTGATATTGCTCCCCTACCAGAGTTATGGGCAAAACTTCTAAATACAGTTCACCTGCTCCCCGTTGATTCAACCGCAACTCTTCCTGAGAAAAATGTTGCCGCTTCTCTAAGGTGGAAAAGTCTAAAAAACCAAAATTCATCGGTTTTTTTAGTTTATAGGCGTAATCTCCAGTCAGCAGCACATAAGAAATGTGAGTTTGAATTAGTTGAATAGGTTCTGTTACTGCATGGGGATAAAATCCAGGTTGCAACATTTGCTCGATAAAAGCTGGAAGAGTCGCTTCTGTCATCTCTGTCCTCTGCGCTCTCTGCGCCTCTGCGGTTCAAATACAAAAAAACCAGGAGTTCCCCCCTGGTGTCATCAAAAATTATTACACAGTTTATCTAGCTTAAGAAACTGCCTCAGTTTCAGTTTCTGTCCCAGCATCTTCAGCGCTAATTTGTGGTGGCAATACGCTGACAACAAGTCGCTCTGATTCAGCTAGAGGTGTAACACCTTCAGGAAAGGGTATATCACTAATACTCAAGCTGTCGCCAATTTGCAGATTAGACACATCAATTTCGATCACATCTGGGATATTTTCTGGCGCACAACTAACTTGTAATTCAGTGACTACGGTGTCTAACACGCCACCCTCTTGTTTAACACCAACAGCAGTTCCCACAAAACGTAACCGAACTTCTACAGTGGTGTCGCCGTGGCCAGCAACCGCGAAAAAGCTGAGGTGATAAGGCGTACCTTTTGCGGGATGGATCTGAAGTTCCCGCAGTAAGGTTTTACCGCGCCAAGGTGCATCAGCAATATTCAACTCAATCAAGGTGTTGTTGACAGAAGCTCTTTTGAGTAAACGCTCAACAGTTTTGGCCTCAATGGTCAAAGAAATGGATTCTGTACCCTTATGACCATACAAATTGGCAGGTATCAGTCCAGCACGGCGCAAAGCTCTTGGCTTGCTGCCTTCTGGACGTTTTTGAGATTCGACTGTAATAGCCATAGAAGTTGTTAATTAGAGTTAGTTGTTAATTAGAGTTAGAAGTTAGGAGTTAGGAGTTAGGAGTTAAGAATTTTGATTGAATTACTCACTCTTAACTCCTCACTCTTAACTAAGCACTAAGTAGGGTAGCAGGTGTGCCGTCGGGGTGCAATAAAGCGCGTTTGGGCCCGTGGATAGGGTCTTCTACGATTATGGTTTGATCGCGGCTGGCTCCTAGTGAGACGATCGCAATCGGAACTTCCATCAATTCGGCTAAGAATTTGAGATAATCCAATGCTGCTTGTGGCAAGTCTTCTAGGGTGCGGCAGTGGGTTGTTGACACTTTCCACCCTGGTAAGGTTTTGTAGATGGGGCGACATCTAGCAAATTGACGAGAACTTGTGGGGAAGTGTTCGCTGCGTTGGCCATCTATGTTGTATGCGACACAAACTTGGATTGACTCTAATTCATCGAGAACATCCAGTTTGGTGAGCGCCATACAATCCATGCCGTTAATCCGCACGGCATAACGACCGATGACGGCATCAAACCAGCCACAGCGCCGTTTGCGTCCAGTGGTTGTGCCAAATTCGGCACCGCGATCACACAACAATTCTCCCAACTCGCCATCCAATTCAGTGGGAAATGGCCCCTCTCCTACACGGGTTGTATAGGCTTTTGACACCCCAATTACCCGGTCAATCATTGTCGGCCCTACCCCAGTTCCAACGCAAGCCCCACCCGCCACCGGGTTAGAGGAGGTGACATAAGGATAAGTTCCATGATCTAAGTCTAGGAGCGTACCTTGTGCGCCTTCAAACAAAATATTGCGCCGTCGCTGAATTGCATCGGATATTTTCAACGATGTATCAACAACGTAAGGCCGCAAGCGTTCTGCGTACCCCAAATACTGCTCAATCACCTCTTGTGCATCTAGAGGTGGCAAGTTGTAAAGCTTTTCTAAAATGACGTTTTTATAATTAATCGTCCACCCCAGCTGCTCACGCAGCCCATCTGGGTTCATCAAATCTAAAACCCGAATGCCTGTACGTTCAGATTTATCAGCATAAGTCGGCCCAATGCCCCGACCTGTTGTGCCGATCTTATAGCTTCCCCGTCGTTCTTCAGATGCCTGGTCAATCAATCGATGATAAGGCATCGTTACGTGGGCTGTCTCAGATATCAGCAGGTGGTCAGTGGAAATATTTAACTCTTTTAGTTGGTCGAGTTCTGCGATCAAAATCTGTGGATCGATGACTGTTCCACAGCCGATAATGCAATCGGTATTTGGATACAAAATCCCAGAGGGTATCAAGTGCAGTTTAAAGGTCTGACCTTTAACTACAATCGTGTGTCCAGCATTGACACCCCCTTGGTAACGCACCACAACATCTGCAGAACGGCTGAGTAAGTCAGTTATTTTACCTTTTCCTTCATCGCCCCATTGGGCACCTATGACAATGACGTTAGCCAAGAGCTTATATTAAGAAGTAAAGTTTCCACAAACTATAATTATTAACATATTGCTTGAATCGTGTCAAGCTAATTGTAGTAAGAGCGTACAGACGTGCCCCCTACAGCAAATTCCATTGTGGATCTATCATGTCACCCTGCTATGACAGCAATTACCATCAACTTTAATAACGTTATCAAACTTACCAATGACCAATTTTACCAACTGTGTCGGGATAATCCTGATGTCAAATTCGAGCGCAACGCCAAAGGAGAATTAATTGTAATGCCACCAACAGGGGGAGAAACTGGAAAATGCAATGCCAAACTTACTACCCGATTTGTCTTGTGGAACGAACAAACCCAACTTGGAGAAGTATTTGACTCTTCCACTTGCTTTAAACTTCCCAACGGCCCAGACCGTTCCCCCGATGTATCCTGGATACAGTTAGAAAGATGGAATGCACTCAGTAGCGAACAGCGCGAGAAATTTCCTCCCATAGCTCCTGATTTTGTTTTAGAGCTAATGTCTCCATCTGATAGCTTGAGCGAGACACAAGCCAAGATGGGCGAATATATGGATGCAAAAGTGCGACTTGGTTGGTTAATTGATCGAAAAACACATCGCGTCGAAATTTATAGACAAGGACAACCAAAAGAAGTATTAGAGTCTCCCACTAGCTTGTCTGGAGAAGATATATTACCTGGTTTTGTTTTGGATTTACGGATAATGTGGGGTTAATTACAATTTCAAACAGGAGACGTTGCATTGCAACTACAAATGCTATGCATAGGCAAATTCTCTGAACCAAACTGCATTAACTATACTACTATTAAAAATAAATTTATATTAAAAAATAGCGGATTTGTTTGTAATTATTATGTATAAATTATCATCCCGATAAATCCAGATATTTACAACTATAACAGATTGTATTTTGTTACCCGTGATCTCAAAAACTTTAAAATATTCTCAGTATTTGTTTTTAATTTTTAATCTTAACTGATGGAGGTAATCTGCGGCAGAAGGGGCGATCGCATGAGCAAAAAATGGTATCGAGTCCAAAAGCTGAAAGCAATATTTGTCCTAGCATTGGCAGTTGTATTTACTAATGCTGTAGTCTCATATAGCAATACTGTGAAGCTGATTCACAACCAGCAATGGCTAACAGACTCCTATAAAGTTATTACCCAAATTGAAAGTATCCAATCTATACTCAAAGATACTGAAACTGCACAACGTAGTTATTTAATTACAGCAGATGCAGATGATTTACAAACTTATCTTGCAGCTTATCAACAAACTAATAGCAATATTCAGATTCTTAAAAATTTAACTGCCAAGAACCATCAAAAACAGCAGTGGATTGCTTTGCTAGAACCGAAAATTACCAACAGGCTCAACATTCTGCAACAAGAAGTTTACCTCAGAAAAAACCAAGGATTAGAAGCAGTTCGGCAGCTAATATTATCTGATAATGACAAGCAAATTGGCAAAGAAATTCACCAACTGATTAACGACTCTTTGAAGGCAGAGAAAAATTTATTACAGCAGGGAATGCAGCAGTCACAAGCAAATTCCCAAAAGGCGATAGTGATATTTTTTATCGCTGCGATTGTAGATTTGGTGCTGGTGGCGTTGCTATATGATTTGTTGTGGCGTTATCTCAGGCAACTTCAGCAGACAGAACTGGCCCTACGCCAAAGCGAAAATCGTTTACGAGCGATGATAGATGCAGAACCAGAATGTATCCAGCTAATTGCCAGAGATGGCACTCTTTTAGAAATTAATGCAGAAGGGCTGGCAATGATGGAAGTGGAAAGTGCTAATATCTTGATTGGTAAACCAGTTGATGCCGTAATTGTGGCAGAGTATAAAGCCGCCTTTACCGACTTGCATAAAAATGTCTGTCAAGGTAATAAGGGGACTTTGGAGTTTGAAATCGTGGGATTTAAAGGCACTCGCCGCTACATAGAAACTCATGTCGTACCACTATATAACGAATCTGATGACACGTTCATCCATTTGGCACTGACGCGAGATATAACCCAGCAAAAACAAGCAGAACAGAAAATTCGTGAACAAGCAGCGCTGCTGGATGTATCAACTGATGCGATTCTGGTGCGAAATATCCACAACCAAATCTTATTTTGGAATAAAGGTGCTGAACGTCTATACGGCTGGAAGGCTGAAGAAGTTGTGGGTAAGAATGTTTTACAACTTTTGTATAAAGAGATTTCACCACAGTTAGAAGATGCTTACTTGAGGGTGATAAATACAGGTGAGTGGCGGGGTGAGTTGCATCAACTGACAAGGGAAGGCAAAGTAATTATCGTTGAAAGTCGGTGGACACTGATCCGAGAAGATAATGGACAACCTAAATCCATTTTGAGTGTGAACACTGAGATTACGCAGCAGAAACAACTAGAAGCTCAACTTCTGCGATCGCAACGTTTGGAGAGTATTGGCACTCTAGCTGGCGGTATCGCTCACGACCTCAACAACATACTATCGCCAATTTTAATGTCAGTTCAACTGTTGCAGAAGAAATTGCCCGATTCGCAGAGTCAGCAAATACTGCAAACTTTAGAAAATAATGTCAAACGCGGCGCTAATTTGCTTAAACAAGTGTTATCTTTTGCACGGGGTATTGAAAGCAAACGGACAATTGTGCAAATTCAGCCTTTGATGGCAGAAATTGAGCAAATTCTCGCTCAAACATTCCCTAAATCCATCACTTGCCAGATAGATATCCCTAAAAATCTCTGGTACGTTCGTGGAGACATAACTCAACTACATCAGGTATTGATAAACTTGGTAATCAACGCTCGTGATGCTATGCCCAATGGCGGTATTCTTAGGATTGCGGCGGAAAATCTGGTGATTGGCGAACATTCTGCTCAGATAAATATTGATGCAAAAGTGGGTTCTTATATTGCGATCGTGGTGACGGATACTGGTATGGGGATGTCGTCAGAAGTCCAGCAAAGGATTTTTGAACCATTCTTCACTACCAAAGATGTCGGGCAAGGCACTGGTTTAGGACTTTCTACAGCCTTGGGTATTATTAAGAATCACGGTGGTTTTGTCAGTGTTTTCAGTCAAGTAGGCAGAGGTACTCAATTTACAGTGTACTTGCCTGCATCAACATTCAGAGACACACATTCGCTGTCTCAACAATTGGAATCAGTTATAAAAGATGGCTAAACAACAACGAACTACTATCCCTGTATAGATTAACAGTTTTGACTATCTTGCTGAATTCTTCTAAAAATTTAGATTCTGGAAAACTTTGTTTACATAGTTTTTCGTAGTTACGCTCATAAATTTCTACTATGTACTGTTGAGTTTTCAGGTACTTTATTTTTTTGATGTAATCAAATACATTATCAATGTTATTTTCTAATTCAGTTTTTAGGTCTTCCAATTTTTTCTTTCGTAAACTTTTAAACTTATTCGGATCTATTAAATTATCCTTAAAGTACTAACAACGTGGTTTGCTCCCTTAGCAAGAAACCCACTTACTAAACCAACATATTCATCGATTATCCTCTCTTTGCTGGATTCCTGGCTAGTAATCCCAGTTTCGCAAGCAGAAAGACAAATGAGTTGATACTTTTGTAAGTCTAATGGATACTCAAAAATGTCACCCAAAGTCAGTTCCTCTTCGTCTGCTAACGCCAAAGCTGATTCTCTCGGCTTATCTAAATTGTAATATGTTTGGTCATCAGACATGAAGGAACAGCATGTTGTCTTCGGTGGTGAAAAGCTGCTCAAGAAGGCATGCTGGAAGCCTTTGCGGAATTTCTATATGCATAATCTCATCAAGATCAAAACTTTTTACTTAAAGTTTTGATAAAGTCAGCGTTTAATTACGTAGTTGAATTGATTTTATCCAACTAAGTTGGTACAATAACTTCAATCGAAAACACAAACTTGTATAAAAACATACGCCATAAATACCGTTGAATAATTCATAAAGTTTAAACGCTCAGATCGAGGACTGTTTAAGCATTAGTTAAGCTGTTCCATATTTTTTAAATCATATATGGTCGTGTTGGCTGTTGAGTGTTAACTCTTGACTGTCAACTGTCAGCAGTCAATAAACCTCACTCCTTCACTATGCAATAAATATCTGTTTTAGCTTACCAAAAACCAGAAAGTAATTTTTTCCTTACTATGAGCGATTAAAAAATGATGAAAAAGTATTTGCTTGCCGCTTCGGTGACTGCATTAGTTGTCAATCTTACCTTTACAAAACAGACTTTAGCAGCCACACTGGCTGCACCTCCTGAGGTGACTTTATATGCTGCTGGTAGCTTGAGGGGTGGGCTTTCGGAAGTTGCTAATGCTTTTACTCAAGAATATGGGATTTCTGTCAAAACAGAATTTGCTTCTTCTGGTTCATTGAAAGATAGGCTGTTAACAGGAGAAAAGGCAGATGTCTTTGCCAGTGCAGATTTAGGTAATGCCCTTACACTAAATCAAAATAACTTAAGTGGGGAAGTCAAAACGTTTGCCAGAAATCCTATCTATGCGATCGCTACACCTGAAGTGTCACTCACCACAGAGAATCTGCTTGATAAGTTTCTCAATACCGACGTTAAATTGGGTATTTCCAAACCTGTAAGCGATCCCTTGGGAGATTACGGGGTGGAAGTATTTCGCAAAGCTGAACAAATTAATCCAGGCAGTTTTGCCCAACTGAATGGTAAAGCCGTAATATTATCAGGAACATTGCCGCCAGAGAGGAATAGTCCGGGGGGCAGTATAGTCTACTATCTGCAAGATATCAACAAAGCAGACATCTATTTAGTCTATTACACCAGTGCTTTATCTGCTCAACAAATTTCACCAAATTTACAGATAGTGGAATTGCCAGATAACTTAAAAACCCAAGCTGACTATGGTTTAACAGTACTTAAGGATGCGAATCCTGGAGGTTCAAAACTAGCTGATTATATCCTTTCACCAACTGGACAAAAAATACTAGCAAAGTATGGATTTAATAGTCCGAAGTCAGTTCCCGAACCTCAGGGGGTTGGTGAAATTTTACTTGCTGTGAGTGTAGCTTTTGCTTTGCAGAGAAGGTTGATTGCTGCCAAACAGCAAAAAGTTAAAGTAGGCGATGAATGCCACAATTAGAAAATCAAATAATCTGGTTAAATTTGAAACAAACTGTTAGTAAATATAAAGAGATAATTTATGTTAAAAACAAAGTTTTTTCAAAAACCATTAATGGTTATTCTGGGGTTAGCATTAGCCACTGTTTTTAACGCTCAACCCTCCAAAGCTGCTACCTTTACTTATCAGGGAGATACAACAAATGAACTGATTTGGCGGCGTGTAGCACCAGGGAATCCTCCCACTCTTATTAGTGGTGAAAAAGATGGCAATTTGGGAATGAGTGTATCTTACACTGTATTCGATTTTACAGTGGATAAATCAGGTTTATATACTATAAATGGTGAATCTGAACCTACGCTACCTGCAAATAAAAAATGGGATATTTTCTTAGCTTTATATCAGGACAGTTTCAATCCTACTGAGCAAATAAGCAATGTTATTATAGCAAGTACCACTACTAATGGTAGTACTGTTACTTTCAACCGAGAACTCCTTAGAAGACAGAAATATTTTTTAGTTACTACCGGTCGTCAAGTGAATGATTTTGGCCAGTTTAGCAACATAATAAGTGGTTCGGGTCTAATTACGCCAATTCCTGAATCAGATTCAATATTTGCTATGTTAGTCACAAGTAGTATAACTTTACTACTGTATAAGCAAAAAGTAGGTTTAAAAATATAGTATTTCTAAATCATTTGTAAGCACATCCCTAACTTGTGAATAAGTCGGGGATGTGCTTACAAAGTAGTTATGATTGCTATAGTTGCACTCATATAATCAGAATACTCTGTAAGAAAGCTAACTGCCTTTTGTATTGTCAGTTAACTACTTATTTCCAGAAAATAGAGGCGATTGCCTTTTGTGTAGAAATTGGATTTTTACTATCGACTAAGCACCTGCATCAAGATTGTGAAAAAAAGTAATCCTGAGAGCCAATCGGCACTGTAGTGCAGTCGATACTACTGGAGTTACCATGTGCCAGGAATTATCTGAACGCACAATCACAGCCGAAAACTGGTTCAGTGGTGCAATATCTTGGAAGACAGATTCTGGTTTTTCGTCCAAGAGAATTCGCAAACAACCACCCCAATCCATAGGCCATTGTTCATTGAAAAATAGTAAATGAGTCAAAGCTTTCGATGGTTCATCAGTATGAGGGCGATGACAGTGACCTAAATTATATCGACGAAACCCAATCACCATTGCACAGTCTTTCAATTCCACCCCAGACATTTGTGTTAAGGCTTGGCGGTAAGCAGGTGTCCACAATTCTTCTATCACTTGTCGCCAAATACTGCTGAGATTACCAAGATTAGAAGATAATCTTCCTTGTGTAATGCGATCGCGCCAACGATCTGACAACTCAGGGCTGGCGTGATCGCAAAACTTGTATATCAAAGCAATATCTTCATTACTAGCAAGCATCTCACTCCAAAGGTATCCATATCCTTCCCCTATTGATAAGCGAAACTGTTCCTGGGGAAAGCTGGCAGCAAGTTCCAAGCTAGCTGCTTTGGGCGACAAATTCTCTATCACAGCATAACGGTATGGAACTGATTGCATTGTTGTATGATAAATGGCATCTAAATTTAGCATTCTCAATCTTCTTTGGATTATGTTTGTAATTTACACTATCTGTATGATTGCTAAATTCAAGCTTGATATTATAAGTCAATAGGTTCCAATTTCAGCATTTAACTAATTCTAGCGACTGAGGTATATATTCTTTATTAACAAAGTTATTTTGTTACCAACTATTTGGGATAATAGTAGTAATTATTACAATTCCTACAACTGAATGAGATTAGGTTGAGTGGGAATCTTGATTGAGCTATTTATTTGTCAGCTGATCATAAAACTAAAATGAGTGTTTTCTTCTCAGATGAGGCGATCGCTAGGTTAATTCAGGAAGATGTTCCCTACCTAGATTTGACAACTTACGGGCTTGGCATTGGCAAGCAACCTGGTGAAATCGAGTTTTCTACCCGCGATCCGATGACCATTTGCGCTACTGAAGAAGCAGCCAGAGTATTAAAATATTGTGGTGCCGAAGTTCATTATCAAGTCGAAAGTGGTACAGTCTGTCAGGAAAAGGAATTAATTCTTCAAGCTAGTGGCACTGCTCAAGCTTTGCACAGTGGCTGGAGAGTTGCTTTAAATTTGATGGAATACGCCTCTGGCATTGCTTCACGTACAAGAGTATTAGTAGATACTGCTTTATTAGTAAATCAGTCAGTTTCTATTGTGACTACTCGTAAATGTTTTCCAGGGACTAGAGCGCTTTCTATCAAAGCAGTTCTAGCTGGCGGGGGTTTTTTTCATCGCTTAGGATTATCTGAAACAGTTCTGATCTTTAACCAACACCTGATATTCCTGGGAGGTATAGTTGGGCTAATTGAGCGCATGAATGAACTGCGACGACAGTTTCCAGAACAACATATTTGCGTTGAAGTAGATACACCAGAAGATGCTTGGATGGCTGCTCAAGCAGGTGTAGATTTAATTCAGTTTGATAAAATTCCCCTACCAGACCTTGAGCCTCTAGTTTTGAAGTTAAAGCAGCAGTATCCAAACTTAAAACTAGCAGCAGCTGGTGGTATTACCTCTGAAAATATAAAGGATTATGCTAGCACTAGTGTAGATATTTTAGTGACAAGTTCACCGTACTTTGGTAAACCCTGCGATATTGCAGTCAAAATGACGATGGCACAGTAGGCATTTTTAATTTAGTTTGATACTTAAGATTGCAGTTGTTAAAACGCAGGAGCTGAATTAGAAAGAATAGTGTTTACGCAAGACTTAGAACGGAAATAGGGCAGGTGTTTTACGAAGCTCTTAAGTAGTTGATGAAATAGAGCGATAGACGGCTATATCGCTCTCTTCATCGCACCTGTGAACGGTTACCATTTCTTTGGTCTATTGGTTGCATACACTACGAGTCTAGTAGCTGGATAGTTTTGCTGCAACTATAGTATCAGCACAACTACAACCCTTTTCCACAAATCAGGCAATTTTCCAATTTACAGGTGAGTCTCACTTTTAAACACTTTATTAGCTTGATAGTTACCTATTTATAAGGCAAATAATGACAGCAAGTTTATATACAATATTAAGCTGAACTATTTTAAAAAGAAATAAAAATTAATTTTGTTAGCGTTTGATTACCAAATAATCTGGTAATTCACTTAAAAAGTTGGTATTATCTTCAGTACATTACACAGATGTACTTATCGATTTTGAAAAACGTAAATCTCAGGGGAGGTTTGCGGATAACTTTGGCTTTTGATTCATTAGTTTTTAATAACTCATATTGAAAACTAGCAATTTTGTATTGTCTGGTAAGGAGTTGAGAGTTGAATGATTTGAAGGGTTTATTTTTTTTCTAGCAAAAATTATCGTCAAATTGCTCAGTTGTGGCGATAAAAATACTAATTTTTGGTGAGCAAACATCTTTGAGCAAAACTATCTAATTTTTTCAATATTCAATAGTAAACGGAGAAATCTTTTATGCGTTTTACCCGCCAGATACCCATTGCGTCTTTAATACTATCGAGCCTGGTTTTATGGCAGCCTACTTTAGCTGACTCCAGGAGCAATCTTCCCTGGAATAAAGAAGAAAAAATATCATCTCTCTGGAATCAAAATAAGTGTCCTGGAGGTTCTTCACAAAGTTTTCGCTTGGGTGGAGAACTCAAGAATCCAGCCATTTATAACTTGCAAAAACTGCAAAATTTGCGAGATGCTTTAAAAACCCAAAATCCACCATTAATTACTGAAATCACTGTGAGCTTTCAAACCGGCTCAGGGCCACGAACAGAAACATACTATGGAGTCCCCCTATGGGAATTGATTAATAATCCGAAAGCCGGAGGTGGTTTAAAACCCGGAAATTCTGGGGTGAATAGTAAAAACTCTTTTCTGAGGCAATATGTTCTAGTTGACGCCACAGATTGCTATGGTGCAGTCGTAGCTATTGGTGAAATTCAACCTAACTTTGAAGGGAAAACAGTGCTAGTTGCATTTGCAAAAAAGGGTAGTGATGGTAAAGTCGTACCTTTAATAGATGAAGGATTTGCTCGTTTAGTAGTTCCAGGTGACAAAGCTGGAGGTCGTTACGTTAGTAATGTGACAAATATCCTCATATTATCTGCTCCTGCTTCTCCTTTGAAACCAAAATATTTCTGAAAACCCGTCTGATTAAAGATGTCTACAACGGAGAGTTCCCACACCACTTGGTCTACTTGACCAAGTGGCTTTCGGTTGTAAACATTACGCCTTCTTGCTCGTTTAAAACTGAGCTTTGATATTTTCATCCAGATGCAAGAATCAGGGTTTTATAGAGAGCATTCCAATCTTGTAAAAAAAAGTTATGTTATATTAAATTCTCAAAAAAGTAACTAGCGTAGTTAGTCAGGATTCAACTGCTTGACAAATTACTAAATCTACGATACACCAAAAATTATCAGAACGCATCCAAAGAACTAAGTAGCCGCATCACCAAAAACAGTTTTTAATGAATGCTGCGCCAAGTTTTGACTGTCCCTTTGACTATTTTACTATCGACTTTTTCGCGATCTAATACCAGTCTGATATCTAAGTTCTTCTGTAAGGCAGAAGATAGCATCCCGCTAAATGAAGATAATCTAATAATCTGAGAGTTGTTAGTATTACTCAGTTTAAAATTATCTTTTAACGTAGGGAGTATCAAAATATGGAAGTTAGCGCTCGTAATTCCTTAAAAGGAACTATTAAGAAAATTCACCAAGGAGCAGTCAACTCTGAGATCACATTAGAAATTGTGCCTGGCGTAGAAGTAACTGCAATTATTACCAAGGAGTCGGTAGAGCATCTCCAACTTCAAGAGGGAAAACAAGCGATCGCTGTGATTAAAGCGTCAGATGTCATAATTGCTACAGAATAGCTCGAAATGAGTAGATAAGTTGTGGCGATCTGCTTATAGAGCGATCGCTACGATTATCTAACTATTTTGGTAAAAGTTGTAGCAGACTGCAAAAATAAAGGACTCTTTGGTACCTGCTAATCCCTGACTGTTTAACGCTCTTTTGTGTCTCTGGTAAGATAAAAATGCTCTGATTTGCTAAGATTCTTGAAATCTTAATAATTTGCTAAACAATAACCTAAGACTCTGGTAGCCAAAAGGTAGTCGCTAGATGCAAACGGTGTTGAGTTGCATTCAAGGAAATAGGGGAAACCATGTGCCAAGAGCGATCGCAACGTACAATAGCAACTGAATATTGCGGCAAGGGTGGAACTTCTTTAACTACAGATGTAGTTTGATTATCTTTGAGAACTCGGAAATGCCCTCCCCACTCTGGGTTCCATCCTTCATTGAGATAGAAAAGTTGAGTTACATGTTTACGCGGGATATCTGTATGAGGACGGTTCCAGAATCCTAAATCATGTCGTGTTAAATAAATTGTTAGTGAATGGTTTTTCAAATCCAAATTAGTAAGATGCTCCATCGCCTCTCGATAATCAGGAGTGAGAAGTTGTTCAATCAATTTTTGCCAACTAAGACTCAGATCCTTGATATCTTGTAGACCTTTGTATTTACTTTCATCCAGAATGCAGCGTGCGAAAAACCTGTAGTCATTATATGTATATTCCGGGTATCCATCTGGCTCAAAGTCTCTAGCATGATATTCTTTATAGTTTGTAGTAGGAAAACTATTTGCAAGTTCAGATTGTACTGAAGTGTCAAGCAAGTTTTCAAATACAATCCATTTATAAGGAATTTCCTGCATAGTTGCATTACTAATTGCACTCAAGTTCAACATGATCCCTCTTAAAAACTTTCAAATAGTTTATTGCTGTTTAACTAAATATCGCTCCAAATCGTCTATCATC
This sequence comes from Nostoc sp., assembly GCF_036917555.1. Lineage (GTDB taxonomy): Bacteria > Cyanobacteriota > Cyanobacteriia > Cyanobacteriales > Nostocaceae > Nostoc. The sequence continues at coordinate 60,657 of NZ_JBALDD010000022.1, read as the reverse complement.
CGATTGGCTGCAAGGGGGCCAAACTGAACCCAGTAAAACCCCACCTCATGAACTTTTTTCTGCTGGACGACTTTTAACTTCGACCACAACGGTTCTGCTTTCAGTTGCTCAAGCATTGGGTGTAAATCGCTTGTGCCCAGTACGTCTTCTGATACTAAAAATAAAATATCCCCATCTAACTCCCTCAAAAGTTCGTTTGATAAAGCATAGGCAGCAGGGCCACCCCCTAGACTTAGGGTTGCTTGACTATCCAAAGTTTGAGAGTAAGGACGTGCAACACCCGCATCTTTAAGAATAACTCCTGAAAAACTTGCCTTCGCCCACACCCAAAGTGCATCAGTACGCAATTCGGCAACCGAGACTAAAGTTGTGTTCAGGCGATCGCCCATTTTTGCTTTAAACTGTTTTAAACGTGCATAATAATTATCCATTACCTGCTGGGCTATTTTAGTTTTACCCAGAACACTGGCTGTGAAAGCAAAAGATTCTTTCCAAGCTCCACTGGTTCCAGGAGGAGCCAAAACAGTGGGTGCAATGTGTGATAACAGTGGATAAATATCTTGATGAAAATGCATACCAAGAATTAGGTCTGGTTTGAGAAATAAGATTTTTTCTATACTAGGAGACAGCCAATATACATCTTCAATACCTGATAGCGGGCCTACTAACCGTTGCAATTGTGAGACAAATGACTTTGAGGCAGCTATAGGTTTGATCCCCAACGCCAAAGCATTTTCTAAACAACGACCACTAAGCACAACAACTCGTTGAGGATGAGCCGGAACTATTGTCTTACCCATTAAGTGCTGAACTACTCGAACCTGACTTAAAGAAGAAACACTCTTGTCATGGCTAACTTTTGGGTAATTAAAAAAGAAACAACCGTTTAGCCACACTACCACAGCAAGTAACCCTAAAAAAGGCAGGGATATGATAAAACACTTGGCTAACCAATGAGTTGTTCTCATTAAAATTCCCACTTTACTGTCAACTCTGCTGTATACGGACGACCAGGAATAATTCTTTGGAGATAGTCAAAGCTTGCTTCATAATATCGAACATTAAATATGTTATTCAAGTTGAGTCCAATGCTAAAGTTATCATTGCGATAGTACAGAGCTGCATCGGTAAGAAAGTAGCTTGGGATCGTATATGTATCGAAATTATCTGGTTTATTATCTCCAACGTAGTTAAAGCCAATTCCACCTCCAAAACCTTTGAGAGAGCCAGTACCAAAGGTGTAAGTTGTCCACAAACTAGCGACATGAGCTGGTACTCTTTCTACTCGATTCCCGACTGGAATATCATTGTCTTTGGTAACGCGTGCATCTGTATAACCGTAAAAGCCAATCACATTCCAACCGGGTTGAGTTTAACCATTGAGTTTTACCCACTTGACAAGACTCTATTTTTCTTAACTTGACACTAATGCTAAAACTCCCACGAAATTGTGCCCAACACCGTTAACGGCGCACCGGGATAGATAGTATCGCTTCCCTGGCTACTTTCGTAATATTTTTCATCAAAAAGATTCTTGATATTGATTGCAGCCTTCCAATTATTGCGTTTGTAATAAAGTGCTGCATCCGTGCGGAAGTAGCTGGGCAACACAAAACTGTTATCCAAATCGCCCTGTCTATCGCCCACATAATACAGTCCCAATCCAAATCCCAAACCTTGCAAACTTCCCCGTTGGATTTCATAGGTTGTCCATAGGCTGGCAGTATTCTTAGCAACGCTTTCCAACAAATTCCCAACTGCATATTGATTGTCTTTGGTGATTTGGGCATCAGTATAAGCGTAAGAGGCAATAATTTTCCAACCAGTCAGAATTTCGCCAGCGATATCGAACTCAATGCCTCGACTACGTTGCTCTCCGACTTGAATGGAAGAATCAAGATTGTTGGGATTGGGATCGGTGGTCAGGACGTTAGTTTTTGTAATCTGGTAAGCAGCCAGGGTTGCAGACAGTCTGTCACTCAAATCGGCTTTGACACCTACCTCGTATTGTGTACCTCGCTCAGGTTCAAAAACAGAATCGTCGGCTGCATTACCGATGACTGGAACAAAAGAACTGCTGTAGCTAGCGTAGAGAGAAATTGGCGGTATCGGCTGGTAGACAAGACCAACCCGAGGGCTAAAGGCTTGGTCAGATTGACTGATGCTAGTTGAGGCAAGTAAATTGTCATTTTTCTGCTCAGTAAAATCGAAACGCCCTCCGACTAGCAGCTTCAAATTATCCAGTAGGGTAATCTGATCTTGCAGGTAAATTCCTAATCTATCAGTGCGAATTTGTCTATTAACAAAAGTTGTTAAAGGATTGGTAGGGGTAACGCTGTTATTCACCGGACTAAAAATATCGATAGGTGACAAAATACCTCTGCTAAAAATCAGCGGACCTTCGCTTCGGTTTAGCTCTATTCCCAAAAGCGGTTGGTGGATAATTGACCCGGTTGCAAACTTTCCTATGACCTCTGTTTGGAGACTGTAGTTGTCAGTTTCAAATTTACCATTTGTAAAATTCCTATCCAAAAACCGATCGTCGATCAAGTCCCCTGGCTCTGCCCGGAAATCATTTACCTTGTTTATAGTAATGGAAAGGGCATTGCGAAGCTGCCAATTTTTACTAAACTGATGTTCTAATCTATAGCCAGCTCTGTAAGCTGTGGTTTTAGAATCATTTTCTCCTGGAACCCCTAAGAAGCGACTAATCGGAATTGGGGCAGGTCTGTTACCAATAGCGACGATGCCTCGATCAAATTGGGTATTATTGTTTAAATACTCAAAATCAAGGTTTAATGTTGTCTTAGTGTCGATTTTCCAGGTTAGAGATGGTGCGATGAAGATACGTTCGGTGTCAATAAAGTCACGAAAACTCCCGGAGTTTTGGTAAGCAACATTCAAGCGATATAACAGAGTTTTGTCCGCATTCAGTGGACCAGAGATATCGAATGTGGGACGATAAAAACTGTAGCTTCCTGCGGTGAAGTCAGCGGCGTAATAAGGTTCACTCAGCGGTTGCTTTGTGACAAGGTTGATAATCCCACCCGGTTCAGCTTGACCGAAAAGGACTGAAGCTGGTCCCTTGAGTACTTCAACCCGTTCCAAGTTTGCTATTTCTGATAATGTGAAGAAGTCGCTATCGCGGAATCCATTTCTAAAATTTCCATCCTGCTCAAAACCACGAATGACATAGCGAGCAGCTCCTGTACCCCCATAGTTGCCTGCTTGTGTCACGCCGCTGACGTTTTGCACTGCATCCTGTAGCCGCACTGCTTTTTGGTCTTGTAACACCTGTCGGGGCACTATTTGAATTGAGGCAGGAATGTCACGCAGGGGTGTATCGGTTTTGGTGGCAGTAGAGGCATTTGGTACACGGTATCCATCCTGTTCGCCCGTCACCACTAACTCAATCGGTTCATTACCACTAGCTGATGGTTGAGTTGGTTGTGTCTGCAACCCTGGCTGCTGTTCTGGCGTTGTTGTTGGCTGTTGAGCAGTGGAAGCACTAGGAGTCACCCCAAAAACTAAACCTTCTTTTGTACTATCAAACAACTCCACCGCAGGCGCAAAAGCTTCCCCAGTCACGGTTACTCGCAATGTGTTCGCATTTACATTTGCAACTGTAATTAATGCAATTCCAGCTACTGGCTTTGATTGTCTAAAATCCCCACTTCTTAGTTGCAACTTGGCGTTAGGGATATCTGCAATATAGGAATTACCCTCAGTTTTCGGGAAAACTTGTAATTTGAGAGAATTAGCTGTGACTAAAATTAACTCTATTCCTTTATTAGTAGAATTAACCTTCACATCCGTAACTAATACCACATCTGTAGTTGCTTGACTAACTTCGGGAAATTTATTTTGTCTAGGTACTCTCCACAAATATGAAGCATTAGTTTTAGGAAGCTGTAGCTGATTCAATGTTTGAATTTCTTGGAAAACTTCACCTGAGCGCACTAAAGTTTTTTTGACTAACGGTTGTTCAGAATATGCTGGATTGGCTAAAGTTAGATAAACAACAGATATTAACCAGCAAACAGCAGGATACGGTAGTTTAGTAAACATTTTTACACACACCCCTTAAGGAATACTAAGTATTTAAATTGAGATCAAGTATAATTTTCCTTACAGTCCATAGCTCTCAATTGCTACTAACTAAGTTGGTAAAAAAATATTTATACCAACCTAATTATTGTAAAAATATATAACTTTTCAGTGTTTGCGTCTTATTCGAGCCGGAATTTTTTTTATTCCATCCGGAATTTTTATCTTTGACAGGACTTAGGACTTACCCCAAACTTCTTACGAAAAGCATTACTAAATGAAGGTAAGCTAGCATAACCTACTGTTCTGGCTACTTCTGTGACATTCATATTTCTTTCAATAAGCAGCTTATAAGCTAGTTCCATTCGGCAGTGATGCAGATAGCCAAACACCGTAGTCCCAAAAACCTGCTTAAAGCCTTGCTTCATTGTGCAATCATTTAAACCTACTTGTCGTGCTAGTTCAATAAGAGATGGTGGGTTGTCTAAATGTTTTAACAGAATTTCTCTAACATTGTAGATGCAGTCAATATCTGATGGCTTGAGTTTATTAATTTGGAAGCAACCTTGGTTTATTTGTAGCTCTTGATCGACTAGCATTGCTACCAGTTCGCAAATCTTACCTTCAAGATAAATTTGTTTAATAAAACCTTGGTAGGGACATTGAAGAATTTGCTGCACTGCTATTTGCATTGCAGGAGTTTGAGTTCCATAGCGTTCATAAGTCGGTTGATCCCAACGTCTAATAAGATGTTCTAATTCTCTTGGAAGTTTACCAGATGTATTTTCTGTAAAGTAGCGAAATGCATTTGGATGTATGTGAACAGCTACTTCTACTATTCGCTGTGATTTAGGCTCAAATACATTACACTCAGATGCCATCCCACTACTACTCAAAAAGTATTCTCCGGTCTTGAACTCAAGGTTTTTAAATTCGCTCTCTACCAAAATAAAAAATCGAAATTCTAATGGATGTTTTCGCCCATGACATTTTAAAATTAATGATTTGGGCTGCTGATAGTTGGAAATGTCTAAAGATATGCTATCTCGTAGCTGAATCTGTCGCCAATACCCTTCTCCAAATTGATACTTTCTGGTGATGTCAAAATTATCTGAACTATCATTATTCTGAATTACTTCTGCTTGGTATAGTAGTTTTAAGTAATCTGCTTGCGAGAGTATTAATGTCATTGTAATGGTAAGCTACTATGAAGTATTTAAAGAGTCAAAATAAGAAAGACTTGGCTCATCGAGTAGATTCGGTTGTTTATAAAGATGTTATTTACGAATTTTCCGAGCAAGAATTGCTACCACACACTAGACATGAAGGATCGTGATAAGAATGTCGTTTAGCAAATTCCATTCGCATTAAGTCGATTGTCAGCAGTTGTGACAATAGGGGTTCACTAAACTTAGTAATCAGCTTTATTACCTCTAATGCACTAAGACAAGCTAGTGTCCCAGAAACAGCACCGAGAACCGAGAACCCACGCCGATTCCAATCCGGCTTTTCTGGGAATAAGCATGATAGACAAGGAGTAACACCAGGAATAATCGTCGTCAGGTAAGCTTCCATTCCGTCCATTGCAGCTTCCACCATTGGTTTTTGCCAGCGCACGCAAGCTTGGTTGAGTAAGTTCCGCTCTGTGAAATTGTGGGCGCAATCAACAGTTACATCAGCAGATTGCACTAAAGAATCTACATTCTCTTTTGTAACGTAATCATGAACTGCTTCCACCTGAATATCAGGATTAATAGCTTGCAGAGTTTCTTTGGCTTTAATTACTCTTGGCTTACCTACCCAATCATTTGTCATCAGAACCTGACGATTCATATCATCTAGCCGTAAGTCACCACCCCGAACTAGAATTAGCCGCCCAACACCTGCTACTGCTAAATAAAGTGCTGATGTACCGCCTAATCCTCCTACACCTGTAACCAAAACTGTTGCAGACTTCAAGCGCTTTTGTGCTGCCTCTCCAAAATTGGGAAGCATCATTTGGCGGTGATAGCGTTCTAACTCATTGGGTGTTAAGTTCATCGCTTTTTATCTCTTTATCAGTCGTAAAATTTACCACCTAGTTGGTAGCAAGTATTGTAGTTGTCTATACACTTTTCTAATTTTTTACCTGTAAAGTTGGTATTTATTCCAGGCACTATTAAGGGAGCTATGTGCCCAATGAAATAAACCCCACGGCTTTGCTGCGGGGTCTTTTAGGTATTATTGCTTTCTAATGGGATACACAGGAATGGCTGATGCAGGCTTTATAGTGCGCGATACGACTTGGTGATTCTCAAAGAATACTTGGAACAACCACCAGTACAGCAATTGATCAATATCTTGGGACATCAGAAGCGTGCGATCGCAATCTTATGCAGACATTTGGTGATATTGCTTTGTAAGCTGAAGCTTGCCATGCCAACTTCCATTCAAATAAAATGCGATCGTCTGCAAAAATGGTAATGATCAATTTAACCAAATTCTACGTTAACCTTTATGATGACGATAGCAACAAGCAAAAATCGTACCTGTTAAGTCAATGAAATGGATCTTAACAACTGCTCTGATTTTGAGCAGCACTACCCAATATTCAGCACAAGTAACAGATCAAACTAAACAACCAATTACTAATAAACAGCCTGCACAACCAGTTAAAACACCTGTTTTACCTCAACAACCTACTTCTCGACCAGTTTTTATTTTGCCAAAAGCACCTGCTCCATTAAGTCCTGTATCTGGGCGGAGAGCAGGAATGGGTAGTCGAGATAATTGCCCTGCAGTTTCAATCCCGCTCACTGCCTTAATACCATTTCAAGAGGAACAAAAGGTTGGCAAACAGACAAACAAATCAATTATCGGGACTGTAGAGGGACTAACCACTTTAGAACGGCCTACATTTTGGTTTTACATCCCCTACACTAAGGATTTGTCTAACTTAAGTGCTGAATTTAGCTTACAGGATAGCGCCGAAAATAATGTTTATAGAAATGCGATCGCCCTACCTTCAAAGCCAAGTATCATTGGTATTTCTCTTCCTAGTACTGCTTCATTAGAAGTAGATAAGGCATATCGCTGGTATTTAAAAGTACGTTGTAATCAAGAGACAGCAAGCATTCCTGTATATGTAGAAGGCGACATTAAAAGAATCAATTTAGATGAGCGTGTTATGCAACAATTAGAAGCCGTAAATGAGCCTCAACAAAAAATTATAATCTATGCTGAAAAAGGGATTTGGTTTGACGCTTTAAATATGCTTGCACAAATATGCATTTCTAATTCTAATGATGCATCTATTGAAAAAGATTGGCAAAGTTTATTGCAATCAATCAATTTGGATAATCTTGCGAGCATGCCTTTAATAAAATTACCAACCCGTTAATAATTTTATATCCAATAAAGTATCTATAAGCCCATCTTTCTACAACCAATTACCAACTATAACATAGGGTGCCCAGTACATCGGACGGTTATATTCAGGAGCTTCAAGTAATTTTAATTGAGCAAAGCGTAAAGCTTCTGCCGTAGTTTTACCAGTCACTAACTGGCGGTAAAATTCCTCAATAAATAAAACTGTAGAGTTATCGCCAATTTGCCATAGGGAGGCTAAAGTACTCCGCGCACCAGCACGCAGGGCAACTCCTGCTAATCCCAATGCAGCTCGGTTATCTCCTGCTGCTGTTTCGCAAGCACTTAAAACAAGTAATTCAACCGGTTGTGTTAGTTTTTGCTCTCTACTTTTAAGCAAACTATCTAATTCACTCACATTGATGCGTCCATCAGCTGCTAAGATAAAAGTGTCTTTTGCTTTAGAGCTAAATTGCCCGTGAGTTGCCAAGTGAACAACTCTAAAAGCTTGAGCGTTGATAGTTTTCGCTAAATTTGTACTGGTAAAATTTTTATCCAATAATGTAGTTGTCGATACGCCTGATTTCTGAATTAATTTCAGTTCAATCTTAACGTTGGGAAGTGGTGCAAACTTTTCATTTTTGGGTGGTTGTGATAGTCCTCCAACCAGGGCATTTAATTTTTTGTGTGCTAAAGGTTGGGGAGTAAATAGTTGCAGTCCGGGACTAATAGCTATAGAGTATTTTTGGACTAAATACTCTTTGCCATCATACAATGCAGACATCGATATATTTTGCAGCAACCCATCTGGAATAAAGACTAGAGTATTAACTTTACTATTTTTGAGGTCTGTTTCAACTGGTTTAATTAACCAGTTATAAAGCTGTAGAGAAACTGCTTGAAATTGCAGATTAGCATCAGGTTCGACTATTGTCTCTCGTATTTTTGTAATAACTTGCTCAATTTGCTGACGTTTGACTTTAGAAGTTTTATGCATCAATGTTTGATTGGGAAGTTTGATAATAATTTCTAAATAATTATCTAGAATAATCGGGTAAAAAATAGCAGTATTCGGGTTGTCGCGGTCTACTACTTTGTCCAATACTACAAATTGGTTACTCAAGCAAGCTTCTCGGAAAAAATTGTCGAGTTCTGCGACTTGCAAGGCTTCCATTCGCTGACGTGCTTTATCTAAATCTGGTTTTCCTTGCCCTTTCTCTTGTAAAATCAACTCTACAGACTGCCGATAAAGAGGTTCTATGCGATCGCGAAAATTGAACTGTACCTCTCGATTAACCGCAACTAAATCGCTGCGAAGAGACTGAAGAGTTGTTACAGCAACGTCATAAGCAGATATGGCTGCTGCGATATTTCCCTGTGCTTTGAGCAAACGTCCTAACTGCCACTCAAGGCGATAAGCTATATCTGAAGCATTAATTTTTTGAGCCGTAAACAACGCTTGCTGCGTCAAATCCTGTGCTTCTTGCCATTGAAAGTTATGTTCGTAAACTTCTCCCAAGCTGCCCAGTGCATAAGATTCGGCACGTTCATCACCGATTATTTTGGCTTGGTGAACGCTAGTTGCCAGAATCTCTGCAATGTCTTTTCTGTTACCAATTGTGGTTAAATTCTGAGCAAAATTGATCCGTGCATAAATACCGGCTTGATTGGTAGGCAGATTGGGGACTTGAGATTGGATTATGGGTATTAATGACTTTGCTTCAGTGATGCGTTTGTTTTCGACCAGCAAACTTAGCTGGTTAATCAGGGCTTGAACTTTGGCCAGAGGGTTTGGTGCAATTTTGGCAGCGTTTTCATAATGAGCGATCGCATCTTTAATATTACTTAACGACCTAGCAGTATTACCGAGACTAAATTCCGTCAAACTAATTTCTAGAGGTAGTTGCAGACGTTGAGCGATTTCTAAGCTTTGTTGTAAGTTTGTCTGGGATGACTCTAGTTCGCCTAATTGTTGTAAAACATTACCAAGCGATCGCAAAGCTATTACTTTTACAAGAGAATCAGGTTGAGCTTGTAACTGTTTGGATACTTCCTCTAATATATTCAAGCTCCGGCGGTAAAAACCAGCAACTCGTAGGGCTTGTGCTTGGTTAATCCGGCTGCGCGTTACTCCAGCAGTATTACCTAATTTCTTCCAGATTTGCTCTACTTGTTGTGATGTTTTTATAGATGCATTAGTTTGTCCTAGTGCTAGTTGCAATTCGCCCTGAATATTGAGAGTTTGTGCCAGAATTTCTAACAATTCAGATTTTGGATTCTTAACATTTAACTTTTGATTTATCTCATCCCAGCCAAGTAAATTTAAGCTATTGTCAATAGTTGCATAAGCTTCTTTCCACGAGCCGAGTTTCTGGTATACAAGAGAGAGGTTAGTCAGCGCTGCGGCTTGTGCGAGGTTATTGCTTTCTCGTTGATAGGTACGGACAGCTTGTTGTAAAATAATTACGGCTTCAGTAAAGCGCCCAGTCTGATAAAGTGCTTCTCCTTGTTCAAGAAGTTGCTGTGGTGTTGTGGCTGCGGGTTTATTGGTTTGGATGTGAAACCCGTTTGGTGAATTCGTCTTTTGTTGTTTAGCGAATGTGCTAGGGATAATAATCAGAAAAACAGCAAAGGTAAATAGGAGTACGGGAGTTACCGCAAATCTAACTACTCGCTTTGACACTTGAAGTTTTGCCATATTTGACATCTCCCTGAGATATAGGACAGGAAGCAGGTGTTTGCCAAGGGCTGTGGGGGTTGAGTTGAGGAACTTGTGCTACTAGTTCTATGTTTCCATTACGATTAATTACCCAGCCAGAAGCTTCCACAATTGGAATTGTAGCAGCAATGGGAGTAGTTGAAACTGCTGTTGATTTTGGCACAGGCGTTGTATTTGCCAAGTTTTCTGACTTTGGTCTTAATTTCACCCACGCAGACACAGTACTTGAATCTTGTAATAGTTCAGTGGGATTCATGGGTAGTCCGCCGCGTCCTGTTACGACAAATGTATTTTGGAATTGCCGAGTTCCAGGAGTGCAGGCGGTGGAAATTTGGTTAGAAGCATCAACTAGATTAATTGGGAGTTCGACTAAACCGTTACTAGGGTCTACATCAGGTGCGTTGATTTGCACATTGCCGCTTAAATCAGGAGTTGCACCTTTTGCACTAATATCACTTGTGTTTGACGAAGGCTCTTTTCTAGACTGGATGCCAAAGATACCAGCAGCATTTCTGATAGTGACATTCCCGCCACGGAACTGAGCAGAATCTGCTTTAATGTCGCTATTTTCTTGGGGGACGGCGACGATAAAGCCATTTTTGGCATCAATTTTGATGTTACCAGCAGTGATATCATTACCACTGGCGTTAGTGGTAATACTGCTACCACGACGCAGTAATAATAAAGGTGAATTGAGAAAGATATTTCCCCCACCTCCTTGAGTATCGGCGTTAATTTTGGCGCTGTTGTCCAGCAAAATAGAGTTAGCATCTACAGTTAGGTTGCCAGCTTTCCCGGAATTTGTGCTGTTGACTGTAACTTGTGCCCCATCCCGTGCTACTAACTTTCCTGTACTCAAAGTTAAGTCTCCGCCATTGCCAGCGCCTGTAGTTTCAGCAGATATAATTGAGCCATCGCCAGTGAGGGTAATAGATTCAGGGGCAGTTATTCTTAAGGTTCCACCTTGACCGCTACTACTGGTAGATGCTGATATCTGCGCTCCTTTTTGGAAATTTACTTTTAAGTTTTGCTCATTACCAAAAGGTTGCAAAATAAGTTTACCAGCATTACCTGTACCGCTTGTTTGGGCGAACAGACCGCTATTGGAGCCAGATAGTTGGATTTCTGGGACATTCACCGTGATGTCACCCGCTTGTCCACCGCTATTGGAAGCGGTAGATGTAAATAGTCCAGAGCTTCCGGAGACACCCACGAAATCAGAGGCGTTAATTTCAATCTTACCTGCATTCCCTTGTCCACTGGTATCGGTTTGAATTTTAGCGCCATTGGTTAAAGATAGAGAACCAGTTCTGATGTTGATATCACCACCTTTGCCGACTGCTTCTCTTGTGACTAGGCTGTCAATGAACCCATTGTTAAGCGAAACCGAATCCTTTGCAATTATGTTGACGCTGCCTGCATCTCCTCGATTTTCTGTGCGAGCAACCAATCTAGCACCATTTCTCACCGCGAGGGATTGACTATCGATTGTGATGTTACCCGCATTACCCACTCCCCTATCCGCAGCCACAAGGGTATATGCATCACTGCCTCTACCATCAAACTCGACGTTATTACCAGCTTTGATCGTTATACTGCCCGCATCCCCCTCTCCAAAAGTGGCGGACACCAGTTGACCGATCTGGTCTTTGGCAACACTTGAAGGGATACCCGTCACCCGGACAGACCCATCTGTGGTGATGCGAATATTACCTGCTCTACCACTACCTCCTTTTTCCAACCTGCTAAGTGCAAACCCACCATCAAATAAAACTAAATCGCGGGCTTTGATGTTAATATCGCCTGCCCGACCTCTTCCACCGGGAGTAATGCTAGAATTAAGTTCAGAATTATTAGCAACGGTGAGCGTCCCAGTGTCAATGCTAATGCCACCACTGTTGCCTGCATCCGCTTGTCCATAGATACTGGTAGAAAGTTGAGCGCCATTGGTTACAGATACAGAATCAGCGCTAATTTGAATATTTCCACCTTTTCCAACTCCAGTCTGTTGTACGTTGCTGAAAGCACCGCTGCGGAAGGGTATGAAAGCACCGTTGGGGGAGATAATAGCAACAGCCCCATCAAAGGAAACCTTCTCACGTGCATTAATTACCACATTCCCTGCATCCCCTTGTCCACTAGTGTTGGCAGAAAGTTGAGCGCCATTCCTCAAGAAGACCGATCCTGCTGTAGCTGTGATGTTGATATCACCACCGTTGCCTGTGGAGTTAGTCTCTGTGCTTGTAGATGCCGCACTAATATCATCAAATGAGACGGTATCGCGGGCAAATATATTTACACTGCCTGCATCCCCTTGTCCCCTAGTGCTGGCAGAAAGTTGAGCGCGATTCCTCAAGAAGACCGACCCTGCTGTAGCTGTGATGTTGATATCACCGCCCTTGAGTGTTCCATAGTTCTCGCTGTTAATCTCGCCGCCATTAACCAAAATTGTTCCTGTGTCACTGTTGATGGTGATATCCCCGCTTATGCCAAACTTACCACCATCTGACCTCATTCCTGTGGTAGTAATATCACCCTCCGCTTGAAGCGTAATCTTGCCGCCATTGCCAGAGTTGATTAGAAAAGTATTTGCGTTGAGTTTACCCGTAGTAATACTGCCGTTTTTAGCTTCAAGGCTGATGTTGCCTCCATTTCCCGCATTGCCAAAATCAGAATCTGAGGAAGAGTCTAAATTGCCAATGTCAATGTTACCGTTGTTGGTTTCAAAGTTAATTAGACCCCCATTACCCGCACTGCCAAAATCAGAATCTGAGGAAGAGTCCAAAACGCTGATGGTAATGCCGTTAGCAGCTTTTAGGCTAATCGCGCCCCCATTTCCTGTACTGCCAGATGTAGAGTACGAGTAAGAGTAAAAACCAGCACTGTTAATACTGCCGTTTTTAGCTTCAAGGCTGATGTTGCCTCCATTTCCCGCATTGCCAGAATTAGAACGCGAGTAAGAGAACAACTTATTAGTAGTAATGTTGCCGTTGGTGGCTTTTAAGCTAATGTCACCTCCATTATTCGCGCCATTAATTGTAACCAAGTCTTGTTCATTGGTTTTTATTGCCCCAGCACTGTTAATAGCGATCGCGCCCCCATTAGTTATAATTTCTTGAGTACTCACATCCCCGGATGCTGTCGTTAAGCTAACTATCCCCCCAGCCCCATTAAACTGCTCTAAGCGCAGATTTCCACCTAGCGTAATTCCCTCTGGCACAGTTCCACTACTAAACGCAGGTACTGAACCAGAATTGATACCTCCATAAACTAGAGTATTCTGCCCAGAACGCATAATTAACGCTGTACTCTTGCTTATGGAGGTATCTTGTCCAACAACTAAACCGTCAGTATCAGGTCTAGTAATATTTATATCACTCCCAAAGCGAATATTACCCTTGCTTTCAACTAACAAAGATGCTCCTGTATAGTTACCTGCAACATCCACATCGCCATTACTGCTGATTATTGGGTCATAAAGGCTCACAAAGTTTGCCAATCCACCCGATACACTCCTAAGCGAAAAATTCCCACCACTGGCAAAACGAGCATCACCAGAAATCATTCCATCACTGATTAAGCTGAAATCGCCCCCACTCATAAACGATGTCAGCGTTGGATGATTGAGAGCTAAAATGTCAATTCCTTGATTTCCCTCAATTGTGAGATTACTACCTGCTTGAGCTAAAAACGGAGTCGTCACACTGTCTCGCACTTGCACTGTATCAGTAGCTTGCAGTGTTAAATTTCTTCCTGCTTTTAGCTGTCCCTGCAAATCAAGTTTGTCAGCTACTAATGTCAAGTCTTGCGGAGGTGCTAAATTTCCGGTATTAATAATAGTCGCCCCTGACTGACTTGCTCCATATTGCAACCCTGGTGTAATATTTACCGTCAATAATGGCGGTGCTTGGGGATTAGTAGCACTGAAGGTACTGCCATTAGGAAACTTGAAACTGCTTGCTGTAGTTGCAGAAAAGGAGCCGCCAATATTTAATCGGGCATTTTTTCCAAAAATAATGCCATTGGGATTAAGTAGGAATAAGTTTGCTTTACCGTTAGCACGAATTAAGCCATCAATATTAGAAATTGATTTACCTGTTACTCGTGTCAGGATGTTCTGAATATCCAGTGCATTATTGAACAAAGCTGTTGAGCCATTGGGAATAGAGAACTCCTGAAAGCTGTGGAACAGATTGCCTCCTCTTGTGGTTCCACCTTCAATAACTCTGGTATTACCCTCTAATGTGACGTTGGAATTATTTGGCAGAGTGCCGTCTGGGGTGATTTGGGCAACTGAGATATTTGCATATAAGGCGATCGCACTCCCAATCGCAATTCCTAGACCTTGTAACCAGTCCAAACGCACAGTTTTAAAAGACATTGCAATCTCTTATAGAAAAGGAAATTTAGTTTGGAAGCCTTAATTGAGTATAGGTGTCAGGACAATCAACTTATGCATAAGAGAGGATATTACCAAATTGGCACTACTAAATCAAGTGAATAAAATCATGTGACTGCTACCAATTAAAAATTAGAAGGTCAAACTAGCCCAAAACGCCTGATTTCTAACAGTGAATAAAATTATGTCACTGCTACCTATTAAGAATCAGGAAGGTTAGCAAGCCGGAAATAACTCTGATTCCCAACAGTGAATAAAATCATGTCACTGCTACCTATTAAGAATCAGAAGGGTTAATAAACCAGCGATTACCTTCAGTTCAAGTTCCAATTTGAAATTCCGGAGAAAAACAATGTCTAACATCAACAACCACGGAGTAAGTATGAACAACATTGAACTTAGTCCACTTTTTCAAGATCTGACATCTGAGCAGGGTGCTGCTATTCAGGGTGGAGCAGCAATAGAATTTTATGAAGATATAAACTTTGGAAAAACTACCTCAGGTGTCGTTACTAATGATTTGCCTTACGTCGGTGATTTTTGGAACGATAAAATATCGTCAGTTAAAGTCTACTCCGGTCAATGGCAGTTTTGGACAGATGCCAACTATTCTGGTTACGTTTTGACATTAGACCCAGGTGAATATCCGTCATTCGCACCAAACACAAACGATGTCTTTTCGTCAATCAAAGCAACGATTCGATAATTCAGTTCTAGTCCTCTAGTCAGTGGGGCGAGGCATACTTCGCCCCTACTTTTTTTAGATATCAACTGGACTCAGATATGAAATACCAAATCGTGCTCCAACACAGTGAAGAAGACTGCGGTGCTGCCTGCCTTGCCACAGTTGCCAAACACTACGGACGCACCTTTGCCGTCAGCCGCGTGTGAGAAGCAGTGGGCACAGGTTCGCGGGGAACAACACTACTAGGTTTGAGACGAGACGGGGAGCAGAAACTCTGGGATTCCATGCTCGTCAAGTCCAAGCTACCGCACAACCTTATTTTTCTTTGCCTAGAGTAATAAAAGAGCGTTGGAGGGAGAATTTTTTGCACTAAATTTAAATCCATTAGCGAACGAATCTCATACTATTGGTAGATGTGGCAAAAAAAGAATCGATTAAAAATCAGATTGGGTTAAGAAATCAGCAATTACCTTCATTTAAAACCCCAATTTAGAATTCGAGAGAGAAAAATGTATAACATCAATAAGCATGGAGTAGATATGAAGAATGATGTACTTTTTCAAGAACTCATCTGTGAAAAGGCTGCTACTATTCAAGGTGGTTCCGCATTAGAACTTTATCAGGATATCGATTTTCAGGGCCCAATCATTCTTACAGATAGTAGTTCTCCTTATGTAGGTAACCTGAATAATGACCAAGTATCCTCAATTGTAGTTAACGAGGGAATTTGGACATTCTATGCAGATGCCAACTTCCAGGGCACGACAATTACTCTCGGTCGTGGAACATATTCTGATGCTAGAACCCTTAATATTGGTAACGACACAATCTCATCTTTCTCGCGTATAGCGTAGAGTGAGATTGACTGCAACTTTTATAGGTATTTTGTCTAGATAGCAAAACTGCCTCAAAGTATGATTTTTTGAAGCAGTCATGGCAGTATTCATTCTGGAAATTGCTTGCTTGTCACTGCTAACAATTAAAAATCACAAGGCAAAGCTAAAAAAACTCTGATTCTTAACAGTGCATAAACTTATGTCATTGCTACCAATTAACAATCAGAAGAAAGAAAACAACTTTACCTTCAGAGGATGTTTGAAAAGTCTTCTTATCGGGATCAAAAGTTCTAGATCCCCCCTAACCCACGCCACGTGCTTCTCCCTTGGCGCTAGCCTCTCCCTTTGGGAGAAGGGGAGACGCTGCGCGTAGCTTGCTTCCCCGCAGGGGTACAAGTCGGGAAACCGCAAGGGCGCAGTCTCAAAGTCTCCCCAAGTGGAGCAATTGGCGTGGGTTAGGGAGGATCTAAAAGTGTCTAAAGTGACAGCGAAACACTTTTCAAACAACCTCTCAGTTCAAAGCCCAATCTAAAACTCACGAGAAAACAATGTCTAACATCAACAACTACGGAGTAGATATGAGCAATAAATCTTTAGCAGAATTGAGCTTCAGCGCAGTGAAGGAACTTAGCGATGAGGTTGCTGCTACTTGTGGTGGAGGTAGTGCAAGTATATACCGGGATATTAACTATAAGGGAGGAGGCATAAAGTATTATAACGGTGATTCCAACCTCGTTGATAACAATTTCAACGACGAAACCTCATCTATTATTATTACAGGGAATGAAAGATGGAAGTTTTATAGAGACATAAACTTTACCGGTCCGTCTGTAACTTTGGGACCAGGACGATACTCGTTTGTTCCTAATGTTGGTATTCCAAACGACTGGATTAGTTCTCTCACACGCCTATAGTTCTCTCAGACGCCTAGCATAGATTTGACTTCTGTGCATCCGTTCTAGAAACTTTGCTTAGATAGTAAAATAGCCTCAGACTAGTCATCCATTTCTGAGGCATTTTACTATCTCAGACCTCTGTTAAAACTTCCCTCATCCCCTCTCTAACTTGCAACAGAGATGCCGCAGGTGGAGTATGAGTTTTTGCACCCATCATCCGAACTTTATATTACTTAATCGTCTATATTGCGTCAAAGGCATTGTCGTGTAAGTGTCAGGACAATGAACTTATGCACAAGTGAGGATATTAAAAAATTAGCGTTACTGAATCAAATGAATAAAATCATGTCACTGCTACCAATTAAGAATCAGAAGGTTTTGACTTCCCTATAACCTTATCTAGTGATTTTTGTCTAGAGTTCAAAGCTGCCTCAGAATATAGATTCCTGAGGCAGTTGAATAAGTGTATTGATCTGTGTTGCCCCTACGGCATCAAAAACTTCAGTAATTTAACTATGAAATACCAGGTTGTTCTCCAACACAGCGAAGAAGATTGCGGTGCTGCAAGCCTAGCCACAGTTTGCAAATTTTACGGACGCACCTTTGCCCTCAACCGCGTGCGAGAAGCAGTCGGCACAGGTTCGCGGGGAACCACCTTGTTAGGTTTGAGACGGGGAGCAGAAACTCTGGGATTCCATGCTCGTCAAGTCCAAGCCACCGCACAACTACTAGAGAAATTAAATGAAGTTCCCTTGCCCGCAATCATTCACTGGAAAGGCTACCACTGGGTAGTATTTTACGGGCTAAAAGGGAAAAAATGTATTATTTCTGACCCCGGAGTTGGTATCCGTTATCTTACCCTAAAAGAGTTAATGGCGGGTTGGAGTGATGGCGTAATGCTGCTGCTGATGCCAGATGACAGCCGCTTCTATCAGCAATCAGAAGATCAAATTGGCGGTTTTGGGCGCTTTATTGCCCGGATATTACCCTATCGTAACCTTTTGATTCAGGCGATCGCCATCAACTTTGCGATCGGGCTATTGTCCCTCGCCTCCCCTTTAATGATGCAACTCCTCACCGATGACGTGCTAGTACGAGGAGATACCCAACTGCTAACAACAGTAGCAATTGGCGTCATTGCTATGAACCTAATTCAAAGTGCCATAGGTTTAGTACAAGCTCACCTGATTGGTCATTTTGGTCAACGGTTGCAATACGGGCTAATTCTAGAATACGGCCGAAAACTGTTGCGCTTACCCCTATCATATTTTGAAGCACGTCGCAGTGGGGAAGTCGTTAGCCGGATTGCTGATGTTCATACCATCAATAATCTCGTTTCTCAAATTGTCCTTGGTTTACCCAGTCAATTTTTTGTGGCTATGGTTTCCTTGGGTTTCATGCTTTTCTATAGTTGGGAACTTACTCTAGCTTCCGTCACTTCTTTTATCATCGTCACTCTTGTCAACCTGCTTTTTCTTCCCGCCTTACGCCAGAAAACCCGCAGCCTCATCGTCAAAGGTACGGAAAATCAAGGCTTTTTAGTCGAAACCTTTCGCGGTGTTCAAGTCCTCAAAACTACCCAAGCAACTCCTCAAGCTTGGCAAGAGTATCAGACAAATTTTGGCCGCATTGCTAACTTAGGCTGGACTACGATGAAGTTGGGGCTTTACAGCAGCACAGTCACAAGTATTCTTTCCAAATTGACGAGTATTGGCATACTCTGGTTAGGTTCTAGTTTGGTGATTAATCAGACATTATCCATCGGTCAACTGCTGGCGTACAGTGGTATGAGTGGCAGCTTTCTGGGGTTTTTAACGTCAGTAGTCGGGCTAATCGATCAATTTATCACTGCTCAAATTGTCGTTCAACGCTTGACAGAAGTTATAGATGCTACCCCAGAAGATGAAAATGACTTTAAAAAACCTTGGGCAGAAATTTCTGGCAATGCAGATATTACTTGTTCTCAAGTTAACTTTCACCATGCTGGTAGAACTGACCTGTTAGAAAATTTTTCTTTAACTATCCCTGGTGGTAAAGTAATAGCCTTAATCGGTCAATCGGGCTGTGGCAAAAGCTCCCTTGGCAAATTAATTACTGGTTTATATGATGTCCAATCTGGTAATATCCGTTATGGTTTATACAATCAGCAAGACTTATCTTTAGAATGTTTGCGACAGCAAGTCGTGTTAGTTCCCCAAGAACCTCATTTTTGGAGTCGTTCAATTGTGGAAAATTTTCACTTCAGTTATCCCAACATTAATTTTGAGCAGATAGTCAAAGCTTGTCAAATTGCTGGTGCAGATGAATTTATTAGTAAATTACCTGATAAATATCAAACTGTTTTAGGCGAATTTGGTGCAAATCTTTCTGGAGGACAAAGGCAGAGATTAGCTATAGCTAGAGCAATTGTTACTGACCCACCTGTATTAATTTTAGATGAATCTACAGGCGCTCTTGACCCAGTAAGTGAAACTAAAGTTTTGGATAGATTACTTGCTCACCGTCAAGGCAAAACTACAATTATGATTAGCCACCGTCCTCAAGTTATCAAACGGGCTGATTGGATTGTATTGCTTGAAGATGGACGCTTAAAAATTCAAGGGACTCCAGATGAATTACGTCATATTCCTGGAGAGCATTTAAGCTTTCTTGATGAGATTTATCCTGATAAAAATGGTTTAAAATCTTCGTTAGTTATTCAAAATTAGTTAATAGTTATTAAATGTTTTGCATCTACTCATTATATAATCTTTTTACAGAACTAAATCTTCAGTAAAAAGACTATATTATCTTGCAAACTGAGTGAACTAAAGTGACGCCATTGTAGAGTATTAGAGGTTTTTAATTTTTGTAAATATTGAATTTTTTTTGTGCTTATTTAGTAATATGGAAACATAGCTCATGACAGTAGAACGAAAAGTTTTTTAAGTTGATGAAATAATGCGAGTTTTAACCGATGTTTCTGGGGCTGACCAGAGCGATCGCTAATAGCAAAAAAGCCCATCCACAACCCGATTGCTCAAAAAGCAGATTCTGGGAGGATTTCAACAAATGGTGTTTTTTAGCTCAAATAATCGGCTGGTAAGTCTTTTAAAAAACTTTTCAGTCTACTGCTGGAGTTATGCAATGCCAAAAAAAGAAGTATTCACACTTAATTAGGAGAAAAAAATGAAAGAGAACTGCTTTGAAGCAATTTCTAGCATCAAGGAACTTAATGATGAAGATGCTGCTACCTGTAGTGGTGGTGTGGCCTATACTGGGAGCAACAACCCAGATGTAATTTTGTATAGAGATATAGACTTCAACAACACTAATCTGAATGTTAATGCATCAGTAGGTGATGGTCTTCGCTTCGTTGGTGATAATTTCAACGATCTAACCTCATCTATTGCCATTATTCGGGGTACATGGGCGTTCTATAGAGACATCAACTTTACGACGTATCAGACCACTCTTGGACCAGGACTATACTCTAGTCCCCCAAGCGGTATTGCAAACGACAGTCTAAGTTCCCTCTTTCGTGTAGCATAGATTTAATATGATGTCCGGGTAATTAACCATAATACCCGGAATCCCACCCTGCAAAAGCTGCGCTTTAGCTCCCCTCCCCCCGCTTGCAGCTATCCATTAGTCACATCTTTCTTTACAATCTTGAAACGCCTGTTTTGTAAGCATCTTGAACAATGAGGTGTCAGACATACTTGACAAATTAGCTCTTAATATTCTCGCTAAAATTAGGTTTTTATTGAGAATAAACGAGGAACTAATCAGGGTTATAAAAAACGTGAGTTAATACTCTCGCAAATGTTAAGAAAGATCCCGGTAATGGATAGCCGCTTGTGGGGAGGGGTTGGCAAAGGAACTCCAGAAGAATTACGTCATATTCCTAGAGAGCATTTAAGCTTTATTCATGATATTTATCCTTCTAAGAATAGTTTGAAATCTTCTTTGGCTATTCAGAATTAGTTAATGGTTATTGATAATTTTTTATCTACTCAACACTGATGATTAGTAACTCTCAAAAAAATTTTTTACCCTTAGTTCAAGATAACGAGTTTCTCCCACCAATTAGCCGTTGGACTACATTTGGCGGACTATTTATCCTATTTGCCTTGTCGTTAGCTGTTCCTGTGGCTGCAGTTGTTAAATATAAAGTTACGGTCAAAGGGCAAGCGGTTGTCCGTCCTGCGGGTGAATTGCCAATTGTACAGGCGGCAACAGAAGGACAGGTAATGCATATTTACGTCAAAGAAAATCAAACGCTGCAAAAAGGAGATAGAATTGCTACTATTGATGACTCTCGATTGCAAACCAAAAAAAACCAGCTGCAAACCAATATTCAACAAGCTAGGTTACAACTAATTCAAACCGTTCCGCAAATTAATGCAATCGATAGTCAAATTCGAGCCGAAAGCGATCGCACTAATCGGACTATCGCCTCTGCTAAAGCTGAATTGCAGGGACGCGATCGCGATCATCAAGACAAAAAAATTACCAGTATCAGTGAACTTCAAGAAGCATCAGCCAATGTCAAAATGGCTCAAGAAGAATTATACGCAGGGCAAGCACAATTACAATCAGCGCAAGCTAATCTCTATGCGACTGAGGCTGCTTTAGGAGCCGCGAGATCAAAGCAGAACCGATATGACAGTGCCGCCAAACAAGGGGCATTATCGCGCGATCAACTTGAAGAAGTACAGTTGGCTGTGAAACAACAAGAACAAGCTGTACAGGCGCAAAAAGCAACTTATCAGGCCCAAGAAAAAACAAATGAACGGCTAAAACAAGCTGTTAATGGGGCTATTGCTAAACGCGATCGCACTCAAGTAGCCCTCAACCCAAGCAATGCAGAGGTAGCAATGGCGACTGAACGCATTGCTCAAGAAAAAGCTTCTGGGGAAGTAAGTAAAGCATCGTTAGAAAGAGAACTTCAAGAACTTCTCAAACAGAAAATTGAAACAGAAAAACAATTAGAGCGCGATACTAGCGAATTCAAGCAAGTCGAAATGGACCTGAAGCAAACTACTATTACCGCTACAGCAGACGGGATTATTTCCAAGCTCAATTTGAGAAACCCTGGTCAAACTCTCCGGGCTGGGGAGGAAGTTGTGCAAATTGTTCCTAGTCATGCACCTTTAGTTATTAAAGCAGCTGTCGGTTCTGAGGAAAAAGGTAAGATAAAAGTCGGTCAAAAAGTGCAAATGCGAGTTAGTGCTTGTGCTTATCCTGATTACGGTACTCTCAATGGCGTTGTCAAAGTGATTTCCCCTGATGCTGTTAGTTCGCAAAAAAACGATGCAGATACTGATACGAACTCTATCCCAAAAGCAACTGCTGTAGGTGCTTTTTACGAAGTCACAATTGAACCAGAGAAACTTGCTTTAGGTCGCAGTACAAAGAAATGTCAAATTCAATTGGGTATGGATGGCAGAGTTGATATTATTACCCGCGAAGAAACTGTACTGCAATTTGTACTTCGCAAGGCAAGGTTAATAACGGATTTGTGACATTGACATTAAGAGACAGATTTATGTTCATGTAAAACTTTAATATGCATGTTTTTTGGTGGATTTTGGTTTCTAGCATCAATATTTTACTTTTAGTTATTTTTTACGAAACAATATATATATTTGACTGACATTTCAACGGCAATTTTTAGTGTCAGCAATATACTAGTAGCTGTTTTAGTCCGTAATGAACTGATTTTGCATTTATTGTATCGTTTGGCAGTATGGACTTCGGTAAAGATTGTTTATGGTAAATACTATCTTAATAGTGGCGTTCATTACATCGGTGGCGTTCACGCCTCATGTGCTACTTGGGGTTTTCTCTGGCTCATTGTTGATGTATTGCAGCAGTTGGGAAACCCAAGCGATCCTCTATCAATGGCTACATCTAGCGATCCTATATCAATTGCTACATCCAGTATACTGTTAACACTTTTATTTATTATTATCCTCACTGCTATTCCCCCATTCCGCCATAAGTTCCATGACACGTTTGAAATCAGCCATCGCTATCTGGGATGGTCTTGTTTAAGTATTCTCATCTTGCATTAAATTAGATTTCAATTTATCATCGCTCTCAACCAAGCTTATCCTCTAGAAACTTTATTAACTAATCCAGTTTTACTGATGATCGCGCTGATGGTTTTCAGTATATTTTTACCTTGGATAAGTGTGCAGTGTTTTGATAATTTTAGGATGCACTGTCCATCTGAAGGGGTTTTAGTTATAACTCTTCCAGGAAGGGCTGATGTCGGGACATTTGCTCGAATTAGTCTAGATGGTATTGAATGGCATTCCTTTTCAGTTGCAGGAACGAGTTTCAGCAAACAAACGGACGAATCAGAAATTCATTTAATAATTGGTGCAATAGGCGACTGGACTAAAAATTTGATTCGGCAAGTTGAAAAAGGAAATTTGCCCAAACGACTATGGGTTCGTCGAGTTAAGCCTCCTGGTTTTATGTTCTCAATTGCTCTTTCAACAAAACGTCTTGGTTCTAACACCAACAACAGGCGTGATCTGGTCAATTGATTACCAGCCCCAGGAAATAGTCGAAGCTAATAAATCGATTATTCAGTTACTCAACTGTCAGAATCTTTGAATAAAAGCATTCATAAATGAGAATGATGCTAATAAACTTGTCATGGGACAAGAAGCCCAAATCAACCTTAATAACTCAAGTAATGTTCAATGGAAAGGATGAGTAGAGACAATCAGAGCAGGTACAGGTCGTGTTGAAGTTGGGCAATATGTTGTAGAACCACCGCCAGAAATTGCCCGCGGTCAACTATCAGTAAGGGTAGCGGCAGTGCGAATCAAAGTTGATTGGCAGAAAACCCCTAGATTTGACGATTTTTGTCTGGCAGGGAGGAGTGTAAATGTTCGCTTTACCGAGTCAAAGTCCTCCCCTTTTTAGCAATTTATGCCTTTAATTTTTACTAGTTTGACATTACTCAACTAATGATTGTGGAGTAGCAGAAAATTCCTGGCAACTTGGAATAAATATAACGAAAACACCACTTACAACTACGCCAAAGGCAGAAGGAATAAATGGTGTCCATAGCCCTTGTTTTAAAAGAGCGATCGCACAGACTCCATATAATATGACAACCGTCACAAAGATAGCGCATCCTTTATGTGAGAGCAAACGAACACGCCAAATAATCAAACTCCCAACTACAGACCAGCCGCATATCCAGAGAATATCGCCCCAGTAAGGCAAAACCCCAAGAATTGGACGTTGGTCTAAAACTGCACTCAAAACTTGGCTAACCATTTGTGCTTGTATAAATACCCCTGATATTTCTTGGTAATCTTGTTGTGCAGTACTGTAGGGAGTTGACCAAGTATCGCTGACTGTATTAGCTGTCACTCCAACGATAACTACCTTATCTTTAAATGATTTACGATCAAATTTATTACTCAATACATCATCAAGGGAAATTTTCTGATAATCTGTATTACGGTAATTAACAAGTATTTGATTTCCGCCTAAATCAACTCCTTGTTGATAGGCACCACTGCGACTAGGTTTTAAACGTTTAAATACTTTAGAGCCAAACTGTACATAATCCTCATTAAATTTAGGTTTAATATTTTCGTAAGATAAGTAACGAGCAACTAATTGCAATGAGAACGAATAAGGCGTTGTACAAGTTGAAGAAGGCTCTTGTGCCATCATCAAAATTTGCCGACGGACAATACCATCTGGGTCTTGAATTGCATCAGTAAAACCCTGACGTGCTACAGGTACGTCTTTTGGAGGTTTAACACCTAGGGGATCGTATTTACTATCGGTGCTTTTGCAGACAACAACAACGTTCTCTTTATTAAGTTCAGTCGGAAATTGTATTAGATTTGATTTGTTTGGGGGGTCAGCCAAGTCTCTATAAATATCCAATCCAATAACTCGCGGTTGATACTTTTGTAATTTGTTAAGCAATTTAGCTAACGTACTATCCGAAATGGATTTTAGTCCTTTGGTCATCTCTTGTCGTGATTGAATATCTTTTTCAGTAATTTCTACAATTATCAACCTTGGATCTGGATCTTCCTTGAGTCTCATCTGTAGCATTCGATCGAAAGTTTGCAGTTCGATTTTCTCAAAGACTCCCAAGTATCTCAAACCTACTGTTGAAACAGCCACAAGAAAAGTACTAAGTAGTACATTCCAAAATTTAGATTTTGATGTCGCAATTTTACCTTTTGTCGAAACTTTACCCACAAATTTAGTATTACCAAAATTGCCATGCAGTTCTTGCCACGTAGTAGGAACAGTTGTAGGATTTTGACAGATCACTGGCAACCAACTGGCACAAGGAAATTCATTTTCCAGTCCTTGAAGTCTTTCTCGTGCTTCTCGCACAGCCAAGTAAAATGGTTTGTTATCTGCAAAGGCAGTAAGAAAGTTTTTTAAAAATTCCTGTGCTATTAAATCTGGCACTCCTTCCCGCATTACAATCATTTGGGGAATATTTAAATCGGCTAAATTTCGTCCTAAACCAATTCCGTCACAAGAATTGAAAATTGCCAGTTTTAAACCGCGTCTAATTGCTGCCTTAAGTGCATGTTTCAATTGCGAAATTGCTAAACTTTCTGTTTGATTGATGTAAATTTCCCCAATCTCTCCGTCAACAAGACTAGTGCTATGTCCGGCAAAAAATAGAATATCCCAATCCTGATTCCATAGATACTCGTCAAGTATTTGCCGTGTTGGTTCTATAAGAAAGGTGGTTTTGGCATCTGTTAAACCTTGTAACAAAAAGGCGTCTTTATCAATATCAATACCAACTCTATTGCCTAGAATTGCCAAAATTTTGACTTTACCTGTAGGAGATTTTTGTAATAGCTGAGGAGATTCATATTCATGATTGCTCAAAGCTAATTCCGCTTTCGAGTAATCTTCAAAAAAATGCCATAGATGCCAAGGCAAACGATGCAATAGAACTATATTTGTTTCAATAATGACTCTAATTTCATCATTACGACTGAGTAGAGTTCTCAACTGCCGTTCAATATTCTGAAATGGCTCAAATTTCAACCAAGCATTGATACTTGCTTGTAGCTGTTGACACATTTCATCGAAGTCATTGACAGAAATATTGGTTATATCTTGCAAATGTACTTTTATACGGTGATTGCTACCCAGGCGTTGATGAACTGCTGCGTAGAGTAACTGCCATCTGCGGTAGAGTTCGCTTAGTTCTGGTGCTGGTGGTAGACTCCCTGTTAATTTCACAGGTACAAATTGGTTATGAGACCAAAGTTGAGCCGTGACAACAGGAAATCCTTGATTTAAATCTCCTCCCAAGAAGCTGAAGACAACTAGCTTACTCATAAGTTAAGTGGACTTTGCCATTCGTGATTAACTAATGACTAATCAACAGGGAGCATTCTACTTATGCAAAAATACCAAAGGAAAGTGTAGTATAAGGACTATACAACATAAATTTGGGCTAAACCGATGACCTTCGAGGAAAAACAACGTTTACAAGCCGCCACAAAAGAGATCACATCAATCTTGTATAAAAATACATCATCAGAGGCATTAAAAACTTTTGAAGGGATCGAAAAAATAGTGTGTAGTTTACCACCGTAGGCATCGCTCCTTGCTTAAGCATGTCAGCCCTCAAATCGCCTTTTTTTATCGAACAAACTACGGCTACAAGCAAAGGACAGACTACTTATATCTCCATACGCTTGGGTTAAGGAAATTTATCTTTTAAGGTAGGGGGAGTAGGGGAGGCACTAGCGATCGCTTCTTTCTCATCTAAATATAAATCAGTAAGAATTAAAACTTAGTACTAAGTCAATAAGCTATGCTTAATGCGATTATTTAACAATTTATTGATGATGATCTGCTCTTATTGACAAGATGCATTCGCCTTGCAGTGGCATCCATTTAATGTTCCCTCCATACTACAATTATGTTGTGCCTATCTCAATGGTCAACTGACTATTTGATGTTTTTACATAAGTAGGATGCTCCCAATCAACACCAATTTGACACTGCTGGCTCCTAATAACTAAATTATGAAATTTTCTGTTATTTGATAATTATTCAGGTCGATCTGAATGCTGAAACATTCTCCCACTTCACCATCAAAGAGTTTCAACTGCATATAGATATCTTGAATTCTTGCTTGTACTTGTTGAAGTATTTCCCCTTGATCTGAAAGTAAAGCTAGCTTGATAGTAGCAGGTAGGTAAGGTTGATTACAAGCTGGATGTAATTGCACACGAATCCTAACTTGTTGGTTAGCTTCTGGTATTAAAGCAATTAATAAAACAACTTTTTGAGCCTCTATTTCCATTCCCAAGTCAATCAGCTTGGCGCGTTTAATAGCGGTAGTATTTAACCCGGAAGAAGTGCGGAAATTAAAAGCTAGGCTACTAGAGTTTTGCTCAAAAAAAGTCTCTATAGCTTGCCAAGAAGCATCGTAAATCTGCTCCAGCCAACGACTAAGATTCACTTGTACTTGTGAAAACTGCGTAGGCGCAGCCTGTTGTAGATATCGCAGCCTTTCTTGGTACAAACGCTGCCGCCACTGCTCATTCTCTAGTAGCACTCCCCAAGTTGTAAATGGCACTGCTAGTCTAGGAAATGTTACAGAGGAATTACTTAACCGTTGCACAAGATTTTCTGCTTGAACAGTCGATAATTCTGGTAGTGGAGCGATCGCAGCTTTCATCTCCTCTGTTCCACAAAATTGGTAGGTGATCCAAAAAGCATTAAGGTCTTTAATTAAGTGCTGTGCATCTATACAATAAGTCCTATCTACTTGGTCATAGTCTGCTAGTGATTTAAGTTTTTGATGGGTTATGTAGCCCCAAATTCTTACCCACTCGCCATCTGATGTGACTTGCACTGCTAAATAATAGTCTGCTGCCCAACTGGGTATGTCTACCCATTCTTGAGGAACTTCTAACTCGCTATCATCAATTGCCTCGCTAGGAATTAAAACGACTCGCTTTTGGTTTAACAAAATTGCTGTACCATTGACAAATTCCCAAAAAGCAGGAATACCAGGGGAACTGTGCCAGATACTTGCTTCTGGAACATATTCAGCTTTTACCCAATTTAAAAACCCATGAAGGCAAATTTGATTCATGTAAGCACGCCAGCGACTGCTAGGTGTGGCGTACATTTGGCTATCTTGCCAAGAACTTGTCTGTAATGGTGGTGATATTTCTAACAATAGTTCCTGCGGTTCTGTAAAAGCGGAAGTCATTTTTACTACCTCATCCTTCATAATCTCAGCCAGATTCCCCATATTTAACTTTCAACCATTCTTCCAAAGCACTACTCATATCATTAACTAGGTTGGAAGTCACAGAAATATTAAGCGTATCTTGACTCCATTGAATCAATGCTTTCAGCATTAATTCTCTAGCTTTGAGCAGTCGGCGAGAAACAGTAGGCTGACTCATTTGTAGACGTTCTACAATCTGTGACTGAGTTAACCCCTGTTGGTAGTAAAGTTTAAGTATTTCCTGGGTTTTTGCCTCAAATGTTTGTAAATTTTTTAATAAAACAGCTTCAATCTGAGATTGTTGATTTTGTTGGTTTTGGGCATCCTCTTGGGCTATCATCTGAGCGATTAATGAGTCAGAGGATGGATCTGGCAAATCAAAAGTTGTTGTAAAGTTATCTTCTGATATGCCTAAATTTAGAGAACTAACAGGTGGATACAGATAACCACGCACGTACACAGCTGTCTGGGTTAACCACTGTTCAATTTTCTCTCTCGTGCATTGTGAAGTAGGTTGAGTTAACTGATTTTGGCGTTCACGGTTGTAGAGGTTGACAATAGCTTCCCAAAGTTGGGGTTCTGGTTCTGGTAGTGATTTTGTGCCACCTGGTTGGTTTTGAACATACAGTTCTTTGAAACAAGTCCAGGCGAGTCGATATTGGGCAATTAGAATCGTTGATAATCCAGCTTGAGCAAGAGCTTCTAATAACTGCTTTTTGCTTACTTTGCGTAACAATGCCCAATTTGTGCAGATATCAGCTTCTTTGCGTTGGCGTAAAATATCTTTTAGCCGACTGGGAACTGCTATAGTAGCATAGGCTTTTAAGCTAGAGCATTTTTCTAGATTAAAATTTTTGAGAATTGTTTCAATTTCAGCATTCGCCATTTGAAAATAATCTGCTAGGCTATGTTGACTATTTGTAAATTTGGCAATTGTTTTTTTAGCAGCCCAATAATTTGGTTCCTGTAAATAAGCAGATAAATGCATTCTAGCAAGGCTATTAGATTGCTCTCGCCAGCACTTGTGCCAATGTAACGCCCAAAAATTTTCTGAGTTAGGGACAAATGATGAAGACTCCAAGTAATTTTGAATATTTCGATGTAGTTTGATATCAATCAACCATTTGCTGAATCTGTCTCCTTCCAACTCAACGAAGGTTGAGAACATCTCGATAATTTTTTGACGAGGAAGCATAAGCAGTTAAAATAAAAACTTCAATTGATCCGAACTTAAGCAACTATTAAAGCTGCAGACACCTCTGTGGACAATTTCAAGATACTGATTTTTTAATTTGCAATTCAATAGCGCACAAATTTTATTACTTGATTTTTTTTGAAGATAACTCTACTCATATTCTGTGGAATCTAGATAATTTAGTTATTTTAAAGTTAAATTGGCGTAAAAAGCGATTTTAGGCGTTGCATAAATTCGGCATAAATCAAGTAAACACTGGTTGAGAAGGTCTAGCAAGATATTGTCTCTTAACTTTTTGAAAACTACCTTGCAAATTTCCGTGTGTCAGAAATATTTATCGATTAGCGGTTGTACGCCCATATGCTCTATTTGAGTTAGAAGTATAGGTATATCATCGACTCCTTCGTTTGTAATTATGGGTTCAGTAGCCATAGTTGCGAACATATACCTAATCGAGTCTTTTTGGGAATATGCCCTTTGATATACTTTTGACTATTTACTTTTCCTAACTCCCTAAAAAATGGGTGAACCGGGAGTAATTAAAGTTAATTGCTTATTTTCAGCTTAAAGTATTTTAATAAAGTCAACTAAATCAACTTTTTTGATCTAACTGCAAATGAGTTTAAAAGTGAGAAAAATTAAACTACCGGCTTTGATATTAATTAGTTTGGCAATGGTGTTGTGGTTTAATTTGCGTTTTTCAACACTAGACCTCTTGCATAAATCAAAAATAAGAACCCCACCCTGCCAAAGCTACGCTTTGTCTCCCCTCCCCTTAGCAAGGGGAGGGGTTGGGTGTGGGGTGTTAGGGACTTTTGCAAGAAGTCTACTGTCAATACCCACTATTGCGGCTTCACCAGCAAAAACTATCCGCTACTTCGATCGCACTTTGCCCCAAAGCATCGCTCACATTGTGCTGATTCCAGCTAATAGCAAATTTTTAGTGACTCCTGCACTATCACAGAAGGTAGCCACTGTAGAGGAATTTGCCCAAAAGCATCAAGCCGTGGCTATTTTGAATGCAGGCTTTTTTGACCCAGCCAACCAAAAAACTACATCTTATATTGTCCGACAAGGAAAGTTGATAGCTGATCCCAAGGAAAACGAGCGGTTGGTGAACAATCCCAACTTAAAATCTTATTTGGGTAAAATATTCAATCGCACAGAATTCCGTCGCTACTTATGCGGGCAAACTATCCGCTATTCCATTGCCCTACACAGTCAGTCACCACCAGCAGGTTGTCAGTTAGTTGATGCTATAGGTGCTGGCCCACGCCTATTACCAGAACTCACCTTAGAAAAAGAGGGCTTTGTAGATAATGCCAATAAACGAGATGCGCTTGGCAGCAACCAACCCAATGCCAGAACCGCCGTAGGTATCACCCGTGATGGCAGCGTTATTTTAGTTATGGTGGCTCAAAAACCCTTGGCTCCCGTGAACTCTGGAATATCTTTGCCAGCATTAGCTGATTTGATGAAAACTCTTGGTGCCGATCAAGCGATGAATCTGGATGGGGGGAGTTCGTCTTCGCTTTATTACAATGGGAAAACCTTTTACGGGAAGGTTAATTTGGAGGGAAATTCTATCAAGCGTCCTGTGAAATCGGTTTTGCTGGTTCAGGAAAAGTAGGGGCTGTGGGAATTGATCGGACAGAGCGATCGCAATTGCCATATAAAACGTAAGTACTAGTTGAGCTATACCTACCTACTGGTAGATTTTTGCCATATCACTAATTCCCGAATCCGAATTGAGTCACAATGATAATAGGCAATCATTGAAGGTGCTGTTATGCTTCGTCTAACTCAAATTATTCGGAACTTGTTCCTTCGTTTTGAAGGCTTGTTTGGGGTTTTATTCCAAAGTATTTCTAATTTTTTCGGAAATTTATTTGGTTTTTTTGCCAAGCTTTTCGGATTCTCTGAGTCTGATTATTTCTTGGAATCTGATCAGGTGCAGGGTGTAAAGCAAGCTTCAGCTAAACAGCCAATTGAAACGAATCGGGATAACACTGCTAAAATTCCTACCACTAACCGTCGTCGTTCTAATGCCAAACTTGACGACTACTACCTCAATATGGCTCGTGATGTGAAAAAGAACTGAAAAAAAGTCATCAAGTGGAAGGTAAGTTTAGTAATAAACTGTTCCACCTCTAACTTGCATAATTAGGGCGGGCAAGATGCCCACCCTACAAGATTTTGATTAGATTTTAAATATGCAAACTATATGTGGAAAATCTTACCAACAACTAAAGTGGCGCTTTGCATTTTCAGAAAAATCATCTAGCCATAATTAACAGATTGGTATGTGCGTAGGCGAGCATTTACCGCAGGCATTGCACCTTAAATAAAAATTTTGTCCAGTTTGAGGCTGGACAATAGTTAGAAATATTTTTGAGCTTGAATATTTACTTGGTTTTTAACTTACCAAATCAACTAAAGCGTTGCTTTGGAAGCGGACTATAGATGAAACTGAGCAACCGCGATAATTCTCAGAGGTGAATACTGATAGTGTAATATTAGCTTGACCTGGATCTAAAATGCGTTTTACCTTGCAGGTTTGCATTTTATTGTTGCAGTAAGCAATAATCCGATCGCCAGCCTTGACTTCCAACGCTTGAATTTTCAATTAATACCAACCTTGCCAGGAATTTGCTTTGTTAAAGGAAAAATATATTGCTATATCCCACTCGCTTGACAATAGCAATGTTCTTTTAGTGTAGCACAAAAATTAAGGATATCAATGCTATCAATTTAATCTTGGTAATGTCAAGTTTATTCATGCTGCAAATACTGGTACAGGAGGTTGGAGGCAGAAATTTATTTGCTGCTCTCAACCCTATCTAATTCCAAGCCACCAAATCGTTTGCCAGTTTCTCGGTTGGAGTATTTGTTGAAATTCAGATGAAGGGAAACCTTTACTCCAACGAAGTTAAAGCTAAATTTTTTTGATGACAAATTTCTCTCAATGTTTTTGTTACAATCATTGAAATTTTTACCTAAAAATACCACTATGGCTTTATATGCTGAATTACATAGACATCTAGGCGGCTCGGTCGTACCACGAGTTTTATGGCGATATTTCGAGCGACATTCTGTGGAGTTAATTTCCCGCTTTGCTGACTATTCAGATTTTGAAGATTTTTATACCCGCCCACGTAACACCTTAGATGAGTATCTAGAATTACACACCTTGGTAGAAAGCGTGCAAACGGTGGAGACTTTGCCTTACTTTATCTATCGCTTGGTGCGGGGTGCTTACATATTTGAAAATTTGGCTTATCTGGAACTGCGCTACACTCCTTATTTGCGGACACCTGAGCATCTGAGTCAATCGGAAAGAATTGACAAGATGGCAGAAATTGTGCGAGTAGTAGGACTTGCCAGCCACCAGCCAGAATATCCGATTGTTACTAGCCAAATTCTCTGTATGCACACACGCCTACCATATCAGGTGAACAAGGCGATTGTTGATTTGGCGGCGCAAAATCAACAGTATGTCTGTGCAGTGGATGTAGCCGGAGGTGATAGTTATTACGCCGATCGCTTAGAAGAATGGATTAGCTTATATGATTATGCGCGATCGCTGGGCGTTAACACCACGGGACATCTATATGAAACCACTGCTGGTTGTTACCCAGAACTATTACCATATTTGATGCGGATTGGTCACGGCATTCAAATTCCCCTACTATATCCAGAGCTACTTAATGATGTGGCTAAACGCGGACAATGTTTGGAGGTTTGTCCGACAACTTATCTAAAAACTGGAACTTTGCAGGATATACGTCAACTCAAATTAGTTTTTGACCGTTGTCTTGATGCTGGGGTTGATATCGCTATCTGTACTGATAATGCTGGATTGCACAATGTGCGTCTACCTTTTGAGTATGAGAATCTCTTGACTTACAATATTATTAGTTTTGAACAACTACAAGCTTGTCAAGATGCAGCTTTTCGTCATGCTTTTGCTTGGCCTTACAGTCAACGTCCTGCATCACTGTTGAACGGTTTGCTCAAACCTGAACCACCTAAAATTTTGTCCATGAGAGATACTAATTAATGAATTGCCTAAAGATATTCGTAAAGTAAGGTGATTTAATGT
The DNA here is from genome assembly GCF_036917555.1 of Nostoc sp. GTDB lineage: Bacteria > Cyanobacteriota > Cyanobacteriia > Cyanobacteriales > Nostocaceae > Nostoc. The sequence goes on along the minus strand of NZ_JBALDD010000022.1, from coordinate 27,173 downwards.
TAATTAATGTTGCAATTACTAATTTTTTCTGATGCCATAGAAAAAGTTGTAATGCATAATAGATATCTTGCAATAATTAATGTTTTAGAAATTAAACCACAGATGCACACAGATAATTTATCAGTGTTTATTTGTGGTTCTTTTTTGCTGAGAAAAAATTCTTGCTATAAGTCGTATATAGCATGCCCCCAGAAGCTATAAACTATAATTTATGGCATCTACTATTCAAGCTCTACCAACAGAAGTTGTATATCTCATTACAGCTGGAGAGGTAATCGACTCTTTAGCTTCTGTGGTGCGGGAATTGGTAGAAAATTCCCTAGACGCAGGTGCAACGCGAATTGTGGTTTCTCTGTGGCCGCAGCAATGGCGAATTCGTGTGGCAGATAATGGTTGTGGAATGAACCTAGATGATTTGCAACAAGCAGCCACAGCCCACAGCACTAGTAAAATTCGCTCTAGTGCCGATTTGTGGAAAATTAACAGTTTAGGGTTTCGTGGTGAGGCGTTGCACAGTTTAACGACTCTGGCAGAGTTGGAAATTTTGAGTCGTCCTCTGGGCGGAAAATTAGGATGGCGGATAATTTATGGCGATGGCGGGAAAGTTGTACAAGTTGAAGTAACTGCGATCGCACCTGGTACAGTGGTTACAGTTTCCCATCTTTTTGGTAATTGCTCGTCTCGTCGTCAGGGATTACCCACAACAGCACAGCAAATGAAAGCTGTGCAAGCTACAATTTACCAAATCGCTCTCTGTCATCCCTATGTCACCTGGCAGATTTGGCAAAATGACCGTCAATGGTTCACCATTTGTCCTGCTGCCACAACTGGACAACTACTACCGCAAATTTTACCGCAAGTGCGACAAGGTGACTTGCAAGAAGTGAAACTCGAAATACCCAACCCATTAAACTCAGAAGACAGAACTCAGAATTCAGCACTCCTAACTCCTAACTCCTCACTCCCCACTCAGCACTCTGCACTAAATTTAGTGGTAGGATTACCCGATCGCTGTCATCGTCATCGTCCAGATTGGGTACGTGTAGCCATTAACGGCAGGATGGTGAAAACACCGGAACTAGAGCAAGCAATATTATCTGCATTTCACAGAACATTACCACGCGATCGCTATCCAATTTGTTTCTTACATCTTGCCATTTCCCCCGATCAAATTAACTGGAATCGCAATCCAGCAAAAACAGAAATTTACCTCAACGAAATCATTTATTGGCAAGAGCAAATTACCCAAGCAATTAACCAAGCACTCAGCATCTCTTCTAACAATTTCAAAGAAGCTGTTCACACGACACGAGTTAGTAAATTACTCAAAGCCGCAGAAGCCAAAGGTGGTTACAATTTCAATCCTCAAAATCCCAACCCTTGTACAGACGCGATTAATCGCGTCTGTCCTAACTCCTTAAAAGCTGTCGCTCAAGTTAGTAACACTTATATTGTGGCGGAACATTCAGGTGGTATGTGGTTAGTAGAACAGCACATTGCCCATGAGCGAGTTTTGTATGAGCAATTATGCGATGATTGGCAACTTTTACCCGTTGAACCGCCAATAATTCTTTATCAATTATCGCCAGCGCAAGTATCGCAACTGCAACACATCGGTTTAGAAATAGAACCCTTTGGCGAACAACTTTGGGCAGCTCGTAATATCCCCGCTCCTTTGCAGCAGCGAGACGACTGTGCAGAAGCAATTTTAGAACTTAGTTGGGGAGGCGATTTACAAACAGCCCAAGTAGCTGTCGCCTGTCGCAGTGCCATTCGTAATGGTACACCGATGAATCAACAAGAAATGCAGACACTTTTAGATAATTGGCAACGTACTCGCAACCCCCGCACCTGTCCCCACGGACGCCCAATTTATCTATCTTTAGAAGAATCAGCTTTAGCTCGGTTTTTCCGGCGTAATTGGGTAATTGGTAAAAGTCATGGAATTTGAAAAATGCATGAATCAACCCGACATCAAACATGAATTTATACATTAACTAATTATTTGTCACTGTTAACAGATTAATGTCATTTTTAACAAATTAATGTCCATTAGACAGTCTGGATAAGGCATATCAAAAATGAACTACTGTGGTCACAATTCCAGTTTAACAATGCATGACTTATTAACTAAAGATGTCGGCGCAAATAAACTGTACTGTTGAACGAAAGTGCGTCTCCGACCAGAGAGGGCCGTCATTTGTCATTTCTCAATGGTAAGGGTTTGGAACATATTTACGTTTCGTAATATAGTTCTGTTTTTTCTCGCAAGCCAATTGAGTAAGCTTTTATTATAACCCTTCATGCACTATTGTGAGTCTACCTAATTTACCTGCAAGCTTCTCTATCCTATGGGCGGAAGAAGAAAATTGACAATATTTTTTTGTTACACGTATTTTCAGGTAAATAGACCATGTGGTGGGGGCGCAATACCTTACCATCCTACGAGGATTTGTGGTTCAAAGAAATGGAAATTGCTGTAAGTTGACAAGTTTTTGTCCCATTAGTCCAAAAATTCCATGACTTTTACCAATCTTTCAACCCACCTATTTTTAAGAGAAGTTTGTAAAACTCTCCTCAAAAAAATTGTCAATTTTCAGAGTTTTCTTTCAGCCCATCTCTAGCTAGGAATACTTTTGAAACATAAAAAAGTATTATCGTGCAAAGTCTCATTTTTCCTGATTTCAACCCACCTCTAACTGGGAGGGGTGTTGAAAAGTAAGCTTGTCGTCTTTAAATGTGAAGTTTAAAATTACTTTCAACCCACCTCTAGCCGGGAGGGGTGTTGAAACCCTATGGTGCGATCGCATTTATCAACCAGCCGTGAATCTTTCAACCCACCTCTAGCTGGGAGGGGTGTTGAAACCGCTGTTATTCCACTACTAAGGACAAACAATCTAATTTGCATCTTTCAACCCACCTCTAGCTGGGAGGGGTGTTGAAACTTGTATTGCAACGAATTACTGAAGACCAGCTACTTTCAACCCACCTCTAGCTGGGAGGGGTTTGAAACTAAATGATTGGACAGATGTTCTAATAAGTCTGATAACTTTCAACCCACCTCTAGCTGGGAGGGGTGTTGAAACCTTGCAAATTTCAAATATTTCTGGGTCTTTTTCAACTTTCAACCCACCTCTAGCTGGGAGGGGTGTTGAAACTCGCGAGTGTAAATTGGATGTGTCATTATGGTTTCTTTCAACCCACCTCTAGCTGGGAGGGGTGTTGAAACTGCTGCTCAATCCCCATATATCCAGGCGTGCCCAAAACAACAGCTTTCAACCCACCTCTAGCTGGGAGGGGTGTTGAAACTCTGCGCTTCAAACCCTTGATTTACCAATAGTTATGAAGGCATTTTTGTCACGTCTCCCGAAATAGCCCGTCAGTTAATACTGAAAAAAGTAAATCAACTAACACATTAAGGGCTATAAACCTTATTAAACAAGCGATTTAAAGTTTTGGCAGGAGTCCCAGGGAAATCGCCCCCGCTTTACCATGCCAAAAAATAATTAAGGTGGGTTCCTCCTTGGTCGGAGGTGATTCAGTAGCCACCGCTGCGGTAAACCCGCACCTCTATTACTGGGGGCGCACCTAATTCCTATCCACAAGGGACAGCAGCATCAAGGTGGGTAGCTACTAGGGTCAGAAAGCAAGACTGTTTAACAGCAGTCAAACTAACCCAAATTTACACAGCACAGAGGCTTGTAACAAGCATGAACTGCGGCGCTATTGAGTATTCTTATTCTATTGTCAAGGTTCGGTGTTTTGTCAATCAGTTTATTTTGCGGGAATGGTAAGCGGAGATCGCTAATTCTTTCGCTTTTTCTTGTGGACTACCTCGAATTGGCTGTTTTGACTCCTCTATCACAATTCCAGCTTTAACAGCTGACGAGTGAATATTTGCCATCAATCTGCCGTAACTCCATTGATGAACGTTAACTCGGTACTGTCTGGCATACTTTTGTTGAACTTCTATTAAGTCTGATTTTTGTTCAGCTTTGGCTTGAATCTCACTCTGAACTTGCTCTCGCATGTTATCCAATTTAGGTAGAACAATACTTCCAGCAGAGTATGTTTGGGCGATCGCAATAATCTCTTTCGCTAGCAATCTGTCAATATACTCCCCTAACTCCGATTCTCCAAACTGATTTGGTGCAGCAAGCGTTTGAGCTATTTGGCGTTGATGGGATAAAAAATGCTTTTGCTGTCGCTGTCGATTTAGCAGTTTGTAATTATCACCCAGTAGTTGTCTGATGCTGCGATAGGTAAGGACTTGACCTGTAGTGCCGTTTACTACTGCTAGCGTTGCAAGCTTTTCTAAGCCGAGGCTAACACCAACAAGAATATGAGATTGTCCTTTATATAAAGGTTTCGTGGGGCGAGGAAAAGGGTTAATAATTCTGTCTAAGGTGGAGTTTTTCCGTTTTATGTGATCTTGCTGTTTTTTATTAAGGTCGCCTTTGGCTTTTGTATTAGTAATACTTTTAGCGATTTCTTCAGCTTTCTCTTCCCTTACTTGATTGGTTCCTTCAGTCGTCCATAGGCGGGTATCTACAGAACAGTAGAGAGTTAAGCGATTAACATTCCAAGGATCGCCTTTGCCTTCCTCTTCTTGCCAAGCAATACGCCCAGTACGCAGGGTGAATAGGCTACTGGAGTGTTGATTTTTGCTATTTTTCTTAATTTGTTGATCTTCTAGGAAGCGTTGAAACCAGTGAAGTTGGCGAGAATCACAATACACTTGAAAACTATGCTCACTCAAACATTTGAATTTTACACAGATGCGCCCAAACTGGTTTTTAAACCAAGTCATGTCTTCGCTGGTTTCGTAAGCTACCGGGAAAGGTACTTTGCTAGATTGTCTTAAAAGGCTGTCTTGCCAAAATTTTGCCTCAGCTTCATTTGTTGGAACGTTATGAGTGGCAACAACAATAGTTTCTAACCATTTGGTATCGGTTAAATCTCGACCTTTGGGAATTCTTGTTTCTAGTTGTTCTCTGAGGCGTTCAATCTGAATTTCAAGTTTACGACGGCGTTGAGCAAATTTTTGAGCGTCTTCCTCTTTATTGTTTATTTTGCAACCATTTTTGAGCAAATAGCTGATGGCACAACGAGTCAAGTTATCTTCTGTCTTGCGATAGGACTCAAATAAGTTCTTTGATAGACTGTTGCTATCTGAATTTTGAGCTTTTTTGCGCTTTTTAGCTTTTTTTAGATTCGTTGATTGAGTTTCAGCAGTATTAAGGGGAGCAAATTCAGCCAAAACTTCAGTAGCTTTAGTGCGAAGACTATCTAAGCTGACACCACTACTTTCTACCAATTCAACATCACTTTTGAGCATTTCCAACCAGCGAATTTTGCCTTCTAGTTGGTACTGCGATCGCTTCATCAGTGCTAACCAAGATTTGTAGATGTAATTGACTGTGGTGATCGCACTCGCGTAAAACCGTCCAGGCTGACCAATAAAGCGAGGGTCAGTTTTCAAAGGTTCGCAGAGTTGTTTCACAACACTAGTGGGGTGTTTACCTTTTTGCCGCCAAGTTTCAAACTCTGGGTGTTGACTTACCTGACGTAGTAGTTCATTAATCAGTGGCGTATTTAACTCCGCCATCAACTTCCATAGTTGCTGGCGTGATGACTCTGAGGCTACAAGGCGACACTGAATAGTAATTTTACTCATCGTATTAAAACAATACTGTCTAATAATAACACATTTGTATTAAACAAGTTTTCTGTAAAATAAATTGTATGCAGGAGACATTTTTTACAAGCAAGGAAGCTGCTGAAATCACAGGCTGTACCCTCCGTCAGCTACAGTATTGGCGAGAAAGGGGGGTAATTGTTCCTGTCATCAGTGAGACTGGAACTGGACGTAGTATTTATTACTCAAAATCAAACTTGCTAGAATTGGCTGCAATGTCATATTGGTTATTTGTGGGGTTAAGTTTTGACATAGCCAGCACCACGCTGAAAAAGCTGAAAGACCAAGAGCCGGAGCTATTTATTTCAGGTAAAGGCAAGCGGTTTATGTTATTGCCGGAAGTACAGAAGCGATCGCTTGAGCTTGTGGAGTTTGACAGAAAAAAGGCGATCGCATCTTTAGATGAAGGTAAGCCTGTGATTCCCGTGTGGTTGGACGAGATTTATCAGAGGTTAGCGGTTAAATTGGACGAGTAAAGAATGAAGTCAAGAAAAATAAGAAATGAGCAATGAAGCGAATACTTGCCGTAAGTATGTGGAGCCAAAGTTAAAGAATGCAGGATGGGAAACAGAATCCCATGCTTACTATGAGCAGTATTACTTTACTGATGGCAAGATTCGCCCGAAAAATAAGCATCAATCTCGTGGCAAACGGAAATTTGCAGACTATTTACTGCTATATAACGGAGAATTTCCCTTAGCCGTGGTGGAAGCAAAGCGAAAACACAAAACACCAGATGAGGGACTGGAACAGGCGATAGACTACGCCAATCTTCTAGGGGTGAGGTTTGCTTACTCTACTAACGGACAAGGGATTGTAGAATTTGATTTCATCACGGGTAAACAATCTGATGTAATAGACTCTTTTCCCAGTCCTGATGAACTTTGGCGACGATTAACAGGGGAAGCTAAAGAGCAAATTAGAGAGGACATAGCAGAAAAACTGCTGACTCCGTTTTATCCAATTCCAGATAAACCACTGCGCTACTATCAACGAAATGCTATTAATGCTGCACTAGCCGCAATTTTCAAAAGTCAAGAGCGCCTACTGCTGACAATGGCAACGGGAACGGGTAAAACCACTGTTGCTTTCCAAATTGCTTGGAAACTGTCAAGTTTAGAGTGGAATGCTTCTGGAGAATCTCGTTCCCCTAGAATTCTGTTTTTGGCAGATCGGAATGTGCTGGTAGATGACCCGATGAATAAGGATTTTTCTGCCTTTAATCAGGAGAAAATTTACAAAATCCAGGGAGAAGCAAAAAAAGGACGTGACCTTTACTTTGCTATTTATCAAGCTATTGGTGATACACAATATAGCTTTGGACTTTACAGAGAATATAATCCTGATTATTTTGACTTGATTATTGTTGATGAGTGTCACCGAGGAAGCGCCAGGGATGAAAGTAACTGGCGACAAATTCTGGAACATTTTGAACCTGCCTATCAGTTAGGACTTACAGCGACACCGCTACGCGATGATAACGTTGATACCTATCGCTACTTTGGTAATCCCCTTTATACATATTCCCTTAAACAAGGGATTGATGATGGTTTCTTAGCTCCCTATCGAGTTTATCGGATTACTACCCGTTCTGATCGGGAAGGATGGCGACCAAATGCTGGACAAATTGACCGTTATGGCAGAACAATTCCTAATGAAGTTTATCTGACCCCAGACTTTGAGCGGAAATTGGTAAGAGAAGCGCGGACAAAGGCGATCGCCCAACACATTACTGATTTTTTGAGAAGTAGCGATCGTTATGCCAAAACCATTGTCTTTTGTGTCGATGAGGAACACGTTAAGGCAATGATTAAGGAATTACGCAACCTCAACAGCGATATCACCAGAACAAATCCTGACTACATAACTCGCATTACCTCTGATGCTGGTGATGTAGGTAAAGGACATCTCTATAAATTTAAAGATGTCTTAGATGAAACTCACATTATCGCTGTTACTGCTAAGTTGCTAACAACTGGCGTAGATATTCCCACCTGTAAAAATGTTGTGCTTGCTCGTGTTATTCGCTCAATGACAGACTTTAAGCAGATTATTGGGCGGGGAACTCGTGTACGAGAAGAACGGGATAAGCGATCCTTTAATATACTCGACTATACCAATAGTACGGTGTTGTTTGAAGATAGAGATTTTGATGGGGAACCCGCCCTTATTAATGAATCAGAGATAGATGATCGGGGGAAAATACTCTCTGAACATGAGGAGGAGTTGGAGTCAGCAGAGTTAGAAGAGGAAACAGAGGACTTGGAAGAGGATGAAAAGTCTGGATTTTGGGGAATCCCAGATGATGATGACGAACCACCTCGGAAATATTACGCTGACGGGGGAAGTGAAGAAATTATTGAAGAGAGAATTTATGATTTAAACCCAGACAATCAACTGCGGTTGTCTCAACTAATTGACTACACCAGAGAGCAAGTTAGGATTCTCTATCGTTCTACCATAGAAATACAGCAACGCTGGGCAGATCCAGAGCAGCGTTCAGAGATTATTGAGTTGTTGGCAGATCGGGGGATTGATTTTGATGAGTTAAAACAAGTTACTAAGCTTCCCGAAGCTGACCCTTTTGATTTACTATGTCATATTGCCTTTGATGCTCCAGTGCTGACTTGCAAGCAACGGGCTGAAAGGTTGCGTCGTCGTAAGGCTGATTTTTTTGAGGAGTATGGGGAAGATGCTAGGGCAATTTTAGAGATAGTTTTGGACAAGTATGCACAAAAAGGAGTTGAGGAGTTTAATATCCCAACCACATTTAAGGCTAACCGCGAGTTTGATAAATATGGAAATGTGGCTGAAATTACTCAACGGTTTGGGGGCGTTCAGGAATTAAAAGAAGCTATTAAGAAAATCCAAAAGTTGTTGTATTCTGCCTAAAATTACATTCCACAACATTATTGTAAACAAGCTGAGTATATTTTATGGCTCCAAATAATACAAATAAGAATATTGCTTTGAGAGAAAGGTCAATACGTTGGCTAATAATTAAACTTTTCTCTTTACTAGGAATAGTATATTTATTGTCAGTACTAGTATTATCTATTAAACCTGAAAATAGACTATCATTAACAGAAGTAGCAATATTTTTAATTATACTTATTTTTAATTCAGAATTAGCTGAAAAAATAGAAGAAATATCTTTTGGCGATCTGAAAGCCAAATTCACGGAAGTTAAACACGAACAAGAAAAACAGAGATCGGAGATTGATACACTTCAGTTTCTCGTTAATAGATTTGTTACCAAAGAAGAATTATCCCATCTAAAAAATTTAGTATCGGAAAATTCTGAAGATAAATATTTCATGAATGAAGAAGTGAGAAGAGAGTTAAGACATCTTAGAGGATTGGGATTGATAGAATCTTATCCGCAAAAATATATTAGTCAAATGCAAAAACAAGCTAATTTAAAAGAATATATTCGCATAACTCCTGAAGGAAAAGCCTATTTGAATATGAGAAAATCTGAATTAAATGATACTCCATTAAGAAACGAAACTGAAAAAATGAGTTGAAAGATCAGTGATATCAAAATAAGAAAAAAACTAATATTTAGATAAGTTTATAGTATTTAGTAATTTCATGCCCAAACGCACTACAAAACAAAACGATAAACCTGTCACCACCGCCCAAAAACTGGGAAGCGTGATTAAGTCAGCGCGTGACATCATGCGGACGGATAAGGGATTGAATGGAGAATTAGACCGTCTTCCCCAGTTGACTTGGATCATGTTTTTGAAACTTTTGGATGATTCCGAGAAACTGCATGAGGTGGAAGCAGAATTAGAGGGAATATCCTATAAACCAACTATTCAACCGCCTTATCGCTGGCGAGATTGGGCAGCTAATGAAAATTTTACGGGCGATCGCCTGAAAAGTTTCATCAACAATGATGAGGCAATTTTACCAGATGGCATCAAAGGTGCAGGCTTACTCGCCTATTTGCGGAATCTTAAAAGCAAAACCGGACGCGATCGCGCTGATGTCATCGCCAAGGTTTTCAAAGATGTCACTAACCGCATGATTAGTGGGACTTTGCTGTGGGATGTGCTGAATAAGGTAAATGACATTCACTTTGATAAATCAGAAGAGGTGAACCTCCTCAGCACCCTTTATGAGTCAATGCTTAAAGAAATGCGGGACGCGGCGGGAGATTCGGGAGAGTTTTACACCCCCCGTCCGGTAGTGCGGTTTATCGTGCAGGTGATGGAACCGAAACTGGGGGAAACGATTTTTGACCCGGCTTGCGGAACAGGTGGTTTTTTGGTCGAGGCGTATGAATACCTGAAAAAGAATTGTAGCGCCCAAGATTGGCAGATATTGCAAAAAAGCATTATTGGCGCTGAGGCAAAATCCTTGCCTTTGATGTTAGCGCACATGAGTTTGCTGTTACATGGGTTTGAATATCCCGATATTGATGATGGTAATAGTCTGCGGTTTACCCTTTCGGAGATGGGTGAAAAAGATTGGGTAGATGTAATTCTCACAAATCCGCCGTTTGGGGGTGAGGAGGAAGACAGAATTAAAAATAACTTTCCCCCAGATAGACAAACCAAAGAAACGGCGTTGTTATTCCTTCAGTTGATTATGCGTCGTCTCAGACAAAGACCAAAACCAGGACGCGCCGCAGTAGTATTTCCCAATGGGGTGCTATTTGGGGATAATACTTGTGCCAAGCTGAAGGAAGATTTACTCAAGGATTTTAATCTGCATACCATCGTCCGTTTACCTAACGGGGTGTTTGCACCTTATACTGGCATTCCCACAAATTTGTTATTTTTTGACCGTTTTGGACAAACGGATGAGATTTGGTACTATGAGTTACCTTTGCCAAAAGGACGGAAAACTTATACGAAAACTAAGCCGATACAGGATGAAGATTTTGCTGAATGTGTGGCATGGTGGAAAAACAGAGAGGAGAATGAACAAGCTTATAAATATAACTTTAGGGAAGCTTATAAGCAAGCAAGAAAAGAAGCAACGCCTCATTGGGATGCTGCTAAGAAAGCAGATGAAACAGCTAATAAGCTTGCAAAGACAGTTAAAGAATTAACTGAGAAAATCCAATATTTACAAAATTCAATTTTGGACTTTTTGCCACCGAAAGAAGTTGCACAGATTAAAAATCAGATTCAGGTAGTCAAGGATGAGGTGAAACAGGCTCAAACTGACGAGCCAATTCAGCGCGAGATTGCTAAAGATGAGAAAGCTAAAGGAGATGCTATTTACTGGGCGATTTATAATCTTGACCGAAAAAACCCAAATAGTCAGCAGGATTTTGAGCATTTAGCGCCTGAGCAATTAATAACAGATATTTTGGATAAGGATAGGCGGGTTGCTGAGATTATGGTAGAGATTAAGAGGATGTTGGAAGGTTAGATTCGCTTGGTGATATTAATACTTATCTATGTTAAAACTGACATTTCAGCAGACTTCAGCAGAATTAATGGTTCGGGCTGCTTCAACTATTATATTTAATACTTTAAATCAATTACATTACCCATCTCTAGCTCTTTCTGAACTTGCCGAAAATCCACAATACGGTTTTACCGCTAGTGCGTCAATTGAAGAAGTAGGAGCAAAATTTGTTCGGATTACTGATTTAAAAGATGGTGGAATCAATTGGGATACTGTACCCTATTGTAAATGTGATGAGCCAGAAAAGTATCTGATCTACCCTAATGACATTTTGTTTGCAAGAACTGGTGCAACAACTGGAAAAACACATCTTGTTAAAGAAGCTCCATACGCTGTTTTTGCTTCCTACTTGATACGAATTCGCCCAAAATCCCTAGTAGATCCTGAATATCTTTATTCATTTTTTCAATCGGATGCTTACTGGACACAGATTTTAGATGAAAAGGAAGGCTCCGCACAGCCTAACGTCAATGGTCAAAAATTGATGAAGATTTTAGTGCCAATGCTTGATAGTGAGATTCAGTCAGCTATCAGCAAGTTTTTGGAGGTTGTGAGAAAACGACAAGATGGTAGTTTTGAAGAACTGCCAGAACTCCCGCAACCACTGGAGCAACAACGGCGGATTATGATGCGGGTTGAGGAACTGGTGGGGAAGGTTGAGGAAGTGCGATCGCTACGTCAACAAATATTTGAAGAAACAGAAGCAATATTTGGAACTGGTGTTGAGCGTATTCTCAAAGATTTAATTCAGAAATATGAATCCAAAAGCCTTATTGACTTGGTTGATCCGAATCGAGGAATCTCATACGGTGTTGTTCTCACTGGGGAACCTTATGAGAATGGTGTTCCAACTTTAAGGGCTGGCGATCTTCGGAAATTTCGTGTACTTTTGACAAACGTCAAGTGTATAGATCCACAACTTGAAGCAAAGTATAGAAGAACTCGGCTGTGTGGCAATGAACTTTTATTGAGAATAAGAGGCGGACTTGGAGAGGTAGCTGTATGTCCTCATGAAATGATTGGCGGTAATGTTTCCAGAGAAATTGCTGTTATTCCTTTTACAGATAAAGTTCTGCCAGAATATGGGATGTACATTTTGGCAGCACCAAGCAATCAGACAGTAATGACACAAAAGTTGAGGGGAACTTCATACCTTGGCATCAATCTACAAGATGTGCGTATACTTGCAATTCCAGTTCCACCCCTCCCCGAATAACGTCGCATCGTCGTCTACCTCGATGAACTACAAACCAAAATAAACACAATGAAACGCCTAAGAGAAGAGGCAATGAAAGAACTTGATGCACTACTACCTTCTATCTTGGACAAAGCATTTAAAGGAGAATTGTAGATCAAACTCACCAATTACCCTTACAAGCCCTGCTAAGATCGATACTTAACGAAGCATTCAAAAGGGAATTGTGAGCCTTACTCTTCAAATTCCAACTGTCAACGATAACCTAGATGACTTTGATTGCTTGTTTCAACTTTGGCAACAAGTCAATGAAGACTGCTCCGAAGTAATTTTCGACTTTTCCAAATGTTGGTTTCTACGACCAAACGCAGTAGCTTTTCTGGGTGGATTAATTCGGTTAATTGAATCACAAGGTAGAAAAGTCACTTTTCAACAACATACTCTTCATAAAAAAGTCAAGAGAAATCTGCAACAAAATGGCTTTATGTATGCCTTTTGCCAGGATATGGCACCTTGGCAGGGAAACTCTATTCCGTATCGAGAAGATCCAAAGCAAAATAAAGATGAGTTGGTTCAATACCTAGCCGAACAATGGCTTGGTAGAGGCTGGGTTCATGTCAGCCAAAATTTGCAAAAGCTTATTGTTGCAACAGTGTTAGAAATTTATGCCAATGCTTTTGAACATGGACGGACAGATATAGGGGTCTTTAGCTGCGGACAACATTATCCTGATCTGAAACAACTTAAACTGACAGTGGTTGACTTTGGTGTAGGAATCCCTCAAAATGTGCGCGATTTCCAGAAAAATCCCAACTTACCAGCAGATCAAGCATTAAAATGGGCTTTTCAAAAGGGGACAACTACCAGGGGTGGACGAGTGACGGGTGGTATTGGTCTTGACTATTTAAAACAATTCGTTCATATAAATAAGGGAAAACTTCAAATTTTAAGCCATGATGGATGTGCGACAATAGATGAAAAACAGGAAGTTTACGAAAATAGACAAAGTTTTTTTGGAGGAACACTGGTAAATATTACACTCCTGTGCGACGAATCGTATTATGCTTTGGAGCTTGAACCAGATGATGAGCCGTTGTTCTAAGGGTCATGTGCGGACTATGAAACACGAAATCCTAACCCTTGTAGGCAAAAACTGTATTACACCTGGCGATGGTCAGAAAGTGTACGATTTGGTCATTGGTGAATTATTAGCTTTGAATGAAGTTGAGCTAGACTTTGCAGGAGTAGAAATTTTTGCTTCCCCGTTCTTTAACTTTGCTATTGGACAATTACTTCGGGATATTAAGCCAGAAACCCTAAACCGTCTGCTGAAATTCTCCAATCTAAATACGGTTGGTAAGCAAATACTCAAACTAGTAATCGAAAATTCAAAGCGATATTACTCCGATCCTGATTTCCGTAGTAGAGTAGACCAAGTTATTAGCGAACAAGCAAATACACAGTAATGCCAGTCAACTACACAGTTCAGGCTGAAGTGGTTGATATCCGGTCTGACGCTCCGAAAAATGATGATATTTTCTTAGTAGATACAAACGCCTGGTATTGGTATACCTATACTAATGCCAGTATTTCATCTCGTCCTTATCAGACTACAGAGTATCCTTCTTACATTGCCAAAGCCATTTCTGCTAACTCATTGCTTTTATACTGCGGTCTTTCATTGGCAGAATTAGCACACAACATTGAGCAAACAGAAAGAGAAATATTTTCTTCTACATTAAAATCTAAAGAATACCGTCATAACTTCCCAGCCGAGAGAGCAAAAGTTGTAGCTGAAGTTCAAGCTGCTTGGAGTCAGGTGATATCTAGTTCTGTATGCACAGATGTTTTGGTTAGCGAAGAAACAAGCAATGCAGCGCTTACCAGATTCCAAACCCAATTACTTGACGGTTACGACTTGCTGATACTGGACGCGATGGACAAAGCAGGAGTCACAAAGATAATTACTGATGATGGTGATTATGTGACTGTCCCAGGTATTAAAGTTTTTACTGCAAATAGTAGTGCGATCGCAGCAGCGAAAAGTAAAGGCAAACTTCTGGTGAGGTAGAAGGGTGTAGACGTGCATCAGCTTTTGACATTCTGCCATCTCTGCACCAGTTAAGACCATACACTACCTTAACTTTATTGGTGAAGCAGGTACTAGGAATACAAATTTATGAAGCGATCGCTTGAATTTGTAGAGTTTGGCTTGAACGCATCTTTAAATGAAGATAAACCTGTGATTTCATTGTGCTTAGAAGATATTGATCAACAATTGGTGCTGAAGTTGGAAAAACAAACCGTGAAGTAATTAGTATCATAAAACGGAAGTCGAAATCAATGAAAACATTACAGTGTAAGGTTTTCATTGATTTTGAATGGTAGGGTTATTTCCGTCGCGCTGTACTAGCCATCAATAATAAAGCAAATATCTGCCATAAGTTATGTATAACTAGACCTTTCAGCGTCAATAGATTGATATCCAAGGCTTTAATAAGAATAATTCTTTTTTTAAAAAGGGATTAGCACTATGATTAGCCGAAATTTATTGATCATTGCTTTTTGTTATTTTTTATAGTACACTTGTACCTATAATAAAAAGATAATAAAAATACACAGTTTGATATATCTATCTACTAAAGATGCTTTTTAAAGTTGTAAAATGAAATGTTCTACTTTATGAGAGCCTAAAAAACTTGTCAGATAAAATGCCTTATGTCAACAGCTCGCCACATTATTGCGCTCTTGAAGAGCTACCTAGAAGGTGAGGAGCAGCAATTTTTCTCTGTTGCTCTACAGATGGCTGCACATGAAGCAAGACAAGGACACACCAAAGTTGCTCAAGACATCCAAATTCTCATTGATAAGGCAAAAGAGCGCAAATCTGTTATTGAGCGTAAAGCTTACCCTGTACCGCTTGCCCAACCCAAGGGAGAACTAATAAATCTTGTATCGGTTCACTATTCAGATACAAGACTTATTGATATGGTTCTTCCTCCAGTTTTAGAAAAAAGATTACAACGTATTCTTATAGAACATATCAAGCAGCATCGTTTAGCTGAGTATAATCTCAAACCTCGTCGCAAAATACTTTTAGTTGGCCCACCAGGTTCAGGTAAGTCGATGACTGCTGCTGCTCTTGCTGGAGAACTACAACTTCCTCTTTTCACAGTTCTTTATACTGGTCTAATTACAAAATTTATGGGTGAGACAGCTAATCAGCTTAAACTCATATTTGATGCAATGCTGGTGACGAGAGGTGTTTATTTTTTTGACGAGTTTGATGCCATTGGCTCACAACGTGCTTCAGTTAATGACGTTGGAGAGATTCGCCGGGTTTTAAACTCCTGCTTGCAGTTTTTGGAGAATGATGACAGCCAAAGCCTAATCATTGCTGCGACTAATCATCCTGATTTATTAGATAAGGCTCTTTTTCGACGTTTCGATGACGTTATTGAATATGAGCTACCAAATCAAGAAGTTGTTCGCAAATTACTAAAAACACGTCTAGCTCCTTTTGATACTGAGTGGCAAAATTGGCAGCATATTATTGAGAGTGCTAATGGTCTAAGTCAAGCAGAATTAGTTCGAGCCGCAGATGAAGCGGCGAAAGTAGCTGTAATTTCCGATCAGGACTCAATATCTGAAGAAAATATGATTTCTGCGATTCTAGAGCGCAAAAACACCATCTTTAAGTGAGTGCGGTATTATTTTAATAAAGATGTGTTTAAATTAACCTCTTGATCCAATGCCTGATTACCAAAGGAATCTCCCTAATTTTTACATCGTGGAAAAGGGAGATAGCCAAAATTATACATATCGTGGAGGGGGAGGAAATAAAAAATCTTTCCCACCTCGCAATCGTATAGAACATGCCGAAACGTTGCAACAAGCTTTTGAGAAAGCTCTTGAAAATTATCAGCAACAAAAATTATTGTGCGAACCAGAACTTGCAGTTGGAGAAGCTGGTTTTTATTTAGAGTTACAGCTACAAAAAAGCGAACTGAAAGCGGTTGATCAGTTGGAGAACAAGCCTAAGAAAATCGAGTTGCTTGCTGTTCACTCATCTGATGAAGCAGACGAAACAGTATTAGCAACTGTATTTGTCCCAGAGAAAGCATCGGATTTTTTCGGCTCAAAAATCGAAGCTTACCGTGATGAAGAAACAAAAAAAGGCAAACCTAAAAACGAGCCTTTAATCGCACGGTTGGATGATATTAGCTTAGGTACAGTGCGTGCGCTATTCACAGACAATCTTGCATTATTTCCATGCGAATCTCAGGAAGTATGGTGGGAAGTTTGGTTACGTCATGGTTGTCGTGAATCTTTCCAGCAAATAGCTCAAATACTCGATATTAGAACAACAGCAAACTCAATTACCTTCCCTGAAAGAGAAGTAATTTTAGCCTTGACATCTGTAATAACCTTATCACGAATTATTAATAATAATGGTTTAATTGCTGAACTTCGTCTTGCTAAAGATTCACCATCTATGTTCTTTGAGATGGATATGCAAGAACAGGTTAGTTGGATCACAGAACTTGCAAATCGCACTACCGTAGCATCGAATAATAATTTAGCTGTTTGTTTATTAGATAGTGGTGTTACACGCTCTCATCCTTTAATTAAGCCAGCTCTTGCTCCTGAAGATTGTTTAACTTGCGATCCAAACTGGGGAGTGGCAGACAGTAAACATTGGCGCGGGCATGGTACTGACATGGCTGGACTAGTCCTCTATGGCAACCTTTACAATGCACTAGCAACATCAAGCAAAGTATATCTTACCCATCGATTAGAATCCGTAAAAATACTTTCAGACCAAGGACAAAACGACCCTAAGCTTTATGGAGCAATTACCCAGGAAGCTGTTTCTCGTGTAGAAATTAGCAACCCTAAGCGCCAGCGTGTCATTTGTATGCCTGTCACGAGTGAAATCGACAATAATAAAGGAGTTCCTTCTTCTTGGTCAGCAGCAGTAGATCAAATATCCTTTGAATTTCAGCGACTCATGGTTATTCCGGTTGGCAATATCGGTGGGGATATCATATTTAGTGAGTATCCTAATCGAAATGATGTAAGCCAAGCACAAAATCCCTCCCAAGCGTGGAATGCACTTGTTGTTGGTGCTTATACCGATAAAGTCAATATAGATAATCCAAAGTATGCTCAATGGCAAACTATTGCTCCTGCTGGCGACCTCTCACCTCGAAGTAGAACTTCTCTTTTATGGACTGATAAGTGGCCTATCCGACCGGATGTGACTTTTGAGGGGGGCAACCTAGCAACTGATGATCCTCATTCTTCTTGCATGGATATTGATGATTTACGACTTCTGACAACTTATTATCAACCAAATGTACGGCAATTTAACCTTTCTGGAGATACTAGCGCGGCAACAGCTTTGTGTAGCTATATGGCAGCACGTATTTGGGCTAAACACCCTGAATACTGGTCAGAAACAGTTCGTGCTTTAATAGTCCACTCCGCAGAATGGACTCCGGCAATGCTTAGACATTTACCTAAAAACCCTTCACAGAGGGAAAAAGTATCTACATTATTGCGTCGATATGGTTATGGTGTTCCTAATCTGGAGAGGGCACTTCTTAGTAGCAAAAATGACTTGACAATCATTTGTGAAGACCAGTTGCAGCCTTTTCACAAAGATGATGGTAAGGTAAAAACAAAAGAAATGAACCTTCACATACTACCCTGGCCAACACAAGAGCTAGAAAAGTTGCGTGAAGCAAAAGTAGAAATGCGGGTAACACTGTCATATTTGATTGAACCCAACCCTGGAGAGCGAGGATGGCAGAGTAAACATTCATACGCCTCTTATGGTTTGAGGCTTGCTGTTAAGCGTTCTACAGAGACCTTGGCTGCTTTTAGAAAACGGATTAACAAGGAAGCGCTAGAAACTGAAGAGAATGTTACATCTACTGGAAATAGCGACAGTGGATGGTTCTTAGGCCCCAAAACATGGAATCGCGGTTCAATTCATTCTGATATTTGGCAAGGTACTGCGGCTGAATTGGCTCAGAAAGATTCTATTGGTATATATC
Organism: Nostoc sp.; assembly: GCF_036917555.1. Lineage (GTDB taxonomy): Bacteria > Cyanobacteriota > Cyanobacteriia > Cyanobacteriales > Nostocaceae > Nostoc. The sequence continues at coordinate 8,788 of NZ_JBALDD010000022.1, read as the reverse complement.
CTGTTAGCGGTTGGTGGAAATATAATCCGAGGTGGGAAGGATGGAATAAAACAGCTAGATACGCTTTGATTGTTTCGATCCGAGTTGTAGATGAAGTCGAAGTTGATATTGATCTTTATACTCCTATTTCTATTTCCCCCAAAATTAAACAGACTGTGCCTATTAATTTGTAGATTTTAAGTAGGCTTTTGTAACTCCGCTATCTTCCCAAACGTTATCTAAGACCGCTGACATTAACCATCCAACCTTAACGCCAGAACCTTAAATCTAGCGCTACTGTTTGTACATTCTGACAGCAAGGTTAACTTGTGGCGATCGCTTTTTAGGTAAACATTAATTTATAGTCCCCAGCCGCTTCATCAAAGGGACAGCCTATCTTCTGCAAACACAATAAGCAATCACCTCACTTTCCTTTTCCTTGATTCGGCGAAATCGTTCCTTCTACCTGCGCTTGTTTAACCGCCCGTTTCAGAATTAACACTGCCATTTGAGACAAAGAACGCTCCTCTGCATCCGCCAGTTGTTGCAGAGCTTCCTTGTCTTCTTCTTCCATGTAAATACTGACTACAACTTTCCCCATGTGACTATCATCAACTTATCTATGTGTTTCTATATTAAATCAATAAAAACACATAAATAAAAATAAAACAACCTTAAAGTTATGTATAATTACTGATAAGTCAAAAGCCAGCGCTTAACTTTTGCAGGGAAGACGCTGACTTTTGGCCCCCTCTATACAGGAGACATATTCCATGTTAAAGCCTGTTTGCTACAAAACAGATGAACACAGAAGTTATCTACAAGCTTTAGATGACTTCGGTATTGCTGAACTATTGGCGAAACTCAGCGATTACTGTGAACAGCAAGAACAAGAAACTTTAGCGGTGGTACTAATTGCTCAACTAACCCAGAGTATTGACGCTGAACTGATTGCTGATTATTTGAGTGCGTTGGCTTTGAGCGATGCCAAAGGCATCGCTCAAAATCACCAAGATTTATTTCCAGAGTTCATTAACCAGAAACTTTCTGTTGATTTACCCGACGATTTTCCTGATACAGCGAAAACACCCCGCTTTTTGTACGGCGATAGATTACGCTGGCTTGGTTCTAACACCGACTGGGGAATAGTGATCGGCAGATTTTACAGTTTTGCTCCCCATCTTTGCTGCTGGAGTTGGTGCTACCTAATTTGGTTAAGCAAAGACAGCTTCAGTGCCGCTTGGACATCTGCCGATATTGCTTGGGAGAAGGATTTAGAACCACTGGAAGGAGAGCCAGTATATGACTAATCCCCGCCCTCTAGAAGAACGTGAGCAAAACCTGATTGACCTTTATAGCCATTGTCAACTAGGAATGACACCCAAGAATTTTTATGCCAAATGGGATGTTAATCATGAGGCGATCGCTCGAATTTGCTCTCGTTCACTTTCAACTGTCCGACGCTGGTTCTCTAAAGGGCGCAACTACCGCCGTCCTATGCTTTCCGATTTACGCCATCTTGCCCTGATGGATTTGTTGCTAGAAGGCTTTGAGGAGATTCCTGAAGAACTCTTAAAAAAGGTCTGTTTCTCTGATCGGCATAAGTAGGAGTTGAAAAGTTAGCAAATTTCAATATCAACCTGACATTTCTTTACCAGCCACCCTCACACTAGGGTGGCTTTTGTCTAGGAAATTTTTGAACCAGAATTTGAGTCTTATTCAACCCAAATTAGCCAGCTAAATCACAAGTATTGTCAGGAGAATATTATGACCTACGTCGAAAAGTTAAATCCTTGGTGTGTAGTCCGCCATTTTCCGACTATGCAACACCAAATTGTTGCCCGTTTTCGTCGCCGGAGCTACGCTGAGGCTCATTTACAAGCTCTGCGCCGACTCGTACCAAGCGTGACTTTCACAATTATTTTCAATCTGGAAGTGGAGCAGTCAGACCAAGTTGCCCCATAGATATATCACATTCAGGAAGTAAACTAAATTTGTGACGAGTCTATTGCAGGGTAGCTGACGCTCCTAACGTCGCTACTGCTAACGCATTTTAATCAAATATTCTTTTGGAGTCCAACGTCGTTTCATAATATTAGGATTGTCATTCAATAATGCTTCTGACACTTTGCCATATCGACAAACGTCATAAAACACCGTTGACACCATCCATCCAGCCACAACGCTGGAACCTTAAACCTTGCCCCACAGTTTGGACATTCTGAAAGTAAACTTAACTTGTGGCGATCGCACCCCTGAGTCACTTTAAACTGCCAGTCAATTTTGTGACAAGGCGACTCAACATAACAAACAGCACATAATCGAATAGGCTCCATTTTCATCCCCACACCAGGAGGTGGTAACATCTGCTCTAACTTATCAGCATCAACCCCTACAACCTTAGCTAATGCCTCCAAATGTTGCTGAGAAGGAGGCGGATTCAACCGAAACTTTTCCCATCTTGCGATCGCACCACCAAGTCCTGCTGCTTTACCTAATCCAGTAGGGGTTAAATCATTTGCCCGTCGAAAACGTCCCAAAAAATGACTCAGGCTTTCTCCTTCATAGGGTTGAACTCTAAACAGCCAAGGCTTAATATTTTCCGCTTCCATCACTTGTATTCAGCAGCTACTTCCTTCAAAGTTTTCAAGTCAATTTTTTGCAATCCCTTTTTTAAAGCCCGGATTGCAGTCTCTCGCAGAATCATATCCATCAAACCGATATAACCTCCAGTTGCGTCCCCCAACGTCTTCAACATCGTCTTACTCGAAAGGTTGGAAGCAACTGGCAATCTGAGTATTTGCTTCTCCCAAATATCCACAGTTCGCTTAAAGTCTTCCCCTGACATCTTCCCAAAACGGTGACAAGACCGAAAACGGTTGTAAACCTGCTCATCGCGCTTAATCACTGCATCTAAGCGGTCAGTTCCTACCAGAATCACTGCTATTTCCAACCTGTCAAAAATATCACGCACTTCGGCAAAAGTTTTCGGCTTAAAGCGGTCAGCTTCATCAATAATCAACATCTCCACCCCGCAACCTTTAAGAACCCGCAGTGTTCTATCTCGAATTTCTGCCACTGTTCCTTTAGTTACCTGATATTTCAAATGTTCCATAATTACCCCAAAGAATTCCTTAGCACCGCACTCCTGGGGAATTTGGATATAAGCCACAGGTACAGTTGGGGGCTTTCCTGCTTCTTGAAGAGGTTTATTCCTAAGCCTATAGGCATCACAACCCATAGTTTTACCTGTTCTCGATTCACCTACTACACGCCCCGATTGCCTTGATTGGCGCTTTCCTTCCAACCAATTATGGAGAATTTGTACTTGTTCGAGTGGGATATAATCTTTACGATTTAATCGTTGAATCTCCGCCTGTAATTTTTCACTATTAACGGGAATATCACCCAATTGTTGAGCGACTGCTTGAGCTTCTTGTAAAGTCATTTTTACCACCCGTAATCTTCACGCATTTGTTCGTAATCAAAAACTTCCGGCATCTCTTGCTCAAGTTCGCTGTCAATAGATACTGCCTCTACTGATTCCTCTGGCTCAACAGGTATAAGTTGTTTAGCTTTTTTGACCTTAGCCTGTTCTACTTTCTGACGCTCTTTTTTAGTTTTCTTTTGAGTTTGGAATGTTTCGCGTTCTCTAACTTCAGCCAAAATTGAGCGATTGCTTACAGCCTTACCTGCTTCTCTGACCTTACGACTGATAGCTTTTGCCTCATCTAGAGATAGTTCCTCTGTCTCCAAATCTTGAGCATAAGCACGAGCAATAAATACTTCTTTATCCCCTTCTATGCAATAAACCAAAATCGTTGTGATGTCTCTAGGGTCATATCGCAACACAACACTTTCCCCTGCATAACCCGCTAAGAGTTCACCTCGATACATCAAGTTTTCAAATTGCAGATATCCCCCGCGTTGAATTTGTCGCCGTGTTTGCTTCATTAGGCAAATATCCAAATCTCTCTCGGAAAGTAAATCAGGGGAAGTAATTAAACCAGATTCCCATCGTTGAAATCTTGTCTGGTCGCCCATTCGAGCATCAAGTCGCTGGTTATAGTTATCAACGATGTAACGCACCAACATTTGCTCTAACTGCCGCAACGTTAAGCAAGCTTCTTTCTCCGCTTCCTCTGGTCGTTCTTGAACGTTTGAACCTGTATATCCTTGTAAAGTCGAGAATAATTCTGTGTTTAGAGTTTTAAACGGACGTTCGACACTACCACCTTCAGATGGCCGATCGCGCAAATGACAAACAAACCCTAACTGCACCCCTATTTGCTGTAAATGGTTGGAACGAAAATCTTTACCCCCATCCGTATAAAAGTGTTGTGGCAAACCAGAAGTACCCCATTCTTCGTGAAGTCCATATTCTGAACCATATTGCTTGGGCAAAATTGCATGACGTAGCGCCAAAGCTACAACCTGAGAACTTGGTGCATCGTAGCCTAAGTTAATTCCCATGATGCAGCGCGAATAACTATCAATAACTGTTGTTAACCAAGGACGACTAAGAATTTTGCCATGCTGATCTACTAATAAAACATCAACACGGGTATGGTCGCATTGCCAAACTTGGTTACTATGTTCTATCTGTAAATCTTTTCCATCACGGGTTTTAACTGATAAGCGCGAACCACGCCAACCCGGACTGCGAATACTTTTAGCTTGTTCAATTTTATCTATTAACGGTTGTAAAATTCGGTAAACCGTCATGTGGGAAGGAGGCTTAACTCCCAGTTCATCAGCCTTTGCCTTAGCTTTGATAAATACCTGTTGGCGAGTCATCCTTTTACTTCCCTTATTACCCTCCTTATAGGTATTCAATACAAACTCTTGCCAGTTTTCATCAACTCGATGCTTCCCTTTATCCACCCGTTGATTTTGCGCTAGTCCAGCCAAACCCTCCTGTTCCCATTTCTCTACTAGCCGTCGCACTGTACGTACTGACTTACCAAGTTTTTCTGCCGCTTCCTTGAGCTTTTGAGTATATGTAATGCGATCGCTATTTTCTAAAAGACTTTGAATCACCTCCATTTTCAACAAAGCTTCATCCGAAAGTTTAGAAACAATAACGTTTGCTTCAGAAAGATCGTTATTAATATCTGCGGAGCTTGCCCAAGTTATAGAGGTTGTAGAGAATTCTGCATCTTGCATACTATGTTTTATCAAAACATAGTTGTATTATACTACTCAGGTGACAAATAATTTGTTAATTTATGAAAATCATGATTTTTCAGTTTTCTGGAGATTGACAATTAAATTGTGAAATATCTGGCATTTGACATCTAATTTGTGAATTCAGGCTTAAAGCAGTGTGATTGACGTAAATAGCAAAAAACCTGCCATAATCCTTTCCATGACAGGTTTTTAAGTATTTAAGGTATTTGTGACAATATTCTGTTAAATTGACAAATAATTAGTTAATGTACAATTTTTGGAATATCTACGGTATAATTCCGAATTAGATTGGTATGAAAGCCAAGTTGTATTCTATGAAACACAACTTACTATTGGTATTTCAACAGACGATAATAATAAGGTCGAATCAGCATTGTACAGAGCTAATAGTGTTGTACGAGAGTTGAAACATTATGCTAAAAGTGCAAAATAATATGCTGTTAAACAATTGCTAAAGCTTAAGAATGAGACATGGCTTGATGAAGATGAGACATTAACATCTGAGGAGTTCAAAAACCGAATGACGCTTGAAGGATTGATCTTTTTTCCAGATGGTGAGGTAGAGTTATACTATAACGATGGAAACCTATTTTTTGGACACTGTATCATTATTAAAATGGATAAACATGATTGCTTTGTAGATGCTAGTATCCGTGGTTAATTGAAGAGGCAAGTTTTTAGTAACTAACACTTTCAGATTTTACGCCAGAAAAAACCCCACTAACTTATAGCAAGTGGAGTAATTAAAGTTACAAATTTAGGAGTTAATCATCTATAAAATCGCTATTTACACTAGACAAGCGAAATTATTCTAAAGCCTTCTTCAGTTCATCTTTAATATTTTCTACGGTGTGATCGACTTGGGCTTCAGCTTGCTTTGCTTGTCCTTCGGTTTTATCTTGTGGATTACCTGTGATTTCACCCACAACCTCTTGAATTTTCCCTTCAATATTTTTTGCAGTCGCTTCTATTCTCTTTTCGGCACTCATGGTTTTTATCTCCAGCTTGTAGTTGATTCAGGGAACTCTAAAAATAGATTACTACTGCTTGCAAAGTGGGTTGAAAAGCCCGCCCATTTCATAGGATGGGTAAGACACTCATCCTACAGGTAATAAAAAATTTGAGTTATTTTATTACTTGGAAATTCCTAAGCTATTAAATAATCTAACAGTTGTGTATTGTTTTTTACTTCCATCAACCGAGAGAATATTTTGGTAAATTATATTAACTTAAGATAGATGCCGCTCAGAATTGTAGCAAATAATGCAAAATATGAAAATCTGATAAATAAAATTTATATATATTAAAAAAATAACTTTTTCCCAAATAAATGAACTATAAGTTAAAGCAAAATTTAAATCAAAGGAAAAGAGAGGAGTGCCAACAAAAAGTCAAAAAAATATCTGGAAGAATGAGATTAATGACATCATTCGAGGTGCTTGTGGAGGTTTTTTGTTTGGCATACCCTTGCTGTACACAATGGAGGTTTGGTGGATTGGATCGCTGGCAAAACCACAACTAATAATGATGGCGATCGCATTAATGTTTATTGTGGTTTACTTGCTCAATTACACAGAAGGCTTTCGCAAACGCAGATATACAGGTCTCGCTCATCAAGCTGTAATGGATACCGTCAAAGCGATCGCGATCGGACTAGCTTGTTCTACCTTTGTGCTATTACTATTGCGAGAATTGATACTAGAAACCTCCTTAAGGGAGTCTTTAGGTAAAATCATCTTTGAAAGTGTGCCCTTCGCTCTCGGTGTAGCATTAGCGAATCAGTTGTTGGGAGATATTGAAAACAGTAATGGAAAAGGACAAGCAAGCGATCGGGAAAATAGCACAACCAAGAACAAAGGGGATGAGTTACACGCCACCTTTGCTGATGTGGGTGGAACCCTGATTGGTGCAACCATAGTTGCATTTAACATCGCTCCCACTGATGAAATTCCCATGCTAGCAGCCGCAACCTCTCCACCTTGGGAGTTGGCAATGATCGCCGCATCGTTGCTGATTTCTTATGGCATTGTATTTCAGGCAGGTTTTTCTAACCAACAAAAACGTAAAGAGCAAAAGGGAATTTTTCAACGGCCATCAAGCGAAACCATTATGTCTTACCTAGTATCATTGCTAGCAGGTGCTTTTATGCTGTGGTTTTTTCAAAAGTTAACTCTTAGCGACCCTTGGACAATGTGGTTAGATCATACATTGATACTGGGTTTACCTGCAACTATTGGTGGTGCAGCCGGAAGGTTAGCAATATGACTAAAACAGAACAACAACCAAAGCGCTCAATAGCTGAGTGGATAACATTCAGCATCGCCTCATTCATCCTAGCAATCATTGTGAGTCTAGTAGGCTACACTTGGCTGAACGAAAAAAATCAACCTCCGATCCTTTCTCTTATTAAAAAACAAACAATTCGAGAAGTTAATGGTCAGTTTTATGTTCCTTTTGAAGTTGTCAATAGTGGAGGAGACACAGCTGAGTCAGTTCAGATTATGGCTGAGTTACTGATTAACGGCAAAGTTACAGAAACAGGAGAGCAACAGATCGATTTTTTATCTAGTGGGGAAAGCGAAGAAGGCGCATTTATATTCAGCCATAACCCGCGCCAAGGTCAGTTAAATCTACGTGTTGGTAGCTATAAATTGCCATAGGTGACTGACAAATAAAAAAAATATCCCACAATATTGCATAATCTATTTGTTGGAAGTATACCCGAATTCAACCCTCACCCCACTTGCTTTCATAGTGGGAACGCTAAGAGCGAACAAGTTGGGCATTGCCTGCCTAACGCAGTGCGCTAAGAGTTGAGTTCGGGTGCGCACGATGAGCGCGCGGGTGGGGTATTTCTTTACCTGACGTTGACGTGGCCTCAGTCTCCGACACGCTGTTCACGTTCGTAGAGAAGTTGAAATCTCCTGTATAAGTCCTATATTTTATTGCTTCCCCATATTTCCAACACAATAGCCCTCGCCTTTTTGAAAGCCTTAAAGAAATTAAATAATTTTAGTAAATAGATTATTGTATTTTTCTCTCGTCAGAAATATAAAATATAATTAACTGTTTTGAGGCATATTTCATCAGAAATTTATAACTTTGATATTTGTAGTATTTCAGTATTACAAATACAAAAATATTTGATATACAAAACTATCAAGGAATATTTTATATATATTATTGGTATTCCTAATGATGGTTTATTGGTGTGTAATAGTCATAACTATTGGATTTTTGCTTATGAAGGCAATGACAATATCTCTGCTAGTCTTGGAGATAACTTAATTGATGCTGGAGAGAACAATGACAAGTTGGCTGGTAATGGAAGCAATGAAACATTTAAACTCAGTCGGCGCGATCGCAGCAGTTGCTTTAACTCTCTCGAACGAACAACGCATTGCCTCATCCTGAGTATTTAATTGTTGCATTTTGATGATATTATCTTGAAAAATTAAGGAACAAACCTTGTGGAAGTTACGATAAATCAATTGTTTAAGTTATCTGTAAAATATTTTCAGCAATCATATCATGTTCGGTAAATTACTTATGATTAAGCCTCGATTTGAATCCACCAATGAAAACCAGTTAAGCCTTGAATCAAATCTTGCTGTTGAAG
>NZ_JBALDD010000021.1:0-168196 GCF_036917555.1 Nostoc sp. | reverse complement strand
TTAATTTAAGCAAGAGCCTTTTTGGACGTTCACTCTCAGTAATATATATGTACTGTTAAATGGCGATCGCTGTGCCAGTTGCGTAAGTCCTGTAAGTATTCAACTGACGTTCTGCTTCTATTAATGCATTGTGTGTCTTATCTACTATTGTTTGTGCTTGATTATAAGCCGCTAGCTTCTCTCGTAACTCAATTACTTTAGTGTTATAGGTAGCAATTGAAAACCCATTACTAAAGTCTAACTCAGGGTTAATTGTCTGCATTCCTTCAATCCGTCGTTCAGCTTTGGTCAGTGCTATAGAGTTTCGTTTGCGTTGCGTCATATAGTTTTCCTGTTTGAATTAATTTATAAATAACCCCGAACTTAAACACTGAGTTATTTATATATCATCAAAATACGCAATAAGCAGATGCACCAGCCACGGTGAAGTTACAGAATTATAAAAGCATTGGATGGCATTAGCCAACTAGATAGATGCAGGTATATTTGCTGAAATTTGTTGAGAAAAGCAGGTTTTGAAGTCGCAAAAGCTGGTTTTGAAGTCGCAAAAGCTGGTTTTGAAGTCGCAAAAGCTGGTTTTGAAGTCGCAAAAGCTAGTTTTGAAGTTGCAAAAGCTGGTTTTGAAGTCGCAAAAGCTGGTTTTGAAGTTGCAAAAGCTGGTTTTGAAGTCGCAAAAGCTGGTTTTGAAATCACGGAGCTTTCATATAATAGTTTACAAAGACGTGATATAGCGGTTATCGAGCCAGTGAGGTACAATTTTGACCTCTCTCCTAAAAGGCTACAGTGTACACACAAGTCACCAGTTTTATCCCAATACGCTTGAGATAGTCAGAAAGCCCTCATGTAGAGACATGATTTATCTCATGTAGAGACGCGATTTATCGCGTCTAAAAAACTGACACGTTAAAGAGACGCGATAAATCGCCGTCTCTACAAAGAATGTACTCGTCAATTATTCCTTGACAGACTAATAACCAATAGTAACAACAGCTACCATCGCATCGGCTAGAGGGGGATGAGACGAAGCACACTAAAAATTTATTTTTATAACTGAAAATTTTATTTTATTTATGTGTTAAGTAGCTTTCAGGATGTTATCTGTATAATCTATCATTCAGTCTAAATTCTCGAATGTATAATCTATCATTCAGTCTTATTAATTATTGACCTCTGTTACTTATTGATAGGTTGAAATCTGGGGATTAGGGCATCTCTTTTTAAGACATAACATACCACTCACCTAGTAGTTATTTATTAACTGAATTTGAAAAGTTATGTAGACATACTCTATCCTAGACATTACCTAAACTTGTGCTTCAAAAATCATGAGCCATTATATGAATAGTTAGCACGTTTACAGCACTATCCAATGTCTCAAGACTTATTAAACTCCTTTCAAGAGGCGTACAGCAATCTCGAACTGTTTCCGTTAATGGAACGGAACGAAATGGAAAGATTTAGAGTCGAATATGGTGATGATTTGATTGCAGACCTGAACCAATTAGTAGAAGATAGTCCTAATGGAGATGGCAAAATTGTCTTTACAGGACATCGAGGATGTGGTAAGTCTACTTTGTTAGCTGAGTTTAGCCGACAAATTCAAGATAAATATTTTGTAGTTCTCTTTTCTATTGCCGATAAAATTGAAATGTCGGCTGTTAATCATATTAATATACTGTTTGCGATCGCAGTTAATTTAATGACCGAGGCAGAAGCACGCAAAGTTGATATTCCGCAATCTACTAAAGAAGCTCTTTATAAGTGGTTTGCTACCCGCACTCGCACTGAAGAATCAAATTTGCAAACAGAAGCTAGTATCGGTTTTGACCTCTTAAAATTAATTAGTTCTAAATTAAAAGCTGATGCTAGCGTTCGGGATGAAATTAAGCAAGAGTTTGAACGCAAGTTATCAGATTTAGTGGCCAGAATTAATGAAATTGCTGCTTTAATTCAAGCTGCAACTAAACAAAACGTTTTAGTAATTATTGATGATTTAGATAAACTTGATTTAGGCAGAGTTAACGAAATTTATCGAGATAATATTAAAGCTCTCTGCCAACCTAACTTTCAAATTATTTACACTATCCCGATCGCAGTCCTTCGAGAAACATTTATTAGCACAATAATTGCCACTGAAACCAACGATCAAGTTGTGGCAATGCCTGTTTTAAAAATATTTGATAAAGGTAAAAATCGCTTCCCAAATGCCCAACCTCGCCCAGAAGCAACAAAGATTCTTGGTGAAGTTTTACAAAAGCGGATTCCTAGTGAATTAATTGCGGCAGAAACTGCTGAAAAAATCGTAATTTATAGTGGTGGTGTATTGCGAGAGTTAATTCGGATTTCTAAGGAATGTTGCCGTATATGTTTACGAACGATCCGGCGAAATCATTCAGCCGAAGTTATTATTGATGATAAAATTCTCCTGCAAGCAATCAATAAAATTCGCAATGATTTTTCCATACGCTTAGGAAAGGTTGATATTGATATTTTGCAGAGTGTGTATGAACAATTTATGCCCAATGACCCCAAACAAGCAGAGTTTTTAGATTTGTTACATGGGCTGTATGTTCTAGAGTATCGCACTGATGAAACTTGGTATGATGTTCATCCAATTATTATCGAAAGCTTGAAAAGACAGGGAGCCATTAATGTTAAATGAAGAATTATTAGATGATCAAGGAGAAAATCAAGATGCGTATGATGATTTAATTGTTTCTATTGAAGCTCAAAAGCGGGGCTTAAATTTACTGATTGCAGTTTGTGATGATGCTAGCTTTCGTGATCAGATTATTGCTGAATATGAAGCTGAACTACAACCCGCCTTGCGTGCATATCGAGTCACTTTAGCACGTCAGGAACCAAGCCTCAAAGCTGCTCTTAACCAACTGGTGCAACAAGAAGAGTATCTCCGTCAGCAGAACCCGGCGCTAATCACTGTGACGGGTGCTGAACAATTGTATTTTCTCAGATTGGGAAATGAGCAATCAGAACAGGAGAAATTCTTTGGTTACTTACAGTGGACAAGGGAAGGATTGCGCGAATTTCCATTTGCGATCGTGCTTTGGGTAACTAACCAAATTTTAGTCAACCTAATTAAAAAAGCCCCTGATTTTTGGAGTTGGCGCAATGGTGTATTCCGGTTTGAATCTCAAAAGACAAATGCTATTCCTGGTAAAGAATTAGAAAATATCCGCTTTGTTTTTAGAGACACAGAATTAGCTAGCGCAGATACTAATGAAAACAACCCCTTTTTCTTACCCATTCAAGATTTACAAAGGTTAATTGAGAAGGTAGAACAAGAACGGGGAACTAAAGATCCCACCTTGGCTACGTTATACTCAAGATTGGGCGATATTTACCACAGCAGATTAGATCGGGGTGAATCTCAAAATTATCAAGAAGAACAGGAATTAGCAATTAAATATTGGCGTCAGGCGAGTGAGCTACAAAATGAATTAGGTTTGCAGATAGACTTAGCTAATAGCCTCAACAATTTAGCAGGAATATATCGTGCAACGGGACACTACAGTGAAGCCGAACCCTTATATCAACAAGCTTTAGAACTGAGGAAACGTCTGCTAGGAGAAAACCATCCTGCTTTTGCAACTAGCTTGAATAATTTGGCGGGACTCTACAAATCTACTGGACAATATAGTAAAGCAGAACTCTTATATCAAGAAGCTTTAGAACTGAGGAAGCGTTTGTGGGGAGAACACCATGCCGATGTCGCTGCCAGTCTGAACAATTTGGCATTACTATATGATGAACAAGGACGTTATAACGAAGCAGAACCTTTATATCTGCAATCATTAGAACTTGAAAAACGTCTGCTGGGTGAAAATCATCTTTCTTTTGCTCTTATACTGAATAATTTAGCGCTACTTTATTATCATCAAGGACGTTACAGTGAAGCCGAACCTTTGTCGCAACAAGCAATAGAATTAGATAAGCAATTTTTGGGAGAAGAAAATCCTGATGTTGCAACAGATTTGCACAATTTAGGTTTAATATACCGCGCTCAAGGACGTTACAGTGAAGCCGAATCTTTGTTTTTGGAATCATTGGAACTCAAGCAGTGTGTATTACAAAAAGCGCATCCGCTTTTAGCAGATACTATCTATGCTCTTGGTTATATGTACAGGGAGCAGGGACGTTACAATGAAGCGGAACCCTTATGTATAAGAGCTTTAGAACTTGATAAGCACCTATTGGGGGAAAATCATCCCAATGTTGCCGAAAGTCTGAATAATCTGGCAGAAATTTATCGTGAAACTGGACGTTATGCTGAAGCAGAACCGCTTTATTTGCAAGCTTTAGATATTTGTGAACGAGTCTGGGGTGTAAATCATCACCGTAGTATTACTGTTCGTCAAAATTTAGAGAAACTGGCCGCAGCAATGCAGAATAATGGAGAGTGCGATGTCTTGTCTACGACACGCTGCGCGAACGACAACCCCTTCGGGGAACGCAATGCATAGAGCAAAAATCTAATTTTAGGTTAAGCTAAACGCTAAAATATCATAAAAATGGAATATTTTCATTTTGAGACTCTAATTTAGAGATAGCAAAATGGCTAAAGATGTTTTCCATCAACAGGTAAAAAAAGCATTAATCAAAGATGGGTGGATAATTACTCACGACCCTTTTACAATTCGTGTTAGTGAAGCGATTAAACTACAAATAGACTTAGCAGCTGAAAATGCCATTGCCGCAGAACGGAATACAGAAAAAATAGCTGTTGAAATTAAGAGTTTTATTGCAGATTCAGATATCAGTGAATTTCATACTGCACTCGGACAATATTTAAATTACTGCCAAGCTATTGAAGAGAAAGAAGCAGACAGAGTGCTTTATTTAGCCGTTCCGCTCGAAACATATCAAGACTTTTTCCAACTTTCTTTTGTCCAACGCACCCTTCATCGTTACCAAGTTAAGTTAATAATTTATGACCCAAAACGTGAGGAAATTCGGCTATGGATAAAATAGAACACTATCGACAATTTATCAAACAAATTCTGAGCGAACATCAACAGATCACGTCTAATACCGATACTGTCAAATCACAATTAATTTTAGACAACGAAAACGACCATTATCAACTAGCTTACGTTGGCTGGCAAGGAGATAAGCGGGTGTTTGGCCCGGTTATGCATTTTGATATTCAAGATGGGAAAATATGGATACAGTATAACGGTACAGAAGAGTCTGTTGCTGAACGATTAGTTGGGTTAGGTGTACCTCCTTCTGATATTGTTATTGGGTTCCATTCTCCTTTTAAGCGCCAGTTTACCTCTTATGCTGTCGAGTAAACTTCAACTCAAGCGATCAATACATGAATATTGAACAAGTAGTAAATGGATAGAAAAGCGATCGCTCTAAATCCCCGACTTCTTAAACAAGTTGGGGATCGTTAGGAAGCTTGCTCAATTGTCATTCAAATCTACTAGCGAACTCCAACAAAACCAGCTTGCTCAATTGCCCTTTGCCCTTGGTCAGTTAATAAAAGATTGGCATAAGCATTTCCAATCTGCTGTTCTGAACCTTTATTCTGCTTAATAATCACAAACAAATTAGCAATCATCGGATAGCTGCCATTTTTGATCGCCTGAGTATTTAGCTGATTGCGCTGAGGTGGACATTGCTGGGGCGAAACCATCGGCTCCCGATAGGGGGCAATTAGCTGACCGGAAGTGCTACCCAATCGCAAAGCCTTCACGCTACATTGAAAGACTACTGAACGGGCAGAAGCGTAGTACACACCACCAGGGGTTTTACTGAGTTGGCGCACTGCCTCCGTAGCAGAGTAGACATATTGCACATTCGAGCCAAGTGCTTGCCCCTTTAAGTCGCTGTTACTAGGAAATATTACTGCATCTGCATCCTCTGGTCGTTGGGAAAAAGCTGTGATCGGTAGATTTGGTCCACCGACTTGATTCCAATTAGTAATTTTCCCCAAATAAATTTGCTGCAATTGGTCAACAGTTAAACCCGATACATTGAGTAATGGATTGACTACCACTGCTATCCCATCCCTACCCACCTGACGTTGCTCAAGGGTAAAGCCTCGCTCTTTTGCCGTAGCTTGTTCTTCATCTGTGAAGGGACGGGAGGACTGAGCAAAGTCGAGTTTCCCATCAAGCAACATCCGAATGCCGGAGCTAGAACCAGGACTACCATTAACAGGGTTTACGTAGCGTAATTGTAGTTCCGGGCGATCGCTCTGGATCTGAGAATCTACCAATCGCCGAATAGATGCCCAAGCGGTACTACCTCCGTAGTTGAATGAGGCAGGGGGAACATCAGCAACTGTCTGAAAAGTTGATCCATTATTAGAGACGCCGTTGAAATTTTGATTAGAGGAAGAGTTAACGCTGTTGGGGGACGATAATATATTTGGCTTCAAGAACCACCAAAGTAATCCGCCAATAACCATAATTGTCAAAACTTTACCAATAATCAAACCTCTGAGAAAGAGGGCAATTTCGCTGTTAATTAAAGCTTTCCTTTGATTTGTATTGTCCATATTTTTAAATATTGTTTCATTGTATTTATCTTACAGGAATATCTAAGTATTTATCCTACAGTAATCTTGAAATATTTAGATTAAAAATAAATCTGTAATAGCTAGTTAATAAGCAGTTTTATGATTGTTACTAAATGATTAACTCTCATTGAGATGAAATTTGCTCTTTGGTAATTTCTGCAATGGTGCAATTGCTTTGACAGATTCTTCTGTTAGGTGTTTATTTAACTAGTAGACTATTTGTATTAGTTAACGGAAACTCAACAAATTTTTCTAGAAAACTCTTTAGTGGAGTAGGTTGGTTTGGAAGCGATGTCCCCGTATTAATAAATGTGTAGATTAAAATTATTACTATCAAACTAGTAATTGTACCAAGACCGATGCCCAGCAGTAAAATGAAGTTTTTATAAGTTAGCAAATAGGTATCATCAGCCTTGTGGTTGATATCAGAAGATTGTGAAGACTGTGACAACGCTAAATCAGAATTAAGTGCTTCTAAGGCTTCTGTAGCAGACTGATAACGCTGGTTGTAGCGATCGCGAACCATTGTATCTAAAATATTTGCCAGAGCATCACTTACCTGGGCGCGATCGCGCCAGATAACTTCTCCAGTACTGGGATCTTCTGGTAGTTGCTCAGGTATTAAACCTGTCAAAGCTTGAATGCAAATCATCCCTACTGCATAGATATCGCTGCAAAGTTTTGGCTTTCCCTTAGCCTGTTCGTTTGGCATATAGCCAGGAGTCCCAACAGCAATTGTTAAGCCTGCTCCCAAAGCACCAATTTTCTTAATACTCCCAAAATCAATTAGCACAATCTTTTGATCGGAGTACCGCCGCATTAAGTTTTGAGGCTTAATATCTCGGTGAATAATATCGTGTTGGTGGACGAAAGCCAGCACTTCGAGGATGTCTTTTAATAAAGTTAAAACTGTATTCTCGTTAAGAGGCTGACCTGATACAATTTCTTGAGTCAAGGCATGACCGTCAATAAATTCCTGGACTAAATAGAAATCCCCATCTTCATCAAAATGGGCAAACAGTCTCGGAATTTGATCGTGGTTGTTGCCTAGCTGGTATAAAACTTCCGCTTCCCGATCAAATAGCTTTTTAGCAATGGGTAGAACAGCAGGATTGGAATCTTTTGGGTGGAGATGTTTGACGACACAATGGGGTTGTCCTGGTAAATCCAAATCAATGGCCAAGTAGGTATCAGCAGAACCTCCACTTCCTAAGTGTTTAATAATCTCAAAGCGATTCCGAAGTGTTTTTCTGTTGAGAGAATATCGATGTCTGTTACGTATAGCACCCCCTAACAAGTAAGTATTATCAGATTCTCCGCTTCCCATCACTTTGACAGTCTCAAAGCGACTTCGGAGTGTTTTTCTGACTAGAGGGTTCTGGCTCATGTGGCGTATACTACTTCTTAATTTACTGACCATTCAGAGCTTGGGTGAGGTTATGAATAACTGCTTGTTGCTAAATTTGCTGGTATTTGCGGCAGTTAGCCATCGCGCGACCTATGCTTTGGATAAATTGGATGCTTAGTTGCTTGATTGCTTTATTTAATACCTTTATAATTATCTTAATACAAAAATAATTTATGAAATACTTCTGTAATTTCTCACTTAAGTAAATTTAACACTAGTTCACAGTATTTAAACTGTGGGCAGACAATAATATTCAGGAGTCAGGATATTTATTTATTTTAATTGTTAAGTCTGATTACTGAGAAAACCTTGGATAGTAAAATTTAAAGGCACAAATGCCCTTACGTGTTTGCCGCAATTTTGTTACCAAATTTGAGTCATTACTAACCGCGATCGCGTTGCCAGATCAATGTGAGTTTGACGAAAAAACTAAAAAAGATCGGGTAAGTTTTTGAAGTAAATATCGAGTGATGCTTTTTGAGGTAAATTAGGTGTAACTTTTCAATCACTCACATATATGATCTCGATCTACTCATAATTCTGGCAAATCTGTAATGCGTATTCGCTTCCACGAAATACCACAATTAATATGTGATACCAATTGTTAAAAAAGAATTTACCCTTACCCTACCCTTAGCAAGGCAAGAGTGCGCGTTGGGTTATCTGTCGTAAACATTTTTTGAATTGGTATGAGCTACTTAAATGAGAAAGCAAAATGGCGAATTACAATGATTGCAATCTCTCGAAGAACTTCAAGTTTCCACTTTCCTGACTAGAAAAAATATTAGGACTGTATTTCCTGAAATTAAATTCGCATAAATTTGCGAACTTTCTTTATTTATTGGTTTACTCAGTCCTTAGAATATCAATTTACAGTATATTAAGTGGTTATTCAATACTTTCTTCAAAACATCCTACTTTTCCGACTTTTCCCACCTTTGACTTTACTCGCATATATATCACTTGCAATAACTCAGTTGCATCTAGTGAAAGTAATGGTGGGAATAGTCTACGCTTGTTTTGATATACATTTTATTTAACTTTTTTATGTAAACGATAAATATGCGTTATCCTAACCCTTGTAAAGATGTAGCAGTACTACGTCTCTACAATCTTTTTCACTGATATTTTTATTCTGTTAATAAAAAAAGCCCCCTAGTGGGGGCTTATTAAGTTGTCCGCGTGGATTGAACAACTAATTAATTAATACTCACAGTAGATACAGTAATCCGAACAAAATAATCCAAATTACGTCAACGAAGTGCCAGTAGATTTCGGCTGCTTCAATACCAAAGTGCTTTTCGTTACTGTAGTGACCCGGAACGCGCGATCGCCACAACACAGCAACAATTGCCAAAACGCCGATAGTGACGTGCAATCCGTGGAAACCAGTCAAAACGTAAAATGCACTGGCAAATAAATTGGTAGTTAAACCAAATTCTAAATGGGTATATTCATATACTTGACCCACCAAAAAGATAGCACCCATTGCAGCGGTAATTGCTAACCAGATTTGCGCACCCCGCGCATCGTTCTTTTTAATCGCAGTGTCGGCATTGTGCATGACAAAACTACTAGAAATTAGATTGATGGTGTTAACTCCAGGTAGCAATAGTTCTAATTCTGGCGTACCTGCTGGCGGCCATGCAGGTAAGGTAGCACGGAAAGCCAAGTAGGCTCCGAACAGTCCCATAAAAATCATCCCTTCAGCAATCAGAAAGACAATTAGCCCAAACAAGCGATGGTCTGGATGTTCTTCATGATGACCGACGGACGCTTCCGCCGCGTGGTGATGATTCAGTTCGGTTTTAGCTGGGTCAATAGTTTGACTTTGCATGAATTTTGATAAGTGGGGAATGGGGAGTTAAAAGTTAGGAGTTAAAAGTTAGGAGTTAAAAATTTTGAACTAACAACTTTATTAAAGTCATAACTCATCATTCATAACTCATAACTCCTAACTCTATTTACGGTCTTCGGGATTGGCGGCAACCGCTGGGTCGGGTTCTGCTCTTAATACTGAGTTTGGCCCACCAGATAAGACGGGATTGGGATCGGATAAAGGTACACCTTCATTAGCATTTTCCAAACCGTAGTCGTAGGGGCCTGTAGCCAGTACTGGGGTTTGATCGAAATTCTCGATCGCTGGCGGTGATGTCGTCATCCACTCTAAGGTAAGTGCCCTCCAAGGATTATTGGCAGCTTTCTCACCATACAACCAACTCCAAATCGCATTAATGATGAAGGGGAATGTCGAAACTGCTAGTATGTAAGCGCCATAGGTGCAGATTTCGTTGAGAAAGGTAAATTTGGGGTCATACTGGGCGATACGGCGGTTCATGCCCATTAATCCCAGCTTGTGCATTGGTAAGAAGGTCATATTTAGACCCACTATTGTTAAGGCAAAGTGAACCTTGCCCCAAAATTCGTTCACCATCCGTCCCGTCATTTTCGGGAACCAATGGTAAATCGCCGCATAAATGCCGAGAACACTACCACCAAATAGCACGTAGTGCAAGTGTGCCACCACAAAATAGGTGTCGTGAACGTGAATATCAAAGGGCACTGCTGCCAACATCACGCCACTGATCCCACCAATTACAAAGGTGCCAACAAAGCCAATAGCGAACAGCATGGCACTGTTAAGCCGGATTTTTCCACCCCACATGGTTGCTAACCAGCTGAAAATTTTAATTCCTGTGGGTACGGCAATGATCATCGTGGTGATCATAAAAAACATTCGCAACCAACCGGGGATACCGCTGGTAAACATGTGGTGCGCCCAAACAATTAGCCCCAAAAAGCTAATGGCAAGAGACGAATAAGCGATCGCTTTATAGCCAAAAACCGGCTTGCGGGAATGCACCGGGATAATTTCTGAAATTGCACCAAAGAAGGGCAAAATCATGATGTAAACCGCTGGGTGGGAGTAAAACCAGAACATGTGCTGGTATACCACTGGGTCGCCACCGCCAGTTGGGTTAAAAAATGTTGTCCCGGCAATTAAGTCAAAGGAAAGCAGAATTAGACCTGCTGCTAACACTGGTGTAGATACCAAAGTCAATGCCGAGGTAGCAAACATCGCCCAGCAAAACAAGGGCATTTGGTGAACCCCCATACCAGGGATACGCATCTTGAGCAATGTGACGAGGAAATTGATTGCCCCTAAAATCGATGACGTACCTAGTAGGAGGACGCTCATAATCCAAATTCCCTCACCTACTTGACCTGTTACCAAGCTCAGGGGAGGGTAGGAAGTCCAACCCGCATCCGGTGCATCGCCTACCACTAAACTGGTGATCAACAATAAACCCGCAGGGGGAATCATCCAAAAGGCAACAGCATTCAAGCGCGGAAACGCCATATCCTTTGCCCCAATCATCAAGGGAATGAGGAAGTTAGCAAAACCCGCACCAGCTGGCACAATCCACAAGAAAATCATGATCGTGGCGTGCAGCGTAAATAAGCTGTTGTAGACTTCAGGGGTGACAAAATCGACTTCTGGGGTTCGCAGTTCTGTACGAACCAAGTCAGCCATCACGCCACCAATGCAGTAGAAAATGAACGTAGTGACTAGGTATTGAATCCCAATCACCTTATGGTCGGTGTTGAAGCCAAAGTAGTCTTGCCATTTTCTGATCCCTGGCTCCTCACTAAGGGCGGGGATATTGGCAGTTTCTTGCAACTGAGCTTGTGTCATAAGAGTGCTGAGTGCTGACTTGTACTGAGCGGAGCCGAAGTAGTGCTGAGTTATTGCACTTTTAAGATGGACTATTAATTAATGGTGAACTTGATGGAGGATTTCTGGTTTAATTCCCATGTCCTTGGTGTAAGGAGCAAGAAATTCATTGGGGGATAGATCGGCAGGGTTAACAGCAATGGCTTGATTTAGTGTTTCTTTGCTGGCAACTAGCTGTTCTTGCATCCATTTGTCAAAGGCTTCTTGTGGCTCAACAACTACTGGCGCTCTCATTGCACCGTGGTAGGGGCCACAAAGTTCAGCACATATTAGGGTATAATCTCCTGCTTTTTTGGGAGTGAAGCGAATCTCGCTTTGCCTACCAGGAATAGCATCTTGTTTCAGGCGGAACTCTGGCACCCAGAAGGCATGAATGACATCGTTGGCGGTCATACTGATTTCCACTTCTCGCCCGATGGGAACGTGCATTTCACCTGTAGTTATACCAGTTTCAGGATAAGTGAAAATCCAGGCATATTGTAGACCAGTGACGTTGACTTGTAATTCTGCTGGTTTACCAGCTTTATCAGGAGTTCCCCCAATTGTCGGAGCAACAATACCTACACCTGGGGCATTCCGCAGTTGGGGAATTTGGTCAGCATTACGGACTTCTGCTGTAGCTGGATCTTGCATTGCCTCATCAGATTTTTCTTGATTGAGGTTCGGTTCAGTACTGGGAGGAGTATCGTTTAAAGTTGCAGCCATTGCACTCCCATGACCTGGCATTTTCATTGACTCCTGATTCATCGGTGCTTCATGAATAGCATGGGGATCAAAGCCACCGATTTCGTTGTAGACATCAAAGCTGTAAACGGAAATACCGATAACGATAATTGCTGGGATCGCCGTCCAGAGAATTTCTAAAGGTACATTGCCCTCAACTGGTGGGCCGTCTTCATTGTCACCTGCACGCCGACGGTATTTAAATGCAGAGTAAATTAAAACACCTTCGACGAGCAGGAATATACCTGTAGAAACGATCATCATCGCGTTGAACAGACCATCCACCAAGACGGCTTCATCAGTGGCGGCTGCTGGCAACAGACCGTGATTTTGACCGTACCAAAAGCTGGCTAGCGTTAGCACGATGCCAATGAGTAATGTCCAGATGGAACTTGGAATCTTCACGGCTTACTTAATTGAATTTACTATGTTATCTCGAAGCTACTCACTTACTAAGGTAGTCTAGGCTGTCAGACATCGGGGACAAAGGTCTGAAATTTTTATTAATTTTTTTGGCTATTTCATTAATTTTGAGTAGGAGTTTATTATCATACAACGCCAAAAATAGATGCAAATCAGTGAAAAAATTTAAGGAAAAATTTATAATGCTTAAATTAATTGTGATTAATCAATTTTTGACATCTTGAAAAATACCTAAAGCTTCAGGCAAAACTTTGCTGGAGTGATTCAAAGTATAAGTGAGTGCTAATCTATAAACCCATAGCCTATACGCTAGGGTGGAGATGGGACACTAAAAGAAAATTGAAAATTTTAAGAGATCCACCAAGAGCGGGCAGAAGGTATCGTTCATGAGCGAATTTGTCCTACAACAACAAAATGAAGCGGCGCTTCAGCAGCAAAAGCCCAAGGAAATGATTCGGCGCTTGGTGTGGAAAATGTGCATAGCCACCTTAATTTTGATGGCCATAGGCAGTGCCACCCGCGTCATGAATGCTGGACTTGCTTGCCCAGACTGGCCCTTATGCTATGGCGAACTCGTGCCAGCCAAGCAAATGAATCTCCAAGTGTTTTTGGAGTGGTTTCACAGATTGGATGCGGCTTTAATTGGTGTAAGCGCGATCGCACTTTTCGGTTTATCCTGGTGGCGTCGTCGTTTTTTACCCTCTTGGCTGCCTTGGGCATCTACATTTGCCCTGTTTCTAATCGTCTTCCAAGGTATCTTAGGGGGACTCACCGTTACCGAACTGTTGCGGTTTGATATCGTTACCGCCCATTTAGGAACGGCGCTGTTATTTTTTACCACCCTGCTGATTATTGGTACAGCACTCACACCCTATCAGGGGAATGGAACCGTTGGTAAGTTGCCTTGGGTCGGTTTAACTGCTGCTGTTCTAGTTTACCTGCAAAGTTTGTTAGGTGCTTTGGTAGGCTCTCGCTGGGCGCTACACCAATGCCTCGGCGGTTCTCAACTTTGTACTGTAATGTACAGTCATATTGCTGGTTTGGTGCCGCCAACAGTGGCAACCTTGGCAATGGTATTTATCTGTTGGCGGACACCAGCACTACATCCAGCCTTACGGCGACTGGCAAATATGGCTGGTGGGTTGTTGACATTACAAATCTTGTTGGGATTCGCCACCTTCAAATTACATCTCCAAGTCGAGCCTCTCACCGTCTCTCACCAAGCTATAGGAGCTACTTTGCTGGGTACTTTGGTGGTTTTCACAGTTTTATCACTACGTGACTCAGCACTAAGTGAGTCACGTTAGCAGTAGCGGGGCGTTTAGCCCGTGCTGAGTAGAGAGGGAGTGGAGGAGATGAGGGAGCAGGAAAAGAACTCCTAACTCCTAACTCTTGTACAGACGCGATTAATCGCGTCTCTACTCTTAACTCAGCACTCAGCACTGAATGATACGTCTGTGTTTTCATTTGCCTGAAAGAGCCAGCTTGAGTGAGGGCTGCATATACAGCAGATTTCAAGGAAAGTGTTGTACACAAGCTAAGTCTCAAAGCCAGGTATAAAACCTGTTTTACTTCTGAATTCTGACTCCTGAATTCTGCTGTAAGTTGTTGAAAAATAAGGAACCAGAGCCAAAATGATTGAGACTAATGTCTCTCGCCACCACGAAACATTTTTCCAGGTAATTCAAAGTTACTACCAGCTAACGAAGCCTCGGATTATTCCGTTGCTTTTGATTACCACGGCTGGGAGTATGTGGATTGCTGCTAAGGGAGAAGTAGACCCATTGCTGTTGCTAGTAACTCTCACCGGTGGCACTTTGGCTGCTGCAAGTGCCCAGACAATTAACTGTGTCTATGACCGGGATATTGATTATGACATGGAGCGGACGCGCCATCGTCCGATACCTTCGGGTAAGGTGCAGCCGCGCGATGCTCTAATTTTTGCGATCGCACTGGCCACGATTTCCTTTACACTCCTGGCAGTATTTGCCAATCTGTTAGCTGCCCTGCTAGCTTTCTCTGGTATCGTCTTTTATATTTTGGTCTATACCCACTGGCTAAAACGCCACACCACCCAGAATATTGTTGTTGGTGGTGCGGCTGGGGCAATTCCGGCGTTAGTAGGTTGGGCTGCTGTCACAGGCACTTTAAGCTGGTCAGCATGGTTAATTTTTGCCATCATCTTTTTGTGGACACCACCCCATTTCTGGGCTTTAGCTCTGATGATTCGGGACGATTACGCAAAGGTGGGTATACCAATGCTACCTGTGATTGAAGGTGATACGGCAACGGTGAAGCAGATTTGGTACTATACGCTGGTGACAGTATTTGCAACCGTGTTATTGGTTTATCCTTTGGGTGCAAGTGGAATTCTTTATGGTGCGATCGCTGTAATTCTGGGAGGATTATTTATCCACAAATCTTGGTGTTTGTTGCAAAATCCAGAGGATCGCGCTGTAGCTAAAGAGTTGTTTCTGTTTTCCATCTCCTACATGATGCTGTTGTGTCTGGGGATGGTAGTTGATAGTCTTCCCGTTACCCATAATCTAATTAGTGTGGTGAGCAACCAGCTGCATCTCATAATCGGCTAATTCTTAGCTGGGGATTTAAGCCAAAAGAAATCGGGTTTGGGAAAAACCCGGTTTCTCAAAGATGCGACGCCGATAGCGTAGCAGTAGCAAGTCCGCGAGCGTCATAGCCCGCCCTAGGCATCACACTTGTTACGCTACTTCTAAAGTTTTAGACTGATAAATACAACATATTGAGGACTACTGATTATTCCGACAGCAGAACAAACTCTACAGTGCTTTCTTGTTTGCCGAAGATTAACTATGATGTATCGACCTGTTTATCTAGTACGTTTAGATGAACGCACAGGCGAAATAGTCATCATAGCTGGTGAAGAAACTGAGATAGCGATTCAGCGTGATGGTAAATGTCCATTTAAAATATGAAACCAAATTTTAATGAAATGAGCCTCAAAGAATTACGAGTCTATGTGCTGGCTCATCAAGACGATAATGAAGCTTTCTATGCTTACATGGATAAGTCAAAGACAGAAGGAAATTGGGTAACAATGCCACCTTTGAATTCAATCGATGACTTTGATAATTATCCTGAGTTTATTGATAAAATTGTTAAAGATGGTGAAGGTCGAGTATAAGCTTTAACTAGTCAAGTGATCGCGTTTGGTAAAGGGCCGCGATCGCATTTCTAGAAATTAAAAAATATACATAATAATTAAAGTTTGGCGAATTTGCGATCGTAAGTAAACTTTCAGGCATAAGTAAATTTATTAAACATTAGACCTCTTGCAAAAGTCAAAAAATCAGGAATGTCATTCTGAGCAGAGCGCCGTGGAGAGAAGAATTTCACCATCTGTTTCGCTCCGCTTAACATGACAATTTAAACATTTATGTAAGAGGTCTATTAATTACACTTACCTATTTATCGATATTTAATAGGTATGCAAAAAGCAATGCAAGTAATTCGTCACGAGTTAAACCACCATAAGCAGCAACTTCTCTCAGTATGGCGTTAAGTGTGCCAATTTTACCAGAATTGAAACCGAACCTTCCTATAAGCAGGAAGGTTCGGAATGAGAACATTTAACTACTCAAAAGTTTTTACTTGAAGACAGATGGTTTTGTAAACACAAATCCTTCAGTTTAAGAGGATGTTTGAAAAGTGGTTGGCTATAATTTTAGCCATCTTGTTGATCCCCCCTAACCCCCCTTAAAAATGGGGAAACCGGAATCAAAGTCCCCCAATTTATCGGGGAATTTAGGGGGATCTAAAACTTTTGATACCGACAACAAGACTTTTCAAACATCCTCTAAGGAGCTACACGTAGTAAAGAAGACACTGTATCATTTGGAATGTGTGCTGCTCCTGGAGAAGAGTACCTTCCTCTGGTGAGAGTAACTAATGGACCATTGAAGTTTATATCTCTGTAAAACGTCCATCGCCCTCTTATAATTGAAATCGATGAGGTTTTATCGTTGAAGCCATAGATTCTCAAATCACTAAGACCATCACCTGTAGTTGCATTAACACTTAATCCCTTTCCAGCAAATCCATTATCCTGAAACAAAAATACGTCTGGGTCACCACTTCCAGTGTATGCTAGCTAGTCCACCACTATAGGTAGCACCTACTTCATCACTAATGTCCTTCACTGCATCACAGTTAAAACTTGTTAAAGCTTGCTGATTCATAATAGATTAAACTCCAGATTTGAATTGGTAGCTTGGAGAACTACTTTCAGTATAATTTAAAGCAAAAACTAGTATTTTTACTTTAAATTATATTTTTTTAATATTTGTTTTAAAAGATAAATATTTTTATGACAACCTGTTTATTTTATCCCCTTAAAATGCTAAAAATAAATATATCATTTAGTATAAAATTAAACATTTTTATAAAAATATCATAATAAAATTTTAGTAACTAACAACGTGGCGATGCAGATTAAAATACAATAGATTTCTAGATTAAATATTAATATTAAATAATTATTGTAAAATAGTACAAAAAGGTAATATTTAATATTCTTTATAAGAAAAAATAAATACAAATATAAAATGAGCAGTATCAGCCACTTAGGATTCTAATAGATTCTAAATACTTTTGGAAGGAAACTTATGAAATTTACAAATATATCAATATTAAGTTCAGGTTTTTTAGGAAGTCTTTTTCTTTTGTCTACTCCAGCTTATTCTGCTATATTGGTAGAGCCAATTATTACTACACCTAATAAAAACTTTCCTAATGGAGAAATACTGGGAGCAAATTTTCAACCATTGAAAGATATCTTCGGAAGTAATGCTCCTGATGCTGGGAATCAAGAGAATTTGTTAAATGATACAGGGTACACAATAAATAAATTATCCCTATTATTGTTAACACAATTTGATTTAGTCACAGATGATGTATTCTGGGGAGATGTAAATAAAGATGGTAAAATCGGCATATCTAACATTTTTTCAAATATTGCTATTGCTCCTGATTTAGCTTTTGCAGGTGCTCTTGTCCCTAGACTAGATTTAACAGGAGGAACAATCTCGAATGGAAAGCGTTTCACAATTCAATTTATTACCAGTCCAGATTTAACTCCTATTGATTCTCAAAAGTATGGACCTCTTGTAACAGGTTTCTTTTATGATGGTTTCAAATCTGTGCCCGAACCTTCCAATCTTTTTGCTTTTGCCCTTGTAATCACAATAGCCATTTGGTCAACAAAAGGCAAAGCCAACTAAAATATCACATTCATCCTCAAAGCATACTCAAAAGCTCTCACTAGTGGCGGCTACAGTCTCAAGTTACTTTTGCTAACGTAGTGATATAAAGTTTATCGCTCCCCAGTAAGCGCCTGGAAGCAAAAGGATTAATATGGCTCATTTAAATCAGCGTCGTCCCCAAAATGTCAACGGCGATTTTTATGTAGATAGTACCTGTATTGATTGTGATACCTGTCGCTGGATGGCTCCTGAAGTATTTTATGATGTAGATGAACAGTCGGCTGTTTATCATCAACCAACGAATGAGGCTGAAAGATTAGCAGCACTTGAAGCACTTTTAGCTTGTCCTACTAGTTCTATTGGCACAGTTGAAAAGCCAAAAGATATCAAAGTTGCTCAACAACAGTTTCCAATATTAGTAGCGGAAAATGTTTACTACTGCGGCTATCATTCTGAAAAATCTTACGGTGCTGCTAGCTATTTAATTAAACTTCCAGAAGGTAATATTTTAGTGGATTCTCCCCGGTTTACGCCGCCTTTAGTCAAGCGGTTGGAAAAACTGGGGCCAATTTGTTATATGTACCTAACTCATAAGGATGATGTGGCAGATCATCAAAAGTTTGCCGAGCATTTTCAGTGCGATCGCATTCTCCACACTGATGATATTACTGCTGATACTCGCAATGTAGAAATACAGCTAACTGGTTCCGAACCATT
Organism: Nostoc sp.; assembly: GCF_036917555.1. Lineage (GTDB taxonomy): Bacteria > Cyanobacteriota > Cyanobacteriia > Cyanobacteriales > Nostocaceae > Nostoc. Next base: position 149,402 of record NZ_JBALDD010000021.1, on the reverse strand, counting down.
CACTTTGACTCCAGATTTATTAATTATCCCAGTTCCCGGTCACACCAAAGGACAAACCGTCCTACTCTACAAAAATAAGTTCCTCTTCACTGGCGATCATCTCGCTTGGTCAGAAAGCTTGCACCAACTGACTGCATTCCACGGTGCTTGCTGGTATTCTTGGTCAGAACAAACTAAATCAATGCGTAACTTGGCTAATTACTCTTTTGAGTGGGTGCTACCAGGTCATGGACGAAGGTTTCATGCTGATCGGGAAACCATGCACCAGCAGATGCACAAGTGTATTGAGTTGATGGAATCTTTGAATTGACCAAATAATTCATAATTATGAGATTATATGGCAAAACCCACGAAAACCTAACCCCCCAACCCCCAACCCGTGGCGGGAAGGGGGAAAATTCTAAATCTCTCTCCTAAAAGGAGAGAGATTTAGAGAGGTCAGACTGTATTGCATACAAACCAGCGATCGCTATAACCTGGGTTTTAGCAACCTTTTAAGCAAACACGGATTATGAAAAAGCTGATTAACAAGCCGGAAGACTTTGTGCAAGAAAGTCTAGAAGGTATGGCGGCGGCTCATTCCGATTTAATGAAACTGAACTACAATCCCGGCTTTGTCTATCGAGCCAATGCACCTATTCCGGGTAAAGTAGCAATTATTTCAGGTGGTGGCAGTGGACATGAACCAATGCACGCTGGCTTCGTGGGTAAAGGAATGCTGGATGCAGCTTGTCCTGGTGAGGTTTTCACTTCACCGACTCCTGACCAAATGCTAGAAGCAGCCAAGCAAGTAGATGGAGGCTCTGGTATCCTTTATATCGTCAAAAATTACAGTGGCGATGTGATGAACTTTGAGATGGCAACGGAGTTAGCCCGTAGTGAAGGCATTCGATCGCTAAATATTTTGATTGATGACGATGTAGCAGTGAAAGATAGCCTTTATACCCAAGGACGCCGAGGTGTGGGAACAACAATACTGGCAGAAAAAATTTGTGGTGCGGCGGCTGAGGCTGGGTATGATTTGCCACAGATAGCAAATTTGTGTCGCCGAGTAAATCTGAATGGGCGGAGTATGGGAATTGCTCTAACATCTTGTACAGTGCCCGCGAATGGAACGCCGACATTTGAATTGAGCGATCGCGAAATTGAATTAGGTATCGGTATCCACGGTGAGCCAGGAACAGAACGTACAGCTATCAAATCAGTAGATGAGATTACCGAAATTTTGACGCGATCGCTTATTGAGGATGCAGCATACAGCCGCACACTACGAGAGTGGGATGAAGATAAAGGAGAATGGGTAGATGTAGAGTTAACAAGTCTACCATTTGCCAAAGGCGATCGCTTATTAGCTTTTGTCAATAGTATGGGTGGAACTCCGATTTCTGAGCTGTATATTGTTTATCGCAAACTCGCCCAAATCTGCGAACAGCAAGAATTGCAAATTGTGCGAAACTTGATAGGCCCTTACATCACATCTCTAGAAATGCAAGGTTGCTCTATTACCTTGTTGAAATTAGATGATGAGATGATCCGGCTATGGGATGCACCAGTAAAAACGCCAAGTTGGCGTTGGGGAATTTCATAATTATGAATTACGAATTATGTTGATATGGTGACTCAAGCGCAGATATTACAATGGTTGCAGGCTTATGCAACCGAGATAGAGCAGAATAAAGCATATTTGACAGAATTAGATGCTGCGATCGGAGATGCTGACCACGGGATCAATATGGATCGTGGCTTCAAAAAAGTAAGCGCTCAGTTATCAACTCTTATAGACAAGGACATCAGCAGCATTCTTAAAGCTGTGAGTATGACTTTAATTTCTTCTATTGGCGGTGCTAGTGGCCCCCTTTATGGCACTTGGTTTTTGCGAGCCAGTACAGCAGTAGTTGGTAAGGAAGAATTAACAGACCAAAATGTTTTAGGAATGCTTCAAGCAGGATTAGACGGCGTGCTGCAACGTGGTAAAGCGCAACTAGGAGACAAAACGATGGTGGATGTACTGTCTCCATCTGTAGCCGCTTTTGGGCAAGCTGTAGAAGAAAGTAAGGGGACGGTGGAAGCTATGCAACAGGCTGTAGTAGCAGCCCAAAGGGGGTTGCAAGAAACTATACCGATGCAGGCGAGAAAGGGACGAGCTAGCTACCTGGGAGAACGGAGTATCGGACATCCAGATCCAGGAGGGACTTCTGCTTATTTGATGTTGAAGAGTTTGTTAGGGGTGTTGGAAAGTTCTGGGGAATAACGCTGGCTGTACTATAACGCAAAGCTCGTTATTCTCATCGTGATTATACACTGATGCTGATCATGTTTCGCCACGGTCTGAGGGTAGGAGAAGCTGTAGGATCTAAATGCGGTTTGCGCTGGGATGCACTGATGTGGGCCGAACGTCAGATTTTCATCACCAGGGAAAAGGGCAGTGACTCTGGGGTGCATCCCTTGAGAGATGATGAATTGGTTTTGCTTAAAGAACTTAGAGAGATGCTACCTGATAGCAAATACATTTTCGTTTCCGAGCGCGGTGAGGTAATGTCTACTGATGCAGCGCGAAAACTGATTGGGCGACTGGCAGCGCAGGCAGGGCTTGATATCAAAGTTCACTGTCACATGATGCGCATGCTTGCGGTTACTATCTGGTGAATCAGGGTTATAACACTAGAGAAATTCAAGACTTTCTGGGACACCGCGATATCAAACACACTGAAAAATATACCAAGCTGAATGCTGGGCGGTTCCTAAATTTTGATTGGGGCGATTTGTAACATTCCAAGCGAATTAAAGAATCAACTCTAACTGGCGCGATTCCCGACGCGGTATAACAGCTGACAACGGAAGTAAGTTGCACTAGTTTATGTAAACATATTTTAAATTTTGTAAATATTTGTGATATTTTGATTGAGGAGCAGAACTGTAAGCTATGTGTCTTGCTCCACATTGTGTCAGTTAAAAACTTAGTGAGGTAATCCTCTGTATGGCAATTACTATCGAATCCGCTCGTGGCATTTTCCCCAATACACTGTCGGCTGATGCCGTGCCAGCTCTAACTGCTCGATTCAACCAACTTAGCGCCGAAGATCAACTTGCATGGACATGGTTCGCTTTCTTGGAGATGGGTAAGACCGTGACGGTTGCGGCTCCTGGCGCAGCCAGTATGCAGTTTGCAGAAGGAACCCTGAAGCAAATCAAGCAAATGACATTTCCTGAGCAAACTCAGGTGATGTGCGATCTGGCAAACCATGCAGATACAACCATTTGCCGTACCTATGCTACTTGGTCGCCTAATATTAAGTTAGGTTTCTGGAATCAGCTTGGAGAATGGATGGAGCAAGGAATTGTCGCGCCAATTCCAGCTGGCTATAAGCTATCAGCTAACGCTAATGCTGTATTGTCAACTCTCAAAGGCTTGGATCAAGGACAACAGATTACCGTGTTGCGGAACTCCGTTGTGGACATGGGGTTTGATGCAAGTAAACTAGGCGGCTACACCAGAATTTCTGAACCTGTGGTCGCGCCCAAACAAATGCAAGAACGCACTCAAGTCACCATTCAAGATATCGACAACCCAACCGTGTTGAGTTACATGAACCTATTGAATGCAAATGACTTTGATGAGCTGATCAAACTGTTCGTGGCAGACGGTGCTTTGCAGCCTCCCTTCCAGAGACCGATCGTGGGCAAAGATGCGATCTTGCGGTTCTTCCGGGAAGAATGCCAGAACCTGAGTTTGCTTCCAGAACGCGGTGTCGCTGAACCTACAGACGATGGCTATACTCAGGTGAAAGTGACAGGCAAGGTTCAAACCCCTTGGTTTGGTGCAGCAGTAGGCATGAATATGGCTTGGCGATTCTTGCTCAACCCGCAAGGTAATATCTTTTTCGTAGCCATTGACTTATTAGCTTCTCCCAAAGAACTTTTGAACCTAGTTCGCTAGTAGTTCACTTTCGTTAACGAAAGTGAACTATTGGCAAAGGGGGAAAGATTTATTTCCTTTCCCCTTTATCCAACTTACATACAGGCGTTATTTCGGGGTTGGTGAACTACTAAACAGACGCAAGAGACAAGTAAATCGCCGATGCTCATACTGAGCGCTTTCTTAACCTATAGCGCTCAATTAATCTGGGCAAACGGAACAATCTTAACCAAATAACTATCGCAGAAATTTCAGGTTGAATCATGCAAGCAAGTGAAGCTGAATGGACGGACATTGAGAAGAAGATAGCTCGAACTGCCTTTGATAAGGCCTACGAACGAGAAATTGAGGCTTTACTTAAACAAGTTCAAAAGCAGGCAAGTACGCTTGTGGACTTGGGTGAACTCTGGCAGTTACACGATTTCTTGAGTGCTAAAAGGCATGAAATTGAGGGTAAGTATGACTACCAATACTCGGTTCTGCTGTTTGTCTTTGCTGGATTAGTTAAAGAAGGCTGGCTACATCTGAATGAACTCCAAGGGCTGGATAAAGACAAGCTATCCAAGGTTGCTGTTCTGTCACGGATGTAGGCTGTTATAGTCATTAGCAAATGGTACTGACAGTAAAGCATTCAGCCCCAGATTAACCTGCTCTTGAGCGCGATCGCGCTTTATTTAGCGTGTGCCTATATGCCGCTGCCAGAATTAACGAGAGCTGCACTTTGCAGCGTGGAGATGTCATCGGCTCCAGGCTACTGTTAAGACTACACCCAGAACTAGCCCGTTCTCAACTTATTGGTTTAGTAATTGGCGGAATCATCCTTACCCTGTCGTAGACATCACCAAAAAACTTCAACTTATCTAATTATCTGATTCACAACAGATGTACTCTGAATACGCCATTTACCTCGTTCTCGAATCAAATCGTACCGAACTCGCAAATTCTCATTAGAAGAGTTTTTATACTGACCATTTTCATATAACTGCGTCGCTTCCTTCACCTTAGCTACGACTGCGGCACGATCTGCAAATAAATCAATTTTCTCTACAGATTCCACCTTTACGCTATGGTCGTACTTGCGATAGCGGTTGTCAGACCTAGCCTGTTGAGCAATCACCCGCCATTGAGACAAAGCTGAACCAGTTAAAATCTGCTCTAAATTATTAATCTCATAATTCGGCCCTAAAGCTTCGGCTTTAGTAGATAGCCAAGTGCGAATGATTTCCTCTGCCGCTGCATCTGTTAAAGGGCCATCTAGTCCTTGTGGTTTACTATTTGGATCAGGAATAGATATTGGTGGTTGATTTATTTGTACAAACAACTGTGAAACAGGTGCAGGTCGTTTAGGAAAAAACAGATTTTTTAACCATCCAAAAGTTGTTGTGGCTAACACCCAGAAAACTAATAGACTCACCAAAGAAATAAACACTCTCCATACCAGCCGTGTTTTCCCTTCAATTGTGTTAGCAAAAGTTCGCCGCCGCCGAGGACGACGAGAATGAGGACGATTATCTGGCACACGCTCTCGGATAGTAGATGGAGTAGGTTTTCTCCGCCGACGCTTTTGGTTATGAGCAGGTGTAGCACTTTTAGCTGAACCGTTCAAATGCTCCTTAGTGCCTCTGCTCGTCCGTTCAGCAGCAGGAACCTCTGATTTTACGCTTCCAGATGAATTCCACATAGATGGTGAGAAGTTTGAATATTCTGGTGTGTCTGGCAAATCTAGATCTGGTGTTCTGCTATGGTTAAATTGCCTTGGAGTCCTATTTGAATTCTTAGGTAAAGGCGAATTATTTGTCTGCGGCTGGGGAAAATTTTGGGGGTTAATTACAGCCCACTCATTAGTTGTTTCTGCATCCGTTGGCAGTGCTTCTAAATAAGCTTGTACCTGTTGGTTAGCAAAGTAATCTTTTAAAAAAGCTTGCTGGTTTGCTAAATCTCGAAAATGGGGAAATACTTCGTGTTGCAACCACTGTTCTGCATATAGACACAGCCCCGGTAACAAATCTGGAGAGTCTTGAGATTTTTCTCTAATAAAAGCTAAAGCTTCGTACTCCTGACTAAGTTCTAAAACACGAGTTGCTTCTTCAGTTTGTCCCAAAAGTAACGCACATAGAGACTGTTCTAAATGTACATCTTGGCGCTTGCCCAGACGTATGAGCATTTGCCTTGCTTGACGAATTAAAGCAGGTTGCCGTTGAGCAAATCCCCGCGCTATCAAGGCATAAACAGCCAAGTAAGTGGCAACAGCAGAAGGACGTTTGCTTTGGGCTTCAAATAACTTGTGCTGCTCGGCGACTGTTAAGTGGTTGCGTAACTGCTGGATAAATCGCAGAAAGTCATCTATATTTAGACCAGAGTCATCATTGTTCGTGCCATCAATCCCGCCACGATCTTCCAAGAGGTTTTGCAATAATTCCAAACCTTGGCTTCGTTCGGCAGTCTTTTCTTGAGGTAGTGCTAGTAACTCCAAAATTCGATATGGTCGCAATTTGTAAAGATCAGCCTGAATTTCCGCCTGGACACTGGCGAACAACCCTTCGCGTACTAGTAGTTCTTGACCAGTTTCTAGAGATATGGCAGCATTTTCATAGTGACCTTGTTGCCACTGTTCGCGACCTAATTCTAGACAAGCAAGGGCAACAGTGAGAACAACATCTGGATGTTCAGCACTTTCATGTATTTCTTCGTCTGCTAAATTATTGCTCTTTCTTGCACTTGTAGCACCATTTTTATTTACTAGGTACGGACGACCTAGTTTCAGTACAAGTTCGTATTCCCCCAACTCTTGCAAAATTAATAAAGCGCCAACTAATTCGTCTTGGTTAATTTCGATACCCAGACTCTGGGTGTCAATACCCCTTTTGGTGCTTTCTGGACGATTTTCCAGTGCTACTGCGGCAGCAGCAAGGTTATCAGGGTCATAGGCGTGGGCAAGATAAAGCTGATCGTAGGTACTGCGTTGTTTTGGATCTGATAAAACCACGTAAGCTTCTTCTATGAGTTGTTTACGAGAAGAAATTGCTGCCTGAGAATACTCACGTCGCGGCAATTGTACAATGCGATCGCTGTATGCCTGTCGCAATTGTTCATCACTTGCCGCTAACGGTAGTCCTAAAATTCGGTAGTAATCTAGCGGAATTCGCACAGCCTACTTCCCCTGCACCGTGATCAACATAATTCACCTAGAGCGTTCCAGGCCGTAAAACCGTGCCATAAAAATGCCGTCTAGAACTCACTCTACAAGTGTATATTGCAACAACTTGTTTTGTACCTTCCCGAAATTTTGAGTCACATTCTAGTACTAATTTTTTGCTTTCGCCTAGAAAGCCTCAATTGTTTGTTTTAATTCTTAGTATTTTTGTTTAACACGACTATTATCAGCCTTCGATACCACAAACCACAACTACCGCTTTTAATCACGGCATAAATGTTGTGGTTGAAAGAATCTATTGATGATTGATTTTTTTGGGATTTTCGCACTATGTAGTAACAAAAATACCACTACTGGCGATTTACCCTGATAACTAGAAAAAAAATCATATCATAATTTACCCTTAATTACAATTACCTATTTGGGTATTATAGATTTTTGCCTCCTTTTTTTTAAATTGTTAATGGATATGCAGAAACTAGTCTATCTTGATTGCTAGTCTGTGAAGGGGAATAGTGAGAGAGAAAACCTAAAGCGGCAGATATTGCCGTTAGAGTCAAATCCTCACGGGGTATGAGCTGAAAAGTTAATAAATCAAAAATTAAAAATTCAGCTATTCCCTAAGACCCTTTTTTGGTGCATAAATAAAGTTTGATTGTTGAGTCTTACAAACGCTAGCCTGTTAAAAGCTGAGGTGTTATCAGACCAACTTATTTAAGACTGTAACTTTAAGTTGTACAACAGGGATACTCAAAAATAATGGTTCAAGAGCGTACTTTACCCACTTTTAATCCTGCTACTACGCAAATTACTAAGGAAGAAGGGTTACGGTTGTATGAGGACATGGTATTAGGACGCTTGTTTGAAGACAAGTGCGCTGAAATGTACTACAGGGGCAAGATGTTTGGTTTTGTCCATTTGTACAACGGTCAAGAAGCCGTTTGCAGTGGTGTTGTACAGTCAATGCGACCGGGTGAAGATTTCGTTTGTAGTACCTACCGCGACCACGTTCATGCTCTGAGTGCGGGTGTACCAGCAAAAGAGGTAATGGCAGAATTATTTGGCAAAGCCACAGGTTGCAGCAAAGGGCGCGGTGGTTCCATGCACATGTTTTCTGCAGAACATCGCTTGCTGGGTGGCTATGCTTTTGTAGCTGAGGGAATTCCTGTAGCAGCTGGAGCGGCTTTTCAAACCAAATACCGCCGCGAAGTGCTAGGAGATAAAAATGCTGACCAAGTGACAGCTTGCTTTTTTGGCGACGGTGCAGCTAACAACGGTCAATTTTTCGAGACGCTAAATATGGCAGCCCTATGGAAACTGCCAATTCTGTTTGTAGTCGAAAATAATAAGTGGGCCATTGGGATGTCTCACGAGCGAGCAACTTCCCAGCCAGAGATTTATAAAAAAGCCAGTGTATTTAACATGGTGGGCGTGGAAGTCGATGGCATGGATGTACTAGCAGTCCGAGCCGTGGCCCAAGAAGCTGTAGCCCGTGCCCGTGCAGGTGAGGGACCAACATTAATTGAGGCACTTACCTACCGCTTCCGGGGTCACTCCTTGGCTGACCCAGATGAAATGCGGAGCAAAGCTGAGAAAGAATTTTGGTTCGCCCGTGACCCAATTAAGAAGTTGGCAGCTTATTTGGTGGAGCAAAATCTGGCGGATGAGGGAGAAATCAAAGCTATTGACCGTAAAATTCAGGATGTAATTGACGAGGCAGTTAAATTCGCTGAAAGCAGCCCTGAACCAGACCCCAGCGAGTTATATCGTTTCGTGTTTGCAGAAGACGAATAAACAGTGCTGAGTACTTTTTATTCTGCTCAGGACTCAGCACTCCACTTTACCCAGGACTAAAATTTGTGTTTAGCATTGCAGTTCAACAGCAACAGTACAAGACCTACATTCTTTCTGATGAAGCCGCTGGTTCTCAATTGGAAGTCGTACCCGAACGCGGCGGTATCATCACCCGTTGGCGCATTCAAGGGCAAGAAATTTTCTACTTAGACACTGAACGCTTTACTCATGCTGAGTTGAGTGTCAGAGGTGGAAATCCAATTTTGTTTCCTATTTGTGGCAATCTACCAGATAATACTTACATTTATAACGGTCAAAAATATACTCTCAAGCAACACGGTTTTGCTCGTGAATTGCCGTGGTCAGCAACAGAACAAAAAACTAAAGATCAAGCTAGTCTGACTGTAGTTCTGAATAGCAATGAGCAAACCAAGGCTGTTTATCCTTTTGATTTTCAACTGGCTTTCACTTACGAACTTCAAGGTAAGACCCTAGAAGTCCGCCAGCAGTATAAAAACTTATCATCTACACCAATGCCCTTTTCGGCTGGTTTCCATCCCTACTTTCTGTGTGGTGATAAAACTCAGTTAGAGCTTGAAATTCCTTCTAAGCAGTATCAAGATAATCAAACTAAGGAAATTCAATCTTTTGACGGCAATTTTGACTTTAGCCGTGATGAAATTGATTTTGCCTTTGAACAGTTAACGAGTCAATCAGCCACCGCGATAGATCGCAGCCGGAAGTTAAAACTCACCTTGGATTATGATGATTTCTCTACCTACCTGGTATTTTGGACAGTCAAAGGCAAAGAATTCTACTGTCTAGAACCGTGGAGTGCCACTCGTAACTCTCTAAATACTGGTGATAACCTGACTGTGTTAGCACCAGGAGCTAGCCATACAGCATCTATAAGGTTGACTGCCAATTTTTTCTAAACTCCTTTACAAATCTACAGATATATATGCTATGATTGCAAAGTTGCGAAATGCAGCGAAAGGGTCGCTAACTCAACGGTAGAGTACTCGGCTTTTAACCGATTAGTTCCGGGTTCGAATCCCGGGCGACCCATATTCAAGGAAAAAATGCTTGCTAAGTCTTTGAGGATAAAAGTCGAGGCTAGCTCTACCGCTATCAAAAAAATTGTGAATGCGATCGCTCTGGGGAATAAAAAATTTTTGGATGAGCGTAGGCGTAGCCCGTCGTAGACATCGCTTTTTGCTGAAGATGGAAGAAAGATTACAGATTAATCGAAATTAACTAAGTTGTCCACCTATTTCAGTGATTTTACGGTTACTTTAGTGTGGGCTAAAGGTAAATAACTGAATTTGAGCTTTTAAATTGGAAGTAACAGATACAGGCGAATTTTGAGTGTTGGCTGTTAAATATGGCTCAAAAGCTTAAATTTTATATAGTACATACGTATAAAACGTAAGTTATAAAAACTTAAATGTTAATTATTTAATACTTAAGGGAATACTAATTAAAGTTGTGTAAAGCTGACTTTTTTCCTTTTATAAAACTAAAAAAAGAGTATTTGGAACACACAATAGTCAAGAATTTGGCTATGCCCTTTATCTATTAATTTAGGAAGTAAATTAATATGGAAAATTTGACAAGCGAGCAAGCTGAAGAAGCTTTGTTTCGCCTAGCGGCAATTGTGGAGTCCTCTGAGGATGCCATTATCAGCAAAACCTTAGATGGAGTGATTGTTAGCTGGAATCTTGGTGCAGAAAGAATATTTGGCTATAAAGGAAAAGAAGTACTTGGTCAACATGGAACAATACTTTTTCCTGCCGATCGGATCAACGAGGAAGCCCAAATTATTCAGAAATTGAGACAAGGAGAACGAGTTGAACACTTTGAAACCGTGCGTCAACACAAAGATGGGACACTGATTGATATCTCGTTGACAATTTCTCCGATTAAAAATTCGACAGGTACAATCATTGGTGTCTCCAAAATTGCTCGTGATATCAGTACTCGTAAACAAATCGAAAAAGCTTTGCAAGAGTCAGAAGTTCAGCTGCGTCAAAAAGCAACTGAGTTGGAAACTACCTTACTTGAACTGAAGCGAACGCAAACTCAGCTAGTGCAAAATGAGAAAATGTCTAGTTTAGGGCAGTTAGTCGCTGGGGTAGCGCATGAAATTAATAACCCAGTGAACTTTATCTATGCCAACCTCAAGCCTGCCAATGACTATACTCAAGACCTATTAAGACTGCTGCGGTTGTATCAAAAGCATTATCCCAGACCAGTGGCGGAAATCCAGTATGAAAGTGAGGAGATCGACCTAGATTTCCTGCTAGAAGATTTGCCCAAGTTACTTTCCTCAATGGAAGTTGGAGCAGTGCGGATTCAAACGATTGTCCACTCTTTACGGAACTTCTCCCGTATGGACGAAGCTGAGATCAAGCAGGTCAACATCCATGAGGGCATTGATAATACGCTGATGATTTTGCAGCATCGCCTAAAAGGCAAGTTTGACCAGGAAATTAAAGTGGTTAAAAATTATGGCAACCTACCATTGGTTGAGTGCAAAGCTTCTCAACTGAACCAGGTATTTATGAATATCATTTGTAATGCAATCGATGCCCTTGAAGAACGAGACCTACAGCGTACATTTAGCGAGATTGAGCAACAGCCCAGTCAAATTCTGATTTGTACTAAGATGCTTGATTCACATTTGGTACAGATTCGGATTGTAGATAACGGTCAAGGTATCCCAAAATTCGCTCAAGAACGATTGTTTGACCCATTCTTTACCACTAAGCCAGTTGGCAAGGGGACTGGATTGGGGTTGTCGATTAGCTACCAGATTGTTACTGAAAAGCATAATGGCTCATTGCAGTGCCATTCCATACCCGATCGGGAAACCGAGTTTGTGATTGAGATCCCGATTCTACATAACTGTATAAACAATGTTTTATAAATTTAGGTATCTAATTTTACTTTAGTACAGAACTTTTCGGTCTACTGAATTTGAAGACTTAGAAAAGGCGATCTTTGATCGTTCATTTAGGAAATGCGATCGCGTAGCGTCTGGCAGAAAAGCGTTCCCAACTGTCGTATGCGCTCACCTTTAGTCAGCAATCTAGGATACAGAGCTACCAAAGCCTTTAAACGTAGGGTAGCTTACCATACAGTAGAATAGGTGAAGTATAGGGCATGTTTATGAGCGATGGCGTAAACTTTTTCAACATAGACACACGACACTAGTTATAATTTCCTATAAGTTGAAAAAACTCTTAAGATTTAGCGTAATTATTACGCTTCTTTCACACAGACTAGCTGACAACCACATTAGGAGGACTATCTATGGCGCTTGTACCACTGCGGCTGCTGTTGGATCACGCAGCCGAAAACGGTTACGGCATCCCAGCTTTCAACGTTAACAATTTGGAGCAAATTCAGGCGATCCTGAAGGCTGCTGTCGAGACAGATAGCCCCGTAATTTTACAAGCTTCACGTGGCGCTCGTAATTATGCAGGAGAAAACTTCCTTCGCCACCTGATTTTGGCAGCGGTAGAAACCTATCCTCACATTCCCATTGTCATGCACCAAGATCATGGGAATGCACCTGCTACCTGCTACTCAGCAATTAAGAACAACTTCACCAGCGTGATGATGGATGGTTCTTTAGAAGCTGATGCTAAGACCCCCGCTAGCTTCGAGTACAACGTTAGTGTTACCCGCGAAGTTGTAAATGTAGCTCATGCTCTGGGTGTCAGTGTTGAAGGTGAACTTGGTTGCTTGGGTTCTCTAGAAACTGGTGCTGGTGAAGCTGAAGATGGTCACGGGTTTGAAGGTACACTAGACCATTCCCAATTGCTAACCGACCCCGATGAAGCTGTTGACTTCGTAGAAGCAACTCAAGTAGATGCTTTAGCTGTTGCCATTGGCACAAGTCACGGTGCTTACAAGTTTACCCGCAAGCCGACTGGCGAAATTTTGGCTATCAGTCGCATTGAAGAAATTCACCGCCGTCTGCCTAACACCCACTTGGTAATGCACGGTTCTTCTTCTGTACCTGAAGATTTGCTTGCACTGATTAACCAATATGGTGGTGCAATTCCTGAAACCTACGGTGTACCTGTAGAAGAAATCCAAAAAGGCATCAAGAGTGGTGTACGTAAAGTAAACATCGACACCGACAACCGTTTGGCTATTACTGCTGCTGTACGTGAAGCTTTGGCTAAAAAACCAGAGGAGTTTGACCCTCGTCACTTCCTCAAGCCTTCTATTACATATATGCAGAAGGTTTGTGCTGAACGCTATCAGCAATTTGGCACAGCTGGCAACGCTAGCAAGATTAAGCAAATTTCTTTGGAAGATTTTGCTGCTAAGTATGCTAAAGGTGAACTTAACGTTGTTACCAAATCAGCTGCTAAAGTTTAATTTTGACAACAAATAAATAGGGGGACATTACTGCTATGCTCCTCAAAAACTGAGGGTTTTAATGTTGTCAGAAACCGGGTGTTTACCCGGTTTTTTATTTTATTCATTCAGGTTTGGGAATTGGGCATTGGCTGTTAAAAAGAGGCAGAGGGGAAAACTTTTCTCCCTTGCTCCCTGCTCCCTTGCTTCTTCTCCAGTTCCCAGTACCTAGAACACCCGATGTTGTAAAGAGGGCATTTGACGCCGGACTTGTTCGAGCCTAGTGGGCTTGATTTCTGCGATCGCAATTCCCGGTTTTTCTCCAGCATCGGCTAAAATTACACCCCAAGGGTCGATAATGACCGCGTGACCGTGGGTTAGACGACGGGCGTAGTTATTCCCCGTTTGGGCGGGAGCAATGACGTAGGCAGTATTTTCGATGGCTCTGGCTTGTAGTAGTACTTGCCAGTGGTCTTTACCTGTAAAAGCGGTAAAAGCGGCGGGAATAAAGATAACATCGGCTCCCTTTTCTGCCAGATGACGATACAGTTCTGGGAATCGGACATCATAACAAATAGAAAGCCCTAAATTACCGAGCTTTTCTGAAAAATGGACGGGGGGTAGTTGCGTACCAGCCACAACTGTGCTGGATTCGCGATAGGTGTTGCCGTCGGGGACATCAACATCAAATAGGTGTACTTTGTAGTAGCGGGAAAGTTCTTGACCGCTGGGGTCGATGAGTAGAGTTGTGTTATAAACTTTGCCTGTATTATCTACCGGAACTGGAAAGCTGCCGCCCAAGATGGTAATTTGAAAGCGTTGAGCCATTTTTTTGAGAAATTTTTCACTTTCAAGAGCGATCGCATCACCTTGTGCGAGTTTATCTTTTTCTTCTCCCATATAGGAAAAGTTTTCTGGCAAACCTACCAATTCAGCACCTTGACGCACGGCAAGCTCTATTAATTCTTCTGCCTGTGCCAAATTTTTGTGTAGATCGGCTACACTGGTCAATTGAATAGCGGCGGCTAAATAAGACTTCATAGATTCAACAACAAACAGTTGATTTATGGAAAAGAGATTATCAAAATATATCGCTACTTCAACATTTGTGGAATTTAATTAGAAATGCGTCAGCATTGCTTTTCTTTAACACACTGGTTTTATTACTGATCTTAATCTTCCTCTGGGTTCTAGCAAACTGAGCAAGATAAAGATTAGGTTGTGATCAAACCTTGATATAAAGCTGTCTACTGTGGATATTCCTATTCTCATTCAAACATTTATCGCTGTGTTTGTCTTGGCGGATGCTGTGGGCAATATACCGATTGTTTTAGTTTTGACTAAGGGCATGATGCCAGACCAAAGAAACAAAGTTATAGATAAAGCAATTATCATTGCGATCGCAGTTCTTTTGCTATTTGCCTTTGCAGGGCAAATAATTTTAAATTACTTGGAAATCAGTATCGGCTCTTTGCGAATAGCAGGAGGACTATTGTTGCTGTTAATTGCTTTGCAAATGCTGCGGGGAGAATTAGATCAGCCGATTATTGAAGAAGGACGCGATGTCGCAATTACTCCACTAGCTTTACCGCTGCTAGCGGGGCCGGGGACTTTGACAACGGTGATGTTGCTGATGTCAAAATCACAGAGTCCACATATTGCTGTGGCGGTGGGTATCGTAGGCGCAATGTTTATCACTTGGTTGATTTTGCGTTTAGCAAATCTGATTGACCAGTGGATTGGTGCAGAAGGTGGAGTAATTGTGACTCAACTTTTGGGTTTTCTGTTGGCGGCGCTAGCAGTGGAAATTGGTAGTACAGGAATTAGGGAGTTGTTTTTGAGCTAGAAAACTCCTAAAAATATTCGGAATCGGAAAATGTATACAAATGTAAACAAGTTTGATAGACGACAAATTCGTGCCTCTCAAACTTGTTTATGAAAATTAACTTAAAGTTAGAACAAAATGGATAACTCAAGAGGATTTTATTGCCGATTGAGTTTCAAAGATGCTTTTCGAGAGTAGAAGCTAATGTAGTTTTAGGCACAGCGCCGACCACCATATCCACTTTTTGTCCACCCTTAAAAATCATTAATGTGGGAATGCTACGGATGCCGTACTGACTAGCAACATTCGGATTTTCATCTGTGTTGACTTTTACGACCTTTATTTGACCTTTGTACTGTTCGGAGATTTCATCGACAACAGGAGCTACCATACGGCATGGTCCGCACCAGGGTGCCCAAAAGTCAACTAAAACGGGTACATCGCTGTCGAGTACTTCTTGCTTGAAACTAGAATCGGTAACTTGTGCGGCTGTTGACATGCCTAAAACCTTCGCCAATAATATCTGAACTTGGTGAAAATTCTACCATAGCAAAAACCTCAGCTTGGGAGTGCGAGGATGTACATTTGCAAAGAAGCTCTCTTATTTTATTTACAAACATAAGGAACCGCCCGAACAGTAGTCCGGGCGGAGTGTGGTGTGAGGAGTGAACGGAAACATGCGTCTCCGCTATTTCTATTGTAAGCGACATATCGGATTTTTCCAGCAATTGTTTAGGGGGCTAGAAAAATTTATTGAAGGATTAAGGATTAGGATTAAAATAAATCTTTCCCAGTTCCCAGTCCCCAATTCTATTTACCCATACCTAATTGTTGAGCTTTTTGGTAAACTTTGCCCTCGGTTAATAAAGAAGGTGCAATCACAACTTCCACCTGCTGCATTTCTTTAATATTTTTTACTCCCAAAGTACCCATGCTGGTCTTTAAGGCTCCTAAAAGATTGTGGGTGCCATCATCTAGTCCTGCTGGGCCAATGAGTATTTGCTCTAGGCTACCAGTGGTGGCAACACGAATGCGAGTGCCACGGGGCAAGACTGGGCTAGGAGTCGCCATACCCCAATGATAACCTCGTCCAGGGGCTTCTGTGGCTCTGGCAAAGGGGGAGCCAATCATCACACCATCAGCACCACAGGCGATGCATTTGCAAATGTCGCCACCGGTGATTAAACCACCATCAGCAATAATGGGGATATAGTTGCCAGTTTCGTTATAGTAATCATCTCGTGCTGCGGCACAATCTGCGATCGCAGTCGCCTGTGGCACACCTACACCCAACACCCCACGAGAAGTACAAGCCGCACCAGGCCCAATTCCCACCAGTACCCCAGCCGCCCCAGCTTTCAACAAATTCAACGTAACTTCGTAAGTCACGCAATTACCCAATACCACGGGGATGGGCATGGAACGGCAAAATTCTGCTAAATCAAGTGGTACTAAAGATTCTGGTGACAAATGTGCAGTAGAAACTACCGTAGCTTGGACAAAAAATAAATCCGCTCCCGCTTTTGCCACTACCTCGCCATATTTACTTGCACCCGCTGGAGTCGCACTCACTGCGGCAATGCCACCTTGTTCTTTAATTTCCTGAATACGTTGTTCAATTAATTCCGGTTTTATTGGTTCGGCATAGAGTTCTTGCATTAGGGCAACAAATTCATCTTTCCCTACAGAGGTAATCCGATCTAATATTGGCTCTGGGTCGGCATAGCGAGTTTGAATACCCTCTAAGTTGAGGACACCTAATGCTCCTAACTGTGACAAACGTACAGCCATACGAACATCTACTACACTATCCATAGCACTAGCAATTATCGGGATTTCTCGCTCAATATTGCCAATACGCCACTTAGTATCTGCCAAACTAGGGTCTAGTGTTCTGTTACCAGGGGCTAGAGCAATTTCATCTATTCCGTAAGCTCTGCGAGCCGTTTTTCCCCGCCCAAGTTGAATTTCCACGCTTTAACTTTACTCAAATCTGTTTAAGCTAGGGTATCAAATTGTGGGAAAATTTGGGGCGTTTTTTCCCGAACGATATTAAGTGATTAGTAACGGCTGTCATTAGCCATTTGGATTTTGACCAATTCAAAATCCAAAATTAGTTTTATTTATCGTCTATTTTTAGCGGCATCCACACCAGTGTAACCAGTTGCTAACCAAATTATCGCTCTAGCTCCATCACGAATAGATTTTTCGATAGATTCAGGGGGTTTTTCTGACGGAACTGGCACTGGTTTTAAATAAATACCCCGACTACCCAAAATAATTTCGCCAATGACACAAGCCCGACGCATGTGGAAGTCTGAAGTAATCAAATAAACGCTTTTAATGCCACGAGCTTGCAAATCATCTACCAAAGTAGTAAAATTAGTTACTGTATCTACTGCTTCATAATCCAAGTGTAAACGTTGAGGATCAACACCAGCTTTGGTAAACACTTTTTGGGTGAATGTACGTGGACTGCCGCCTGTAATCCAAATCGGTATATTTGGATGCTCGCGAACAAATCTTGCGGTAAATTTTTCTCGCTCTAAATGTCTCGTTGAACCACCTAATACTACAACTGCTTGCGGCTGCACAAATTGGTTTTGTACTTCTTTGTATCCCCACCACGTAATTATTGGTAGGACAAAAGCCATAAAATGAAAAGATTTATTTGTAAAGAGTAGCTTATTCAAGGCTCAATAACTTAATTTACTTAATGCACAATTTTCTCTGGATATAAGAAAAAACAATTCATAGTAGAGTAGCAAACTTCTAAAGAATCTGCCCAAATATAAATTTGACTGGTTTTCGTGTAACAGCGCGATTAAGCGTGCCTGGAGTTTTTCCTCTAATTGATGGATTATCCTAACCGATATCGGACGATTCATCAAAGGGTTCTAACCACTTTATCTAGTAGTTCTCAATTACAGGGAATATAGGAGCCAGTTGCGTGAGCGGATATGTCAACTTGGGCGAACTGGCCTACTACTGTTAGAGGCACAGCAATGCTGTTACCCTGTGAATTGCTACATATATGAATTGTTTAAACATAACGGGACTGGTGCGACTTGAACGCACGACCTGACGCTTAGGAGGCGTCCGCTCTATCCAACTGAGCTACAACCCCAACTCGAAGCATATATAATTATAGCAGTAGTTTTAGCGAGACTGCCAACAATTATCCCAAGGGCCCCCGCCTACTTCTAAACCACAAAGAAAACTTTCTGCTTTTAAAATTATTTTAGATTTTCTCCCATTTAGTTCTCGTAACTCTAAATTTAGTTTTCCTTGCATGGTGTCCCGGCAACAGTATCTTAAACCTTCTGCTGTCGGCGCACGTAGAGGTGTACCAGATAAATTCGTGGTTCCTGTTAATTCAATTTCGTAATTGGAGTTGCTAGCTTTCATTTGCCACCTACCCCAAGGCTGAATTTCCCACTCTACTTGTGAATTCCAGGGAACAAATTCATAAAACTTTCCTTGATAGTGCAGTCCAATCATCGCTACAGATTCCATCCACCACAGCACACCCCGCCGTCCACCGCCAGCAGTTAATGCTAAGTCGGGTTCGCCCTCGAAGCAATTACAATTTATCCAAAACCATTTCTGAGGAAAAGCACCACCCCAATTTTTCTCACCGTAAGCTGGGGCGTTAGTGAATTCGTAGATTTTGCCCTTCCAGTCAATCTTCCCACTGGCCAAACCGTGAGCCATCAAAATTTGCCATCCAGGTTCAAAAATCTGCAAGAATGACAGCCAGCCTGCGGTTGATTGCTGAATGACATTTTGATTGCCCCAACCGTATACTGGTTGAATTTCATAATCCCAACGGCAATAATTATTGGTGGCGCGATCGCGAATTATTCCCTGATTCAAGGTGGCTGTAGCTTGATAACCTTCTTCGACATGATACTCAAACTCTGCTGGCAGGAGGTATAGGGGAGAAACTTGCAAATTATTTTTACCCCAATGACCTAAACCCAAAACATCCTGACTACCCCAAAATTTGTTGACATCAGGAAAAGTACGGCAGAGGTACTCATCATCCGGGCCGAGGATTTGAGCTGCACCGCCACTGTAAGGTTTACCGCCGATGGGATCTTCAATGGAGTACATAAAGGCGAATGTTTGCCCAATTTCTGGTAACGTGACGCGGTAATACCAACCTTCAAAGAAGCGGCGATTACTACCATCCCAGTGATAACCAGAATGGGGTGTTTGGAGAGAATTTAGGGGAATAGTTAACATAGATTTAGATAGTTGCGATTTTTTCAGTATGCGCGATGTCTTTGATATCAATGATGCTTATGAAATTCTTGGGCTGGAACCCGGTGCGTCTCAAGCACAGGTGAAGCGAAGTTACCGTAAACTGGTGAAAATTTGGCATCCCGATCGCTTTGTTGATCAAAGGCAAAAACAGGAAGCTGAAGAAAAAATCAAATCAATCAACGCAGCTTACAACAGGCTCAAATCTGAAATTCCATCTGAGCCTCGCATTCCTGAAAATCCATCTTCATCTTCGCCTAAAAATCCCCCAAAAATATCTGTCAATCGTTGGGATGCAGAAACTTTCTACACTTTAGGAGTAGAAAATGCTATTCAAGGAAGATATGAGGATGCGATCGCAGATTTTACCCACGCAATTCGTCTCAATCCTCACTATATTGACGCGTATAAATATCGTGGGCTAGTTTGCTCACAATTGGGATACGAATATAGAGCCGCTTCAGATTTAAATAAAGCTGCACAAATAGAAGAAGAGTTAAGAAATCCGGGCGCTGCGCGTACATCACGTTCACCCAGATATGTATCAAAGCCTCAACCTCTGGTAGAAAGATTTTGTCAGAGGATAAAAAGTTTACTGCGGCTAAATCGGCGTTGGAGATAAGGAGCGAATATAGTTTAAGACACTTTAGGCGACAACACCAGAACTGAAGTTAGATAATACTTATACTTGGGAATGCTAAGTGTAGTAAGATTTGCTGCTGATTTCTTAGTATGAGCGATGTCCTCAATATAAATCATATTTACAATATCCTTGGGTTAAAACCAGGTGCATCTGCTGATGAGGTCAAGCAAGCTTACCGCCAGATGGCTAAGACTTGGCATCCAGATTGTTTTTTTGAACCGCAGCAAAAGCTAGAAGCAGAAGAAAAAATCAAAGAGATCAATCAAGCTTATGCAAGCTTAAAGTCTTATCAGCCAAATGAGACAAATCAATCTGCTTCCACTTCCACCAAAATTGATTTCACTCCATCTAATGCTGAAAGTTTCTACAAACTGGGCATGGAGAAAGCTCAAAGAGGAAAATATACTGAAGCAATTGAAGACTTTACCCAAGCGATTCGTCTCAACCCCAACTACTTTGAAGCCTACAAATACCGAGGGCTTGCTTGCTCGAAACTAGGATATGAAAATAGAGCCAAGTCAGATTTGAAAAATGCCAGAGAACTGGAACTGAAACAGAAAAAAGCACCGCCAAAGCCACCAACGCCGCCACCACCCAAACCGACATCGCCACCGCCAAAGCCACCAACGCCACCACCACCATCTGAATCACAGTCTCAACCTTCACCGTGGAAATGTGTACACACCCTAACTCATTTAAACTGGGTTTTTATAACTGCAATCAGTCCAGATGGGCAAACTTTGGCTAGTGGAAGTAGTGATAATACTATCAAGATTTGGCATCTCGACACAGGTAAATTACTACATACTCTCACTAGTCATACAAAATGGGTAAGATGCCTAGCCTTTAGCTCAGATAGCCAAACTCTGGTTAGTGGCAGTGATGACAGTAGCATAATGATTTGGCAAGTATCTACAGGTAAATTACTCAAGACCCTCAAGGTACATTCAACCCCAGTTTTTTCTGTAATCGTTAGTCCAGATGGTCAAACTATCTTGAGTGGCGGTACAGACACTACTATCAAGGTTTCCCATATAGAGATGGGACAATTACTGGAAGTCCTCAAAGGTCATTCTGGCTTGGTTTACTCCCTTGCTATTTGCCGAAAACAACAGATTTTTGTAAGTGGCGGTGCGGATAATACCATTAAGCTGTGGAATTTGAAGAGTAAAAAACTGCTGCAAACTCTCAACGGCCATTCAGGTTGGGTGATGTGTGTTGCTATCAGCCTTGATGGGCAAATTTTAGCTAGTGGCAGTTATGACCAAACTATCAAGCTATGGGACAGTAGTACAGGTAAGCTAATTAATACTCTTGCTGGACATCGCAGCTATGTTTGTGCGATCGCTTTTAGTCCCGATGGTCAGCATCTTGCTAGTGGTAGTGCAGATTGTACTGTGAAGCTATGGGATGTTAACACAGGACAAGAACTTTACACTTTGGATAACCATTCAGATTGGGTTAACTCTGTCGCTTTCAGTCCTGATGGCAAAACTTTGGTTAGCGGTAGTCGAGATATGACAATCAAGCTTTGCCGATCCGATATCTAACAACAAATTAAAAATTTAGATAATTGAACCAAATTACTAAATTTTTTATCAAATCATCATCTGACAGCATAATAACATCCATCTTTGGTATACTCTTTCCTTTGATTAAGTATTCACTCTCTAAAGATTAAGTATTAACTCCCTGGAGATAGAGCCACTTGTTTGATCTCAGAGGTTACTCTGAGATTACCAACAGTTGAGTAGCAAATAAAACTCAATATTTATCAGCAACATATATTTTCAGTTCATTAAAACCTTTTGTTTTCACAAAGCTTTAGTTTGTCAATATCTTAATCTGAGGAGTTAAATCAACGGCTATGTCTATTCCCAATGAACGCGAAATCAAAAACAGTGAAGTCAAACAAGAATCTTACACTGATATTAATGGTAATACTCATACTGATTTGACACGAAACACTGAAACAGTCAAGAATAGCGCAGCTAATCCCAACTCTTACACCAACGGTTACGTACAAGGTCGAAATGTTGAGCGTAACTACCAGCAAGCAGATTTAGCCCAGCGTGATGAAAACAATGCTAGTGGTGGTTTGCTGTTGGGTATTATCATTACTTCCCTGCTTGGTTTGGTTATAGGTGGGGTTTGGTACTTCAACCAGCAGAATAACGCAGCAGTTAACAATACTGTGCCGGTTGTGGTTCCTGTACCGAGTAAGAGTAATCCAACGCCCAGCGCGTCTCCTCAACCACAAACGAAGATAATCGAAACCATTAAGGAAGTCCCTGTTCCTGTTGCTGTTCCTGTTCCCCAACAGCAGGTTACACCTCCGTCTGCACCTCGCCAACCGGATATTAACATTACTATTCCACCCCAGCAGCCTGCGGCAGAAAAAGCACCTTCTATAACCCAGCCAGCCCCTAAAGCGACACAAAGTCCGGCGACGAGTCCAACTACTAATACTCCGGCTTCGCAGAACGATAGTTCTACTAATACTGTTGCTCCTGGTACGAAAAGTGACACTTCTAAAAGTACTACACCTCAAGGAGTAGACCAGTCAAACAGTACATCTAATAGCGGTTCTTCTACCGCAGGCGATTCTCCTCAATAACGGGTTCTGAACTTTCAGTCCACTTGGTAATGTTGGCGTGAATGCCAATATTATCAAGTAGGACAATTTTTAAGTAAGATTTCTGAATTGTTGCAATAAATTAATGGTATTCAAGTTTAGTAAACGTGTCTTGTAGCTAAACAAACACAATGCTAGATTAAGACCAAGGTACAAACAGGTTAAAAGTTAAACAAAACTTTCAAGTTAGAGCCTGTGCCTCCTGCTCTAATCTCATTGTGATCGCTCTTTTGGTTGTGGCATCCATTGAATGTGTTTTTGCCTTGAGTTCAATGAGTTGTTTTGGAGGTTTTAGAATGCACAGCCAGAAAATGCCTGCCTAGTTGGAATGTAAGGATGTGCAATTCTGAGTAAAGCCATGTCTACGACGGGCTACGCCAACGCAAATACTGTCCACCAAATTTTAAGTTAGTCATTTCTAAATTCTCCAATCTTCAAGAAACCGCCCCAAGCTATTGAGATTTATCCATCGTAGCTTCAGGCGGTTTCTGCTTTGAGTGTTATGCATTTGAAATTGCACTCTGACCAGTGAGGGCTGTCATTAGTCATTTGTCCTTTATCATTTATTTAGACCAGTGACCAATCACCAATGATTAATGACTAATGACTAATTAAGGTAATTACAGTCACTTCAGGCGGACAAAATAAACGTCCTGGTTTATAAGTTCCTAAACCACGATTGACATATAGTTGATTTTCTTCCACCTTGTGAAACCCTTGCGCCCACTCCCAATATCGGACTACTTTCGAGCAGTCTCCTAAGAAAAATGTTACCCAACGCCGCAATTTTTTGGGAATTTGTTTGAGGAGCTTTTTATAATAAAGTACTACAGGGCCAATGCCCGGAATGACGATGTGACCACCGTGGGTATGACCAGATAGTTGCAAATCTACGCGCCATTGTTGCAATATCTTGGCTGTATCTGGGTTATGAGATAAAACAATGCGGGGTGTAATCGAGTCTAGTTGATTCATGACTGATGCGGGGTAAAATTCCCGTGACCAATAATCAGCTAGTCCTACTAATGGTAATTCTTTTCCTAATGGATAGGCGATTTCATTCCAAAGCACATGCACCCCAATGCTGGTTAACGCCTGTGTAACTTCTGCTTTGGAGTGGCTGTAATAGATATCGTGGTTCCCAAGTACGGCGTAGATACCACAGCGACTTTGCAGATGTTTGAGTCGAAGCACCAATTGGTGAATTGGTGTGGGATCGTCAGTTACGTAGTCACCAGTTAATAGAATTAAATCTGGTTCAGCTTCGTTAGTAAGTGCGATCGCTTTTTCTAACATCTCTTCCGACAGTCGCAAACCATCATAGTGAAAATCTGATAACTGTACTAACGTTGTACCTTGTAAAGATGCAGGAAGTTCCGCAATCTTAACCGTTATTTTATCTACTCTTAAATGCCCTGTAAACAACCAATGCATAAGACAACCGATACACCTCATACCAGCGTTTACAGCTTACCAAAAATTAAAATGTAACTTGATAAAATGCAATAATTTATGTCATTTACTTTAAATACAATTAATTCATTGATTTAAATTCTGCGATGAAAGTAAGCAGGTTCTGACTGAGTTTGCAAGCACTCATTAGCCAGAATACCTGCTGTAATTGCGTTCTTTTATTTTGAATTTGGAATTACCTACTCACCTTGTAGGGTGATTATAGTAACTTCTGGGCGGCAAAATAAGCGTCCTGGGAGGTAAGTTCCCAAACCACGATTGACATATAGCTGATTTTTATCTAGCCGATGCAAACCCTGCACCCATTCCCAATGGTTGACTACAGAAACATTTACTTGTAAAAACGGGAATCGACGCCGCACTTTTCTGGGTATTTTTTTTACAAGCTTTTCGTAAAATAACGCCACAGGACCAATTCCAGGAATCACGATTTGACCACCGTGAGTATGACCAGATAATTGTAAATCGACTCGCCATGTTTGTAATATCTCCGCAGTATCTGGGTTATGGGATAAAACGATGCAGGGTGTGTCAGAGTTTAGCTGGTTCATAACTAGTGCAGGATGGAATTCCCGTGACCAATAATCAGCAAGCCCAACTAGTGGTAATTCTTTTCCTAATGGATAGGCAATTTCGTTCCAAAGGACGTGAATTCCAATACTAGTAAGGGCTTCTGTAACTTCGGCTTTTGCCTGTTTGTAATAAATATCGTGATTGCCAAGAATCGCATAGATACCACTGCGACTTTGCAGATTTTTGAGTCGAAGTACCAGTTGGTGAATTGGCGACGGATCGTCAGTTACGTAGTCACCAGTTAATAAAATTAAATCTGGTTCAGCTTCGTTAGTAAGTGCGATCGCTTTTTCTAACATCTCTTCTGACAGCCGCAAACCATCGTAGTGAAAATCTGACAACTGCACCAGCTTTTTACCTTGTAACGATGCAGGCAACCCTACAATGTTAACCGTCAAAGCTTCTGTACTCAACGGCCCAGATAACAACCAATGCATAAAACGTTTAATAAAGCTCAATCATAGCGTTTACAGCTTAACTGAACATTATCGGTTTGTGTACAGCGACCAGAGCAACTTATTGGAAATTTTATGAAAGCTGTATATTTTAGTGTATTTATACTTAGTTAAAATCAGACGTAACTTTGCTGTTAATTATGTCAGTTTATTTGGGTAAAGTATATTGTATTACGTACTACCACGTTGAACCAAAACATCTAAAGCTGTTTATGTCGTCATTATTAGAGTCACAATTTATCCAGGATTTTACCCACTTTGAGCAGCACGTAGCAAAATTGCTCTATAAAGCAGATTGGACAGTTGAAACTGCAAAGACCAATCAGCCTGGCTATGATCTAGTAGTCAAAAAAGGAAACCTAGTTGGTGTTGTTCAGGTTAAATGGCTAAAAAGTAACGTAACAGCGCCACAGCTTTTAAAGTTTGCTGACTTTTTAGATTCTGACGAAGGCAAAAAATTTAATTTTGGTTGGTTCATAACTACAAAAGGATTTGGCGGACCAGCATTAGCATTAATGAGAACCTGGGGTAAAGATACTAAAATTCGCTGTGGGATTGCCCATGAAAATAAGCTGGTTGGGATTGATGGTGATTACGTCATTGGGGGCAGAGGTAATCCTGAAACTCCTGAAGAAACTACGTCAAAAAAAGTTTATTTTGGAGTTTTTACTTGTAAAGGCGGAGTAGGAAAAACAACTGTAGCAGGGCATTTAGCAGGAGCATTAGCACTGCAAGGATTTAATGTAGCACTTGTGGATTTAGACCCAGAACAAAATCTGCAAAAATTAGTAGGTGATGGGGTTTTTGTTCCAAATCCTAAAGGGGTAGGTACAACTATTCAAGTTTTTGATGGAAATGATTGGGATGAAGATGCTGCCCGTGACTGTCAAATAGTAATTTGCGATTGCTCACCAGCATTAGAGCGTAATCCCCCAGAGCTAGTTAAGCGATTAGATTATTGTATTATCCCAACAACCTTTAATCCATTGGGAATAAGTAAGCACGGTAAAGTTATTCAAGATACTGTTAAAGAAATACGTGAAATCAATAATTTAGCTCATTTATTTGTATTAGTTAACAACTTTAAAGACCCTGGTATTAAGCGCTTAAAGCTTCTAAAAGAAGTTTATTTTAATGCCTATAAAGAAATTAGTAAAATAGATAAAAAATTTCATTGTATAGATCCAGAAGAAGTTTGTATTCGGACTAGCGACCTACTTTACTACTGGGGTATACATATACTCGAAAATCCAGAAAACCCTGCCAGTAGATTAGCCTTTGATCTAGTTGGCGGAAGATGCTACCCGCGTGAAGATTTTATCAACTTAGCAGATTATATTGAAAGAGAAGCTGGTATAGGAATTCTTAGAGCTAATTAAGACTATTAAGATAAGTTTACACTTAGCGATCGCTAATCTTCTTATAAAATTTTTAGCAATATCTGCGCTAAGTTCGGTGGATTTTCTTATTTTAAACCCCCTCCAAGCCCTAACACGCCCTACTAAGGCTAATTTTGATATTTTATTGCAAAACAATCAAAAAAATAACGCCTACCTGTTATTATGGTGGCGCTATTTTTTTAATTTAATTCACAGTTAAAAATAGTTAAATGAATTTGCTAAATCTTTGTCATTGATTTACCGCAATTTTTTATACAGCACTGCGGTTGGTTAGTAAATTCCACAGGAAAACTGCGACAATTGCACCAAGTACAGCTACTGCAATACCTGGAATGCTGAGACTAGGAGCTGCTAGAGATAAAGTTCCCGTACTGAAAAATACACCCAAACTACCGCCAACAAAAGCACCGATGATTCCTAACACAATTGTTCCTAGAATTCCGCCACCTTGATGACCGGGATAGATAGCTTTTGCGATCGCACCAGCAATTAGACCTAAAACAATCCAAGCAAGAATATTCATTGTTGTTAAGTTGGTAAAAGTTTTTAACTTACAAGTACATATTAACGAGCTTCATTTCTGACTTAATCTACCATCAGAATTAATTATAAATATCCGTTAGGAATAGTTTAATTGCTACTAGATTTTTTAATATATATATTGCGGCTACCACCCTGCTGAGGACAAGTCGGCTATGGATAGGTGTGACAGCCCCGTTCTCTTAGGATTTGCCAATGTCCTAAGCTGTCTGACCACTGCTATATGACCCATTTGAGGTAAATAGTCAATTAAAAAAAAGCTCCTAGTAGGTCTTTAACTAGGGGCTTATATAAACTATTGCTTGGTAATTGCAGTATATGCATTTTTAATTAGCTCTCTCCTCTACTAGAAGAATTAAGCTGAGTTTTTAAAGACTGTCTCTAAAGTAATGTAAAGGAAGCAAGATCAGGTAATTGAGACGATCGTTTATCCCTTTGCAAGTTCATGTCTAGTTTTTAATTTTTAATTGCTTATCCCATGATCGCTACCAATAACTTGATGGCTGAGAAATGGGAACAGTCTGCGGTAAGACCAATGCATACTTAGAAAAATCAGACTTACTAAGGTTAGCAGCATAACGCCCAGAATCGTTGTATATGCCTTAGTGCGCCACCAAAAGCCATTTGCACCTAGTCGCACAAGCTTCCAAAAGTTAGTTATATCGGCGCTTTCAGAATCGTGAATGGTGATTGGTAAGGATGCTGCTGTGTTTTGTCGTGTAATTGTCATTTTAATTACTCCTTTAGACCCAAATGCTGAGGCATTAATTTTAAACTACGGTAATACGATAGGTTTTATGTTATTTAGGTTTAATATCTCATAGCTTGATGCAATAAGCAAGTTTTAAGGGGATTGGGTATGGGGCTAAACCTTAGCTATCCGCTAACAGCACTCATTACTCAGCATTCTTGAGGGGCATTGGGCATTAGTATTAAAAATTAGGTATTTACTAGATTAGACCTCTTGCATAAATCAAAAATAAAGAACCCCACCCCGCATTTGAGTAAAGCAAACGCTCCTCTCCTTATCAAAGGAAGGGGTGTGGGGTGTTAGGGACTTTCGCAAGAGGTCTATTGAAAACTATTCTCTAGTCCCAATCCCTACTCCCAGTCCCGAATCTCTAGTCAAAATGCCTAATCAAATTTGGTTATCACAGTTGGAAAAACACCGAGCGATCGCAGTCATCCGTGCTCCTCAAATCGAAGTGGGACAACAAATGGCAATGGCTGTAGTATCTGGGGGAATGCAGCTAATTGAGATTACCTGGAATAGTGATCGCGCTGGGGAATTAATCAGTCAACTACGTTCGGAATTACCAGCCTGTATCGTTGGCACTGGTACGCTATTTAATGTGCAGCAGTTACAAGATGCGATCGCATCTGGGGCACAATTCCTGTTTACACCCCACGTTGATTCGGCAATGATTCAAGCAGCACAAGAAAAAAATGTGCCTATCATACCAGGAGCGCTGACTCCTACAGAAATTGTTACCGCCTGGAGTCAAGGCGCTAGTTGTGTAAAAGTGTTTCCCGTGCAGGCAGTGGGAGGGACTAATTATATCAAAAGTTTGCAAGGGCCACTGGGTGAGATTCCCTTAATTCCTACTGGCGGCGTGACTCTAGAAAATGCCAAAGAATTTTTGCAAGCCGGAGCGATCGCTGTCGGTTTGAGCGGGGAATTATTTCCCCAAAAGCTTGTCACAGAGGGAAATTGGTCAGCGATCGCAACTCAGGCAAAAAACCTAATGCAACAGTTAGGTTAACTTAGAATCAAATCATCAAACATTCACGTCTATTAAAGCAATAGATATGGAAATAAAGGTGAAACCTGATAAGTTTCTCAAGACCCCATGATTTGAGTGTGAGTGTATCTAAAATGAAAAGACAAATTTCTCCTGACTGGGTGCGTCGCTTACAAATAATCCTCACTGGTACAGTACTGTCCTTAAGTGTTTTTACTACTACTGGAACCAGTGAAGTTTGGGCAAATTCCAAAAATCAAGTGATTGCACAAAAAATCCAGACATTACAACAATCAAATCAGCGCTGGATTCAAATTGATCTTTCAAAGCAAAGATTGATAGCTTGGCAAGGTGACAAAGTTGTTTATGGAAGTGCTATTTCCTCTGGCAAAAAAGCCACTCCTACTCTTGTTGGTACTTTTAAGGTTCAATCCAAGTTTAAAACTACGCGGATGCAGGGAGAAAACTATAATGTTCCCAACGTTCCTTATGCGATGTTTTACCAAGGTAATTACGCTATTCACGGAGCTTATTGGCATAAGAGATTTGGTACTCCAATGAGCCACGGCTGTGTGAATATCGCACCCAAACATGCAAAATGGCTATTCGAGTGGGCATCGGTAGGGACACCAATAGTCATTCATAAATAGTAGGTGAAGCAGCTAAAAAGCAATTTAGGTAAAATTATAAATAACAATAAATCAAGACAATTAAGTGATTCCCAGCAATATTTTATGCTGGGAATCTTCGGAGTCGGAATTACTGAACTTGGAATAAAATCTAGAAAAGGGCATTTAACGATTTGCCCAAAAAATAAGCGGAAATCCTGACAATTCCTGTATGAAATTACAAATGCAAATATAAATTTGGGGAAAGTTTGTATTTAAGCATTTAAATGACAGATTTTTGTAAAGATTGTCCTTTGTAATTAGTCATGGGTCATTAGTCACTAGTTAGGACTGATCATTTAATTATGGACAAATGACAAATGTGCAAATTGGATGCGGATTAACTTAGGACTTGTTTTCAGAAGCATTAGCGGATGAATTGCGTAAATCCTCCACAGAAAGCAAGTAATCGATCTGGAAATTTGTAGTTTTCCAGAAAATTACTTCACTTGATGATTTTTGCGTAGTTTAGAAGATGAGGCATAATGCAAACTTGGATTCGCCGTGGTGGGATTCGTTCTTCAGGAACTTTTTGTACAGGTGTGGCGCTGATGGTGGTGACTTTATTCTCTTGGTCATCACCGCTAACAGGTATACCCAACTCGACTACAGCAACAGCCACCTCAGTCGATCAAAACAGCACTAATAATATTAGTCAACCTCGTTGGATTGAAATTGATTTGTCAGAACAACGTTTACGTGCATGGGAAGGTCATAAACTTGTTCATTCATACCTCATTTCTGGAGGTAAGCGGTCGACTCCTACACCCATAGGTAGATTTCGGATTAATTCTAAGTATCGTACTCACCGGATGCGAGGCAGAGGCTACAACATTCCTGACGTTCCTTACACAATGTATTTCTACAGAGGGTATGCCATTCACGGTGCTTATTGGCACAACCGTTTTGGGACTCCAGTCAGCCACGGTTGCGTAAATTTACCTGTTAAGCAAGCTCGTAATCTTTACAACTGGGCTTCAACAGGAACTTTAGTAGTGGTGCGGAAATAATCGGTAATTCGTAATCAATAATCTGCAATTTTTCCTTTGATGTATAGACGGGTGCGTTCACGGAGTTAAGCACCTGTCTATACATATTGCTAGACTAAAAACAATCTTCAAGGGATTCAGGAGCTATGAGCGTCATAATTACTCAACCTCTGACATTGCAAGAGTTTCTGAAGCTCCCAGAAACCAAGCCGGCGAGTGAATATCTTAACGGAGAAATTATTCAAAAGCCAATGCCAAAAGGGAGACACAGCCGCTTACAAGGTAAACTCTGTGCTGTGATCAATGAAGTCACAGAGAATCAGAAGATTGCCTATGGGTTTCCCGAATTACGGTGTAGCTTTGGGGAACGCTCAATTGTACCTGATGTAGCTGTATTTCAGTGGAGACGCATACCGTTCACAGTTGACGATCAAGTACCTGATAATTTTAAACTTCCACCAGACTGGACGATTGAAATTCTCTCGCCAGAACAAAAACCCAATAAAGTAATTGGGAACATTCTTCACTGTCTGAAGTATGGCAGTCGCCTAGGATGGTTTCTTGACCCTGATGATCTGAGTATTTTGGTATTTCTACCAGAGCAGCAGCCAGTGCTACTCCAGGGAGAAGATTTTTTGCCTGTTTTACCGGAAATTGAACTTGCATTAACTGTCAATCAAGTTTTTGGATGGTTAAAAATGGCTGGTTAGAAATACACATTCGCCGTTAGGTGTATGCTTTTTGATAGAAATATAGACATGATGATGAATAAAAGAGGTTTTAGATGAACTGGAGAATTGCAGAAGCGAAACAGAGGTTCTCTGAACTAATTCATGCTGTCACTAAAGAACTGCAACTCATCTACAACCGAAATCAACTGGTGGCTGTTGTTGTTGAAGCTGAGATGTTTGAAGAATTTTTGACGCGGCGCAAGTAGCAAGAAAAGATTTCTCTAGCGATGTTTTCAAAGAACTACGTCAGATAGCTGCTGAGGAAGATTATATCCTCGAAGTACCCTCCCGCCAACACCGTCCTAACCCTTTGGCTGATGCCATTGATGACTTTTCTTTGTGATACTAACTAATATTATCAGCGAATTAATAAAACTCCAACCTAACTCTGGTGTATTGAAATGGGCAGAAAGAGATTTCTCATTAGTTCTGAGTGCCATCACCGTTGAAGAAATATTTTATGGACTGACATCCAAGCCTAATCCTAGAATTTAAATATGGTTTGAGAGCTTTTTGGAAAATAACTGTCAAGTATTGCCCATCACCATTGAAATTGCCAAGCGCTCCAGGGAATTGCAAGGTCAACTAAGATTAAGTGGGAAAACACACACCCAAGCAGATATGATGATTGCTGCTACTGCTCAAATTCATCAATTGACCTTAGTAACGCGCAACATCCGGGATTTTGACGGTTGTGGTATCCCACTTTTAAATCCTTTTAGTTAATTAACTCAACTGTGCCACAAGTTGATTTTCCAAAAGTGTATCATTAGTCAACAAGTCTTCAACGGTGATTCGCAAAAAGCGTTGTTCATCAACTTGAAAGTGGATTTTGATGCGATCGCTTCCAGGATATCCGGTTGGTGTCAGTTGGGCAATTGTCCTCGCCCCTTCTTGATCGTTGAGGGGTTTGACGCTGGTTTCACTATTGTCCATACGGCGAGTAATTAAGCGATCGCCATCAAAATAAACTTCAGTACTACCTGTATCTGCTCCCAATTCTCCCACAATTAATTCAATACTAGGCTGATTTTCCATAGAAGCGCCTAAGACTAATTCTACTGGCTGACTCATTGGGTATGCCTGTCCAGCTTTAATTAAAGAATGCCATTTGTGACGCTGATTGCGACGATCCCAGTAGCGGATACCATAACTATGGTAAAGAAAGTCTTTGATTTGTATCCCTTGTGCTAACTGTAATGCACCTTGAGCGATCGCTTCAAAGGGACGTTCGCAACGGATTTTTTCTGGCTCAAAATACTGTTTGATCCATGTCTGCACTGCCGGCAATTGCACTGTGCCACCAACTAACAAAACTGCATTAATATCTGGAAGTTCTATCCCTTGCCGTCTTGCTTGCTGCAACAGTGTCGTCATCGACTCATCCAATAACTCAAAAAAAGCGTGTTCTTTAAGGATATTATCAAAAGTATCGCGGTTTAGTTCCAGTTCATAGCTTTCAAATGTCTCATCATCAAAATAAACTTCACTAGCTTGATTTTGAGTTGATAGCTGAATTTTCACTCGTTCTGCCAATCTTGTTGTCAAAGGACTTACCGCCAACTCTTGAGTTTTGGCGAAGTAATCTACTAACCAATTATCAATATCAGTACCACCCAGATTTTGACCAGCTTTCGCCAAGACACGGGCAGTTTTGACTTTTTGTTTTGAATCTTCAGCCAGAGACTTATTACCCCATTTCAGGATAAATCCAAGTGGTTTGGTGGTTGCTTGGACACCTCGATCCAACCGCACAAGGGACAAATCTAAAGTACCGCCACCAAAGTCAATCACCAAGAGAATTTCTTGATCTGCCAAGCCATAACCCAAGGCGGCGGCTGTGGGTTCATCCAACATTCGCACTTGTTCGACGGGAAGGGATTGACATACTGTCCCCAACCAATGACGATAGGCTTCAAAACTGTCTACAGGTACGGTTAACACCAGAGAATCTAACCCACCTTGCAGGGGCGCTAGTTCTTCAATTACTTTGGTGAGGAACCATTGCCCTACTTGTTCAAAGGTGACAATTTGCCCATCTAGTTCGGGTAAAAAACCTTGAATATCTGCACCAATACCGCGTTTGAAGCTGCGGAAAAATCGCGTTTCGCCTTTGAGGTCAAAACCGCGATCGCGTACTTGTTGCCCGACTAAGACTTTATTTTGGGTTGCGTCTTCAACATAAACCAAGCTGGGAATCAGTGGCGGATTGAGACTTTGTTTAATTGATAAACCTGGTAGAGTCAGGGTTTCTGGCTGCTGGGTTACGGGGTTCCAACGAGCAATGACTGTGTTGCTAGTACCAAAATCGATTGCGATCGCCATATTTTATATTTATTCTCTCGCACGAAGATGCCAAAGCTGCTTTATTTTTGATTATTCTCTATAAGCTACCAAGAATGCAAATGCGCCCATACGCTTGCTTCTTTGCATCCCAACCCCGATATCGATTCAGTCCGTTGCAGCGAAGTGTTAGCACAGTTAGACAATTGGCTTGTCAAAAAGCATGGAAATCAGTGGCTGTAAATGTATAAAAGGAGCAATAAACTCAACAGCAGGCTTTATCATAGTTCCAGTCTTTTTCTTATTGGCATGAGGTGCTTAAAACTCACTTCACACGTAGATGCTGAAAGGTCTGAAGCTGAAATGAACAATGATCTTGGACACCCAGCAGGAAAAGGATTAGTTACAACAGAACGCTCATCCTATAAAGGAATTCACTACATGGATTGTGTAGTGCGTCAGTACGGGCGAATCGTAGGCGTAAAAAGAGTGAAAGTAATTATAATACTAGTGCGTATGCCGGCTGAACCCCTTCTAGCTTTGAGATTGTCTCTAATTAGCGTTCCATATCCAATGTTCTGTAACAAATAGTCAAATACTATTACGCGAACGGTGATAACTTATGTATTAAAGTAATCATTCTTTGCCTTGTCTGTAAGTTTATAAACTACCTTGCCGCCTTCAACTCTTATCCTCAAAATTAATTTCTTTTCTTCATTTAGTTTCTTTGCTCTTTTTCCAATTAATTGATAAGAGCAATCAAGTTCTTCAGCAATTTCTCCAGGCTTTAAATCCTTTTCTGTTTTATTAATTTCATACAAAATACTCAATTCTATATGTGGTAACAGCTTACTCTTGTCAATCTTTTCAAGTTCTAATTGTATTGTCTCAGAGTTAGAAATTATGTTCACAGGGCTATGGCACTCTGGACACAACATTTTATTATATTCAAGATAATGTAGTTCTTCAAATGGAAAACTTTTCTTGCATTTAGGATTAATACAGATGATTCGCTTGGAGTTCTTTAAAAAATCATCTATTAAACTATTAAAATCAAATGATTTAGAGATGAAATATGTTCTGTAATTAGAACCTTTAGGCTTTCCCCATCTTAAATTTTCTTTTTTACAGAGGCCATAATTTAAGCAGTAAATGGATTGTTTTTCGCTATTTCTATCACTCCTTTCACTATATTTACTTATAAAAAAGTTCAGTTCCAAAGTTTTTAAAAAATGTTCATATGTAGGTTTAAAATAAAAATGACTTGTGTAGGGATTAGTTTTAACATCTTCATATTGATTTCCTGTAATTTCACCTATAATGATTTTTTTTCTAGTATTACTTAGACTGTCTACAAATTGCTGTAACAATTCTTTTAACTGTAAAATAGATATTTTTTCGTCAAAAGACATCATGGAGTAAGTAGTATTATCGAAGAAATGTTCAATGTTTCTTTCAAAATACTTTTGAGATGCCGCCTCAAGAGAATCTCTATTAATCGGTTTATCAAATACTATATTTCTTTCACAGCAATAGAAAAGAATATAACCGATTATTCTTGGGACATTCATTGATATCTGAAAAATTAGTTCATAATATGATTCTAAAGGTTCTTTTTTCGTGTCAAAAAAGTACTCAACAGGCTTTTCAGTAAAATATTTAATGCGTTTTTCAACTAGCCTTCTAGTAAAATCTATAGCTCTTTCCTCCATATTATTTCTGTCTAATTCTGAATAAAGATTGTAAAAATCAAGATCGACTATATCTACTTTACTTTTGTCAATTTTTCCATAATATACTCTATTAGGATATGCAGCTATTTTGAATTTAATAAAATCGTCTGACCAATTATTTAATGGAGCTAATATAACATCAATTAATACTCGCATTGCTTGGTCATCAATTTCAGAAAAATCATCAACAATAATTATTAAATTTTTAACATTTAGAAGAGATAATATATCTTTAATTTGGGTTATAATATCTTTAACTTGAAAAACTTTTAAAAATATATCAGAAAATTGCTTATCAACCTCAGTAGCATTCTTTTGTAAGTTTTTTGAATTACTATTTTCAGAATAGCTTGCGTTAATAGTTTGTTCTTTTAAATCTAGTTTTCCTCCTAACTGACTATTTTTTCCAAAAGCGCTTTCATTTGTTTTTTCATCAGCATTTTTTCTATGAGTAGAAATTTGTTGCAGCAAAGGTAACTCTATAGATTTTAGAAGCTCATTATTTTCTATACTATTTTGTAACTTTTGAAGTTTCTCGCGGACAATGGACGATCTATCTGTCCCAAACAGTTCTTTTATTTTATCAATTAAAGTATACGATCTCTTATCAATTTCTTTCCTAAGCTCTGATAGAATAGTTTGAATAAAATTTCGCTCTATAAGATAGTTTTGTAGCACATCATTAGATACAATATTTTTTAATTCTTCTAGTCCATTAACGTACTCAGATTTTGAAGATTCAAAAATAGTTTTAGCATCTACATAGCATGATAAATTATTATCTTTTTTTCTGAGTTCCTGTTGTATTTTTAAAAAAATTGTAGATTTTCCAGTCCCCTTCCTACCAATAATAAATGTCGTATTTCCTTTCAAGCAGGTTTTTAAGATTTGTTCGTTTGCTAACAAATCAGTATATAAACTACTTAACAAGTTATTACCATTTTCATCAATCAATTCTGCTCTACGATACTTCTTTAATGAAGCAACAGCTTCTAAAAAATTATCTTTCTCTGATACTGAATAAGACATAATTTATACTAGTAAGTAGATAGTTGAATGCATTGTAACATTTATTATAAGGACTTATTGGGATCAGTGGGGTGCTATTAATCAGGATTGTTTGACGCAGGGATGATCGCCTGTTTGGGTAAAAGCTATTTTTTGTCAATTTGATAGCGTAGGTGGCGAAAAAGCTGATTATTTCGTTCACCAATCCAGGCGATTAACCCAGACTTATGAATAAGACACATGGCAAACCTATTTACGTAGATTACATTGTTAAATTGCCTAAGCGATCGCTGGAGGAGTTTTGTCGCTGGGTGTATCGTTTTATGGGTAATGCTCAGTTCATCTCTCCTCAATATCTAGCTGAACAACACCAGAAATTTGCTCGTGCATTAATAAATCGGTATTCTTCCAAAGCCATATAAATCAGGATGATTGACCTACATGACTTTATGCTGGGCGAAAATCGAAGTGGAGGCATTGGCTAATTAGTCCAGAAACCTAATCTAACCCGAAGTTTCGGGTTAGTTGGAGTTCATGCTCAATCTTCATTCCGTAACTGCCAGACTGCACCAAAAGCGGCCCCAGCCCCAGCTAACAATCCAGTACTCATTCCTTGGATAGTTTTTTGGAATGGATCTTGGGTTAGGCACTCACTTGTAACCTTACTGTCTTCCAAGCAAAGACTACTTTCTGCCCAACCAGCAGTACCTCCTAAAATTACACCAGTGATACTACAAGAAATAATTAGCAGTAAAAGACGTTGTGTTTTTCTAGCCATAGATGGATGTTTTACTCAATTTTGTATTTTAGACTTTAAATTGGCTCAATATGTGAATACACTTAGTCTAGATAAAGAATTGTAGATTTTTCCATACTTGAGCCACTGTTTAAGCGGGCTGCTTCAGCAAAATTCCAAATCTAAAATTCTGTCTAAGGTCGGAAATTTGTAGTTGACTCTCAACTACTTTACACATCCGGGCAGTAAATGTCAGCTGGTTTATGGCTGGCGAGGCAAACTTATGCGCCTCGCCGTAGTAATCTATCTTTAAATTGATACGTAGACAATTGTGTAGCAAAGACTTTAGCTCTGAGAAAACAAGGACTAAAATGCTTACTACAAATCCTCAAAACTAGTTTGACGTAGTATTGTGTGAGTTGTTGCTCACTGATGCTCAAAAAAATATCTACTCAATCTTCAAGTTGAAAGGCAAGCGGCGTAGACCCCCTGTGGATCGTTCATCTTTTGCAGAATCTCTACTTCCTGTTGTAATTTCTGAAATTCAGCGGCGAGGGGATTGGATGGTTTGAGTTGCGTCCCCTCTATTCCGAAAGCAGTCCGCGCTTCTTGTGTTGCCCGCCCAAAAAAGCGTTCTCCTGATTACGACCTTGGCAAGTCCAACTCATCTGCCTCACTGTTCAAATTAGCCTATTTAGGCAAAACTCCAATAAAACAAAAAAATCTGTGTATTTAGATACTTTTTAGAGATTTTTTTCCTAAATGTCATGTTATTGTAACTTACAGCAGTTTTCATGTATTTGAACCACATCTGTCGTAGGGGCACAGCAATGCTGTGCCCCTACCGCGTGGTCTATTTACCTGAAAATAGCTGTAAGCAAAGCCTTGCTCAGTCAATTCAAGGAGTCATGAGTATCGAGTGGTTGATTCATGATCGATAGTAAAAAAGTTCGGTTGAAGTGGCAAAATTATTGGTTTAAAACCTTTGGTAGATGGCGCTCGTGTCCGCTAACCTGTCCAATAGAAAGACCTGATCATCGGCATGTTTTTTGGAGTTGGATCGGTAGTTTTTTAGCCATCACAGCAACGTCCTACCTTGCTGTCAAAACTAATTCTCCTTTGCTGATGGCTCCTTTTGGTGCTACAAGTGTCTTGATCTTTGGTGTCCCTGACAGCCCTTTGGCTCAACCTCGTAATGTCATTGGGGGTAATCTTTTAGCTGCTATAGTGAGTCTGATAATTCTGCATTTTTTCGGTTCCTCTCCCTTGGCAATGGGAATGGCTGTTTCTAGTGCGATCGCAATTATGCAGTTTACCAGAACTGTACACCCACCTTCAGGTGCTGTTGCATTAGTCGTTATGATGACAAAACCGGACTGGCAATTTCTGCTAACACCTGCCTTTGAGGGATCGATGATTCTAGTGCTATGCGCTGTGATCTTTAATAATTTAGCAGCAGAAAGGACGTATCCAAAGCACTGGTTATAACATTAATCTCTAGAGCAAAATTAATCGTATCAAGTACAAAATGTAGGGGCAATTCATGAGTTACCCCTACAAAAAATTACTCAATCTTCAAGTTAAAAGGCAAACGGGCGTAAATCCCCTGTGGGTCGTTCATTTTTTGCAGAATCTCTACTTCCTGTTGCAATTTCTGAAATTCAGCGGTGAGGGGATTGGATTGTTTGAGTTGCGTACCCTCAATTCCGAAAGCAGTCCGCGCCTCTTCTGTTGCACGCCCAAAAAAGCGTTCTCCGAAGCTGCTAGTGCGAGGATATTCTTGGACTTCCCAGTCTTCTCCTAGTTTCGCCTGCTTGGCAGCGTATGCGATCGCAGTATTCAAACCACCAATTTCATCCACCAAACCAATTTCTTTAGCCGCCTCACCCGACCAAACCCTTCCTTGAGCAATTTCTGCTACTTTTTGTTCTGGGAGTTTCCGACCTTGAGAAACTTTATTCAGAAACATATTATAAATACGGTTAACACTGCGCTGATAAATTTCTAACTCTTGAGGCGATTTCGGACGTGAAACTGTTTGACTATCAGCATAGCGTCCAGTTTTCACTGAATCCCAAGTAATACCATTATTATTGGCCAGCTTTTCCCCATTAAATAAGATTCCAAACACCCCTATAGAACCTGTAATCGTATTTGGTTCTGCAAAAATACGATTAGAGTCGCTAGCAATCCAATAACCACCAGAGGCGGCGACATCACCCATTGATACTACAACTGGTTTTACCTCACGAGTTAATTTCACTTCTCGCTGCATGACTTCAGCTGCGGTAGCGCTACCACCAGGACTATTAATTCGTAATACAACAGCCTTCACATCTTTATCTTGTCGTATTTTATTGAAGATTTTCGCAAAGCGATCGCCTCCTACTTGCCCATCTTCTCCTTTACCATCGACAATCTCGCCCTCAGCATAAACAACGGCAATTTGATTTTTGGAGTTACGTTCTACACCCAATGATTTACCAGAAACTTGTGCGTAGCTATTCAGGCTAATTTGTCGGAATGTTTTGTCTTCTTTATCGCTATTTGTCAACTTTTTCAGGTCAGCGATAACTTCATCGGGGTATTGTACTTGATCGACTAAACCGCTAGTTTTGGCTTGTGTGGCTTCTAGTAAAGACTGATTATCAGCGATCGCTTGCAATTTATTGGGTTCAATTTTCCGACTTGCGCCGACAGCAGTGCGCCACTCTCCCCAAACATCATCCAACAATTTCTGAGTTTGTTCACGGTTTTCTGGACTCAACTTGGGGAGAATAAACGGTTCAACTGCCCCTTTAAATTTCCCTACTCGCACGACTTGAACACCAATACCATATTTCTGCAATGCTCCTGCAAAGAACATTGGTTGTGAACTCAAACCGTTGATTTCCATCATTCCCAAAGGATTAAGGACAATGGAATCTGCCACTGAACTAACGTAATATTCCTTTTCACTCCAATCACTGCCGTATGCAACAATCTTTTTCCCCGCAGTGCGAAACTGCTCTAGCGCTTTCCGAATTTCTTTAAGAGAGGCATAGCCGACGCTACCAGTTTGGCTTGTGTTCGTTGCATCCACATAGATCCCAACAATGCGCGGATCGCGCCGTGCCTTTTCCAAAGTTTCCACAACTTTGCGGAGTGCCATCCTATCTTCATCCACACCTGATATTGTGTTTTGAAACAGTTCGCCTGAATTAGGTTCGCCATCAGTAATTTTCATTGACAAGTCAAAAACCAACACGGACTTATCTTTCACATTTGGCCCACTATCTTTAGAGGAGCTAGCAGCCAATATCAGTAAAAACAGTCCAGTGGTTCCCAGACCACTGAAAATAATTAGTCCTAGTAAGGTGCCAACTAAACTAGCAAAAGTTTGTTTGATAAAATTACGCATTAGTTATTTAGTATTAGTTATTAGTTATTGGGCATGGGACATTGGGCATTGGTTATAACCAAAGGATTAATGACTAATGACCAATGACCTGTTTACCTATTCTATGCGCTGTAAACTGCCAGAGTGCTTTAACTGATACAAGGTGGTGTTGCCAGTACAAAATAAAACTGTGGTGATTTCAGCGATTAATACCTCAGCCAGTTCCGCAACTGCTGTCTCTGATGTTGCTGCTGCTTGCAAGAAAGGCATTGCTAAACCAGCTATATCTGCTCCCAAGGCGATCGCAGTGGCGGCATCCAATCCATGACGCAAACCTCCTGAAGCAATTAAGGGTATATCTTTGGCGTAGGCGTAGCCCGTCGTAGACATCGCTCTAATAGTTGTAATGCACTCTGCTGTCGGTAAACCCCAATCGGCAAACGTCCTCCCTAAGCGACGTTGTAAAGGATTTTCTGCCCGTTCGCTTTCTACTTTTGCCCAAGAAGTACCGCCTGCACCCGCGACATCAATTGCTGCTACCCCAGCGGCAATAAGTTTCTCGGCGATCGCTGCTGAAATGCCGTTACCAACTTCCTTCGCAATCACTGGTACTGGCAATTTTGAGCATAATATAGAAATCTTGTCAAGCAAACCCCGAAAATTAGTATCACCTTTGGGTTGAATGCACTCTTGTAAAGGGTTAATGTGTAAAATCAAGGCATCAGCTTCTAAAATATCAACTACGCGCAAACATTCATCTAAACCGTACTTGTAGTTAAGTTGTACAGCCCCCAAGTTTGCAAGTAGTAGAACGTCAGGGGCATACTTGCGGACAGCAAAAGTATCAGCCACCTGGGGTTTTTCTACCGCTACTCGCTGGGAACCGACACCCATTGCAATTTTGTAGTGTTGTGCAACTTGGGCCAAACGTTGGTTAATGATTGCGGCTTGTTCTGTTCCGCCAGTCATGGAAGAAATTAACAAGGGTGCGTCAAGGTTTTTTCCCAGAAAAGTTGTACTGATATCAATATCGTTGTGGTTGAGTTCGGGTAAGCAACAATGAGTGAAACGATAACGTTCCAGTCCATTGGTGATTCGATCGCACTGAACGTCTTCTTCTAAGCAGATGCGAATGTGATCGGCTTTGCGATTCTGAGTTTGTGCAGAGATATTGGTAGGGGCGTTCACTGGTGGGTATGGCTAAAAGTATTTGCTTGCGATCGCTATTGTTACATTGTCTGCAACTGTATTTGTATAACAAAAATCTTTATTTTCGCTATCTTTCGGGTACGTTACGCTATTGATAACAGAACCATTCCCCCATTTGGTGAGTTAATTAATATGGTTTTACAAACAGAAAAGCGCTACTACACCCCTGAAGAATATTTGGAATTAGAAGAGAAGGCTGAATATAAAAATGAATATATAGATGGAGAAATTATACCCATGACAGGGGGAACAACTAACCACAACAAAATTGCACTTAATTTTTGTATAAAATTTCCCCTGACTGTGCAAGGACAAGATTATGAGATTTACATAGGGGATGTGAAATTATCAATCCCTCGTTATCGCCTTTATACTTATCCTGATATTATAGTCATCAAAGGTAAGCCTATTTATGAGGGAATAGGTACAACAACTATTACTAATCCTTTATTAATTGTTGAAGTCTTATCAAATTCAACTAAAAATTATGACAAAACAGATAAGTTTAAATATTATCGTTCAATTCCTGGCTTTCAAGAATATATTATGATTGACCAGTATAGTTTTGCTGTCGAACAATTTATTAAGCAAACAGAAGGACAATGGATTTTTAAGGAATATGAAGGTAAAGATGCAGTTTTAGTCTTAAATTCTATCGAATTTCAAATTACCTTGCGTGATATTTACGAACGGGTGAATTTTGAGTTGATTGAGGAATAAAACTGCGATCGTGCGATGCTTGCGGTGGTCACTGAGCTTTGTCTTACCACTTCGTGGAAGCAAGCTACGCGCAGCGTCTCGTAGAGAAGTGCGGGCTACGCCTACGCTAAATATGGGCATCATTCACCGTGAATGATGCCTAATTGTTGCCCGTCACGCTGTCTGTGTAGCAGCCGCTTTCGAGTCGGCGCTGGATTTTAACCGGGTGATAGTGGCTTTACGAATGCGATCGCTTTTGCGTACTCCGCCTGTCATTTCGTATTCCCGGCTGTCTTTGCCATACTTCAACACCACACCACTGACTAAGCGTTCTGAAGTTTCCCGAATGGTCTTTTCAAGGGTTTCTATTTTTGCCTTTGCTGAGTCAATGGCAGTTAGCATCATATTATACTCGTCAATCTGGTTGCGGAGTTGCCCGGTTAACTCGGTTAAATGGTTTAAACTGATCGAATCACCAAAGTCGAGGCTGGAATTAATCGATTTAAATCCGATTACTCTCTGTTCGGTTTTTTCTAGCACGGGAGAGGTTCTTTTTTGGCGTGGCATGAATGCAGACTTTTTACTAAACTTATCTTTCTAGAGTGTCTCAATGGAACAGTATAGTGGTTCAGTAAAACTTGCAAGAAAAGGTATTTTTTGTAATAAGATTGAATTGCTAGCTCAGTAATTACACGATAATGGACTTGTGTTCTGAACGAATGGACTTGTGTTCTGAATGAATGGACTTGTGTTCTGAACGAATGGGCTTGTGTTCTGAACGAATGGGCTTGTGTTCTGAACGAATGGACTTGTGTTCTGAATGAATGGGCTTGTGTTCTGAACGAATGGGCTTGTGTTCTGAACGAATGGGCTTGTCCGCTTGACTACTTATTCAACCCGAAGAAGCCCACCCCAAGAATAAGGCTACGGTGGTGTACACAAGTCTGAAATAGCTGATTAACTAAGGTTTTACCCCACCCTAACCCTCCCCGTATGTATTGGGGAGGGAACTGGATTTCTTGTTTCCCCCCTTGGAAAGGGGGGATTAAGGGGGGTAATTCGACCGAGCAAAGAGGGGTTTGTGATATTATTGATCCTCAGAACGGCGATGTTTGGGTAACAGGCTCTTTTTCTGTTTTTTTTGGAAACTGCTGGCTTGTTTCAGGACTGGAATACACTGGTTAATCATCCAGATTAAAACCTCGATTGTGGAGTCTCCCTGCTGAAGGCGGTTTTCGGCATTTACGCCAATTAGCATTGTTTGCAGAATTAGCAAGAAAGCGTAGGCGTAGCCCGTCGAAGACATCGCTCTTTGACTTGCACTTTTACCACGTTTTTTAGCTGACATCAGAATTCACCTTGTTTTTGGGTTTACAAGGTCAATTATTTTTTTGGGTGTTTCCCCATACACATCCCCCACGCAACGTTTATAATGCTTGTATCATCAGCTTTTGCGGCTTGGGGAAGCTTGTTTGTTTGGGTAATTCAAAATTATTTCAGACTGATGTCAAGAAATATTCGTGGAGATGAATCAGTTTTAAAAAATGTACTCAGTCTGGTAGAAGCATTGCTGCAACTGTCCCAAAAGCAAGACTGTGAGTCAAAACTTCCACTTTGCGTTGTCTGGAATGCTGATAAGCTGCGAATTACCGGATATAAAAGCGAACAGACAAGAGGAAACAGAAGCAAAACAACTGACGTTGGTACTAAGAAGGAATATTTACTCAACCAGATTAAAGAAGCTGGCAAAAGTTTAAAACTTCCCCCGCAAAAAGCAGAACCTAACGTTTCTCAGGACAAAAGAGAATTAGACGAGCTTCAAACTGCACTCGACTGGTTGAAAGAATTGGGAGTGCGAGAAGACCAAAAATCTACGAAGAGTCAAGGTTATTGGAAATTTACCCTGACGCTAAAACATCAGACAGCGACGATAAAAGATAATCTGGAGGTGGTTAAGCAGAAGTGGAAGGAATACCAAAAGGCGAATTTAA
The DNA here is from genome assembly GCF_036917555.1 of Nostoc sp. Taxonomy (GTDB): domain Bacteria; phylum Cyanobacteriota; class Cyanobacteriia; order Cyanobacteriales; family Nostocaceae; genus Nostoc. The sequence goes on along the minus strand of NZ_JBALDD010000021.1, from coordinate 105,186 downwards.
AAGAAACATCCCAGGTACAAACAACAGATAATAGCTTCGATTGGCAAGAAATCTGCGGCGCTATGCTGGAAAAGCACGAGCGTCTCACCACAAATGAGTTGCTGTTTGCTGATGATGAGATGAAATTTGAGCTAGAGGCAATTCATGTCCCTTTAGCATTGGTAGAGCGTAACAAACCGAAGAAGTGCAGCGAGGATATTTCCCCAGAACAAGGTTCGCAACTTTACGAACCGAGTTATGAAGAAAAGCAGCGATTTGAACATGAGGCTTTTTTAGAGAAAATTATCGGTGATGGTGTTGGTAAAACTCAAGGACACCGCATCGCTTTAATTGGGGAACCGGGTGCGGGAAAAACTACTCAGTTGCAAACTATAGCTTTTTGGATATTAAACAACAATCTGGGTTTACCAATTTGGATTTCTTTGGCAGACTTGCAAGGAAAGAGTGTAGAAAATTATCTGCTGCAAGATTGGCTGAAAAATGCTTTAGAAGTTGTGCGTGTAAAAGAAGAACAGGAAAACGCTTTTGCACATTTATTCAAGAATAATCGTGTGTGGTTGTTGTTGGATGCAGCAGATGAAATGTCTTCACTCCAACCATTAACTGAGATTTCCCAGCAGTTGACGGGATGGGTGAAAAATGCGCGGGTTGTGCTGACTTGTCGGGTGAATGTTTGGGAAGCAAACGCCAACGCTTTAGAAAATTTTGAGACGTATCGGTTACTCAATTTTGAATATCCGCAACAAGTGCAAGAGTTTATTCGGCGTTGGTTTCACAACAAGGATGCAGACAAAGGGGAAAGATTATGGCAGGAATTAGATAAAGCTGAACGTCAGCGCATCCAAGATTTAGTTAAAAATCCTTTGCGGTTAGCGCTGTTGTGTAGCACTTGGCAAGGTTCCGATAAAGGTTTACCGGAAACTAAAGCCGGACTTTATCAGCAGTTTGTGGAAGAGGTTTACAAGTGGAAAGAAAACCGCTTCCGTACCACAGAACAGCAGCAAGAGGAATTAAACGCAGCGTTGGGACGTTTGGCAAAACGGGCAATCGACCAAGAAACGTCACGGTTTCGGCTACAATATAAGTTTGTGCGTGAGGAATTAGGTGATGCAAAACAGCAAAATTCTTTATTTTGGTTAGCGTTAAAGTTGGGATGGTTAAATGAAGTTGGAGTGGCTGCAGAATCAGCAACAAAAGAGAAAGTTTACGCTTTCTACCATCCCACATTTGAGGAATATTTTGCAGGGTTGGCGGTTGAGAATTGGGACGAGTTTCTGAATCATGTTCCCGACAAACCCGCGCTAGGCATTTATCGCATTTTTGCACCGCAGTGGAAAGAGGTGATTTTGCTGTGGTTGGGACGTGAGGATGTGGAGAGAGACAAGAAGGAAAAGTTTATTCAGGCGTTGGTGGAATTTGATGATGGGTGCGGAGAATGCAGAGCTATTGATGAAGTTAGAAGGGGATTTTACGAGTTTAGCGCTTATTTTCTCGCTGCTGCGGGGGTTGATGAGTGGAAAAATTCTTGCTACGCAGATGCTATTGTGGCGGAAATTGTTAAATGGCGCTTTGGCGAGTTTAAAGTTGAACAAAACGAGTGGGTAGAATTTCTCACACCAATCGCAGAGGGAGTATGGACAGCACTGCCTCGGACAAATCGCATAAAAGCGATTAATGCTTTGGTAGAGTTAATTGGCAAACCACAACTGGATGATGATACCCGATGGCAAGCGGCAATTAGCTTAAAGGAAATTGGCTCTGGCAACCAAAAAGCGATCGCTGGTTTGGTGGAGTTAATCAACAAACCACAATTGGATGATGATACCCAAATAGAAGTGGCATCTAGCTTAGGGAAAATTGACCCTGGCAACCAAAAAGCAATTGATGCTTTGGTGGAGTTAATCGGCAAACTACAACTGAATAATTCTACCCGAAGGCGAGCGGCAATTAGCTTAAAGGAAATTGGCTCTGGCAACCAAAAAGCGATTGATGCTTTGGTGGAGTTAATCGGCAATCCACAACTGAGTGATGATACCCAATTGCGAGCGGCATCTAGCTTAGGGAAAATTGACCCTGGCAACCAAAAAGCGATTGATGCTTTGGTGGAGTTAATCGGCAAACCACAACTGAATAATTCTACCCGAAGGCAAGCGGTAGTTAGCTTAGGGCAAATTGGCTCTGGCAACCAAAAAGTGATTGATGCTTTGGTGGAGTTAATCGGCAATCCACAACTGAATGATTCTACCCGAAGGCGAGCGGCAATTAGCTTAAAGGAAATTGGCTCTGGCAACCAAAAAGCGATTGATGCTTTGGTGGAGTTAATCGGCAAACCACAATTCAATGATTCTACCCGATGGCAAGCGGCATATAGCTTAGAGAAAATTGGCTCTGGCAACCAAAAAGCGATTGATGCTTTGGTGGAGTTAAGCGGCAACCCAGAACTCGATGATGATACCCGAAGCCAAGCGGCAGAAAAATTAGGGAAAATTGACCCAGGCAACCAAAAAGCGATTGATGCTTTGGTGGAGTTAATCGGCAACCCAGAACTCGATGATGATACCCGAAGCCAAGCGGCAAAAAGCTTAGGGGAAATTGGCTCTGGCAGCCAAAAAGCGATTGATGCTTTGGTGGAGTTAATCTGCAAACCACAATTCAATGATTCTACCCAAAGACAAGCGGCATATAGCTTAGGGAAAATTGGCTCTGGCAACCAAAAGGCGATTGATGCTTTGGTGGAGTTAAGCGGCAACCCAGAACTCGATAATGATACCCGATGGCAAGCGGTATATAGCTTAGGAAAAATTGACCCAGGCAACCAAAAAGCGATTGATGCTTTGGTGGAGTTAATCGGCAACCCAGAACTCGATGATGATACCCGAAGCCAAGCGGCAGAATGTTTAGGACAAATTGGCTCTGGCAACCAAAAAGCGATTGATGCTTTGGTGGAGTTAATCGGCAAACCACAACTGGATTATGATACCCGAAGTCAAGCGGCAAAAAGCTTAGGGGAAATTGGCTTTGGCAACCAAAAAGCGATTGATGCTTTGGTAAAGTTAATTGGCAAACCACAACTGGATGATTCTACCCGATGGGAAGCGGCAGAATGTTTAGGACAAATTGGCTCTGGCAACCAAAAAGCGATTGATGCTTTGGTGGAATTAATCGGCAGACCACAAGTGGATGATTTTACCCGAAGGCTAGCGGCAGAAAGCTTAGGGGAAATTGACCCAGGCAACCAAAAAGTGATCGCTGCTTTGGTGAAGTTAATCGGCAAACCACAACTGGATGATTCTACCACCCGATGGGAAGCGGCATCTAGCTTAGAGAAAATTATATTACAGAAACAGATGCCGAGTGTTGTCACCCTGTTGAAGGATTACTTATCACCTGAAACTTACAAAAATGACTTTGAGCGATTTGATAATTGCTACAAAGTTATCTGGAAGTGCGCCCAAAGTATGCCCTACTCCGCTTTTTATCAAGCTTGGCATCAATAAGAGAAAGCGAAAGATAAAGAGTAGGAAAGAAAAATACTTCCTCCAGCCAAAACATAAGCGAAATGTGGAAGCAGCAATCCCTTGTAAAGACGCGATTCATCGCATCTCGTAAGCGTCTCGTAAATCTATCGCGTCCGATCTTTCCGCAATCCAGGGAATGCGTAGGCGTAGCCCGTTGCAGACATCGCCCCTAATAAAACAGATATTGTGAACAGAATGGGAATGCGTAGGCGTAGCCCGCCGCAGGCATCGTTTTTGCGATCGCCGCGATAAGTTAATTAAAAGACTTCAAATAAAAAAATATCCCAAAACTGACGCAAAAATCTTCTCTATTTCTCCTCTCTCTGCGTTCTCTGCGTCTCTGCGGTTAGTTTATTTGGATAATTTATTTCTTGGAAATCCCTAACGTCCTAAGAGTGATGGAAAAGCGTTAATTGTAATAAGTAGCAATTACAGCAGTCAAAGGGATTAGTTTATTTACCAGCCTCATCCATCTTTAGCCAGTTAGCAAAGTTTTTCGCAGCAGATAAAATTCTTTAGGAAAAGGAAATTTATATACTGTAAGTTTTTTAGTAAGTGTTACAGACAAGGAAAACTGCTTCTATTGTGCAGTTACAGAGTATTTCAGGTAAATGAAGTACACGGGTAGGGGCACAACAATGTTGTGCCCTTACGATAATCTGTACCTCACCTTGGCGTAGCCTCTCGTAGAGAAGTTGCAATCTGCTGTATTTCAATGAATTAAACAATAGTTATCATTATTAGAGTTATATACTCATGCCAACCGAACTCAAAAATATACAAACTAAAAATCTAATTTCAATAGGTTTGCTAGTTTTCGTTCCTATTGCTATTGTGGCAGAAAAGTTAGAATGGGATGCATTAATGGTGTTTGGACTTTCAGCACTTGCAATTATTCCGTTAGCAGTTTGGCTGAGTAAAGCCACAGAAGAAATTGCTGTGGTTTTAGGGCCTTCTATCGGAGGCTTGTTAAATGCAGTCTTCGGTAATGCAACTGAGCTAATTATTGCTCTAGTAGCTCTCAAAGGAGGCTTGGTAGATATTGTTAAAGCCAGCATTACTGGAACTATTATCAGTAATCTACTGCTGGTAATGGGGCTATCTATGTTTCTGGGAGGGTTACGCTATAAAGAGCAGACTTTTCAGCCAATGGCAGCGCGAGTCAATGGCTCGACAATGACACTAGCAGTGACTGCAATTGTACTGCCTGCAATGGTGATCACTACATCTAATGTGGTCAAGCAAAGCGCTATTACTAATCTGTCGATTTTTGTAGCAGTCATTTTAATTGTAGTTTATGGTTTTACGCTGTTATTCTCCTTGAAGACTCACAGCTACCTTTACGATGTTGGGGTTGTAGAACTAGAAGATGTTTCTGAAGACGAGGCCGCCACAGAGCAAGATAAACATTCAAAGCCAAACTTGAGCCTTTGGGTTGGTATTTTGCTTGTGGCAACGATTGGTATAGCGTTTGTGTCTGAGATTTTTGTGGGTGCAGTTGAAGAGGCAACAAAAGGACTAGGATTGACACCTTTGTTTACTGGAGTAATTTTATTACCACTAGTTGGAGGTGCAGCCGAATATGTAACTGCTGTCCGAGTAGCGATTAAGAACAATATGGATTTGTCAGTATCTGTAGCAATGGGATCGAGTCTACTAGTTGCTTTGTTGGTTGCGCCGCTGCTTGTGCTAGTTGGGCAGGTAATTGGACAACCAATGGATTTAAACTTTAACTTGTTTGAGGTTGTTGCAGTGATCATTGCAGTGGTTATTGCCAACTTAATTAGTTTGGATGGTCGCTCTAACTGGTTAGAGGGGATGTTGCTGCTAGCAACCTATGCTATATTGGGTGCTGCCTTCTACTTCCATCCAGTTTGAGCGCTAATCGGGCAATGGCGCTGTTATGCCGTTAATTATATCTGGCTGATTATTAAACGCTTTTTGGAGATGAAAGCGAAACCAAACTCTATTGACGGGTATAACGATGTTTCACCCCAATCGGGAAATATTCAAAATCACCCATTGGAGCTAATGTAACTTGTGGTGTTTGATATTCTGGGGGAACATAATTAGCAAACTCGCTATTTAAGCGGAGCAGTTGTGAAAGAATGGAAGATGCGATCGCAAGTCTTTGAGCTTCGCTACCCTCTACCCCAACTGCTAATTCCACAACTACAGATAAAAATCGGTTTTTGTCAGCATCTTCCTTCACCTGCAACACGAATTTACCTGTCACCCATTCTTGAATTACTGGTTGTTCTAATCCCACCGTTACATTTTCGGGATAAATATTTGCGCCAAAGTAAGAAACTGTAAAGTTAGAACGCCCAAAGACATAAACAAAAGGTAGCTGATGAATACCTCTTGGTAATTCTTGAGTGTCAGAACGCAGATTTTCGAGAGGGTTAAATCCCCATTCTGCTAAAAATTGCAGCATAGCGTCATAACTAATTATCCCGCCAGTATCCAAGATGTCATAACGCACTAAGGGAATACCGTTATCTCCCGAAAACAGCAATCCGCCATCTTGTACTTCAAAAAAGCGAGTGAAAGGATCGTATTGTACTAGTGTGGGTAAACGCGATTCCCCAAATAAAGCTCTAGCTACATCGGGATTTTCTGCCAAAAAACGGCGAATGTAGATACTTAACGGTGTTTCATTACCCAAAACTCCCGCATCCGCCGTGCCGTAAAGTGATGCAAAATCATAACAAGGATTTCGCGAACCAACTCTTTCAGCAACTAAACTTCGCCATTCTTCACTAAATACTTCTCCCGCCATAACTAATTTAATCTGATATTGCTGCCACTCCACACCACGAGCGATACCAGTATCAATCACATCTTTTAAAAATGGCGGGTATCCCAATAACACCACTTGCTCAAAACCTGAACCAAGTTCCTGCACAACTCGCAAAATTTCTTCTTTGTTATTACCAGGAGTAATTACAGTGATGAGATAACCTTTGCTAGCAAGATAACGACAGCAATTAGTGGTAAACATCCCACCTACCCAAGTGCCTAAAGTGAAACAAATCACTGCTAGGGTACGTCTGCTATCTGTATAGAAACTATCGTGAAAAATCTGTTCAAAGCGTGTGGCTATTTGGAGTTCATCTGTGAAAAAACGAGGCCAAAATGTCGGTTTACCACTAGAACCTGATGAAGCAGCTATCATGTCGCACTCTTGGAGTTGTCCGTTACGGCACAAGTCAGCTAGAGGATAACGCAGTATATAATTTTGTTTAGCGATCGCTGGTAATTTCTGAAACTCCTCTAAAGTTTGAATAGTCGTGGGATTAATTTCCCTTTCTTCTAAAAACGCCTTGTAAGCTGGGACATTAGCCGCCACATCGTGAAATAAACTCAAAGCTGACGGAATTTGAGTGTTGAGATGCCGTTGCAGTATCGTTTCTAAGGGGGTAGACAAAAAGTCTTCAAATGCTTTAATTACTTGCTGCTGTCTTAATTTGCCGTTCATGACGCTTGCTTATTTATTCTTAATTAGAACCAACACCGTTAAAATAATTCGTAATTCGTAATGACGCTCTCTAGGAGACGCTCAAAGCGAAGGTGGACTCGCTAACGTAATTCGTAGAATATCCGAAAATGAGGGTATACGCGTTGTAGTCTTTCAATAAAACCTTAATTTATCCTTCAGCACCATGCAGCTCTATTGCAGTAAACAACACACAAATAATGGTAGTAACCGCTTTTGTACCCATTGTGGTGAACCATTACCTCTTGCTGTGGGACAGGTTGTGGATAATCGCTATCAAATTATCCGTCATCTAGGGCAGGGCGGCTTTGGACGCACCTATTTGGCGGAAGATATCAATAAATCCCATCAAACCTGTGTGCTGAAGGAATTTGCACCCCAAGTACAAGAAAATCAAGATTTACAAAAAGCTAAAGAGTTATTTGAGAGAGAAGCGAGTGTCCTGAAAAAACTCCAGCATCCACAGATTCCCTGTTTTCACGCCTCGCTACAAGTGAAGATAGGCACTAAAGATTTTTTCTTTTTAGTACAAGATTATGTAGATGGTGACAATTATTACCAGTTATTAGAACAGCGTCAAAGTCAAGGAAAAACCTTTAGTGAAGAGGAAGTAATCACCCTCCTGCAACAGATTTTACCTGTGTTATCCTACATCCACTCACGAGATGTAATTCACCGTGATATCTCTCCCGACAATCTAATCTGGCGGTGTTCTGATAATTTACCAGTGCTAATTGATTTTGGTGGCGTCAAGCAATTGCCAGCTTCTCAGGGCTTTTGGCGCACCAAGTTGGTTGGAAATAACACTTTGCTGGGTAAAAAAGGCTACGCTCCAGAAGAACAGCTACGGCAGGGCAAAGCATTTTTCAGTAGTGATTTATACTCTTTGGCGGTGACAACATTAGTGTTGCTCACAGGTCAAGAACCGCAGAAACTATACGACAGCTATCAGGGAATTTGGGGATGGGGAAAGGAAATCCAAGTTAGTCCCAAACTGGAAGCGGTGTTAAAAAAGATGCTGGCTTATAGACCGAGCGATCGCTACCAACGAGCCGAGCAAATCCTCAGAGATTTACCATCGTCAACTGCGACTAAATCCCCAGGTAATTATATTACTAGCAAGATTAAAACGATGGTCGTTGCTCCGGGAAGACAACGCGCCAGTGCTGTTATGAGTAGATTCCAGAGGCAAACGCAAGTGATTGCTAAACCGAGAACTTTCCCTGTTTGGATTCGCCCTTTTGTGATGAGTTTAGGGGGAACGGCTTTAGTTGGATTAACTTTAGCGGCGGGAAATGCAGCCATTCGGGCCGTAACTTCAATCACCATACCATCAATTTCATTACCTTCATTACCGCAAATCCCACACTTTCCAACTGGAAAACCAGTCGGCGACAAAGGAAAAAATAGCGACCTCCAGAAAATTATCAGTCGTCGTCAAGAATTAGAAATTACTGAAGGATTTTTTATTCGCACAGTAGATGATTTATTTTATACAAAAAAACCAGAATTAAAAGGACGTAGCCTGACATCTAAACCTGAAGACGCTGGTTTACGAGATGAATGGTCTGGTATCGCAGACGATTTATTGGATAAACTAGAACAGGCTAAACTCAGTACAGCAGTTCGTCGAAAATTAGGGAACTATAGTCAAAAAGATTACGATACATGGAGACAACAAGCGCGATCGGGTCAGTTTGGGAACTATACAATCGATCAGTTGACTAAAGACACAAATGAAAAATTCGATCGGTTGTTTCCCAATCAGCAGCGTAAGAAACTCAATCAACAGACTTTTGGTCAAATTTGGTATGCGATCGCAGCCGATCAAGTCAGTAAAGTACAATCTGGCAAATAAGGGAACTGGGGACTGGGGAAGAGTAACTAATAATTAATAACTAATAACTAATGACAAATGACAAATGACAAATGACAAAAATATATTGTTCTAAAGGACATGAAAATTCCTTAGGTAGTCGCTTTTGTCTCCAGTGTGGTGAAATGTTGGATACGCCCATGAGTTATAGTATCCAACCGGGACTGACTTTAGGCGATCGCTATGTGATAGTGCGTCAAATTGGCCAAGGTGGCTTCGGACGCACTTATTTAGCTGAAGATGTCAACCGTTTCCGAGAACTTTGTGTTTTAAAAGAATTTTCCCCCCAAGTTCAAACCGCTTACATTGTTCAAAAAGCCGAAGAACTCTTTGAGAGAGAAGCGAGTGTTCTTTATAAACTGCAACATCCCCAAATTCCCCGTTTCCGGGAACTGCTGCGGCTGAATTTAGGGGGCAAAGAATATCTATTTTTGGTGCAAGATTATGTAGAAGGGGAAACTTACAATTCTTTGTTAAATGCCCGGATACAACAGGGTTTGCGCTTTACAGAGGCGGAAATACGCCAATTGTTCCAGCAAATTTTGCCAGTGTTGGAATATATTCACTCTCTAGGAGTAATTCATCGAGATATTTCCCCAGATAATTTAATGCTTCGCACTGTTGACAAATTGCCAGTTTTAATTGATTTCGGCGGTGTCAAACAAGTAGTAGCAACCGTAGCTTCCGAATATTACCAACCCGGTATGGATGCACCTCCGCCAGCACCAACCTTATTAGGTAAAATCGGATTTGCGCCCCCAGAACAAATGCAAACAGGGTTAGTATCTCCCCACAGCGACTTGTATGCAATGGCGGCAACAATGTTGGTTTTACTGACAGGGAAACAACCCCAAGAATTAATTGATACCTATACTCTCAGTTGGCAATGGCGACGGGAAGTTAATCTGAGTCAAAATTTGGCACAGGTATTAGATAAAATGCTATCTGCCAGACCAAGCGATCGCTATCAATCAGCCCGTCAAGTACTCCAAGCCCTCAACTCACCGCCAGCAAACTATCCGCCAACTCAATATCCAACTCCACCACAACCCACATCCGCCACCGTCGCCGTCTCCCCACCTCCCCCACCTTCCCCAACCCCTCCATATCCCTCATATCCCTCATCTTCCCCCTCTTCCTCCTGGTGGACACCAACAAAAACCTTCATTGTGGCGGCGCTAGTCGTTGGTAGTGTGGGATTAATTTGGTGGGGATTGAATGGCAGGCGCGATGTCGGGGAAGTCGAACCTAATCCAACAGCCAGCCCCATTCCAACTAGCGAACAACCAACCGATCCTTTAGCACAATATTCGCCAGCAGAAAGAGAACGCAAAGAAAGATTAAGCGATCGCCGTCAACAGTTGGGTATTGACTCTAACTTCTACGTGAACTTGGTGAATCAAGTTTTTTGGGAGAGAAATCCCAGTTTACGGGGACGTACTCTCAGCAATGGCCCTGAAGATGAGAGTTTACGCGCAGAATGGGATAAAACAGCTTCGGAATTGTTGGAAAAGCTTGCACCATTGAGTAATAATGCACGCCAAAAACTGGGAACTTACACAACTGCTGAACGCGATCGCTGGAAAGTGGAAGTCAACAAAATCAACGTTGGTAGTCGTTCTTTATATGATTTGGGAGATGCTCCATTCTTACGTGTATTCCCTGAGCAACGGGGTAAAAGTTTCCAGAGTCAGCCCATTGGACAAGTTTGGTACGGATTTGTTAGCGATCAACTCAGTGCAATCCTTGCTGGTAGCGCTTTCCAGAAACTTGTCTTTAATCCTGGGGCTACTGGCAAAACAGTCAGCAGTACTCTCCAACCTGGTGGTGGTAAAGTCTTCATTGCTGAACTTGCCAAAGACCAATCTCTAGACTTGAAGCTAGAAGCAAATTCCCAAGTCTTGTTATCAGTCTATTCACCCTCTGGCAAAATTCGATTTTTAGAAGATTCTACCAAGCGTAGTTTGTCAACTAAATTATCAGAAAATGGATTTTATGAGTTTGTTGTGGTTTCCACAGCAACGAAACCAGTAGATTATCAACTCACTATTACAGCGGAAAATCCTACTCCTCTCCCATTTCCAACAGCAACACCCACGGAAACATCTACGCCAACACCAACTCCCACGCTAACGCCAACGCCAACACCCACGCCTATCGAAACCTCCACACCTGAACCGGAACCTACACCAATACCAACTCCTGAGACAACGCCCTAGTACCGCAAGGCGGAAGTCAAAAGAAGCCAGTGCGTTGGAGAGACAGCGCCGTGGGCGGGTTTCCCGACTTGAGGCGACTCGTCGGCTCTGCCGACTTGAACGCCAGTTGCGTCTCCCCTTCTCCCAAAGGGAGAGGCTAACGCCAAGGGAGAAGCAACTGGCGTTCAAAAGTCAAAAGTCAAAAGTTTGTATATCAAGGCTTTTATTTATTTAATTAAAATGGTGGCTTGATTTTTGCCGCGCTGTACTAATAGTCTGTCAAGTTTAAATTGATAGGTAAGCAAGTTTGTAGTAAGGACTTTAGTCTTTAATTTTCTAAGCACTAAAGTGCTTACTACAAACTTTTCATTACTAGCTTAGACATTGTAGTAGTGTCTTTCAACCTGTCTGCACTACACCTAAACGCAACGCAATTCGCTGGTGCTTGGTTGGATCATAGGGTCTACCTCTGTGCATCACCTGTGAGTTGTCCCAAAAAATAATATCTCCTGGCTGCCAAACATGGGAGTAGACCGGCGTGCAGTCTAGAACAGTCGCAAACAAATCCTCCCAGAAATGTTTTGCTGACTCTGGTCTATCTTCCATACCAACTGCGATCGCAGTGTCCGAACCTAAATATAATCCCTTTTTACCAGTGACTTTGTGAGTGGACACAATCGGATGCAGTTTCTTCGGTATATCAGTCTCTACATTGGGTTTTTTAGAAAACATTGGTGGCAAGTGATACATCGACATCTGCTCTAATTGCTGCTGATGTCGAGGATCTAAGTTATTGTACGCTTCTACCATATCGAGAAACTCGGTAGTGTGAGGTTGCCCATCTACACCTTCCGGCACTTGTATTCCATAAAGCATCACAACATATAGTGCGTTCATATCTAGTCCCTCTGTACTGGGGAGACCATCTTTATCATGATGCCATTGCCACGCATATTTCCCGACTGGATCGGGAATCGGCCCCTTAGGATTGCCCAATATATAGACATATTGGCTTTGTAAGTCTGGACTAATATCAGGATCTAATGTTTTTGGAGGACCGCCAAACATAAAATTGCCAAAAGTCTGCTCGGCAAATTCTTTTAATTGTTGTGCGGTAAGCTGTTGTTGTCTGACGACTACAACGCCATGTTTCCAAAGTGATTCTTTTAATTCACGCGACTCTAGATTTGTGAGGCAGTTAAGATTGCAACCGCGCAGGACTTCAATTCCGAGTCTTGGATGGTGCTGGATTGGCTGTTGTTGTTGAGTAATTTGAGTCATTGCTATCTATTTATTTTGGCAGGAAACTATCGGAGTAAACTATATAGTTAATTAGTGCAGATAAGAGATTTGTGTAGTAGTATCTTACCTAAAAAAGTTGGCCAAGTATATTAAATATTCAAGGGTCTACTAATCAAAGTCTGTCGGTAAATCTGGTTGGCGATAATGTTGAAAAAGTCGATTTATTTGTGCTGGTGTCACACGTCCGAGAGAAAGTTCTGGTAACGCACCTTCAGGGAAAAAACCTACTTCTTCAGTTTCAATACTTGATGATGGAGAACCACCAATAAGTTCACAGTGAAAAAACAGCTTGTAGACATAAAACGGTAATGGTGGATGTCCCTGTTTGTTTCTGTCATAGACTGCTAGAAGTTTGATAGCGCGTGCTTGATATCCCGATTCTTCATATACTTCTTTCACAACTACCTCACTAGGCGACTCACCAACATCAGCCCATCCACCAGGTAAAGTCCAACAGCCGTCTACTCGTTCCTTGACTAACAATATAGTATCATCACGAAAAATTGCGCCTCGCACATCAACTTTGGGAGTTGCATATCCTAGTTCGCGGCTAAATAAATCGAGGACATAGCTGTGTTCTACATTTGAGTAACTCGCCATGATTTCCGTGGCGATCGCTCGTAATTGTTTGTAACGTTCGATATCAAAAGGGTTTTCAGAATAAGTCAAACCATTTTGAGCGATCGCTTGTAATTTTTGCCCCCATTCCAGCCATTTATTTTCCACAGTTTTTTCCAAGTTTGTGTAAGTTAGTGCAAGTGCCTGGTTGATAAATTTTATTTGATAATATTTCTTAGTCCATCTCTAAAAATCTGAAAACTTCTAGAGAGGTTGTTTTCTACATCCATGTGCGGAGAAACTTTCTCAGCAAAGTTGATTTTTTGTAAACCTGTCTCATAGCCATATTTTTTGAGGATCTTATCTAGTTGCTCCCATGTACCACCTTTGATAGTATCTGGATTCCGAAATTTGGCTTGCTGGGATAAAGAAATAGGAATCTTTTCATATTCAGCCCTAATTGCTGTCACATCACCTATAAACCATGACTCCAGTTCTTCTACAGCAATTCTATGGAGAACAATATTTCCTTTGTGTTTAGTCACAATACTGCTAGCATCACAAAGTTTCCTCTTTAATTCTTGACAATCACATCTATCTTCATCTACTAAAATCACGATCCGCCAGTCATCCTGCACAGAGTTAGCATAAGCTTTCATCCGCTCAGGCAGTCTTTTTAAAAGTCTAGCTTTATTTTGAAAGTTATGAATTTTCAGCGTATGAGTATCACCTATGATTTTAGGAACAATAAAATTTAAAGCAACTTCAGTTGAAGGTTCTTCTACTAAAAACTCTATATGCATAATTACTACTACTAGTAAGGTAATCCTCTAAAATATCCCTCAGACCACAGATCACCTAAGCCTGCTTGGGATTCTATAAAATGTTTAGCATCATGGATTTGGTCAGCCCTTGTAACAGTTGCATACCCCTTCTCATCGCGTTGGAAAATCCAGAGTTGTCTAGCATCTTTTATTGTGTTAACAAAAAAAGGCGAGTGGGTAGAAACAAATACTTGTGCGCGTTGCGAGTAAGCCTGGGCTTCCTCACTTAAAGAATCAAGCAGTCGATGGTGCAGTCCGTTTTCTGGTTCTTCAATGCAAAGTAATTGAGGAGGATTAGGGTCATTTAATAATATCAAATATGCCAGTAATTTTAGTGTGCCGTCTGAGGAAAACCTTGCTAAAAATGGTTTACTAAAAGGTGCATCTTTAAATAAAAGAGCTAGTCTGCCATCAATTGTTGGCTCCGATTCCACTTTTTCTAACTGGGGAACACGGCTAACCAGTAACTTCAAAATTTTGGATAAAGTTTCTTGATGTTCATCAGCAAGGTATTGAACTACATTGGCAATATTGTCTCCTTCACGAGAGAGATGTTCCATTGCACCAGCAGTCGCTAGCTGACGAGCTTGATCTGGTATGAAATAAGAGAGAAACCATCCCTCAATAAAACGGCGTAAACTAGCAATGCGTGGGTTATCTGATAATTGACCTATAGTTTTAATAGCCAGGGAACTGGGGTCATCCATTTGATAGTGAATTCTTTTATCATTAATTTCGGGATCTTCACCACTAATTACTTCACCTCCCCCATTTTCAAACTTCAGAAAATCAAATGGTTGTCCACGAGAACCGCGCTTCCATTTGAGAGTTTCTCTGGAAACAATTGGCGCTCCATTTTGTAAAGCTATAGCAACTGTATAGGTTATTTTAGGAGATTTATTATCTTCACGATACTTAATTACAATTTCAATTTCTTGACCTTGACAATCACGGGAGATAACTTCTTGAAATCTTCCTCGCTTTTCTAAGGCTTTGCGAACATTAGTAGTAAGGCAATCTGAAAGAAAACCTATCACATCAAAAAAAGTAGTCTTGCCACTACCATTAGGGCCAAGGAACACGGAAAAAGGTTTAATATCTTTTAGGGTAATATTTTGCAAAACCCTATAGTTTTTGACAGAAATTTCTTCAATTCTTGCCATTACAGTTTCACCTCCACAATTTTGGTAGTATGGTTGCCAAAAATGCTAATAAATACAGTAAGGGTACGGTATACCGCACCCTTACTACAATTGTCAAAAACTACCAGATTTTTTTCAGTAGCTTAAGAGCTAATTTTCTTAAGCATCATCTAAAGCTGCAATTCCAGGCAATACCTTGCCTTCAAGTAACTCCAAGCTAGCGCCGCCGCCGGTGGAGATGTGGCTCATTTGATCAGCTAAACCAACCTTTTCCACAGCCGCTACTGAGTCGCCACCGCCAATGATGGTAGTTGTGCCAGTTTTGCCAATTTCGGCCAGGGTATGAGCGATCGCTTCTGTACCTGCGGCAAACTTATCAAACTCAAACACACCCATCGGCCCGTTCCAAATTACTGTTTTGGTATCTGCAAGGGCTTCTTGGAAAACTTTTACTGAGTCTGGGCCAATATCCAAACCTATACCATCATCGGGGATGTTCTCAATGCTGACGGTTGTCGCATTAGCATCAGGAGCAAACTTATCTGCTGATACGATATCCGTGGGTAACAAGAAGGTAACGCCCCGTTCTTTAGCCTTAGCTTCCAAAGATTTCGCTAGTTCTAGCTTGTCTTCTTCCACCAACGACTTACCGATATTTAAACCACGAGCTTTGTAGAATGTGAAAATCATTCCACCGCCGATGATTAGCTTGTCGCACTTCTCCAGCAACGTTTCAATTACGCCAATTTTACTGGAAACTTTGGAACCACCAATAATTGCCGCCAAAGGACGTTGGGGATTTTCAATAGCGTTTTGCAGATATTCCAATTCCTTTTCAACCAAATATCCAGCCACAGAAGGACTGAGGAATTTAGTCACGCCTTCAGTAGAAGCATGAGCGCGGTGTGCAGTACCAAAAGCATCATTTACATAAAAATCAGCATTAGCTGCCAATTTTTTCGCAAATTCTGCATCATTTTTCTCTTCTTCTGGATAAAAACGGACATTTTCTAGTAACAGCACTTGGCCATTTTGCAGGGCGCCAACTTTCGCTGCAACTTCATCGCCAATGGAGTCATCAGTTTTAATGACTTCTTGCCCCAGTAACTCAGACAGACGCTTGGCAACGGGAGTTAGGCGTAATTTGTCATCCACACCCTTGGGACGACCAAAATGGCTGGTGAGAATGACCTTAGCTCCCTTCTGCGTCAAATCTTGGATGGTTGGTAGAGCGGCGCGAATGCGAGTATCGTCGGTAATGTTGCCTTGATCGTCCACAGGTACATTAAAGTCAACCCGCACTAAGGCACGTTTCCCAGATATATCAGCCGAAGATAAACTTGCTAAACTTTTTTTGGACACACCAAACTCTCCTGATTGCCTTTTTGTTATTGTTTTGAAAGTAGAACCATCAAGATTTTACCGGAGTCAGGGGTACCCAAGTGACAGATATATTTAAGACGGTATTATTTCCTATCGATCAAAGCCGGGAAACGCGGGAAGCTGCTGATGTTGTTACCAACGTAGTCAAAAAGTACAGCAGTCGCTTGGTGCTGCTGTCTGTGGTAGAAGAACCGCCTCCAGACGCGCCCAGTGCAGACGATCCGATGGTGTCGCCAGAGGTAGTTGCGAAACTGCTGGAAAATGCCCAATCTTTATTTTCTGGGCAAGGAATTCAATCTGAAACCTTAGAAAGGCGAGGCAAACCAGCTTTTACGATCTGCGATGTCGCTGATGAAATTGGGGCAGATTTAATTATCATGGGCTGTCGGGGGCTAGGCTTGACTGAAGAGGGAGCAGATGATAGTGTTACTACTCGCGTGATTAACCTTTCCCCTTGCCCAGTGCTGATTGTGCCTTAGCAGTGTGTTGCTCAATACTAGTAAATTTGTAGTGCGATCGCTAATAAAAAGTTCTGCGGTTGTTGTAAAAACGGGGCTGAGGAAGGTTGTCCTAGATTTAGTCATGCTAAATACAGGCATCAAGTTTTAGCCTTAATCGAGCATTATTGACTTCTGCCTCCTGCCTCCTGCCCCCTGCCTCCTACCTCCTGCCTCCTTAAACCTTAGTGTTCTGAATTTTTTGATTATTATCTAATTTTCTGATTCCTCCAAAAACAATTAACCAAACTACTACTACAATCCAGTGAATTAAAACGATCGCAAATAAAGATCCTGTTAGGGTATATGCAACAGTACATGTAACTCCCAAAAATCCAGCTAAAAAAAGAAAAACATAATGTTTGCGGGTGATTGGGGTTTGCGCGTATCCAAGTTTGAATTTGAGGAGTTGTAGTAACTTGGTTTTTAATTGCCAGTATTGCAGCATAAAGTGCTTGGCTTGCGTCTTGGATACATAAGGTAGCAGGTGATACTATTGCACCACCAGTTCCATCACCAACTCGATAACGTGCCATTGTTACCTGTAATTGTTGCTGGAATTGCTCTAAAGGCGAAAGTTTGACACCATCAAAATCATAATCCTGCGTTACAGGGTCGAATTTGATCAGAATATCTGATACTGGACGTGTTGAGAAATTAAATATGCTTTACCTAAAACCCTTGTAAAGACATAGTATTTCTACGTCTCTACATTCTTTATCACCAAATGTCTAATGACAAACAGAAAATTCTGAGCGTCGTAAGTCGGCGCTCAGAACTTCGGAGACAAACCTGGCGTGGTGTAAACATGTACTGTTTATTTGCCCAACAGTTTAAAAACGATAGTTGCGATCGCGCACCCACATACTAAGTGGCACTGCCTTACCTTGTGGATCTACTTTCGCTTTTACCACAATAGGTGGTACTTGTCCTCTGCGGGCGCGTTGGGCTTGTAAGTCGTTCTGAATCTGCTGCCGTTGGTTTTCTGGGATGTAATATGTTTCCAAGCCGTAGTTAACAGAGCCATCCTGATAAACACCTTTTAAAGCTGCTTGGTTGGCTCTAAGAGTTGTAGGGCGATCGCTACTTACTCGTAACGGTCTCCAAGCTCTCGGAACACCGCGACCAGAAGATAATTGCTCTTGCAAAGTTACGTAAATATTGGTTCCTTCAGGCAATCTTCTGCCGCTTCCACGACCTTTGCTGACTAATGTTTGCCAGCCAGGTAGTCTGCTCAAATTTGAGGTACGGGATATGTTGTAATCTAACGCTAAGGTGTTACCTTCTATCACATTGTTAGGGTCTACAGGTACGGTTTGTAAAATCACCGTCTTACCTGTTACGTCTGTATAAACTGCTTGGGCTGGTACTGCCATAATTAGCCCTGTTTGCAGCGCCAGGGGAGCAAGTAACCGCCAAAAAGGTAAGGGCTTATTCGATTTTTGTTCAGTAGCAATCAAGTAATCCCGAAAAGTCACCTTATTGGAAAATTCGGCTTCGGGAGACAAGGGTTTATTTTTAGATTCAGAAGAAGTATTAGTCATGAGCGTAGTCCTAAAAAGCAGAGGTCTTGAGGAGGTTAAAAGTAACAAGATTAGGACTGACGCAGAGAAACTTTAAAAATTTTGACGCACAGAGATTTTGATGATGGGCAGATTTCTGAATTCTGTTAGCGGATAGCTAGGGTTTAGCCCATTCTGAATTTACACTACTTTTTACTTGTAGAGCTAGAGCCACCAGTTAGACGGCGTTCAAACCAGAGTCCGGCGCTAATTAAAGCAGAACCGCACAGGACATAGACCAGCGACTTAAAAAGTAAGTCGGTGTCGTACTCCTGCACGCGACTGATAATTTGCAGTGTTACTAACAGCATACCGCCCCAAAAGGAACTTCTGTTGCTTAATTTCAATCCTTCTTGAATTAGTCCCCAGGCTAATGTTGCAAGAAGTACATTGAAAATAAAAATGCCAAGTTCATCAATCCGGCTGATAGTTTGATGCCAAAAAGGTACTATTGCAATAAAGACAAGAAATGTACTAATGACAGCAGTGGTGAAAATCACTTCGCGGCGCGGAGGATTATTTCTTTGGCGCAGTAGAAACAACCATTGTAATACTGCCAAGCCGCTGAGAATCCCTAAATCGATAATTGGCAGAGACTCGAATAAGTTTGTCAAATTCGTTGGCTGATTAAAACTATTATCTAGAGATTCCCAGACCCAACGAAAAGACAAAACGTAAAAGACGATGCCAAAGCATAGCAACGCTAAATTACGGGCTATAGATTGAAACAATCTATAATTTATGGTTGGAAACAGTAAATCATCATAACTCCAGAATAATGCAGGTGGCAGTGCAAAAGCAAAAGATGCCACCCAAGGAGCTATATCAGCATAATTCAGCAGTGGCAGTGGATTAAGGTTAGCTTGTAAGGAACTAGCAAAAACAAAGGCTGCTAGACCAAAAATCCAACGGGATCGACAGAAGTAAGCTAAAGGTACAAATACTAGCCATGCCAACAAAGGCATATGCTGCACTACTAGCCGCGACCAAGTTAACTCTCCTGTTGCGTACCATAAGTCTTCTAGTCCAGTCCAGTAGCCGATTTCCACGAGGACAATTGACAGAATTCCTAAAGAATTTAAGGATAAACTGAAGGCCATGACCACAACACCGAATCCCCAAGCGAGAAACAGTTGGGAAGCTGAACCGATGATATTGAACATCTGGGCCATCAGCAGTAAATTTGCACCGAAGATGAAGGCGCTTAAAATTAATAATCCTTCTCCCAGTAGGCGTTTGCTTCGTTCTGGCTTCTTTCCTTCAGGTGGTCTCCAGCTGTAAAATCCAGTGATCGTGATCGCAAAAAACAAACTCATCATCAGAATAATTTTGATTTCTCGCGATCCTCCCTGCCAGTTTCCTGATACAAAGGTAATTATGCCTAAGCATAAAAGTATGCTACCGATAGTGATCGCGATCGCTTTATTGCGATCGCGTGCAGCAGCTTCCAGGTTTTTAAATTGATAACGTTCTGCTATCTGCTCATACTGCGAAGAACTAATAAATCCTTCATCCCTCCATAATTGTGCTTGTTTGCGTAATTTTTCCTGAAAACTATCTAAGAACATGACCTTCTCCGGTGCAGTGGGGTAGCTTGGCCATTGCGATCCCAATGGCGGTCATTATATTTTGAGTATGAAGCCAAAAGCCTTAATTACATTGTTCTTGTGTAACAGTTTGATTTTGATTCAGATACAACCTACTAATTCGTAATTCGTAATTGATAAGAAAACTTTGATGTTCAACTATTCTTACGAAAATCAAGTGTAATTGCTTTCACATCAATTTTTAAAACTTCTTTACTATTTTCAATAGCTTTTTAAGTTGATTCACTTTGATGTAATAAAAGTGCCTACAGTAGCTGTACCCATGACACCTGCAATTAATCCAAAATGAAACATTTTAATACCTCAGTAACTATTTACTAATTCTCTTTAATAGAAACTGTAATTTAAATCAGGGTTATCTCAGTTTTTATTGTGAAACTTTCATAAAATATTTTTTGTCTTGGCAGTAAACCCTTCCCAGTGAAAGTGATCGCTACGAAGGTTAGACTCGGTTATGGAAGTAAAATTGTAGAAGTTCAACAGGAAGAAAGATGACTGACACACCCGAATACTTCCCTAGCCGACTAGACCGCGCTGAACAAATAATCTTAGGATTAGCTGAAAGACAAGCTAATACCCAGGAACAAGTAGATGAACTAAGGCAAGAAATGAGGGAACTTACAACAAAGATTGACACCCTCACAGATAATGTTGACCGTGTTTTAGCTCGTAGTGCAATTTTGGATGATGTATTACTTGAGCTACGTGATGGTCACGAACAACACCAGCGTAATTTTGAAGAACATCAGCGCACCACAAACGCAGCATTACAAAGTCTTGAATCTATCTTGTTACAGTTAACTATAAATAATTCTTGATGACTTACTTAATATTAATTAAATAATCCTCGTTAAAAACTAACGAGGATAGAAATAAACTCTTGGAGCGCACAACGATTTATTCCCCACCAAGTACTTCATTCGCTACACGTTTGATATTCTGTCATTCCTTCTTGAGCCACGACCCCATACTACCACCAATTACACCCATTAGCCTTGTAACTAAAGGGTTTAACTAGTGTAACAGGTTACTGTAACCTAATGTAACCGAGGCAAAGTTGCTGTAACCTTGGGGCGGGTTGAGCGGCGATCGCAGAAAAGCCTCTTCGATATGCGATAGAAGATGTTCTTCGCACAGCGTCCTAACTGCCTTAGCGATTGCTATAATTCATAATCTTCATGGAAAAACCTTCTAATTTATTACTTAAAGTCTCGCGGCGTTTGTTCACTAATCTAGATGAACAAGAAAAATTTATCGAGGCTTTAATGAATCCTCAGCCTTTTTCACCTAGTATTCTTTGGTGTCAAGAAAAGCTAGATATTTCACCTTTGGCAGTGGAAACACCAATCTCTTGGCAACCACAATTTATAGACCGCTTATCTTTAGGACAAAAACCTGGTCAGCATCCCTTGCATGAAAAAGGATATTTCTATTGTTTAGATTTTTCTTCAGTGTTTGCAGCTACTACTTTGTTAGGTATTCCTGAGTCAGTGCGTTTAGTTTTTGATATGTGTGCCGCACCGGGAGGTAAAAGTATCTTCGCTTGGAGAGCTTTAAAACCTGAATTGCTCATCAGTAATGAAGTAATTGGCAAACGTCTGGGAATGCTAATTTCTAATTTGAAGCGTTGCCAGGTTAGCCCTAGCGCAGTGGTTAATCGAGATTCGAGCATATTTGCCGAAATGTTTCCCGGCTCTAGCAATCTAGTCATAGTAGATGCTCCGTGTACTGGACAATCTTTACTTGCTAAAGGTGAAAAAGCGCCTGGATGTTTTCATCCAACTGCTATTAATAAGAGTGCAAATCGGCAAAAGCGTATTATAGCTAATTCTGCTAAAATTGTTTCACCACAAGGCTATCTTGCTTATATGACTTGTACATATTCACCTGAAGAGAATGAGCAAGTTTGTGAATGGTTTTTGGAACGGTTTCCCAAGTTTGAAGCGATAGAAATTAGTAATTTAGCCAAATATCAATCGCATTTAATGACGATGCCTTGTTATCGGATATTTCCTCAAGATAGGTTAGGTGCTGGTGCATTTACAGTCCTATTTAAAAATACTAATGAGGATGAAGAGGAGCCTAAAGAAATAGATTTAAATACAATCTCTTCGCTGTATATCTACCAAAATTTGAAAAATTCAAATTATATCATGTCTGTATAATTAGTTATGACTTAGTTGGGGAACTATATTTGATTAAGCGTAACCCTTCTAGTCTGAGAGCTTCAGGATAGAGAGCTTTGTAAATATTGCAATTTGGAGATTGAATATCGTAACGACCTGTAGCTTTAAACGTTGCCAGAGAACAACCACCTGTACACCAATATTTCCACTCACATGTACGACAGCCTTCTTTTTCTTCAACTGACAAATTCTGAATACCTGCTTTATCTTGTCGCACCAGAGTTAAAGGATCTTGAGTTTTAGAAGAAGATATAGTTTTATGTAGTTGCATCTGGCATTTAGCAATTTCCCCTTTGTAATCAAATACGAGATAGCTTTGCCCAACTCCACAAGTTCGTTTATGAGGAGATGCTAAATTAGCACGATCAATCAATGAACCTAGTAAGCTTCGATTAGGTAATTTCAATTCAATAACTTTGAATGCTGCCAACATTCCCTCAATTAGCCGAGATTCTTCTAGTTGCAAGTCTTCATAAGAAGCTGACAGTTCGTTTTCTCGATAGAAATTTAAACTAAATGGCAGATTATATTCTAATATCCATTCTAGAAGATCGGGTAATCCTTCTGCATTCCGCCCACTAACTGTGATGGAAACATCTGGTATTAAACCATTTTGCAAGGCAATCTTAATACCTCGTTCAACATCTTGAAACGATCCCTTTCCGCTTGCATAAGAACGTTGGATATTGTGGAAATTTGATAATCCATCTAGTGAAATCATTAGACGCAGATTCAAGATTTGTAGCATCTCAATAATCTCAGGCGTAATCAATGTTCCATTACTAAGAACGACTCCATCTAATATGATATCTGTTTCTTTAGTAAGAGATTGAGCGTACAAATGGAGATCCTTAATTAAAGGAGAGCATAGTAATGCCTCTCCTCCTGCATATTTCAGTTTGACACGGCGGTAATGATTTAAGATAGCAGAGCAAAATATAGATTCAATAGCTGCTTTACCTATATCTATTGACATATCCTTTGCTACATGCGGAAGATAGCAGTAATCACATCTTAAGTTACAGCGATCGGTGATATGCAACCATGCTGTTAAAGTTTCTGGTATTTCATTTAAGTTAAATGAGCAATAATTATTCGGTGCAATTAAACGTGCTTGATATAGTTCCTGAATAGCTGTCTGTAAGTCTATTGGGTCAATGTCAGGATGCTCTATTGCAATATCATCTAATCTCTGAGGATTTGTAAATTGTTCGAGTAAAAATATCGCTGATTGATTCAAAACTGCTACTTTATGATAAGTACCATAACAGATAGAATAAGTATCATCTAAATTCATTATCTGCGAGTTAGGAACTCTCACAAATTCTGTGTCCAACATCCCCAGAGATAATCGAATATCTGAGCTTAATTCTGTTAAAGGGGATAAGTCACAGGCACAATCCCCTCCATCACAGTCGCATTGGCCAGTTGGTAGATAAGTAGAATTAAAAGAAACTAAAATTTGGGGTCGCTCAATTTTTTTACTAAGCATGAGAAGATGGCTGTTTTGTGGCACGTATTCTAGTCAGGAACATTTGTTGATCGCACCATTCCTTGAGAGCTTTATGATCTTTCCAGTGAGATTTTAGTTGCTGAATCAGAGTTTTAGAAAGTTCTATAGGCAACCGTTCAATTTTCTTTTGGAGCAAATTTAGCTCATGTTTGATCGAATACGGCCCGAAACCTCCATGTTGAAAGATTTGGGGTATTCCTTGAGCATATTTACTAAAAGCAAAGTTGTAGTTAGCTTGTTGAAATGCAACATCACCTTCTATCCGTAACATCCGGCCAAAGTATAGTGTATGGATATTTTGATATGATTGGAAGCGATCGCTAAGTTCTTGGGCATAATCAGAAATATGCTCGTAGGCTTTTGCATAATAATCAAACTCTGCTTTACCTACCAGGCTATCGATGGCATACCGCATGTCATTGTACTCTAAACTAGTCTGATAAGAGCGATCATTGAGTTTTAAAGCTTGGTCTTGTAGCGTGCGATCGCCTGTTTGAAACCCAAGGTGCCAATAGACACTAGCAATTTGGTGCAAAATTCCAGGTAATTCCTCTTCAAGTCCGTATTTCTCTGCCAGTTTCAGGCTTTTTTCTAAAGCATTTTGAGCAAGACTTAGCACATTGAGATCCCACTGCACCTGTGTCACATCCCAAACAGCTTCATTTACTACCTCAGCACTAAACCACTGATTTAAGCCTAACTGAAAGTATGCCCTACACAATATTTGATTATCGTTTTCTTCATTGTCACAACGGCTTAACGCTCGTTCAAGTAGTTGTTTAGCTTTAACATAATTACCATTATCTACCAAAATAGTAGCAGAGGCAATTTCGGCATTGGCTATTTCGCGTTCACTCTCAACACTCGACCACATATCAATAGCAGCCTTAAAACACTGTTCAGCCTTTACGTAATCTTTTTGTTGTCCGTACAAAAATCCCAAGTTATTCTGAATGCTAGCCATAACTTGAGTTAAGCCTTTGTCAGGAGTATCAATTTCCATAGCAGCCTCCCAACCTAGTTTGTAATATTTCTCAGCTTCCTGAAAGTTGTTGAGTTGTCGATGCAGATAACCAACTAGGTTAGCTACAGCAGGAATAGCGTATGATAGCTTTTTACCTTGAACTAGGGCTAAACACTCTTGTTGATATTTTAAAGCTTCTGCATAAAGGTGTAACTTAGTATTTAGCATTCCCAAGACATTGTAAATATCCGCTTGATGAGAAGAATTAGAAGATTGAGCGGATAGCATTCCCTCTAGCTTCACTAGTTCATTTTCTTTTGTACTCTTATCTTTAAGAGCGTGAACAATCTTTGATTCAAAAATAATCAATTTAAATTTTTGATCGGGATTTAGCTCTGTTTCAAACTGTTTAGCAATTACCAATAATTGATTTACAAAACCAATTTTTTTTGATTGGCGGCGTATCCTATCAGTAACTTCCTGCCAAGTTTCAAAGCCGATTATTGGATTGGCATATAAAGCATTCCAGAGCCATCGCGTAGTATTAAATTCTCGCAGTTGCTTAACTTCTTCAATCAGAAACTTGATGTTAGCAACTTCATGAGAATCATCAGAGTAACGTTGAACCTCCAATATCCTTTTTTGTGGCCCTAAATCATAATCTTTTTGCTCAAAATATTTGGCAGCAATCCGACTATCTCGTTTTCTCCATTCCAAATCGGGGTCAATATCTGCCCATACGTATTTTTCAACCAAGTCTCGCACAATATCATGTAATGATATTTGAGAACCACCGATTACTGGTTTGATAAAAAAGTAGCTTTGTGCATCAATAAATAATCTTTGAGCATCTTCTGTAGATAGTTCTAATAAATTAGCAATATCAGAGCTATCTAATGGGTAGATACGTGAAAGCAACAGAGTTAACCGATCCATTGATGTCCGAAGCTGTGTAATATGTCGAACCATCTCAGCTTCAAATCCACCAGTTTTTTCTAATCTGCTGGGAATAGTTTCTATATCTTCAATCTCTAACCAATCTGGTATGACTTCCCGATAAGCATACTCTACTCCAAATTCAATCATGATCGGGCTACCACCAGAAAGAACTATGATCTTTTTAACCAATTCTTGTCCGAGAGTAAAGTGAAGCTGCTCTTCCTTGCAACGAATGTATGTTTGTACATCTTCATGAGTAAATTCATTTAATTCTAAATAAGTTAATTCTTCTTCTTTGAATGATTTTTCTAGAATTTGATGAGCAATATTAGGGCGACCTGCTAAAATAAATACGGCATTCTCTATTTGATGACATAAATCACCAATACACTCCCAAACTTGCTCTCTGATATCTGCTTGTCCTAACTTCTCAACCGTATCAATTAGAAATACCAATCTCTGTTGGCTGGATTTTCGATTAATTTCATCGACCAAGAACTTTTCAAGTTGTCTGCGTTCTTGTTCGTATGCAATTTGACTGAGGCGATTTTCATCTTCTCGCAGTTGTCGTAACCGCAGCAACCATTCTTTATATGTATAGTCGTATAATTGTTTGGCGATTTGAGTGTATAAATCTTCTGCATCATTAAAAACAGGGATATCGCAATCAATAATTTCACTTGTTCCAATTTGAACTTGGTTTAGACGGGATTTTAATGCATGAAGCAACCAAGTTTTGCCAATACCACCTCTACCTTCTACTAAAACTACACGTAGTTTATTAGACTCTTGAACAAGGGAAATAATTCGATTTAGATGTTCTGCACGACCAACAAACTCTAATTTATTTAGTTCAGACATAATAGACTCCTATTTAATTGTTAGTTATTTTGAATAGCTTCATCAAGCTTTTGAATTAAATATTGATAGGGTGCGTCATTATATTCATCATTGTGTAGATAGTAATTGACAACAAACTGAAATTCCCAGTCGTTTTCTACTTCAGATTTCAGCGTATAAATAAATTCATGGAATTGCTCTCGATCTGTATTGCGGAATATTCCTAGAGTTTCTTCAACAGTTTTGTCAAAGAAATCATTATGGAGTTCTTGTCGATAAGCCAGACTATTAGGGCCAAAATTGATAAATCCAGCATGTTTCTGAAGACTTTGAAAAAAATACTGCATAGACCAAGTACCCGCAACAGCAGAATTATTCTTTGATTTCAGTTCGTGAATATATTCCCAGCAGATTTGAGCCGCTTCGCTACAAAGCGAGCGAAAGTTATCAGGCGAGGTTTCTCGGAGCAGACCAATAACTAATAGCCGCCGTGTCATTCCATCTTTGATAATCGTTTTATCACGAGTAAAAATAGATGTCTTTGTCAGTTCAGCATTTAATTTAAAACTATCATCACTGAAAGGTAACTTAAATCTTTGAACAGCCTCCTTTAATATCCAAGTCCCATTAAGTATAGGAAATATACTCAATTTTTCAATAGATTCGTATAGATGATTATTTTCTTTTGTCAAGCTTTCTTTAATCTGATCTCTACACTTTTTGAGGTTTTTTTCCCATAATTGGTTGCCATAACTGTTTAAAAGCCAACTAACGGTGTAACAACCATCTCGATAAACTTTTAGTGCTTCAGCAATTCCCCCTGGATGTCCACCTGTTAAATAGAGTAAGTGTCCTGCAAGTAAAGCAAGACTTTCAGAAGTCATCTCTATAGGCTTGAGATATTTTGTTGCTGTATCCTGAATTACTTCCCAGTTAAAAGGAGAGAGTATTAGTTTAGGAAAAGTCCGATCTAATGGGAGATCGATCAGACAGCGAGCTGCAATCACAACTCGAAGTCTCCGGGAATTATCTTTAAAGAACTGTAATTCTTTTAAACATTTTTCAATTCTCCATGCAAATTCCTTGAAGTCATTAAAAAGTTCATTTAAACGTTGCTTTTGTGGGGCACTGCCATCCAGATCGATTAGCAGCACAATACCTTTTTTGCCCTGTGACTGCCATTTAGCCCAATTTCTATGCAATAGTGAGCCTAAACGTTCTCCCCAACTTAAATCATGTCCTTCAGGGAGCGTAAGTTGCAAAGAATTTGCTAATCGTTTTTCTAAGTCTTCAATACTTTCATAACCAGAGATAGAAGCGTAAGCACAACACCATTGTAATTCTTGAAACCGTCCCATGATCTGTTTAAGAAATTCTGTTTTTCCATAACCTTCAGGCGCTGTCACCAGACGATAAGGAGGAGAATTAGTTGCTGTGATTTCATTAATTGCAGCATCCCGATTAGTAAATGGTATCTTATCAGGCTCAAGCTCTAGAGATTGTTGATTGATCTGGCTTAATTCTAATTCAGTTTTTTCTATTTCATTGATTTTATCTTGAAGTTGCTTTTGTAATTTACTTTTATCTACATTATTCAGCGTCCATCCTATTTGGTTGCTGAGACTTTCAACCTCAGTATTTAAATTGGCTATCAACTGTTCTAGATAGTTCTTTCGTAAATCTAAAGAGCTTTTCATTTTATTTAGGTATTAAATTAATGGTTTATGACATTAAGTTCGCTTTCTACTCGCTCAAGTTCTTGTAGGATGGTATCAATTTGGCGTTGAATGATATTGCGATCGCTCGCACTAAGTGTATAGTTAAGTTGATTGTAAGCTGTCTCATAATCACTACTTAGAACGTCAAAGCGTTGTTGCAAAGTTTTGATTTTGAGTTGTTGAACTCTGCTAGGAATAGTCTGGGTATGTGCATTTGACAAAATCGACAGGCCGATTTCATCCCATGCTTCAATCAATACATCTGCAGGAATCATGAAAGCAGTTTTGATATCTGCTCGCCGCTTCTCTGCCGCTACTGCCATCCCAACCACTCCTACAAGAGTTTCATCCCATATCGGCGCACCACTAAAACCTGGTTCTATTCTGTAGCCAGTTACCTTACTATCTTCCAGTTGCACCCATCTCTTTGCTTGGCCGTCTCGCAACACACCTGTGGCCCAAACGCCATCATTATGTCCGTTAGGGAAACCGAATATGCGGAAAGGATGCTGCCAAATATTGTTAGCTCTTATTACTTGAATAGCTTGGGTTTCTTTAGGCAACTGCCCTTCAATTTGCAACCCGGCAATATCTTCAGGCTCAGAGGTTGATGCATTGCTAACGACGGGTTGCCAAAAAACAACTTTAGCTTTTAGTTGTTGTCCTGATGCAATTAGGGGAAAATCTAAATAAATATCATTACTAGGAGCTTCAACTATATCCTCTGGTAAGGATAGGGCTGAGGTAACAACATGAGCGCATGTCAGGATGTAATTTCGAGTTCGCCCAGAGACTAAAAAACCTACACCAACTACTGCACCATTGGTATGAAAAATCCGGGCGATCGCTGACCTAAAAGTTTGAATATAATTATCTGTACTTGCTACCATACTATGCCTTGTCTTGCTTCCATTTCAAGGTAATTTCGTAGTTAGCTTCACCACTTACAGAAGTAAAAATTGCACCCGCCGCTGCATTTAGCTTAATACCAAACTTAACCTCTACCTCACCAACAGGTGTATTAAGGTGACTCAGTTTGGTGATAATTGCTGAAGCGACAGGTTGTATTTGATCTAATACATCCTCAAATTTCTTTTTAGCTTCAACTACCATTTGCCCTGTGTCTGGTCTAGCAACACGTACAAGAGCATTGCTATTTTCTAGCTCATCAACTTCAGCTAAAAACTTCGTGCCATCTTTGAGAGAAAACTCTGCAATCTGTTTCTGATTCATAGTGAAACCTGTTATTTGGAACTAATAGTTTAATGTATAGACCATCAAAAGAGTTGGCAGAAAATTTTGTAATCTTATTTTAATTTAATGGTTAACTCGTTAAATACTTCTCCAGCAATTCATTACTTTCTTCTCCCATTTCATTAAGCTTTTGCCAATACTCTCCCCACCCATGATTTATTGATTGACAGTTTACTAGAATCTGTCTCATTAATTTTGCAGGGTTGCGAAATCCCCGACTTCTTCAAGAAGCCGAGGATCTCGTAACCCTTACCTATCAGAATTAATGACATGAACTCTAGTAATCCATTAAGCTAACTTTGCCTGCTATGTAGTAAGCACTTAAGTGATTAACACAAGGACTAAGGTCTTGACTACAAACTTATCTACCCAGCATAGTTGACTTGATAGCCTACTAGAAATTTGTGAAGTTTCTAAATAAACTGACAAACTTCTTGCTGCTTGGGCATTATAAACTGCTTAACTGTCATGTAATAGATTTAATAATTGTTATATTAGTTATATCTGTAGCTTTAGTTCAATTAGTAATTATACGGAGTCTGCTAGAAAATTACTTAAATCTAACTAAGTAGGCAAGAAGAAATTAAGCTATATTACGTAATGTAAATTTAATTAAATCGGTTCAGTGTAGGAGATGTCACTGTTTGATACTGAAGCAGAACGCTGCGAGTTTCCTAAAGAGCCTGTTACAGAATCCGGTACACAGACAAGCGTAATCAAGTAAATGTGAATATGGACGAGGTTTAGTAATCTTTGCGGGAGTTACGAACAAAAATATCCCCGACTTCTTGAATAAGTCAGGGATCTGAAGCTGTCGAAATTAGAATGAATATGTGTGGAAGAGTTAATTGAATACTTGGTTGTCGGAAGCACTGAGGAATTTTCACTGACAAACAGTTCATCAATTCGGAGAACACTTGGCACAAAAATCAGGACTAAATTTACAAAATTGGCTACCTGTCAATTGGTAAGCTGTACAATAAGGAAAACTTGTAAGTTCAATTTTGGCTGCTTGTAATTTGGAACCATTTGCCAACGCTTCAGTAAGTTTGGTTTTATTAGCCAAAAGGATAGCTAAAATTTTAGGTAACGCTATGCAAGCAGCAATATTAAGCAGCGTTAGCATTATGGTGTCGATAAAATTCATAGGTAATCATCTCCTGTGAAACATAGGCGATCACTGTTCTTAGATGCAAACACAATCATTGCTTGCACTCTATGTAAATTAACTTTAACATAAATTTTTGTAAATATAAACGTTGAATTCCTGGAATTATCATACACAGAAGGGTATGTGGATAATAAGGCTGGATATTGTAGCGTAATAACAAAATAAGCTGGAAAACGATCAGTTTAAAATCTTTAAGTAAGGTGTTATGTCAACAACCCAAACCGCGTCTTCTTTTTTATCTAACATCAGTGAGCGAGAACGGCAGGCATTAAAGCGGTTGGTAGATTACACAAATGTGGAATCGCTACCAGAAATTTGGCCTTTGGCAGCTCAACGATTTGGTGATGTTGTCGCCCTGCGTAATCCTCACGCTAAACCAGAAGTAGTGATTACTTATACCCAGTTGTCAGAGCAAATGCAACTATTTGCTGCTGGGTTACAGGCGTTGGGAGTAAAGGTAGGCGATCGCATTTCTCTAATTGCTGACAATAGTCCTCGGTGGTTTATTGCCGATCAAGGCATAATGACTGCTGGAGGCGTTGATGCGGTGCGTAGTGCCCAAGCTGATAAAGAAGAACTGCTGTTTATCATCGCTAATAGCGGCAGTACAGCGATCGTAGTAGAGGATTTAAAAACACTTAAAAAACTACAAGACCGCCTCAAAGATTTACCAATTCAAGTGGTAATCTTACTTTCCGATGAAGCACCACCAACAGACGAAACCCAAACCCTAAAGGTACTCAACTTTTCGCAGTTGCTTGAGGTTGGGAAAAGTCATAATTTTGTGCCAGTCAAGCAAAATCGTGACGCTCTGGCAACTCTAATTTACACCTCTGGCACCACAGGTAAACCCAAGGGTGTAATGCTGTCTTATAACAATTTAATGCACCAAGTAACAACATTTGGGACAGTATTGCAACCAAACGCTGGTGATATCGTTCTCAGTATCTTACCTTCGTGGCACAGCTACGAACGAACCGTTGAATACTACCTACTATCTCAAGGTTGCACCCAAGTTTATACTAATTTGCGCTCCGTAAAAGGGGATTTGAGACAATTTAAACCCAACTACATGGTGGGTGTACCCCGCCTGTGGGAATCGATTTATGAAGGAGTGCAAAAGCAGTTTCGGGAACAACCAGCGAACAAGCAACACCTAATTAACTCTTTATTGGGTATTAGCGAGAAATATATCAAAGCGCGGCGAGTTGCTCAGGGATTGAGTTTAAATAATCTTCATGCCTCAACCGTCGAACGATTAGCAGCTAAAATACAAGCATCAGCTTTGTTGCCCCTCCATGCCTTGGGAGAACGACTGGTTTATGCCAAAGTTCGGGAAGCCACAGGAGGACAAGTTAAGCAGATGATTAGCGGTGGTGGTGCGCTTCCCAGACACATAGATAATTTCTTTGAAATTATTGGTGTGCAGATTTTGCAAGGCTATGGCTTGACAGAAACTTCTCCTGTCACCCACGTGCGGCGTCCTTGGCGGAATTTGATTGGTGCATCAGGGCTACCACTTCCGGCTACAGAAGCTAAAATCGTCGATCCTGAGACAAAAGCGCCTTTACCAATAGAGAAGCGAGGCTTAGTATTGTTGAGAGGCCCGCAGATTATGCAAGGCTATTACCAAAATCCCGAAGCGACAGCGAAAGCAATTGACGCTGAAGGTTGGTTTGATAGTGGCGATTTGGGTTGGCTGACACCACAAGACGACTTAGTGCTGACTGGCAGGGCTAAAGATACGATTGTATTAACTAACGGGGAAAACATCGAGCCACAGCCGATCGAAGATGTGTGTTTGCGATCGCCATACATCGATCAAATTATGCTCATCGGTCAAGATCAGCGCAGCCTGGGAGCCTTAATTGTCCCCAATGTCGAAGCCTTAGAAAAATGGGCAGCAAGTCAGAATCTAACGCTGGATACGCTGGGCGATCAAGTGACTTCCTCAGATAGTCAAAAAATTGACTTCGAGAGTAGAATGATCCAGGATTTATTTCGCCAAGAATTGAATCGAGAAGTCCAAAATCGTCCAGGCTATCGACCAGATGACCGCATCGGAACGTTTAAACTCATCCTGGAACCGTTTTCCATCGAAAATGGCTTGATGACACAAACACTAAAAGTTCGCCGACATGTCGTCACGGAACGCTATCGCGATATTATTGACGGCATGTTTGCCTGATGATTCCACCTGCTAACTGTAAAGAGTGAACGTGAAATATTTATGGATGTCTCCAAATCTAATTTGCTTCTGAAACGTGTCGTCAACGTCAAAGTTATTGTGACTCCCCTCTGGAAAGAGGAAGTACAACAGCAGCTGCAAACCCAAATCAATCAACTTGACCAGCAACTGCAACAGCTAGACGTTGAAGGACAAAGAGCGATCGCAGCAATTCAAAAGCAGAGTCTGCAACCACCTGGTCCTCAGACCCTCCAACAAATTGACAATATTCAACTCCAAGTCAATCAAAAGAAGAGTGAATTTTTAGAGCAGAAAAATCAGTTGCTGCAAAACCTCCAGCAAGTGCAGTTTCTCCAGCAAGATCAAGAAGTCAACCAATTCCAAATGGAAGGCTTTTTCCGTGTAGAAATCGGTGATAACCTGATTAGCAAAATGCAAGTCGAAATCGTTCTGCGCGATGGCGTTGTAGAAGAAATTCGCGGCGACATTTAAATTTGTCATTTGTTTTGTGACCAGTAACTAATGACTAATGACTAATGACAGATATGATTTAACTTAGTGTGAGAGCGGCTCCCAGCCCAACATTCCACCTGGGAGCCAGCCCAAACAATTTGCCACACTGGAGGTGAGCTAATAAAAAGCGATCGCCCAAAGGTTGTCATCTCCGCTCGATATTTAACCGTCCCAACTGAATTATTTCCCCGCTTGATTTGCGTAATCGTCACTAACGCCTGATTTGGTTGTGGATAAACTACCTTTATCTCTCGCGATCCTCCCACTGCCATGTCCTCAAAGGCATTCAGGGCGAGGGTAGTAGGATTACTACCTTGAAGAGATGAGTTAAGCTTTTCTAAAGGTATAGTTTGATAATCAGAACGCTCTGAGAATGCTGCAACTTCCTGAGACTGATGTATTGCTCCCACCTGCTGGGTTTGCTCATCACTAGTCTCAACAATCGGTGCAGATTGCTGCTGCTGGATAATATAAACTCCAGCACCAGCCGTGGCAGAGATACTTAATATCACAATCAAAAAGAATTTTAGCTTTGCCGACATAAAAGTAAACAGGAATTTCAAATAGGTTTATTACCAATTTTGAATTCTAGATTGAACTGCATCCTATATCCTCTATAAGAAGCTCTTGTATCTTAAGTAGTGGTTATGAGGAATATTAAATAGTAATCCCATTTAATCTGTGAGAAACTCGTGGTGGTTTTTGCAAGTCAATGACTAAAACGAGATTGAGCAAGATATTGGCTAACCATTGTGGATAGTTCTGTATTATAGACCTCCAACCCATATTTAGGTTCCTAAAGTCAATCGATTAGTCATTTGTCATTTGTTCTTTCTCATTAGTCAAAAGCTAATGTCAGTAAATCGCAAAGTTTTTCTCAAGGGCTGCGCCTACGCCAATTCAATTCATCATACATATTAGTTCTAAATAATACCTGACTTATTAATAAAACTTATATAAATGAAAAGAGTTTCAAAAAATGAAATTATAAGGAATGTACGCCCATCTTAATAATTACTATTGAGTTCACCAAAATAACTAGCACTAACCGATTCAGAAACCCTCGCAAACAAAAACGAAATATTTATAAAAGCTATAGTAACAGGTTCTTTAGGAAACATCGGCAAGCCACTGGCAGAGGAGTTAGTACAAAAAGGTCATACGGTTACGGTTATTAGCAGCAAGCCGGAAAAGCAAAAAGACATTGAAGCCTTAGGCGCCACCGCCGCCATTGGCTCACTGGAAGACGTTGATTTCCTGGTGTCTACTTTTACCGATGCCGATGCCGTGTTTGCTATGGTGCCGCCAGACTTTACCGAACCCGATCAGGTAGAGTATTACCGGAGAATCGGCAGCAACTATGCCCAAGCCATTCAACAGTCGGGCGTAAAGCGTCTTGTTCATCTCAGCAGTACGGGCGCGCATTTAGATAATGGCACCGGATTCATCCTTGGTTCTCACCATACAGAAAGCATTCTGAATGAGCTGTCAGACATAGCCATTACTCATCTGCGCCCTACTTAACTTCTACACCAATTTGTACAGCTTTGTAGATATGATCAAAGGGCTGGGCTTTATCGGCGCAAACTATGGTGGCGATGACAGGATTGCAATGGTTCACCCAAGAGATATTGCCACCGCCGCGACACAAGAGATAGAAACACCTGTTACTGGCAAGAAAGTGCGATATGTGGGAAGCGACGAGCATACGGCCAACGAAGCCGCTCACATCTTAGGCATTGCTATTGGCAAGCCGGATTTAAAATGGGCAACTTTTACCAATGAGCAAATGCAAGACGGTTTGGAAAACAAAGGAATGCCGACACATATTGCAGCCAACTTTGTTGAAATGGGTGCCAGCATTCACAGTGGCGCATTACTGCAGGATTATGACCTGCATAAGCCAATTGCTATGGGAAAAGTAAAGCTGGAAGATTTTGCAAAGGAATTTGCTGCTGCTTTTTAAAAAGGGTGATTGTTTTTGTATAAAAAGGCTGCTTCAAAAGGGGTAGCCTCTTTATTTTTTTCATTACAGGCTCACTATATGGGTAGTTTTGCCGAATCATAAATAATTCGTCACAAAGACCTTGACATTTGAGTTGAGGCCTTTTCGATTTGCTATTCGATACCGCTTCACACTGGACATACTGATCCCGGTCAGGCTTACCGTTTCAGCAACTGATAAGCCGCGTTCAATGGCTTTCTTTACTTTCAGAAAATCGCAAAGTTTTTCTCAAGGGGAGCGCCAAAGGTACTTGTTATTTTTATGCTTATGCAACTTTATACATATTAACAAATGGCAAAATAATTATGTGCTTCGTTAAGAAGAGTACGTTGGTTAGATGCAAATCTTTGTTGCCATCATAACCTACTTATTAGCTGAACTTGAGGCTCTTAAAATAAATATAAAAATACTTTATTTAGATAGAGGTATTGAGAACATTTCTGTTATCAGATGGTTGCAGGTTTTAGATATTCCATTTGTAATGCCAGCACTGTAGTTAAGGAAAAAAAGTAGGGATAAATCGATTTCTTAAAGGTAGGACTAGTTATAAAACTACTTGTACAATGACTCAAGGAAAAGACAATTCTTTTTAGCTTTGATTGATGGATTATATGCAAATACAAAAAAGGTAAAATAAAGCAATATGAATCGAATATTTGGCTTATATTGTTTATCAACCAAAAATAAATTCATCTTACATCCATCCAGATTATAGAAGAAGGTTTGGCATTGAGAGCAGTTATAGATTAAAAAATATATGTCGAATCCAAACGAATAATAAAAAGCTCGTGTTGCGATTATTATTTGTTGGTATTTCTTTTGTTTTAGTCAATATTTGTATTTATCTTTTTTGGTTTAAGATTAGTCTAAAACGCTTATGGTAGTCGATTAATTTATCGTAAATTTTTTAGTATTTAGCAAATATTAGCTTTTCTACGTCAAGTTGTTGAGCACAAATATGAAACTATTAAAGATATTTATATTCCATCGGGTTATCAGTCGTTGAAAGTTGCTTAACTATAAGTAAAAGTAATTTATCCCAACCTACGAGTTAAAATAGTTCAGCAAGAAATGTATCTCAAGTTACAAACTCGTGACGTAGGTGTAGCCCGCCGTAGGCATCGCTCTGTTGGAAAAAAACTTTGCGATTTACTGAATGAATGTCCAATGCCCTTCAGGAGTGCTGTTAGCTTTATTTTATACGAGAGGCTGTGCCAATGGGGCGTTTAGCCCTTGCTGTTAACGGAACTCGGAAAAGAGGAACTGTTTACCCCAATGCCCAATTCCCAATGCCCAACCTAAAATATAAACAGTCTAAAACTCTCCCATCAAGATACAATTCGATCTGACAAAAACTGTTAAAGTCCATAAACCATTGATTTCCAAACCACCCTATGAGCATTCACGAAGTATTTATGCCGGCGCTGAGTTCCACTATGACGGAAGGCAAAATCGTCTCTTGGGTAAAATCGCCTGGGGACAAAGTGGAAAAAGGCGAAACAGTGGTGGTTGTAGAGTCAGATAAGGCAGATATGGATGTAGAAACCTTTTATGAAGGCTTTCTTGCCCATATCATAGTTGAAGCTGGTGAAACTGCCCCGGTAGGATCTGCGATCGCCTTCATCGCCGAAACGGAAGCTGAAATTGAAACTGCCAAATCTCAGGCTAATTCTGGCGGCGCGACTGCTACTACTACCTCTTCCCCTGAACCAGTTGCCGCCACAGCCTCAGCCGCAACACCTGCCTTAGCGTCTCAAAACGGGTCTAACCACAAAGAAGGAAGGCTTGTAGCTTCACCCCGTGCCCGCAAGTTAGCCAAAGAACTCAAAGTTGATTTAACTACACTCCAAGGTAGTGGCCCCCACGGACGCATTGTCGCCGAAGATGTAGAAGCATTGTCTAATAAAGGCAAACAACCCGCCACTGCCCCAGCTGCCCCACCAGCACCCGTACCAACCAGCGCTCCAGTTGCACCCCCAGCACCTCGGACACCAGCACCCGCACCCGTGGCAGCGGCTGTTCCTGGTCAAACCGTACCTCTAACTACCTTCCAAAATGCCGTAGTGCGGAACATGGTAGCCACCATATCCGTGCCCGTCTTCCGTGTCGGTTATACAATTACCACCGATGGATTAGACAAACTTTATAAACAAATTAAATCCAAAGGCGTGACAATGACAGCGCTACTGGCGAAAGCTGTAGCAGTGACATTGCAAAAACACCCATTGTTAAATGCTAGCTACTCAGACCAGGGTATTGTTTATCATTCTGATATCAATATTTCTGTAGCAGTAGCGATGGATGATGGCGGATTAATTACGCCTGTGCTGCAAAATGCAGACGCAGTGGATATATATTCTCTATCGCGTACTTGGAAGTCTTTGGTAGAACGTGCCAGGGCAAAACAACTACAGCCCCAAGAATACAACAGTGGTACTTTTACCCTGTCCAATTTGGGGATGTTTGGCGTGGATAAATTTGATGCAATTTTACCGCCTGGACAAGGTTCAATTTTAGCGATCGGGGCATCCCGTCCGCAAGTAGTAGCAACACCTGACGGTTTATTTGGCGTGCGGCAACAAATGCAGGTGAATATTACTTCTGACCACCGGATTATTTATGGTGCCCATGCTGCGGCGTTCTTGCAAGATTTAGCAAAATTGATTGAGACAAATCCTCAATCTTTGACACTGTAGTTTTGAAAAGACACCAAATTTAAATGTTAGCGCTATCAGCGAACAGCAGTTTTTCGTAGAGTAGCGCTAACAATAAATAATACCTACATTTAAATTTTTTATGTCCAAACTATGTAGCGATACCACGTTTCTACATGAGTTTATGTCTAAACTGATTGGATGAAGTATTACTAGATTTTGCCAGTGAGGCTGATTTAATGAATTAGCTAAATACAATAAAAAATTAGAGTTTGCTCTAAATCTTTCGACCAGTTACAAAAAAAGTCAGATTTTCGTACCAAGTGCCTTGCTCAGTTGCTTCTGCTTCAATTTTTTGACGATACTCTGCTTTTAATTCTGCCATTTGTTCAAATGTAACCTGTAACAAGGGATTTTCTCTGGGATGAAACCATCCTCCATTCCATTCTCTAACTTGCTCTAGATTGCGGTAGAAACCTAGTTGTTGAGTTTTAACTTCAATATTTTCAAAACCAGCCTCTGCAAGCAGATAATGACACTTTTTGGGTGTACCTGTTGGCTCATTGATACTTGTCAGCAAAATATCATATTTGTTACAAATTTCGATGATGAGTGGTGCTTCACAAGATTCCTCAGAACAACAAGAAAAACCCACAATTCCGCCTGGTTTGAGGAAACGGTACCATTTACGTAGAGCGGCAGGAATATCTTTGAAATACACTATTGCTGTAGAGCAAAGAATTACATTGAAACTCTCATCTTTGAAGTTGATATACTCAGCATCAGCCTCAATAAGTTCGATATTTTGCAAGCCTAATTCTTCAATTTTATGTTGTGCTTGAGCTAGCATCCCTGAAGAAAAATCTACTCCAATTACTTTTCCTTCAGAGCCGACAATTTGTGCAACAGCAATGGCAATGATACCTGTGCCAGTTGCGATATCCAACACTTCTTGTCCCTTTTTAAGTTGAACTAAATTTAATAGAGGCAGAGCGCGATGAATTGTGTAATCGTTGTCGTAGCTAGTTCTCTTATCAAAGAAATCAATTACTTTTTTCTTATACTCTTGTTCGTATTGGCTATTTTGCATGATATTCTCGATTTTCACTGGACAATTATGAGAATAAATTGTGAGTAAAGCTTCTGTCTTCTGAAAACTTGCTTTCAAAATATTGAAATCTTGCCAAATCCCAAATTTTATATCATTTCTTTATATGCTTTGGGTGTGATTCCTACATGCTTACGAAAAATAGTCGTAAAGTTACTTTGGCTAGAACAGCCAATTTGATATGTAATTTCGATAATAGGTAACTGACTATAAGTAAGTAAAAATTTAGCTCGTTCAATTCGACATTTAATGATATATTGATGTGGAGATATACCCATTAAACGTTTAAACCAACGACAGAATGAATAGGAACTCATATTTACTAGACTAGCCAGTTCTACCAACGTTAACTCTAATGCTAAGTTGTCATAAATATAATCAATTATCTGCCGTAATTGGCGCTCAGAAAGATTAACTTCAAGCTCTGCAATTGGTTGCCGTGTTCCAGAATAAGTTTTGAGGAGATGAGCCGCTAGAGCAATGGCAACTGATTCACCATATAGCTTACCAGATGGATATCCGGCTTCAAGCTCTGCTTTAAGTGCCATTCCCAGATGAAAAATTTGCTGATCGCAGACTCCGCGCTGTGGGATAATTTCAATAGTGCGTAGGCGTAGCCTGTCGTAGACATCGCTCCCAACGATCAGATCATCTGCTACTCTCTTAAATAGACTGGAATCAAAGGAGACTAGGAGAAATTTTATTTCCTCGTGCCAACGTGCTTGAGTCGGAATCCCCTTTGGAGTGATGTTAACCAAACCTCTCCTCATCTGCGTACTGTGTAACCTTCCACCTGCTAGTCGCCAGTCTATTTGACATGAATTACCAAGCCAAATATTAATGCTGTGCTGCTGTAAGCAAAGCTCTGGACATTCAAAGGCGGGTAAATGATGCTGTTCAAGCACAATCCCGTTCCAGTGATTAGTGCTGGATAAAATAGGAGATTTACTGCTCATCGGCACAAGATTTCCACTTGCCACATCAATGGCTGAGAGTTGTTCAGATTTCATGTTGCCTACTCACTTATGAGCTACTACAAAAAAGATAGTAAGCTAATGCGTGACAAAATTACACTATTAATTTATTTTCGCTAGCGCTAGCAGATGCCTCTATTTGCTCAGTCCATTCACTTAAAACACTCATTTCTTCCTCAGCGTACCTCTGCGTTTAAAAAATAAAAAAGGTGGGTATTACCCACCCAACAAACTTATCCCTTAACACAAAGAACTTGCTTGAGCGTTGCTACAACCTCAACCAAATCCGCTTGGTTTTCCATAACTTGTTGTATCGGTTTATAAGCACCAGGGATTTCATCTAACACGCCCTCATCTTTGCGGCATTCTACACCATTTGTTTGCTCAATTAAATCATCAAGCGTATAGACATTTTTTGCTTTATTTCTAGACATCAAACGCCCTGCACCGTGAGAACAAGAACAGAAGCTGTGGGCATTACCTTTACCCTTAACAATGAAAGACTTTGCCCCCATCGAACCAGGAATAATCCCATAGTCTTCAGTTTGGGCGCGGACTGCACCCTTACGAGTAACGTACACATCCTCGTCAAAATGCACTTCTTTTTCGGCGTAATTGTGATGACAATTAACCTGCAATAAAGGTTTAGTTGCCTTCCCACCTACCAGATGCTTCTCAACTATGTGCTTAAAACGCGCCATCATCACATCGCGGTTGACACGCGCATAGTTTTGTGACCATTGTAAATCGTGCCAATATGCCTGGAATTCTGGCGTACCAGCGACAAAGTGAGCTAAATCCGGGTCAGGTAATAAATTACCTGCCATTTTTGCTAATTCTCTGGCTGTGTGAATATGACACTGGGCAAGTTTATTGCCAATGTTACGCGAACCAGAATGCAGCATTAGCCAAACTTGATTCTCTGTATCGAGGCACACTTCAATAAAGTGATTTCCTCCACCGAGAGAACCCATCTGTTTCATTGCTTTACCTTGTAGGTCTTGCACACCGCGATGCAAGTCTTTAAAATCATCCCAGTGCTGCCAGTTGCTGACAGATTTTTCAACGTCTTTATTTTCGTTGAATCCAGTCGGAATTGCTGCTTCAATATCCAAGCGGATTTTCTTTAGTTTACCTTCTAATTGTTCGGCGGTAAATGCTGTTTTGATAGCGCTCATACCGCAACCAATATCCACACCGACAGCTGCTGGAATAATTGCCTCTTTAGTTGCAATTACGGAACCCACTAAAGCACCTTTTCCTAAGTGAACATCTGGCATTAATGCCACGTGCTTAAATACAAATGGTAATGATGCCACATTCTTGGCCATCTTGGTTTCTTCCGACCCCAAAGAGTGATTTGCCCAAGATAAGACGGGTGCTGGTGTGGTAATTTCTAATTTTTCGTAGGGCATAATTTTTTCTATTTTGGATTTTAAATTTTAGATTTGGGATTGGGTATAGGGTAGTGATAATTATCGGCATGACTTATAACCCATTACTTAGTTAGTTGTAGCAATATAAATGTTGTATTGTCTTTGATTTGGCTCTCTGAATTTTCGTGAAGCTGAAGAACTACTTTTAGGAGTTACATTTGTATATTACATATGTAACATAATAAATTACAATCATCAACATATGACCACAGGGAGAAAGCAGATGCTTCCCAAATGTATTAAAATTTGTAAAGAAAATAACTTTGTTTAAATAGCTCCTTAAAGTTCTGACACAATATGGCAGTGCGTCAAGATACAATCTGGGAACGTTTTTTATCCCCTGTAGTGCGTCTTTTGATTGATGAAGACGGGTTACGGCGTTACGCTGATAGTATTAATTGGGAGAAAGAGAGCGATCGCTATCGACGAGATGATGTCATAATTCCGTGGTACTACAGTAATCAAAACTTTCACGGTATTGTTGGCGGATATCTGACTTACGATGCAGCAGTTACTTACGATCCGATTACCCACTATGTTTTGCCGCCAAATGAAAGTATTGTCCGTCAGGCTTTAGTTGATGCCGTCAAGGTAAAACCACGACGCATACTCGATTTAGGCTGCGGCACTGGTTCCACTACTTTAATGTTAAAACAGGCTTTCCCCCAAGCAGAAGTTATTGGTTTGGACTTATCACCCTATATGCTGGTAAGGGCGGAAGATAAAGCTAGAAATGCTGGCTTGGAGATAGTCTGGCGACACGGAAATGCTGAAAAAACTGGTTTGAGGGATGCAACATTTGACTTAGTAACAGCTTCTTTGCTATTCCACGAAACACCAGATGCAGTGTCTTTAGCAATTCTGCAGGAAAGCTTCCGGTTGCTGGTAACTGGAGGACAAGTACTAATTCTAGATGGGAATCAGAAGACTCTGCGTCAGTTAGAATGGCTCAATGACGTTTTTGAGGAGCCATATATTCGTGAGTATGCTGCTGGTAGCGTAGAGGCGAATATGGGTGCAGCCGGATTTGAAGCAGTGCGATCGCAGGATGTATGGTGGATAAATCAGGTAACTAGCGGCATTAAACCAATAGCAACCGAAAATGTCCGTCAGTATACTGCCACATCAGTAGATAATAATGATTTGGAGGGACTTGGTTCTCCAGCGTTTGGCATAATGGCATGAGTTTAAAGGCAGTTCTCTTTGATTTTAATGGTGTAATCATTAACGATGAGCCAATCCACCTGCAACTGATCGATGAGATTCTCATGGAAGAAAATCTCCAACCCCAAAGGGTGAGTGAGCGTCAAGCTTCTTTAGGACGCAGCGATCGCGCTTGTTTTCAGCAGCTACTCGCTAATCGTGGTAGAGTAGGCAATGAAAACTATTTAACTCAGTTGCTGTGCCGCAAAGCCGAAGCTTATACGGTGGAACTAGAGAAAATAAAGAAACTGCCTTTATATCCAGGTGTAGAAGACTTAATATTTCAGGTGCGATCGCGCAATCTGAAACTAGGATTAGTCAGTGGCGCTTTTCGCAAAGAAATAGAATTGATACTCCATCGCGCTAAACTAGCTGAACATTTTAAAATTATCGTCGCTGGTGATGACATCACCACCAGTAAGCCAGAACCCGATGGTTATTTACTGGCAGTAAAACGCCTAAATAAAGAATATCCCGAATTAAATCTTCAACCACAGGAATGTCTGGCAATTGAAGATACTCCAGCAGGTATCGAAGCAGCAAAGCGATCGCTTATGCAAGTAGTTGGTGTCGCAAATACTTACCCATTCCACATGCTCCAACGCTGCTGTAACTGGACTGTTGATTATCTTAGCGATTTGGAACTCGAACGGGTGCAAAAAGTTTATTCCCAAAAACAGGCTCAACCATCGGTAACTGAATGTTAGAATAGTCTATGGTGATAATGTCTTGAGTTAATCAGTAATAGTGCTCTTGACTTGGCACCGATTAAGGGGAATTAGCTCAGTTGGTAGAGTGCTGCGATCGCACCGCAGAGGCCATCGGTTCGAATCCGTTATTCTCCATATGTCCATTAAATAATTATTGTCCATTTTAAAGAATTAATGTCCATTTTTCCCAAGTTCAGGGGCATAAGTTACGTATTTTCGCGGCTTTCAGCAATCAAATCAATTTTAAAGAATTATTGTCCAGAGTTGAAATCAGTTTTAAAGAATTATTGTTCAAAATCAGCCTGTAAAACTCGGCTAAATATATGTTTTCTAATTTAATTTATTACAGCAAGCC
Source organism: Nostoc sp. (assembly GCF_036917555.1). Taxonomy (GTDB): domain Bacteria; phylum Cyanobacteriota; class Cyanobacteriia; order Cyanobacteriales; family Nostocaceae; genus Nostoc. The sequence goes on along the minus strand of NZ_JBALDD010000021.1, from coordinate 61,489 downwards.
CAAGGCTCTTGAATTACAAGAATAGCTTTAAAGCACTTTATTTGCAGTCTGATTACAAAAATATATAACCTCTTGTTTTGCTGTTTTCACCCAAGCAGAGGCTCCGCTACTATATAGCTGCGTTTTACGTGCGATCACAGGCTCTGTACTACTGCCAAAACAATTTTAACTGTGACAAATCCTTGCCTGATAGTGTAATAGAGTGAACTGTAGGCATCGCTTTTCCTGATCTACAATACTTAGGGTATTCGGAAGTTTTGCACAATTGTTAGTAATGTCAAGTTTTTATGTTTGAACAGCAACCTGAAGATTTACGATTTTATGTTAAACAGTTAGCTACCGAAGCTATACAAAAATCAGAACCATCGGCATGGTTTGAAGTGTTATATACCGAAGCTAAAGGTGATACATCAAAAATTCCTTGGGCAAAGTTAACTCCTCATCCTTATCTACAAGATTGGTTGACGAATCATCAACCATTCGCTTTTGGGCAAAAGGCGCTAGTCATCGGTTGCGGCTTGGGAGATGATGCCGAAGCTTTAGCTCATCTGGGATTTGAAGTAACTGCCTTTGATATTTCACCGACAGCGATCGCTTGGTGTCAAGAGCGATTTCCAGATTCGACTGTCAATTATATAGTTGCAGATTTGTTAGCAATTCCCTCACAATGGCATCAAGCTTTTGATTTTGTTTTTGAATGTCGTAATATTCAAGCTTTGCCATTGAATGTGCGTTCTTGGGTTATTTCTTCAGTTGCCTCCTTTGTTGCTCCTGGTAGCACACTTTTGCTGATTACTCATGTTCAAGATGCAGAAGTTGAACCCTCTGGCCCACCTTGGCCATTATCAGACTCAGAATTAGCACAGTTTGAAAATGTGGGATTACAGCAAGTAGAAAAACTCGTATTTTTAGAATTTGAGCTTGACGTTAAGCAAGTGCGGATTGAATATCAAAGGCATAATTCTTTGACAGATTTCAATTATACAGTCAAAACCTAATTCCTAACTGCGTAGGGATTTTACAGATTCTCAAAAAAACTTTCTATTTTCTGTGCATAAAAACTAAAAGTCATCGTAGATAATGACAGTACAGAGTTGCTTCTAGGAGATAATCTATTGGGTTGTAATTCCCAGTGATGACCTTGGTGGAACCCAATCAGCTAAACCTACCACTCAACAGCAGATTAGGTAGTTGATTATTAGACCTCTTGCAAAAATCCTTGAATCACCCCTCCCCAACCCTCCCCGATGTGTTGGCGATGGGGCAATATTTCAAGTTTCCCCCCTTTAGAAGGGGGGATTAAGGGGGGTCTATTCGACTTATGCAAGAGGTCTATTATTGGTCTTAATAATTATTATTCTGGTTTACCGAACTGAAAAATTAGAGTAAACCGTAATCTTTTTTTTAGTCTAATTAAGTGCGGTAATCATCATTTTCTTAGGTGATGATTACCGAATCTACAGGAGTTTGAACCATACTTATTATGAATACATAAGCACAAAATCAAGTGCAAAAACGATTAAACAATAGCTGAATTTTACCGAGAAAGAGTTATGGTACTAGTTCGTTACAACCCCTGGCAAGAATTGAACGCTTTAGAACGTCACATCAATGGCTTATTTGGAGATACCAGAGTACCTTCTGCACGGCTTGAAAAAGGCTTTATCAGAGTACCAGCTGCTGAGTTGTACGAAACCGATGATGCGATTCATGTCAAGCTAGAACTGCCAGGACTGGAAGCTAAAGACTTAGATATTCAAGTCACCCAAGACGCTGTTCGCATTAGCGGTGAGCGCAAGTCGGAAACTAAAACCCAAGACAAGGGTATTACCAAGAGTGAATTTTACTACGGCAAGTTCCAGCGTGTAATTCCTCTATCTGCTAGGGTTGAAAATACCAATGTTACCGCAGATTATAAAGACGGGATCTTGAATTTAACACTGCCCAAGTCCGAGCAAGAAAAGAACAAAGTTGTCAAGGTTAATCTAGAACAACCTGCTTCATAAGTGCGAAACTACTCACCTCCAATAATTGATTGAGATAGCTAAAACCCCAGTTAGAAATGACTGGGGTTTTTTGTATGCGATCTCTAATTTAAGCTACTTTAATGTGCTGTGACGCTCCTACGTTGCTAATGCTACGCTATCGGTGTCGCTCTCTTTTCCTCTAAGAATTGGAGCGATCGCTGTACTGTTAATGAATTTACATTAATTACTCAAGAATCAATATCAATACAAATCACTGTAACGTATGGATTAATTACTGATTCAGGTACATCAATTGTTAATTCTCCTAACGGATTAGAATTAAGGATAGAATCAATAATTGCACAGCGACTTGTGTAGGTTAGTGCTGTGCCGTCAGCAAGAACAAACACCGATTTTACTTGTTTGATTGGTATACCCCTAACTGATATTGTTTCGTAAGGTTTCATTAATAGGTGTAAATAAATGCGATCACCCTTACGAGTTGAGGGGCCATAAAATTGCCACAGTTCTAATCCTGGGATTGTATCAAGTATACTTTCAGAGTGGCTCCCCATTTTTGGTTGTTATTATTTGTTGGGGCGAACCTCGATCTGAAAACAGAACATGAGATTTACAATATTTTGCGTAACCTGGCGAAAGGGAGAATAGCTGTTGTAGTTAGCCATCGTCTCGCTTTGGCAAAACTAGCAGATCGAGTAGTAGTACTAGAACATGGTCAAATTATCGAAGTAGGCACTCATGACGAACTCATGGCACTAGGCGGACAGTATCACTTAATGTTTTGTCGTCAAGCTAGTAGTTACAACTGATATCATTTCTTTGTGATGCTGCGCTAAACCTTTGAAAATAATTGCTTACTCTTACACCGATCCGCTATTAGAATCTTCTCCCGATCGAGGCGATTGGGGATGGGAGGTGGATCGGGTTTATGAAGATTTGGGCAAGCCAGACTCTTCTGAACGATCGCAATTACAACAATTATTTACCGATTGCCAAACTGAACCAGCAGATTATCTTTTGATTCGTCGGTTGGAAGAATTGGGAGATACTGTAGAGGAAATTAGCGATCATCTCAATCAACTTGAAGTCATGGGAATCGCAGTAATCGCCACTGAACAGCCCTACACTTCCGAAAATTACCCTCTGGGCGCTAACTTGCTGAATTTGCTACACGCAATCCAACGTCAGCAACGTAGTCGCCGCATCCGCCAAGGACACGCCCGTAATCGTCTTGAGGTTGCACCGCCACCCGGCAAAGTTCCCTACGGCTATCGCAGAGGTAAGGGAAAATATACCATTGACCGCAGTACTTCACCAGTGGTAAAAGATTTTTTTGAACACTTTTTACTCTATGGTTCCCTGCGGGGTTCAGTGCGTTACTTGGCGAAAAAATACGGCAAGAAAATCTCCGTCACCACAGGAAGACGCTGGCTGACGAATCCAGTCTATCGCGGCAATACAGCTTACCAAAATGGTGAAATTATCTCCAATACCCATATTCCGATAATTTCTAAGGAAGAAGCAGCCCAAGTTGACCGACTTTTACGCCGTAACAGCCGTTTACCATCCCGAACTGCTAGCGCACCGCGTTCTCTCGCTGGGTTGGTTGTCTGTACTGAGTGTCAGTCACATCTGACAGTTACCCGTGTTACTCAACGCAACCAAGATAAAGAGTATCTTTATTTACGCTCTACTAGCTGTCCCCAAAGCCCCAAGTGTAAGGCTATTTCCTACCAAGAGGTGTTGGAACATACCATTGAAACCGTTTGCCGTGATTTACCTCTGGCAGTAGCAGGGATGAATTTTCCTCAGTTGGATGCATTCAAAAACAGTTTAGGGCAAGCGATCGCTCGTCAGCAAGAAATACTTGCTCAGTTACCCGCTTTAATTGAAACTGGAATTTTAGATGCCGAAACAGCAAAGTTAAGAGCTTACAAACTCCGCACAGAAATTTCTGCACTCGAAGCAAAGTTGGCGATTCTCCCTCCAGTTAACTTGCGTTCTGTTGCTCAAGCTGTTTCTATACCACAATTTTGGTTAGATTTGTCGGAAACAGAACGAAGATTTTACTTTCGAGAATTTATCAGGCAAATTGAGATTACTCTTCAGAATAAAGAATTAAAACTCCAAGTTATTTTTATTTTTTGATTTAATTGAAACGCTATTTTTGAGACGGTTGATCCTTAGTATACGCAACAGGTTTTGGCCCTACATTCCGCACATTGATAAATTTATTAAGGATATCAAACCAAAAAGGCGCACCCATAGCAATAGCAAAACCACTTACTATCCAACCGCAAATTAATTTAAAAACCTGTGAAATTCTGATATAAACTCTATTCGATTTCGTTGTATCTAATAACTCAAACTGTTGATTAATATTTTGCCATCCAATCGGTATAGAAGCATTTCCTAATAGTTTCTCAATATTCCTTCTGGCTGCTTCATCATTGATATAATCGATTCGTTGACTTGCACTTTGAGTAATAGTAGAGCGGATAACTGAATCCTCCGATAGTCTTTTAACCAAGTGAAATGTATCAGTATTAGTTAAAAATGCAACTGATATTCCAATTAAAATAGCAACTCCTTTGGCATTGCGCTTATAAACACCGCTTGCTCGATCCATAGAGCGATCAAACCATGTTTCTATTTCATTTTTAAATTGATTTGCTTCCTCTGTGAGATCACCAATCTTTATTCTGCTACGTTGAGCAATTACACCAAGGCTCTTGATTAAATTATTAGGGACTTCATCCGGTAACTCATTATTAACAAAATCTATAAATTTCTGGTCAATCTCTCCATAAATTTCTTGAATTTTTGTGTAACTTGCACTCGTTGGATCGTTTATACCTTTTTTAAGTTCTTTATAAGAGGCTAATATCATGTACAAGTTGGTTTTTGCTTCTTCACTAGGATGTTTAACATGATTAATTAGCTGAGGAATTTTTAAAGTATCTAATAAAGTAGTTGCAAATGTTTCAGAAGGAAGATAGGAAGGTCCACTTTGTTTTTCTAATACTAGTTTATCAGGGTTTTTGGTAATTTCCTGGAAATGCTTTTCTACTTTACCCTTAGCTTGCTGATTCAATGTATTAATCAAAGGATCGTTATAAAGTTTCTGTACCAACTGGATTGCATTAATAATATCTGATTTTTCACTTTCACTACCACCGGCTAAAAGTAATTCAATCGAAGTTCTTAAATGTTTAGCTCTCCATTGTAATAATGTGGCAATTAGTTCCTGGATTTCCGAAGCTAGCAAGCTCAAAATCAAGTAAATAAAAACTAAGCCAAGAGTAATATCTACAACTACAGGTAAATTCATTGACAGTCTCCAATAACTTTTTAGCTATTTATTGTTATCAAAAGTGCTTAAAAAATTGTATCTCATAAATATTGCAATTCTATATCTACTTAATTAAATTTAAAATATAAAATCCCCTTATTTAGATGATTTTATTCAACAACAATAATTTTGATTATTGATTGTTAAATATTTTTTAAGCAATAAATAGTTATTATATTCATAAAAATTTTATTGAAAAGTATTATATATAGTTCTTCAACGTATTCAGTACACTATTGAATTAAAGTAGTAATTACTTACTAAATTCCTGAAATTAACCAGATAAAAACTAAGTAGATAAAATTTAAACCAAGCGTCATAGACAAAAAAATACAAGTTTATTTACGGACTATCTAGCAGGTAATAAATTATTTACTACTTGTATTGTTTTTATCATTTATTGGTTTAAATGTTATTTAAATAACCAATATAAATTTTTCAAAAAATAGCGCTAATTATAAAAATTTGAGTTAATCTTGGAAACTAGCAATTGTTAAAAACATACGTTGTTACTGGGTGGCAACATTGGAGATTCGCTAGATGTCTCTATGTAATCAAACCAGCAAGTAAAATGATTACCAGAGAATATGCAAGAAGGAAGCTTTATTTGGAGTCATCTGGAAAAACAGCATCGCACGGTTGGAAAATGGATTGATTGGGTATGGCTAATAGTATTGCTGTTGGCAGCAGTATTACTGTTTAGCATCAATCTGGGAGGGTTGCCACTGCGAGATTGGGATGAAGGTACTGTGGCACAGGTTGCTCGTGAAATTTGGCACGCCCCAGCAGGTTCAATGCCTTGGCTTTATCCAACTCTCGGAGGCGAACCATATCATGACAAGCCACCTTTGATGCATTTGCTAATAGCTTGGGCTTATTCTCTAGGAGGCGAAAATGAGTTGACAACGCGCCTCCCTGGAGCAATTTTAACAGCAACATCTGTACCTTTACTGTATTGCATTGCTCAAGAGATATTTCGCCAACGTTGGGCTGCTATTTATAGTGCCTTGATTTATCTAACAATGCTACCTGTGGTGCGTCATGGGCGGCTGGCAATGTTGGATGGGGCGATGGTAAGTTTTTTAATGGTGATGATGTTGTGCGTGTTGCGATCGCGCCGAGATTTACGTTATTGTCTTGGTGTTGGCATTAGCTTTGGGTTTATTTGTTTAACTCAAGGACTGCTAGGTGTATTACTCGGTGCGATCGCACTTGTATTTCTGTTTTGGGATACGCCACGACTGCTCACTTGTTACTATCTCTGGATAGCAATCTTAATTGGCATTCTACCTGTAGCTGGTTGGTATGGTGCCCAACTAATTCACTATGGTTATACTTTCGCCCAAATTGGTATTGCAAACCCATCATTAGGCCGAATTGGCTCAGTTGTAGAAGGTAATTCTGAACCACCTTGGTACTATGTAATTGAACTTCTCAAATACACATGGCCGTGGTTATTATTCTTACCACAAACTGTCCGCTTAACTTGGGAAAATCGCAACCTTAGCTGGGCAAAACTAGTAATGGCGTGGAGTGGAGTTTATCTACTGGTAATTTCCTTTATGATTACCAAAGTTCCCTGGTATTTATTCCCGATTTACCCTAGTTTAGCTTTAGCTTTTGGTATTCAATTATCAGATACGGAAAATTCGCCTTTACTCTCATCTTATCCTCGTGCTTGGGTTGCTGGTTTGGCAATACTTGCTGTGGCTGCTTCTGCTGGTAGCATTTATTTCAGTGCAGGTACAACACCAAAAACAGATTTACAACTGATTTTTGCCGCAGTAGCTTTAACTATGACTTTAGCAGCTATTTTGGCAGAACGAGGTGACGGACAATTTCTGAAGATTTTGTTTTGGGGAAGTTATATTTCGCTGCTGCTGTTAATGAAATCTAACTACTGGGTTTGGGAATTATCTGAAGCCTATCCAGTTAAACCAGTTGCCGCCATGATTGTACGGGCAAATCCAGCTACGAGGAAGATTTACACATCTTTTCCTTACCATCGTCCCTCGTTGGATTATTATAGCGATCGCACCATCATTCCCGCTTCTGTTGGTGAACTGGAATATTATTGGCACTACAACGGACAACCCTACTTTCTACTTCATGCATCTGCTTTCAATAATCTTGAACTAGAGTCGATGAAGCTAGTTGACCAAGCTGAAGGTTGGAAATTAGTCACAAAAGATACTAATCGGCTATAAATATGGGGCATTGGGCATGGTTATTCCCCTTGTCCCCTTGTCAGGAAAAAATCAGATCATTGCCCAAAAGGTAATGATAATCTTGTAGCGATCGCCTTCTTCCAAAAAGTGTAAAAAACCTGCAATTTAGTTTGAAGAAATGATAAAATGCGTAATTTTGCGGTTTTGCTGTCGAAATAGATTTCTCTATGCTTTGAATGTGACGAAATAGTTCATTCATTCAATTTAGCAATTAGGTGCTTACCAAGCAGCAGCAGAATATACTGACGACGCGCCACCATTACAAGCTGTCCAGCAACTTTTGCCGTTGTGCAGCGAGATTGCGACCAAGATTGCAGAACGGGTGATGCAGATGTATCCCAACTATCAATGCCATACAGGTCGTTTAAGTGACACTAACATTAACATTTCGAGTGTCCGTGATCTAGAGATGTTCCAGGTATATCTATGGGTCTGTATTTTGGAGAACAATGTTAGTGCCATACAACAAGAGCTATTTCCACTGTGTATCATGTTGTATCCTCGATTAAAGGTGCGCTGGGAATTGGTGCGGCAATTAATTCACTTGCTTGGTACTGAAATCTGCTCTCGTTTGGAACCAGAACAGGCTGCTTATTTTCTCCCTTACTATGAGTTGTTGCAGGCAATCTTTTCACCCCAAGTATTGCCAGATAGTAAATTTTAGATGCTGTGGTGTCCCGATTTTCAAATTGATATGATAATTAGATATATAAGCATAAATAAACAAAAGTTTGTAGTCAGCACTTTAGTGCTGAAAATACTTACCTTGGGTACTAAAGTACTTACCTAATCAGCGATCGCTCTTTCAGCGGATATAATATAAAACCGTGTCCTATTTGGGGCAATAAGACACGGTTCTATCAAAGTATTTAGTTATAATATTACAAAAATCAAAGTAGAATTTGATTTATACAAAAGTAATCCATTTACTGAGATTTGTTTCCTGGGTCATTAACTTTCTCTGTTGTGGGAAGAATTTGGCGATCATAGCTTGTCTTTTCTTGGGTCAAAGCGATCGCACCAAAGAAAATGGCACTACCTACAGCCAAAGCTACCATCGGACGCTTGAGTAGGACAAAATCTCTGAGAATCCTCGCTAAAGGTCGGCTTTGACGACGTAGCGACGAAGACATCATCAATTGTCTCCAAGTAAACGGATCGCGGACATAATGACCACTTTGGCAAACTACTAGCCTTTCCTGACAATAAGGACAGCAAAACAAGCCCATGCGCGTTTTAACTGGTTTGGGCGTAGCATTTCTTTGGCAAATTGGGCAAGTAACATAATGATTATCAAAAGTGTGTATATTCATTTACCTCGTCCGCCTAGTCCATTTCTCGCTCTATAACCATAGCTATATTGAATTGAGATTCAATGTACGATCTAACATCAGGCATCAATCATACATACATTCTATTACTACCAAGGATGGCTTAATGGTGGCAACACGAGTATAGCTAGATTTAAGCAAGGATGACTCATAGTTAATGTTTACGGGTGCGTCCACCCAGCCGAAAAAACTTTGTTGTCTCTAGAAAAAATAGCGTTGGCGATCGCTCGCACCCCACTAGCCGCAGCTACGCCTAACTTAGGTATCGCTGACCCTTAAATAATTCTCTCTCATTTAACCATTCTCCCCACAAAAATTTTGCACAATGACGTTTTTAGTTAAAGCTTTGGAAGTTAAGCAAATAAAGTCTACTTGTCCGGTTGCTAAATAATGGCTCACAATGATAAGTAACAGATAAAAATTTAAATTTTTTCTTACATTTACCCCGCCTCTCAATGACTCTCTTGCCTCCCACTGAACTAAGGAAGGTAACGGAACAACCTGCCTTTCCTACACCTTCCGCTCATCTAGCTCACCTAATTAATCGTTTTCAACCATCCCCAGAAACAGTTGTGCTGTTTTTAGCCATGCTCATTGGCGGTGGTACTGGTATGGGTGTAGTCACCTTTCACTATTTAATTCAGCTGATTCACCAGTTGATGCTGGAAAATTTAATGGGTCAAATTGGCGTCTGGGGTGCTTGGACTTTAGCTTGCGTTCCCACCCTTGGCGGATTAATTGTTGGCTTGATGCGCTGGCGCACTCAAGACTTTGGCCCTGAACTTTCATCTCTCATCGCCGCCTCTGAGGGAACAGAGATTAGGCGACCACTAAGACCAGTGACAAAAATGCTGGCTGCATCTGTTTCTTTGGGGAGTGGTGCTTCTTTGGGGCCAGAGGGGCCGAGTGTCGAAATTGGCGCAAATTTTGGAATGTTGTTCTCTGTGATCCTGAATGTATCTCAAGAACGACAACGTTTGCTATTGGGTGCTGGCGCGGCGGCTGGACTGGCTGCGGGATTTAATGCTCCCATCGCTGGAGTCTTTTTTGCCCTAGAGGTGGTGATGGGAGCTACATCTTTTGCTACTTCTGCTGTCAGTGTGGTGCTACTAGCGGCGGTGGTAGCAGCATTAATTGCCCAAATTTGTTTGGGGGCACAACCTGCTTTTGATTTACCTGTTTACCAAGTTCGCAGTCCTTTGGAATTACCTCTTTATCTTGGTTTGGGTTTAGGGGCCAGCCTAATTTCTCTGGCTTATACTCAATCAATTCGTTTAGCAAAAGCCTGCTTTGCTGGGAAGGTTCCAGGTTTTGATTTTTTGGGACGAATTCCTCAGCCGATTCATCCAATTATTGGCGGTGCGATCATTGGCGCTGTTGCTTTGCACTTCCCGCAAATTCTGGGTGTCGGTTATGAAACTGTAGAAGCAATGCTTCAAGATGTGGAGTTTCCACTCTACTTATTGGTGGTGTTGTTGGTGGTGAAGTTATTGATGACTGCAATTAGTGCGGGTAGTGGTTTCATCGGTGGTTTGTTCGCACCAGCAATGTTTTTAGGTGCTTCTTTTGGATCGGCTTACGCCAAAATGTTAGCCGTAGCATTCCCGACAATTTGCGATCAAATGGCGGCTCCCCCAGCTTACGCGATGGTGGGAATGGCAGCAGTGCTGGCTGCTAGTGTAAGAGCGCCGTTAACGGCTATTTTAATGCTGTTTGAATTAACCCGTGACTATCGGATTGTTTTACCGTTGATGGCAGCTGTGGGTTTGAGTGTTTGGTTAGTGGAGAGGATTAAACCAACTTTTAACTCTAACTCTAATCTACAACAAATTGGTCTTTCGGAATTGAAAGATGAACAAGCAGAAATTGTGCAGCAAATTTTAGTAGAAGATGCCATGTATCCCTATCCCAAAAAGTTACCTGCAACTTTGGGAGTGTTAGATGCTGCTGTGGAAATGACCCGCGATCGCGTCCGTAGTGCTTTAGTATTTGATGAAGCAGAGCAATTAGTTGGTATACTTTCTTTGGAAGATATTAACTGTGCCCTTGCTATTTGGCAAACATACCCAAATTCCCTAACTGAAATTCCAGATAATTTATCTAGTCAAACCCTCATAGACATTTGTACTGCTGAAATTCTCTATGCATGGCAAGATGAACTTTTATCTGAAGCTTTAGACCGGATGAGTCTTCGAGGTTTACATCAATTACCAGTGGTAGCACGAGATAAACCCGATCGCATTTTAGGTTTATTAGAAAAAGAGCAAATTGCATTAACCTGTAATTTAGCAGTAACACGCAAGGCGCTTCGCCACTATTACCAGTCTTACCCACTACAGATATAGTCATTAGTCATTAGTCATTGGTCATTAGTCATTGGTTTCCAAAAATGACCATTGACTAATGACTATTTATAGTCATTGGTTTTCATACAGTACAAATGACAATTGACTAATGACCATTTATTAAGCCGTGGCTTCTATGGCTTCATCATCTTCGCGATCTTCTGGATCTACCTGTCTCAAACGAATGTGCTTTTTGCCTAAAGTGATCAGAAACTCATCTCCTGGTTTAAGATTCATCTGTTTTGTATAAGCTGAACCTATAAGTAAGTTCCCATTCGATTGCACGCTAATTCTATAGCTAGCACTACGTCCACCACGCCCATTAGCACTGGGTGTACTGTCTAACTGAATGCCTTCAGCATCAATTAGGGCATTTAAGAACTTCATCATATTGACGCGCTCTATACCATTTTTGGTAACGGTATAGTAGCCGCACTTTTTGGCTTTGTCTTCTTTGCTCTCGTTCTCTAGCTCTTTGACTTTTTTGAGCAGTTCTTCGCCGAGTAAGGGTTCAATTTTTTTCTGTTTAGGCATCAACTTAGGTCGAAAATGAATGTTTGAAGTGTTTGAATCGATTTTATTTTAGCTGAGGTTGAGCTAACAGGAACATAATCCTTTAGTTTTTATCTCAACCTAGCCAAGTATATTACACTCAGATGCACAATTGTTATGCCATTACCAATATTGCTAAGACAATCTATTTTAGAGAATGCTGGCAATGCTGATAACTATATATATAGTTTGTGAATTACTGCTAGACTATATAAGTTTTAAGTTTTCTAAACTAACGCTCTAAAGGTTGTCTATTTCTTAAGGATGAGAACTGAGTCAGAGAATGATAAGCAAAACTGATCCTTAGTCATTGATCATTGGTAATTAGTCATTGGTTATTTAGAAACGACAAACTAAAGAAGTCTAAGCGTCAGAAGCTGACCATCAGAATTTCTTTTAAGGGAGATGCAGTGCCAAGGAAGACAAAGGACAAACAACAAAGCTTGCCAAAATGAAATTAACTACCAGAGGACACTATAGTGTGAAGGCGTTGCTAGATTTAAGTTTACAGCCAAGATATGGGCCTGTATCTGTGAGAGCGATCGCTAAACGCCAAGATATTCCAGCTCCTTACCTCGAAAAACTACTAATAGAAATGCGTCGTGCATCTTTAGTGAAATCAATTCGTGGTAGCATCGGCGGATATCAATTGGCAAGAGAGCCTGCACAAATATCTATAGGACAAATTTTAGAAGCTGTTGGCGAAACCAGCCATTTACCTCATCAGACTCCAGCACCTACACAAGCTGAAGATTGGGTAACGTTTAGCCTCTGGGAGAGACTCAACCAAAAGATCAAAGAAGCTTTATACAGTATTACTCTGGCAGACCTTTATTACGATGCTCGGAGTCGGCAAGCTTCCCTTGGAGAAGAAGCTAGTTTTGTGGTTTAGTCAAGAGCGGAGCCGGAGACGCTCCGCCTCTGGTCAATAGTCGAAATATTGACCCTTGACTTTTAACCCTTGACTCGTGACTTATGACTAATAATATCTATATCTTAATAATTGCAGCATTTTTAGATTATTTAATTGGTGATCCTTGGGATTGGCCCCATCCAGTGCAAGTTATGGGGTGGGTAATTTCTCACCTGACCAAGTTTTTTCTCCACTTGTGTCAAAATTCTCTAACACAACGCCTAGCTGGAATTTTACTAGGTATTATCTTAATAATTGGTAGCGGTCTTGTTGGCTTTTTGATTATTCAAATTGCCAGATGGGTTCATCCACTCTTAGGAATTGCAATAGATAGCATTCTTTTGGCTAGTTGTTTTGCTGGTAGAAGTTTGCGAGCAGCAGCGGAGGCAGTTTTACAACCTTTAACAGTCGGAGATTTGGAGAAGGCTCGGAAGATTTTAAGTAATTACGTTGGTCGAGATACCCAAAACCTCTCACAAGCAGAAATTTCACGAGCCATTTTAGAAACGGTTGCAGAAAATGCCACCGATGGAGTAATGGCTCCGCTTTTTTATGCAATTGTTGGTGTCTTTATACCATTTGTGGGGCCAACTCCCTTGGCTTTAGCATATAAAGCCAGCAGTACCCTTGATTCAATGGTGGGCTATCGGGAAGCACCCTATACTTATTTAGGATGGTTCTGTGCGCGGTTAGAAGATTGTTTGACTTGGCTACCTTGTCGGTTAACAGTCGTGACTCTGGCGCTGCTATCGGGTAAACCGATGCATATTTGGCAAATTTGTCGTCGGGATGCAATTAACGATCCTAGTCCCAATTCTGGCTGGAGTGAGTGCGCCTATGCTGCATTTTTAGGTGTGCAGATGGGGGGTACAAATTGGTATCGGGGGGTAGCTAAGTACAAACCACTGCTAGGAGATGCTATTTATGCGATTACTGCAACTTCTATTCAGAATGCTTTGCAGCTGACTCGATATTGTTTTTTGCTATGGTTAGGGATAGCGATCACTGTATTCTTAATGCTCCCAAATAAAATGTAAAGTTAGGAGTTAGGAGTTAAGAGTTAAGAATAAAAACTCCTAACTCTTAACTTATCACTCCTAACTTATGACTCGCTATGTCTGCCAAAGTAGTTGAAATTCTCTCATCTGAAGAAATCCGTCGTACCTTGACTCGCCTTGCCTCTCAAATTGTTGAAAGGACGCGTGATTTGTCTCAACTGGTGCTTCTTGGCATTTATACCAGGGGTGCGTTATTAGCCGAATTATTGGCGCGTCAGATTGAGACGCTCGAAGGTGTAGCAGTCTCAGTCGGCGCTTTGGACATTACATTTTATCGAGATGACCTTGACAAAATTGGATTGCGGACTCCAACGAAAAGCAAAATTCCTTTTGACCTTACGGGGAAAACGGTTGTACTTGTGGATGATGTGATTTTCAAAGGACGGACGATTCGCGCTGCTTTGAACGCAGTCAACGACTACGGTAGGCCAGAGGTGATTCGTTTAGCTGTGTTAGTAGACAGAGGCCATCGAGAATTACCAATTCACCCAGATTTTATTGGCAAGAAGTTGCCTACAGCTAAAGAAGAAATTGTCAAAGTTTATTTACAAAATTGTGATGGGCGAGATGCAGTAGAGTTGATTGCAGATTAGGCTATGGAGGCAGGAGGCACGGGGCAGGAGGCTGCAAATAGAAACTCTTTGTGTCTGATTTTAAATCCTGCATTTTTTACCCTACTCAGTGCTGAGTAGTGAGTGTTTCGGCAAGAGAGTAAATTAATAATTACTCAGTATTTATGTACTTGGGTTTGAGCAAGGCCCCTTGTGGGTGGCCTTGCAACTCAGCACTGGCTCAACCCTAGCTATCCGCTAACAGCACTCTTCATCTCATCTACTTGAAAACTCCTCTAAGTAATCAAGCAAAGATGATACTACGGGTAAGGGTAACTGTGAGAAGTCTGTAAAACCTCATTAAAAAATAAAGATTGTTTAGCTGTCTTGTCAGAAAACCACAAGTCCTAATCAGAAAATAAGACATTACAACCAATCGATCGCAATTTGATTGTTAACAAGCTCGTTAATCAAACCCGACTTTTTTGAGGTCAAAGAGCAAAAAAGCCTTATCGGGCATGAAGTAGAAAGCTAGTGCCTCAAAATACTCCTGAAAGCCAGTCCTTATTGAATAAGTTTTGTGTAGAATTTGGTGGTGAGGTTATTTACTTGATTCTCAATTGCAACAATCCAGGTTTCATTTATGAGTCAGTCTTTTTCTCAAAACCAAGCAAGACGAAATCATCAACAAAGACTGTGGCAACAAAAATGGAGTTTAAAGACTAAAGCAATAGTTTGGGCACTGAGTATTAGTGTGCTTCCTGTAGTTGCAATTGGAACAGCTACTTACAACTATGGCATTAATTTAATTAACACACAAACTCCGCAAGTAAGACTTGAGAGTGCAAAAAGTTCAACAGAAACTGAACTTGCTCTACAAAGACAATTGTCACTCTTGTTAACTGGTATGGGAGTGACAGCAATTTTAGCAGGTGCGATCGCTGTTTTTGTAGTTAATCGAGCTATTAGTCGAGTCAGCAAGGCTGCTGCAACTTCTAATATTATTAAAAATAAGCTACGTCCAGACAGTGAGTTTACTCAAACTTCCATCACTACCAAAGATGAATTAGTGATATTAGAGAGAAACATAAATTTATTCACAGAGTTGCTTTCAGATATACTACAACAAAAAGAAGCAGAAGCTGATTACTCCCAGCTATCGATAAAAATTACCCGCTGGGTTCGAGAATCATTCAATGAAGAAGATGTTCTCAAAACTACCTCAGAAGAAATTCGTAAAGCTTTAAGCATTGATCGCGTAACCATCTTTTGCTTCAACTCCAACTCTAATGGAACCTTTATCGCAGAGTCAGTAGCACCTGGTTTACCGAAAATGTTAGGGGTTATAGTCTCTAACACTGGGTTTGAAACAGGATATATAGAAAAATATCAGAATGGTTGCATCCGGGCTATTGATGATATCTATCAAGCCAATCTCAGTGATGGTGATATTGAGCTGCTGGAGCAATTTGCGGTCAAATCTAATTTAGTAGCACCGATTCTCAAAGGCAAGCAGCTATTCGGTTTATTGATTGCACATCAGTGTTCTAGACTTCGCTTTTGGCAGCAGTCTGAGATTAATTTGTTTGCTCACATAGCCATACAAGTGGGATTTGCTCTTGACTACGCTAGGCTTCTAAAACAGGTAGATTCAAAGGCAGATCGAGCTCAGGTATTTATAGAAACTACCCGCAGCATTCGCCAATCGCTCAACGAAGAGGATGTCCTCAAAACGACGGTGGGGGAGGTTCGTAAAGCACTAAGTACTGACCGAGTGCTGGTTTATAGCTTTTACCCTAATTGGTCTGGAATTATAATTGCCGAATCAGTGATTCCAGGTTATCCCAAAGTTTTGCGGTCTGAAATTCAAGACATCTGTTTCAGTCAGGGTTATGTAGAAAAGTATCAGTCTGGTCGCGTTGTAGCCACAAACAACATTTATGAAGCTGGTTTAGCTGACTGCCATATTAACTTACTCGAATCCTTTGCTGTGAAAGCAAATTTGGTCGCCCCCATTCTCAAAGATGAACAGTTATTTGGCTTATTAATTGCACATCAATGCTCCAGACCCCGTGATTGGCAAAAATCTGAGATTGATTTATTTGCTCAGATAGCGATGCAAGTGGGGTTTGCTCTCGACCATGCAAGACTCCTACAACGAATCGAGGCTGAGGGTGTGCAAAGTCAGTTGTTAGCAGATACTATCGGCAGTATTCGCCAATCACTCAACGAAGAGGATGTCCTCAAAACCACTGTGGAAGAGGTTCGCAAAGCTGTGAGTACCGACCGCGTGATGGTTTACAGCTTTGATGCTAATTGGTCTGGAACAGTGATTGCTGAATCAGTTGTTCTCACCTACCCAAAAGTTTTGCGAGCTGAAATCCAAGACCCATGTTTCGGTCAAGGCTATGTAGAAGAGTATCAGTCTGGTCGCGTTCTCGCAATCAACAATATTTATGAAGCAGGTTTGGCTGACTGCCATATTAACTTACTCGAATCCTTTGCTGTCAAAGCAAATCTGGTCGCCCCCATTATTAAAGATAAACAGCTATTTGGCTTGTTAATTGCACATCAATGCTCCAGACCCCGTGATTGGCAACAAGTTGAGATTGATTTATTTGGTCAGATAGCGATGCAAGTAGGATTTGCTCTCGACCATGCAAGACTCCTGCAACGAATCGAAGCTGAAAGGATGCGAAGTCAGTTACTAGTGGATATTATCCGCAGCATTCGCCAATCCCTCAAGGAAGAGGATATCATCAAAACTACTGTGGAAAAGGTTCGCAAAGCACTGAGTACTGACCGAGTGTTAGTTTATAACTTTTACGCTAATTGGTTTGGAATTATTATTGCTGAATCAGTGCTTCCAGGTTATCCCAAAGTTTTGCGGTCTAAAATCCATGACCCTTGTTTCACTCAAGGCTATGTAGAAAAGTACCAGTCTGGTCGCGTTGTCGCAATCAACAACATTTATGAGTCTAGTTTGGCTGATTGTCACATTAAACTGCTCGAATCTTTTGGTGTGAAAGCAAATTTAGTAGCACCAATTATTAAAGATGAGCAGCTATTTGGCTTGTTAATTGCACATCAGTGTTCTGAACCCCGTGATTGGCAACAATCTGAGATTGATTTATTTGCCCAGATAGCCATGCAAGTAGGATTTACTCTCGATCATGCTAGGCTCCTACAAGCGTATCAAACTGCTGAAGCTAACTCTGATGAATAGTAGGGGCGCGCAGCTGTCATTGGTGTCAACTTAACATGAAAGCCAGCCTAGAACCAGCTTGTGGAGATTGTCTCTTATCTCGTTCCCAGTCTCCGACTGGGAATGCCCGTCGCTGAGGCTCCGCCTCAAGACTTGCGGCTCTGCCGCAATGAATAGCATTTCCAACCAGAGGCTGGGAACGAGATTTGAAAAGGGTTTTAGCTTAAGTTGACACCAATGTGTAGCTGTGCGCCCCTACTTAATATATGTATTTTTACGAAAAGCTTAGTGTAACTTTTGACGAAGAAGCTGCTAGAGCGATCGCTAATGGTAAAATTCGATGTTCCTGAATTTGAATCCTGGCGTGGAGTGTTTCTGCTGTATCATCCGGCAGTACTGGTACTGCGGCTTGCATCAATATTGGGCCACTGTCCATTTCTAAACAAGCTATATGCACTGTACAACCAGTGATTTTTACCCCAGATGCTAAGGCTTGTTCTACAGCATGGATTCCCTTGAAACTAGGTAACAAACTAGGATGGATATTAATAATCCTCTCAGGAAAGGCATCAATGAAAACTGACGTTAATAGTCGCATCCACCCTGCCAAAATCACCCATTCTACATCGTAGTGCCGCAATGTCTGCACAATTTTTTCGTCAAACTCTTCTCGGTTTTGATAGTTGCGGTGATTTAATAAGACAGTTTCTACACCTCTATTAGCTGCTCTGACAGCTGCTTTCGCTGAGGGATTATTGTAAATTAAAACTTGAATTTGGGCATTTAGCCGCCCATCTTGGATAGCTTGGGCAACTACATCAAAATTGCTGCCATTTCCAGAAGCCATAATTCCTAGTTTTAAAGGGGCAAATTGTTGGCAATCATTGCTAATGCTGGGAGAAACCAAGCTAAGGATAGAATCAGGACGGAGGGTCATAACAGCTAAGAGGGTTAATTATAGATGCCAAAAATATCTACTAAGTCGTGGTTGGATAATGATACAGTAGCCGCGTGGATTTTTCTCGCACCAGCATTAATTTTGCTGGGTGTTTTTATCATTTGGCCGATTGCCTATTTGTTCTACCTCAGTTTTACTGCTGGTAGTTTCACCTTAAAAGGTATTTATTGGATAGGCTTAAAAAACTATTGGCGCTTGCTACTCAACCCCGACTTCTTGCAAGTCCTGGGTAACACCTTTTATTTTACGATCGCCACGGTCATTCCCAGTTTAGTTATCTCCTTGGGATTGGCAGTACTATTAAACCGCTCCATTCCCTTGCGGGGCATCCTGCGAAGTGTTTATTTTTTACCCTCAATTATTTCAATTGTGGCAGCGGGTTTGGGATTTCGCTGGCTGTTTCAGACATCAGGGCCAGTTAACGGACTTTTAGATTTTTTTGGCATTTCAGACATACCCTGGTTAGGAGACACATTTTGGGCAATGCCGGTAATTATTTTAATGAGTATTTGGAAACAACTGGGTTTCAATATGGTGGTTTTTTTAGCAGGGTTGCAAGCAATTCCTCCCAGTCGTTATGAAGCAGCAGATTTAGATGGAGCAAATGCTTGGCAACAATTTTGGTATATTACTTTGCCGGGATTGCGCCCGACTGTCATATTTGCAATCATTACTACTGCAATTTTTACATTGCGGAGTTTTGAGCAAGTTTATGTGATGACTGGCGGCGGGCCACTGAACTCGACTAATTTGCTGGTTTACTACATTTACCAAGAAGCTTTTGGTCAGTTTGATTTTGGTTATGCAGCAGCAGGAGCGACTGTGTTATTAGCAGTGACGTTGGTACTAGTTTATTTACAACTGCAAACTTGGGGAGAGGAGTAGGGAAGGCGGGGGAGGCGGGGGAGCATACTTCTCTACGAGAGGCTGTGCCAACGACTACGCTCAGTAACCGGGGGAGGCAGGAGGAAAATTTTGGAAGTTGCTAAATCATACTGCAAGTATGCAATGCCAAAAAATGTTGTGTATTGAATTAGAAAGAGCTAGAGTTTTAACTTCTTATATAGGCTGCGATATTCCCAAGGATTTACAAATTTAGTATCGCTCCAAACGCCGAGCCGTTGTTCCTTGGCCTTAGCTTCGGCTTGTTGAACTAAATCTTTACTAGGACACTTGTTTAAATAAGGACGATACACTTTTGCTAAACCTTCTTGTAACAATATCTGTTGCACAAAAGTGCCATTTTTTAAACGTACTTCGGCAATTTTACGTCCATAGCGATCGCTATCGGTGATATTCAAAGTCACGCGATCGCCTCCTTGTTGCACCAGTTGTTGTACCCGTTCTTGGGCTTTCACACCCCAAGTAAATTGATTGCGATCGCTTGTGCGTTTACTCTGTTTTTCTTTGTTTGTATGGGCTATTTCTGGGGCATCTACACAAGCAAAGCGCACAGTAAAGTTTTTGCCATCAGTATCTTTAACTACTAAAGTATCGCCATCACTGACTCGCTCAACCGGTTCTCCAGAAGTACTAATAAAGCGATCGCAGCCGATCAAATTCAAAATTATGATAGTTGCACAAAGCCAAAATCGCACTGGTTTAGTTAATTTCTCCATCCAAACTTACCTGCATTACCTCTGTGGGATGATACTAACAAAATCAAAAGATATTTTTGTTAACTGTTGATATACTGCCACAGGCAATTCAAAATCCAAAATGGTAAGACCCTCTGGCGACAACCGAATAGAAAATGCAGATTAGTATAAGAATTGTAACCTTCCAATTGTCAACGGCAATTTCTGATGAACTTTTTGACTCACATTCTGCATCTAGCTGGTTCAGGTGTCTTTGCGTATTACTCTGCTGCTCAAATTCGTGATTCTAAAACCCGCCCCAACATCCTTGCGGGGTTTCAGTTGGCCGAATCTGGCTCGGTGCCGTTTTTAACTGCACTTGGCGATCGCGCAGCTGCCGAAGGCGATACATGGCTAGCCGAAAAACTAGCAAAACATGCATCAGATGAAACTAAGCATGGTCAAATTTTTGCCCACGCTTTACAACAGATGAATAAACAAGTTATAGATTTCAAGCGTCAACCCCAAACTCCATCCACAAAAAAATCACAACAGCGTAGTCCCTTTTTTGCAGCATTCTATGAGGGCTACCCTCAAGAACAGCTCAAACCTGCTGTGATTGATTGGGATATGTTTATGGCTAGCACATACATTCTGGAGTTAGATGCTAGCAAAGACTTTAAGCGAATGGCAAAAGTATTACCTGATAACGAGTCAACCGCTCGGAACTTGAAGTTAGGAATGCTAAGTATTGCCCAAGATGAAACTGGACATGCTGCTTATCTCTACGAAGCGATGATGCGACGGATGTCTGCAACTAAAGTGCAAAAACTTGTAGATATGTGGCGAACCCGCAAGGTGAACGCTTTGTTGGCAATGGTTGGCGGTATCCTCCAGCGCGATGGCGAAACGCGATCGCTAGTCCAGGATAGTGCGCCGTCGGAAATCGATTCTGAGTTGGTAGCTACGTAATTATAGATATCTTGAGTATCTAATGATCAACTACCCTTGGCTCAAACTTTCCTTAGCCAGGGGTTTCTATATTTGACAACATAACCTGAGACAACTGAAGCATTTATTTATGTTGCGATGATTCGATTGATGCTCAAGCAACTTGCATAATTAAAATCACATATCTAAAACATCTCAGAGATCCTTAAGAGCGATCGCAATGTAATGATGTTAAATAAGATTTGTCACGTAATTTTTCAATATAGCAGGCAGTTCTTCCTTGCTTATTTCATGCGTAACTACCTTTACCGTTAATTTCTCAGCTTCTTCCTCTGTTATTTCAATATCGTAATCATTCGCATTTAAAAAAGTCACCATAGCAGCAAAAGCAGCGCGTTTGTTACCTTGCTCAAAAGCGTGATTGCAGGCTATGTGAAATAGATATGCAGATGCCTGTTCATAAATTGTGGGATGCAAATACTCTCCCCCAAAAGTTACTTGAGGTGAGTAAAGAGCAGAGTCCAGCAAGCCTTCATTAATTATGTTTGATGACTCGCCAGTTTCACTTATGAGTGCTTCATGTATAAGGATTACGTCTTTTTTCCCAAGAAATTTAGGATGCTGCAAGTCTCTTGTAAACTGGTTCCCATTTTTTCATTGTTGATAGGAAGATTAACACAGTTTCTGATTCTTGAGGAGTTATGTCTCCTAAATCGAATGCGTTAACCTCCTTTTGGGAGAACGCGTTGACTCGTAACCCTGCTTCAATGAGTGAGTTTAGACTATGTTTTAGGGTTTCTAAGACAACATAGTTGATGTCTTTTTTGGGAGTTTCAGGGCTAACTGCGTTTTTGATTTCCTTATATAGAGCAACAGAAGCTGATGTCAGCAGTTCAATTGCTTTTTTCGCGTCTTCTCTCCAGTATAAAACCCAGTATCCGTCGTCTAAAATTTCCTTTAAAAAGAAATTGGATTTGACAAAGTACAGTACTGTTAACTCCCCAACGCTAGCTCTGTCGCGAATTTTTTCAAGCAGTTTGACAAATCTATGAAGTTTTTGTTGAAGTTGAGCTATCTCTTGTCTAAGCTCATCTTGTGAGATCCCTCTGGTACTGACTATTTCAGCTAGTTTGGCGCTGGTTTCATGTTGTGCATTAGGAAAATCCAGGTATTGCTGAAACCGCTCTATTTGTGCTTGAAGTGTTGAGATTGTTTCCTGTGTGAGCATGAAGTGTGGAGCGATTGCCTTGCTGGAAGGCTCTACTTGATTGGATAGCTAGTTACCAATTATAAAACAAGCGATCGCACTTTGCTGATTACTGTAACAGTAATCAGCAAACATGTGCCTACAGTTGACTGCGGAAGACAGCAAGTATCTACTGTATTGTCATATTCCCGCAGCTGCTACACTAGTGATGGAAAACCTAAAACAAGTAATAATCAGATAACTAGCGGTATATCCAGCAAACCTGAGTTAGGTGATTCCTACAAAAAAAACTATGAAAGCTGAAGCAGAAAACCATTTCAGGCTGACTTGTGAAGTAGAAACTACCCTAAAAGTGATTGGCGGACGCTGGAAAGTTTTGATTATTAGAGAATTAATGGCAGGCGTCAAACGCTTTGGTGAGTTGCAACGAGCTTTACCTGGAGTTACGCAAAAGATGCTGACCCAGCAACTCAGAGAAATGGAGGAAGACGGCATTATTCATCGAGAAGTTTATCCCCAAATTCCACCCAAAGTAGAATATTCTCTAACACCTTTAGGAGAAACTTTGCAACCAATTCTCTATGCTATGCACGAATGGGCTGTTCAACATTTAGCTCGAACAAATCACCATTAATATTGAGCATAGATAATAATTAATAATTAGCTACCTTATAATTTTAGCTAGCAGATTTCTCCAAATTAGGAATTACGAATTACGAATTATTTTATTCATTACTTCTTAAATATTCAATCGCTGCCTCTAATTTTGAGGGGTAACTTTCAGCAAACCTTTCAAACCAAAGTCCTTCAGACGAAAGCGGATCTACTTTGGCTAACCATTCTTTTGCTTCCACTTTCAAAGTCTCTAGTTGTTCGGCTTTGAGTTGTTCTTGTCGAATTCGTTCTTGTTCTAATTCTTGCTGTCTTTTTAACTCAATAGCAGCATCCTCTTGGGCAAAATCAGCCTTAACTTCTGCCAAAAGATTATCTATGAAAGATGACGACTTTGGCGATGATGGAATAAACGATTTGGGTGTGGCTGATTTTGACTGCTGTTGTGGTTGTACTTCTTTGTATTCAGTTTGGAGTTCAGCTAACAGCTTATCAATGGAATCCATTTTTGCAATTCCTATAAATGTTATAGCTAGTCGTTAATGGCATTGAGTAGCACTTCCGATAGACTCAAATCTTCCATATCTTCCATAGTAATTGTGTCACAGATATCAAACTTAGCACCAGCACTTTGAAGTTCGTCATCTAAGACTTTAAGAAAGCGGGTAGCTTGTTGATCTGTACCAACTTGAATAAAAGAAATGGCTAATTCTTCATCTCGATCAATACGACGAGAAGCTTCAATAATTACCCTCATTACTGCTTTGCGATCGTCCGGCTCACCATCAGTAACCACTAAAATTGTTTCACCATTTGGCTTGGTTTGACCGGCTGCTTTGCGTTGAAGGTAATCATCAGTTGCATGTTTTAACACACTTGCCAAGTCGGTTGTACCAGAGGGATCATTCTCTCGGAAAATTTGTGAGACTTTGCTGGATGTGACATTTTCGTATCGCTTAAATCTACCAGAAAATACATAGATGGTGATGCCATCCGGGTCAAATTGCTCACACTTACTAGCTAAAGCTAAAGTAGATTCCTGGGCTGCAACCCATCTAGTTCTACCACCCTTTTGATCTTGGGTTGCCATGCTACCGCTTTTGTCGATAATCAAGGTATAGTCACGATTTTCTAGCATTATTCAATTCTCCAATTAAGAATTAACAGTTATTGGACTTGGGTAAACAACACATTAGTCAGTTATTGCGTTTGTCAATACATCTACAAGACTCATTTCTTCTAAGTCATCTAAAGTGACGGTATCGCAAATATCAAATTTAGCGCCGACACTTTGTAACTGGTCATCCAAAGCTTTGAGGAACTTAGTTGCTTGGGCATCCGAACCTACTTGAATAATCGAAATTCCTAATTCTTCATCACGTTCCATCTGACGAGTAGCATGAATGATGACTTCAAACACAGCCTTGCGATCGTCTGGTTCACCATCGGTGATCACTAAAATTGTCTCTCCGTTTGGCTTGGTTTTACCGGCTGCTTTGCGTTGAAAGTAGTTATTGAGCGCATCCTGGAGTACACCAGCTAAGTTTGTTGTGCCAGAAGGGTCATTTTCGAGAAATATCTGGGCGACTTTAGCTGAGGTGACATCATCGTAGCGTTTAAATCTACCAGAAAACACGTAAACGGTGATGCCATCGGGGTCAAATTGTTCGGCCTTTCTGGCCAAAGCAAGAGTAGACTCTTGAGCGATTTCCCATCTACTTCTGCCACCCACTTGGTCGGGTGTAGACATACTACCGCTTTTATCAATAATTAATGTATAGTCGCGATCGCTCATCATAATCTTCCTTTGATTGTTACCCTGTGGTTCTAGTCTAATCTAGGAATTTGACGATACCGCAAGCATTTTAAGGTTTTGTATCAATTATGCTACCCAAAAAAGCCACGCCACAGTTGATGAATGCCTTGGTGAGCATTTACTGCAGGCATCGCCGAACCAAACCTAACCTCTTTGTTCCCCTACGAAAACAAAATCTTACCAATCCCCAGCGATGGACTGAGCGGTTAGTAAGCGGAGTCGAACCAGCTGGTGAGCGGAGTCGAACCATGTCGAAGTGTTCCCAATCCTCTGTTGCATCAATATTGAGTCTGGGAATAATAAATTATACTCACGCTGACACACACGGAGCTAAACAGCTTTTGTTTAGCTAAATTTTAGAGATAAATTCGGGTATGAACCATCCTAGTTTCTTAGATAACCCCGCGTCAAAACAAAATACGCAGCAGCAAAACTTCTCCTTGGCATTTCTGCATCAGACGATCAACACCATACCTGACCCAATTTTTGTCAAAGACCGTCAACATCGCTGGGTATTACTTAACGATACCTATTGTGATTTCGTCGGCCATAGCCGAGAAGAATTAATTGGTAAGTCAGACTATGATTTTTTTCTGCAAGCAGAAGCTAAGGTGTTCCAGGAAAAAGATGAATTAGTTTTCACCACAAATATTACTAATGAGAACCAGGATATTTTTACTGATGCTCAAGGTATAACCCATCTCATCTCTACAAAAAAGTCTTGCTTTGAGGATGAGACTGGTAATAAATTTCTGGTGGGTAGTATTCGAGACATAATTTTACAAAATGATGCCAGTATAGCTCCGGTTGTGACTGGCAGAGTTACTGATATTACCAATCTGATGGAAACCTGCAAGGCACTTCGGGAAACCCTAGAAGAACTGCGCCAACAAAACAAAGAATTAGCGATCGCTCGTGAAACGGCTGAATTAGAATATCGGCGTTACCAGGATTTGTTTGATCTCGCCCCAAATGCTTACTTAGTGACTGATGTAGGCGGCATCATCAAAGAGGCTAACTATGTAAGTGCAGCCTTACTATCTGTGAGACAAAAGTATCTAGTAGGTAAACCATTCATCCTGTTTATCGCTGAATCAGACCGCCAAACCTTTATGAACCAACTGGCAAATTTGCAGCAAGTGCAGGATTGGGAAGTCTATCTACAGCCACGAAGAGGTACAGCTTTTCCGGCTCGGATCAGGATGGTTGCGATGTATAATTCACAGGGTCAGCAGATCGGCTGGCGTTGGTTGCTTGGCGATATCAGCGAACAGCAAGCTGCGCTGCACAATCGCCAGCAAGCAGAGAAAGACCTACACCGCATGAATGCTGTACTCCAAGCTCAACAAGAAGCTTCCATCGACGGAATTCTAATTATTGATGAAAATCTTACAGTTACATCATTTAATCAGAAATTCTCCCAGTTATGGCAAATTCCTGCTGCAATCCTCGAAACATGTGACGATCGCCAACTTCTGGGATGGGTACTAGACAAACTAATAAATCCAGACGAATTTATGGCTAAGGTGGAGTATCTTTACCAGCATCCAGAGGAAAGCTGTCGTGATGAAATTTTCCTCAAGTCTGGAAAAATTTTTGAGCGCTATTCTGCACCCGTGCATAAACAGCAAGGGGCTTGTGGTGAGACATCATCTTTAGGAGACTATTACGGTAGGGTTTGGTATTATCGCGACATTACCGAATACAAGCAAGCAGAGGCAGAACTCAGGGCTTCAAAGCAAAGACTGGCGTTGCTAATTGAACAAACACCTTTAGCCATTATTGAATGGAATACCAACTTTCAGGTTCAGACATGGAATCGGGCAGCAGAAAGAATCTTTGGCTATACCACAGAGGAAATGCTGGGAAATCATTTTGAGATCATAGTACCTGAAAACGCTAAAAAGCACGTAAATGAGATTCTCATTGCCCTGTTAACACAACGTGGAGGAAGTTTTAGTGTTAACGAGAACGTCACTAAAGATGGTAGGACGATAGTCGGTGAGTGGTATAACAACCCGTTAGTGGCTCCTGATGGTCAGGTGATTGGCGTTGCCTCAATGGTGTTAGATATCACAGAACGCAAACGAGCTGAAGAGGAACAGCAAAAATTTGTAGCGTTGATTGAAAACAGCAGCGACTTTATTGGTATTGCTTCAATGGAAGGGCAAATTCTTTATGTAAACCCCGCCGGACTGAAAATGGTGGGACTTAGTAGCCTGGAAGCAGCCAAAACCAAATTCTTGGTTGATTTTTATTCACCAGAAGCTTTTGCAGAGTTTCAGCAACAAATTAATCCTTTGATATTTCAACATGGTTTCTGGCAAGGCGAGTTTCGCTATAAGCATTTTCAAACGGGCATAGAAATTCCCACTGATTGCAGCCTGTTTATGGTTAAACATCCTGAAACAGGAGAGCCTTTCTGTCGGGTAGCTGTTGTTAGAGACATCGCAGAACGCAAACAAGCCAAGGAAGCCCTGCTAAAGTCGGAAGCGCAATTACGACAACAAGCCGAAGAACTTAAAGTTGCACTCCGCGAACTTCAAAACACCCAAACTCACTTAATTCAAACTGAAAAGATGTCTAGCTTGGGTCAACTAGTCGCAGGAGTGGCACACGAAATCAACAACCCAGTTAATTTTATCTATGGCAACCTCACTCCTGCCAAGGAATACACCCAAGATTTACTTTCACTTTTGCAACTCTACCAAAGTAATTATCCTGAACCTGGGCTAGAAATTGAGGATTTTGCAGACCAAATCGAACTAGACTTTTTGAAATCAGATTTGCCACAAATAATTAACTCAATGAAAGTTGGGGCAGACCGGATTCGTGAGATTGTGCTTTCCCTGCGAACGTTTTCGCGCTTGGATGAAGCCGAAATGAAAGCTGTTGATATTCATGAGGGAATCGACAGTACTCTGATGATTTTGCAAAACAGCCTCAAGGGGAATGACCAGCGCTTGACAATTGAAATAATTAAAGAATATGGCAAACTACCGTTGGTTGAATGTTACGCAGGGCAGCTAAATCAAGTATTCATGAATATTTTGTCAAATGCGATCGATGCCTTGGAAGAGTCATTGATCATTTGTCCTATCCCTTGGGAAAATGCCGGAAACATAGAGCAAAGAACTTCCCCACAAATTTGCATTCGCACCCAACTACAGGAGCCAAATCAGGTAACAATTAAGATTACCGACAATGGGTTGGGAATACCAGAAGATGTTAAAAAACAACTATTTGACCCCTTCTTTACCACCAAGCCCATCGGTCAAGGTACAGGAATGGGTCTTGCCATTAGCTACCAAATCATTACAGAAAGACATGGCGGTTCCTTAGAATGTATTTCCCAGCTAGGACAAGGCGCTGAGTTTGTGATTAAGATTCCCCTGATCCAGAATACATCAACATAATTCGTAATTGATAATACTCGCCATAGGCGAGAAGCAAGCTACGTAATTCGTAATTTTAAAAGCTTTATCCCGTGAGTAAAAAAAAGTATTTCTGCTGCCAACAGCTACTTTCCCTGTAAAAGTAGTAATTACGAATTACGTTAGCGTAGCGTAAAGCCTTCTCTTTCAGAGACGCTAACGCGAACGGCATGGCTTCGCTTAGAGCGAGTCTGCGTACTCTGTAAGAGTTGCAAGCTACGCGCAGCGTCTCGTAGAGAGCGTCATTACGAATTAGTAATTATCTAAATGCTTCCACTTCTTCAGGAAGCTTCATTTGGTCGAGAATTCCCCAAATTTCCTGTAACATTGGCTCTAACCCGGAGCGAGTAACCGCTGAAATCACAAAAACCGGGGCGTAGGAGAGATGATTAAGTTGGGTGGCTAACGCCTCCAAATCGACGGTTTCCCGATCGACTGCATCAATTTTATTCAGCGCCAAAATTTGCGGACGTTCTGCTAAACCCCGTCCATAAGCTTGTAATTCTTCCTTAATTGTGTTGTAGTCTCTAACCACATCATCACTAGTGGCATCAATTAAGTGAAGTAGCACCCGCGTGCGCTCGATGTGGCGCAAGAAATCATGTCCCAGCCCTGCCCCGTGAGCTGCTCCTTCAATTAGTCCGGGAATGTCGGCGAAAACAGTACCATCGCCAGTAGGTTTCCGCACTACACCCAAATTTGGAATGAGAGTAGTGAAAGGGTAATCTGCGATTTTTGGACGTGCAGCTGATAAAGATGAAATTAAAGTGGATTTACCAGCATTTGGTAAGCCAATAATCCCCACTTCTGCCAAAAGTTTTAACTCCAGACGCAGCTGCTTTATTTCCCCTGGTAATCCTGGGAGGGCATATTCTGGGGCGCGGTTACGGTTACTCAAGAAATGCTGATTTCCCAGTCCGCCTTTACCACCTTGGGCAATCAGCAAAGTCTGCTGAGGTTCAATTAAATCCCCCAGCAGTTCGCCAGTTTCAGCATCATAAATGGTTGTACCGCAGGGAACTTCAATAATTAAATCCTTTCCTCCTGCTCCGGTGCAGTTACTTGGCCCGCCACGAGTACCCTTTTCTGCCTGAAAGCGATGGTTGTATCTGAAGTCCAACAAAGTTTGTAGGTTTTCTTCGGCAACGAAAAATACCGAACCACCTCGTCCCCCATTACCACCAGAGGGGCCGCCAGTCGGCACGTACTTTTCTCGCCGGAAAGCGACAATACCATCGCCGCCCTTACCAGCTTCAACTTCAATTTTTGCTTGATCGATAAATTGCATCTTTCTACAGTCCTGTTAGCGGATAGCTAGGGTTTAACCCGTGCTGAGTTACTGGGCGAGTTATAAATTATAAGTTTTAAAATCTTATTCCTCACTATTTACTTGTAACTCACACTCCTTACTCCCCTGCTCCTTTTGCTTAAGATATGGCAAGATATAAAGTTGTAGCTAACCGCCTACGTAGAGGTTTAAAGTGGATACCATTGCAATTCCTGCTCTGAATCGGCCAGTGGATGCCACGGTAGAAATTCCTGGTTCTAAAAGTCTTACCAATCGAGCGTTGCTTGTCGCTGCTTTGGCGCAAGGTGACTCCATTTTAGAAAATGCTTTATTTAGTGAAGACAGTGAGTATTTTGCCAAATGTTTAGAGCAATTGAGTATTCCCATAACTCTGAATCCTAATCTGGCTCAGATTCAGGTTGCAGGAAGGGGAGGCGACATCCCAGCTAAACAGGCAGATTTATTTGTGGGTTTATCAGGTACTACGGCACGGTTTATTTCGGCGCTGGTGGCACTGGGTAATGGCGAATATCGGCTAGATGGCGTTCCTCGGATGCGAGAACGACCGATGGGTGACATGCTAACGGTGCTGCAAACGGGTGGAGCAACTGTTAATTTTGAGGGAAACTCTGGGTTTATGCCCTACACCCTCTATAGCCAGGGATTCGCTGGCGGAAATTTTCGCTTGAAAGCCAACCAAACAAGTCAGCAACTTTCGGCATTGCTGATGATTGCGCCTTACGCTCAACAGGATACGATTTTTGAGGTTGAGGGTACATTGGTTTCTCAGTCTTACATCAAAATGACCTGTCGTCTGATGGCAGACTTTGGCGTAGAGGTGATTCAAATCAGCGATAATCAGTTTCAGATTAAAGCCGGTCAACGTTACCAAGCTCGACATTACACAGTAGAACCCGATGCCTCAAATGCTTCTTACTTTTTTGCCGCCGCCGCTGTCACGGGTGGACGGGTGCGGGTAAAACATTTGACCAAACAATCCTGTCAAGGTGATATTCTGTGGCTGAATGTTTTAGAACAGATGGGTTGCCAAATTAAGGATTCGGATGACTACACCGAAGTGACAGGGCCGAAGCAATTGCAAGGTATCGACATTGATATGAATGATATATCAGATTTAGTGCAAACATTAGGAGCGATCGCCCCCTTTGCCAGTTCCCCGATTACTATTCGTAACGTAGAACATATTCGATATAAGGAAACTGACCGAATTAAAGCTGTTGTCACAGAGTTGCGGCGGCTAGGAGTTGAGGTTGAAGAATTTGCCGATAGACTGAAAATTGAACCTGGTCCCATTACCCCGGCAGCAATTGAAACCTATCACGATCATCGAATGGCGATGGCTTTTGCTGTCACTGGCTTGAAGGTTCCAGGGATTGTAATTAAAGATCCTGGTTGCACAGCGAAGACTTTTCCAGATTACTTTACCCGATTCTTCCAAATGTTAGAGCAATAAGAGCTATTTTTGCTAAACTTACTTTTTCAGTGCCAAAGTTAAGCCATCTGCGATCGCTACTACACTAAGACTTACTCGCTGGTCTTGATGCAGCTTTTGATTAAAGGCACGAATTCTTTTAGTTCTATTATCTTGCACTTGGGGGTCGGCAACCCTGCCTGACCACAGAACATTATCAATCGCAATCAATCCCCCCGGACGCACTAATTGCAGCGATCGCTCATAATAGCCATCATAGTTGCTCTTATCTGCATCGATGAAGGCAAAATCAAAAGTCTCTGCTTCTTTTGTTGCCAGTAGCCGATCTAAAGTCTGCAAAGCTGGGGCAATGTGCAGTTGAATTTTATCCGCCACTCCTGCTTGCTGCCAATAACGCCGAGCGATCGTTGTAAATTCCTCACTAATATCACAGGCTACCACCTTACCGTCCCTCGGTAATGCCAATGCTACCACCAGGGAACTATAACCTGTAAATACCCCAATTTCTAAAGTTTTCTTAGCTCCCAGCAACTGCACCAGTAACGCCAAAAACTGCCCTTGTTCGGGAGCAATCTGCATTCTCCCTATTGGATACTGGGCTGTTTCCTGTCTGAGTTGGGTTAAAATTTCTGGTTCTCGGAGAGAGACTGAGAGTAAATAGTTGTGGAGGTTTTGTTCGAGTCCTAATGTTTTAGTTGTCATGGGGATTGGGCATGGAGAATAGCGAATGAGTTTTCGATACTCGTAGACGAGTCTTTTTTACTAGTGGACGAGTCTTTGATACTCGTGGATGAGTCTTTGATACTCGTGAATGAGTCTTTTTTACTAGTGGACGAGTCTTTGATACTCGTGGATGAGTCTTTGATACTCGTGGACGAGTCTTTGATACTCGTGGATGAGTCTTTGATACTCGTAGACGAGTGTTTTTTACTAGTGGACGAGTCTTTGATACTCGTGAATGAGTCTTTGATATTCGTGGACGAGTCTTTTTTACTCGTGGATGAGTCTTTGATACTCGTGGACGAGTCTTTGATACTCGTGAATGATTTTTTTAAAGCCAAAATTATATTTAAATGCAACTCAGTATGATAAGCAAAGCGATCGCTCAGGATATTTTAAATCATGCCAAACCTTAAAGAAGATGATAACGCTCTGCATGAGGTGTTGACCCAAGCTGTGTATTGAGATGAAAGCTTACTCCACCGATCTACGCCAAAAAGTCATTGATGCCCACAAAAATGAAGAAGGCTCTCAACGACAACTGGCGAAACGATTTAGCGTGAGTTTACAGCTATTTTCAGGTAAATAGACCAGGCGGTAGGGGCGCAAGGCCTTGTGCCCCTACAACAGATGTGGTTCAAATACATGAAAACGGCTGTAAGTTTTGTTCAGAGCCTACTTAGGCGATTCCATTTTTGTGGCACAGTTGAAGTAGCGCTCAGTGATGTTCGTCATATATGCAGGAGGTGGCAAATTACTCTTGTCTCAAACTTATTGCTTGTTATTAACTTGAGGCTGTCTTTGAATCAAATCAACTGTACCACGCCGTAATTCCTCAACAGTTAGTATCTGGTTCAAGCGCATCAATTCTGAGATAGCTGCTGTTTCTGTATCCCGATGGCTGGTTGCAACTGCCAAGACTTGATTGTTTTTGATGTAAAAAGCAATGAATTCCTGTTTTTGCAAATCTCCATCTACAATTATTTCATCCCAACTTTGGGCGTGTCCGATGTAGCGCAACGGAAACTTGAATTGCATTGTCCAGAACAAAGGAAGCCCTCTAAATTTGACTGCTTTCCCTACCATGTTATGAGCTGCAATTCGCCCCTGCTGTGCTGCAACTCGCCAATGTTCAACGCGAATCGATTCGTTTGTACGCCAATCGGGATAACGGGCAATATCACCTGCGGCGTAGATGCCATCAGCTGCACACAAGTATTCATCAACAACAATACTGCTATCTTTAGCATGCAAATCAACACCCTCAAGAAAGTCTGTTGCAGGCTGTACACCAATTCCGAGAACTACTATATCTGCTTGCAAGCGATCGCCATTATCTAAAATTACAGCTTCTACCTTGCCGTTACCTTCAAACTGTACCGCTTTTCTACCCAACTTAAAGGAAACGCCGTTTTCTTCATGGACTTGCTGAAATAGTTTGCCGATTTCCTCGCCAAGGGTTTTCTTAAAAGGTACAGAATCCGGCGAAACAACAGTTACTTGTAAGCCATGCTGACTCAGCCCAGATGCCGTTTCCATGCCGATAAAACTGGAGCCAATGACTACCGCTTGTCCTTTTTGCTTAATTGCTGCCAAAATCCGATCGGCATCATCAAAGCTGCGTAATGTCAAAATGTTTTCCAATTCTGCACCTGGAATATCTAGCTGGCGTGGCTTTCCTCCTGTTGCTACCAGCAAGGCATCATAGGTTAACGAATCACCACTGCTGAAGGCGATCGCTTTTGCCGATGTTTGTACCTGTTCAACTCGCTTATTCAACAGCACTTCAATGGCGTGTTCTTTGAAGAAATCGGGCGATCGCAGGGGCATTTCCTCAGAAGATGTCTTACCAATGAAGTAGTCTTTACTCAGCTTTGTGCGATCATAGGGCAGCTTATTTTCCTGAGTAATCATCACGATTCGCCCTTGATATCCAGCTACTCGCAAAGCTTCTGCGGCATGAACACCCGCTGCACCTGCGCCTAAGATGACAAATGTCCGCCCATCAACGTTGGGATCAAATTGCGCCATTGCAGGCGATCGCAATCCTTTAGTTTCCTCTGGTACACTGACAATGACGTTTTCACCTTCAATGTGTACTTCATAGCAAGCTAAAGCATCCAAGCCAGGTGGCTCTAGTTGGTCGCCAGTCGTCACGTCAAAATAGGCATTGTGCCAAGGGCAAACAACATGATGTCCACTCAACACCCCGTCTGCCAATGGCGCTTTATAATGAGCGCAGTGTGCACCGACGGCATAAAAGTTTCCATCTATACGACTCAGTAAAATTTCTGTTTTGCCGACAGACACCTGTCGCATTTCACCATCATTTAGATCGTTGATATTGGCAACAACTGCTTCTATCTGTTTCATAATTAACTCTTAAATTAAGAATAAGAGTTATACCAATTCTTTAAAATCCTGCAATAGATTTCAACCCGGAAAACCTGATGCAATCTGAGTACAGATGCAAGGTTTTACACCCATTCATTATGAATTGATATAACAACAAACAACTTGCATATTATGTTCAGAACTAGTAGTCTGTCAAACCGACTTTGCTGGGTTTATGGTAAGAAAATCAAGTTCTTTTCTTCCCCTGCTCCCCCTGCTTCCCCTGCTTGCCTTCACCCGTCATTTTGTCGAGTACTACTTTCCCCTACACCCGCTTCGCTCACAAACTAGCAACCGAGCCACCATCTACTCGATAGTTAGAACCAACCACAAAGCTTGATTGCTCAGAGCAAAGGAATGCAATCACAGCCGCTACTTCTTCTGGTTTGCCACGTCGTTTGAGTTCGATATGAGGGCGCTGTTCATCAAGGAAACTGTCAATTGCCTCATCAAAGCTGACATTAAATCTTTTTGCTAATTTTCGTTGAGAGCCTTCTTTATAGATATTCTAACAATCATGTAAATTGTTATTATGCAAAAAGCGTAGTTTACCGCACTTCGACAAGCTCAGTGACCACCGTAGGCATCGCCCAAATATCCTATGTGTTTTTATATTGCATACCAAGTTTTTGTTTGAGTTACTTGCTTAAACCCTTCTAGAATAAAAACTATATGTAGGTAATTTTATTACTAAACTTGTTTCTATTCTGGGAGGTATGATGAGCCGTCCAATAATTCTTGGTATTGTCGGCGACAGCGCTGCTGGTAAAACAACACTAACGCGAGGAATTGCTCAGGTACTCGGCCCAGAAAATGTCACAATCATCTGTACAGATGATTATCACCGTTACGATCGCCAACAACGTGCAGAAATTGGCATCACTGCCCTTCACCCTGACTGCAACCACTTAGATATTATGCAGCAACATCTGTCGCTGCTACGCACAGGACAACCAATTCTTAAGCCAGTTTACAGCCATAAAACCGGCAAATTCGAGCCACCACAATATATCAAGCCGAATAAATTCGTCATTATTGAAGGATTACTCGGTTATTCTACCCGTGCTGCTCGTGATTCCTACGATGTTAAAGTTTACCTTGCACCCCCGGAAACACTACGCGCTAAGTGGAAAGTTAAGCGAGACACCCAAAAGCGTGGCTACACAGATGAACAGGTATTAGCGGAATTAGAAAAGCGCGAACCAGATTCAGCAGAATTTATCCGTCCGCAGCGGCAATGGTCTGATATAGTCATTAGTTTTTATCCACCTACTGAGGACGATGATGAAAGTAATGGACACCTGAATGTTCGTCTGGTACTTCGTCCAACAATTCCGCACCCAGATTTTACCCAGATTATCAACTCTGGCTATGGGAATTCTGACTCTGCGATCCGCCTGGGGCTAGACAGGGATATGAGTAAACCTGTGGATGTTTTAGAAGTTGATGGTCATGCCACTTTAGAACAGGTAAATAAGCTAGAGCATATTATTTGTTCTGATATGCCCCATCTACGAAATATTTGCGATTGTGAAAGTAATCCAGAACTGGGTAAAATTGCTGGTACAACTGGAGAAACACTGCAAAGTTATCCTCTGGCTCTGACTCAGTTGATTATTACCTACCACATGCTGAAAGCAACGCAAATTTATCAGTGATCAGCGAAAATGAAGGGGTTTAAAGGGTTTGCGATCGCTACCTTGCAGTTTACCTTAAAACACAGCTCAATGCTTGAACCAGTCATTTCGTGTAGTGTGGGCTGATAAAGTTTTTGTAGAGAAATTTCATTGACAAAACTTACTCAATTCTGGTTCTGTACTTTGGGGCGATACGAACATAATTAGGATCGAGAAAGTCGATTAAGTCAATTAACTTACTATGAATAGCAATGATTCGTTGTTCATCAGTCTTTGATTTATTCGCCATTATTTCAATGTCACCTTTGAGCGTCATAAACCATCGGGCAAACTCCGGGTCGCTCATTTTTTTAACGAATGTAGCATAACCAATACACTCATATCTATTTGATTCGTCTTTGGTGCGAGACACTAGCATAATTTCCCCAATAGCACGCTGTTCACCATTAAAAAGTCGAAAAGTAGGTTCAAGGCTATCTGTTCCGAATGCCTGAGTAATATTTACGAACAGTTCACTTAGACGACGATTCATTTCAAGATCGCCCAGATCCAAAAATTGGATTTCTCGCCGCAAAATCTCGACCCATCCAAAAAACTCTGCAATGACGTACAGTGTGTTATGAATAGTATAATCTTGCTCAGATGGCGATCGGTGATAAAAGTGTTGCAGAAATCTTCTTTGACGAATGTTAAACAGACGACTCTGAAGATCAATTGCTGCTCGTAATAGTGGATCTCGATACTTCGACATCAAGGCAATAGTCTTAGCTTCACGTGATTCAGCTTCACGTTGCTTGGCGAGTCGGTCGGTAAGTTGTGTAACACGAGTTTGCCCATAAATGCTGATAATGGCGCTAATGATTGCGACAATTGCAGCCATGATGGCAGTGATAATTTCAGGCTTCATTGTGACTATGTTCCTTAAACTGATTAATGTTAAGAGCAAGATATGCAGCCCGTAGAAACTTACCAAGGTTAAAGATTTTCTCAAATAAAGATGATTTTAAGAGCAAACAAGGGATAAATAAAGATAGTTACATCTTTAGTGGCTATTCTTTTAGTTTGCTATGACCTATTGCCTCAGAATTGCCGACCTACCTACAAATGAGCGTCCGCGTGAGCGATTAATGACGCATGGTGCCAAAATTTTAGCCACAGCCGAATTAATCGCAATTCTTCTAGGCACTGGTCAAGGGCCGGGAAAACTATCTGCTGTGGGTTTGGGACAATATATTTTGAGCGAATTAGGCAAACACCAACGCGATCCTTTGGTAGTTCTGCGAGAAGTTAGCCCTGCTGAGTTGATGCAAATTTCTGGTGTTGGTCCAGCGAAGGCGACAAGCATTTTAGCAGCAATTGAATTGGGTAAACGCGCTTTTCAATCTCGTCCCAACGATGGCACATTAATTGATAGCCCGCTTGCTGCTGCTGCTACCCTCAGTCAAGATTTGATGTGGCAGACACAAGAACGTTTTGCAGTGGTGCTATTAGATGTCAAGAATCGCTTATTGGGTACGCAAGTAATTACCATTGGCACAGCAACCGAAACCCTAGCCTCTCCCCGTGATATTTTTCGAGAAGTTATTCGTCAAGGTGCAACGCGGGTAATAGTTGCCCACAATCATCCTTCTGGGAACCTTGAACCCAGCCAAGAAGATATAGAATTGACGCGTCAGTTGTTAGCAGGGGCGCAGCTTTTGTGCATTCCAGTACTAGATCATTTGATTTTGGGCAATGGCAATCATCAAAGTTTACGGGAATTGACAACCTTATGGGATGAGCATCCACAGGGGGATTAAAATAATTCGTAATTCGTAATTAAAGACTTGTGAGAATTGCAACCCGCAGATTCCCGACTTCTTTAAAAAGTTGGGGATATTGTTTCTGCGCGTTTGATTTAGGATTGCTATGTTACAACTTATTTGCTTTCCTGCATATTTCTGACTATTTTAGTCACTAGCTTTCTGGGAGTAAATCTTACAGATTCCGCAAGGAGCTTATTTTTAATTCCAGGAACAACAACAGTTTTGTTTTCAAATAGACCACGATAGCCGATTTGGGCTACCGTTTCCGCAGTCATAATTTTTTGACCGCTTACCAATTTTGAGTCTTCCATTGCGGCTCTTTGTTGAAAACCAGATTCTGTAGGGCCTGGACAAAGTGCCGTCACTGAGACACCTGTACCTTCTAATTCATTAGCGATCGCTTCTGAGAACGATAAGACATAGGCTTTACTCGCGTAGTATACTGCCATCAGTGGCCCTGGTTGAAAAGCAGCAGTAAAGGCCAAGTTTAATATTTTTCCAGACCCCCGTTTAACCATACCCTTGAGAAATAACTTAGTTAAATGTGTCAGACATAGTCAAAAGGTTTTTGGGGAGTTCTGCCTAATAAAGGCTCATGGAGACTTGTCCAGTAATCGCTGCACATCCCAATGTTGACATAGACGCGTAGTGAGGCATTTGCCACTTCTGTAGAGTCCGCACCATCCTTGAGAATATGATTAACATTTTTGGTTGAACCATCATTCATTACCTCTGGATATGTGGGGCGATCGCCTTGTTATCAAGTGGTGTCGAAACGACACGCAACTACATTTTATTTCGCAAAGCATTTTTGCATCCACTGTTCAATTTTTTATGGAATCGTGTGAAAAAGCAATTACCTCCTCAAGCATTTAGTGGTAAGTAACCGTCACTGCTCGACTAAAACTGAAGCCGGGTTTGGAAGACAATTTCAAGCAGGAATTTCAACCTGTAATAGCTCTCACTCTTACAGAAGAAGGTTGTATTAATTATAATTTGCACCAATCTGTTGACGACCCATCTTTGTTTCTGTTACATGAAAACTGGGTTAGTCAGGAAATTTTAGCTCAACACTTAAAGCAGCCGTATATTAAAGCTTTAGGGGAAAAATCAGGACAATTTTTAGTTGAACCACCTGAAGTCAGGTTATGGCAGCAGATTGCAAACAATCCCTAGTTGGTGATAATAATGACATCAAGGGTGTTATTGTATGGTGCAATTGGCTATGCTGGAAAACTCATTGCTGAATCTGCTAAAAATAACGGACTGGAATTAATTTTAGCTGGACGTAATCAAAGTTTACTAGCAGCAGTAGCCAATGAATTAAGTTTGAACTTTCAGGTTTTTGGCTTAGATGATCCGCAGGCAATCGCTTTGACTCTGGGTTTGCTGGTAGGATTGCCGAGCTATGGTAGCGAGTACTGGCTTGTTCCATTCTGAACCCACACCCTGAACTTGCTAATTTGGCATGAATGAAGAGAGAATCTATCAGTCAAGTCAAACTAATTTTCCAAAACGCGATAGTGGATGTTACCGAATTAGTCAAAGTTTCAATTATTCTCTTGCTCGTTGCTACAGGTGTAGCTCTGCTGTCCCGGCAGTTGCGAATCCCTTATGTTATGGGTTTAGTATTAGCAGGTTTGCCCATCACTGAGCTATTATCTCGGCCGATTGGTTTAAATCCAACCCTTGTTTTGGATCTTTTTCTGCCAATTCTCTTGTTTGAAGCTGGAATCAATACAGATGTTAGTCGCCTACGCAGCACCTTTAAACCAATTGCCCTTCTAGCTGGGCCAGGGGCTGTGCTTTCCAGTGGTATTATTGCCGTCCTGTTGAAATTTGGACTGGGATTGAGTTGGATACCTGCCTTATTTGTAGGAGTAATGCTGGCAAACACTGATACAGTTTCCATGATTGCCATCTTCAAGGAAATACCGGTGCCTTCCCGGCTTTCCACCATCGTTGAAGGAGAAACCTTATTTAACGATGCTGCTGCCCTAGTTACGTTCAACCTGGTTTTGCAAGTATATTCGACAGGTTCACTCACCTTACTACAGGGAATCCAACAATTCCTATTTATCTCTCTAGGAGGCTGCCTCGTGGGGTTAGTCTTAGGCTATTTGAGCATACCTGTATTCGCCCGTTTGGATGATCCCCTTAGCAGTCTATTACTGACGGTAGCAGTTGCATTAGGCACTTTCCAGGCTGGAGAATTTCTAGGTGTATCAGGTGCTGTTGCCGTAGTTGTAGCTGGATTAATTTTCGGGAATTTAGCGCTTTCTCGCAATACTTCTGCTTCTAGTCGCATCACCTTGTTGAGTTTCTGGGAATATGCCGGTTTTACCGTCAACACCTTTATTTTTCTGTTGATTGGTGTAGAAATAGACCTGGTAACGCTCTGGAGGACTTTACCTGCAATTCTACTTGCAGTTTTAGCTTATCAAGTCGGGCGGGTTCTTACGGTCTATCCACTGCTAGGAGTGGTTCGTTGGTTCGACCGCCCAATTCCGTTACGCTGGCAACATTTACTGTTTTTAGGTAATATCAAAGGTTCACTCTCAATGGCTCTGGCATTGAGCTTACCTACAACACTGCCAGGGCGAGAAGTCTTGATAGCTATAGTCTTCGGCTGTGTACTGGTGTCGTTAGTGGGACAGGGTTTAAGTTTGCCTTGGGTGGTAAAACGCTTAAAATTATCTAAATTTTCCGAAGTTCAACAACAGGTTGAAGAGTTGCAAGCCCAGTTGATGACGGGTAAAGCAGCACAAGATGAATTAGACAGCCTGTTGAAATCAGGGGTATTACCAAAAGCCGTTTATGAAGAGATGCGTTCGG
Source organism: Nostoc sp. (assembly GCF_036917555.1). Taxonomy (GTDB): domain Bacteria; phylum Cyanobacteriota; class Cyanobacteriia; order Cyanobacteriales; family Nostocaceae; genus Nostoc. The sequence continues at coordinate 21,279 of NZ_JBALDD010000021.1, read as the reverse complement.
CTTATCAGGTACGAATTGCTGGTGCAGAAAAGACGCTGCGGGAACTATATAATCGTCGCCCTGATGAGGTGGAAGGTAGAAGTGGCAAGAGCAGTAAACTTGAAGCCATTCGCCGACGTTTACTGCTGGCAGAAAAAGGAGCGCTCAATGAGGCAATGCGGAAGCGAATTCTCTCAGAAGAAATTGTGCGCGGGCGGATACAAACTCTTGATGAACAATTACTGAAATTAGAAGATGATTAAATATGGGGCATTGGGCATGGGGCATTGGGTATGAGGGATAGTCTGAGCTTCGTTGATGAACCTTTGAGCTTCGTGAGTGAACCTTTAAGCTTCGTTGATGAACTTTTGAGCTTCGTTGATGAACCTCTGAGCTTCGTGAATGAACCTTTGAGCTTTGTGAGTGAACTTCTGAGCTTTGTGAGTGAACCTTTGAGCTTCGTAAATGAACCTCTAAGTTTTGGCTAATTAAGATTTGTTGCCTTCAGTAAGAGATTGAGTCACAGACTCAATGAATACATTCCCATGCAGAGCATCGGAACGAGGAATTAACTTAATTACGAATTACGAATTACGAATTACACGTTAGCGTAGTAGCAGTAGCGAGTCTGCGTACTCTGTAAGAGTTGCAAGCTACGCTTTTAGCGTCTTGTAGAGAGCGTCATTATGAATTATTTTAAAAGCGATCGCTTATTGTTATTTTGATTTTTAATTACTCTACCAGGACTGATAAAAGAAATTCCTTGTTGAAAGTCAGTGCCAATCATCACCGCTTCCACTATCGGTTCGGATATTTCTGTTTGGGCTACCCACTCGACAATGAAGTTTGCGCCTAAACCTCCACTGCTATCATTTCTATTGATAAAAAAATCTGTGGAAGCTAGGGCATCAAGTTGTATAGGGCGCTCCAAATACTGCTTAACTAGTTTCCCTTCTGAGTTATAGTAGCGTACGGAAGTAATAATAATCGGATTGGTCAAATCTGTATTCCGAATACTAAGCGTAACTGCTAACTCAAAAATCTCTTGGCGATTGTGATGATAGATATGAGAGTAGACCGGAACATAAAGAGTTTGACTGCTTGCTATCTTAAAATTATTATCCAGTGTCACTGTTTTTTGGAATGGGGTTGCTGGAATGGCATCGGGTTGCGACTTAGGTGTTGATTCACAAGATGCAAGAATAATAACAGCGATCGCTAAATAAATATATCTATACAGCTTCATCAAAACTCACCAATTTTTCTTATATGTGTAGCTAACCCTACCTAATAAACAGTTAGGTAGGAACTGCGCTCAACATCTTTGTTCAATAAAATCAATGACTTGATGTAAAGATCCTGGTTTAGTCACAATCAGCACAGTTGAATGAGGTTCCAGTATTGTACTGCCGTTAGGAATCATCAAATCTTCGTGGGGATGGGATTGATAGCCAATAATTAGCGAACCAGAAGGGAATTGCGAATCCTGAGCAATTTCGGCAACGCTACGACCAGCAACATAGCAATTGTTGGGGATGGAAAGTTTCAGAACCTCAATCTGTCCCTGCTCAAAATGCATCATTGATTCTACTTGGGGATACTCGATGGCATTCACCATTGTTGAAACCGCTAGTTCAACAGTACTGATGATATGGTTGGCTCCAGCTATCCGCAGTGGTTCAGCAAAATCGGGGTGGCGCATCCGACTTAAAAGGTGGGGAACACCATAATGTCTAGCAAGAGTTACCATTGCTAAGTTTAGGGCATCACTTCTGAGGACAGCTGCCAAGGAGCCGGCTTTGCGAATCCCAGCTTCTAGCAAGACTTCTGTACTCACAGCACTGCCTTCAAAAGCCATTGCTCCTACTTGTTCGCGGGCGTAGCGGCAAGCGATAGGATCAATGTCAATTACGGCAACAGTATGTCCTAGTTCTACCAGTTTTTGCGCTAAACTTAAGCCCACTAAGCCTGCTCCACCGATGAGTACGTACATGATTCCTGATATTCTTTGAATTTTTACTTCAGTTTACAGGTTAACAAATAGTCATTTGTCATTTGTCATTAGTTATTAATTCTGCTCCCTCTGCTTCAGAATAGCTTGCACAGCGATTCGATGTTTTTTATTTGAAATCCTTTAGCAGTACTGGAAATCACAAAATTATTCGAGCGGAGGTTTTTTTAATTGCAATTTTTGAATTGGTATTTTTCGAGTAACTCTTTAACTTGAGCGGACACCAAAGGATGTGGATCTTTTTGTAACTGGGGGAGGATTTGCAGGAGAACCCGATATGAAACCATATTTAAGTATGCGATCGCAGCTTCTCTGACAAAGCCGGTTGGATGACGCAAACTCATTAAAATCTCAGAACTGGTCAGTCGGATGCGAGTCACTTGAGCATAATGAAAACAGCAAGCTAGACACCAGTCAGAAAGGAAATTACCTAACATCAGCAATCTGTGGAGGCGATCGCTAACTACCATGTTCTCATATTCTACGAGCTTGGCTTCGACAAGATATTGTAATTTTTCTGCCTGTGGTCGGTTATCTAAAATATTCAGTAATAAAGACTTTGAAGACAAAGTTACGGTATGCTCTAAGATTTCTAACCCCCGCGCTAAGTTTACCACTGAGAGCGATCGCAGATTGAAGGATGCTGCCTGCATCTTTTCTGGCGAGTAAAGCAGTTTCAGTAATAGTAGCAGCCGCTCTTTCACATCCAATTCTAATTCTATAAGGGCGCGTTGCAGTAATTCCGAGACAATCACAATCCTCTGATTGAATTGATGATTTTCTTTTTGGTCTAATGTTTGGAAGTCAATGTATGCGGCGTAAATTTCACCTAAAAACTTTAATTCTTGCTTAATTAAATTTTCTACCCGACTTTCATAAAATCGATCTACTAAACCTTTAAGTCCTGGTTGTTTGTGTATTTTTAGTAAGCTGCGAAGAATATGATCCCTAGTAGTACCCCAGGATGTTTCCAAGTTTTCCCATAAAATCTCCAATGCTTGCTGGGTTCCGACTTGAGCAATGGTGCGCCAAGCATACATCCGCACTACTTCTGGTTTGTAAATATTGATAGCCAACCGCAACAGCATTTCTAAAGCTTCATTTTCTAGCCGCACTAGGGCTGACATAGCTGTACTGCGGGTTGATTTGTAATAAAGTGCTGCAATCAGTGCCGAATAGTACTCTTCTAAATGGGTGGCTGCAATCATTTCTAATACGGCACAGCGCACCCGTAACGACTCATCTTGTAATAAATTCGGGATGTGAATCCGTAATGCCTGTAAATAAACTGCTTCTCTAAGCGCTCTAACTCCATTCACCCGTTCCCGTTCTTGCTTATGAGTCAGCATCCGGCGCATGGTTTGGGTAGCTGCTACCTTTTGCATGGGCGTTCCCTGGCGTAAGACTAAAGCGGCGGCGGTAGCGCGGATGAGTGAGTTTTGGCGGGGGTGTAAATATCCTTCTAAGAGGCTTAAATTAGGATTTGGTTCAGCCAGCCAAACGTAGCGCAGCGCTAAAGCAAAAACTTCGGGGTTAGTTTCTTGGGATTCTTCTAACAAAGGCCGGATGGCGGCTAAATAAACCGGATTTACACCTCCCATCAGCATTACTTCCAAACTTTGGCGCTGCAAATCTGGGGTTAACTTCATTAGTAGCGGTGCTAAAACTTCCGCAGCTCCTTGGGAATCAATTTGGGCTAAAAGTTCAATACAAGAGCGTTTATCAGCCTCACTGCCTTTTTCTGCTAAAGCTTTGACTACTCCCTGTTTAAAAAATCGTAAGCCGACATTGGTTGCGCTCAAGTGACCCCGTGCCACACTCAAGACTAACAGTTCCACATAGCGCGATCGCAATTCCCAAACTACTGTTAAACAAGTGCCAGTTATCAGCATTGTTTCTGCTACCAACACCCATTTTTGTAGTGGTTCGGGTACAAACCGCCCACAAAACAAGATAGTCACAAAAATTAGCGCTCCTGTCAAACCTGTAGCGATCGCTTCGGCAGTTCCGCCAGATAAAGTCTGCATCCGGCTGCGAATTGCCTCTGGAATCGGTTGGTACAGAATGGGGCCGCTACTCATGACAAAGGTGTAGCGCAGAAGTTCATCGCAGAATTTGACAATTATCAAACCCCAGAAAAAGCTTTGCGATTGCATGGCTGGAATTAAATGCAGCAATACCAGCACTCCTGGGAGTGAAAAGCCGACGGTGATTGGTAAAAGTGTGGCAGTAAAAAATACCCCCATTCGTTCAATGAGTCGGCTGGAAATAAACCACTGCAACAACAACTCACACAGTCCCAACATCCCACCAAAAAGACCCAAAAAGCTCGCAAGTTCTCGGTCGCTCAAATTGGATTGGAGTTCGCGCAGATACTGAAAATCTATTAACAAGCCAATGACTTGCAACAAACCCACAAAAGCAAATAACTGGCAGACGTAACGCTTCAGCGGACTTTTAATGAAACGCTCTCGTGAAGCTTGTTGTTCAGGAACTAGTCTTTGTGGGGTTTCAGGAAAAGCTGCTCGATAATGATGAGTTAAATAAAATAGAATCCCCGATCCTAATAAAATCACTATACAGGCGATGAGGATGATCTTATTCAGCGTGGTGTATTGCACTAACCAAGGTAAACTAAAACCACTGATCACATCTGCTACTAAAAGCCCACTACTCACCAGTGGGTAAGTCCGTTTAATCTCCCGAATATTAAATATTTGGTTGGCGACAATGGAGGTGTTAAGGTCATTGACCACATAAAGTGCATCTACCCACAGCCGCAGCAGAAATGCCGAAATAACTGCCAGGTAGGAAAAATGATATCCCCAACGTAATACAACTAATAAAACTAATGGCATCAACATGCAAGGTGCGATCGCCACAATTACCCGACGTAAGGGAAAAATCTTTTGCAGCCAAGAGTATAAAAAAACCAGTCCGGCACTCATTGCCGCACTAGCAATATACATCCACGGCAGTAGATGAGTCCCATATTCATCCAAAAATAGCGCCACCGTACTGTCTTCTGCCCACCGCAATCCTACACATATAATTGTGTAAAAAAGAAACATTATCTGGGTTCGTTCGCTCTCCTCTGGTCGGAGATTCACCCACTGTAGTAGTCGTGGTAAAGCAACTTTATTTGCAGCCAACCAGTGATTTTTCAGTTCCATGCAGTTTTATTTTCTGGTAGTATCACCGCGCATTAAGCATTGGGCATTGGGCACTTGTACTGAGCGTTCGCGTAGCGTCTCGTAGAGAAGCCGAAGTATTAGGCATTAGTTATTTCTCCCCTGCCCCTCTGTTTTCTCATCCCCTGGAAATAGCAAAAGTCCTGAGCAACTGAGTACTATGTTTCCCATTCAGCCTTCAGGACTATCGATTTTAGATAAATTTAAACGACCTTAGAGCTTTGGGCGCACAGATATGCATCCAAAGCCCATATTGTATTCAATTAAAAAAGGAAAAAATCCCCTGACTTATAGCCAGGGGATTTTCAAACTTGGTCTATTAAACAGTTAGAGAATTATTTTTTAGGCGAGATGAGCATCATCATGTTTCGTCCTTCTTTTTTAGGCGCTTGTTGAAGCTCACCAAAAGGCTCCAAATCCGTTGCCATTCGCTTGAGCAAATCTTCTGCTAGGTCGCTGTGTTGAATTTCTCGACCCCGGAACATCACAGTCGCTTTGACTTTATCACCATCTTTCAAAAAGCGCTCTGCTTGCTTAACACGCACATTGTAGTCATGTTCTTCTATTTTGTAGCGCATCTTAACTTCTTTGACATCAGCCGTGTGCTGCTTTTTCCGGGCTTCCCGCGCTTTTTTTTCCTGTTCAAACTTGTATTTCCCGTAGTCCATAATCCGACAAACCGGCGGGTCAGCTTTATCGCTGATTAGCACCAAATCTAGCTCTTTTTCTTCTGCTAGTTGTAGTGCTTCCTGTGGGGGCATAATTCCCAGTTGGGCACCGTCAGTGTCAATTACCCGAATTTTCGGGAAGCGAATTCGTTCGTTAATTTGGGGCAGATCGCGAGTTCTTTTCTTCTCAATCACAGCCATTATGATTAGTGGGAGCTCTTAAATGAAGGATTTGGTGTGGTCTAAATTGGTATGCCTCAGAGGCAAAATACAGAAGTAACTCAGGACTGAAAACATAGTCTCCAGTTCTAGGGTAACTAATCTATAAAATAGTTGCCTCGTTGTATTTGTCATTTTACTCAGTCTGAGAGAATTTCTCTGCAATAATTAATCTAAATTAGACAACCTAGACTCATATTAAATATTATTACAATTATTTAGCAAGACTTTTTGCGATGGCGTTACCGCCCACCGTAGCTGATCGCATTGAGCAACATCATCAGGACTAGCCCTTGAGCGTTTTCTAAAAGAGAGTCCAGTATCGGTGATGGCTCGTGGGCTTTTAGAAAAAGCATTATGTCCCTAAACCAAAATTTTTGATGAACTATTTTTGTACTTTATTCTCTTTTTACACACCTACAGCTGATAAGAAGCCGTTAAAGCCACCGCCAAAGCATCTGCAGCATCATCCGGCTTAGGAATTTCATCTAAATCCAACTCCCGCGCCACCGCTTCTTGCACTTCTGACTTATCAGCATTGCCATAGCCTGTTAAAGCTTGTTTAATTTGAGCCGGAGTAAACTCTACATAAGGAAGACGACGCTGGCCCAACACTAAAATGACTATACCCCGCGCCTGTGCAACCAGGATAGTACTTGACATACGATAGAAGAATAGTTTCTCGATCGCCACTAAATCTGGTTGAAATTCTTCCATCAGGGTGTGTAAATCATCAAATAAGGTACATAAGCGCTGTCCCATTTCTACATCTGCTGACGTTTTAATTACTCCAAAATCCAGCATATTTACTGTAGTCTCTTGCACCTTTTTGAGATTTTGTGTGCAGCTAATTGCCCCAAATCCTAAAATTGCCAGTCCTGGATCTAATCCTAAAATTCGTTTTTCCATTAAATTCACTTTTACCAAGCCAGGATATTGTTTAACTAGAAATACTGGCAATCTTCACGACTTGCTCTTAGTCTAATAGGATTGATAAATATAATAGTTTCACGCCTGGTGTTTTAAACCAAGCGGTGTAAATTTTCTGTTAATTATTGTTTGTAGCACTGCTCCAAATCAGGTATGTCAATTGGTTTTCTCAGACAAGCCCTCAACGCCCTGCAAAAGCAGTCGCGCTCTCGTACTTCTTATCGGGTCAACCAGTGGTTCAAATGGTTATCCCCTGGACTATCGGTAAAACGTTGGTTGTTGATTAGTGTTGGGGGTGTACTGCTGGCAAGTTTGGGGTTAGCCATTTGGATTAAGCTGACCCCAATTTTTTGGATGATTGAGTTGGTTAGAGGTTTCTTGGGAGTCATCACCAACCTCTTACCGAACTATATCAGTGGGCCTTTGGTGATACTTGGCGGCTTGCTGTTAGTGCTTTGGGGGCAAACTCGCACGGTAGGCTCAATTACTAAGGTACTAAGAGCAGAAGGCGGAGAGGAACTCATTGATGTCTTGCTGGCTCATCGTCGATTGTACCGAGGCCCAAAAATAGTGGTAATTGGTGGTGGTACAGGACTTTCTACGTTGTTGAGGGGACTGAAAACCTACAGCGCTAATATTACTGCAATTGTCACTGTCGCCGATGATGGTGGATCTTCTGGGCGTTTGCGTCAAGAATTTGGAGTGCTACCACCAGGGGATATTCGCAATTGTTTGGCTGCACTAGCAGATGAAGAAAAGTTATTAACAGAATTGTTCCAATACCGTTTTCGGGCTGGAGATGGGTTAACTGGTCACAGTTTTGGCAATTTGTTTTTAACCGCAATGAGTGATATTACTGGAGATTTAGAACAAGCAGTGGCAGCCAGTTCTAAAGTTCTAGCGGTGCGAGGACAAGTACTACCAGCAACTCTCAGTGATGTTCGCCTCTGGGCAGAATTAGCTGATGGTCGTCGGATTGAGGGGGAGTCTAGTATTCCCAAAGCTGGCGGTAAAATTGTCAAAATTGGCTGCATTCCGGCTAATCCTCCGGCAGTACCAGCAGCTATTAAGGCAATTAAAGAAGCTGATTATATCATTATTGGCCCAGGTAGCCTTTATACAAGCCTAATTCCTAATTTATTAGTACCAGAAATTGCCGATGCGATCGCTCAAACAGATGCCCCTCGTATTTATATCTGCAATATAATGACTCAACCAGGAGAAACTGAAGGCTACACTGTTGCCGATCACATCAGAGCAATCGATGCTGCTTGTGGACAAAGACGGCTATTTGATGCTGTATTAATACATAAAAAATCCCCTTCGGAGCAATCACTTATCCGCTACGCCCAACAAAACTCCCATCCTGTTTTCCTTGATAGAGAAGCTGTAACTCAACTAGGGCGACGGATTGTTCCAGCTAATGTTTTGTATGAAGACGAAACAGGTTTTGTACGTCACAATCCGCAGAAACTAGCACAAGTATTATTGCGGTGGTACGGTAGAGGTCAGTCCCTTCGGGGAATTCAAAATTCAAAATGACGCTCTCTACGAGACGCTGCGCGAACACGGACTCGCTAACACTGCGCTAACAAAATTCAAAATTAAGGAAGGTGAAAATTTGTCATTTGTCATTTTTTTAGACTAATCAGTAATGCCCAATACCTCAATCATGAAAATTTTTCTTGCAGATACAGAAGCGACGCTGCGCTTAGGTATTACTCTTGGTGAATCCCTGATACCTGGCAGTGTAATTTTACTAGAAGGTGATTTAGGCGCTGGTAAAACTACTTTAGTTCAAGGCATTGGTAAAGGTTTAGGAATTACTGAACCCATTGTCAGTCCCACTTTCACGCTGATTAATGAGTACACGGAAGGGCGCTTTCCCCTTTACCATCTGGATTTATATCGCTTAGAACCGCAAGAAGTTGCAACCTTAAATTTAGAAAGTTACTGGGAAGGTGTTGAAGTCATACCAGGAATAGTGGCAGTTGAATGGGCGGAACGATTGCCCTACAAGCCAGATAGTTATCTGAGCGTGAGTTTGACTTATGGACATGAAGGCACTCGTCAAGTCGAACTCACACCATTCAATTGTGCCATTAGCAAAGTCATTGCCACAATTTAAGCTCATCTCCCGACTAAAGTACGAGGGATTTCACTTTTTTGACTGCAACACTCAAAAATTCCTGCAAATAATCAATCGAGAGAGAACTTTACACTCGTCCTATCTGCCACTACCACGTTCGCCACTGTCAGTTACTAACATTGTTATCTCAACCAAAACAAAAATATTTAATCAGCTTTTCTTCAATAGAAAACTGGTGGTCAGCTTTGCTGACACCCGTCCCTATAAATTTAGGAAAGTTGGCAACACACTGGCTTTCTTTAAAAGGGAGACTATTTTTTCCTTCACTCCCTTGAATCCAGGCGGGTTTATATTATCCGAATAGTATTGAACCTAAAGTGATTCTTAACTAAATGGGATATAAGCATCTACTAGTTTTATTGCTGTAATAAGCAGTTAAAAACTGATTTAGATGGTTGGTATACGAATCAAGCAAGTGTAAATAAACTGTTGTTGGGTTCAATGAGAGTTTTGAGAGAACTTAGTCAGCTTCGATTTAACCCGATTAGTTCCCTACTGTGGTTCAAAGAAGGAATCTAGATTATTTAGCAGCGAATGTTAGTAAAAAAAGTTAAGTAATCATCACTTTCTGTATAATTTTAACTTTTCTTACACTTAGTGTTCCCCAATTAAGTTCACAATCTATACAAAAAAATAAACTATTTTATAAATTTACAAAATTAGTTTTAATAATTTTAATTAGCAATAAATTATTATATTCACATCTGTAATTAGCACCAATCTCAAGAAAATATTAACTAAAACATCTCGTATTTCTACATATTTTATCTAGAAATACAAGATGTAGTAAGTAGGTTGGCACGAAAAAACCAAACCATGTAAAAATACAGGGTTTTGTCTGTGGACTGAACTCTTTGCTACACCTATTACTTCAGAGTTGAGCAAAAATGCTTAATCTACGATTAAACGTCGTAGATTAAGCATTTTTGCAATGGGTAGACTCTCAATACTTCTCAGGTTTTGGGGAAAAGGGGAAGGGGAAAACCTTTAACCCAAACCCGGTACCCTTTTCCCAAAACCCGATTCCGAATTAAAAATGTACAAAGCCAGAAGTATTAAGTAGACTCTTAGCTAGTCAAAGTTGCTTTCGTTACAAATCTTCATCAAAATTCGATTCCGATATATCGCGATATATTCCGATATATCGTATATTAGAGAAAGTTGATTTGAGATTCACTTATGTTTAGACATTTTCGGTCACGTTTTGGCGCACCTGCATGGGCAGGAGTTAGCGAAGAGGATTCATTGCTTGTCAAGTCTTGGTTTGGACATGGCAAACATCATGACAAGCATCATGGTAGACATCATGAGAAACACTTTGGCAATGAAATGTTTGGTCGTGGTTGGGGAGATGAATATCGGACTCGTCGGGGTGACATCAAGTTCATTTTGCTGGAATTGTTATCCGAGCATCCTAGTCATGGTTACGACCTGATTAAAGAGATGGAAACTCGCTATGGTGGTTTCCGTCGCCTCAGTCCTGGCTCAGTGTATCCAACACTCCAATTGCTAGAAGAAGGTGGTTATCTCAAGAGCGCACAGGAAGGGGGCAAGCGGATTTATACGATTACGGATGAGGGTAAACAATTATTGGCAGAACGTGCCCAACAAGAACCTTCAGACACTCCTTGGGATACCTTCAAAAGTTTTGTTACAGGTAAGCCCCAAGAGTTTATTGAGTTACGGAATGCCGCCACAGAGTTAGCTGCTGCAGTGGTGCAGGTTGCTCGTAGTGGCAATATGGAGCGGATAAATCGGGTGCGGGAGCTTTTAGAGCAAGTTAAACGAGAAATTTACGCGATTCTGGCTGAAAAATAAGTAGAGGCTGGTAGTAAGGACTTTAGTCCTTATTTTCTAAACACCAATACCTTTGCCAATTTACGAGGCTGGAACGGTACAAGAAACATTGTGAATACGACTGAGAGAAGAAAGCTTGACAAAAATCTGGGCTAATAAAATAGGCTCAGGTTTTTGTGGAAGCATTTTTAACATTTCACAAACATACCGAAACCCATGATAGTAAGCTTTCAAGTCAACAATGCCAGAGCCAGGATTACAGAGACGAAACTGAGCCAGAAGATAAAGGGATAAATTAACCATAAAAAATGAAAGATTGGCAGCATTGGTGACAGAGGTTTGACTGGTGTTCATGAAATCCTCCAATCCCCAAAACTGTTTGGCATCACGAAAATTGAACTCAATTTGGAAGTGCAGTTTGTAGTAATCAATTATTTTGTCGTCGGACAAATATAGGTCACTAGAAAAAAGAATGACATGGCTGCAAGCATTCGTCTTGAGATGAGTTATCACTAAAATAACTACATTCAAAGGCTGGGCGAACTCCTTATGGAGTAGAGTGGCTTGATAAATATCAGTACGGATATCTTCGTCGCAACTACTGTGGCGTAAATATTCTGCAGAAATATTACGCCAGTCTAGCTTCTCACCGTATTTACGACGGCAACGGCGATGGGGGTCAGGCAGGACTTTGATTGAACAGTCCATTAGAGTTATATCGAACAGCGCCTTTTAGACATCGAGCTAGTAAGTACAAAAATAGTTTTGGCTCATTCGTTCTATTGAACTCTTTTCTAACTTGCAAATAGTGAGATATGGAATCCTCATGCTGGTCATTCCATATCTTTGTATATTGATCTGCTATCTCACCTGGTTTCTCTATAAATTAACTCTAGTAGTTTAACCAGCGGTTTATTCAAATCATTGATCCAAAATTCTTGAGTAATACCTTTAAAAGAGGCAGCAATCAGTATTGCTGCGGTTCCTGCAAATGGTTCTACCAGCCGTCCTACTCTACTAGGCACAAACCCAAGAATATTTGCAGCAAGGTTTCTCTTACTACCTTGATACTGAATTGGATGTGGAAGACTAGCCATTTTGAAGAGAGCAAATATCTAGATAAGTCTACTATAAGAGTTAAAACAGCTAAGAACTTGAGCTAGCGACAAAGGTTGGTGAAGTAATCGGCGTAACTGAAGGTAAGCATGGCTTATGCGGCTAGAATCCAGTCTAAATATGGAATTAATCCGCCGTCCACACCCCCCATTAATGAAGATGGAAGTAATAATCGCTTGGGTATGGACACAGATGCAAAACTCAGTGATTCTTGGTAGAAACGGGTTAAATATTATGCTTAGTTAGCAATTGAGCAGTTTGAGTTTGGGGTTGACCAGGTTAAAGAATTACTAAGTACGTTCACGAGTGATGAGCGTTGTGGGGTAATGCTGAAGTTTGATGAGGTCAGCCCAGACAGATTTGCTCAACTGGTAGCAGATGCGCCTGATTGGGTCGAATGGATCAGCTCAGAAAGTGGGGCTTACTATTAACCACTTTCTTTATTAGGTTACAAATACTACTTGGTTTCACCGAAGTTCACACCGTACTGGTTGGCAAGACAATTACTGTTACCTGCTGTGTTATTACTTGAAAATCTCAATCTGTTGCAGTTTCTGACGCCAGACGTTCAGTTGCTCCCGTCTGATGAGCGGATGGTGGAGTTTAAGGTACTGGCTGTGGCTGTAACGCATCGGCACGTTATCAAAAATCATCTGAATGTGACTATCTCGGACAAACTTACCCCTGTGACGTAGCCCACTCTTGAAAAGTATGCTTCAATGTAGCATAAATCAGATGAATCTATCACGCTCCCATAAATGACGCGCCCTCTGCCACTCATTGCTACTAGCTTACCGCGCTGCTTACAGCACCCTTAAGGGCTGCAATTCCCTGTTCAATGCTAGCCCACAGACCCATGTCAGGTTCCTTACCAGCTATCTCTCGCGTTCCAACGAAGTAAAGAACGCCTTTAAGAATCTCTTGGTGAGCACGATTTTCAAAATTAACTCGGTTGAGCGGTTCCATCAAATCTTGAAGGTCATCATTCAAGGACTGGGCAACCTTATGTAGAACCAGCCCGGTCATTGTCTGTTGATGCTTTAGCAACTCAAGCTGTAAGTACTTGTCATACAGAGTTAACTCGGAACCGCTCATCATTTGGCTTACCTTCTGGGCATGTTGTTGAGTAATGTCGCGAGGTTCTGCTGCGTTGCCGTATCTAGAAATAGCTGCTTCAATAACGCCGAGATTTAAGCGATCGCTGTTTATCATTCCTTCGAGCCGCTCGCAAATCGTATTGTCGTCCGTCTGTGCTATTAATTTTTGCTCAGTTTCCAATAGAACATTTTGAAAAAGCTTTAGATCAGCAAGCTTAGTCGCTATATTTGTCACATCGGCCATGATTATTAACTCCAGACTACAGGTTTTATCGGTTATGACAAGCTCTCCTCACTATTTCCATATTCTCGTAAGGTTTGAGTAAGTCTGTCCCTCCTCAGAAAGATTTTGACTGATCAAATTTGTCGTTCATCTGGTTGTGTTTGTGCAAATCGCAGCAGTTGCATGGAGAAAACGTGGTTATGAAGCTGCTTTTATTGCAAAATTGAATTATTCAGAAGCTTCTGTTGCAGCAGAAACTCAGACTTGGCTGAAATTTGCTGTCAAATGTAGTTATTTAGACGAAGTTAGGAGGTATACCTAATGTTCGGGAGCAGCCTCACATAGAATTGGTGTAAGCAAATATAACTACTACTTTTAATTGGGTATAACCCGTATGGTCTATGGTTTTAAGTCGCTTTTGGAGATTTTATAATATAAGTAAGATTTAAAAATTAGGATTCCTATATTATATGAAAATACTTTCATCAGAGCTAGTCCATTTAGGATTTGGAAAATATGTCCGTTCTGACCAAGTTACAGCAGTTATCCCAATAGAAGAAGAACGAGGTCCTGGGCGACGAACCTTTGTTCACATTCAAGGGCAAAGCGATCCAATTATCGCCTCTCGTGCTGAAGATACCATTGTGCGTGATTTAGTACAGGAGCCACGTGAAGTTACCCAAGCACGTCAGCAGCAAGAAATTCTTCAAGATTTATTGATAAATTTAGGTAATGTTAATTCGACTGTGCGTAGAATTAACCGTGATGAAGGTAGTTTGGATCTTGACTTGTTAGAGCGACGAATTAAGCAAGTCCTTGAAAATTAATTGCACAAATCAGCAAACTAAATAACGGAGAAAGATATTGCTGAATACAATTACAGACCAGGTTTCAGTATCAGATACACAAATAAGATCGCCAAGATTGTGGATACCTGAACGGGTACTGTTTACACCTGCTGCCTTAAATGAGGTTTGGGGGCAGCAGATTCTTACACGTCTACAGTCACTCAACTTACCAATCGAAGAATTATCACAGAATCGTCTCAAGGGACTGCGCGGTGAGTCAGAGCGGGATACTTACAACATCGCCAAGCGTACTTTAGCAGTGGTTACTGCACCACCCAGTTCTTTTAAACTGAGTCCCATTCCACCTTCTGCGGATTGGCAGTTTCACATTGCTGAAGGTTGTCCGGCTCATTGTCAATACTGCTACTTAGCTGGTAGCTTGTCGGGACCACCTGTCATCCGCGTTTTTGCTAACTTACCGCAGATATTAGATAACTTAGGTAACTACGAGCAACAAGGTAAAAACACGAGTTTTGAAGTTAGCTGTTACACAGATCCATTGGGTATTGAGCATCTAACTGGAAGCCTGGCTGAATGTATCCGTTACTTCGGCACTCGTAGTAATGCACATTTACGTTGGGTATCGAAATTTGATGCTGTGGATGGGTTACTCGACTTACCACACAATGGGCATACCCGTTGTCGGATGAGTGTTAATGCAGCACCGATTTCTGGCAGGTTTGAAGGTGGCACAGCATCCGTAACATCCAGACTGAATGCATTGCGACGGTTAGCGCTACCATTAGAGCGTGGCGGTGGTGGTTATCCAGTAGGCTTAGTTATTGCGCCAATTATGCCGATAGACGATTGGCAGATGCACTATAGTTCTTTGTTTGACCAGATAAACGAGGCACTGGATTTTGAGTGTAACCTTACTTTTGAACTAATCTCGCATCGGTTCACACCAGGGTCAAAAGAAGTTTTACAAACTTGGTATCCGCAATCAAAATTAGAGATGGATGAGGCAAAACGCAGTGTCAAGCGTAATAAGTTTGGCGGAACTAAGTACGTTTACGACAAGGACACAATGAAGGCGCTGCGTTGCTTTTTTGTGACGGAGATTAGTAGGCGCTTTTCAAATGCGGAAATTCTTTATTGGACTTAACAGGCTACTTTGCTTAAATACAGTTTGAGCAAATTAATTATTGGATAACAGAGGGATCGCATAATATATCAATAAATGCAATCGTTTTCACTTTCTTTAAACACTCTGGGACATCGATCAAACTGATGAGAGTTAGCTCAATCGCTCTACCGATTTACTTAAAACATCTTTGGTGCTGCTTTTTTGCCAGATAATTGCTAAATCTGTGAGCAAGGGATTCGTATTTTCCATAAATTTGGTGTATTTTGGAAGTTTTGTGCTTTTTATTTACACCCAACTGACCCTGACTTTCTACAAATCTACTGTCACAAACGAGCGAAAACACCTACTGAACGATATCAGCAGCGTAAGGCTGAATTGTCTCGTCGCTATGAAGTTGAAGTTACACCTGGTCGATAGTGAGCCAGTATGGAACGGATATTTAGGGCAGTGGCAAGTTTTAGTTAACTTTGCTGACGGATGTAAATCTGTTGTTTGTGATTGGTTAGTGACGGTGTAGGCTGCAATCAGGCATTTACTAGTTAAACATAATGTTGACTAATTTTCTACCATTACAAGTTAACCAACTAAAAGACTCAGAAGCGATCGCTTTTGTTAAAAGTATTGAAACAATTGCCTTGACAACTTGCCTCAGCCAACAGCCAATTCTTACAACCTACATTCATAAAGGTTGTGGAGGAACGCCAATTTTACTGCTGCACGGCTTCGATAGTTCTATTTTAGAGTTCCGTCATCTATTGCCATTACTTGCTGCTCAAAATGAAACATGGGCAGTAGATTTATTAGGGAATGGCTTTACACAAAGACTCAAAGAAATTCAATACAGTCCAAATACTATTAAACTTCATCTTTATGAATTTTGGAAAACTTTAATTAATCAACCTATCATACTTATAGGTGCATCAATGGGTGGTGCAACCGCAATCGATTTTACTCTCACTTATCCTGAAGTAGTAAAATCGTTAGTATTGATTAATAGCTTGGGTTACACTTGTGCCCCAACATTCAGCAAATACTTGTTTCCCCCTTTTGACTTCTTGGCTGTAGAATACCTACGTCAACGCCACATTTTGGCATTTAATGTCGGGAGTATTTTACCTAATTTAGATACAAAAATCCTTTCAGCTATTGGGTGTGCAATGCTACATCAAGAAATGCCACTTTGGTATGATGCGATGATTTCTTATGTCAAAAGTGGTGGTTATAGCGACTTGGCGAATTCAATTTCTCAAGTTGACAAACCCACACTGATTTTGTGGGGAGAAGCTGATGATATACTCCCACTAGAAGATGCAGAAAAGTTCCATCAAGATATTGCTAATTCTAGGCTAATTAAGCTGAAAAATTGCGGTCATGCGCCCCAAATTGAACAGCCACACATGACATATAAACATATTTTGCAGTATCGGAAACATCAAAACTTTTAATCATTGTACAAATGGGTTTGTCTACCCTGTCAAGGCGATCTGTGGAATCGAGGAAACGGGTTCGGTATTATCGGCTGAATACTGATGATGTTATCTTCGTGCAAAAGGTAATGGAATATCGGCAGAGGCAATGGGAGGACAGGGAAAGGAAACGCCAGGAGGAGCAAGAACAAAGTGTATACGGCGTTTTTGCAAGTAGTGTAAACAATTGCTACACATTGACTTGTTTATTAATATTGGGCGTTAATGTGCAGCAGAGTTGTTGTAAATATATGAATATCAACTGATATAGAATTTAACAATTAGGATATAAAACATGGACTTTGACCTGATTAAAGATTTAGAGATTGCTCCTCATGTTATGGCAATCGCTAAAACTCAAAAAACTAATGTCAAAGAAGCTTTGCATTTCTATATCCAAAAAATCAAATTATAAGTCGAACATAAACAGCAAGACAAAACAAGCTTATCTTCAAGTTTAAAATTAAGTTTAAGTCCTTAAAATTGGTAATCAGTAATGAAGTATGTACGTCATTATCCCACCAATTAAAAACTTTCACAAGCATATTATCAAGGTAAAAAAGAGGGGAGGTTAAAGCCAGCTAAACTGTTAGTAGGTGGAAATTTTTATTTTAGAAATTCAGATTTTGTGGGTAGGAAGTATCTTGAACCAGGGATTATAATTCAATCTAAAGTATACAATAATACAATTTGTCATACGTGGCTCTCACCAATTGAGTGTGAATTTGTTTTTATAGATGAACTGGAATTTATTTAAGATTTGTAATAGCATTCTTGACTACTTACGCAGACTTGGACTTAATGAGCGATCGCATACAAAGGCGGGTACACTACCGCCCCGTCAGCATGAACACTACAAAGCGCCCCCCACAAGGAGAGCGCCTTTGATTTCATTTGACGTGGTTAGAATTAACCATTGATAGCAGGAGCAGAAAGAGCCATAGTTTCACCATCAGCATCAGCCAAATCCAGAGGGAAGTTGTGAGCATTACGCTCGTGCATTACTTCCATACCCTGCGTTGGCGCGGTTTCATCTGTAACACCAATTCTCTAAAATGAGGCAACAGATGTAAGTAAGGATTGTCTTGCTGCATCTTACGTTTTTCAATTGCGATCTTCGCAGCGTTAGCAACGTAGGAGCGTCATTGCATAAACGTTGCGGGGCGAAGCCCCATTGCAAATTGTGAATTGGTATAACTGGAGTTTAGACTAAATGGTGAAAAAAAGTGGTCAGTTCAACAGGACTGACCACGTTTTGGTCAATGCTGAGATTTAGGGAAAAATACACAGATTGACCATGATATTTGATAAGCGTAAAACTTTTCCGAGGTGGAGTGTACAGCCTCTTGGGTAACGGCAAAGACACGCTATTTGACTTGATGGATGCAGTGTTAGTCACACGTAGTGTTTACCCATTTACAGAGTTGCAAATATCACCAGTATTTTCGGCGACAATGGTCGAGCATTTATGAGGCCATAGAGCCACCACGCAAAAAATTGATGCAGTTGTGGCAACTGTGCCACAAACAGGACAACTGGTATTAGCAGGAGATCATACAGCTTGGTCAAGACAGAGGTGCGCGTACATTAAAAGACTGTACTTACGAACATCAAGCTCAACCCATGTCTGGAGCAAAACCAGTGACACTAGGGCAAGGTTACAGCACGATAGCTTGGATTCTAGAAGATTGCAGGAGGGTTTCCCTCCCGCAGGCGACTGCGAACCCGAAGGGCCGACACCAGACCAAGCTATAGAAGTCAATGACCCAAAGTTAGGGCAGTTGTTTACGTGTGTGGTGTAATCTTCATTTTCAAGAGTCTGCTAAACACTCCATGTCTGTAATTCAAGTTGAGCGCACAACAGATGTTGGTGAACAGAAAAATTACAAACCTTTATGGCAAGTCTTGGTGGGAGAGCAAACTCCAACTATTGATTTGATCTGGCATCAGTATCTGCGTCGCTTCGCGGTTGACCACTGGTATCGTTTTATCAAGCAGCGTTTACATTGGACGTTACCTCATTTTTCCACCCCTGAGCAGTCAGAACGTTGGAGTGATTTGATGCCTTTACTTTCATGGCAGTTATGGTTGGCGAAAGATAGTATCAAAGACTGCCCTCTACCTTGGCAACACTCAAGCCAGAAATTATCCCCTGGTCGAGTCGCTAACGCCTTTGCCGCAGTTTTGGCTCGGATTGGAACACCTGCACCTAACCCCAAGCAAGCGAGGAAAGTCCCCTGGTTGGACTCCTGGTAGACCCAGAACGCCATGAACTCGTTATCCCATTGTTAAAAAAGCCTTTACCAAGCCCAAGAAAGTATCTAAAAATACTGCTTAACGGCTTTTCATCCCTTTTATTACTCTGGATTTTATTTCATTGTTCAACACCGAATCAATTGTCAGCCAGTCGGTTGCTTGCCAGTGAAAACCGCTAATTGAGCGGCGAAAGCACGCTTGAAGGCGGGCCGCGCTTCGCCACGGGCGACATAGGTAGAGAGATTCGGATAGTCGTCCAGCATACCCGAGTCTTTCAACCTGAGCAGCACTTCCACCATCATCAGGTCACCTGCGCTGAATGCGCCATCAAGCCAGTTGGCATCTCCAAGGTGATTGGAAAGTTCTCCCAGCCGATTACAGATGCGACCTTCGACGACACGCAGGCGCTGCTCGTACCAGGCCTGATCACGCTCTAAGTACGTGGCGATTTCCCGATCAACGATTGGCGGCTCCATCGTGTTAAGTGCGGCAAACATCCATGTGATCGCTCGCGCTCGACTATTCGCATCGTCTGGCAACAGCCCTGTATGGCGCTCTGCAATATGGAACACGATCGCCCCCGACTCGAACAGGGCGAGATCACCTGACTCATAGGTTGGAATTTGCCCGAAAGGATGAAGCGCACGGTGCGCGGGTTGCTTCATCTCACTGAACGAAACAAGACGAACGTTGTAAGGTTGGCCCACTTCTTCGAGCGCCCAGCGAACGCGCATGTCACGCGCCAGTCCCTTGCCGCCATCAGGCGACCGTTCAAAGGCAGTAATAGTGGGTGTCATTGTTAGGGTCATGGTGATTTCTCCTTTCAGTCCAATTTTCTGCTTTGGGTGTGTGTTCTGTCCGGCAAGAACAGCAACTCTAGATATCAGCGTCAAAGCTGGCATTAAAAGCACTGGCGGAACTATCGCAAAAAGACAGATGTAACATTATTATCAATAGTGTTACATTTTGCGCGGCTGATGCTGCCGGCATCAGTTGGCCGCGGTCGCTCATGACCGCCTTGCCAACACTGGCGCTTGGTGGCAATGTAACAGTTATTTACAGCATTGTTACATATGAGCGAAAACGACCTTTTCGACTGGCATGGCAACCGCCTCTACCTTATGGTGGTACTGGTCGTCCTCGCATCCACGGTGATAAGTTTAACCCTCTTCTGTCACTCTCCGGAATAAGCAAGTAGTAACTAAGTGAAATTATCTAGAAGCATAACAGGGTTTAAATTGATTCATTGCACTAATTAATTGATTGAAGCCCAGTAATAAATTAGAATTAGGAAAAATATGTATCCAGGGATAAATCAACCAAAACAGTAAGAGTGGTTGGGCAATGAGACGCAGATTATTTGAAGTATTCTTCCATCCGGATTCATGGTTCCATTGTTGATGATCAGAAAAATCAACAGAACTATTTTCTTGTACTCAGGTTCAATTTGACGAGATTTCTTTAAGCCTAATAAGGCTGGGGAATTTAAACTAATCATTGTGTAAGTAAATGGGCAGGAAAATTTATAACTATGTAACGAAAAATTAACCAGAGTTGTTAGAGTTAAATTTAATACGTTGTATACTGTAGTTGCCTTTTTCTCCCCTAGCTTTAACGCCATCAATCACGGCGTAAGCCAGGTCTAGCTGATCATCAAATATTTGCCCACATAGTTCGTCTTTTTTAAGGTGCTGCCACTCCAATTCAATTGGATTCATCTGGGAGCAGTATGCGGGTAAGAAAAAGATGTACAAACCCATGTCTTCCCACTTTGACCATAGCTTTTGCACTTCAAGACATCGGTGTATCGGTCCGTTATCCTGTACAATTACCCTAGTCCGCCCAGTCTTTTGAGCTTCAGTCGCTTCCGACTCCATCATTTTGATGTAAGATTTACGACCAACACCAATAACTAAACTGTAAACAAAGCTGATTAAAGGTTGAAGAAACGCGATAATACTTAATCTCCGACCACGACGCTTGGTTTGTTCTAAATGTTTTTGCTTACCTCTGAAGTAATAGGTGTAACCTGGTTCGCTCCAAGCACAAAACCCTGATTCATCTAGATACTTTAGGTCTATTTCTCCTGCAGCAGCAGATAATTCCAACATATCTAGTGGCATGGCAAGACTAAAATATTGCATTAGAATCACCTGTTTGATCGGGTTCAAAAATTGGATAAAGATGTTTAAGTTTGACACGAGCGTCTTCAGTAGTAAAACGCCAAATTACTTTACTAGCG
>NZ_JBALDD010000020.1:0-90526 GCF_036917555.1 Nostoc sp. | reverse complement strand
GATAATCAATGGGCTGTGCGACGTGCAGCCATCCAAGCATTAGCCAGTAATTTCCAAGATGACCCGGACACCCGCTCGTTTCTCAAAGACCGCGCCACTGCTGATAATGATGAAGATGTGCGACGTGCAGCCATCCAAGCATTAGCCAGTAATTTCCAAGATGACCCGGACATCCGCTCGTTTCTCAAAGACCGCGCCACTGCTGATAATCAATGGGCTGTGCGACGTGCAGCCATCCAAGCATTAGCCAGTAATTTCCAAGATGACCCGGACACCCGCTCGTTTCTCAAAGACCGCGCTACTGCTGATAATGAATCGTATGTGCGAGGTGCAGCCATCGAAGCATTAGCCAGTAATTTCCAAGATGACCCGGACACCCGCTCGATTATCAAAGACCGCGCCACTACTGATAATGATGAAGATGTGCGAGGTGCAGCCATCGAAGCATTAGCCAGTAATTTCCAAGATGACCCGGACACCCGCTCGATTATCAAAGACCGCGCCACTGCTGATAATGATGAAGATGTGCGACGTGCAGCCATCGAAGCATTAGCCAGTAATTTCCAAGATGACCCGGACACCCGCTCGATTATCAAAGACCGTGCCACTGCTGATAATCAATGGGCTGTGCGACGTGCAGCCATCGAAGCATTAGCCAGTAATTTCCAAGATGACCCAGACACCCGCTCGATTATCAAAGACCGCGCCACTGCTGATAATGATGAAGATGTGCGACGTGCAGCCATCCAAGCATTAGCCAAATACTTCAGATATCAGCCTGAGTTGTTTGAAATTTACTACAACTGGGCTGTCAATGACTCCTTTGAGCGTAAGTATAACTATAAAACCAACCCTCGGCGCATTGCACTGGAGATAATTATCAAGCAATTTCCTCAGCATCCACAGACTTTACCACTGTTGCGTGACAAGGCAGAGAATGACAAAGATAAGGAAGTGCGAGAGTTTGCTCAACAGAAGTTGGCAGAATTAGAGAAGTAAAAGAGTTGCAAAAATATGAACAACACAGAAGTTCGTCAACAAATCAACCAATATCTAGATGGCTTATCTTCAGAACGCCTAGAACTGGTTGCTGACTTCTTAACTTATCTAGCAGATAAAGAAAGTGAAGACGCTACCCAAGAGTTACTTGATAATTCGTAATTCGTAATTCGTAATTCGTAATTTTTCAAATTAGAGAAGCATACGGCGATGCCTTCACGATAGGCATCGCGGATTTTAGATTTAATCTAATCTAAAATCCCAAATCGAGTTACCGATTCACCGCCGCAGCTTCTCTTGCTGCTGTTGCTTGATCTGGGTGAATACCCAAGCGGGTGAGATTAATCCGACCTTTGTTATCAATTTCGCGCACTTTGATAATCACTTCATCACCCACCGCTACTTCATCCTCTACTTTGCCAACGCGGTAGTCAGCTAGTTGAGAAATGTGAATCATGCCTTCTTTTCCAGGCAAAAATTCCACAAATGCACCTATCGGTATAATCCGAGTAATACGTCCTGCGTAGACATCCCCTTCGTGCAACTTGCGGGTCATGCCTTGGATGATATTTCTGGCTCTCTTCGCCTTGTTCTCATCCACAGCGGAAATTGTCACGGTGCCATCATCTTCGATGTCAATTTTTGCACCAGTTTCCTCTGTGATCCCTTTAATAGTTTTGCCTCCAGGCCCGATGACCAAACCAATCATGTCTGAATCAATCTTGATTGTTAACAGACGTGGAGCATAAGGTGAGGTTTCAGTCCGTGGCGTATCAATGCAGGCGAGCATTTTCTCCAGAATGTGCAACCGGGCTGCTTTAGCTTGGTGGACGGCTTGGGCTATAACCTCCAAGGACAAACCGGAGATTTTCATATCCATTTGCAAGGCGGTAATCCCGGCATCCGTCCCGGCAACTTTGAAGTCCATGTCGCCCAAAAAGTCTTCAATGCCTTGGATATCGGTCAGAACTCGAACTTCGTCCCCTTCCTTAATCAGACCCATTGCCGCGCCACTGACGGGTTTGAGAATTGGTACACCAGCATCCATCAGGGCAAGGGTGGAACCGCAGACTGAACCCATTGAGGTGGAACCGTTGGAAGAAAGTACTTCCGAGACGATGCGAATTACGTAGGGAAATTGTTCTTTTGACGGTAGCACAGGGATTAGCGATCGCTCTGCCAATGCCCCATGACCAATTTCACGCCTTCCTGGGGCCCGCATTGGCTTGGTTTCTCCGACTGAGAACGGCGGGAAGTTGTAATGATGCAGATAACGCTTGTGCTGATCTAGCTGCATGTCATCGTTGAGGTTTTGAGCATCCCCAGGTGTACCTAGAGTACAAGTGGATAATACCTGAGTTAGTTCCCGGTTAAATAAACCGCTGCCGTGGACTCGCTTTGGTAAGACATCAACTAAACAAGAAACCGGGCGCACTTGATCGAGTTTACGACCATCAACGCGGACGTTATCTTCAATGATTTGTCGCCGCATGAAGTATTTGGTAATATCCTTAAAAGTGTTACCAAGTGCCTTCTTATTTGCAGTTGCGGCAACTCGAATGGGATCTTCTTCTGGCAGTTCGGTAATTGTCGCGGCAATTTCATCCTTGACTACATCTAAAGCTGCATCGCGTTCGGGTTTGGTGAAACTAAATTGAGACAAGATTTTTTTAATCTGACCGTTGGCGCGATCGCGGATATAATTTTCTAGGGTTTGGTCTACTACTGGTGGTGCTTCTTGCACTATTACTAGACCGAGTTCGGCGATTAAATCTTGCTGCGCTTTGATTAAGTCCCGCACTGCTTCATAACCAAAGTCAATCGCTTCGAGAATATCTCGCTCTGGCAACTGATTGGCTCCCGCTTCCACCATGATCACGCCATGTGGTGAACCTGCTACTACCAGATCCAAATCTCCAGCTTCAGTTTCTGCATAAGTGGGGTTAATGATGAAATCATCTCCCACTAAACCAACCCGCACTGCTGCCATTGGCCCATTAAAAGGAATCTGGGCAATTAGGGTAGCGATGGAAGCGCCTGTAACTGCTAACACATCGGGTGGAACTAACTCGTCCATCGACAGCGTTAAGGCAATAATTTGCAAGTCATCCCTTAGCCATGAAGGGAACAAGGGACGCATGGGACGGTCTATAAGACGGCTGGTGAGAATTGTTTTTTCTGGTGGACGACCTTCGCGCCGCATGATCCCGCCGGGAATCCTACCAGCGGCATATAGCCTTTCTTCATAATCTACTGTGAGGGGAAGAAAATCGATGCCTTCTCTGGCTTGCGATCGCGTAGCCGTCACTAAAACGGATGTGTCCCCTGATTCTATCAAAACCGACCCACCTGCCTGGGGAGCTAGTAGGCCTACTTTCAGTCGAATATCCCTTCCATCGAAGGATATTGACTTATCAACTTCTGCCATTCAGTTTTTTTTCCTTCTCTTTCGCTATTCTCTTTCTGTGGCAATCCTAACATTTATGCCCTATAGCTGACTTCTAGTACATACAAAGATAGACAAGTCGTTTAACGCAAAGTGTGATAAAAGATGAGCGCGTCTACTACCTGCCCATTCTCTAACTTCGCCACACCCGGAATTCGCCCAATAATCTCAAATCCTAACGACTGCCAAAGTGTAATTGAAGGTATATTAGTCTCAAAGACCAAATTAAACATCACTGCTTCGTAGCCCAGGTTTGCTGCTATCGAAAGCATAGCCTCTCCCATGAACCGTCCTAAACCCTGACTGCGTAATCCTGGTTGTACAATAAAACCAGCGTTGCAAATATGGCTACACTGACCGGGAAAGTTTGGCTTTAAATAAAACGCCCCTAATATTTCTTTTGGCTTGTGTGTAGGATTTACAACAGATGTCCTGACAACAAAGGCATCCTTGCTTAACCAGTAAGCTGAAAATTCTGTTAGAGAGAGAGGTTGCTTTTGAGGATAGGTTTTACCTTCAAGAATTACAACATTGAGTAACGATCTTACAACCTCTTGTTCTTGAGGATGCATATAATCCAGTTCCACTAACATCCCATTTTTTAAGACTTTAATTAGGGGAAAATTCATTATTAACAATGTTTATGTGGAATAATTACTTAAATATTTATTATATGAGAAATTTGGCCAATAAATCTTCTTGAAAAGATGCAAAAAGTAGAATAATTCCGATTTTAATTCTGGAGTTTTGGGAAAATCTGAGTAGTTAGCAAATGGCGATTTTACACTGTAATTGGTTACTAAAAAATCAAGATGGTAGTTTATTTATTTGGGGGGAAACTTGGCGATCGCCACGAGTGAATTTCGAGTCTAATGGATCTGGAGATATAGCACTACATCCATTGGCAATGACATCAGTTGAGTTGAGTGAGTGGTTGCGTTCCCAGAACATGGTAATTACCAACTTCATCCAAAAAACCCAAGTTGCGTTCGCAACTACTGGGCGAACACGCAAAGCCCCCAGTGCCACTGAGATCAGTTTACCAACCCACTCTCAAATCATTGCCTTACCAACTTATATCCCAGAAAGTAGTAGCGAAGGAACAGCAGCGATTTTTCCTGTACATTCTGCCAGCTTGGGGGAAAATACAGACTTGCCACAATATTTGCAACCGTGGCGAGTTGAGGGTTTTTGTCTTAATCCCAGCGAAGCAGTAAAATTTCTCGCTGCTATTCCCCTAAATGCTGCTAAAGGGGAAGATGCTTTTTTGGGTGGAGATTTACGCTTTTGGTCGCAGGTTGCGCGATGGAGTTTAGATTTAATCTCACGTTGTAAGTTTTTACCAACAATTAACCAACAATCAGATAGTGCATTTGCTGCTAAGTGGCGAGTACTTCTAGATAGCGCTGTAGATGGAACGCGCCTAGAAAAATTTTCTGCGAATATGCCGTTGGTTTGTCGTACTTATCAAGAGGAAGTGGGGAGTGGGGAGAGACAAGGGGACAAGGAAAATAACCATGCCCCATGCCCAATGACCAATGACACCAGTTGCTTCAAGTCGGCAAAGCCGCCCAATGCACTGGCTCCCCAATGTCCAATCTATATAAACTTGCCCGTTGAACCTCAAGAATTACTGTTGGGATTTCTCAACAGTACGATAGATGCCCAAGTGCGAGAAATGGTAGGTTCTCAACCTCCAATTGAAGCTAAGGCGATGTCTACGACGGGCAACGCCTACGCATCTTTACCGTCTGGTGTGCGACAGTGGTTGCAAGCCTTAACTAGTGTATCTGGTACAGTCAATGCAGATGCAATTGAAGTGGAACGGCTGGAAGCGGCACTGAAGGCTTGGACTATGCCGCTACAATACCAGTTAACTCTTAAAACTCTATTTCGTACCTGTTTTCAACTGCGTTCTCCAGAGTCTGGCGAAACAGATTGGACATTGGCGTATTTTTTGCAAGCAGCTGACGATCCAGAGTTTTTAGTCGATGCAGCAACTATTTGGAACAATCCAGTTGAAAGATTGGTTTATGAAAATCGGACAATTGACCAACCACAAGAAACATTTTTGCGAGGTTTGGGGGTAGCTTCCAGATTATACCCAACAATAGTAGCCAGTTTTGAAACCGAATATCCCCAATTTTCTCGTCTTACCCCTATCCAAGCTTATGAGTTTATCAAGGCTGTAGCTTGGAGGCTGGAAGACAGCGGTTTGGGAGTAATTTTGCCTCCCAGTTTGGCTAATCGTGAAGGATGGGCGAACCGTTTGGGTTTAAAAATTACAGCCGAAACCCCAAAGACAAAGCAGGGACGTTTAGGGTTGCAGAGCCTACTAAATTTCCAATGGCAATTAGCAATTGGCGGGCAGACTATTTCTAAAGCCGAGTTTGATAAACTTGTGGCTTTAAATAGTCCGCTAGTGGAAATTAACGGTGAGTGGGTGGAATTACGACCCCAAGACATCAAGACAGCCCAAACTTTTTTTACGACTCGCAAAGACCAAATGGCGCTTTCCCTGGAAGATGCCTTGCGTTTCAGTACAGGGGATACCCAGGTAATTGAAAAGTTACCAGTGGTCAGCTTTGACGCATCTGGGGCATTGCATGAGTTGATTGGGGCGTTAACAAATAATCAAGCGATCGCACCTTTGCCCACACCAACAGGCTTTAAAGGACAGTTGCGACCTTATCAAGAACGTGGTGCTGCTTGGTTGTCATTCTTGGAACGTTGGGGCTTGGGTGCGTGTCTTGCAGACGACATGGGACTCGGTAAAACTATTCAGTTTATTGCTTTTTTGCTACATCTAAAAGAACATGATACACTAGAAAATCCAACACTGCTAGTTTGTCCAACTTCGGTTTTAGGTAACTGGGAAAGAGAAGTCAATAAATTTGCACCAAGCCTAAAAATTTTGCAATATCACGGTGACAAACGCCCAAAAGGAAAAGCGTTTTTAGAAGCTGTAAAAAAACACGATTTAATCGTTACCAGCTACTCACTTCTTCATCGAGATATCAAGTCATTGCAAAGTGTATCTTGGCAGATAATAGTTTTAGATGAAGCCCAGAATGTGAAAAATCCAGAGGCGAAGCAGTCAAAAGCAGTGCGCCAATTAGAAGCTACATTTCGGATTGCGTTGACGGGGACACCAGTAGAAAATAGATTACAAGAACTATGGTCTATTTTGGATTTTCTGAATCCTGGGTATTTAGGCAATAAGCAATTTTTCCAGAGGCGGTTTGCCATGCCAATTGAAAAGTATGGTGATACGGCTTCTTTGACTCAGTTACGTTCATTAGTACAACCATTTATACTGCGGCGATTGAAAAGCGATCGCGACATCATTCAAGATTTACCAGATAAGCAAGAAATGACTGTATTTTGCGGTCTAACTGGTGAACAAGCTGCACTTTATCAACAAGTTGTAGAACAATCTTTAGTAGAGATAGAATCTGCTGAAGGATTGCAACGTCGGGGGATGATTTTAGCTTTACTAATCAAACTCAAGCAAATCTGCAATCATCCAGCCCAATACTTGAAACAAGCGACATTAGAGCAACATAATTCAGCCAAACTTCTGCGGCTAGAAGAAATGTTAGAAGAAGTTTTAGCAGAAGGCGATCGCGCTTTAATCTTTACACAATTTGCTGAGTGGGGTAAATTACTTAAACCCTATTTAGAAAAACAGCTTGGGCGAGAAATATTCTTTTTATATGGTAGCACCAGTAAAAAACAACGAGAGGAAATGATCGACCGTTTCCAACACGATCCGCAAGGGCCACCGATTATGATTCTTTCTCTGAAAGCGGGTGGTGTAGGACTGAATTTAACACGAGCAAATCATGTATTCCACTTTGATAGATGGTGGAATCCAGCCGTAGAAAATCAAGCCACAGACAGAGTATTTCGGATTGGACAAACCCGAAATGTGCAAGTACATAAATTTGTTTGCACAGGCACTTTAGAAGAAAAAATTCATGACATGATTGAAAGTAAGAAACAATTAGCTGAACAAGTTGTAGGTGCTGGTGAAGAGTGGTTAACTGAAATGGATACAGACCAACTCCGCAACTTACTACTACTTGACCGCAGTGCAGTAATTGACGATGATGCAGAATAAGTTTGTAGTAAGGACTTTAGTTCTTGAATTAAGGGCTAAAGCCACCCACTACAAAGCTCTTATATTTAATGTGACAGACCAGATTCACATTAAATATAATAGGTAAACTCATTCTTCATTTTTCTTCCTTTGTGCTCTTTGCGTCCTTCTCTGCGAGATGCTGCGCGAATGCA
The DNA here is from genome assembly GCF_036917555.1 of Nostoc sp. Classification (GTDB taxonomy): domain Bacteria; phylum Cyanobacteriota; class Cyanobacteriia; order Cyanobacteriales; family Nostocaceae; genus Nostoc. Next base: position 82,785 of record NZ_JBALDD010000020.1, on the reverse strand, counting down.
GTTCGTTTCTCAACCCCCTGATAATTAACGCGATGAACCGCTAGATTAAATATACGATATTGGTGACAAATATCACACCTTCTTCTTTAGCCTGTGCCATCATGTCGAACCACTTTACCCACGGTTATGCGTTGTTGATTGGGGTTGGCACAACAGCCGAATCCTCATATTCATTGCCTGTCACAGTTAAAGATGTGCAAGCCCTGAAAACAGTGCTAACCGATCCAAACTTATGTGCCTATCTGGATGATTCCGAACATATTCGCTTATTGCAGAATGAGCAGACAACGCGCAGCGCAATTTTGGATGGATTAACGTGGTTAAAGGAAAAGGCTGCCGCCGATCGCGATGCAACAATTGTAGTTTTTTACTCTGGTCATGGGTGCTTTGACTTATCAAGTGAGTGCTATTATTTGCTCCAACATGACTTCAATTCCACAGACATTGTTAATACCGCTCTGTCTGCCCAAGAATTTACCGGAGCTTTACGGCAGATTCAAGCAAAGCGGTTGTGGGTGGTAATTGATAGTTGCCACGCAGAAGGTATGGCTACTGCTAAGGGAGAACTACCTGCTGACTTTATCGCTACGGCATTACCCAAGGGGGTGATTGATGCGCTGAAGCAGGGCGAAGGACGGGCGGTGTTTACGTCCTCCAGGGGCAATCAGGTTTCTTGGATACGTCCTGATGGAACCATGAGCCTCTACACTTATCATCTAATTGAGGCATTGCAAGGAGCGGCTAATCAACCAGGGGATTCCAAAGTCATGCTCTCAAATCTGATCAATCATTTGGGTAAAACCGTGCCAGAGAGTGCTAGAACCTTATGTCAAAAAGAACAAACCCCATTTTTTGATACAGCGATGGAAGATTTTCCTATTGCCATGCTGCGGGGAGGGAAGGGACTGCCAAACTCAACCCCAGTCTCGGACTTGCCCAAAATTATGACTGATCAAGAAGTGGTAACACCTGCACTAGCAAGAGCAAAACGAGCGTTAGCATTTTTGGAAGAACAAGCTGCTTCCTATGGAATTCGTATTCCAGTGGATTTGCAGATTGAATTGGAAGAGAAACGCCGCCAGGTAATTGAATTAGAATCCCGGCATAAAAGAACAGGATTGGATTAAGCAAATATAGCCGACGATGATTAGACTCTTGCAAAAATCCTTGAATCACCCCTCCCCGTATGTATTGGGGAGGGGGCAAGATTTCAAGTTTCCTCCCTTTATAAGGGGGGATAAAGGGGGGTCTATTCGACTTATGCAAGAGGTCTATTTTTCTTGTTCCAAGTTCTGAACACGAACTTCCGAGTTCCGAGCACGAACTTCCGAGTTCCGAGCACGAACTTCCGAGTTCCGAGCACGAACTTCCGAGTTCCGAACACGAACTTCCGAGTTCCGAACACGAACTTCCGAGTTTTGAGCACGAACTTCCGAGTTCTGAGCACGAACTTCCGAGTTCTGAGCACGAACTTCCGAGTTCTGAGCACGAACTTCCGAGTTCTGAGCACGAACTTCCGAGTTCTGAACACGAACTTCCGAGTTCCGAGCACGAACTTCCGAGTTCTGGGGATATCTTGAAAAAATCATACAATCTTGTGAGGTGGAGATAAGTCTAAGCGTCGGCTTCTGGCGAACAGAACTTCGGAGTATCTTGCCCGCCCTGGAACTCGGACAGACTAGAGAGCTTATCCCACAAGCATTAATTAGATATTTTTTTATTTGAAAATCCCTTAGATTTATTTTTTATATAACCCTATGGATAATCAAGAAGCACTACAGCGAACTCTCAACCGCGCCCGTCGCGCCCTCCAGATATTAGAGGAGGAAAAAGCTAGTTATGGAATTCGAGTTCCAGTGGATTTGCAGATCGAACTGGAGGAAAAACAAAAAGAAGTCACTAGCATAGAGGCGCGATTAAGCCAGTTACAGGGAAAGCGCCCGGAAAGTGTGCCCGATAACCTGCCCCGCTATAACGATGTGTTTGTGGGACGCAAACAAGAAATTGCGCGTTGTTTGGAGGCACTTTCACCAGAGGAGCGTGGTTGGGGTGTGGCGATCGATGGTATTGGTGGTATGGGCAAAACGGCGTTAGCGCTGGAGGTAGCACACCTAGCCCGTCAGAAAGGCTTGTTTGATGCCTACCTGTTTGTTTCTGCCAAGACTACCAGGCTCTCAATTGAAGGAGTGCGGGAAGAAACCCTCGCTGAGTCTTCTCTCGATAGCTTCTGCCGGGAATTTGCCAAGGGATTGGGACAGGCGGATATTGTGAAAATGACTGATGCCACAGAACGCCGCCGCGCCCTTCTAGATGCCCTGCGGGGACGGTGCACCCTATTGATTTGGGACAACTTGGAAACTCTGAATGCAGAAGAACGCGATATGATTGCCGAGTTTTTGCGGAAACTGCCCACCCCCAACAAAGCCATCATCACCAGCCGCCGCCGCACTGGGGAAAGCGCCGTTACCATCCGCTTAGATCGTCTCTTAAAGGCAGAAGCTTTGGAGTTAATGCAGGCAAAGGGAAGGTCGCATCCCCGTCTAGCCCAAGAACTAAACGCCACGAAGCCAGAGATATTGACCGCTTTATATGAAGCCTCTGGTGGCAATCCCCTAGCGCTGGATTGGACATTAGGACAGGTGGCACACAAAGGCTACTCCATAAGTGATGCCCTAGAGCGGTTACGTAATGCCGCCAAATCCCCCGATCTCTATGGGTTTCTGTTTGCCGATTCTGCCCAAATTCTCTCTGAAAATGATCGCACACTGTTGTCTGCCCTGGCTGTGTTCCTGACACCAGCAAAAACCGCAGCACTGGCAGATTCTACGGATTTAGCCATCACCGAGATCCAAGTTTCTTTAGAGCGGTTGGTAACACTGTCTTTAGTGAATGAGTTGGATGGAGAACGGTTTGGCCTGCACCCCCTCACGCGCACGTATGTCCGGGCAGCTGTGGGCGGAACGGATACTGTTGGGACTGCACCCCTAGCGAGTGGAATCCGGTTTGATTCTGCTGCCCAAGGGAAAGTTCTGCACTACTGGGTAGACTTTGCCCAGAAGTACGGGGGTGAGGGCAAAGATGCCTATCAGACCCATGACAAGCTGGAAGCCGAGTGGCAGAATCTAGAAGGCGTGGCGACAACCCTGCGAGAGATGGCAAGTATCCCCGATGGGTTGAAAGACCGACAAGCTGCCCAGATGCTCATCGATTTGGAAAGCGCTTTGTCTAACTTCCTCTTGTTTCGCGGCTATTGGGATGAGCGGATACGCCTGGGTGAGTGGAGATATCAGGCGGGAAAGGCGCTGGATCAGTGGAGCGATGCTGGTTGGGGTGCTTATAACACTGCCTTTATTTATTTCTATCGTGCAGAGACAGAACAAGCAGCAATTTGGGTAAATCAAATGGCAGAAGCGATGGAACGGAGCGGTAGTCGTCGAAATAAGGCTGTGGCAAGTCAGCTGCAAGGAAATATTGCAAGCCAACGCAAAAACTGGATTGAGGCAGAGCGGTTTTACCAAGAGACATTAGCAATTTTCAGAGAATTGAAGGAAGAAACAGCTGAGGCGATCGCCCTCAACTGGCTGGGAACAGTTGCGCAATCGCAGGGACAATATGATCGTGCTGAATCCTACTATAAGCAAGCATTGGTGATAGAAGAAAAGCTGGGAAATAAAGGACGACAAGCAACTTATTACGGCAACTTGGGACTTCTAGCCCTTGACTGCGATCGCCCTTCAGAAGTCCGCCCCTGGTACGAGCGTGAGTTAGCCCTAGCCCAGGAAGTGGGACGGCAAGACTTGGTAGCTGATGCTCAATCTAGTCTGGCACAAGTTCTGGAGGAGGAGGGGCGCTACACAGAGGCGCTACCCTTGGCACTGGCTGCCCTGGAAATCCAAGAGCGCCTGCGCGATCAGAGCTTGGATTGGACGCGCCAATTAGTTGAGCGGTTGCGGCACAAGGTAAAGATGGAATAATTCGTAATTAATTCAAGGTTTTACGCCCCTATATAGTCCCAGAGTTCCAATCTATAGACGTATATTTGCAAAACTGATATCCTCCCAACGATAACGCTATAGTCTGAGGTAACTGTCACAAAACGAGATCAACTAATCCATTCCATAATTTTGAATTTTGAATTCGGAGCGAAGCGACGTGACTTATGACTAATTACACATTACAAGCAAGCCGCGAATGGTGGTCACAACAATGGCTAGATTTACTAGATTCCTATCGCTTTAAAAAGCGTTTAGAACGTGCTAGAAATTACGCCCGTCAAGGAAATGTTTTGAGCATCGAATTTAAAGGTGCGAAAGTATTGGCTAGAGTGCAAGGTAGTGAAGTAGAACCTTATAAAGTTTCCCTTTCCCTTGAACCATTTACCGATGAACAATGGGGTTATGTAATTGAAACCATGTCCCAAAGGGCAATTTTTGCAGCCAAGCTACTAGCAGGAGAAATGCCACAAAATATAGAAGAAGTCTTCACAGCTAATGGTCTTTCGATATTTCCATTTACCCTTGCTGATGTCCAGAGTAAATGCTCTTGTCCTGATAAAGCAAATCCCTGTAAACACATTGGTGCTATATACTATCAGTTAGGCGATCGCTTCAGTGAAGACCCCTTTGTACTATTTCAATTGCGCGGACGTTCTAAAGAGCAAATTATCAGCGATTTGCGTCAGTTACGTAGTACCAAGATTCAACCCAGTAGTACCACAGAAACGCCCAATATTCAACAGTCAATTCCTAATAACAAATACTCGGTAAAAATTGATTCTTTCTGGCAATACAATGAGCCACTAGAGTCATCATTGGTAGTGATTGCACCATCTACTAGTGAGACGATATTAGATGTATTGGGAGCAATTCCCCTAGCGAAAGAAGAGGAAAATGCAGTAAATTCAACTTCGAGTGATGTGGTAATGAAGTATTTGAATACCGTTTACAGAGATCTAAGCCAGAAGGCTGTTTTAGCAGCGATGAATGTAGGAGGAAGTTGATACTAATTCGTAATTATGAATTAAATTGACTGGAATATTCTCGCCTTAAAACTCTATCCCTTTATTGGTAGAGTATTTACCAATTCTGAATTCTGGATTCTGACTCCTGACTCCTGATTTATTGTCCAAACTCAAGCCTAGCCTGTTCTACCAAATCAGCAGTCACAACATCTTGGCCTGCTTCACGAGCTAGCTGTTCAATTCTGGTTTTAGCTTGAGAGCGGACAAAAAAGGGAATATTTTGTAACTTTTCCTTAGCTTCAGATGTCCATCGCAAAGCATCAATAAAATTGGAATCATTCATAGATTAGTTACCTTGGCAAGTCGCTCACTTTAATTAATAGATTACTAATTTTCCTATAAAAAAAGCCCTTGCTTTTATGCAAGAGCCTCTAAATTATTTAGTTGTCAGTGATGAAATAAACTTTACAACCTAGTCAAGGTCGTCCATGAACATCACTGGCTCAGTATCACGGTTAATTCCTTTCTCAAAACCACCAGCCGCAGCCCGTGCGCGACCAGCGTGCCACAAGTGACCAACTAGGAAGAAGAATCCTAGTACGAAGTGAGAAGTCGACAACCAAGCGCGAGGAGATACGTAGTTGAAAGAGTTAATTTCGGTAGCCACACCACCCACGGAGTTCAAAGAACCCAGAGGAGCGTGGGTCATGTATTCAGCAGCGCGACGAGCTTGCCAAGGCTGAATATCATTCTTGATTTTTTCCAGGTCAAGACCATTGGGGCCACGTAGAGGCTCCAACCAAGGGCCGCGGAAATCCCAGAAACGCATGGTTTCACCACCGAAGATGATTTCACCAGTTGGAGAGCGCATCAGGTATTTACCTAGACCTGTAGGGCCTTGGGCAGAACCGACATTAGCACCCAAGCGTTGGTCACGAATCAAGAAGGTCAAAGCTTGAGCTTGAGAAGCTTCTGGACCAGTAGGGCCGAAGAATTCGCTGGGGTAAACAGTGTTGTTAAACCAAACAAAGATTGAGGCAATGAAGCCCATCAAAGAGAGAGCGCCCAAGCTGTAGGAGAGATAAGCCTCACCAGACCAGATGGATGCACGACGCGACCAAGCAAAAGGCTTGGTAAGAATGTGGAAAATACCGCCAGCAATTAAGATTAAGGCAATCCAGATGTGACCACCGACCACATCTTCTAAGTTATCAACGCTGACAATCCAGCCTTCGCCACCAAAGGGAGACTTGATTACATAACCGAAGATAACTGCTGGGTTCAATGTCGGATTGGTAATAATCCGAACATCACCACCGCCTGGTGCCCAGGTGTCATACAACCCACCAAAGAACATTGCCTTTAACACTAACAGCAATGCACCGACTCCCAAAATAATCAGGTGAAACCCGATGATGTTGGTCATCTTGTTCTTGTCTTTCCAGTCGTAACCAAAGAAAGAAGAGTATTCTTCTAAGGTTTCTGGGCCGCGAACGGCATGATAGATACCGCCAAAGCCAAGGACGGCTGAGGAAATTAGGTGGAGTACACCGACAACAAAGTAGGGGAAGGTATCGATGACTTCACCACCAGCACCAACACCCCAACCCTGAGCGGCAAGGTGAGGTAACAGGATCAAGCCCTGCTCATACATGGGTTTTTCAGGAATGAAGTGAGCGACTTCAAACAAAGTCATCGCTCCAGCCCAGAATACAATCAAACCAGCGTGGGCAACGTGAGCACCCAGCAGTTTACCAGATAGGTTAATTAAACGTGCGTTACCAGACCACCAAGCAAATCCAGTGGATTCTTGGTCGCGTCCAGCGCCGCCTAAGATATTTGGTCTATTAGAGAGCGTTACCACGTGGTAATACCTCCTCAGGGAATACAAATTGTTCGTGGGGTTGATCTTGAGGAGCCATCCAAGCGCGGATACCCTCGTTCAGCAAAATGTTTTTGGTATAGAAGGTTTCAAACTCAGGGTCTTCCGCTGCCCGTAATTCTTGGGAGACGAAATCATAAGCCCGCAGGTTGAGTGCTAAACCGACAATGCCGACGGCGCTCATCCACAAGCCTGTGACTGGCACGAACAACATAAAGAAGTGCAGCCAGCGCTTGTTAGAAAAAGCAATCCCGAAAATCTGTGACCAGAAACGGTTTGCCGTCACCATTGAGTAGGTTTCTTCCGACTGGGTGGGATTGAAGGCGCGGAAGGTGTTAGCACCATCACCGTCTTCAAACAAGGTGTTTTCGACTGTGGCACCATGAATGGCGCACAATAAAGCACCACCCAATACCCCAGCAACACCCATCATGTGGAAGGGGTTGAGTGTCCAGTTATGGAACCCTTGCAGGAATAGTAGGAATCGGAAAATTGCAGCCACCCCAAAGCTGGGTGCAAAGAACCAGCTAGATTGTCCCAAGGGGTACATCAGGAATACGCTGACGAATACCGCAATCGGAGCCGAGAAGGCGAGGGCGTTGTAAGGACGTATTCCTACTAAACGCGCAATTTCAAATTGCCGCAACATGAAGCCAATCAAACCGAAGGCTCCGTGTAGTGCCACGAATGGCCACAAGCCACCCAATTGGAACCAACGGGTGAGGTCGCCTTGAGCTTCTGGACCCCACAACAGCAATAGGGAGTGTCCCATGCTGTCGGCGGGGGTGGATACTGCCACTGTCAGGAAGTTAGCACCTTCTAAGTAGGAGGAGGCTAATCCGTGGGTGTACCAAGAGGTGACGAAGGTGGTGCCAGTCAGCCAACCGCCTAGTGCTAGGAAGGCGCAGGGGAATAGTAGTATCCCTGACCAACCTACGAATACGAAGCGATCGCGCTTGAGCCAGTCGTCGAGAACGTCAAACCACCCTCTACTGGAGGCACGTCCAACTGCGATGGTCATTAGAGCAAAATCCTCTTTTTTTACTAAAATTGCAACGTTTCCAAGACTGTACGGAGAGCCAGTGTAACCGACTGCCGTGAGGAATTAACGTTTTTTTTGACAATCTCAACTGCTTTCAACCAACTGAGATTCTGAGAGCTTGCTGACTAGTTAAGTCATTATTTCTCAGGGTTATGACATTACACGTACCATCGGCTAGTAATCTAGCTTGTGGTAACTTAATGATTCTTAATTTATCACACTACTCAGGGTTTTTGCCTGATACACAAAAGCAAATTAGGCATGAAACACGAACCTTATAAATAATATGAATATCAGAAATTTTACAATTTGACACAACTTTTCTCAGAAATCTGAAAAAATTTAATGTAAATAGACGTAGGTAGGTAACTCATTTCAAGAGGTCAAAAATAGGCAGGGAGAGGATAGCAGGGAATAAGGGGGGCAGAAGGGCAGGGAGAAAGAATTTTTATCAGCGATTGAGTGAAAAAATAGTACAACACTCCCTAAAAAATTATATCCGTAGCAGAAACATGGAAGGGCGCAGTTGAGTTTTTGTCAACGATGTTTGGTAAAATGTGGATAGTCATTTCGCCGCCACGGTTGTTGATACACCTCTGGAAAACCTATGTGAAACGTTAGACAAGGAGAAAGGAAGTTGGCATATCTTGACTAAATACAAATAGCCTAAGTGGTTTGTCCCGTAGTACGAGTAAGCCAGCATTATCTGGGACAGTAAAATTTGTAGGGTACAAAGTGAAAAATTTATAGTCTGCGGCAGGGTTCCCGTGGACTTCAAACATAACTCTGGGTGCCTCTTAAGCAATAGCCGGATTGGCACAGGAACCCACCACTCTATGCAAAAGCATTCAGTGTGCTTTGTATGTGACAGCGAGTATCTCACGGGCAATGGTAGTTCAATGACGACATCAACAACGATTAACAAAGGCGATCGCCTCCTGCACCAAAATGTTCTCGGTTCTCGTCGGTTCAGTAACTACTGGTGGGCAACTATCGTTACCTTGGGAGCAAGCGGCTTTTTATTGGCTGGAATATCCAGTTATTTAAAAGTTAATTTACTCATAGTTTCCGATCCCACTCAACTGATATTCGTCCCCCAAGGATTGGTGATGGGGTTATATGGTACTGCTGGCTTGCTATTAGCCACATACCTGTGGCTAGTGATTTTATTGGATGTTGGAGGCGGTTACAACGAATTTAATCAGGAAACTGGCGCAATCAAAATCTTCCGCTGGGGGTTTCCTGGGAAAAACCGCCAAATTCAGATTGATAGCCGCATAGAAGATGTCCAATCTGTACTAATAGACGTAAAAGAAGGTCTTAACCCCCGTCGTGCCCTCTATTTACGCATTAAGGGACGGCGAGATATACCCTTAACACGGGTTGGACAACCCTTATCTTTAACAGAGTTGGAAACAGATGGCGCAAAGTTAGCCCGCTTTTTGGGAGTATCGTTAGAAGGACTTTAAGGGAGTGGAGGAAGAAGAGGGGGAGTAGGGGGCAAGGGGGAGAATAAAAATTACCTCTTTCTTCTCTGCTGCAAGCTTTGTGCCCCTCTGCCTCTTATACCCAATGCCCCTCAAAACGATAAGATACTCTGGTTAAATCGGTAACAGGCAATGCGGTTAAAAATTTCACAATTTTTACTTTCTCTTGTGATTATCAGTGCCTTGATGTTGGGAGGATGTTCAACACAGCAAGTCGCTTCTAATAGCTCTTCTCCAAACTCGACTGCTACCTCGGCCACAAGCGAGGCAAGTACCAAAACAACTACTGAAGCAACATCTGTATCTCAAACTAGTAGTGAGAGTGTTCCTGGACTGGCAGATTTACCGCGTCTTGAAGGCAAGGCTACTGTGGTAATCACGGTTAAAGGTTCGCCGATTACTATCGAAGTAGACGGCACTGATGCCCCCATTACAGCCGGCAACTTCGTAGATTTAGTGCAAAAGGGTGTGTACGATGGTTTAGCTTTCCATCGAGTTGTGCGCGAACCCCAACCGTTTGTAGTTCAAGGGGGCGATCCCCAAAGCAAAGACCCGAAAGTTCCAGCAGATAGACTGGGAACAGGTAGCTATATTGACCCAAAAACGGGAAATGCTCGTTATATACCTTTAGAAGTTAAGCCCAAAAGTTCAGATACTCCGATTTACAATAAACCATTTGATGCTACTGCTCAAGCTGTCGTATTGCCCCATAAACAAGGTGCAGTAGCGATGGCGCGATCGCAATCACCAGATTCAGCTTCTGCCCAGTTTTACTTTGCTTTGGCGGATCTAGCATTTTTGGATGGTAACTACGCTGTGTTTGGCAATGTCACTCAAGGCTTTGATGTCGTAAACAAAATTCAGCAAGGCGATCGCATTGACTCTGCTAAAGTTACCCAAGGTGCTGAAAACCTGAAAACGCCTGGACAGTAGGAGGAAGATGGCAGGGGAGCAGGGGAGCAAGGGGGCGAGGGAGGTAGTAAAAAAACTCCTAACTTTTAACTCCTCACTTTTAACTCCTAACTCCTAAATTGGTCAAAATTGTTATTACTGGTATTGGTCTAGTTTCCGCTTTGGGTGGAAGCTTAGAGGATAGTTGGCGAAATTTAATCGCAGGTAAATCTGGAATTCGGTTACACCAACCATTTCCAGAACTTACACCACTTCCTCTTGGTTTGATTGGTCAACAACCATCTGAGTTGACAATGTTAACTCAGATGGTTGTTGCTTCTGCTTTACAAGATTCTGGGTTAGTTGCACCTTTAACTGATTGTGCTGTAGTCATTGGATCGAGTCGCTCTTATCAAGCGTCTTGGGAAATGCTGGCGCGGCAAATGTATAACGCGAAGAATTTTCCCGTGTCCTCTTTTAAAAATTGGCTAGATATATTACCTCATATCAATGCGATCGCCGCTGCCAGGCAAATCGGTGCATCAGGGATAGTTTTGGCACCGATGACAGCTTGTGCTACTGGAATTTGGTCTATTGCCCAAGCAGCTTTACTTATACAAACTGGGCAATGTCAACAAGCGATCGCAGGTGCAGTGGAAGCACCGATTACACCCTTAACTTTAGCTGGATTTCAGCAGATGGGTGCTTTGGCAAAAACTGGGGCTTATCCCTTTGATTTGCATCGGGAAGGCTTAGTGTTGGGTGAAGGCGCGGCTGTATTTGTCTTAGAATCAGCAGAGTTAGCAAAGCAACGTCAAGCAAAAGTGTATGGTGAAATTCTCGGTTTCGGCTTAACTAACGACGCATATCACAGTAATTCACCAGAACCAGAAGGGAAAAGTGCGATCGCTGCCATCAAACAATGTCTAGAACGTAGTTGTCTGTCATCAACCGATATCGATTACATTCATGCTCATGGCACAGCTACCCAGCTAAATGACCAGATGGAAAGTATGGTAATCCAGCGTTTGTTTCCCCAAGGCGTGGCAATTAGTTCCACCAAGGGAAGCACAGGTCATACACTAGGGGCATCTGGAGCTTTAGGTGTAGCTTTTTCTCTCATGGCGCTAAAGCATCAAATATTACCACCTTGTTTAGGATTGCAGCAGCCAGAGTTCGATTTAGATATCGTCACAGCAGCACGTCTAAGTAAAATTCGACAGGTATTATGTTTGAGTTTTGGCTTTGGGGGACAGAATGCTGCGATCACTTTAGCAAGGTAAAAACTTGTGAGGGTTGTGATTTGTCATTAGTTTTCAATGCCCCATGCCCTTAAGTTAGGTGTGAGAATATTTTGGTTACTGATGCCATTCTTGTTAAAACATACATATATTAGGTTTCAATATCTTATTCACTGCTTTACCATTAGCAAAAGCTTGGATAACATCAGTATCTATAAGTACTAAGTTTGTCCCTATATGTCATTTTAGACTTAGATATGACTACTTTTCATTGGGTAAGTAGTTAGCTAGATTACCCAGTATAAACGCCATCACTTTTTTAACATTCGGGTGCTTTTTAATGTAGCTTGCAGCTATCGGGCCAAAACGATAATAATGACTAATAAATTTCCTCCCTAAGATGTTCTTGGTCAAATATTCATCCCTGAAGTAACGATATTTCATTACTTCTGGTGCATAGGGTGTACCGTAGGTGGCTGTGACAACAAAGCAACTGTCTGAAGAATTGTTAGTAGCTTGATACTGGGGTTGATACTGCTGTTTGCTAGCAATCTCCATAGCTGCCTTTTCTAACCGAGCAAAAAATCCACTATTCAACAGATATATGGTGGGATATTTAGTTTTTATACGCTGTGCAGATGCAATAACTTCACTGTCTGTTGAGTTACTAATTTCTTCGATGATACTATTGAAATTTCTATCTCGTTCATAGTCAGAATCTTGTACTCCCAGTACATTAATAATGCTAAATGCTGCTAATCTTTTGAATCCGTGGATAATTTGATAATCATCTTTGAGAACATCATATTGATTGAAAGCACTAACAACTTCTGCAATATCTTGATGTATTTTCGCTATTTCAACATTACCAGGACTAAATCGTTTTGCTGCTTCCATGAAAATTAGTGCAGCTTTCAATATCTTGGGGTTTATGTATTTTGCACCAACTTGAACCAGTTCAGAGCCAACTATGGCGAATCTAGCTGCAACATAATTGCGTACATCTTCATCTGCTGGTAAACAAGAAATAATTCGTTCTGCTGTGGACGTAACTTGTTCTACTTGATTGTTGCGTAAATGAATAATACAAATTAAGAAGAGCGCATCAAAATCTTGAAAATCAACCTTACCATCTGCACCTACAGCCTTCTCAGCCCAATTCAAAGCTTCTGAGTAATTTTCTTCAGCTAAAAAAGTTTGAGCAATTGCTATGAAATGTTGTGAATTAAAAGGCTCTAAATCAATCGACTTATAAAAGCAATGTCTAGCTCCTTGATAAATTACAGAACGTCTGGTGTCGCTTTCAGAAAGAGATTCTGCTTTTTCTTTATAAGCATAACCAAAATTCGACCAATATAAAGCAACATCGGGATTTGATTGAGTTAGACTCTGATATGTTTTGATGGCTTCATCCCATTGTTGATTATGGATATAACATAATCCCAGACGATTACGAATTGAGTCAGCACTAGGAGAAAGCAATAGAATATGCTTTAGTAAACGAATTGCTTCAGTCCAATTTTCCTCTCCTATTCTATCTTCAGCTTGACTTAAGAATTGAATGATTTCTCCACCATATTCCGAACTGCCGGAATATAAGTTGTGCCGCCAACTAGCAGCACTCGATCAATTGCACTAGGGCGTATTTTTTTCTTATTTAACGCTTCTCTGATACAAACTCTTGCTCGTTCTAAAAGTGGAGTGATCGCTTTTTCAAATTCTGTGCCAGTGATTTCAATATCCAAATCAATCCCTTTTCCATCTTTAGTTGCAAAATAGGGAATTTGGACATCACAAGATTGCTCTACAGAAAGTGTCTTTTTTGCTTGTTCTGCTTGTCCCTTCAATTCCGCCTCACGGTTGTAAACTGGAACTCCTAGATACTGTGCTTCAAATTTTTTGAGCAACAAAGAAATTATGACTTCATCAAAATCCTTACCCCCCAAATGAGGATCACCAAAACTATACTTGACATCTAACACTCCTTCAAACATTTCTAGAACAGAAATGTCTAAAGTTCCGCCGCCAAAGTCAAACACAACAATTTGTTCTTCAGAATTAATATTTTTGATGCCAAATGCTAGTGCTGCTGCGGTTGGTTCATTGATTAACCGAAGTACATTTAAACCAGCTATTTCACCAGCATTAAATGTTGCTTTACGAGCAGCATCTGGAAAATTAGCAGGTACTGAAATTACTGCATCTTGAATTGGATGTCCTAAGGCTTCTTCAGCATTCTCCTTTAACTTGCGAAGAATCAAAGCGGCAATTTCCTCAGTTCCCATTAATCGCTTGCTTTCTCGAACACCATAGCCCGGACGGTCAACTGCTCCCTGTGCTGCTTCGCCAACCAAAAGTTTTTTTCGCTCATTAATTGCCACAATTGAAGGGATAATAGGAATTTTGGTTACTGGGTCAGGGATTGGCAGAGATTCATTATTCTTATAAATACAAATTTGTGAAGTCGATGTACCCAAATCAATTCCAATTGCGTAATTTGTTTTCATTGTTACAATTTCCTGACAATGGCTTTCGTGGTGATAGAATTAAAGTTAGAGCTTGAATATTGCCCTCTAGAATTGGATTTAAATAGTTGTAGAGACTTCTAGAGGTGTTACTTGCTCTAAATCATTGTTGTTTGCAGGTTTCTTTGCCAAAATTACTTTTGCGCGTTGCAAGACTTCTCCGCCTGATCTATAACCCCAGCGATCGCACCTTAGAATAGATCCTTCTTCTGCGCCTAATGATAGTTCTTCAGCCTTACACTCATATTCTCTACTGTCAAATTTGCCGTTGGTAGATGGAACGATTCGAGAGAAACCAAGTTTTTTGACAATCAGTTCAAATTATTGAAGATTTTTCTCCATGACATTCCGACGTTCATTATTTTCTTCATTTTCAAGTCCTCGCTCTAATATTTGAAAAAATTCAATTGCACTTTCATTCCAATTATTTAAGTCACGCTTAAAATTGCCCTTTTCTTGGCGCAGTTCCATCAATTCTTTTGCAATAGAGTTGTTACTCTCTACAAGCCCTCTAATTTCCTGTTCAATATCGTTATGCAATTTCTTTACTTGCTCACTATTTTCTTCAATAGCAGCAGTATTTGTTAAATACGCTCTGCCAACTCTCTTTAGTTCATCAATTGCTTTCGGCAAGACACCCACAAATTCTTGATCTTGATTTCGCAGGTAGATCAATAAGAAAAAGCTACAAGATACCAAAAGGTAAATTGATGAAATAACGAAGAGGATATTGCGCTCAATTTTAACTTTGGTATCAGGTAAAACAGCAACTGCAAGACTTACTAGAGAAATGACTAAAATAGTTGCGGTAATACCATAAAGAAGCCAATATTTTTTTAAATAGCTTGGTGTTGCACTTTTATCATTACGCATTTATAGAACTCCTTTAGAGATTTGTGTAAAAGCACATATTGAGAATGTTTTATTTAGATAAAATATTGCTGCAAACCCTTGCTGTCTATTGATCGTAATTAAGCCTGAATTGTTAGGTGAAATCTGCGATGGGCAAAACCAATCGCCCATACAAAAACTGAGCAAACAACTAATTTGGCAAATACTTCGACAACAAATCTTCGCCCTGATCGCCCATCTCTTCCAACATCTCCTCAATCTTTTCCATCGCTAGCAGCGTGGGTTTAGAGAGTCTATTTTCCCAATGTTTAGTCGTGGTGGTATATGTCACACCACCCTGAGAGTTGGTGCAAATTGTTCTTGTGTTAGCCCAGCCAAAAATTGCAAATCACGAATGATCTGCCCCACCTCTGGCTGGTTGATAGCCAAGGGTTTTTTGATAGTTATTTAACTTTTAAACTTGATTCACTAGCTTAAGTAGCTATCCCATATTATTTGTTACATATTAATCATGCAAAAGTAGACTTTTTAAACGTATATATACGTAAATTATTTTTTGCTTTAATAAAGGCAATTTTTTAAGTAATGTTGAACCTGAATTCTTAAAGGAAATCCCCACAAGATTGAATAATTTATTTTTTGGAATTATCTAACAAAGCGGACTATCTAGAATCTATTAGTCCATTAATCCGCATACTGCTTTACAGCTCTATCAGAACATAAAATATAAAACTGTAACAAAAACTACAAAAGTCTTTTTTTTGGAAAAAAAAGGATAAGCTAAATACAGATGATATCCGGTTCGTAAAGATACCGTGATTAGGAGAAAATTTTATGATTTCAAAATCGCTGTTGCTGTCAGAACCTTCTTCTCCAGCGCATATATGCCCATTTGACCAAGCCTGTAGCTACTTAGAGGCGGCAGCTAAAGAATTAAATTTAAATCAGGGTTTACTAGAAATTCTCAGCCACCCGCGTAAGGTTGTCACGGTTTCCATTCCGGTGAAGCTAGATGATGGGGAAATACAGGTTCTCGCCGGACATCGGGTACAGCACTCTGATGTCTTAGGCCCATACAAGGGCGGAATTCGTTACCATCCGGCTGTGACATTGCGCGAAGTATCCGCTTTAGCAATGCTGATGACCTGGAAATGTGCCTTGTTAGGTATTCCTTACGGTGGTGGGAAGGGTGGCATTGCTATAGATCCCAAACGCTACAGTGTTGATGAATTAGAGCGAATCAGCCGCCGTTATATCAGCGAATTGATTAAAGATATTGGGCCTTCCGTAGATATTCCTGCACCAGATATGGGTACTTCTGCCCGTGAGATGGCTTGGATGATGGATACTTACTCTGTGAATGTTGGTCATGCTGTACCAGGAGTTGTAACTGGAAAACCCCTTTCGATTGGTGGTTCTCTGGGGCGAGAAATGGCAACTGGACGTGGTGTGATGATTACTGTACGTGAGGCGCTAGTAGATCGAGGTAAATCCTTGGCAGGAGTGCGAGTAGCTATTCAAGGTTTCGGTAACGTCGGCTGTGCCGCAGCAGAATTATTATATGAAGCAGGCGCGAAAATTATCGCGGTTTCAACTGGTGCTGGGGGAATATTCTCCGAAGTTGGTCTTGATATTCCCAAGTTAAAAGTCTACGCCGCTGAAAATCGCAAGAGTATTGTGGGTTTCCCGCAATCTGTACCAATTAGCAATGCAGATTTATTAACTTTACCCTGCGAAGTCTTAATACCAGCTGCTTTGGAGAACCAAATCACTGAAGAAAATGTGAATCAGGTGCAGGCGCAGATTGTAGCAGAAGCAGCTAACGGCCCGGTTACTCTTGAGGCTAACTTGGCATTAGAGGCACGGGGTGTGACAGTGCTACCCGATATTTTGGCAAATGCTGGCGGTGTAGTAGTCAGTTATTTAGAGTGGGTGCAGGGTCTTTCTTACGTATTTTGGGATGAGGAGCGCGTCAACCGCGAAATGGAACATTTGATGGTACAAGCGTACCGCAAGGTAATTCATCAGTCGCAGGTGCGCCAAATTTCTTTAAGGTTAGCAGCTTACACACTGGGGGTAGGTAGAGTCGCGCAGGCACTGACTGACAGAGGTCTTTATCCTTAGTTTGTTTTAGTTGTTTATGGGGCAGAATAGATCATTGTCGGCAGTAATTTTACTTGAACCGACAGTGATTTATCTGCCTTTTTTATTGAGCGATCGCTATAACATGACTACTACACTGTGGCGCAAGTTTGCCTACCTTTAACCAACTACTCAGAGTAACTTGTCTCACCAAGCTGATATTATTTGGTCAAGGATATTTTAAAGCTACTTTACGACTCCCCAGAAGGTGCAGCAGCATGAATCAAGTCTGGTGTCTCGTCAACAGGAGGATGCTCAATAGTTTGAGCCGATGTAGGACGTTGATGGCGTAGTTTACCGCCGCAGGCATCGCGAGTTTGGATCTGCACAGGTTTACCCGTCTCAATTGAGTGATAAAGTGCTTGAATGATACTAACATCAATCAATCCTTCCGTTCCAGATGGCTCTAGGTTTTTATCTTGCAGAATACAATCAGAGAAGTAGGTAAATTCAGCAGCTAGTTGATCGTGATCCTCAAAAGTACGCTCTTGGGTTTCACCATTAATGGTTAGGTAATGCTTCAGTTCTCCCTGCCAAGCATAAGCAGGTTCTACTCGTAAATCGCCTTTAGTACCTACAATCTGATAAGTCGAAACACTTGCCCCTCCAAAGCTACAGGTAAATGTTGCCAATCGCTCATTGGGAAAACGCAAAATGACACTAGTCATTTCTTCTACTTCGTTGAAGCGTTCTTCTCCGTTATTGGCAGCTACAGCAAATACTTCAATTGGTTCATCTTGCAATATATAACGTGCAGCATTAATGCAGTAAATGCCAATATCATAGAGCGTGCCGCCACCTGTGGCATCTCTTAAACGAATATTGCCTTCTTCTACTTGCTGAGTAAAAACCGAGTTGAAAATTCGTGGTTCACCAATTTGCTTTGAGCGGACAATTTCAACTGCTTGTAAATTGGCTTCTTCTAAATGTAAGCGGTAGGCAATCATCAGCTTCACATTGTTGTCATTGGCAGCTTTAATCATTGTCTCACACTCTTCTTCTGTTACTGCCATTGGCTTTTCACATAACACATGAATTCCCTGATTAGCAGCCTGCACAGTGTACTCGCAATGCAAGTGATTGGGCAGCGCAATATAAACTGCATCAACCTCGCCACTTGCCAGACAATCTTCATACTCGTCGTAAGAGTAAGTATGGTTAATACCGTACTTTTTGCTCAGTTCTTCGCTTTTTGTGGGGTCATCTGAAACCAGTGCGACTAATTCCGAGTTTTCAGTGTGTATAAAGGAAGGTAAGGCAGCTTGTTGGGCAAACCAACCTAAACCAACAACGGCATAACGAATTTTACGCTGATCATTTGTAGCAGTCATTTTTATACCTCATGATGAATGAATAGCTTGGTAATTTTAATGCCCTAATTAACGCCATGTGCAACTTTATTCTCAAACCTAACCCCCAACCCCTTCCCTACTAGCGTTGGGGAGAAAGAATCAAAGCCTCTCTCTGTTTCGGGGAGAGGAATGGAAGCGGGGTTTTAACAATAAGTCGCACATAGCGTTAATTACGTGCAAGTTATGGCTAACTGTTTATCTGCTTCAATTAATGAAAGAATGTCTGTTGCTTTAGTTTTAGCTATCTTTTCCCTTCACTAATAATCAATTTATAGGGCTGAGAATTTGGAGGTTGATGAATGATATCTCGTATATTCTCAGTGACTTGGTAAATTAAAACCTCATTCTTTCAGTAAGCTTTAGTTCAAACTTAAGGAATATTTCTGGTATTGCACTCTAACTGAAATTCATAACCTTGGCATGATGGATACTGAGTATGGAGCATTAGCAGCCCAAGGCTACGATCCCAACCTGGAACACCAACTGAAGATTTCCGCACAGACCAGTCGCTTATATAATCAATCAACCAACAACTTAACTTTCTTTATTATGATGGTGTCACAGGGAGTATTTTTATTTTGGTGAGAGATTGGAGGCAATTCTGAGTATTCACAACCTGAAGCAAAATTGGTGTAAAAAATACACAGTGTATAATACAAATAATAGGAGTTTAACAAGTGTATGGTGATCGAAATACAACCAATAACTCAGACTTTATATAACCAAGATTATTACCTTTGGCTCAGGACAACCATCAACCAACTTCGCACTAGTCAGTTTTCATCTGTGGATTTAAATAACTTAATTGAAGAGTTGGAAGATATGGGCAGGAGCCAGAAGCGAACAGTGAAAAGTTTGTTAATTCGACTTTTTGAACATCTGCTTAAGCTCATATATTGGAATGTAGAACGAGAGCGAAATGAAGGGTACTGTAAAGGTGAAATTAGGACATTCCGTAGAGATATTAAGGATGAACTCAAAGATAGTCCTAGTCTTAAGCCTTACATCTTAGAAATATTTGATAAATGTTATCAAGATGCAAGGACAGAAGCAAGCGATCGCTCTCAACTTGCCATTGACATATTTCCTTTTATACCCATTGGCTCTTTAGAACAAATCTTAGATGAGAACTGGTTTCCTGAATATAACCACAATCATCACGGTAAACCCGATTAAAATGAATACGCAACTTGGGTTTCCATAGGAGTATGCAGACGTGCAGCCGGACTTAATAGGCT
Organism: Nostoc sp.; assembly: GCF_036917555.1. Classification (GTDB taxonomy): domain Bacteria; phylum Cyanobacteriota; class Cyanobacteriia; order Cyanobacteriales; family Nostocaceae; genus Nostoc. The sequence goes on along the minus strand of NZ_JBALDD010000020.1, from coordinate 63,173 downwards.
TGGAAATTAGTAAAGGGGAACTGAGACGTTTGACTGGATTCGATCCAGAAGACGTTTTTCGTCCCTCGGTTTTGCGAGATGGCAAAAAGCGATTAGGGTTTTTTATCAATGAAATGCTAGTGACGCTGGCGCTAACGCCAATAATTGTGGGCTTTGTTTATGCATTTATTATTCTGCCAACAATTGGTTCTTCAGTTCGACTAGGAATTCTTTTACTAATTTTAGTGCCAATGCCGATATTAGTGGGGCGATGGCTGTGGCGACAATTAACCTGTCCTGAAGGACTGACAATACTTTTAGATGAAGTTGATAAATATCATGACCTGGTTGCTGCCATCGATATTAATGACCAATTGGCAGCATCAGGAAACGTAGAAAGCAGTATCCATGACCGAGATAAAGTAACCGCCGCCTTGCAACTAATTAGAGAAGATTTAGTCCGCGCTCTGAAAACGGAACGAATTTTGCGAGATAATAAAAAATTGCTTGCTAATAACCAAGAGTTATTTGTGAATAATTTAGCCAGTCTGCGAGCTTTACAAGTTAGTAGTCAAGCAGGCGAATATGCTCAACTGCTAAATCAATCATTGCAAATTGCAATCGATGTACAAGCAGAAATCAGAAAATTGCATAAAGGCTGAGTAGAGTTTTTCTTTGCTGATGACTTTCTTAAAAAACAATCGCCCCGTTGACCTAAATGAGCAACAAACCAAAAATAATTGTCCTGGATGATGACCCTACAGGTTCTCAAACAGTCCACAGCTGCTTGCTGCTAATGCACTGGGATGTGGACACTCTACGCATCGGTTTGCAGGATGATTCGCCGATTTTCTTTGTGCTGACTAATACTAGATCGCTAACGCCAGAGTCAGCTGCATCTATCACCAAAGAAGTTTGCCATAACTTAAAAATCGCTTTGAATGCTGAAGGAATTGACGATTTTCTGATTGTCAGCCGTTCTGATTCTACTTTGCGGGGACATTATCCCATTGAAACTGATGCGATCGCACAAGAACTTGGCCCCTTTGATGCTCATTTTCTCGTACCAGCATTTTTTGACGGTGGACGCATCACCCGCGACAGCGTGCATTACTTGATTATTGGCGGTGTACCCACCCCAGTCCATGAAACCGAATTTGCCCGTGATTCTGTCTTCAGCTACCATCACAGTTACTTACCCAAGTATGTCGAAGAAAAAACTCAAGGACGAATTAGTGCCGAAGCTGTAGAAAGGTTTCTCCTATCCGATATTCGCGCTGGTAGTTTGGAACGATTGTTACAACTTCATGGTAATCAGTGCGCTGTCGTCGATGGTGAAACTCAAGCCGATCTCAACCGCTTTGCAGTAGATATATTAGCAGCCGCAAGTCAAGGGAAACGCTTTTTGTTTCGCAGTGCAGCAAGTATTTTAACGGCTTTAGCTGCTTTACCACCCCAACCAATTGCCGCCGAAAACATGGTGCAGTACGTGCGCCAAGGCAAACCAGGTGCAGTGATTGTTGGTTCCCATGTGAAAAAGACTACCCAGCAATTAGAGGCGCTGTTGCAAGTAGAAGGAACTGTAGGAATCGAAGTGAATGTAGCACGATTACTTGATGATGCAAATCAATCTGCGGCATTACTAACTGAAATCCAAGAAAGCATACGGGCGGCACACGAAGCTGGCAAAACACCAGTGGTTTATACTAGCCGTCAGGAACTAAATTTTAAAGATGTCAAGACACGATTGGAGTTTGGGGAAAAAGTTTCAAGTTTATTAATGGATATTGTGCGCGGTTTACCATCTGATATAGGATTCTTAATCAGCAAGGGTGGCATTACTTCAAACGATGTCTTGAGTACTGGACTAGCTTTAACTTCAGCCCGTTTACTCGGTCAAATTTTAGCTGGTTGTTCAATGGTGTTAACGTCATCCGATCATCCCCAGTTTCCTGATTTGCCTGTAGTGCTGTTTCCAGGTAATGTCGGCGATGCTGATGCCTTGGTGACAGTTTATCAGAGGTTGACCGTACCAATTTGAGATTTTAGACTTCGGCTACGCTCAGTCGAACGATTTTAGATTAAAGAGTCTTTTGGTTAATGTCGGACTAATATCCCGCTACGCCAACACCCCTTGTCAGTGACACAAATCCAAAATCCAAGTTGCGCTGTCAGCGCACCAAAGGTGCGACCTAAAATTTAAAATCTGTTGTCTTTTGGCTAGTACTGCATGACTTCTGATTCTGCGATTCCCAATCTAAAGTCAAATTCTGCACTTCCTAATGCAGAATCAAACTCTATCCTTTCTGAGATAGAGGTAAATTCTACTGTTTCTGATGTAGAGTCAGATTCTATCCTCCCGGATGCTGAGTTAAAATCTGTCCTCCTTTATTTAAAATCAAATACTGTTCTTGGGGATGTAGAGTCAAATTCTGCTAACCCAGATGTAGAGTCAAATACTGATGCCGGATCGGATTTTATCCTGACTGACTTAAATCCCGATGAGTTAGCATTACCAGGGCATCGTGTAAATGATAATAGTCAAGTCCAGTTAAAAAGTAAGGAGGGACGACTTTTATTAATTTTGCCCTCGGAATCTCAAGTATCTGCCTCAGAACTCACTTGGTCTGATATTTGGCAACAAATAAGGCAACGTCTGAGTGCAGGCGATCGCTTGCGTGTATCTAATACACCTGTGCATTTAATGGCACAAGACCGTTTAGTAGATGCCAGACAACTCCAAGAACTCGCCGAAGCTTTAAGTGAAGTCCAACTCCAACTGATATCTGTCTCGACGAGTCGGCGGCAAACTGCGATCGCTGCCGTGACATTAGGGTATTCAGTAGAACAATTGCAGCCCGTAACTTCCCTGAATTCTGAGCCAACAGCTACAGCGATCCCCCAAGAAGATGCCCTCTATTTAGAAATGACAGTCCGCTCTGGAGTAGAAATTCGTCATCCTGGGACAGTAATTCTCTTGGGAGATTTAAATCCAGGTGGTATTGTAATTGCAGATGGAGATATTATTATCTGGGGTCGTCTGCGTGGAATTGCTCATGCTGGGGCTGGAGGCAATAGTGAGTGTCTAATTATGGCCTTGCAAATGGAACCAACCCAACTGCGGATTGCAGATGCTGTAGCTAGAGCACCAGAAAAAGTGCCAATACAGTTTTCTCCAGAGGTGGCACATATTACGCCCCAAGGAATCCGTATCGCTAGGGCGACTGATTTTTCCAGAAATCAATTCACCAAGAGCAATCAAGAACCATAAATATTTACTTAAAGAATGAAGTATATAAGTAAGGATGAAATAAGACAAATATTCATACCTCACCCTCATCAGGGAGAACAGATATTTCTTCATACTTGATACGATACTTCATACTTTATACTGCAATTTACTGTTTTATATTTCCTGAACCCTCATTGACCGCATTTCTATCATGACTCGCATTATTGTGATTACCTCCGGTAAAGGAGGAGTGGGTAAAACCACAGTTTCAGCAAATTTGGGTATGGCTTTAGCCAAAATGGGGCGTCAAGTTGCTTTGGTTGATGCGGATTTTGGTCTGAGAAATTTGGATTTGCTCTTAGGGCTGGAAAACCGCATCGTTTATACTGCGGTAGAAGTCTTAGCCAGAGAGTGCCGTTTAGAACAAGCCTTGGTGAAAGATAAGCGCCAACCCAATCTCGTACTCCTGCCGGCAGCCCAAAATCGCTCCAAAGATGCAGTCACACCCGAACAGATGAAGTTATTGGTGAATGCACTAGCGCAAAAATATCAGTACGTGATTATTGATAGCCCAGCCGGTATTGAAAATGGGTTTAAGAATGCGATCGGCCCGGCCAAAGAAGCGCTAGTTGTTAGCACCCCAGAAATTTCTTCAGTTCGTGATGCCGATCGGGTAGTGGGGTTACTTGAAGCACAAGGTATCAAGCGTGTTCATTTAATAATTAACCGTATCAGACCCTCAATGGTGCAGGCAAATGATATGATGTCAGTGCAAGATGTTCAGGAACTTCTCGCCATTCCCCTCATCGGGGTAATCCCTGACGACGAGCGTGTTATTGTATCTACCAATCGCGGCGAACCCTTAGTGTTAGCAGAAAATCCCTCTTTAGCTGCTACAGCCTTTGAGAACATTGCTCGTAGACTAGAAGGGGAAAGTGTCGAATTTCTGGAGATCGACTCGTCCCAAGACAGCATCTTCGCTCGTATACGAAGGTTGTTCAGGACAAAGATTGTTTAACTTACCTTTCCAGTCTCCGCCCCAGACCTATTCGTAATGATTGAACTTCTAGAAAAACTTTTTTTTCGCGGCCCTGATAGCAGTCGAACTCAAGTTAAACGTCGCCTGCAATTGGTGATTGCTCACGATCGCGCTGATATAGACCCTCAAACGTTGGAAAAAATGCGCAAAGAAATCCTAGATGTAGTCTGTCGCTATGTTGAAGTTGAGACAGAGGGTTTAGAGTTCTCTTTAGAAAGCAACCAACGAACCACAGCTTTAATTGCTAACTTGCCCATCCGCCGGGTGAAGGGTGCTATACCTGAGTGGGAAAGAGGTGATAAGTCTCTTTAGTTTTGTTTTTAAGTATTTTTATTTATGATGTAGTCAAATTGTTTGTTCGTATTCAGGACTTTAGTACTAGTTTTAAGGACTAAAGTCCCTACTAAAAACTGCTTTCTATCAGTGATTTGACAGATATTATATTTGCTGATTTAAAATACGGATTTGTCCGATCCGAACAGTAGGAATTGAAGATATCCAACTTCTGTCACTCTTTTAAAACAGGGATAAAAAAATCCCGTTGTCATCACAAGCGACAACGGGAGTTTATAAGATTTTCTATAAACTATCGATAAGCAACTTGTGGCCCTGCCCAAATTTCTGTCACCTTTTTACCAAAAGTAATGGGGCGATCGCTGTCTGTTGTAGTGATAGTCTTACCATCATTAGCAACTTGCATTAATGGCCAGTTTTCCTCGCCCAATTCCCCTGCACGGAATAACACGCGATCCGGTTGGCTTTTACTCCAGCCTAACAATACGGCAACTTTTTCATGTTCTTCCTCAATAACAGGAGCTACTGTGTTAGCGTGATTTTTTTGCCGATCCCAAATCACTGCACTATCTGTAGAATCACCCGTGTTAAATATACCATCAAACTTGCGTGCTAGGAAGCGATCGCCTTTTTCTGACCAGCTAACTGGAACTAGTACCCCAATTTTACCGCTCGTATCGGTTTCTTCTGAAGACTCCGCTTTTACAGCCTTTACCTTTAATAAAGGATCGCTAACTGGAGTCGTTGAAGCCATCACCCACAATTTCTTAGTTTGCATATCTTGGACAAACAGAACGCTGGTGACACGGCTGTTGTACATTTGGGGTTTGACCTCCAGTTGCACCCGACTATAAACAGCATATTTACCATCTGGAGAAATCACGGGTACGCTGCGATAGTGACGCACTCCAGAACCACCATTAGAAGCAATAGCTTCTTGAGTTGCTGTAATCCATTTCCAAGGAATCGGATGAGGACTACCGATGGGATCTATTTGTTCTGCTTGGGACTCATCAACTGATTCCACAACAGGTATTTCGGTAGTTGTGGTTGATTGCGATTCTCTAATAGCTGGTGCTACTTGAGTTGCTGTCAATGATTCAGTAAAAGACTTTTCTCTAGAAGGATAATTTTCTTGTCCTCTCAAAGACTTAACATTAGCAGCTTTAAGTTTGCGTATTAAATTAAGTTGACTAATAGGAACATCTGTTGATGGTGCGAGTTCAACTGCTGCCAAAGAATCGGGAACAGTTACATCGCTTAAATCTAAATCGCTGCTTGACAGATAATTATCTACTTTAGCCGAAGACTCAATTTTATCTGCTGGTAATACTTGCGGTTCCTGAACAGCAGTACTTTGTGTTGGCACAGAGTCAAATTCTTTTGTTGTCGATTCGATTTGATCTGTTTTTAATGTTTCAGCTATCTCAGATTCCTCAACTACAGCTATTTCCTTTGATACAGAGTCAGATTCTCCAGCCATCGAAGTTAATTTATGTACTTCGGATCTTACTGGGATCGAGTGAGCCGATGCTCCTAATAAAGGTGCAAGTAGTATCACAGCAACAACGTAATTGAGAAATGGTTGTGTGCGGAACCATCCTGACAGCAAAAGGGGTTTAAGCATTTGTAGACTCTCTAGAGGGGGCAATTGCTATGTGAGAAGCAATACATCAACAGCAATGGAGCAGGTGGTAGTTATATGTATAACAAGAAACTAAAAGTCATGACGAAATAATATCTTCAAAGTTTGCAGATTTTTACAAAAATTAAGTATCATTGTCTACACCTTTTCTTACTGAGGTACTGAATATTTTTTGGCAAAAATATGCGAGTATAGTAAATATGCTGAGAACTCAGTAATTACTACACGATATATAATGTCGCTATATTCCACCACACCAAAAATAAGTCTTAGTTAAGAAATATTTCGGGTATAGTTTGAGGAATCAGGCTGGCAAACAAGAGTGAGATAACTTAGTTATCGGGGATCGTACTAGCGATCGCTAGTACGCAGCAAATAAGCTAGGTTACACACTAAATATAACAGCGCAAACCCTCATGATCGTAAACGTGAGGCGTTAATTAAAAACCTGGGAAAGCTGACGCATAATACATCATACTCAGAAGATATTGCTATCAGCAACCCAAAGTTATAAATTGCTATCTAAACTACAAAAATAGCTAGAAGACGCAATATTTTTTTGGAAATTTAACTACATTTAAAGCCAATTTCGGGAAGACGATTGGGAACACAACAAAATTCACTTGGTAGATGCTCTAGCGACTCACAACGAAAAACCACTAAGTGATTAGGTTCACTAGAGGCAAATGCGGCTAATACTTAGCTATTACACTTGTTAACTTAACAACTAAGTTAATCAAGCAGCCTTTTGTTTCATGAATACGAAAATATTGTACCACCAAACAGCGAATATTATTTACAGCGAACAACTGTGTTTTGCAACTACCGTCCCGAATCCAGTAGCCTGCTAGATGCTGGCTTAGTGCATTCTGTTTGAACATGCAACTTAAATGTTGTCAGTTATGAGGGGCGCACTTACGATTAACTAATGACTCACGACTAACAACAATTATTAATGAAAATTGTATTTTTTGGTACACCTCAATTTGCTGTACCCACCTTGGAAAAGTTATTGAATCGTTCAGAATTTGAGGTACTGGCGGTTGTCACCCAACCAGATAAACGCCGGGAACGCGGAAATAAACTTACACCAACACCAGTAAAAGCGATCGCCACTGCTCACAATTTAGCAGTATGGCAACCCGAACGGGTGAAAAAAGACACTGAAACTTTAAGCAAACTCAAACAATTAGATGCAGATGTGTTTGTTGTTGTCGCTTATGGACAGATTTTATCGGCAAAAATCTTAAATATGCCGAAATTGGCTTGCATTAATGTACATGGTTCGATTTTACCCAAATATCGCGGTGCTGCGCCGATTCAGTGGTGTTTGTATAACGGTGAGAGAGAAACGGGGATCACCACCATGTTAATGGATGTGGGGATGGATACTGGCGCAATGCTCCAAATAGCCACTACACCCATTGGATTACTGGATAATGCCCAAGATTTAGCCGATAGACTAGCAACGATTGGTGGGGATTTGTTGGTGGAAACTCTGTTGAAGTTGGAACGTAAAGAAATTCAACCAATCCCTCAAGATAATTTAGCAGCTACTTATGCACCTCTGATTCAAAAACCAGATTATGCTTTGGATTGGTCAAAAAGCGCGATCCAATTACACAATCAAATCAGAGGCTTTTACCCTAACTGCACGGCTACTTTTCGTAACAACCTGTTGAAAATCACCGCTTCTGCTCCTCTTGGTTCTGTAAGTGATCGCGATCTCCCACCAGAATTACAAGAATTAATACATAAATTGCCGTATTTGTCAAATGTATCAGATCAACCGGGAATTGTAGTCAGCATTGTCAAAGGAATTGGTGCGATTGTCCAAACTGGGGAAGGTTTATTGCTGTTGCGAGAGGTTCAGTTAGCCGGTAAACGTCCCCAGTCGGGATGGGATTTTGTTAATGGTACGCGCTTAACTGTAGGAGAAGTTTTTGGTACGGGAAGCTGACGGAGATGGAAGAGATGAGGGAGAATAACTTTTAACTCCTCACTCTTAACTTGTAACTTCTAACTTTTCATAAAAGCGGCAAGATTCGCAAGGGCCATCTGGGTTAACTGCACAGCGAATGAGTTCTGAATGAGCATTGTAACAGCAGGTAGCATCACCGATTACCCAACGTCCCGCTACCAAACTTTTCTCAGATGGTCGTTTAGCAGACTGTACATAAATGGCAATATTATGCAAGCGGTAGCGCCCAGCTTGAAGTTTGTATCTATGGCGGCGCTCTAAAACCGCGTAGGTTTTACCTTGAAAATCGAGATAGTTTCCGGGTTGGGGTGTCCAATCAAGTTGCACTCTACCAAGGGACTCACGCGGGTGCGTCAGAATCACCTCAGTTTGTAAAGAGTCTGGCTCCATAAGCTTATGTGATTTGATTTACATTATAAGGATGGTATCGCGATCGCTTTCTTTAGCTTACCGAATTTAAATTACAATTAATGATTAACTAAATTTGCGAAAAATATACATACAGTAGGGATGCACTGCTGTGCTACCCTACAGATTACGGCAACCAGAAGTTAGGCAGGATAGATTTACTCAATTTACGCAAAGTTTGGTTGAGCGATCGCGCCACTTGGATATGCACTTCATCCTCTTCTACAGCTAAAATCTCAGATGGCTGACCTTCTCCTAAATAAGACACCACCAAATTTGCCGCTTCCAAACCAGTAACATAAGCCTTTTCCTGTGACCAGGAACCATGACGGTTCACAATCCAATCCCCACTCATAAATACATTCTCAAAACTTGTCTTAGCGGGCAACATATAACGATAGCTGCCAGGTGCAAAGTGAGTCACTGCTTGAGGTAGACGAATTACACTACTATCAATTATCTTTGCCTCCTCAAATGCTGGTATACAAGTTGCTAAATAACCCTGAACTATTGCTAAAATCTCCTCATCACTCAAACCCAGAAACTGATTCGCGTGATAGAAATCAGCTTCAATCACTGTTCCTGGCTCATCTCGATATTCATCATGTAAAGCATTCAAATCAAAAAACGTCCAACCTGTAGTTGTGTCGAATCCAAAACAAGCATTAGAAGGACGAGGAATATTAATTTTACGGTCAAACCATAGTCGCGTTGCTAAAACATCAATTGCTCCTAAATTGCTCAAATTACGGAATTCTTCACGACTTTGTAAACTCGGGCTAGTTGAGACAATTTTCTTCATCCCTGTGATTCCAACCGCAAAAATCACGGCATCTGCATCAAAAACTTCATCACCACAAACCACACCCTTAACTTGATTACTATCAACAATTAAATCTGTAACCCGGCGTTTGGGCAACACTCGCACACCAGCTTTTTCGATACGTTCCACCCAAGGACGAAATATCTTTTCTCCAACAGTTCCCCGACACCAAACCACATCAAAATCGGGTTGATGAGCCAGAATAAAAAAGTAAAGCATCCCTAAAGTTGCGGCGGCTGAACACTGTTCACCAGGGGCAAACAAGCCCACTAATAACATCGGTTCAAAAGCCTCGCGGTAAAGTCGTGCAGAAACGTTAAAATCTTTGAACAATTCACGGGCAGTTACAAAATCATAGCGCCGCCAAGCTGCATCAGAATTGTCAAAATCAACGACAGAATAAAGTAAAGGCAGGGCGCTAAGACGGTCAATTAGTGGCAGCCGCTTAAACTGAGTGTAGAGAAAAGTTCCCAGTGGCGAGGGGAGTCGCGGTAAATCTTGAAAAATTGGTGATTCAACTTCCAAACCTGCTGGCGAATATTGTGAAGAACGAGTCCAAGTAGTAAAAGGATTAATTTCTAATTCATTGATTAAAGAAAAAATATTTTTGTAAGGATACCAGAACCCATGAATGCCAGCTTCAACAGATTTTCCGGCAGATGTTTGCCAACCTGCCACCAATCCACCAGGATAGGGGCCTGCTTCGAGAAGTGTCACATCATAACCTTGTTTTGCCAAATGGTAGGTTGCTCCTAAACCAGCCCAACCAGCACCTACAACTACCACCCGTTTTTGTTGTAACCCTCCTACCATCGCAGCCTCCAATTGTTGCAGTCCATCAACTAATGTATACGAACTTGTGTTCTAATCGGGCAAGGGTTGTTATTATAGCGGTTTTCACTTGGATGCAATAGGCGTGCTAGCACATTCCATAGAATTTAAAATAGTTATAGCCTTTAAAAAAGGCTTAGGGAAAGCCGTTCAGTAAAAATCACTTGCGGTTAATGCTGAGTTAAGAGTATAACAGAAAACAGACTTCACTATTGATGAGGATAATCATAATGTCTCAATTAGCAAATGTAAAATCTAGTCTAAATGACTTTGAATTACGAGATGGAATTTATTTTCCTAGTGACTATGAACAATTAACTAATACTCAACATAAAAAAACATGGGACACAATTGGTAAAACATACTATGGTTCCCAAAAAATTGAAAAAATTGCAGCGACATCGCCCATTAAACAAGATTACACTCTGCTAACTGGTACGCCTGGAGGTACTTGGAACAAATTTCCGTTGAATAAATCTGTCGGTTCTATTCTGGAAATTGGTTCTGGTTATGGTCGCGCACCTTTACATCTCTCTAAAGCGAAAAATCTGAGATGTGAGAAATATTACGGCATTGATATTTCTGAACCTTTATTACGACGGTTAATCAAGGTTAAACAAGAATACAACTTTTTCCCAGAAGCTGAATTTAACTTGATTTGCACTTCTGCTGAAACATTGCCTTTAGAAGATAATTCTATAGATTTGGTAATTTCTAACTGCGTCTTTATGCATATCCCAGATGCCCAATTAAGAAATTTATTGGCTGATATATGTCGTGTGCTAAAACCTGGTGGAATTTTTGTTTTTAATCATTCCTTTCACAATAAGTCTTGTCCTTCTCATATTATCCATAATTTTATCAGAAGGCTGAACCCCTTTGTGAGAAATCCAGTTTATCTCAAGCAATATTCATCTGCTGAAATAGAAGAAATGTTAGCTACTGCTGGGATGAAAGCGAAGTGTCCACAATATATTGTCGAACCAACAGCAGAGTATGCAATTTTGCCGGAAACCATCAAAGGAATTCCAGTGCCGTTTGCTAATGCTATCAACAGAAGTCTCAAGCCATCAGATAATTTAAAAGAAACTTTGGCTTACGGTTTTAGTGCCTACAGTACTCAACTGGACTAATTAAGAAACTCTCTGGTTGTCACAATGAACTGAATAAAAATAATTTATAAAAGCACAACATTGTTGTGCTTTTATTTTTACAATAAATGCCTATGAATTTTGTCTCTTATTTTTTGCTTTGAGTTTGATTATTTAGTCTAAACTCCAATAATTCTCCACAGATGATATGACTTCTAGATATGGGAGATTTAAGGTTGCTCAATATAGATAACATTTGCCAAAACTTGCACTTTTGTTAACTCGCGCACAAGACGTTGAGCTTGATGTTTATAAAGTGGTATCGGCAACACTCTAGGCAAATTATTCATCCATTGCCTAGCGGTAGTGGAACTACATCCTGTAATCAAAACTATCTCTTCAGCACCATAGATAATGGCATTTGTAGTTAGAGTTTTTTCAATCTGCACCTGCCAAAGACGAGGCAGCATTTCACCCCATTCAATTCGCTGCAAACTATTGCTTGTAGCTAAAACAATCAAGCGATCGCCAGCATCAAGCTTAACATCATACCAAGGCATTAAAGAGTAATTGTCTCGCTGATATTTCTGGTAGAGAATCGGTACAACACTGTAGCCAGAAGCTATTTCAGATAAAAGCAACCCATTCAAGGTATCGCCATCTTCAATCTTGTATTCTGTCACCATGACTATTTGCTCATTCAAGTGAAACAAGCTCAGAACATTTTCTCCAAAAGCAGCACAAGCAAAGACTTCTGCCGACAAAGCTGCACCACATATAACTTGAGCATAAGGGAACAGAGGGGCGACATTATCACTAAATTGGCGGTCTTGAGAGCGGATAATCAAGGTAGTGGCGGGGTTCATTGCATGAGCCATCAAACCAATTTCCAGATTTTCCATATTATCGTCCCCAACTAAAATGATGCTTTTGGCATGGGAGAGATTCGCCTTCGTAAATGCTTCGGTAGCATTACCAACGATAAGGGGCATGTCGGGTAAAGTTTCTTGGTCGAGAATGGTAGGATGAATTCCTACTAACGGCTGGTTGAGTTCTTGCAAAAGAGCAGCCACTTTTTGTCCCAAGCGATTTAAGCCAATAATTACCAGATGGTTGCGTTGTGGTATGGGAGGACGAGAATTGAAAAAATGGAATCTTGAAGTGACAAGAGCATCAGTCAGCAGTGCATATAATACTCCCACGAAAGCTTGACCTGTCAACGTCAGTCCCAGGCTAAAAAACCTCAACCACCAAGGAATATCGTCTGAGGGTTTTGATTGTGATGCAAACTCAACACCGCCAAATAAATCTCCGTATCCTCCCAGGAGCAAAACTGCTGTCGCATAGAAAGCTTCTTGGATGGTGATGTCAGGATAATATAAGTGATAAAGAATTATTCCAACAAGCCACAGGATGAGTACAGTAATTGCATAGATTGTCGCAATTCGCCGGATTTGATTTTGGCTTTGATAGTAAGATTGCCAAAATTGCGCTATTTTCTCCTTGAGATTTTTCGCTGTGATGCTTTGGATAAACTGTTGCCACCGCCACTTTTGGTTATGAGATTGTCGGCGTTGTTCAGAGAAAGCTAAATCGTATGCAACATCAATGTAAACTAGCGTGTCTCCTACCTGCACTTCTGCCTCTGGGTTCCAGCCAAACAATTCTTTGCTTGGGTTAGATGCAACAGGTTTGTGACTCAAGATGCGGCGAGTTGTCAGATTGAGTCTATGTACTGGCTTGCCATTACACCAGCTATCCTTCGCTTGTACCTGGTGCTTTATCACTTGCAACAGTTGCCCTTCTAAGGTGAAATATCCAATAGCTTCAGAACCAAGGGCTGTCAGAGCGAAGGCATGGGCTGAAAGATGAGTAGGTTCAAAGGCAACAAAATTGCCAAGATTTTCCCACAAGAGTTTGTTGAAATTTTGTTTGTCAGAACGTACAATCAAGCGAACGTGCGGATTAAGACGCCGTGCTGCAAAGGCAGCTTCTATATTTATCCGTTCATTTCTGGTAACTAAAAGTATTGAACGACACTGAGATATACCTGCTTGCTCTAAAACATTTGGCTGGCGGCAGTCTCCGATGATTAGCTTTTCTAGTAAGTTAGGTACTTCTGGAACTTCCCAATGTTCGGGCTGCACATCCTCAATGGCGCTGACTTTGACATCGTATTCCTTGAGGATTGCAACGCAATGTTGCCCTAAACTTTTGAGTCCGCATACTAAGAAAAGGTCTTGGGGTTTTTTTGATTGCTGGTAGAAGGAGGATGCACTTTCTGTTGACGGTAGCATTAGATACTGCTAACAGGATGTGTTTGCTAAGTTTTTACGCTTCGGTAATTCCCAACAATTTTACCAGCTGGTTTTAAGATAAGTATCAAATGATAATAAACCGTATCGAATTATGACATTTGATACCCAACTGAATGCGAATTTTGTTAAAAGTTTGGCTAGTTTTTGGGATTTCCTTGATTAATTGTGATGTATTTTACCAACTTTTTCCAACATATTAAAGCTAAAGTTGGTAAATTAGGGATTAGTTGAGCTAATTTTTCCCTACGCAACTATGCCATTGGATTTATCGCCTTTTTGGATATCACTCAAAACTTCGTTACTTGCCACATTTATCACCTTCTTCTTGGGTATCGCTGCTGCCTACTGGATGCTGGGATATCGTGGCAAAGGTAAATCGTTGATTGAGGGTATCTTTATTGCGCCCCTGATTTTACCGCCCACAGTTGTCGGTTTCTTGTTGCTGCTATTTTTTGGTAAAAATGGCCCTGTAGGGAAATTCATGGAGACTTTTGACTTCACCATCGTCTTTACTTGGTATGGTGCTGCGATCGCAGCCACGGTAGTTTCTTTCCCTTTAATGTATAAAACTGCACTGGGAGCCTTTGAACAAATAGATGGTAATCTACTACAAGTCGCTAGAACCCTTGGTGCAACTGAAACTACAATCTTTTGGCGTATTAGTTTACCTCTAGCACTACCCGGCATTGTCGCCGCCACAATGCTCGCTTTTGCGCGTGCTTTAGGAGAATTCGGCGCGACGTTGATGCTCGCTGGTAATATTCCCGGACAAACGCAGACAATCCCAATGGCGATTTATTTTGCTGTGGAAGCGGGAGCAATGAACGAGGCTTGGTTTTGGGCGATCGCAATTATGGTGATTTCTCTATCTGGAATTATTGCAGTCAACTTCTGGCAAGAATTGAGAGAAAAGAGGAGAGGAGCAGGGAGCAGGCTTGCCGTGAGCGTAGCCGAACGGGAGCAGGGGACAGGGGGAGAAATTCTTTATACTCCGCACACTAGCTTTGAATCTGGTGGATTGTTTGTCAACATTGAAAAAATACTTCCTAGCTTTGATTTAAAAGTTGCTTTCAGTACTGATGAGCAACCTTTGGGATTATTGGGAGGTTCTGGAGCAGGTAAGAGCATGATTTTGCGCTGCCTTGCGGGGATAGAAACGCCTACAATCGGGCGCATAGTTTTAAATGACAGAGTTTTGTTTGACTCAGAGCAAGGAATTAATTTACCTAGCCGCGATCGCCGCATCGGTTTTTTAGTGCAGAATTATGCTCTCTTTCCGCACATGAGTGTGGCGCAAAATATCGCTTTTGGCTTGCCCAAAGGACTATCTGCTGGGAGTATTAGGGTGCAGGTAGAAGAACAATTATTAGCGATGCAGTTGCAGGGATTAGGCGATCGCTATCCGCACCAACTTTCTGGGGGTCAACAACAACGGGTAGCTTTGGCAAGAGCATTGGCTAGTCAGCCGGAAGCATTGCTTTTGGATGAGCCGTTTTCGGCACTTGACACCCATTTGCGTAGTCAATTAGAGCAGCAAATGACAGAAACTCTGGCTGATTACCAAGGTGTGACTTTATTTGTCACTCATAATATGGAAGAAGCTTATCGGATTTGCCCAAATCTGTTGGTATTGGAGCATGGTAGAGCCGTTCATTATGGCAGCAAATACGATATTTTCCAGCATCCTGCTACTGTGAGTGTTGCCCAACTTACCGGATGCAAAAACTTCTCTCGTGCTGTTCTCCAGTCATCGCAACAGGTAGAAGCGATTGATTGGGGTTGTACTCTGCAAGTCGTTGAACCAGTCAAGAGTGAATTATCGCACGTCGGCATTCGTGCCCATCAAATTATCTTTACCAACGACTCATCACAGGAAAATACCTTTCCCTGCTGGCTAGTAGGAACAAGTGAAACGCCTCATAGAATGACATTATTTCTCAAACTACATTCGGCTGGCAAGAATTCTCAAGATTATCATCTGCAAGCTGAAGTCTTCAAAGAAAAATGGGCGACGATGAAAGATCAACCTTTTCCTTGGTATGTGCGTTTAGATCCTCTGCGGTTGATTTTGATGGAGTGAACGCAGAGATGCACGGGAGGCAACGAAGCTGTAATAATGGAAAACTTGGCGGCAGTTATAGATTAGTTATTTGACCATACATAGGATGATTATGGCAAGCAATAGCTTCAAACCCGCCTCTGCGGGTTTTGTCTGTATAGCTGCAACTTCCAGTCATTTGGTGCAAAATGTGAGTTAGCTGGCTTCCAAAATATTACAGTTGATGAGTCTACCCTGGAGTTTTTAATGTCCCGAACGGAAAAAGTAAGAAAACTTGCCGGTTTTATTTGGAGTATTGCTGAACTTTTACGCGGTGATTATAAGCAAGCTGACTACGGTAAAGTTATATTACCGTTTACAGTGTTGCGCCGTTTGGACTGTGTTCTAGAGCCAACAAAAGCAGCAGTCATGGAATTTTACGAAACCAAACTAAAGTCCATGAATCTGAAAAATCCAGAGCCGTTACTAAATCAGAAAGCTGGCGTAACTTTTCACAACATTAGCCAGTTTACCTTTCAAAAACTCAAGGCAGACCCAGATAATGTAGCTGCTAATCTTAGAAACTTTATTAATGGCTTCTCTATTGCTGGAAGAGAAATTATTGAATATTTTAACTTTACTGACCAAATTAATCGTTTAGATGAAGCAAATCTACTATTTTTAATAGTCAAAAACTTTGCTGAAATCAATCTTCATCCAGATGAAGTAAACAGCATGGAGATGGGCTATGTTTTTGAAGAATTAATTCGCAAATTTTCGGAACTATCTAATGAAACCGCCGGGGAACATTTTACACCCCGTGAAGTTATCCGGCTGATGGTCAACTTACTGTTTCTCAATGACAGAAATATTCTAACTCAAGAAGGTATTGTGACAACTATCTATGACCCTGCCTGTGGAACAGGTGGGATGTTGTCTTTAGCAGAAGAGTACATTAAAGAACTTAATCAAAACTCTAAGGCTGTAGTTTTTGGTCAGGAAATTAACCCAGAATCCTACGCAATTTGTAAATCTGATATGTTGATTAAAGGTCAAAATATCAGCAATATTAAGTTTGGCAATACTTTCACTACTGACGGTTTAGCACACGAAACATTTGACTATATGTTATCTAATCCGCCGTTTGGTGTGGAATGGAAGAAAGTACAAACATCCGTAAAAAACGAGTATGAAAAGAAAGGATTTGATGGACGTTTCGGAGCAGGTTTGCCCAGAATTTCAGATGGTTCATTTCTGTTTCTGCAACACATGATTTCTAAAATGAAGCGGGATGATGGCGGTTCTAGAATTGCTATTGTATTTAACGGTTCACCGCTTTTTTCTGGAAGCGCTGGCAGTGGCGAAAGTGATATTCGCAAATGGATTATTGAAAATGATATGTTAGAAGCTATTACAGCACTGCCTGATCAATTATTTTATAATACTGGAATTTATACATATATTTGGATTATCACTAATTATAAAACTCCAGAGCGTAAAGGTAAAATACAGCTAATCAATGCCATTCATTATTACAAAAAAATGAGTCGCAGCTTGGGAAATAAGCGTAATGAAATTGGTAATGGTGAAGATGGTAAACCCAATCAAATCGAGGAAATAACCCGTATTTATGGTGAGTTCCAACACAATGCTAAACGCAAACTCGATATCGATGGCAAAGAACAGGATGTCATTGTTAGTAAGATTTTTGATAACGAAGACTTTGGCTATTGGCGAATTACGGTAGAACGTCCGCTCAGGCTCAATTTTCAGGTGAGTGATGAACGTATAGTTAAGTTAGAAAATGAAACCACGTTTATGAATTTAGCTGAATCTAAAAAACGGGGTGGGGTGGCTTTACGAGAGATTGAGGAAGGGAAGAAGTTACAGGAATCAATTAAAGAAGCGTTGCGAACTTTGGGTGCAGATTGTCTCTATAAAAATCGGGATAAATTTAAAAAAAATTTGACGGATGCACTCAAAGCGGCTGATGTAAAAGTTGCAGCACCGTTGAAAAAAGCGATTATGAATGCTTTAGCTGAACGCGATGAAACTGCTGATATTTGTATTGATAAAGATGGGAATTCTGAACTGGATACAGATTTGAGAGATTATGAAAATGTATCGTTGAAGGATGATATTAACGAGTACATGAAGCGGGAAGTATTACCCCATGTGTCTGATGCGTGGGTAGATGAGAGTAAGACGAGAATTGGGTATGAGATACCGTTTACGCGGCATTTTTATGAATATGTGCCGCCGCGACCTTTGGAGGAGATTGAGCAGGAGATTAAGGATTTAGAAGAGGAGATTCGGGGGATGTTGGAGGAGGTGTTGTAATGAATCAAGAGTATTCCTGTCCAATCTGGCTGCAAGATACTAAACCTAACTGGGCTATTCAACGGATTAAGTATGCAACTTACTTAAAAGCTCGTGTTGGTTGGCATGGCTTGACATCTAATGAGTATCTTAATAAAGGTGTACTCCTAATAACAGGAACAGATTTTGAAAACGGTCGAATTAATTGGAAAATCTGTTATCGTGTTTCAGAAGAAAGATATCAACAAGATCCGTATATCCAGATTCAAGAAGGCGATCTCTTAATTACCAAAGATGGAACAATAGGAAAAGTCGCTTTGATTCAAGGTTTAAATGAACCTGCAACATTAAATAGTGGGATTTTTGTAACTCGCCCTTTGAAAGGAACTTACTCTAATCACTTCATGTACTGGCTTCTTAAATCCAAAGTTTTCCAAACTTTTATCGATTACATTAAGGTAGGAACAACCATCAATCACCTTTATCAAAATCAATTGAGTGATTTTGCTTTTCCAGTTCCTAGTTTAGAAATACAACAAGCGATCGCCTCTTTCCTAGACCGCAAAACCGCAGCAATTGACACCCTCATCGCCAAAAAACAACGCCTCATCCAACTCCTCGAAGAAAAACGTACCGCTCTCATCAACCAAGCTGTGACTCAAGGGTTAAACCCAAACGTTCCAATGAAAAATTCTGGTATTGCTTGGATTAGCAAAATTCCTGAGCATTGGGAAGTCAGCCGTTTAAGTTTTCTCTCAACCACTATTCAAACGGGGCCTTTTGGCAGTCAGCTACATGCTTCAGAATATGTAGAAAATGGGATTCCACTCGTCAATCCAATCAATATTCAGCGCGGAAACATAGTTGCTGACTATCAGAAAACAGTTAACCAAGAAGTAGCGATCCGTTTGAGTAGGCACAAATTGCTGATTGGAGATTTGGTTTTTGCAAGGCGTGGAGAATTGGGACGCTGTGGAGTGATTAACAAAAACAATAATGGTTGGTTATGTGGTACAGGATGTATTCAGGTTCGCGTCAGCAAAATTAAAGTTTATCCAGACTATCTTAACTTGTTTATAAGTATTCCTTGGGTTGCTTCTTGGCTATCGTTAGAGTCTGTGGGTTCAACAATGGATAACCTTAACACAGAAATTCTTTCAACACTACCAATTATTTTGCCACCTAAAGAAGAACAAATAAAAATATTTCAATACATTGAGCTTAAAAAATATTTATTTGATAAGCTAATTACGACTATAGATAGGCAGATAAGTAAACTCCAAGAATATCGTCAATCTCTCATCACAGCAGCAGTAACAGGAAAAATTGACATCAGTGAGGAGGTGGCTGCATGACTCTTTGTGTTGCCTGGATTCGCCAAAAAAATAATGTTGAGGAGCTAGTATTTGCAACTGATAGTTCCTTAACTGGAGGAGAAAAATGGAATCAAGGCATTAAATTATTTGAATTGCCTAGAACAGATTGTTTAATTTGCTTTGCAGGTGAGACAGGTCGGGCTTATCCGTTAATCTTGAATTTAATTTCTTCTATCAAGCTCAGTAGACGTTTGCAAAGTTCGCGTACTGATGTTGAAGAGGTATTAATTTATCTTTCTTCGGTGTTTACTTCATTAGTATCCACCATCATTAACGAAATTTCTGGGCTAGATATTCATGAACTGAGAGGCGGAGCTAAATTCCTTTTTGGTGGGTGGAGTTGGCTAGAAAGCCGTTTTCGTATCTGGCAACTCTATTACTCAAAAGATGCCGAAGGATTTGTATTTATAGAATGTACAGATGAACCAAATAAAAATCGTATTTACACTTTCTTAGGTGATCCAGTAGAGCTAGCTGATATTGCATCAAGAAATTATAAAAAACTAGTCTATGAAAACGATAAACAAGATGATAAAATGGATATGGAACCGCTACAAGTTCTAATAGAGATGTCTAGAGATAAAGATATTAGATCTGTAGACGGAGCTATTCAAATTTCTAAAATTTATAAATCTGGAACCTCAGAATTTTTTGGGATAAATTGGCCATCAAGAGAAGGAAAACCTCACTTTCAGGGCAGAAGCTTTAATCCGCACAGTAAACCAGACGTTCGATATTTTGATCCAGATACACTCACTCTAATTGAAGACAAGTTACCCAATATCATTGAAGACATAAATAGATTCAGTCAACTAGAAGACTTTGATTTCATTTGTTCTTGTTATGATGTAAATGATGGTAGTTTGAAAGAAAACCTTCTTGACAATGACCGTGAACGACTGATTTACATATTCCGCGAAGCAGCTTACCAGTATTTCATAGAGGAAATAAAAAATAAGGGGAGTTCAGCGCCATGACCAGCCAAACGACAGAACGAGCTTTTGAAGTTGCGATCGTTGACTCCCTGATTCAGAATGGTGGTTATCAATTAGGCGATGCTGCCAACTTTAGCCGCGAGTTGGCATTCGATAAAGCCACCATTTTCCAATTCATTCAGACTTCTCAGCTAGAAGCATGGCAAAAGCTTTCAGATATTCACGGCTTGGCTGTAGAGCCAAAGTTCATTCAAAGGCTCTATACAGAATTAGAGTTACGGGGGATGCTAGACGTACTACGTTATGGCATCACTGACTACGGTGTACGCTTCAAACTGGCATTCTTCAAACCCGCCAGTGGTCTAAACCCCGATACCCTAGTACTTTATAACCAAAACATCCTCACAGTTACTCGTCAGGTGCGCTACAGTGCTAATCATGAAAACTCAGTAGATTTACTATTGAGTATCAATGGCTTGCCAGTCACGACCGTAGAACTAAAAAACCATTTTACCGGACAAGATGCAGATAAAGCCAAGCGCCAGTATATGCAAGACCGGGATAACCGAGATTTGTTATTTCAATTCAAGCGGCGTTGTTTGGTGCATTTTGCCGTAGACCCGGATGAAATCTGGATGACTACGCGCATTGATGGCAGTAACACCCGTTTTCTACCCTTCAACAAAGGCTACAACAAAGGTGCAGGCAACCCACCCAACCCAAAGGGTTACAAAACCGCTTACCTTTGGGATGATATCTGGGCAAAAGACAGTTGGTTAGATATTATATGTCGTTTTTTGCACTTAGAGCAAGAAAACATTAAACTAAACCACAAATCTGCCAAAAAAGAAAGCCTGATCTTTCCTCGGTTTCACCAATTAGATGTAGTTCGCAAGCTAACCGCAGATGCCAAAGTTAAGGGGACAGGACAAAATTACCTAATTCAACATTCTGCTGGTAGTGGCAAAAGTAATTCTATTGCCTGGTTAGCATATCAACTTGCTAGCTTATATAATGATCAAGATCAACGAGTTTTCGATTTAGTTATCGTTATCACTGATAGAAAAGTATTAGACCAGCAACTTCAAAATACGATTTACCAGTTTGAGCATAAGCAAGGAGTCGTGCAAAAAGTTGATAAAAACTCTGCACAACTAGCTGAAGCGTTGGTTTCTGGCACTAACATCATCATTACTACCTTACAGAAATTTCCTTTTGTCTTAGATAAGATTCGGGAAATCTTAGAAAAAAACAAGATTGGCGAACTACCTAAACGTAATTACGCCCTAATTGTGGACGAAGCCCACAGTTCTCAAAGTGGGGAAGCGTCCAAGAAAATGAAAGAAGTGCTTTCTATCAACGATTTAAGTCTTTCAGCCAAGCAAGAAAGCATGGTTGACCAGGAAGATGATATTGAAGATAACATCCGCAAGTCGATGCGTGCCCGTGGTAAACAACCAAATTTGAGCTTTTTTGCCTTCACAGCCACACCCAAGCCAAAAACCTTAGAAGACTTTGGCCAGATGAACGCCCAAGGGCAAACAGAACCCTTTCATCTTTATTCCATGCGGCAGGCAATTGAAGAAGGTTTTATCATGGATGTGTTGCAAAATTATACAACCTACAGAACTTTCTTCAAAATCAGTAAGGCGATCGCAGACGATCCTAATATTAGCAAAAAGAAAACGAGTCGAGCGATCGCTAAATTTTTATCACTCCATCCACACAACCTAGCCCAAAAAACTCAAGTTATTATCGAGCATTTTCGCCAATGTGTGATGCATAAAATTGGCGGTAAAGCTAAAGCAATGGTGGTTACAGCTTCTCGACCCCATGTAATCCGCTATAAAGAAGAATTCGACAACTATTTACAGAAACAAGGTTATGCAGACATCAAAGCATTAGTAGCCTTTACTGCTTTTACCGATAGAGAAACTTATATCGAGTATACTGAATCTGATATCAACGGCTTTGGTGAAAAAGAATTACCCGAAAAATTTGAAACGGTTGAATATCAACTTCTGATTGTAGCAGACAAGTATCAAACTGGTTTCGATCAGCCATTATTGCACACCATGTATGTAGATAAAAAACTTTCTGGTGTCAAAGCTGTACAAACCCTCTCTCGCTTAAATCGCACTTGTCCTGGTAAGGAAGATACTTTTGTTTTAGATTTTGCTAATGATGAGCAGGAAATTATTGATGCTTTCCAGCCTTATTACGAACAAACAACCCTAATAGCAACAACAGATCCTAACAGATTGTATGATTTAAAAAATAGGTTAGATGGCTACCAGATTATCTGGTATAGTGAGGTAGATGCTTTTGCAAAAATATTTTTTAAATCTCAGGAAAAGGTAAATAATCTAGATCAAAGTAGACTACATTCCTTTATTGATCCTGCTGTAGACCGTTTTAAAGGTTTAAGTGAAGAACAGCAAGATGAGTTTAAAAATAGTCTAACCGCGTTTATTCGGTTATATGCATTCTTAGCACAGATTATGCCATTTGCAGATGGAGAGCTAGAAAAATTTTATGCTTTTACTCGTATTTTGCAAACAAAATTACCAAAACTTAGCCAAAGCGAAGCTTTTAAACTTCTTGACGAAGTTGCACTAGAATATTATCGACTACAAAAAATCCGAGAAGGTCAGATAATCTTAGAAAAAAATACAGAGTTATCTCTACAACCTATAACTGAAGCTGGCATACCAAGAGATAAAGAAGAACAGGCTAAACTTTCAGAGATTATCGATATTCTCAACAAAAGATTTAGAACTGATTTTACTGAAGCAGACAAATATTTTTTCAGCCAAATTGAAGAAGCACTAGTTCAGGATAAAATATTATCACAACAAGCCAAAAGTAACTCAATTCAAAACTTTAAATATGGCTTTGAGGATGTATTTCTGACGAAGCTGATTGAGCGAATGGATTTAAATCAAGATATTTTTACCAAAATCATAGATTTTAAAGATTTTGGTGAAGTAGTAAAGGACTGGATGCTGAGGAAAGTGTATACAAGATTGACACAAGAGTTTAGCTAGCAAAAATGATTTAATTACTTCAAGCGCCCAGACTTGAAGAATCTGAGCGCTTGAATATTAGGTTGCAGAGAAACATCTGCTAGTTAGGGAAATTAAGCAGGCATCATGTGCATACTTCTGCAAGACTCTGCACACTTACGGCAAGCAGCAGCACATTCCATCATTTTTGCGTCATCGCTCATCATCTCACACGCCATTGCAGTGCGATCGCACATTTCAGCACAAAGCATACAAGTGCGTTCCATGAACTCAGAACCGCTCATCATCATATTCATACACATCATGCACATTTCAGAGCAATCGCGCATCATGCTCATCATGCTCATCATGCTTTTGTGCATCTGCTGACCACCTTTGCTCATGCAATGAGTCATGGTTTCCATGCACATTTTATGACAGTCCATACAAACATCCATGCAAGTTTGCATTTCTGGAGTCATGGTTTCAGTCATCATCATCATCATCATCGGAAATACCTCCTGATTTTTTGATGCATAAAATAGTGTCCTTGAAAGGACTACTGATCACATTAGTCTTATCCTTTTAAAGAGTCAATGGGGTTTTTAAGAGAGAATTTTTAAGCCTACTATCCCGATATAATTACCGGTAAATTGAAGGAATTCTACACTAGTTTGGTGTTATTTTTCTGATAAATACTATACATTAAGGCTTGTAAACCCTCATTCACAAGTGTGGTTTCATTTGACAGTCAAATTTACATCAGGGATCAAAAGTTAGAGTTAAATTTAACTCGAAAATAATGTTATTGTTTTTTAACAAATGAATGCCTAAACAAAGTATTTGTAAACTTATATTAAGTTATGTTTTATTAACTTATATGAGCTTGAAGATATATATCCTGAAAAGTTCGTAATTCATAATGGAATTTCAACTGCGCTTAAAACAAAATTTCCTCAAAAAAAAGTAATTTTCACAACTTACATAAGATATGATGTCGGTTATAGATTTGATTGCAATTTGAGTAAGCGATCGCTCGCTGCTTGTAATGTCTCAGGTCTTTTGCTAAAGCAAAATCTGATCAATGAATGTCCTTTTTCTGGTTGGCTGAAAAAGCTGGAACCGGGAACTACAGCAACACCAATATCTTTAATCAGATGGTAAGTGAATTTAACATCTGTTTTATAGCCAAATTTGGAAATATCTGCAAGAACGTAATAAGCTCCTTTGGGAACGAAATAGGGAATCCCAACTTGGTCTAGAATTTGTAAAATGCTGTCTCGCTTCTGGTGATAAAGTTTGCCTAGTTCTTGATAATAGGATGCTGGCAGTTGCATGGCGGCAACTCCGGCTCGTTGCAATGGTGCAGGTGCGCCAACAGTGAGAAAATCATGGACTTTGCGAATCGCCCCTGTCAATTCGGGGTTTGCCAGAATGTAGCCGACTCGCCATCCAGTGACGCTATAAGTTTTGGATAAACCGTTAATAGTAACGGTGCGTTCTTCCATTCCGGGAAGGGTAGCTAGGGCAATATGTTGAGTGCCGTCATAGAGAATATGTTCATAGATTTCGTCTGTGAACGCTAACACATCCCATTTTTGACAAAGTTCAGCAATTAGGGTGAGTTCTTCACGCGTGAAGACTTTACCTGTGGGGTTGTGGGGTGTGTTGATAATAATTGCTTTGGTATTGGTATTGAAAGCTTGACGCAACTGTGCTTCATCAAATGTCCAATGAGGAGGATGCAGTGTTACGTAGCGGGGTATAGCACCAGCTAAAATCGCATCGGGACCGTAGTTTTCGTAATATGGCTCAAATACAATTACTTCGTCACCGGGATCGACTGTCGCCAGCATCACAGATGCCATTGCTTCTGTGGAACCACAAGTAACGGTGATTTGGGTTTCGGGATTGATATCTAAGCCGAGATACCAACGAACTTTGTTAGCGATCGCATGACGAAATGGGCGATCGCCCCAAGTAATGGCATACTGATTAACATCTGCCTCTATGGCCTGATATGCTGCCTGTTTCAACTCCAAAGGACAAGGAAAATCAGGGAAACCCTGCGCCAAATTCACCGCATCGTGTTGCAGTGCTACCCTGGTCATTTCTCGAATCACCGACTCTGTAAACTGTTCTGCCTTCGCTGATATTTTTTGTCGCCCAATCTTACTCACCCCTATACCTCCGTTGATCTTTATTGCCGTTATTCGGGAATTTCTGTAAACCAGACGAAACCCATAATATTGATAGATTTATCGTAGTATACTCAAATTTCAGATCCAGAGGGAATGCAACCTTATAATCTATATACTTAATTATTGAGATTAATAGTCAATTATTGAAGTACTGATCCAGAATCATCATGAAATCTTTGCACCGTCCCGATCTGTATAGCTGGTCTAATTTCAATCCGGCAAGAAATATTGATTTCAATGGGATTGCCTGGATTCGCGCAGATGGCAACATCTTGATTGACCCAGTAGCCCTATCAAACCATGATTGGAATCATCTAAAATCCCTCGGCGGTGTGGTTTGGATTGTGCTGACGAATTCTGAGCATATCAGAGCAAGTAAAGAAATTGCCGATCAAACTTATGCTAAGATTGCAGGCCCCATAGCAGAAAAAGACACTTTTCCTATACCTTGCAATCGCTGGCTATCTGATGGTGAAGAATTTGTGCCAGGACTGGAGGTGATTGAACTCAATGGTTCTAAAACTCCGGGTGAGTTGGCTTTGTTACTAGAAAAGACAACTTTAATTACAGGGGATTTAGTACGGGCACGTAAAGCAGGTAGCTTAACGATTTTACCAGATGACAAGCTGCTGAATCGAGAGGAGGCTGTTGCTTCTGTTCGCAGGTTGGCTCAACTGAGTCGGGTAGAAGCAGTGCTGGTGGGCGATGGTTGGCCTGTATTCCGTGATGGACGCGATCGCTTGCAGGATCTTGTAGCAACGCTGTAAATAATTAGGGTAGCACAGCTAGCTATGCTACCCTACAGGCGATTGTGGTTCAAATAGATCAAAAAGGCTGTCAGAAGAAAATCAAACAACACCGTATCATGGTAGTTAGTAGCATTTATGTCTGATACTTTCTTTTTTGCCATAAAAGAATATCAGGTAAGTAATATCCTGATTTGCTGACGGCAGAATGCGAAAGCTTTTACTGATTCACCTAGTTGGAGAACACTGATGTCGAAGGAAAGAAAAAGTAATAAAGAAGCTAAAAAACCTAAAAAAGATCCCAAAGACAAAAAGGAGAAAAAAGAGCCAAACAAATAGAACGATTTAGGTAAATGGTTCTAGCGAAGACCAAGAGTTGCATTTCCTTAAATTGACAATACTTCGTCCAATAGCATTGAATAAGAAAAGTTATTGTCAAAAATTTATTCACCCTTGGTCAAGCTCCAAAATCTGATGATTTAGCTTGTGTATGCAATGTCACAACAGGCTACGCCTACGCAACTTAATCAAGCAGGATCAAACTTCAGCGAAACACCGTTCATGCAGTAGCGCTTACCCGTGGGTGCAGGGCCATCATCAAAAACATGACCCAGATGACCACCACAGCGACTACAATGCACTTCAGTTCTGGTCATAAACAACGACTTGTCTACAGTAGTGGCGATCGCACCTTCAATTGGATTAAAGAAGCTAGGCCAGCCAGTACCACTATTAAATTTGGTATCAGATGTAAACAGTGGTAGTTCACACGCGGCACAATAATAAGTGCCTTGGTCGTATTCCTTATCCAATGAGCTGGTGTAAGGGCGTTCAGTTCCATGTTTACGCAAGACATTAAACTGTTCTGGCGTTAAAATCGTGCGCCATTCTGACTCTGGTTTGGTAACTTCAAATCCACTCTGAGAAGTTGTCATTGCTTGTGACCCCCAATTGATATACCTTGATAACAATGCTGTGCCGACTATGACTGCACTAGCCTGTAAAAAATAGCGTTTGTCCATATATCTATTATTTTCTATTTTCCGGTTCACTGGGCAATCAATTCCAGTACGGAATTCCCTACATGAATGACTATAATCAGCGATCACTCTGAATTAGCCCTGATAAACTGATTAAAATTTGCTAAGAAACAACAAATTATTTTTCAATAAAATACTAGGCGGCAATCCGATCGATTTGACTTAATTTTGGAGAATATCTAAGTATAGTTTTCAATTGGAGCATAACGACAGTCAATCATCATCTTCATCAGAGGTGGTGGTAAGATGCTGATTAATCCCCTGTTTACCCTGAATCGTCAGAAATGCAAATAGGCGATTGAGCCGCTTTACCCCACTTAGGGTAATCAGAGTCAGTAAGCCTCCCAATAATCCCATTTGCCACAGACCACAACCAATTGCAGCCCCCAACCCGGCCGCCGTCCAGACACAGGCGGCTGTAGTTAAACCCTTTACTTTTGGCGTTGCAGATTTTCTTGGAGACTCTTGTAAAATCAATCCGGCTCCGAGAAATCCAACCCCGGTAGCTACACCTTGAATTGTGCGACTCAGTGCATTAGTAGCAGCATAGGGACTCTCACCCTCAGCCTGCAAAGGAATCATCACGAATAGTGCTGCCCCCATACTCACGAGCATAAATGTTCTCATCCCTGCTGGTCTACCTCCTTGCTGACGGTTAAATCCAATCAAGCAACCAACCAGGAGCGCCAAAGACAATCTAAACGCTATGTGTGGCCAATCGTTGGCAGCAATAAACATCGGCCCCATTGCCTTATTTCTCCTAGAGACAGAACAGAATTTTGCGCCTATTGCCAGTGGACTGGATAGCTACCCACGTTTCTAGCTGAAAACTAAGTACATTAAGTCAATCAGCTTGGCGTACATTAAGGTTAATTTAACAGAAGGTTATAGATAAGTAAACTAATATACACAAAGATACTATTGCTGTATTCTTCCTAGAGACAGAAAGAAGGGAGCAGGGGAATAACTATGCCCAATACCCCAATCCCCAATTTTTTTTGATCGCTAGCTTATTGAACACTGCCTAATATACATTGGTCTGATTGAGATACCGGAGTTTTCTGAAAAACTTCTTGCTAGGTTAAGTAGAATATGTGATACTCTAAAAACTATAAATAAATAACGGTATTTCTATCGAATTACCGTAGTTTAAAAGGACAGGATTGATGCAGCTACTATGGTTCATCCCAACCCACGGCGACGGACGTTACCTTGCAACTGCTACAGGCGGACGGGCAGTAAGCTTTCCTTATCTACGGCAGATTGCCCAAGCGGTGGATGACCTTGGTTATACAGGAGCATTGCTGCCTACAGGACGTTCTTGCGAAGATGCTTGGATTGTAGCTTCAACGTTGGTATCACTGACGCGACAGATGCGTTTTTTGGTAGCGATTCGTCCCGGTTTGGTATCGCCTGGAGTTGCAGCGCGGATGGCGGCGACTTTTGATCGCCTCTCTGGGGGACGCTTGCTGATTAATGTCGTGACAGGTGGCGATCCGGTGGAGTTAGCGGGAGATGGCTTGCATTTGGATCACGATCAGCGCTATGAATTAACAGATGAATTTTTAACAGTGTGGCGAGCGATCGCTAGTGGTGAACAAGCCAATCTTCAGGGCGACTATTTCAACATTCAGGATGGTAAACTGCTGTTTCCACCTGTTCAGAAGCCATATCCGCCTTTGTGGTTTGGCGGTTCCTCTCCCATCGCCCAAAAAATTGCTGCCAAGCATGTAGATGTCTATCTGACTTGGGGCGAACCACCGGCGCAAGTAGCCGAGAAGATTGCATCAGTTCGCAGACTTGCTTTATCAGAAGGCCGGACTTTGCGGTTTGGGATTCGCCTACATGTAATTGTGCGAGAAACCGAGAGTGAAGCTTGGGATGCGGCGAATCAATTGATTAAGTATGTAGATGATGAGGCGATCGCTAAAGCCCAAAAAGCTTATGCTCGGATGGATTCAGTTGGACAACAACGGATGACTCAATTACACCACGGTAATCGTGAGGCATTGGAGATTAGCCCGAACCTGTGGGCGGGAGTCGGTTTGGTGCGCGGTGGTGCGGGAACAGCCCTAGTAGGCGATCCCCAAACCGTAGCAGCTAGGATATTGGAATATGCTTCTTTGGGTGTTGAGTCCTTTATCCTCTCTGGCTATCCCCACCTAGAGGAAGCTTATCGAGTTGCAGAACTTCTATTTCCTCATCTGCCATTAGAGAATTTACCCGCAGTAGAGAAGCAACATGTCTTAAGTCCATTTGGCGAGATTGTGGCAAATGAAGATTTCCCTAAGCAAAAGCTTCAAGAAAGAACAACGTCTATATCCTAGTAATTATGAACTAGGAGATTAATAGCCATGCTGCACCAACAAATCGACCAAAAAATCTCAGAAAAAGAAGCGTGGGCATTGCGTCGTCAATTGGGAGTACCTAACAATAAACGTTTGTGGGTGCTAGCTTGCATGGATGAACGTTTACCAGTGGAGAAAGCATTAGGAATTGGTGAAGGAGATGCTCATATTTTCCGTAATGCTGGAGGGTTAGTTACAGATGATGCAATTCGGTCAGCGATGTTAACTACACAGTTTTTTGGCACAAAAGAAATCATCGTCATTAATCATACCGAATGTGGCATGATGACAGCATCAGGAGACTTTCTCAGTGAGGTATTGCGGAATCAAGGTATTGACGTGGATCAAGTTAGTGTCGATCCAGCTTTGCCAGAATTAAAGCTACCAAAAGGCGTTTTTTCCAGATGGATCAAAACATTTACTGATGTGGATGAAATCTGCACACAGCAGGTGGAATTACTGCGTAATTCTCCTTTAATTCCTCAAGATGTAGTTATTCATGGCTACATCTGGGAAGTAGAGAGTATGAGTTTACGCCGTCCCTACAAACGTCTGAGTGAGAAGGTTAACACAGCATCAGCGATGAAGACCAAAACTGCAAAACATACTGAACCTGTTTTCTAAATTGGGAGTTAAATTGAATGACAAATATTTTAGCGATCGCAGGTAGTCCAACCCATCCATCTAGAACTTATGGTGTTGTCGAATACACTGCCAAGCTTCTACAACAAGAAGGCTTGCATGTAGATATTATTTCAGTTCGGGATTTGCCTGCTGAAGATTTAGTTTTTGGACGATACGACAGCCAAGCATTAGAACAGCCAAAAGCTTTATTAGCAAAGGCAGATGGTGTGATTATTGCCACCCCAATTTACAAAGCTGCTTACACAGGAGTGCTAAAAACATTTCTAGATTTGCTGCCACAAAAATCATTCACAGGTAAACCCGTGTTACCAATTGCTCTGGGTGGAACGATCGCTCATTTATTGGCAATTGAATATGCCCTAAAACCTGTGTTATCTGAATTAGGAGCGCGGCATATCCTAGCTACTATTTATGCGGTAGACAAACAAATTCAACGACAAGCTGATAACAGCGTCTTGTTAGATGAGGAAATTGAGCAAAGACTCAAAGACGTTCTCAAGGAATTTGTGAAAGCTGTAGAATATGATGCCGCAGCACCTCAAGAATTGGTTCATGCCAATTAAATAATCAAGTTTATACCTCCGTTTGCTCGTAGCAGACGGGTAATTTCTACCCATCTGCTACCTTTTTCTAAAAGCTAATCATAACCACATAAATTTCTTCTCAAAAATTGCACCTTTATAGCAATGTTCAAATTAATAGACTACACCCAGACTTCTCTACAAAATTTTGTAGTCTATTCAACTAACACCACTATAATTTCTAATTTTTAGCATACAAAATGTTGTATATATGCAAATTATCTCCTAACTCTACCTCTAGTAGATGAGGAAAATTCACTCATCTACTACTTTTTCTACTGAAATTTTCAAATAGCAAATATTACAATACGCCAGCGATTAATTCCGATCTCCTCCCCATAATGCCTGCACTACTTTATCAGTCAATTCTTTACCAAACATCTGCTCTGCTAACTTATTCCCTGGGTCTTGTTCAGCACTGCTACGGCGCAAAAATAGGTCACGTTCTGCCAAAGCAGTCCGTATATCTTCTGCTACAGGCTCCGCTTCGTCTACCCAGTTTATCCAGCGTTCGAGCATTTCGTTGGCAAATGTACGAATGAGGTTGACTGTATCATTTGTAGCAGGGCTTGTATAGCATAACCTGATAGGCGACATGAATTGACGAATATAGACGCTCTTACTGGTGTACATTGAAAGACTTGCTTCTTGCTGCAAATTCAGGAATAACTGATTAACAGGCTCATAATAGCGTTCCAGATAGTCCAGGTCTGTCAATAAATCGGTTCGAGGAATGTAATCTAGATAAAAGAAAATATCTGGAAGCGTACCAAACTCAAACGTTAGATGGGGAACACGGATGTGGGAACCTAACCAAACAGTCAGACGCATGACACTAAAATTTGACTTTTCGTTATGTGACAACACATGCACTAGCCAATCAATTTCCGTACCAGAAAAAGCCTTAAGTGAACCCTGAAAATTACCGTCAATGCTGCTGTAGCTATTTAAATCATTTGTAAAATCTGCTGGATTTAGCTGAAAACGATTCTCTAGCTTTTGTCGCAATTGGTTTGTAATAGTCCATAACTGCTCAAATACAGATGTATTATCTGAGTTGACTTTTTGGTAAATCATTATTTTTTTTGCTGGTACATTGAGGATAAACAATAAAAACTTTCATGATTGCTTCTTAATTTTAAAGATTAAGTAAATCTGGGATAATGAGTATCACTTTTGTGAAGATAAATTTAATTTTTTTATTTATATTATGATATCAACTTGCAAATTGCTACAAGTTCGTTGACAATTTGGCGTTTGATTTTTTCACTTTGGATATCCAACCTTTGTATGAGTTCAAAATTTCTGAATAGGGAACTATGGTTTCAAATATTAGCTCAGATAGTGAAGGTGAGAAGCAATGGGGAAAAAGTTTGTGCAGAGTTTTGGCAATATTTTCCCTCAAGATAAATTCAATAAACAATCCCATAGTCGAGGGAAACGCGTTATCCCCAAGCTCAACTAAGGCGTGAGCATCTCGCTTACGGCGAACAGTAAATTGTTCAACAACCTCCCCAATATTGTCAGAATACTCGTCTAAAAGGTTGTCAAATAAGACAACATCTTCAAGTGCTGCATTGCAACCTTGACCAATAGAGGAAGATACGGCATGTGCTGCATCTCCCAGAAGTAGGACACTATCACCTTGGTGATAACGGTTACAACGAATTGTTAAAATTCTTGATATAGGTCTAGTGAGGAAAGCTTCAGCTTCTTCTCTGGGCATCATCTGATAAACTTCTGGGAAATTCTTTTGAAAAAATGTGAGAACTTCTTCTGTATTGGAAAGATTAACTATCTGATTTTTTTTATGGAGAAATAAAACGACTCCACTCATGCTTCCATCTTGTTGATGTAATAGTACTATCAGCGTACTATCGTTTAGTATCCAAGAATGAATTTTGCCTTGTTCCAGGTTGATACCTGAATTTTCATTGGGACGAGGCAGGAAAATCGATTTATAGTCATTAGGGACATATTTCTGCTGGCATTCAAAGTTTTTTGTAGCAAAAAAATTCTCTCTTATCTGAGAATTTGCTCCATCTGCACCTATTAATAGGTCATAGTCAACAGTGAACTCATGTTTTCCTTCAATCACAGAGGCTTCCACAACATTTTTCAATGTTACTGTCTTTGCCACCAAATCCACAGAAGTACATTGACAGTTAAAGTTCAGGTTGAGTTTACTCTTGTCGTACTTTTGATTTAAATTTTCTAATAGCACAATTGCCAGGCTAGTGCGGTCAAGTGTAAAGAGAGATTTATTTCTTGGCGTTAACCGTGTCTTACCATTTTTTTGGTGAAAAATCGTTCCTGTCACCTCCAAACTTCTGGATTTGACCGCTTCCTCTAAACCTTCAATTTTTCTTAAAGCTCTCATTGCTCTTTCGTTCAGAGATATAGGGAAGGTTCTGGATGTAGAGAATGAAACAATTCTAGGGTCGCTGCGACGTTCATAAATGTCGATTTCGTATTTGTCGCCACGACTTAACAAGTAGTGAGCAAGCAGAAGTCCGCAAGGTCCAGCACCTACAATAACTACTTTTTTGACCATAATTCTATGACTTCCGCATTAGTTAAATAATCATAATACTTAATACCACTAAAAATTTTTACATCCTCTAATACATTTTTCATTGGTCTTGAGAGGGATATAGTGACAAAGCTTCGGAAATATGCAATCTCATCTGCTCATCCCTAATCTACTACCACAGACAATTCACCGCGTCAAACTCACGTTAAATTAGATATAGGGCGTAAAAAAATAAACTAAATGAAAGCGATGTCTAACGACAAGCCGCAAGGCGTCTGCGCTTCTGATTTTGCATCTATCATCGGCGAAGAAAACGCTGTTTGTCTTTGGGAAAATATCGAACTCAGTCAGCAAAAACGTATTCAACAGGCTATAGCTTCTGGAAAATCACCCACTTGTATTGTCTATCCCCGCAGCCAAGAACAGCTAGCCGCAGTCATTGCCACCGCTCACACAAACAACTGCCGCGTCCTCCCCTGTGGTAGTGGTAGTAAACTCACCTGGGGCGGTTTAGTTAAAGGCATTGATGTTGTAGTTAGTACAGAACGCATCAACCAATTGATAGAACACGCTGTTGGCGATTTGACTGTCACAGTAGAAACTGGGATGAAGTTCTCCGATTTGCAAGCACTTTTGGCAAAATCGCGGCAATTTCTCGCCCTTGACCCCACAGCACCAGAGTCAGCAACTATTGGCGGTATTGTTGCCACAGGTGATACAGGTTCTCTGCGGCAACGTTATGGTAGTGTGCGCGACCAGTTACTAGGTATTACCTTTGTCCGTGCTGATGGACAGATCGCCAAAGCCGGGGGAAGAGTAGTTAAAAATGTCGCCGGATATGACTTGATGAAGTTGCTTACAGGGTCTTACGGCACATTAGGCTTTATTAGTCAACTAACTTTTCGCCTGTATCCGCTAGCAGAGGCATCGGGGACGGTGGTACTAACTGGTAAAGCTGAGGCTGTATCTGAAGCGGCTGATATCCTTCGAGGTTCGGCGTTAACACCAGTTCAGGCTGATTTACTATCAACTAAATTAGTGTCTAGTTTAGGATTGGGTCAAGGACTAGGATTAATTGCTCGCTTTCAAAGTATTAGTGAGAGTGTTAAGGAACAGTCAAACCGAGTTTTGGAAGTTGGGCAAAAGTTGGGCTTAGATGGGGCAATTTTTGCCGATGGTGATGAAGCTAATCTATGGCAAAGATTGCAAGAACGAATACATACTAGTGCTACAGAATCAGTAATTACCTGCAAAATAGGAGTGTTACCTACTGCTGCTATGGAGATTTTGACCCAGGTGGAGTTGGGTTTAATTCATATTAGTAGTGGTTTAGGTTTGTTACAATTAGAGAGTAAAAATCAAGTTTTGAAAATCCGCGATCAGCTAGGCTCTGCTGGAAGCGATGCCTACGGCGGGCTGCGCCTACGCACTCAAGCGAATAAAGGTTTTTTAACAATTCTGTCAGCACCAGTTGCGGTTAAAGAACTAATAGATGTTTGGGGTTATACGGGGAATGCTTTGCCGTTGATGCGCCGTATTAAGGAACAGTTTGATAGTAAGAATATTTTAAGTCCTGGTCGGTTTGTTGGTGGAATTTAAGAAATAAACTGCAGATACACAGAGGACGCTGAGATAGAGAGGGGAAAGGGAAAAATATGCAAGTTTCAAAGAATTCTGTTAATAATACGGCTAGTTTAAAAAATTTAAAGGGGTTTGATGTTAATCATCCACCTGATCCGAAGTTGATTGATAGTTGTGTCCATTGTGGATTTTGTCTCTCGACTTGTCCCAGTTATCGGGTACTTGGCAAGGAAATGGATTCTCCTAGAGGACGTATCTATTTAATGGATGCAATTAATGAGGGTGAAATTGCCCTCAATACGGCAACAGTAGAACATTTTGATTCTTGTTTGGGCTGTCTTGCTTGTGTGAGTACCTGTCCTTCTGGTGTACAGTATGACAAATTAATTTCTGCAACTCGCCATCAAATCGAACGAAATTATCCCCGCAGTTTACCAGATCAATTTTTTCGTCAACTGATATTTTCTCTGTTTCCTTATCCCAATCTTTTACGGGTTTTATTAGTTCCGTTATTAGTTTATCAAAAATTGGGGTTGGCTAAATTCTTTCGGGCTACAGGTTTACTGAATAAAATATCGCCTCGTTTGGCAGCAATGGAATCAATTCTGCCAGAAATTACTCTCAAATCTTTTCAAGATAATTTCCCTACTGTGATTCCTGCTAAAAATGAAAAGCGGTATCGCATTGGGATGATTTTGGGTTGCGTCCAACGACTGTTTTTCTCACCCGTGAATGAAGCGACAGTGCGAGTTTTAACGGCGAATGGTTGTGAAGTTGTGATTCCCAAATCTCAAGGTTGTTGTGCAGCACTTCCCGAACACCAAGGACAAACAGAACAGGCCAA
Organism: Nostoc sp.; assembly: GCF_036917555.1. GTDB lineage: Bacteria > Cyanobacteriota > Cyanobacteriia > Cyanobacteriales > Nostocaceae > Nostoc. Next base: position 27,340 of record NZ_JBALDD010000020.1, on the reverse strand, counting down.
AGCTTTAGCAAGACAAATGATTGATAGTTTTGCCAAGACAGATGTAGATTTCGTGATTATTAATGCTGCTGGTTGCGGTCATACTTTAAAAGAGTACGGTCATATTTTAGAAGATGACCTAGAATATCGGGAAAAGGCAAAGGATTTTGCAGCTAAGGTTAAAGACGCTCAAGAGTTTTTAGCAACTGTTGGATTAACAGCAAAACTATCGCCACTGACTGATAAACCATTGAATTTAGTTTATCAAGATGCTTGTCATTTATTGCACGGACAAAAGATTAGCGTCCAACCGCGTCAGGTGTTGCGACAAATTCCAGGGGTGAAGTTGAGAGAACCAATAGATGCAGCTTTGTGTTGTGGCAGTGCCGGGGTTTATAATATGCTGCAACCAGAAGTTTCTGAAGAATTGGGCCAGCAAAAAGTGCAGAATTTGTTGAATACTGGTGCTGAGTTAATTGCTTCTGCTAATCCTGGGTGTACTTTGCAAATTACTAAACATTTGCAGTTGCAAGGTAAGAAAATTTCAGTTATTCACCCGATGGAGTTGTTAGATTATTCGATTCGCGGTGAAAAGTTGAAATTGTAGATATTTTTTGTAGGTTGGACATTTTGTCATTGATTTTAGAGCAAAGAGCTAAAACTACGTTTTTAAGACTTTCCTTGTTCCCAGTCTCCGACTGGGAATGCATTCATTGAGTCTCTGACTCAATATCTGACTAAAGGCAGCACTCCAAAGGAATGAGTAATACAGAAATACCCAATTTCTTTTACTTGGTAGGCATAGAGACTTCCCAAATTCCTTGATTTCCACCATATTCTAGAACATAAATTTTATTGCCAATAATCTCAGCATCAATGGGATTACTAAAACCTGTGACAAGGCGCGTAGCGTTAAGTTTATAGTTAGTATTTCCTACTTTAGTTAACTTTAAATGCAGTAGGTCTTGGCTGGCATCTTTAAAAGGGCCTATTAGTGTTTCGCCAGTGGGGTCGCCTGGTGTCCAACTCAACATAAATCCATCTCTGTTGAATTCTCGACTCATTACTCCTTGTGTATCAAAAACTAATCCTAAAGGAGAACGGTGTGTTGTAAAAGTGCTGAAACTTTGTCCAAGAACACTGGCATCTTTGATTTTTCCATCTACAGGATCGCGGTAATTATCTGCGTCCGGGCCAAGATTAGGAATTGGTTCAATCAAATTTCCAGTAGGTCGAATAGGAAAGGTTGGATCGTTACGATAGTAACCTTTTTGGATGGCGTTAAATTGAGGGCTTAACAATCGGTCAGTGGCAGGATTATAATTGGGAAATTGTTGGGGATTGTCTGTGCCACCAATACGCCAGGGAAAGCCGTAATTACCACCTAAACTTAGCCAATTTAATTCTTCTGACATGTCGCGATCTGGGCCATTTTCTGTACCAAACAAATCCCCATTGGGTGCAAAAGCCATATCAAAAGTATTGCGTATTCCTTCTGCAAAAATATAGCCAGCTGTCTTTAAGGTTGCTCGATTGTTTGCCAGAAAAAGATTGTTGCCATTACTAGGAAGACGGAGTATACAGGCGGTTAATCCGACTTCACGAGTATTGGGATATAGACCATCAACAGACTGAATCTCACCATGATCGGTACGAGAACCGCTATTCACATAGATAAAGTTACCATCCAAGCTAACAACCACACCGTTGAACTGATGGTCATAAGCTGTTTTGCTTTTGGGATAACCTGCACTCTGAGCTAAAATAGACCAGATACGCTGTCCTGTACTCGAATTAATTACACCTTTAACAATAATTGCTTTAGTTTGGTTATTCACAAGGTCTACATTGCCAACTAAATAAATTGTGCCGTTAGGGCCAATGGCTATACCTTGAGTTTCACTTAAATTATGATTATTAGAATTGTACACAAGTGTTTTAGTAGAAGAGTCTAAATCGACTTGATAAATCTCACCATTTAGTTTGAGGTAATAGAGGGTATTGTTTCGTGGATCTTTTACAATCCGAACTGAAGGAGAGACTGATAATGTATTAATAATATTGCGGACTTTAATATCAGAACGCAGGGTTTGTGGTACAACATTTACTCCAGTAGTGCTATGATTTAATAAAACTATTGTAAATAACAGTGTTATTGTAAATAACAGCGTTTTAGTAGCAAACTTACCGATAAACCTGCCTTTCATATAGTTAGATAATTTAGTGTTATTCATGATTTTCTTAATAAAATAATCAGTTAATTTTGGAAATAACTCTTCATAAGTTTAATATTGATTAATTACAACCGTAAGTTTAAATACAGATATTTTTGCTAACCTAATTAATACCAATACACTGAGAAAATATTAGTTATTGATTTGGTTAGTTTGATTATGTGAATGATAATAAGTAATTGGTTCAAAATTAATCTGTTTTAATTACTTATTTTTACCAGACTTTTTGATTTTCAACTCTCATATAATTATTTATTATCATGAATGAAAGGTTACGTCAAATCCTTTACCAAATCTTAAAAATGTAAATTCTTTAATTTTTAGTACTGTTAGAAAAATTTGTAACCTTTAATTAAGCTTTGTGAAAATATACTATTTTTTTTAGTAAAGATTACAAGATTTTTTAGCTGAATACGACATTTTTGTTAAGTTAGGTTTCAATATAAATTTTAGTTTGGAAAAAAAATACTTTTCTATTAATGAAATACATCTGAAAATATATAAGTTAAATTTATAAATTATCTAAAACATTTTGAGCTTAATAACAGTTAAGCTTTACATAAATTTTATATAGTTATTGTGGGAAGAAATGCCCCAAAAAATGAATCTAAACGTCAATTCCTTGTTCTTGTAAACTAACAGTGTGTTGAAGTGTTAGGCATAATTGTTTCTTGAAGATTTACGCCGCTGAGGTTAGCTCCCCGAATGTCGGCTCCTCTAAGGTTAGTTCCTTTGAGATTCGCCCCTGCCAGATTCGCGCCTCTAAGGTTAGTCCAACTTAAGTCAGCTTGACTCAAATCAGCTTCACTTAGGTTAGCCCGCAATAGGTATGCACCACTGAGGTGAGCTTTGGTCAGATTAGCTTTGTATAGGTCAGCTTTGTAAAGATAAGCCCCTAAAACTTCTGCTTCGTACAAACTCGCCTCGCTGAGGTCAGCCGCAATCAAGTTAGCTTCAATAAGGTTGGCAAAAGATAGGTTAGCCCGAATCAACTTAGCTGCACCTAAATCGGCATCTCTCAAGTTAGCGCCTTTTAAGTCAGTGCCAATTAGATTAGCAGATGCGATCGCAGCGCCTCTAAGATCCACCTGACTCAAGTCAGCTCCAATCAAATTTGCATGACTCAAATCTGCCTGCATGAGTATAGCGCCACTCAAGTTAGCAACACTCAAGTTAGCTGCACTCAGGTTAGCTTCATTCAGGAAGGCTCTATAGAGGTTGGCACTACTGAGGTCAGCACCACTGAGGTTTGCCCGCACAAGTAAAGCATTACCCAAATCAACTCTTCTCAAGTTTACCCCCTGGAGGTTTGCGCCTCTAAGGTTATCGCCTTGCAAATTAGCCGCGCTGAGGTCTGGTTCAATCTGGGGATTTTTCTTTCTCCACTCAATCCATGTAACTGCACCTGCTTTGAGTAAAGTTAGATGCTCTCGATTTACCATTTTCTCTCCTTTACTCCTGACGCCCACCCAGAAAATTTACCCGACCAGCGACACTTTCAATGGCCGTTAATGCTCCCGCTGCTCCTGCTAGAATATCCTGTTCTTGTCCACCTAAGTAAAGCCGTCCAAAGCTACCTACAGCTTGAACTTCAAGAATGTTAATCCTCGCTGCTTTCTCTGCTTCATTGGCAGCCAGTGCGGCATAAGCAGCAGGCTCCACTTCTAATACATACAGCGTTTGACCTGCTAGTAGTAGCTGTCCCCGGCGCGTGCGATTAATCAGTTGTGTTTGATAAGCATCGATGTTGCGGATAATCTGACTAGAAATAACACGCGGTTTCAGACATTCCTCTCTTTTGACTCCCAGGGCCGCCAAAATAGCTTGACCAGCAGCTCTGGTTTCGCCTTGGGAGCTAGAATGAACTTCTAATAGTCCGTATAGTCGTTCAACTACCTGTACTCCCGGACGGACAGAGGCAGATTTCAGGGCTATATCCGTAATCTTATTAATTTCGATACCAGGAGAGATTTCAATCCACAGTGATGTATCTCCTGGTAATGGTAAGAAGCCTTGGGCTACTGTTCCCATATATGCTGCATGTTGAGGTTGCAGGTTGTCGAGAAATACGAAACTGCGTAATTCTATGCCCAAGATTTTGCTCTCCAGTCGTGAGGGTAAAAGTTATCTATATACAAGATATAAGCGCCTAACTTGACAATATAGGGTATAAAGGAGCGCAAAATCCGTTTAACGGATCTACACCCGTGTGTCAATTGGCAATTATAGAAGCTAATGCTTATTTAGAAGACCATCGTCGTCGCAGGATAAAATCTACTTTGATCGGACGACATAATTTTTATTTAACACAGCTGCTTTGTAAACATCTTGACCCTTTTACATTACCCCAGTTTTACCCCAAATATTTCCCCAACATCTCCCAACTGGAATCACAAGGATTAGATACCAATGAATATGGCTTTTTTTAGCTCAAGTTGTTTTTCCTAAAGTATTTTCATCCCTATCCTGCCAATTAGGTAAATAAGCAGATACAAAGCACTTAAACACCTTGCTGTGGTTTGGGACAGGCTTAACGGACTTTTTCGGCGCGATCGCCGATGTTCAGGAGGAAGGGCGATCGCAATTTTTCTGGTTTATCTATCAGGTACTGGGCAAGTCCCCTTCAGGTAAGACATTATCTATGCTGAGTACCCACGGTATACCTTTGTCAATTGGAGAACTGACAGTAATTTTAGCTCTATTGGCAAACTGTTTTAAGCGATCGGCAAAGTGGGGAACAGTTTTCATGATATTGCGATAACTTTCCATATTATTACAAATCAGGATCAACGTCAAAACACCACTATTGATTTGGAAATACCAATGACAACTCGATAACAAAATCCGTGTCATGCGATCGCACGATAGGAAAAAGCTTTTTTTGGTTGCTTCTTCAAGCTGTCTGAATAGTATTTCACTCAGCTTGATTGTTTGAGGTGAAGGCAAATCATCTGGATGTAGGCATGGTTGATTCATAAGTTTTTAGCAAGCTTCAAAAGTAACGAAGCTGCGGTGAAGATTAGAAATTATGATTTTTTGCAGATTGAATATTGCAGAAAAATCGAGTTTACTAGGTTATTCTTCTTGAGTAACAATCCACAATAACTCTAACCACAACTGGGGATAAGCTTGCTTGAGATTTGAGAGGGGATCGCGCATCAAGTTATTGGCATTCAAGCAAACAATTTCAACTAGCCCCAAGTATTCTGCCACTTCTTTGAGTAGGTTTTTTTGTTCTACTACAGCACTAATTAGTCTATCAGGGCAATAAATACCAATGTATTTCGCATGGCGGATGCATGTTTTTATATTCACTCTTGTCAAGTGAGGATGAGGATTGATTATCTTCACATAACATTGGCTTAACAGGTTCCATACCCGTGGGTGAGTGTGTTCAATAATTACGTTAAATTGCTGGGCTAAATCTTCTTCGGTAATCATTACTCTCTCCATTACTTTGTTGCCATCTGTTGCATACTTTAGTAAATACCTAATTGATTATGCAAAAATTTAAAACAGCAATTCTTTGCTGATGCTATGTGCATATTTACTTTAGTCAAATAGGTAATTTTTCGTCAGGGTAAAATTTACCCCAAAGAACTCTCATTGGTTGGTATGTTTTCTACTGTTTGTATTACTCGCCTATCAAGCATCAAAGCTGAAACTAATCTCTAAAACTGTATTAAATGCTACTTTTTACCAATTTAGTTGGTAAAAAATTGCTACTAAATAAATGCTCTGTTTATTGGAATTTGGGGCTTTTAAGCCAAGATAACAAGTAAAAAGCAAACACCCGCCAAAATAATTTGCGCTTCGCAAGCAAATTGGCCATTTCTGTGATAGTCTTTTTATATGGGGAATCAAGACAGCGAAAGCACAAAAAGTCTTCAAAGAGAAATGATATAAACTCAAAGACTAGACTTTCGCCTTGGCAGATATTTTGTTAAATCCGCTACGGCTTTTTGAAACCAAGAGACAAAGCCAATGAAGCAGGATAGTGACCTCCGTAATAACTTGAAGTCCATTAGAACTCGCTTAGGCATGAGCCAACAAGATTTGGCTAACATCGCTAATGTGACTCGTCAAACTATTAGTGGTGTAGAGTCGGGGCAATATGCTCCCTCAGTAGCCATAACACTTCGCTTGGCCAAAGCGCTTGGCTGTCAAGTTGAGGATCTATTCTGGTTAGAGCGGGATTTACCTGAAATTGAAGCTGTTCTTGCCAAACCTGTTCCTAATGGTCAGCAACTACGAGTTAGCATGGCTCGTGTGGGAGGACAATGGATAGCTTATCCCTTAATTGGCAAGGATGCTTTTCGCCAAGATATGATTCCGGCTGATGGTGAAAGCATTAGCCAAACAGGTACAAATAAAGTTCGAGTCAGGCTACTAGACGATAATCTCGACACACTTCACAACACCGTTGTGATTGCTGGTTGTGCCCCTGTGATTTCGCTATGGGCAAGAGCCACCGAACGCTGGCATCCCCAACTGCGAGTCCAATATAACTTTGCCAATAGCATGGCTGCATTGCACAGTTTATGCAGAGGTGAGGCGCACATCGCGGGGATGCATTTGTACGATCCTGAGACTGGTGAGTATAATACTCCCTTTGTTCGAGATGTTCTGGCTGGCAGGGAAGCAGTTCTGATTACCCTTGGTGTCTGGGAGGAGGGACTTTTATTGAAGTCAGGGAACCCAATGGGAATTAGAACAGTTACTGACTTAGTGGCAGGGGAAGTGACTATTGTCAACCGCGAAATAGGTTCCGGTAGTCGGATGCTTTTGGAACAAACACTCCAAAAAGAGCAGATACCGTTCAATGCTGTTCAGGGTTTTGACAATATACTCAAAAATCACCAAGATGTTGCCCAAGCTGTAGTCAGAGGAATTGCCGATGCTGGTATGAGTACAAGCTCTGTAGCTACCGCTTTTGGGCTGGGATTTATCCCTTTAAAACAGTCACGATATGATTTGGTGATTCTCAAGGAATATTTGGAAGAAGCACCTGTACAGCAGTTGCTCAGTACTTTGGGACATCGGATGGTTCACTCCCAATTTGAAATTCTCGGCGGTTACGATATCAGCAAAATCGGAGAAGTTGTAGCGACTGTTTAGAGTGGATTGCAATGGTTGGTTGTGTGGTTTAGGGAAAACTTGGCGTAAATTTAAATCCTGCTGCAACCACTCTTTAGGTATGAGCAACCTTCAGGAGATTACAACAACTGATGATGCTGAATTCGTAATTCGGATTGAATTTAAGTTTCCGGCTTGGAATTTGTAGCTTTCTTTTTTCCAATTGGTATTACTACCGCTAGAGAAATCATTTGAGTGAGCGGATGGTAATACTTGCAATATCCCTTGAGTGATGTTTTATCGCTCTAGCCATTAGTCAGAAAAAATAATGACTAATGGCCAACGAAAACTGACCAAAACTTGAATATGTTATGGATTCGGACTCTTTTTGCTGTAGAACGAGCGCCTCCAACGACGTTTTACATAAGGTCACTGCTGTAATTTTACAGTGCGAGTACCTCCAGCACTTTGTGCCAACGCCTCATAAACCAAAAGACCCACCAAACAAACAATTACAGGATCAATCATCATGTCCGACGAAAAAATTAGACAAATTGCTTTTTACGGTAAAGGTGGTATTGGTAAATCTACCACTTCTCAAAACACCCTTGCTGCAATGGCAGAAGTGGGTAAACGCATCTTGATTGTCGGATGTGACCCTAAAGCTGACTCCACTCGTTTAATTCTGCACTGTAAAGCCCAAACCACCGTGCTGCACTTGGCTGCTGAACGGGGTGCTGTGGAAGACATCGAACTCGAAGAAGTGGTAATTACTGGCTTCCGGGATATCAGATGCGTGGAATCTGGTGGCCCTGAGCCTGGTGTAGGTTGCGCCGGTCGCGGTATCATCACCGCCATCAACTTCCTCGAAGAAAACGGCGCTTACTCAGATGTAGATTTCGTATCCTACGACGTATTAGGCGACGTTGTATGCGGTGGTTTTGCGATGCCAATCCGTGAAGGTAAAGCCCAAGAAATCTACATCGTTACCTCCGGTGAAATGATGGCGATGTTTGCTGCTAATAACATCTCTCGTGGTGTTCTTAAGTATGCCCATACTGGTGGCGTGCGCTTGGCAGGTCTAATTTGTAATAGTCGTAATACTGATAGAGAAGACGAACTGATTAGCACATTGGCGGCCAGATTGAGTACTCACATGATTCACTTTGTTCCCCGCGACAACATTGTGCAACACGCAGAATTGCGCCGGATGACTGTCAACGAGTATGCACCCGATAGCAATCAAGCTAATGAATACCGGACATTAGCAGACAAGATTATCAACAATACAAATTTTGCCGTTCCCACACCTATTGAGATGGACGAGCTAGAAGATTTGTTGATTGAATTTGGTATTCTCGAAAGTGAAGAAAATGCTGCAAAACTGATAAGTGCCGCCAACGCTCAAGCAGATGGTGAGAAGAAGCTAGAAGACGCTCAAGGCGAAGCACTAGAAGCACTGAAAAAAGGAAACGTAGAAATAGTTTCTGGTAGTTAAAAGAAATAAGGTTCTTTGTCTGACTCAGGTGCTAAATACAGAGTAAATATCAGGTGGGCTATTTTGCCCACCCTCTCACCAAAACAGTTTTGAGTGCTGAGTAACATTAGCGGATAGCTAAGGTTTAGCCCGTGCTGAGTAAAAAGTAAAATTAGACCGACTAAGCATCAAATTAGTTTTGAGTAGCGAATGACTCGGCTGAAAGTGGGAAGATTCATTAGTACTACTTATTCATTACTTCTTACTCAGGACTCAGCACTCATTACTCCTAAAAAATCCTTTAAAATGGAGGTAATCGAATAGCCAATCTTAACTTTTGTTTGTTTCAACTTCACCGTGCTAACACTAATCTACCAAGGTCTACACAGCAACATTAATACTTTAATAGTCTAGTTCATGTTTTTGTTGTTTCCTTCTCTAACCTAGTTGATGTTTATGTTTTAGGGGATGGGAAAATCTCTTTCTCATTCCCTTTTATTCTATCCTTTAGATACACGGTTAATAAACGAAAATCCTATGAAAGCTTTTTGAAATTCACTTAACACCTAGTAACTTCTACTTATTGTCACCAAACCAATGAATCCCACCCCAGGAAAAATTAACGATTCGCTCAGTAACTCCAATTCTGAAGATGCTTCTCAGCAGCAGAAACAAAAGAAAAAAAAGTCTTCTACACAATTACCCCAACCTGGAACTACTCAAGGGAGTTGTGCTTTTGATAGTGCAATGATTACCTTAGTACCAATCACCGATGCTGCTCATGTAGTTCACGGGCCAAGTGGCTGTGCTGCCAGTATTTGGGGAAGTTACAGCAGTCTCTCCTCTGGTTCGATGCTGTACAAAATACGCTTTACCAGCGACATCGATGAGAATGATATCATCTTCGGTGGAGCCAAAAAGCTGTACAAAGGCATTTTAGAATTAGCAAGACGCTACAAACCTGCGGCGGTATTTGTTTACTCCACTTGCATCACAGCCTTGATTGGAGATGATATCGAGGGAGTTTGCAAAGATGCCACCGAGAAAACAGGAATACCTACTATCCCTGTACATTGTCCTGGATTCATTGGGAACCAAAATTTGGGCAACCGTGTCGCTGGTGAAGCAATGCTAGAACACGTTATTGGAACAGCTGAACCAGAGACTAGTACACCTGATGACATCAACCTAATTGGTGAACATAACATCGCAGGTGCAATATGGAATGTTCTACCGTTATTGGAGAAATTAGGTATCAGAGTTTTGGCAAAAATTACAGGTGATGCTGTCTACAAAGAAGTTTGCTATGCTCATCGTGCCCAACTTAACGTCATACTCTCCTCCAAAGCACTCATTAACGTGGCAAAAGGGATGGAAAAAAAATATGGCATTCCCTATATTGAAGAGTCTATTTATGGTATAGAGTCAATCAATCAATGTTTAAGGAATATTGCGGCAAAGTTAGGTAATTCTGATTTGCAGGAACGTACAGAAAAGTTAATTTTAGAAGAAACTGCTGCAATAGATGAAAAACTCGCTCTGTATATTACCCGATTGCAAGGTAAGCGCATTATCCTTTCTATTGGAAGTTTCAAGAGTTGGTTGATTATCTTTGCTGCTAAAAAATTGGGGATGGAAGTTATTGCTATTCTTACTAAGAATCATACTGAGGAGGATCAAATTAGAGTCAAAAGTTTGTTGGAGCAAGATGGCATAATTCTAGAACAAAATACTCCTGAAGAAATTTTACAGATAATTAACGAAAATCAAGCTGATATGTTAATTGCTGAGAAACGCCATCAAGACACCTCTCTCACTGCTAGGATTCCATTTCTAGACATTAATCAAGAACGCAATCATGCCTATGCAGGCTATATAGGAATCTTAGAGGTAGCACGAGAACTGTATGCCGCTTTTTACAACCCTGTGTGGGAGCAAGTATACCAGCCAGCCCCGTGGTCAGCAGGAAATTCTTCTGAGGAGGATATTTGATGGCGATTATTAGCGTTACGAGTACATCTGTTGCAGTTAATCCCCTGAAGCAAAGCCAAACTGTGGGTGCAGTTTTAGCCTTTTTGGGGTTGAAGGGAATCATGCCTTTATTACACGGTTCTCAAGGCTGTACTGCTTTGACTAAAGCGGTATTAGTACAACATTTCCGTCAGACGATTCCCCTTTCCAGTACAGCGATGACTGAAGTTGCAACCATTTTGGGTGGCGAGGAAAGAGTTGAAGAAGCAATCTTGACTTTAGTGCAGAGATCCAAACCAGAAATTATCGGTCTTTGTAGCACTGGACTTGTGGAAACCAGAGGTGATGATATGGGGCGCTTTGTCAAGGAGATTCGCCACAGTCACCCAGAATTGGATTATCTACCAATTGTGCTTGTCTCTACACCAGATTTCAAAGGTACATTACAGGATGGCTTTGCTGGTGCAGTTGAAAGTATAGTCAGGGAAATTCCTCAAAAAAGCGACAAGCAAAACGCTTATCCCACACAAATCACTATTTTGGCGAGTTCTGCTTTCACACCAGGAGATGTACAGGAAATCAAAGAGATTGTTACCTCTTTTGGACTCGTACCTATTGTTGTACCTGACCTTTCTGGCTCATTAGATGGTCATATAGAAGATTCTTCTAGTGCCATTACAGCTAATGGCACGACTTTGGCACAGTTGCGCTCAATTGGTAGTTCTGTATTCACTTTGGCACTAGGTGATAGTATGCGGGGTGGGGCGCAAATTTTGGAGCAGAGATTCAATATACCTTATGAGGTATTTAGTGAACTGACGGGATTAGCAGCAGTAGATAAATTTCTGCAAGCATTGGCGGATATCAGTGGTGTCAGCGTACCAGAGAAATACCGCCGTCAGCGCCGTCAGTTACAACACGTGATGTTGGAGAATCACTTTTACTTTGGGTGCAAGCGAGTTTCTTTGGCGCTGGAACCAGATTTACTTTGGTCCACAGTTTCTTTTTTGCGATCGCTAGGAGTTCAGATTCACTCAGCAGTGACAACAACACGCTTTCCTCTATTAGAAAAACTTCCGATTCCTAGCGTCACTATCGGCGATTTGGAAGACTTTGAGCAATTGGCGGTTGGGTCTGATTTACTAATTACCAACTCTCATGGAGTAGCGATCGCTCAACGTTTAAAAATTCCTCTCTACCGTCAAGGGATTCCCATTTTTGACCGTTTAGATTATGGTCAGTTCACCAAGGTAGGCTATCGAGGTACTATGCAACTTTTATTTGATATTGGCAATCTCTTTTTAGAGCAGGAAACAAAGGTTAAGCATAAATATTAGTTATCATGTCGATGTTTGCTTCAGTGACAGAGACATTTTAAATAATGATGAAAAGGTTTGTAAAGTGGTGTGTTGAGTTTTCTTCTTGGTGGAATATTCGCCAAAGTAGAAAGTCTCTTTTGTTTGTCGTTATGCTTACCTTGAGTGCGATCGCTACAGTGATGTTGTCGTTCCCATTGAACGCTCAAATTAAGCTGCCGTCAACGCCTGCATCTGAGTTAAGGGGGGTGTGGTTAACAAATATTGATAGTGACGTGTTATTTGAGCGCGATCGTTTGAAGAATGCCTTACAAACTCTTGATGAATTAAACTTTAACACCGTCTATCCTACTGTGTGGAATTGGGGTTATACACTTTATCCCAGCAAAGTTGCAGGTAAAGTTATTGGGCGATCGCTCGATCCCACACCTGGACTGCAAGGGCGAGATATGCTCAAAGAAATTGTCAGTGAGGGACATAAAAAAGGGTTAACCGTGATTCCCTGGTTTGAATTTGGCTTCATGGCTCCTGCTGATTCGCTTTTAGCTAAAAATCGTCCCCAATGGCTTACCAATCGCAGCAACGGTATACAAATTGTCAAAGAAGGCACACATGACAGGGTTTGGCTAAATCCCTTTCGCCCAGATGTGCAACAATTCATTCAAAATCTAATAGTTGAAATCGTCAAAAACTACGATATTGACGGTATTCAATTTGACGACCATTTTGGCTTGCCATCAGAATTAGGCTACGATGCCTACACAGTAGCGTTATACAAAAAAGAACACCGTGGTAAAGCTCCCTCCGTGAACCCTAAAGACCCAGAATGGGTACGTTGGAGAGCTAACAAAATTACCGACTTTATGAAGCGGGTATTTACAGCCATCAAAGCCACTAAAAAAGACTGTCTTGTTTCAGTTTCACCTAATCCTCAACGTCTTTCTTATGAATTCCTTTTAGCAGACTGGCAGAAATGGGAGCGGATGGGACTGATTGAAGAGTTGGTATTGCAGGTATATAGTAAGGACTTGGATTTTTTTATTAGTGAATTAGAGTATCCAGAAGTCAAAGCAGCACGCAGTCATATCCCTGTGAGTATCGGCATTTTAGCTGGTTTGAAAAACAGAGCAATACCCATACAACAGATTCAGACACGAGTGCAAAAAGTACGCGATCGTAATTTTGCCGGAGTCTCTTTCTTTTTCTATGAAACCCTTTGGAATATGAGCAAAGAAAAGCCGCAAGAGCGTCAAACTGGCTTCCAGAATATTTTTCCCACACCAACGGTTTACCCGAATCTGCTAGCAGGTTGGAAACCTTTGAGTTAATTTTCCTCATTAGCTGTCGGTGAACACATCGCTTAATTTAAGTGAAAGTTCACCGACAATCACTTAAGAATCTGTCGTGGTCTTTTAACTAGCTTGCTGTCCAAACCGTCTCTGTAAATCAGCCTCCGCCGCCTCAATTGTCATTGGAACCTGTTTTGGAGATTGGGCACGTCTCCTGTCGATGTAGATATAGAATGCTTCATCGTCGTTGCGATGCTCCAAAATATAAGTTCTTAACTGCTCTAAAGGCATTTGTTGAAAGTTAGGTTTTGTCATAACCAAAGAATTTCTCCAGTTGGTATTATCTCAGCTTCGATTGAATTATTCGCCAAGATATAAACATTTCTGGTGCACTCGTCTAATCTTATAAGGTCTATTCCTTTGTAAACCCTGGTAAGTTGGGCACACACCCGAATTGCGGATATTGCTTGTTTGGGTGTAGGCTCCATAAACACTATCCTATTCCCAAACGCCCAGCCAAGGCGGGAGTTAGGGGTAGAAGCGTGGTAATCATCAAGAATAGAGCCAAAAGCCCCAAAGCGGCTCTAGTATCATCAGGTTCAGTGACTTCATTCAAACTGGGGCGTTCTTGATCCCGTTGCAACAATAAAATCACGATCCCCCAGTACATGGCAATCATATTACCGAGAGATACTACTGCCAGTAAAATTAAAGTTGCGATCGTGGCGCGTCCTGCGGTTTTGCGTCCATAAATCGCCTGAACAATGCGCCCACCATCTAATTGTCCTGCGGGCATTAAGTTCAAAGCGGTGATAACTAACCCCAGCCAACCAATTATCACTAAGGGATGAACACTTACCAGAGATGACTGCAAGGCTGAACCAAGGACAACTCGCGCCAAGCTTCCCACCAAAATCGACCCTTGGAAAAACTGATTGGGCAATTGAAATAAACTACCTGGGTGGGAAAGCAGCAAGCCAGTCACCAGCATTAACAAAGAGACAATACCACCTGCGGCTGGCCCGGCTAAGGCGATATCAAATAATACCTTGCGGTTGGGCAACAGAGACTCAAAGCGGGTAATTGCACCAAAAGAGCCAATTTGCACTGCGGGTAGAAAGAAGGGCCAGCTAAGGCGAATTTGGTGACGCTGGGCAAGTAACCAATGACCGATTTCGTGAGCTACTAAAATCGAAAATATTCCAGCACCTATGGGCAAAGCTTCTTGAAACCGCCCTGGATTACCAAAGAAATCAAAATTCAGCAGTAATCCCGCAGCTTCTAAATTAGTAGCAATGGTTGCTATCAACAGAATACCTGCAAAAGCTTTTTGCGATAACAACATCGGCCGGGGATCGTTGCGGCTGGGTAGGACGATCACCACTGGTTTGCCGTCTGTATTTTCCACTAAAAATAGGCGATATTGATCGCCAAGGCGTTGCCGTAAACTTGCAGTTAGACGGTTGTGAGTTTCTTCTGGTTCTCCCCGCAAATTACCTTTGAAAATAGCTCCATCTTGGTAGGCGATAGTTTCTGTGGCAAAAAATGTATCGATACCAAAAATGCCTTTAATTGCATTCAAGTCATCTTCCGGTATTGGCGGGATCTCCGCTTTCAGTTGTGCGACTGCTAATTGTGAGGAATTTGCTTCCAGAGAGGAAGCAGCAGCGAGTCTTTCGGTTGCACGTTGCTTGAGGATGGTATCTTGCCCAGCTGCGCGCAACTGTCTGCCCAAATAGACGTACAATCCGGCGGATGTCACCACTAAGAACAATATACCCGCTATATTGATGTAAATCCCTGCGGCAAACAATCCAAAAAACAAAAGCCAGGGAGTCATCAACACCACCGACTGTAACCAGGCTAAGATTCCCAGTTTACCAAAAGGTCTGGCGCGATAAAAGCCCCAGCCCAAAATGCCTAAAGCTACCAGTAGGATTGCCGCCAGGATAGAAGTTTCTGATAAAGTGAACATCTCCAAACCTTTGCTATTGAGACTAAGCCAGAACAAGTCCGGTATTGCAGATACACTTATTAATTTATAACGCCGCCTGTCGTCTGCCCAAATTATCTCGCTTTGAGTGGTCGTAGCCAAACCCAGGTATGGTGTAAGTCGAAGTTGTAATCGCTCTATTTACAGGAGATTTCATCTTGTGCAGTAGACAAACTAGGTTTTAAAGATAAGAAACCATTTCCATTTATAAGGTAAATCTTAAGTAGGGGAGGCAGGATGAGCGAAGGACTCCGCCCATCCTGGCATTGTGTTACGGCTTTAACCTGAAAAGAGAGCGATCGCATAACATATCAATCGCTCTCTTGCCAATAATTAATTTGCTCAAACTGTATTTGAGTTAAATGATCTACTAAGTCCAATAAAGAATTTCAGCATTTGGAAAGCGTTTAGTAATCTCACTCTCAAAAAAGCAACGCAACGCCTTCATTGTATCTTTATCGTAAACATACTTCGTCCCACCAAACTTATTACGCTTGACACTGCGTTTTGCCTCATCCATCTCTAATTTTGATTGCGGATACCAAGTTTGTAAAACTTCTTTTGACCCTGGTGTGAACCGATGCGAGATTAGTTCAAAGGTAAGGTTACAATCAAAATCCAGTGCCTCGTTTATCTGGTCAAACAAACTACTATAGTGCATTTGCCAATCGTCTATTGGCATAATTGGCGCGATAACCAAGCCTACTGGATAACCGCCACCGCCACGCTCTTGTGGTAGCGCCAACCGTCACAATACATTCAGTCTGGATGCTACGGATGCTGTGCCACCTTCAAACTTACCAGAAATCGGTGCGGCATTAACGCTCATCCGACAGCGAGTATGCCCATTGTGTGGTAAATCTAGTAATCCATCCACAGCATCAAACTTTGATACCCAACGTAGATGTGCATTGGTACGAGTGCCAAAGTAACGGATACATTCAGCAAGACTTCCAGTTAAATGCTCAATACCCAATGGATCTGTGTAACAGCTAACTTCAAAACTTGTGGTTTTACTCTGTTGCTCGTAGTTAGCTAAATTCTCTAATATCTGCGGTAAGTTGGCAAAAACGCGGATGACAGGTGGCCCAGATAAGCTACCAGCTAAGTAGCAGTATTGACAGTGAGCCGGACAACCTTCGGCAATGTGAAACTGCCAATCGGCAGAAGGTGGAATAGGACTCAGTTTAAAAGAACTGGGTGGTGCAGTAACCACTGCTAAGGTACGCTTGGCAATGTTGTAAGTATCCCGCTCAGACTCACCATGTAGTCCCTTCAGGCGGTTCTGTAATAGTTCTTCTATTGGTAAGTTGAGTAGACTGCACACGTTCAAGAATCTGCTGCCTCCAAACCTCATTTAAGGCAGCAGGTGTAAACAGTACCCGTTCAGGTATCCACAACCTTGGCGATCTTGTTTGTGTATCTGATACTGAAACTTGGTCTGTAATGGTATTCAGCAATATCTTTCTCCGTTATTTAGTTTGCTGATTCCTGCAATTAATTTTCAAGGACTTGCTTAATTCGTCGTTCTAACAAATCAAGATCCAAACTACCTTCATCACGGTTAATTCGACGCACAGTTGAATTAACATTAGCTAAATTAACCAATAAATCTTGAAGAATTTCCTGCTGCTGACGGGCTTGAGTAACCTCGTGTGGTTCCTGTACTAAATCACGCACAATGGTATCTTCAGCGCGAGAGGCGATAATTGGATCGCTTTGCCCTTGAACATGAACAAAGGTTCGTCGCCCTGGGCCTCGCTCCTCTTCTATTGGTGTAACTGCTGTTACTTGGTCAGAACGCACATATTTGCCAAATCCCAAATGGACTAGCTCTGATGAGAGTATTTTCATATAATTGAAGCGTTATTTTTAAGTCTTCCTTATATTATAAAATTTATAAAAGTCACTTAAAGGCATAGACCATACGGGTTATACCCAATTCAAAGTAGTACTCTCCTGTCCTAACTGCTGCTTGATATCTCTATGTCAGTCACACTATTCCAACCAGCTTTTGGGCTTGTTCTGGGATTTCAGCAAGCTCAATAAACTCAAGTTTTAGGTTAGAGTGCTAACTTTGGCTTGTTAAGTACAGCATTTCATTAATTCGTAGCGGATTAAATTTGGCAATACCTTGCAATGCCAATACATCAGGATGCATCGTTAATGCATCCCCCTGCAATGTTAATGCATCGGGATACATTGTTAATGCGTCCCCTTACAATTCCAATGCATTGGAATACATTGTTAATGCGTCCTTTTACAATGCCAACGCATTGGAATACATTGTTAATGCGTCCTTTTACAATGCCAATGCATCCCGATGCATTATTTCTGCAAGTTTAGCTTGATTGCAAATAATACCTTTTTCAAGTTGTAAATTTATTAGTAGCCTCTTTCTTCACTGGCAAGATATTTAATCTTGCTCCGATTCAATATCCTCATCTGCGATCGCAAAATCACTGATATAGTCGCGTACAACACGCTCAAAAAATAGGGGAGCAGGTAAACCTGTCCAATCGCTGTAGTGACCAAAGCCATAACGCAATGATTCTACAAGAGCCGCTAAATCATCAGGATTATCTTCTGGCTGTCTCAAGGTAACAACAATCTCCAGGGGGTTGGGAGTTGGCCAGCGACCCAGAAATGGAGCTTTTGTTGAGAGTTGATATACGTTTAACCCAGCCTTGTTATAAATTGGCTCTTTAGAAGCATCAGTTTTTTTAACAAGGGTCTGGGTTGAGCGATAACAACTTTGCCCGCGTGGATATTGATGTGCTGCTTCACGTGCCACAGATAGATAAGCCATACATCCAGTTTGGTTAGTAGCGCTGAGTCGGAATAATCCAGTCGAACTAGATGCTGAATCTATTTTAAATGTAGGCGGCAATTTGTTGAGTTCTTCTTTAGTTTTGGTATCTTCTAAAGAAGTCTCTATTAAATGTCGGGCTTTTTTCTCAATAATTCCAGGGGCAAGTTCTTGGCGAATACGAATTAGACGAGCGCTTTGCCATTCATTCTGCATATATTGATGCTGCTGGCCAAGGTTAATTTGATTAGTATTTATTTCCTCATCTTTAAGCCAAGACCATAGTTGGACGCAGTTGGAAGAATCAATCATAACCAATGGTTGCATCCCATCTTCCACAGAATTAGAAACAATCTGTTTTACAAAGTCCATGAATCGAGTTTTTGACACATTACGCTTATCAGCCAGTTTGATTGGAGTAAGTTGGGCAATAAAAGCTAGTGCATCAGAAAAGCTAAACCACGGGCTAATTACTAAATTTCCTTTCTCGTAAGCACAGCAAAGCTCACATTTTCCTGTATCTACGTTGAGGCGCATTACCACTGCTAAAAATGTATTCTCAATAACACCACGAACGCGACCCCTTTGTTTACGGACGATTGTGAACCCTAAAATTTCTTTTGGTCTAGCTTCTGGTGGGATATTTTGCAAGTACTTGTCAACTTTTTCTTTTACACCATCAATCCGACCAGAATGAGCTGAGAACAAATCTTTCAGAGCCGACTGCATCCGATGGGAGAAGTCTGCGAGTTTGAGATGCTTTGTTTTACGTGTCTTTGCAATGGGTAGAAGAAATTGCACGCCACTACCAATTTTTGCAAGTGCTTGGCGGGTTGAAGGTTTATTAACTTTATCGTCAGGTTTAACAGTGTTTTTTCCAGTAGGATCTGGGTAAAATTGCCGTGCCATTATCAAGGAGAAAGTTGGCTTATTGGGGTCTTCAATCTGTTTTGCAGTGGATTTCCATGCTTCAATTCGTTGGCGCGATCGCTCCTTATTTTTCAAGTCTTTTCCAGGTAAAATTTCTCGTGGATCGTGAGTATTTGCTGGCAAGCGATTAATAAGAATTTCGAGCGTATTTCCCCACAAAACTTTAGTAATTTTCTGCAATAGCTTTGCTTGTGTCTCTAAATCAGCTTCATAAAATATAAACAGTCTTGGTTGCTCATTAGGATATAGTCGCTGTATCGCTGCTTGGTTTGCCTGAATAATGGTTTGGAGAGCATTTGTTTGATTCAGCGTAAATCCATTAAATTGAAGAGCTTTTCTTCCCCACTCAATCTCTTCTAAACGAATGTCAAAGTGTTTACGTAGCAAGCTATCGATTTGACTGTCGTTGAGTTGATCGAGGTATTTCGCAGTAAGCTCGAAGTCTGAATTGGTTTCGAGAGCTTCCAAAACACCACCAAGCAATGTAGGGAGATTAATTATGCGTGATACTTTCTTTGCCTCATCCAGATTATGGCTGGATTTTACAAGAGAGTATTTATCGAATACTTTTATTCCCAATGGGTTAAGAATTTTAGCGATCGCTTCCAAAGCATCTAATTTATCAATCTCTGGTACACCTGTCTCAATACCGTATCCTTCTGAAGTATTTTCGTCTTCTTCTGAATTATCTTGAAGTCCATTACGGTAAGTTAGAACTACCTCACAGCTATCAGTAGAGGCTTTGCCCAAAGCGATTTGTTGCCCATCAAAAGATTCCAGAGGCAGTTTCAATTCTCTCCGCAGGATTTCAAAATCTGTATCTGTCACCCAACACCAATTCTTCTTCTCTTGCTTGTTATTTTTATCTTGCTCGCATTTTACTCGATAGCTAAAGGCGCGATCGTGATAGTCTTGATAAAATATGAAACCGCTAATATTCCTACGGTCATATTTAGGAGCTTTTAATTGAGTGAACCAGCGACGTTTGGAAACCTCAACTTTCACCAAAGGTTGAGGCAAAGATGGATAAGTCACAACTTCCAAGCTCACCACAAAACTGAATTTTCCTTTTGTGTCAGGTAAGGTTATCGGATCGGTCATCAATTCTACAATCCCAGAATTACTGGAAATAATACGTTTTATCGGCCCTAAATCTGGAAAAATCTCCTGTCCAGCAATTTGACGAGCTACGTAATCTACTATCGCACGATAGGCATATTTATCTGTTGGATCTTTTGGCTGAGTTGTACCTGTCTGTTTAGACCAATTCCAAGGGAATACTTGAGATTTAAATGGAGAAATTTTCAGAAGTTCTCCTCTTTCCTGCAAATCTTGCAAGCGGTCAATAATATTCGTTGATATGTCTTCTTTTTTTGTAAAAGGTCTGAGATGATTTGTAAACCAGTCGTTAATAATTGGGCGAAGCATTTGATTGATATTTTCTTCATTACCACCATTTAGGTAAACAAAAGGTTCTGGATCGCTTCCCCTTTTAGCATTATTCAATGCAAACTTCGTAAGACTTACGTCTGGTTCAATTCGCGCTGCATCTTTTAGTACTACTTCTAGAAATCCTCGAAATGAGGCATAGGGGAGATTTTTGACATTAGTTTCTTTTTGAATGTCTGCAAAATCTAACATAGCTGCCCTTGTCCAAGCAAGAGTAAAACCCTCTACTATGATTGGGCGCAGATTATCCGGTACAGTGAAGGCTTGGGTAAATCTCTTGACGAGCTTGATTTGCCCTTGCTGAATATAAAAGGTATCTGAAACTAAATTACCATCAATTTCTTCGTCTTCCTCTTCTTCAGAGTAATCTTCTTCAAGTTCAATTTCATCAGAAAAATTGTCGCTCATGTTTACATCTCTAATAGTGTTGAAAAATCATTGAAACCGTCTTCTTCATCTGTAAAATCTTGGCAATTAGCTAATTCATCAGGGTATTTTACTCCTTCAATACGTCGTAAAGGTGCTAGAAATGCGTCATAAAGTTCTTGATAAATTTCCCGAATTACAGGATCGGGATGGTTGACACATTCTTCTAAAATGATTCGCATCTGCACCAGCATACTATCTCGCCCAGAATCGGGTTTATCTTCTGCTGAATTTTTAGCCCAAGCTGCATCCACAAAGTAAACGGATACTGGGCATCCATTCCGCATCCCGCGCCCAATTGTTTGCAAAATCGCAACCATTTGATTAGCTGTAAACGATTTGAACAGTTCAGGGCCTAAACGGCTAGCCATTAAGGGTTCACGTAACAATCTATTGGCAGTTTTCCAAAGGTCTTTTCTAGATTGCTGCCAAGAAGTTGCGATCGCATTTAAATCTTCTGTTTCACTAAAAACTCGACTATCAAATTCTTGTGTTGCCCGTCCTGCCAAGCTGTACAAAAGCTGCATATCATTCTTTGTCGGATGAGGACGAGTCAGGAAGTAAATCGAGCCGATTGCCGCATCTAGTTTTCTGTCCCCTTTAGTAAAAACGATGTTCACACCTCGACCAATTGCCAACATGGGAAAAATTAAAATATCACAGTTTTCATCGTCTCCTAATGCCTCACACTGAGCAGAGGTAATAAAATCCGTCGGTTGTTCTCCATCTCTGAGGGATTTAACAATTGCCTTTGTATGCCGCCCAACTTCAGGATGATAATCATTGATATACTTTTTGATTGTGCGAGCCTGATCGTAACTATTGACAACTAAAGCAGCTTTACGGCGAATACCAAACTTGACATCAAAATTACGCATGGACTTGTAAATTTCAGATTTAGTAATTCCTCCACGCACAAGGGCATTCACCATCCGCTTAAGATTATGGTTTTGAAGTTCGCCAGCACCGCTATATTTGAGGGGTTCATCACTACGTTCACTATCTGGAAACCATTTGAAACGATAAACGCTCTGTTCTGGTTTATGTTCTGACTGACGCGGTTTTAGTAAATAATGCGGACCAACGTTAATGTGGTAGGCGGGACTAGCTTCTAAAAATGAAGTTGCTGAAGTAATTAAAACGGCTGGGCTTTGATGTCCATCATCTGCGTCTAACAACCGATGGAAGCGATGCATTAACATTCGAGGCGCACCAACAAATGTAATGTAAGACAATTGCACATTTTTGGTGGCAGTACGTGTTGTTTGTGCTTGGAAAAAACTGTATTCCACTCCAGAAAATGAACCTAAAATGCTTTCTGGAATAAATTTTCGGAGTTCTGGTGATGCAGTTGACTCCCCAATAGTTTCACGAATGAATCCCTCTGCAACCATTGTTCTAGTTCCTGGTACAATTCGCTGGTAGCCCACAATTACGAAAGTAACAGTTATAAGTAATTTAGCTAAATCTTCTGCTTCTATTGTTGGTGAATGATCTGGAAAACAGAGCTTGAGAAATAATTCAGCAATTTCTTCAACGATCGCATCACGTCGCTTAATAAGATTTTCAGCCAGGTAACGGCGGAAATGACTAATGAGAGTTTTCCATTGCTTTTCAAGGGTTTCACGGTTATAGCCTAAAATCCGCGGCCACAAATCTGCTTTAAAGTCTTGAGGGTTCTCAACACCTGTGCGATCGTAGAAGGCGTTATATGCTGCCGCTTCCCAAAATTCAGTTAGCGCCCGACTTTTACTAAAGCCTAGCTCGACTTCTTGTTCATCAAGACCATCCTGCTGAGAAGATTTTTTTAAACTATTCAATAGTTCGCTAACAATCCGTAATACAGTCAATAATTGATTTTCATAGCGTTCTCCCACCCGCGACTTAGACATATTCTGAAGGGTGGTAATTAAGGAAGTATTATGGTTGCCAAATTCTGACAAATCACGACTGTAGAGTTCTACATCCCGATCAAATAATCGATAGTTCTCACCACGAGCAAACCGATTATGGATTTGTTCTAGAATTACCCGATGAATGGATCGCTCTGAGCCGGAAATACTTAAGGTTGCTGCCCCATAACCATCTAACACTGATTGCACCATGTCGCCTTCGTCGAAAACAACTACGTCGAAGGTACGGGCAATTAATTCAAAATATCGTACTTGTTCCTGAATCGCATGAGGTGATATTTGAGTATCGAGCGATCGCACATGACCAACCCAAATATTAGCATCCAACAAATCTCGCGGTGCTTTGTTTCGACCGCACATTGTCCATAAGGGACACAGACATTTTTTCTTCTTTCCCTGTTTCCCCCCGCCTTGCAATATCTCGTTGCAAGGTGCGAAACCAAAGCCCCACCTAGACATATCCTCGGTTGAAAAAGCTGGTAGAACGCAGTTCATCCCAAAAACTTCCGCCTGTTCTAAGGTGTGGGCAAAACCACCATTACTTCCTGTGGCGATCGCTTCAGCAATATTGTCTGCATGACGACGGCGAGTCTCATCACTTTGTCCGACAAGCATTCCCACCTTAACTTGATGAAATGCCAACTCAGCCATGTACTGTCTAGCAACTTCAATGGAGGGAAACACAAACATTGCTTTATAGTCATGTAGTCCCAGCCAGATCGCGATTAACACGAGAATGGTTGTTTTACCTGACCCTGGTAAACCAATTAAGTGCTTGATATCTTCTAATTCCAGGACATCATCTTCTTTCCGCAGACCTTTTCCAGCCTCTGATACCATGAGGTCAAAGCGTTCAAAACGATCTGCCCAATTACCAGGTCGTCGCTCAGGATCTTGCTTTTCCCGCTCGTCCATTTCAATAGCCAGATCGCGCAGTTCACTTAAGGGAATGCGAATTTTTCCTTTTGGTTGGCGATTTAGGGAATGTGCGCGACGCGCAGCAATCGGGGCGGTGATAGGAGCGATCGGTAACTGCACTGCTGTTGACTCTTCACCCAACGCAACCACCATCTGCTGACGAGGATCGGCAAGTGTAAAACCATAGGATTCATAAGATAAAGGGGTACTCAAAATTTGACGCGCTTGGGTAATTTGAGAATCTTCTAAAGGATCTGTTCTTTGGAAGTACAGTGTTTCGGTATCAATTTCATACGTCCCTTTAGTGTGGTTACAATAATGATGATTGTTATAAAGAGCAATTGCGTGTTTAACTGATTGGTTTGTAACAAAACTCAGGGACATCTGCCGCATATTGAAAATAGCTTGACGGGCTTGCTCTAATACAGGTGCATTTAAAATGCTGGACATGCCTGACATAATTACTGGTGCATACTCCAGTGAATTAGTATCAAGAAATTCCTCCATTAAGATGCAAAGCCAGCAAATTCGGTCTATACCTTTCCAAAAATCAGGCTTGGTTCGCATAAGGCATCTTCTTTAAAAAATCAATTACAGAGGAAACTGACATAATTTCTAAACTGGCAGGATCGCCCTTTTTATCTAGTGTTGAGATCAGGATAGAAATGTAGCTTGGGTTATCCTCTATTAAGCGATCGCTCACAGCAAGAATGCGGCGGCGATAGTGAATCAGTCCGCCAATACTACGATTGAGACGCAAAGCTAGAGTCACCGGACTTGTGTAAGATTTGGCATCAATTCCAATTGCCCGTTCGTTAATTGCCACATCGCATAAATCAGATTCCGGGTAAAGTTCAGCATTGAGCTTATTTTGTCGGGCTGTATCAAAAATGGCTAATTCGTCAATTGCTGGGCCTGTCCAGTAGGTAAGAATTCGCGGCTCGGCAATTCGTAAAATATCATTGGGATCTAGTTTTTCAGATACTTTTGGTGAGTTGTGGCCAATGCACTGGCGAATTGGACAGCGCCCTTGTGAAAAAAGTTTTTTGTTGGGATGCGATCGCATCAGTGTGCCACAGTGGGCACAGCGATGTGCTAGTCCATCAACTAGCCAGATATCTGGCACTAAGTCGAAGAATTTCTCAATGAGCATTCCCTGTAAAGGGGTCAAGTCATTTTCAACCAAGTAGTCTAATAGTTGCCGTTCTCCTATTAAAGAGTACCTGCCAAACAACTCTCGTAGTGCCGTGTAAGCTTTATGTTGGCGACGACCGCCAAGCCTTTGAGTCGCGTCACACAACTGAGTATATAGACGATGTTCAATTACATTGTCTTCACCAAAAGCTCCGCTCAGGTTGGCAATCTCTGCACAGTCTGAAGTAGGTACTCGTAAATCTGGATCGATTAAGGTAACGCTAGAAAAGCGAAAGTCTGATTGGTTAAAAACCCCTAACTGCCAATGATCGCAACCAAGAGAGTATCGAGCGTTATCCAAAACAGTATGCACGCAAGCAGCGCGATCGCTTAATCCTTCTTCAATATATAGACGACCCAATTTGCACATTGCTTGATAGAGTTCTGGTGGCAGCGTACTATCCTCTTGGCGGATAATTTCTCGACCTGGAAGAACCCGGTCATATTGGCGAAGAATTCCCTGAGCAAGTAACACCACAGCATCTTCAGCCAGATCCCTCGCTGCGCGCTGTCCTGTAGGCAGAGGCAAAGAAGTTGCTGAAATTGTAGGTAGCCAAGTAGGATCATGACCTTGAGCCTCTGCAATAATTTGCTTCTCTAAAACATCTTCACCAAAGGAAGGTAAAACTTGAGCGATCGCCGCAATTGTCCAACCCTTCTTTAATAGTAAAATTGTTGCCAATCCCTCCAAAATCTGCCGAAATCCAAATTCTTGTCCTTTGGGTTGTGATAAAAGTTGTTTCGCTCTCCACGACCGAATGGTACGAAGGGCAGGTGATTCTATAGACAGTTCAAGGTGTTTAATCTGGCGTTTTAGCTCCTTTGTCAGAGCCTCCGCAGTTCCCTGCCACTCACGCACGTCCTCAAAGTACATGGCTATGTATAATACAAATTACATTTTAATTTGTTTACATTAAATGATGTAAACAGAAATGTCAACTTTTTATTTACACTGCAAAATTACGCTGTACAGCGATTTTACTTACAACAAACTTTGGTTTTCTACGTATTTCCTAGATAACCTCAAGTTTTGAAATAGGCGATACCTACGGTGAGCTACGCTAACGCACTTCATACAGCGATCGCAGTTTGAGAATATCTTGCCATTCAAGCTCGGTGAATGGTTGGGTAACTAGTTCTATGCCAAAGTACTGTTTTGCCGTTTCTGTCAATGTATCCACAATCTTTGCAATCCAGCCATCCTCTTGGTGTATGTTGCAAAGTGAGGTATTCCACGGAGCCGATTGTTCAAAGATTTCCTGAAATAAACCTTTGTCTGTAGACAAAATCATCGAGCCGTGTTGAAGAATAGTATTTCTTCCCTTGCGTTGGGCACTACCAATAAATTTACTTCCATCGGCTGTAACCAAGTCAGCCGCTGTTGCTGTGTTGAAACAACTGGGATTATGAATGTAACCCCGTCCCGCAGAACCATAACTTAACTCAATACCCAACTTTTGCCAGCCTTGGATTAAAAAGTTACAAATTTTTTCATAAGTACCCCAGCTTTTTCCAGTACTAGCTGAGGTAATCAGGGCGTAGGTTAAGTTTCCTTGGTGGAGAACAGCTCTACCTCCCGTTGGCCGACGAACTAGATCGAGTGGCTGTCCCTGGTAAATCAGATTATGCCACTCGGTAGGCCATTGTTTTTGCAGATGTCCCAAGGAGAGAGCATAGGGGCACCAGGTATAAAAACGCAAGGTAGGCGGGTGTTGTCCGTTTTCGCATTGGTTGAACAACCAAGCATCGATCGCCATTTGCACTGCTCCTGATGTCTGAAGCATTGGGACGAAACGCCAGGTGGATGGTGATTCGGTTGCTAGTTGTTTCATCTGTTTCGGACTCTGGAAAGATATTGATAGCCTAATACCAGTATTTAATAATACTTTTGTTTCAGATTATTAGGAAAAATCTGTTCATGAATTTCATCAAAATGATCTCTCAGTCCGCGATCCGTTCCGCGATCGCTCTGTTACTGGCTATGACTTTGTTTGTTACCAACCTTTTTTGGCCAGCCGCAAGTGAAGCGATCGCTCAGGCGCTACCCGTACAGACTAACCACGCACAAAGCAATCAGTCTTGGCTAACTGGCATTCTGCAACTAGCCTTGGCAAACATTCCTAGCAACCTGAAATATCCCTCTTCTGTCACTTTCCGGGAGGTAAATCTCTAGAAGCTTTATCAGTAAATCTATACAAGCTATCCTATTATAAAAACTTGGTTATAGCGCTTCTCGTTTGCGTGAGGTACACCCGTAGGGGCACGGCACTACCCATTGGTGTCAACTTAAGCAAAAAGGATGCAGAAGATGTAATCTAAGAACATCTTGATTGATGTTCTTAGATTACATCATGAGTAAAAAACGT
>NZ_JBALDD010000019.1:0-38472 GCF_036917555.1 Nostoc sp. | reverse complement strand
AGGTACAGCGATGCCGAACCTTTGTATATCGAAGCTTTGTCCATGAAAAAACGACTGCTGGGGGATGAACACCCTTCAGTGGCAGATAGCCTGAATAATTTGGCAACACTCTACAATTCACAGGGAAGGTACAGCGATGCCGAACCTTTGTATATCGAAGCTTTGTCCATGAAAAAACGACTGCTGGGGGATGAACACCCTTCAGTGGCAGATAGCCTGAACAATTTGGCAGCACTCTACAATTCACAGGGAAGGTACAGCGATGCCGAACCTTTGTATATCGAAGCTTTATCCATGAAAAAACGACTGCTGGGGGATGAACACCCTTCAGTGGCAGATCACCTGAACAATTTGGCATTCCTCTACTATTCACAGGGAAGGTACAGCGATGCCGAACCTTTGTTAATTGAAGCTTTGTCCATGAAAAAACGCTTACTGGGGGATGAACACCCTTCAGTGGCAGATCACCTGAACAATTTGGCATTCCTCTACTATTCACAGGGAAGGTACAGCGATGTCGAACCTTTGTTAATTGAAGCTTTGGCGATCGCTGAACAAAGGTTGGGGGCAAATCATCCCAATACAATAACCACTCGTGAAAATCTGGAAAACTTGCGGCGGAATCGTCAACCTTGATTCAGGAGAATGGTTGCTTTTGTATCCCGTTGGTTTGAGTAATTTAGGTAATCTGCATCGGCTGCATTACCCGCCTGGGATTCAAATCCCGGTCTAATAAGTAGGCAAGATAATTAATTACACAATGTCATTGCAAATGCAGCAAAGCAAAATAATGCGATCGCAACGCCTAAAACTACTTCTCTACGATATGCTCTGCCAAGGGTGCGATCGCAATAACTGTAAATATTTTTGTTTATCTACTTAATGAGCCTCTGAACTCCGTCAACGAGTATTTTATCTCCGTTAACAAGTATTTTAGCTCCGTTAACAAGTATTTTATCTCCGTTGACGAGTATTTTAGCTCCGTCAACGAGTATTTTAGCTCCGTTCACGAGGCTTTTATCTCCGTCAACGAGTATTTTATCTCCGTCAACGAGTATTTTAGCTCCGTTGACGAGTATTTTAGCTCCGTTCACGAGGCTTTTATCTCCGTTGACGAGTATTTTAGCTCCGTTCACGAGTCTCTGAACTCTTCTCCATTATCCATCTACAGCAATTCCAGATCCTCGATTTCTTTGAAAAATCAGGCATCTAACTGCAAGTAGTTTTGACTCTACTTTGTAAGACATTAAGTAGGTAGACACAATTATTTAGAAGACGCATTTCGACTTCGCTCAATGCTCAGTAGCCTGATTAAAAGAGGGTTGAGCGCAGTCGAAACCCGGCAATCTTAAGTTAGGTTTCATTTAGTCCTTCTACTTATCAAATTCAGAATAAAATAGTAAATATATCTTTGTTATTTATAATTAAAAGTAGATACTTCTCATGAATTATAGAGATAGCGATCGTGGTTAATTGCACCATCTTTTACATCACATTCCACAGGATTTGAATCTAAATCCCAAATAGAAGATGTTTGTTTGATGCTAGTAATAATAATCTTCCCATTTTCTTGAATAATCTCAAATTCTTGATTTTCTCCTAATAGTTCTTTAGGAATTAATAAGCCTTTTTCTGTTGCTGTTAATTTCATGTTTAATTACCTCGATTGATTTTGTATAGCAAAAGCCTTGGTGATTAGGACATCAACAGATGATAAAACTTACACACAAAAAGACTTTTCACCCAGTCCCCAGTCCCTTGCTATAATATCAAATCCCCGACTTCTTCAAGAAATCGGGGATCTGAATCTAGCTGAAGTACGTAACCGCACTATCCAGGTTTTCGGTGCGTTAGCCTACGGCATAACACACCCGACGAAACTACGAGGCTACCAGCTACCTACAGGTTCAGCGATCGCAGAAAACATTGAAGGATCGATTGAAATTCCCAATCCCTCAGCTACACGACGACCATAAGAAATATCTGCCCGGAAGAAGTGGCAAAGTTGGCGCATTTGGATGTCCTGTCTCGCTTGAGAGAGACTGCCAACGATATTATCAGCAAGACGCTCTTGCTGCTCAGGAGTCATTAACCGATACAGATTACCTGCTTGGGTGTAATCGTCGTTTCCTTCACGATGACTGTAACGATCGACTGTGACATCGCCCAAATGAGTAGGTGGTTCTGCATAAGCTGGATTTTCTTTGGGCGTACCCTCAGCACTATTCGGTTCATAGTTAGGAGCGCTACCGTGGTTGTTCCCCGGCGCCATAAAGCCATCTCGCTGATAATGCATCACTGGACATTTGGGCTGGTTGACAGGTAGTTGTTGATAGTTAGCACCCAAGCGATACCGTTGAGCATCTGGGTAAGAAAAGATGCGAGCTTGCAGCATTTTGTCTGGAGAGAAACTAACGCCAGGAACCACTGCACTAGGGCTAAAAGCGGCTTGCTCTACTTCGGCGAAATAATTCTCAGGGTTCCGATTTAGCTCTAATATCCCGACTTCGATTAAAGGATAATCTGAGTGCTTCCAAACTTTGGTCAAGTCAAAGGGATTATCTGGATGTTTGGCTGCTTGCTCCTCAGTCATTACCTGAATAGACATCCGCCACTTAGGATAATCTCCTTGAGCGATCGCTTCAAACAGATCGTGAGTTGCATGATCTGGATCTTCGCCCTTAATCTTAGCCGATTCTTCCTCTGTCAAGGTTTGATGCCCTTGCAGAGTCTTAAAGTGAAATTTGCACCAAACGCGATCGCCTTCAGCGTTAATCAAACTGAAGGTGTGGCTACCAAAACCATCCATGTGTCGAAAGGTTTTCGGTATTCCCCTGTCTGAAAACAGAATCGTCACCTGATGAAGCGATTCTGGACTGAGTGACCAAAAATCCCACCTTGCATTATGGTCTTTGCAATTGGTTTGGGGATTGCGCTTTTGGGTATGGATAAAATCAGGAAACTTGAGCGGGTCGCGGATGAAGAAAATAGGGGTATTGTTACCTGTAATATCCCAGTTGCCCTCTTCAGTGTAGAACTTGATGGCAAAGCCTCTAGGGTCGCGCTCGGCATCTGCTGAACCTTTTTCTCCTCCAACGGTAGAAAAGCGCAGGAGAAGTTCTGTTTTCTTGCCAATTTCAGAAAAAAGTTTGGCTTTACTGTAGCGGGTGATGTCATTGGTGACAGTAAAAGTACCGTGAGCAGCCGCACCTTTAGCGTGGACAACTCTTTCAGGAATACGTTCTCTGTTGAAATGAGCCAGCTTTTCTAAGAGGTGAAAATCCTGTATTAATAAAGGCCCGCGCGATCCAGCCGTGAGCGAGTTCTGATTATCAGCAACAGGAATACCGTCAGCAGTTGTCAATTTTTGGGGTTCAGTCATGGGTTAAGAAGCTCTCCATTAAGTTACTCAGATTGCCCACAGTAGATTTTAATCAGTAGATAAACGGGTATCCACTGATAAAGCAAACTAATTCATAGTCATAACGAGTTTATATCTAAAGCATACTCAATATGATTATGAATTGCAATATTTTTTTTTGGGAGGATATAGAGGTAATATATTGCCTCTATACTGTCTTTCAGGTATCTAAATGTTTGAGAATCAACGAGCAAACATCTGTCGCCTCAATTTGATGTTCGTTAACTAGGTGAGTTTGATGGGTGATAAATAGAGGCCCTTCAGATGGAGAAGTGGTGATGTTACCGTGAGAACCACGCACTAGAGAAGCATCCAAAGGAATCACATCCATCAGGTAGCGAAAACCCAGTTGTTTCTTAAGTAACTTGAGAGCAATTTTTCCTTGAGGAAATTTTATTTGCGGATCGAGGAAAAGTTCTACAGGATCGTAACCAGGTTTGCGGTGGATATCTACAGTTCTAGCAAAATCAGGCGCTTTTGCATCATCGAGCCAATAATAATAGGTAAACCAAGCGTCAGATTGAGCGATGGCTACCAACTCTCCCGATCTAGGATGAGCGAGATGGTAGGCTTGTTTACCCTCTTCATCCAATACTTGCGCTACGCCTTCAGTCGCTTCTAGGAGCGATCGCACTTTCGGGATATACGCCGGATCGTTCACATATACATGAGCAATTTGATGATCGGCAACGGCAAAGGCAATGCTAGCACCAAAATCCAGCAGTTCTCGTCCTAATTCTTCTCGCACAGCAATTAAACCATTTTCCCGTAATACGCGGTTCAAATCCACCGCTTTAGAAACTGGCGTAATGCCATATTCAGAAAGAATAACTACCTGAGTATTACGTACTTGAAAATATTCAATTAAATCCCTACAAACAGCATCAATTTCTCGTAAATCTGCTTGAATCTGTGTTTGATTGTTACCAAATTTTTGCAGACAGTAATCTAAATGTGGTAGATAAACTAGTGATAATGTCGGGCTGTAACGTTCCTCAACCCATTTTGCGGAATTGGCAATCCATTGGCTAGAACTAATGGAAGTTTTTGGGCCCCAGAAATCGAATAGAGGGAAGTTTCCTAAATCAGATTGAATTTGCGATCGCACATCACTAGGATGGGTATAAATATCAGGTAATTTTCGCCCATCTGCGGGATACATTGGGCGCGGCGTAATCGCATAATCTGCTGTAGAGTACATATTGTACCACCAAAAAAGGTTGGCACAAGTGAAAGTTGGGTCAATTGATTTAGCTATTTCCCAAACTTTGGGAGCCTGTACGAGTTTATTAGATTGTCGCCAAAACTTCACTTCGCATTCATCGCGGAAGTACCAGCCATTAGCGACAATTCCATGTTCGTCAGGCAATTTTCCTGTTAAATAAGTAGCTTGAACTGAGCAAGTTACAGCAGGTAGCACTTTTTTGATAGGAACCACTTGCCCAATAGCCGCCCAAGAAGATAAAAACGGCGTATTTTCTCCTAGTAAGCTAGGCGTTAATCCCACGACATTTAGAACAACTGTTTTTTTCATAAATTTAGTTTCTTCTTAATTTGCGGCAAATTCTTTTAATACCCACTCATATTCACGCTGAATAGAAGTCAGCAAGTCTATCTTCATTTCTGATGGCAATACATCCCAAGTGTAAGTCTCAATTTCTAAATGAGAGCAAGCATCGTTTGTCTGAAGTAGATGCAAAACAGTAGCAATATCATCTTGGGTAGATTGCAAAATTTGATAATCATGAATAAAAATTGGGACATGAAAGTGAGTCCGCCATTCTTCAGCTAAAGATTGCTCTAAATTTGGTAATGCAGTTATTAAATCAGGATAGTGATGGAGTGTACCATCGCTGCAACGTTCGATTACCTGGTGAAGATAGGTAGATTCTGCAAAAGGACGTAAGCGTTCAACTATCAAACTCCGCTTCTCAACTTCAGCAGGTATTTTTACTTTAATTGCAGCACTGATTTGAATTTTTCCAATCTTAATTCCTGCCGATTGCAAACGCGTAAATACAGATTGTGGTTCCTCATATTCAACTGAAAAATGGCAGGTATCATAGCAAATACGAACGTGTTCTAGCAATTTAGTTTCTGCTAAGGTTTGTTCAATATTTAACTTTTCTGATAAATAATTACCACTAATGGGCAATAACCAATCTTGGTAGAAATCAATTACTTCTGAAGTATTTTCAACTAAACCATCAGGCTCAGGTTCTAAATCAATATGGAGGAGTTTTCCTGTTTTTTCATAAATGCGAATCATTTCTAAAACAACTGATGCTATGTTCAAACAACTCTGTTTCAGAACTGTCTCGAAAGTTGCTTGCTCTTTCACCCACCAAGGTTTATAAGATAATGGCAGTGTAGAAATTCCGCCATCTAGTCCTTCTGGTAATAAAGCAGCTAAAATGTGTGCCAAGTTTAATGTATAATTAACCCGTTCTTGTATAGACCAATCTGGTGCATAAACTTGGTCTTTTACTACCTGTCGATGGAATCCGCCATAAGGGAATCCGTTTAAGGTGAAAACATATAAATCTTCTTGAGTCAGCCACGCTTGAAATTTAGCTAAATTATTAGTTTCTAAAAGTTGTTTAGCGGCAACATCTGCTAATCTTAAGCCAATACCAAAAGGTTCTGTAGGCGATAAACGTGATTTGAGTTCGGGAATATACTTTTCTAAATTGGCGAAAACCTCTAGCCAACTTTCACCAGGATGAATATTGCTGCAATAAGTTAAGTGAAAATTAGTGTTGTTTGTAATTTTCATTTTTTCGCTCT
Organism: Nostoc sp.; assembly: GCF_036917555.1. Classification (GTDB taxonomy): domain Bacteria; phylum Cyanobacteriota; class Cyanobacteriia; order Cyanobacteriales; family Nostocaceae; genus Nostoc. Next base: position 32,264 of record NZ_JBALDD010000019.1, on the reverse strand, counting down.
ATTCCTTATATATGTAATCTGTTTTCTTTGGCTTAAGCTTCACAAAATACTTGCTACATATTCATAGGTAGGGGCGCATAAATGTGCGCACCTACAGACGATTATTCGTATTACTGGGTGTACACATTCAAATTTAAGTAACAGCAAAGACTTTTGCTAACTTCATCGAAAATGGTAGCAAGATTAAAACTAATAAACCGTAATACAAACCAGCAAAACCAGATGCAACAGTTGCATCTAAGACGATCAGAGATAAAACGCCTATTTTCACAGCATTTCGGATATTTTCAGCTATCGGTTCCCGCGCAGCTTTGATAAAGTTAGGCAAGATTCTAATAGCTAATAAAATAGCGAATGGTAAGGCTGCGATCGCTGTATACTCTTTTAATAATCCTAAAGCTAAAATTGCTGTTAAAACTATTGCAATTAGCAGTAGTGCAACTACTCCCGTAATCTTCTTACCTCCGTGAACTTCACCCTGACTAATTGCGGTGATAGCAGCAATATAAAGAACAGGAATCAGCGCTAAATACCAACGTTCTCCAATGATTTCTGGTACAGCACTTACACCTAATAATAAGTTACTGCCACGGCACAAACCCATATTTAAAGGGCCGAAAAAAGGATGATGTTTAGCGAGTGAGTTATAGAGGAGGCATGAAAGAGTGATAAAAATAGCGATCGCAGCACTCAATAACGATACTTGAAAAGCAGCTATAATCCCGATTGCAAATAGTATACTTCCTAATAAGATAGCATTTTGACGAGATACACGACCACTGGGAATTGCTCTATTTGGTCGCTCTTTTGCATCTAATTCTGCATCAAAAACATCGTTAAAAACTATACCACCACCGTATAAACCAGTTGTAGCTAATAACAACCAAGCTAGTGGAATTAGTATAGCAAAACTTGCTTCACCATTAATTAATTTAGTAAAAATTATCCCAGAGCCAGAAGCAGCAAAACCAAGAAGAATATCTGCCCAAGCAGTAACAATATTTGCAGGACGCATCAATTCCAGATAACCCCGCCAGCCTTGAAAATTTAAGCTTGCAACATTCACTTATCTGCCTCCATGCTTAGTAACTTCTGAAAATAAACCGCATATTACAAATGAATTAGATATTTATGCAATTCCTCTTCCCCAGTACAGACGCGATTAATCACGTCTCTCCCCAATTTTCTATTCAATCAACACAAAATCTGAAACTGATTTGATTCCTGGTTCTTGTCCCCGTAGCACAGAATTACCACTGAACATTTGACGTTGATCGACAGATTGGGGATTGAGCCAATCTGAAGCTTTCATCTGCCCAGTTTGACTGTAAGCAGCTAAAGCATTTTCATAACAAACTGCTTGCACATGTTCTTCAGGAATGCCCCTATCTAACATCAACTGAGCCGTTTTAGGGACTGCTAACGGATCGCTAATACCCCAATCAGCACTACTATCTACAATGATGCGATTGCGTCCATATTTGCGGACAACTTCTACCATCCTGGCGTTACCCATCTTCGTCTGTGGGTAAATCGTGAAAGCCGCCCAAAAACCCCGTCCTAATACTTCTTCAACGGTTTCTTCGTTGTTGTGGTCAATAACTACTTGTGAGGGGTCTAAGCCATATTCAATACAGCGATCCATACTCCGACTAGCACCTGCCTTTTTATTACGGTGAGGAGTATGAATTAGTACCAAAGTATCGAGTTCTTTGGCTAATTCTAACTGTTGACAAAAGTACTTATCCTCTGCTTCTGTCATATCGTCATAGCCAATTTCACCAATAGCAACAACTCCTTCTTTACAGGCATAAAGTGGTAGCAATTCCATAACTTCAGCTGCTAGTGCTTCGTTATTAGCTTCTTTCGGATTTAGGCCAATTGTGCAGTAGTGTTGGATGCCAAACTGACTAGCACGAAACCGTTCCCAGCCCACAAGACTACTGAAATAGTCTTTAAATGAGCCAGCGTTGGTTCGGGGTTGTCCTAACCAAAAGGCTGGTTCAATAACGGCAACAATTCCATATTCCCGCATTACTAAGTAATCGTAAGTAGTACGGGAACACATGTGAATGTGAGGATCGATGAACATCATGGTTTTAATGATTGGGGATTGGGCATTGGGATTAGGGAAGAGGTGACAGGTGACAGGTGATAGGGAATAATCTGTACCCTTCTTCACTCCCTTCTATTTGTAAACAAAGAGGCGTTGGCGCGCAGCCCGCACTTCAACAAAGCTCAGTGACCACCGCAGGCATCGCGGCTAAAACTGCTCCAAGTCAGATTACCTTGTTGAATGGATGACTGTAAATCTGGGTAATGAGAAAGTAATGCTTGCGCTTGGGGTAAAGGAGACTCAGCACAAGCTAAGGCTGCTGCTTCTTGCTCGTGTATATCCCCATTAGCTAGCACTTTTTCCAAATCTGTGATGATGGCGCTATCGGCAAACCGTCCTACAGGTCGCCAAAGTTCTGGCGTAACTGTGCGTTTAGCTGCCCAACGTTCATGGGCATAGTCTGCCAACATCCTCGCCAATTCAGGGTTAGCACGCCGATCTAGACCCCAAATTAGATGTAACGGACTGCCGACAAACACAGCCTTCAGCACCATCTGATTCCAAGCAGCATTATCTAAGTAATTCGCTGGATAAGGGTTACGTAATGCTATGGCTTGAAATACATTACTCATATTGCTGCGAATTCCCTCAGCAGTACGATGGCGATGTGACTCTGGATGTGGTAGTAACGGCAAACTTTGATAAAGGACAACTAACTCCCCCATATCAGCAGTGGAGAAGACTCGATCGAGCGATCGCACATAGACCTCAGCATCATCGTGGGGCAAAGCTAAAAGCAAAAGTGTGCGACCTGCTTGATCTACACTCCAATTACCAGGATACCAGCCAGGAATCAGATCCTCTGCTGCTTCCAAGTCCTGGAATGTTAGTTGCAAATCCTGTTTACCTAGATAACGTGGCACAGCACTAAAAGCCGTAAAAAACACTTTTTCAGCAGCACCGCTAGCAATCTGTGCCTGCTTCTGTTCCAACCAAGTAATAGCTTTCTCTGAAAGAGACTTTAACAGCCAGTGATGCAGTAATTTGTTTACTTTACTCATGATAAATTCAGGATAAGTTGCCCAACTTTTTTGTGACAACCAAGTATAAAATATAGCACTAAACTTGATATTTTGGGTTTGAAGCAGTTAGATAATATCCTACTGGGATCATAACTTCACTGAATCTATAAAAATCTCCTGACTTTAAATAAGATACTGTAAAGATACCATTTTGATTAGATAAATCCTAAAATTATCTTACGGAAAAAATTAGAATTTTATGTAATAACGATCTTCATTACAAACCTCAAATATGAAATATAGGCAGCAATCAAAAACATACATTAATGAATGTTATTTTTAACTTTATCGCTAGGCAAATAAACTTAAAAACTATAATTAATTGAATAAATAGATTTATCTAGTAATTCATTTCGATTTGGAATTATTTAGTAAATTTATTATGCCTATTCTGAGGTAAGTTTAAATTGCAGTAGTATATCTATTTACAGCTACTTAAAAACAAGAATATTCAAATGATTATTCAACAAAAAAGCGCTCTGAATCTCCAACCAATTAACCAATGCGTCCGTGTTACCTTCAATTATGATGTTCACTTCACTAGAGGTCTGTTTCAGTTAGATAATCCTTTACTTGCACAAGCGATCGCCGCAGATGGGGAGACAACCCCAAAACAAGTGCTAGCAGTGGTAGATGGAGGATTTTTACAGTATCAAGATGGGCTATTAAAAAAATTATCAGCCTACGCCCAACATTATGAAGATGTACTAACATTGAGCGGTGAACCGATAATAGTTCCCGGTGGAGAAGCAGTCAAAAACGATTCTAGATTTATAGAGCAAATTCATCAGCGGATCAATGCAGCTGGATTATGCCGTCACTCCTACGTTTTAGCAATTGGAGGTGGAGCCGTCCTAGACATGGCAGGATATGCAGCAACAACAGCTCACCGAGGAATTCGCCTACTACGAGTACCGACAACAGTATTAGGGCAAAATGATTCGGGTGTAGGAGTAAAAAACGGAATCAATGCCTTCGGTAAGAAAAACTTTTTGGGTACATTCATGCCACCTTATGCTGTCTTGAATGACTTTGATTTTCTTACTAGCCTCGACGATCGAGATTGGCGATCGGGTATTGCAGAAGCGGTGAAAGTAGCGTTGATAAAAGATGCAGATTTCTTCGATTTCATTATGACTAATGCCGATAAATTAGCTAATCGAGACATGGACATAATGGAAAGGCTAATCTATCGTTGTTCTCAGTTGCACTTAGAGCATATTGCTGGAAGCGGCGATCCCTTTGAAATGGGTTCATCGCGTCCTTTAGACTTTGGACATTGGGCTGCTCACAAACTGGAGCATTTAACTAATTACAGCCTACGTCATGGTGAAGCTGTAGCGATCGGCATCGCTTTAGATACAACCTATTCATATTTAACAGGGCAACTCTTGCAATCAGAGTGGCAAAGGATTCTAACTACACTCAAAAAATTAGGCTTTACTTTGTACGTATCGGCATTGACAGAGCAATTAGATCAACTAGACCATCCGCATTGTCTATTTAGGGGGCTTACGGAATTCCGCGAACATTTGGGAGGAAAATTGACAATTACCCTTCTGCAAGGAATTGGAGAGGGAATAGAAGTTAACCAGGCGGATTTATCTTTGTATAGAGATGCTATTTTGATGCTGCAAGATTGGGAACTTTTGCATTAGATATCTTGCAAAAGTCCCTAACACCCCACCCCCAACCCCTCCCTGATGCTTTGGGGAGGGGAGCGTTTGCTTTATTCAAATGCGGGGTGGGGTTCTTTATTTTTGTGACTTGTCAGGTGCTTATTCTCGGAGGATAAATATACAGCATCGGTTGGTATATGAGGTCATCGAATCCGAGCAAGTAGTCAAGATAATTCGGATGTGGATGCATTACGAGTAAGTTATCTCCTCAGCCCTCCTTGGTGTTCACAATGAAAACCTCGATGCTCCCAAGCTTGCATATCTACATCAGTAAGTCTTGTCACATTTGAGCATTGGGGTTGAATAATTTGACTTAAAACCGCCCAAAATATGCTGCGTGTTACATCTAATCCAGTTTTAGCCCAAGATTCCCGATTACCAGGAATACCCAATTCTTGAACAATTTCTGGCTCTACCCAAATACCATGAGCGCCCAAAAGAATTTGTGCCATCCATTTAGCTCTGGGTAAATGACTTGGCGAGGTAATTAACATGACTTTATGCACTCCCCAACGGCGCAGAATTGGAATACTATAATAAAAATTTTCAAAGGTAGAATTCGCGCAGTTTTCTAACCAAACGTTTTGTAACTCTGCTAATTCTGCCTGAAAAATTAACAATATACAGGGATCTGGGGAACCATGAGAAATTAAAATTGGGGTTTGCGGATATTGTTTTGCTTGTTGGGCAACATAAGTTTCTCGACGAATACTGCCACCTAGTACAAAGAAGGCATCTACTGGCTGCGAAGAAGCAAAAACTAAGGTTATAGTAGTAAAAATCAGCCAAACACCTAGGACAACATACAATACACTAATTAGTTTTTGTAACAATTGCCACAGATGAGGAGATTTTCTTTTAATAGAAATTAATGATTTGATCGTAAATTTGCGTTTCATGACTTAAGTAAGAAAAGCTGATTTTACTGCTGTCTAACAATACTGCAATTCAGTCAGCAAAGTGCTATCTTATAAAAGTAATCTAGAATGCAAACATGACGCAAATTAAAGTGTCACACGCTAAGTATAGCCTTCCGGAGAAGACTAACAAACTGAGAAATCATTGTTAATAACTAATGCGGCATTTTTGGCATCATTAGAAGGATAAAAATGATGAAGAAGCATAGTTGATTCTAGGGTATAAAAACTTAAAAATTTCTGGAAAGCCTGATTGCTAAACTGTCAACAACACAATTATTCCAGCTAAGTATACATGAACCAATCTGCGAAAAGTTACTCACCGCTCCAAGTAGCCTTGATTGGTGGAGCGATCGCCACAACTGCTACCATGTCCGTGTTCGGCCCCGCTTGGACTCGTGGTGTCCGTGCTGCTCTAGCCCTACAAGACAGCCCAAAAGTGATAGTTGACCAAGTTTGGCAACTGGTAAATCATGAATATGTTGATGGTAAATTTAATCAACAAGATTGGCAAGCAACCAGGCAAAGTCTGTTGAGCAAAGACTACTCTTCTCGCGAAGAAGCATACACTGCCATCCGCGAAGCTTTACAAAAGTTGGGAGATCCTTACACTCGGTTCATGGACCCCCAACAGTTTGAAGCTCTGACTAGCCAAACATCTGGAGAAGTCTCTGGTATTGGTGTTCGGATGGAAGTGAACGAAAAAACTCAGCGGCTCACCGTTGTCGAAGCCATAGAAAATTCTCCGGCGCTGAAAGCTGGGATCAAAGCAGGTGATGAAATTTTGGCAATTGACGGCAAATCCACTCTCAAAATGAAAGTGGATGATGCTTCTAAGCTAATACGTGGCAAAGCGGGTACTCCCATCAAGATACGGGTGGGACGCGCAGGCCAAAATGCCTTTGATTTAAAGCTGACAAGGGCAAGTATTGAAGTCCCAACAGTACGCTATACCCTCAGACAAGAAGGGAACCGCCGCGTTGGCTATATCCGTTTGCGAGAATTTAGTGCCCACGCCGCAGACCAAATGCAACGAGCCATCCGCGATTTGAACACTAAGAAAGTTGATTCTTATGTCTTAGATTTGCGAGGAAATCCTGGCGGTTTATTGCAGGCGAGTATTGAAATTGCTCGGATGTGGTATGACAACGGCGGAATTGTCAAGACAATAGACCGTGTGGGCAGCAGTGAGGAAACTAAAGCCAATCGTACTGCTTTAACAAATCGTCCTTTGGCAGTCTTAGTGGATGGTAATTCAGCTAGTGCTAGTGAAATCCTTACAGGGGCGCTCAAGGATAACAAGCGGGCGGTAGTCGTGGGTGGTCAAACCTTTGGCAAAGCCTTAGTCCAGTCAGTTCATGAACTCGCAGATGGTTCCGGCTTGGCTGTCACCATTGCCCATTACTACACCCCGGCGGGAACGGATATTAACCACAAAGGAATTACACCAGATATCAAGCTAGACTTGACAGAGGCACAAGAGCGTCAATTGGCTTCTAATCCAAATTTAATCGGAACTAAGAGCGATCCCCAATATGCTCGAGCGATCGCAATTCTATCAAATAACAACTTTGCCCAGCCGCCAGCAAATCAACCGACTCGACCGATGAGCCGCGCCGATAACCTGAAATTTTAGATTGACGCGAATGATTTGTTACCAGGTGTTTATATAGTAGTATTCCCAAATCCAGATTTTTGGAGTTATGAAAACTGCTTGATATGCCGTTCCAGGATTTTGGTTTGGGAATACTAGCTACTAATCCCGTCTCCAAAATTTTAGATTTATGAATCATCAGCCAGTTGATGCAACCACCACCACCAGCTTTTTACCAATGGTGTCGGTGGTTATTCCTATTTATAACGGTGAGGCGGATTTTCCAGAGTTAATCAATTGTCTGTTGTCTCAAACTTACCCAAAAGACCGGGTAGAATACTTGTTGGTGGACAATAACAGTAGCGATCGCACTCTCACCATCCTGAAAACATCTGCCGAAAATTGCCCAATTACAATTCGCCCTTTGAGTGAAACCCAAATTCAAAGCTCTTACGCTGCTCGTAATACTGGGATTCGCGCCGCTACAGGTGAAATTATCGTTTTTACCGATGCAGATTGTCGCCCACAACCGCAATGGTTAGATGCATTAATCCAGCATTATGTCAACAAAGAAGTGGTAATTGTTGCTGGTGAAATTTTGGCACTACCAGGCACAACTCTGCTAGAACAACACGCAGACCGTCAAGAAACTTTATCGCAAAAGTATACCCTTAACCATTCCTTTCGTCCCTATGGTCAAACAGCTAATCTGGCGATTCGACGCATTGCCTTAGAAAAAGTGGGTTTATTTCGTCCCTATCTGACTACTGGTGGCGATGCCGATATTTGTTGGCGAATTTTGGGGGAAAATATCGGGCGTTTGGAATTTGCCCCAAATGCGATCGTTCAGCACCGCCACCGTGCTACACTTCAAGAACTACAAAGTCAATGGCGGCGTTATGGACGTTCAAATCGCTATCTGCACGAACTGTACGGTGTAGATTTAATGCGAGAGATGACACCCAAAGAATATGGCTATCGTTTGGCACGTTGGTTCTTGAAGGAAGTACCAAGAGATATTAAAAAGGCGATTGCTGGTCAAGCCACCCTTGTAGATTTATTAAATACTCCCATTGGTTTGTTCACTGCTAGGGCGCGTACTGCTGGACAAAGAGACGCCAAGCTACCAGAGAATGCCAAGATAATTGCTCGACTGTAACAATACCAGTAGTCTGTCAAGCAGGGTTTGCTGGGTGAGGATGGGGAATAGGAAGTAAGGAAAGGTTTTTTCGGCATTGGGCGTTGCTGATTAGATGTATAAATCTTGGTGTAGAGATGTTGCAATTGCTAGTCTCTACAAAGGTTTTGAAATTACGCAAAATCATTTTCATACCTGAATTTCGCAACACTTAAGAAAAAAAAACGCTCTTGTTAGCCCAAAAGCATCACCTGAAAACCTTATTCTTTCGTTTACATCACTATAATAAATATATCTAAAAATAGGTACAGCAAATAGACTGTTATTAATAAATTTTTAAAGCTTTGGGGGCGGTAGAAGTGAATTCAAGTTGTTCAATCCCTGTCAACTTTCGCTAAATGGTAAAAATTATTAAAGAATTCCTTGTAAATCCAAAACAAAACCTGGCAGTACCTGCTCCCCTGATAACTGATTTGGTGAAAGTAGCACTTCCTTTTCTTTTCCTTGGCGATAAATTTCTACCTGCTTTCCTTTAGGGTCAATCAGCCAGCCCAAGCGCGTACCATTCTCCATATACTCTTGCATTTTGTCTTGGAGGGACTTGAGCGTATCAGATTCAGAGCGCAGCTCTACTACGAAGTCAGGACAGATGGGTGAAAAAGTTCTTCGTTGTTCAGGAGCCAGTGCTTCCCACCTCTCTAAATAAACCCAAGCCGCATCAGGCGAACGTAAAGCTCCATTGGGAAGCTGAAACATCGTTGAAGAGTCAAAAGCTTCTCCAGTCCCGTCTTCATCTGTCCAAGTTCCCAAGCGTTGAGTTAGTCTGCGGTTTCGACTACCAGTTTCTCCACCAGTTGGTGCCATTACAACTAATTCTCCTAATGCAGTGCGCTCTAGTTTAGCATCAGGGTTGACTTGACATAGCTGATAAAACTGCTCAGAAGTGAGATTGATTAATGGTTCTAAGTTCAGAGTAATAGCATTCATCTTGCAGTTTCTCCTGTCTTGATTATCACTATTATGGTTAACCTGCTACCAGATTGGAGTCCAACCTTCCCTAAGTGCGGCTGCAAAGTATCTGTGAGCATGGGTTTTACTTTCAAAACCATACTTTGCACGTTGCAGCGTTCGGATGATGGCATCCTCTAAACAAATGGTATACTTGATTGCTTTTATCAACTCCCAGTCAAAGAGATTAATTCCCAGTTGCTCTAATTGCTCATCATACTTTGCTAGGATTTCGGACTGTATTTCATCCCACAGTTCACTCTGAGGTGGTTCTTTTCTAGAAATCTCCCCTAAATATTCTTTGGCTATTCGGCTATCTCTGGCAATTTCTTCTAGTGACCATACCATAGTGTTTTTGTGGAAAAAGTTACAATTAGTGTACCTTTATATATTAATACTTATAAACAGGGCAATATCTTCTTCATCTTCCCTTCTATCCTTTTGTTCAATGCCTGTCAACTTTCGCTAAATTGGAAAAAGGAAAACTCAAGGGAATTTTAAATGTCAGCACAATTGTTACTGGTGGATGATGAACCAGGGATACGGGAAGCCGTGAAAGACTATTTGCAAGAGAGCGGTTTCAGCGTTCAAGTCGCCAGTAACGCCCTTGAAGGTTGGGAATGGATGCAACTGAATACACCTGACTTAGTGATTTCCGATGTGATGATGCCTCAAGTGGATGGCTATCAGTTCCTGAAGCAACTACGAGAAGACCCCCGGTTCCAAGCACTACCGGTAGTATTTTTAACTGCTAAAGGGATGACAGGCGATCGCATTCAAGGCTATCACGCTGGTGTTGATGCCTATCTACCCAAACCCTTTGATCCAGACGAGTTAGTGGCTATAGTCGAAAATTTGCTAGCCCGTCGCGCCGCTAAAGCTGCGAGTACGGGAGATGACGCTGAAACCCCTGATCTTGCTGAACTAGCCAATCAGATTGCCCAAATTAAAGCATTGTTAACTCAAAGAAATGCTATTTCCCAATCGCCAGCCCCTTTTAAAATTGATTTGACTCCCAGAGAACAAAGTGTTTTAAATTTGGTCGCGGAAGGGTTGATGAACAAAGAAATCGCCCGTCGTTTAGAAACCAGCGTCCGCAATGTAGAAAAATACGTCAGCCGTTTATTTAGTAAAACCGGCACCAATAGCCGTACAGAGTTAGTTCGTTTTGCTCTGGAACATGGTCTTGCTAAATAAGGGTTGGGCATTGGGCATTGGGCATTAGGCATTGGGCATTGGGCATTAGCTATTAATTCTTCTCCCCCTGCTTCCCCATCTCCCTCATCTCCCTCATCTCTCCCTACTTCCCTACTCCTGGATAATCGGTAATAGGTAACTGGCTGCTAAACCATGACCTATTACCAGTAATAGATAAAACATAAGTATTTCAGCAAATCAGGCACTTAGCTTCAGCAAAAAGCTAAAAGAAAGGTTATTTATTTTTACTTTGATCTTTTAGGTTTTCATTAGATTTGCGCCTGTTGTCCAATTCCCCATCTGTAAAGACACAGGGTTTTATTATTCTGCAATGTTTTGATAAAAACTCGGTAAAATGCACCCGGCTGAATTTGCTTTTAGATTCTACCAGTACCCTTTGCTACAAAGTTTTTAATAGCGGAAACTGTTCCTGGGACTTTGTGCTGCTAAATAAGACTTTCACAAAGTAGAAATCAAAATATTTTATGAAATCTACTGACTGCTTAGTTTTTATGGCAACGGGGGTATGGGATCAACATTTGATTTGATGCCCAATTCACATTTTTCACTAATCAAATTACACCTTTAAGTTGGAGAATTTTCCGCGACATTACGCAAGCGCATTAGCTGACGCCGCATTTGAGGTGAGGCATTAAACTCAGACACTTCCTGGGCTTTAACAGACGCTTGTAGCGTTTCTAGAAAGTCATCAGAACCTTCGGTTAAAGCATCAAGTAGCACCTGTAAGAGTTGCTCGCGATCGCTCAATAGACTCTTTTCCTCAATCAACCGGAATTTGAGATGTATTTCACACTCATAAACACCTACTTCGAGATTATTTATCTGGCGTGGTAATGCTTTGGAGTTCATAGCTTATTGAGATTCCTTTACTTGGTTGTTATGAGGGTAAGGAGGTAGATGTCCAGCAAAAATTCTTTATATCCCTTTTGAATCCAAAGTGCTTGAATTAAGAATTTTTCTTCATCAATCACCTTTGTATTCTATTTCACTCTCCTGTGGTGTATTTTCAAGCTAGATTTTGAGTGTCTAGATTTTGACGTTTCTGTGCCAGATGTAGCTTATGGTAAGCCATAACTATTATTCAGTTTTTAAGATTCTACACAATAAAGTTTCTGTAAGAAGTTGTTCAACCTTTTTAAAGGTTTTTACATCAACTTTATGTGAACGTCAATAACAGTTTTACTTGTTACTTTAATTTTAGTATTTATACGTAAGTAAAACCGCTGAATTTTTTTGAGTTTATTAAAGCCAGCAGTCGATGTAGCGCTATTCAGTGAAATTACTTGATGTACGTTTTTTGCAATAGAAAATTCAGGATAAATTGATCGGCATAATTATTAATGTCAAAACTTTTGTTCTCCATAAAAAAAAGTACACAGATAAAATTATTCCTGCTGAGTGCCTAGCCCTACCGTCTTTTAGGCTTGATTGAGTCCAAAAATCTTAGCAGTAAGTCAGATTTGTAGACAAAATGAAAATACTCTACAAATTAATTTTTACAGAAAAATAATTCAACTACTGTCAGTACTAGCAGTTAAATATATCTTCAACTCATAACAGAAGTAGCAAACTCATCAGTAAAGGTGATATTTTTACTTATGCCCATTCAATATACTCTTTTAAAACAGCATTCAAAGCTTTGAAATTGAGAGCATTCAAGCTCGGATATAACGTCTACAATAATTTCAGTGTAATCCACGCAAATCTTACACCTTTTTATGGATAACCCGATGCTGCTCAAGTCCACAACCCGGCATATCCGCATTTTTGCAGGTGAAATTGACCGGGATGGCGATCTAGTTCCTAGTCAACAAGTCTTAACCTTAGATGTTGACCCAGATAACGAATTTAATTGGAATGAAGATGCACTGCAAAAAATTTATCGAAAATTTGATGAATTAGTAGAAGCATCTAGTGGCGCAGACCTCACAGACTATAACTTGCGCCGTGTGGGATCAGACTTAGAGCATTATCTGCGATCGCTTCTGCAACTCGGCGAAGTCAGCTACAATCTTTCTGCCCGTGTTACTAACTACAGCATGGGAGTCCCTCAAGTTGCCATTGACGACAAACAATAAGCTAATGAGTTGTAGCGGGCTACCTGAACCCTTCTGTACAAAGAGTGCTGAGTTAAAAGTGTCTCAGCTGAGAGTGGAAAAATTCATCTAGCATATTTTAGGTAAATGAAGTACACGGGTAGGGGCATAACATGTTGTGCCCCTACGATTATCTGTACCTCACCGAGCTGTAAGTTTACTTCTTAACTCAGCACTGGCTAACCCCCCCTGCCACCAACAGCAGTCTGAAAGAGATTTTTAGAGTCACTGCATTTATCAGGTACTTTTGCCAAAATTAATATTTGCTATTCTTAATTCTTAATTAAAGTTAATTCTTGCTATCCTACTTATAAACTAAATAAATACCAACATTATCTGCCTGTTGATGATGGGGTAATTTACCAAAAACAAATCGCGCAGTTATGCTTGGGTTATGCTGTGGTGACAGGGTTGGAGTTAGTTGCTTTGGTGATGGAGAGTCACAGGCCAATAGAAGCTATGATTAGGCTGTAGGGTTGACTTAGGAGCGTATTTTTTGGATAAGTTTTGTATTAGCACCTGCTGATATCCACCAGCTAAAATCATCATCTAAAGTCTGGGTATGTCAAGTTTAAGAAAGATGAGCGGTCTAGATTGTCCCTACTAATGCTATTAAAGAAATTGCCAATCGCTGATCGGTGCGAAAACTATGGAAAATGACGCGGCAACGCTCTACTGTCCAAACGAAAATTGTCAGGCTGCCAACCCCCTGACTCACAAGTTTTGCCAGCGATGTTCAACCCCCCTACCCAAAAATTATCTCTGGGCTGTGGTAGATAGCCCAAGTGTGGGTAGCCCTGGAGAAATATTAGCCGATCGCTATTTAATCCTTGATAAATTTGTTCTTTTAGATACGAAACCAGGTTTATTAGCGCTAACGCCTGAGTTAGATAATTTGCAGCCTCTAAAAGCTTACCTGAGACTGATTCCTTACCGTTTACACGTACCGCAGGTATATGGAGTACTTTTTGTTGCTGACGGGTCTTCCCACCGAGAAATATTACTCTTAGAAAAACCGCCACTATTAGTAGATGATACTATCCAACAACTACATCTGGGCAGCGAGTTAACCACCGCTTGGCGTGATGCAACATCAATGCGCCAACTAAATTGGTTATGGCAAATAGCTCATCTGTGGCAACCTCTTGTGAGTGAAGGTGTCGCCTCTAGCTTACTTGACTCTTATGTATTACGGGTAGAAGGATCGTTAGTACGTTTGTTGGAATTGCGTTTTGACAGCACCACATCACCAGAATTGCCCCAATTAGGTGAATTTTGGCAGCAGTTGGTCAGCACTGCCAAACCAGCGATCGCAGAATTTGTTGATCGTGTTAGCCTTGCTTTAATTCAGGGAGAGATTAACTCAACCGATCAATTAGTCGGAGTTTTAGATCGGGGACTGGCTGGCTTAGGGCGATCGCAAACACCCACGATCCAAATTATCACCAAAACCGACACTGGGCCAAGTCGCCAACGTAACGAAGATGCCTGTAGCCCTCCCAGTGGAACTCTAGTGAGCAAACCACCCCAGCCAACAGCCTTAGCAATTGTCTGTGATGGCATCGGTGGACATGAGGGCGGCAGTGTAGCCTCAAATTTAGCCATTGAAACGATCCAGCAGCAGGTACAACAACTAACAAAGGTTCCTTACGACCACATAGACCCTTCACTGCTGCTGAATGACCTAGATAAGGCAGTGGCAATGGCCAATGACAAAATCAGTCAGCGCAATGACGGTGAAAATCGCCAAGGGCGTCAACGCATGGGCACGACTTTAGTTATGGCATTGCCTGTTGCTCATGAAATGTACATTACCCACGTCGGTGATAGTCGTGCTTACTGGATTACACGTCACGGCTGTTATCAAGTTACCCTTGATGATGATGTCGCCTCCCGCGAAGTGCGGCTAGGTTATGCCATTTACCGTGAGGCAGTACAACAGAGTGCTGCTGGCTCTCTCGTCCAAGCTTTGGGGATGGGGTCTAGCACTTCATTGCATCCCACATCGGGACGGTTTATGCTCGATGAAGATGCTGTTTTTCTGCTTACATCCGATGGTTTGAGTGACTTCGATCGGGTGGAGGAGTACTGGGAAACAGAAATCTTGCCGATTTTAATTGGGGAAGCAAATATAGCAACTGTTGCCGATAGATTAGTCGAAATTGCTAATACTAAAAATGGACACGATAATGTCACCGTCGCTTTAGTTCACTATCAAGTCCAATATTGGGAACCAGAAATCACCATCCAAGCAGTGATTTCCCAGAGTTCTTCTGCCAAAACTGTTGATTTCGCATCTAGGGCGACAGATGCGACACTTTTAGGCAGCCCAAACCACAAAACTCAGGTGATTCCAGACACTGAGCCTGCTAGAACTCGTCAATTCCCCCTACAGTGGATAGTTCCATTAATATTTGTGGTAGCAGCAGGCTTTTTAGGATTGTTCGTCAAGCAACTGCGATCGCCATCAGGGGTCTCTCCAATTTTTTCCAATCCGTTACAAACTCAAAATCCTACCATCGAAGCGACACCTACACCGCGATCGCTGGCTAATCTTTCTCCTGGTTGGGTAATAAAAACCAATAATGACATCTCTTTGGGAAACAACCAATCACTCCCCCGTGGGACTTTTTTAGAAGTTATTGAGAAAAAATCAAATCCAAATCCTGCTTCTGGCAGTTTTTTGGTGTCTATGCGAGTCTGTGCCAATAAAAGTACACAAACTCCAGCTAATACTAATAACCCAGCTGTAACTAATTCAGTTCCACCAAATTCAAAACCTTTGCCAGCAACAGTATTGCTGAACTCCTCCCAAGTCAACCGTTTTGGCGTTGTTTTACAATCAGACGTACCAAATCCATGTAGAACTGTCACGCAACCGCCAGTTACTGAACCATCTGACACCAGTCCAACTTAATAAAATAGTCGATAAACTAGTAAAAACCTGGAATAATAACAGGTAACAATCAGAGTAAAAAACTTACAAGGTCAAAAAAGTAGAAAATTTTCACCTTGGAGAATTGTTATTTGAAATTATTTTTTTTAGCTTTTAGTTTAATGAATCCATGCAATCCCTGAATTTGGCGATCGCCCGTCTCGTAAACACTGGCACTGACAACTTCGCCATTTGGGTGGTCAAGGCTCCGTATCCCAGTGGCTACGTTTTACGTGACTGTGTATGGCCTGTTGAACTCACCCAAGTCTGGCAAGAATGGCAGCAGATGTTTGCTGGTCATGGTCGCCTAGATATTTCCCCAAACTCAACATCTCAAAACGCTAACCCATTCCCCATAGATTGGATTGCACCCCCTTCAGGTCAAACTACTGGCCCCTACAGCAGTCGTCTGATGCAATACTTGGGAATGAATTTATGGCGCTGGGTATTCGACGGGCAAATTCTTGGTAGTCTAGAACGCAGTCACGGTATGGCTATGGGTGAACATACACGTTTGCGCTTTCAACTAGAAATTCGCGACCCGGATCTGATCGCTTTGCCTTGGGAAATTATGCAGCGCAAGCCTGGTCAATCAGCGATGTCTCTCTCACAAGATTTGCTATTTAGTCGCACCACCACAGAAGTTGACGCGTTACCGTATTTGCGAACTGACCAAGCTTTAAGTATCCTGCTGGTTTTAGGTCATGATGACAAGCTGCAACTAGAACAAGAAGCCGCTATCTTACAGCAAGCTCTTGCAGATACGCCTGGTAACTCCCAAAGATATGCACCTTGTATAGTGAATCAACTCATCCAACCAACTCCACAACAGTTGATTAATGAATTAGAAACCAAAGAATACAATGTTTTCTTTTATGCTGGACATGGTTTGCCAGACCCAGATGGCGGGTTACTGTTTTTGCGACCAGATATGCCCCTCAATGGCATAGAATTGGCGCAAGTATTGACCCGTACAGGTGTGAAACTAGCGGTTTTCAACGCCTGTTGGGGCGCACAACCAGCTGCGATCAATCATCAAGCTATCCCTGCCAGCAGTTTAGCAGAAGTATTGATTCGTCATGGTGTACCTGCAGTTTTGGGGATGCGCGATGAAATCGCTGACCACGAAAGCCACAGTTTTATTCAAGCCTTTACCG
The DNA here is from genome assembly GCF_036917555.1 of Nostoc sp. GTDB lineage: Bacteria > Cyanobacteriota > Cyanobacteriia > Cyanobacteriales > Nostocaceae > Nostoc. The sequence continues at coordinate 15,384 of NZ_JBALDD010000019.1, read as the reverse complement.
AAGCTTTGCGATCGCACAAGCCAATTGATGAAGCCGTAGCACAGGCTAGGCAAGAGTTGTTAACACTGTATAAATTTAATCAACCTGCTTGGACTTTGCCTGTTCTCTACCTGCATCCAGATTTTAATGGCGAACTCATTAAGAATCTGGATGAAGGTATTACAGAACTACCAGATACAGCCATTCCTGATGTAGGTTCCTCACTTCCAACTGCAAGTTTACGATCGCTAACTCCCAAAGGTAAAACCTGGTTACTGCGTTATGGAGTTACCCGCATCGGTCGCACGAAAGATAATGATATCGTCATCCCCGAACCATCTGTATCCAAACGCCACGCCGAAATCTTCTGCCGCAACACTCTTACTGATGCTACATTGATGCGAACTTATTACTTGCAAGATTTTTCCACCTACGGCACAACCTGGTTTTTAGGCCCTAATGGCTGGCAACAAATCCTCCGAGAGGAAGTCCCTTTGAAATCGGGAATGCAGTTAAAGTTTGGAAGTGCTAAAGGTGAAACCTGGGAGTTTGTTATTGAAGACTCCTAGCAAAGCTATTGCATAAATGAATTTGAGTATTTAGCATTAGCTTTTAAAATCTGTTTTTTTTGAAGAAAAAATCAACAGTTTTTGCGGAAATCTCCTCTTAGAACTTGTAGCTGTCAATACCACCAAATAATCATGAGGTAAGAAAATATGGCTCACAAAATTAACGGCTCAGACACTTTCTCTTCTTTGCCATCTCAAGTAGATTTAGAGTTTTTAGAAGCGTTACTAGAACCAGAGGATGCTAACTATCCCTGGAATCCAGGTGATGATGAATCAGAAGCTTATTTTCAGGAACTAGAACAACAGTTCGGAATGGAAGATTTGCAGGGCGTTGAACTAATGAGGCGATCGCAAGATTTTTACGGACATCTAGATACACTTTGGTCTAGTATTACTCCTACACCTGACCATAATGATAACCGACAACAGGCAGTAGTATTTAACCTTCAAGAAACATTACGTACGAATTTTTCCGCCTGTGTCCCCCAAATATTGCTCAACACCATCGCCACCAAAGCTGCTGAGATATTTGCGGCTCGCCAATTAATCAGCGAGCAACTGGTTGAGTGCGTTCAGACAGTACTACCAACTTGGGGAACAGAGGATCTTATCGTTTTGGCTCGTCCTTTTGCTTACGCTATGCGAAGTAGCGAATCGCAAAACGCGGTATCTGCACTCAGTAATCTTCAAAATAGCGAGTGGACAGCTTTATCAGAAGTAGAAAAAGCAAAGGTTAGTTTAGCGATCGCTTCTTATGCTTTTACTGAACTTAACAAGTCTCAACCTGAACTATGAATGCTGCATCGGGACTAGGGAGTAGGGAATAAGAAAAGTTTTCATTACACGTTGTGTTCGTGTAACTCACGCTTTGCGTTCATCTTTATTCAGAGGTGTGTTTTGCAAAGATGTTGGTTTCCCTTACGCAAAGATATAGAGTCGAAAATCAAGACTTTTGCAAGAATAAGTTTAATGATTTTTATTTTTGTAAGTATATTTACCCCATAATAAGTTAACATTATGCTGATTTTCAAATTAGGCCATCTATCCTAAGAGGTAAATACTCAAGCATTGCTTGTTCTCCCCCCTGCTCCCCTGCTCCTCTATTTTGGGCCAAGAAATCGGGTAGCAAAATTTTGCGATCGCGTCGGTGACAGCGCCCGTGCCTTGAGAATTGCCGCCATCAAAAAGGCGTAAGATAACACTCCAACAACTACCAACAGCAAGGCATTGATTGACCCTGTAGCATTCCAGAGAGCATGGAGCGCAGAGGCACTTAGATAACCGATAGACAGAATTTGCCAACTTCTACTAGGTTTGAGGACAGCCAACCCGATAAAATAACCCAGGTAGCCACTATAAGCCATGTGTCCGGCTACAGAGCCTAAAATTCGCGGAATTAACAGTTGTAAACCTGCCAGTTGACCAGCAGCCCCTATACCCACCTGTTGCGTGACATTTTGAGTGATATCAGGCACATACTGACCGAGGGTTTCCAAGAGAGTGAAGCCAACAGCAGAAGCCGTTCCCAGGAGAATACCATCTAGAGGTTCCCAGATGCCGATGCGTTCTCGCCAAGGTGAAGACAACATTCTACCGATGGCAAAAGCCCCTAGTACAGGTAATGCCTTGAGTAATTCCTCCATCAACCCAGCGCCAAAAAACATCCGCACTAGTAACTCTGTGAAAGTGATAGATTCTTGGGGTGTGGGCAAGCTTCCAGGTAAGATGCCGCGAAATACGAAAATAAATAGATCCAATAGCGGACTGAGCAAAACCAGGATTGTACCCAATGACGTACCCATTAGCACCCACCAAGGCTTCTGTTTACCGCAAAGTTGGTAAACAAAATAATAGGCAGCGAAGGCGATGTAACTTGCTACGATCACTTGATTAGCTTGGGGACGACCGACTGTAGCAAACATCAGCACCACAAAAATTACAGTCAGTATTCCCGGTACAAGGTAAGCTTTACTAGTTAAATCTTTACCAGTAGAAATAATCGGAAAAAGCTGGGTGAAGCTAACAGAATCTGGCTGCTTTAATTGCGTGTGGTTGTGGTAGTTCGTCGCCGAAGGTAGTGGTGTAACTTGGTTCACTGTCGTCGCCGGAGTCAGTGAGGTATACTCATATTCAAAAATGTATTGCGGGCCATCAGCACCTAGAGAAATGCGATCGCCTGGGTGTAATTCCTGACATTCATATAAGCGTTGTCCATTCAAATAAGTGCCATTAGCACTATTCAAGTCACAAAGCACCCAGCTAAATTTGCTATCTGGGGATAGAGAGAGGGGACGAACCACTGCATGACGACGAGATACCATTCGGTACATCATGGCATCCAAGACAACTTGGCAGCTGGGGTCGCGTCCAATTACCATCTCTTTACTGGGGGGCAGCGAGTAGCGAGATTCTGCTCCCAAAGCTGCCCCATTACCAGACACTAGCCGCAGAAATGCATTATGTCTTGCGTTTTTGCCTGTCATCGATAAGAAGTGCGTTTCTAAACTAATTCTTCACATAATTTGGCAGCAGGACTAACCTTAGCCACATTAGCAGCAGCATTGCTAAATCCACTATAGCTTCACTTACTGCTAAGAAATTTAAAATTATTGATGCAAAATTTCAAATTGTTTCACCTCATGTAAAGAAGTATTCCATCTGCTGAGAGTTTGTCCTAAAACTGGCTTATTAAGCGGATAAATCAGATTATCTCAATCCTGTACTTTTGACATCGTAGCGGCAAATTAAACCCACTGCAAATTATTAAAAAATAGTATTTTTTACTGCATTTAGTTCTATTTCAAAAATATATAATTTTCAGTCGTATATTGTGAGCCAGTACGGTTTTCTCCCAAAGGGAGAGGCTATCGCCTTTCTTTCTGTACGAGATGCTGCGCGAACAGAACGCTACGCGAACGCATCCCGTCTCATAGAAAAGCGGTAGCAACGTAGGAGCGTCACTTGAAAGGTCAGTTGTTTTTGCCACTGATAATTGACTAAGCTCTTTTGGAGTGGAGAGTAGGGAAAGAAACTCTTCTGAAGTATTGAATCAAAAGATTTCCGGTATCTTGCCTCAAACAACTGTAGCTAGTTCTGGGTGTTCAATCTTAGTTCCAAGTATTGTGAGGAATTCTGCTAGCCAATGCGGGTGAGCAGGCCAAGCTGGTGCTGTCACCAAGTTACCATCAACTATTGCCTGATCGACAAGGATATCAACATAGATCCCTCCAGCACTCTTGATATCTGGGCTACAAGCAGGGTAGCCAGTACATCTCTTACCTTGCAATACATCAGCAGCTGCCAATATCTGCAAGCCGTGGCAGATAGCAGCAATCGGTTTATTCGTTTGGGCAAAGTGACGGGTGATTTCTAGTACCTGCTGATTGAGGCGAATATATTCTGGTGCCCGTCCTCCAGGAATGACTAAGGCATCGTAGTTTGTGGCTTTTACTTCTGCGAAGGTAGCATTTAAAGTAAAATTGTGTCCGGGTTTTTCGCTGTAAGTCTGGTCTCCTTCAAAGTCATGAACTGCTGTCCGCACCTTATCACCAGCTTTTTTGTCGGGGCAAACTGCATGGACAGTGTGTCCTACCATTTGCAATGCCTGGAAAGGAACCATCACTTCATAGTCTTCTACATAGTCGCCAACAAGCATCAAAAGTTTCTTTGCAGCCATATTTTGTTACCCTCACTTTTTAATCAATAGTTGTTTGTAGCGGTTGCCAGGTGCGTGACGTGAATTACATATTTAAACTCCTCTGGTAATTCATGGAAAGGAGAGATAAAGCACAGCTTTATGCAGGTGAGGTACCGCTTAACCTCACTTTTATTAGGAAACGCTATATAAAGTAAATATTAATTTAGAGTTAGCTATTTTAGGCGTTAGTATTCGCATGAATTTTTGATACATTACAATACTAACTGTGTTGTAATGTATCATTTGAGAGCAGCAAGTTAACAAAGTGTAATCCACCCTAGAGATTTTTCTTTAAACGACTATTGACTAATTAAAGCAGATGAAATTCTGCGATCGCTCTGTTAAAGTTTTTGTTTTCATGTCCTGGCTGACTGAGTTTAATCAAAGCAAAACGCTGTAAGGGCGTTAAAGCTGCCCAATCTTGCTGTGTTAGGGTTACACCTATTTCTTGAGCTTTTTCCTGAACGCTAGCTGGGACAGTGGCAGAGTCTAGCCATGCAGGATGAGGCTCAATGGGCAATTTTGTAGTTGGTATACCTGTGCGTTGTATAATTAATTGCTCGATATGCTCGCGGTAAGACTGAATTTCCGTTTCTGTAGTGCAAGATAATTCGACTAAAGCTTGACGCTCATCTGTCGTCATCTGATTCCAATCAGGCAATTTTAGCTTGATGCCACAGGTATCTAATTTGCAACGCACCTGCATGGGGATACAGCGCAGAGAATCAACAAAGTCTGCTTCAAATTCAAAGAAATCTGTCATTGCTCGACAAACCCAAAGTTGATGGGGGAGTATGGGAAATGGGGAATAGGGAATGGAAAAAGCGGCAAGTTTTGTGGTGGGGTATAAATCCCGATTACGAATTACGAATTACTTCAACTTGCATCTTTTGAATTACTGAGACGAATTATCAAATAACTAATTGATAAGGCAAGAATAGCTACACCTAGACCGATTATATCAAGACCTCCAATTTTTTCTAAGTCAAGAATAATAATTTTTCTGGCAACAGCAATTAAAGAAGTGACAATAACTAATTCAACTTGAAAAACGTGTCTTCGTAAATAGGCTGTAATATTTTCTAAAATTTCTAAGGCAATTAAAATATTTAAAAATAGACCAAAAACCTTATACAGAGTTGTGTTAAACTTTCCATAAGGAATTGTAAATAATTCTTTAAAAATAAAGATTCCTAAATCTGTGATCGCTACCAAAATTACGACCACCATAAAAATAGATAGAACTTTAGAAACTAGCACTTCTATGTTTTCAATGATGTGCATGAAGTTCTCATCTTTGGTAGCCCTTAGAATTTCCCTCAATAACTTTTTCATCTGCTGCACCCGATTTTTAAATAAAAGAAAATCCCATAGATAAATCTAGAGGATTAAAAATAATTCGTAATTCGTAATTCGTAATTAAGTTCTGCAACTCTTTGACCCTGGCAAAAAACTTACTGATGACCTAGCTCTCTGGACTGAAACTGCCAGGATTTATTAAAAAAAGATGTCTGACAATGTTTTGTAAGTTTCTATGCTTTTTTATTCTTTATCCATAGCTAAAACTAACTCTAGTAAAACCTCTTCTTGCTAGAATTTTACCTCTTTAGATATAGTAATTGGTAACAGTCAAAATTAGAGAGTCATAAAAAATGATAATAACTATTGACTATTGATTATTGACGAAATTGCCTATTGCTGGTTATAAATTATCACTTTCGAGCTACGCTTTGCAGCTTACCATTGTGAGGACTGGAGTTGATAATCTTTGATGGGAACTTCCACCGAAATTGGTATCAACTGCACAGCACAGGCTTTTAATTCTGGTTGCAGTGAATCGGGGCACGATTCTGGATGAGTGAGGGCGTTGGCTTCGGCATTATCTGCCCACAGCGAACCCCAATGCATAGGGACAAAAACTGTACCAGGCGCGATCGCTTTTGTCACTTTAGCAGGAAACTTCGCTTTACCCCGACGCGATCGCACTTCTATATACATACTATCGACAATACCTAACCGAGCAGCATCACGGGGATGAATTTCGATAAACGGTTCGGGATGCATTTTGCAAATTTTTTCAATTCGACCGGTGCGTGTCTGCGTATGCCAGTGTCCGTAAAGTCTTCCATTAGTTAGCACAAACGGATAATCTGGGTCTGGTGGCTCGGCCAATCCCTTGGAGTAATATGCCCCAAATCGAGCGCGTCCGTCAGGGGTGTGGAAGCGCAAGTTAGTGTATAGTCTTTTCCCAGAGCGATTGGCAGATGCTTCTCCCCCTGCTTCCTCTGCTCCTCTGCTCCCCCTGCTTTCTTCAGGGTGAGGCCATTGAGTTGGGCCTTGTGTCTGTAATTGCGCGTGACTAAGACCTGTCATATCACAGGGGCGATTTTTAGTTAGTTTAACAAACTCAGCGTAAACTTCAGCAGAGTTAGCAAAGGCAAATTCTTTCTCAAAACCTAATCTACGTCCAACTTCAGCAAAAATTTCCCAATCTGCTTTAGCCTCTCTTGGTGGTTGGCGAAATCCTGAACACAGAGTTACCACTCGTTCGGAATTTGTCATCACGCCAGTTTTTTCACCCCACTGGGCTGCTGGTAGTAGAACGTGAGCGTAGGCAGAGGTTTCTGTGGGATAATAAGCGTCTTGGTAAATAGTGAAAGGCGATCGCAGCAACGCCTTTTTAGTTCGCTCCAAATCTGGCATACTCACAGCTGGGTTGGTAGCTGCAATCCACAGTAACTCTACAGCATCATTTTCCAACTCAGTAATCATATCCCAAGCAGTCAAACCGGGATTGGACGAAATTTGTCCTGGCTTGAGTCCCCAAAACTCTTCAACTTCTGCACGATGCTGGGGATCTTTCACCGTCCGATAACCCGGTAATAAATGCGCCAAACCTCCGGCTTCCCGTCCTCCCATCGCGTTCGGCTGACCAGTGAGGGAAAAAGGACCAGCCCCAGGTTTGCCAATCTGTCCAGTCATCAGGTGTAGGTTAATGATAGTTCTTACCTTAGCCGTCCCTTCCGACGATTGATTCACACCCATTGACCACAAAGACAGTACCCGCTCAGATTGACCCCAGTAACGAGCTGCTGTTTCTAAATCTTCAATACTGATTCCACATTGACGAGCCACCACTTCTGGCGGATAGTGGCGAATCACCTCAGCATAAGCAGGAAAGTTACTGGTGCAGTCGTCCATGAACATCGTATCAATGTAGTTCCAACGCATCAACAAGTGGGCGATGCCGTTTAACAAGTCGATATCTGTACCAGGACGAATTGCTAAATGCAAATCAGCGGCTTCTGCGGTTGGTGTGCAACGGGGATCAACCACAATCATTTTGACTTTGCGGTTCTTTTTGTGATATTTTTCCAGTCGATTGAAAACGATGGGGTGACATTCGGCTGTATTAGTACCAATTAAAAATGCACAGTCGGTTAACTCCAAGTCATCGTAACAGCATGGAGGCCCATCTGAGCCAAAGCTTTGAATGTAGCCAGCCACAGCACTAGACATACATAAGCGAGAGTTAGCATCAAAATTATTAGTACCCAGACAGCCTTTCATGAGTTTCTGGGCTATGTAATAATCCTCGGTTTGAAACTGACCGGAACCATACATACATAAAGCTTCTGGCCCTTGGGTGAAGCGGACATTTTGAATGCGCTTGGCGATCAGATCGAAAGCTTCATCCCAACTAACGCGGCGAAACTCTCCATCTAATGAGTCTCGCACCATTGGGTAATGTAATCTATTTTTATCTAAAGATTCTGCGATCGTTGCACCTTTGACGCAAACCATTCCTTGACTGGATGGATGGGCTTTATCACTGCGCACCCGCCAAGTTGGATTTCCTTGGCTATCTCGACTAGTTGCTTTGCCCAGTTGGGCTGGAGGTGAAACTTCTAAACCACAGCCAACACCACAGTAGGGACAGAGAGTTTTGGTAAATTCACTCATGGCAGTTGTACCATTTTGTTATTTGGATTGTGCAACCTCAGATGTAGCGACAGGTTGAGAAGCGTAACTTAGTACAGCTTTGCGTAAAATCGTGGTGAATTGAGGGTTGAAATTTAAACGCATAGGCGCTTCGCCTTCCCGCAGGGTAGGGGCGCAGAGTATAGCGCAAAGGAGCGCAAAGTTTATTTGAGTCCATTCGCTACGAACTTAGACAAAACTGTATTTAGTACTTTGTTAAGCTAGTTTTTAGGGTTTGTAGTAAGCGCTTTATTGCTTAGAAAACAAGGTTTAAAGCCTTACTACGAACTATGAGAATTTATTTGCCTTACTGCCTACTCTCTATTTTCAAGACAGGTTTATTCTTCAGTTAAGAAGATAGGGTTTTTCGTTGCGGATTCTGGGAATTCACCTTCAAATGCAGCGGCAAAGGAACCTTTTGGTTCTTTGAGGAAGAAGGCACACATAAAAGCACAGACTAGTGCAGCTAAACCCATTGTGGAAAATAGTGTTGGAGCATCGGTTAAGCTGAAAATTGTCAGGTAAACTACACCACCAAAATTACCGTAAGCTCCCACATTACCGGCAATTTGTCCAGTGGCTTCTTTCTTAATTAGGGGAACGATGCTGTAAGTTGCACCGCAGCCAGCTTGGGCAAAGTAGGCGGCAAACATTGTGGCTGCGATCGCTACCGGAATTGGCCAGTTACTACTAATAAAATGTGCCATCAAATAACTAACACCAATGCCAGCACTGATAATTGTCATTGTCCACTTTCGGGAGCTAAATTTATCAGAAATTAAGCCACCACTGGGACGAGAAACTAAATTTAAGAAGGGATAGGTAGCAGCAATCATCCCAGCGACAACATGCTCTAAAGCAAAAGTTTTTTCAAAAAAGGCCGGGAGCATAGAAACAGCTGCCAGTTCGCTGCCAAAACTAGTTATGTAAGTGAATTCGAGTAAGGCTACTTGACCAAATTGGAAGCGTTCAGATGGAGCGTAAGTTTTCTTGCCAATTAGTAGTTCTCGGTTTACTTCCCAAGCTTTGTAACTTTGGTAAGCAAATAATCCTGCAAATAGTAACCAAGTCAGATACATTTGGCTCAAAGTTAAGAAGTGAATGTTCTTTTGTTCCAAACGCCAAGCCAATAAACCCAAGGCGAAAATTAAACCAAAATTCGAGACAATCATCGCCCAAAAGCTTTTAATGCTGGTTACTTCTAGAGAACCATTTTTCTTAGGTTTTTTGTAGACTTTGCCTGTGGGTGTATCTTGGACATTGTTGTAATAAATTATGCCGTAGATAGCTGCAATAATCCCTGTAAATGCGATCGCAAACCGCCAGTTAGAAGCACCACTAGCGAAAAAGCTCGTAGAAACTGCAAGTATCGGCAAGGCAAACTCTGCACCAAAAGCTCCAAAGTTGCCCCAACCTCCATAAATACCTTGAGCAATTCCCATCTCCTTCGGCTGGAACCATTCGGACACCATGCGGATACCCACAACAAACCCAGATCCGACAATCCCCATTAGCAAACGACTGATGACTAGTTGATTAAAATCTTGCGCTAGCGCCGTCGCCAAACAGGGAATAACCGCAAACATCAGCAGAATTGAGTAGGTGATTCTGGGACCAAAACGATCCAGAAGCATCCCAATTATTAGTCGTGCGGGAATTGTGAGGGCGAGGTTACAGATGCCTAAAGTTTTGATTTGTTCTGGTGCTAGATGTAGTTCTCTGCCAATGGTTGTAGCGAAGGGGGCAAAGTTAAACCAACAAACAAAGGTGAGAAAGAAAGCAAACCAAGTCTGATGTAAGATGCGGTAGCGATCGCTAAATGAAAATAAGTTTTTAAGCATTCTAATCTTTCTAATTGAATAAAATACGGAGAAGAGGTAGGGGAAGATGCAATATAGTTCGGTTAACGTGTTTATTTGTCGAAGATCCCCCCAACCCCCCTTAAAAAGGGGGGCTTTTTTTTCTAATTACCCCCTTTTTAAGGGGGTCGCCCGCCACAGGCGGGGGGATCTTATTGAGGGGAAGTTGAGCCTTTTATCTCGGAAGTTGAGCTTTTAAGGTTGAAGTATGAGTTTTGCCCAATGCCCAATCAGTTACTAACTACTAGGGCTTCCTGTTTGAGTTTTGCCCCAAAGTTTTTGATTAATAAATCTTGCAATACTGGCTGCAAGTCTTCGCATGGTATGCCTTTCATAACACAAGTTCCCAAATGGGCATCTTTGCCGACTTTGCCACCCATATATATGTCAACGCCTTCGAGGGTTTTGCCATTTTTACGAGTTTTAGTTCCCATCAAGCCGATGTCTGCAACTTGGGGTTGTCCGCAGGAGTTGGGACAACCTGTCCAGTGAATTCGCACTGGATTGGTGAAGGTTAACTCTTCTTCTAAGACTTTAATCATTGCCAGGGCGCGGTTTTTGGTTTCGATGAGGGCAAAGTTGCAAAATTGTGCGCCTGTGCAAGATACTAGCGATCGCGTCAGCAAACCAGGGTTAATCGAAAACCTTTCCAGCAAAGACTCTGTTAAAAATGTTGCTAAACGTGAGTCAGCAATATTGGGGATAACAATGTTTTGCTCAACTGTGAAACGGATTTCGCCAGTGCCGTAAACTTCTGCTAGACGAGCGATTTCAAACATATCTTCGGCATACAACCGACCGACAGGAATGTTTAAACCTGCGTAATTTAATCCTGCTTGTTTTTGTTTATATACCCCAATGTGGTCGCGTTTTTCCCAGTCGATTTCGTCTTTTGCTGCTGCGGATATTAATGATTTACCCAAACGGTTTTCTACTTCTGCTCGAAACTTTTCTAAACCCCATTCATCGATTAACCACATCAAGCGCGATTTTTGCCGATTAGCACGTGGACCATGATCACGAAATACTTCCAAAACCGCTCTACATACTGCTACTACATCTTCGGGAAGTACCCAAGCATTCAGAGGAATCGCCGCCTCACAGCGTTTAGCTGAGAAAAAGCCACCGACTAAAACGTTAAACCCGAAAATTTTGTCGTGGGAATGAGCAGAGGGGAAATTTTGCTCCCCTGCTTCTTGAAATGCTGGTACAAAAGCCAAATCGTTAATTTCAGCATGAACTGAATTGTCTCGTCCACCTGCGATCGCAATATTAAACTTCCGTGGTAAGTTGCTAAATTCTGGGTTTCCTTCCCCTTTATTGGTGAGCATATCTTGAATTTGCTGTACCAACTCTCGCGTGTCGTACAACTCATCTGCATCTAACCCCGCCACAGGATCGCCTGTAATATTGCGAACGTTATCCATCCCTGACTGCACACTGGTTAAACCAACTGCGTGAAATCTATTAAAGATATCTGGTAAATCTTCAATCCTAATCCCCCGTAATTGAATATTCTGTCTGGTAGTAATATCAGCGCAACCATCATCACCGTAACGCTGCACTACTTGGGCCAAAACACGCATCTGGCTGCTGGTAAGAATACCGTTAGGCATCCGCAACCGCATCATAAACTTGCCTGGGGTAACTGGCCGAAAAAACACGCCTACCCATTTGAGTCGATGATCGCGATCTGTTTCGTTCATCGCCTCCCAACCCTGTGCGGCAAATTTCTCTATCTCACTCTTGATGGCGAGTCCATCTTTTTCTGCTTTTAATTTCTCAAACTTATTAAGGCTAGTGGTATTTGCTGTGTCTGTCATGAGGCTGAATCTCGTTGCAAATTACTGATATGATCGGGAACTGTGGTCGTAATTTCCCAATACCAATCAATCCGTAGTTACATCAGGTGCTGTATCTACGAGGGTTAGGGAATAAAAACTTAACATGTTAACTACGGCTGATTATTTTTACTCAAGAACATTCCAACGCGAAACTTCAAATCCGTGGTTATTTAAAGAAAATTTGTGGCCATTTACATCTTGGGAATTTGTCAAGCAGGTTTAGATAATGTTCATGTAACAATTTCGATACTCATAACTTAAGGCGAGATTTTTGTTAAAATCGTATAACTTGTTACGTTTTTTGGTAAAATCTGCAAAAAATGCATGAATACTATGCATTTTTTACATTAAAGTCACCAATGAACGATGTAGAACCCTTAATTAACGGTATTTGAGATGACTGAAGCAATTTTGGATCGCCATAGATTAATCTAAAATCCAAAATTGAATGGCAGATGTTAGCTAAAACTTAGATATCATTTCAGCAGCTATGAAACGTCGTGATTTTATTAATTGGGTAGGTTTGGGCTGGATTGCGACTTCTCTACCAGTAGCGATCGCAGCTTGTTCTTCTCAAACAACTCCAGCATCTAAAGATTGGCAAACAGTAGGTACATCAGCAGAATTAGATAAAACAGGTCAATTGCTGGCAAAAAACTCACCTGCTGGATCTGTGCTGGTAGTCGGCACATCTAAAGCCGGAAATCTAACTGCTGTTGACCCTACTTGTACTCATGCAGGTTGCACTGTAGCATGGAAAGCTGATGCAAAAAAATTCGCTTGTCCCTGTCATGGTTCGGAATATGGAGCCGATGGTAAAGTGCAAAAAGGCCCAGCGACAAACCCCCTGAAAACTTACGCCGCCAAGATTGAGGGTAATTCGGTTGTAGTCAAGCCAAGCTAGTGGAGGCAGGGGGCAGTGTTTCGACTCCCTTCGACTCCCTTCGACTACGCTCAGGGCAAGTCGCTCAACAACCAGGCAGGGGGCAGGAGGTAAAAGATGATAATTAAAGCAAGATATTGTGAGTAACATCAAACAGCTTTTGGTGCAAGCTGAGGCAGCATATTATGCAGCTGATTGGTCATCACTAATTCAATATTTGCAACAGTTAATTTTAGGGACAGACTCGGAAGATCCAGAGATAGTTAAAAATCGAGAATATCTCCTGAAATTAACACTTTCAATCTTAGAGATGGGAGATTTTCAGCAACGCTGGGAAATTACCAAAGTATTGATTCACTTTGGTAATATTGCCATCCCACCTCTAATTGAAATATTAGAAGATGAAGATGCAGAAGAAGAATTGCGCTGGTATGCAGCAAGGATTTTGGGCGAATTTCAACACCCAGAAGCGATCGCGTCCATAGTTGAATTATTGAAAAATGATGAGGATGAAGAACTCAAAGCGATCGCCGCGACAGCACTGGGACAAATGGGTACTGTTGCTATTGCTTCACTAACTGAACTTCTATTAGATGAAAATACACGATTGTTAGCAGTGCGATCGCTTTGTTGTATTCGGCAACCAGAAACCATCACGCCGCTGTTAAGTGTAGTGCAAGATCCACAAGCAGCAATCCGCGCCTCCGCAATTGAAGCCCTCAGCAGTTTTCATGATGAACGTGTACTGCCAGTATTGTTAAAAGCTTTGGATGATACAGCCGCCACAGTGAGGCGTGCAACAGTGCTTGGTTTAGGTTTTCGCCCCGACTTACACCAAGCATTAGATTTAATAACGAGACTGCAACCCAAACTTTACGACTTTAACCTTGATGTTTGTTGTGCAGCCGCAGTTACCCTTTCTCGGATTGGTAATGATGACGCTGCCAAATACTTATTTGATTTGCTGATTTCACCCCAAACACCGATAACGCTGCAATTAGAAACTATCCGTGCTTTAAGTTGGGTAGGGACGTTATCGAGTTTGGAATATTTGCAAACAGCACTGAATCAAAGTACATCAGAAACAGTGTGGCAAGAAATTATCACAGTTTTGGGAAGAGTGCAAAAACCCCAGTTAACTACACCAGCCGCAGAAATCTTACTGCAAATACTGCGATGCCTTTCCTGCGGAACGCTACGCGAACGGCGAGCTTCTCTAGGAGACGCTCCGCGAACGCAGCATCCAGCCACAGAAACTGCCAGCATCAAAAGTGCGATCGCCTTATCTTTAGGACAGTTAGGCGAAATGCAAGCAATTGAACCATTGATTTCGCTGTTAGGCGATTCTAATCCATCGGTGAGACTACATGCGATCGCAGCACTGAAAAATCTGAATGAGGAAGCCACACATCAACAATTGCAGGAGTTAGCAAATAATGATGCAATCACACCAGATTTAAAACAAGGAATAGCGATCGCTTTAGCCGAATGGTAAATTTCAGTCTCAACTTTTAATCGCGTAGCGTCTCGTTGGTGCAGCCTTTCGTAGATAAGAGAGGACTAAAATCCTCATTACAAACTTTTAATTATTTACGCCGTCCTACTTAACTGACAATAAAAGTATTCCTTAAGTCTAAAGTAAGACACACCTGGAGTATGAAGTTATAAGTTCTCAGATGAGATAATATTGTGAAGTATTGTTTATAGAGTCTCAACCGCTAGCAGCATCTAGCTGTTTAAAGTTTTTAGTTGATTTATATCCAAATAACTAAAAACTAATGTCAACAAAGTAATTATATTTACTGAGATGAAAATCCTGCTTCACTTAGCGATCGCTTGTACCTCTTAGGTAAATCGATTTATCTAAATTACAGACTCTAAAACGTTTTACGCTTATAAACTAATTTAACTTCAATGCCAAATTATTTCCTGCGATATAAGTAGTTTTCCTCTTATGGTAGAAGTCCGGCGAAAAAATAACACTTATGCTAGCCAATAACAACAACAAAATAATTCCTAATAATAAGTAATTAAGTAAAATGAAATAAATAAAAGTAAAGATAATATTTAATTTCTATTTTGAACAAGCGACTTTTGTTCGTGGATTCTTAATATTGAATTAATTACTGTTTATGAGTTATTTTGTTGAATGGGGCGAATAGTAAGTTGTTGTATTTTCAAATCATTTCAACATTTCCAGAAGAAGCCAAGTAAAACACTCCTCAATCTTTCTATGTCGGAATTTACCTGATTTAGCTGTGGATTGAGGAGACAATATCGCTTTTGAAAATCAATCAACCACAGAAATCTAGAACATAAAAGGAACCATAAGCATGAAGCCTTTGAATTTATCTAAAGCTGTTTTAGCTACTGTCTTTGCCATCAGTTTTGTTTCTGTATCTTTACCTCCTTTAGTTTCTGCCCAAAGTGGAGGTTCTGGCAGTGGAGGCTCCGGTAGCGGAAGCTCTAGTGGAAGCACAGGCACTGGAAGCTCTAGTGGAACTACAGGCACTGGAAGCACAGCTCCTGGAACTACAGGCACTGGAAGCTCTAGTGGAACTACAGGCACTGG
>NZ_JBALDD010000018.1:0-5847 GCF_036917555.1 Nostoc sp. | reverse complement strand
AGCCAGTATCAGGTCTTCCAAGTCACTCTTGAATTCAGTAAATCAGACCTATAGTACACAAGTTCGTATCTCATTCAAATGCATACCGCTATAACCAGATTTAGTAACACTAGCAGTTATTGTTCTGCGACTAATTTCCGAACGACCAGAGAATGACCAATCATTTTTTGTGAGGCTTGCACCAACAACCTTAAAAAAACAAAAGGGCTTTGGCTCAATACCTTGAACAGCATCACTAGGACGGTTACTATCAAAAACAAATACCATAAGCCAAGTATCTTCGGAATTATGACCTTGCCATCCACTTTGATAACGAGAAGCTTTTACTTCAATCCCAATATGAGAATGCTGTGCAGAGTTTTTCGGAACCATTCCTGCTAGAATTAAGTCAGGATGTCCATTATGATATTGGTTTTTGACCAGGTTAGAGCAGTATTTTGGAATATTTGAAATCATAAATTCTCCAACCATACTACTAAAGTTGGCTGGCATCATCACCTCAAGACGTTTTATTTATTTACTGTAAAGCTGTTGATTGATAAATTCTAAAAATTCTACAAAATCATTCATTGCCAAATGAATGTGTTCAATTGTGCAGCTATACAGCAGAGTTGCATTAAGGTTAAAACCTTTACTCTCAATTGGGTGAGGTTGACAGGCAATCAACTATAGTTCAGAGTTCATTTACATACTTTTGAGTTGATCGTAGACTTGCAATTAAAAAATTTATAATTCATAATTATTATTTAAATAAATATTTAAATCCCGCTTATAACGGAATTACCGTTATTGAAAAGAGAAATAAAACTATTTTTAATTACGAATTACGTAGCTTGCTTCTTGCCGGAGGCGAGTATTACAAATTACGAATTATCTTTGAGGGTAATACTGAGGATTCATAACTGGAGATTGATAACCGTTTGTTGGTACTGTACTTCCCATGCCGTTAGGTACAGGAGTGACAACAGGAGGCTGATAAATGCTCATGGGCACAGTGCCTGTTGTACCGTTAGGTAAAGCAGGATTCGCCACCTGGGGCTGATAACCATTTGCGGGTACTGTGTTTGTAGTGGCGTTAGGTGTAACAGGATTTTGGCTAAACTCTTGGTAGGCTGCACGAGAAATTGAGCTAATCAATTTTTCGGCACGAGGATCGTTTGCTGGGCGTTGTACCATGACGGAAGCTATGTAGCGCTTGCCAGTTGGAACCACAATTAAACCTGCATCTGCCAACATTGTGCCGATATCACCCGTTTTGTGGTATGCTCTTGCACCTGTTCCCAAACCTGATGGCAGCAGAGTGTCTTTTTGGGTGCGACGCAAGATATCAAGCATGAGATCGCGTGATGGCATACTGACTAAATTTCCCTGACTGACGATCGCCATTAAATTCCCTAGTTCCTTGGGACTAGTGGTATTTGTCCCTTGTAAATCTGGGAGTTGATTACGAATTGTTGTGGTTGTCAATCCCCAACTACGAAAACGTTGGTTTAAAACGTCCATTCCTCCCAGTCGGGCAATCAGCATATTTGTCGCTGTGTTATCGCTGATTGTAATCATTTTAGTGACGACTTCCAAAGCGGCGTACTGAGTTCCCGGTGGTTTGTATTGCAGATTTCCCGAACCGCCAGCTACCATATCCTGTTGCATAGTCAGCATTTCATCTAGGCGAATTTTTCCTGCATCCACATCCTGGAAAAAGGCAATCAGAATCGGCACTTTAATCGTGCTAGCCGCTGGAAAACTGGTAGAGGCATTGATATCTACATAATTACCAGTATCTAAATCTACTAAGAAAATTCCAGGTGTGAGATTTGGGTTGGTGGCCGCCAAATTTTGCACGGCATTTTTCAAAGAGGTAATTTCCTGAGATAAATACAGACTTGAAGCTGCGTTTGGGGGAGTTTGGGTAGGTTGTGGCTGCGATCGCGCCACATTATTAACATTACTATTAGATTGCGACGCCGAGTTCGTACTGATGCGATTGGATGGGTCTAATACTGACAACACCGTGCCCACAATTGCACCCATCCCAACACCCACAATCAACAACCGCAAAACATACAATATGGTTTTGGCCATTGGCTTTAACCGGGTTTTCCGCGATGAGCGTCTGCCTGTTTTTGGCTTTTCCATCCGCACTGTTTTAACCATCACAGCACCTGGTCGGAAGGGAGGAATTTTTCCCTTGACACTAGGTATTGGTTTTACTACCGTTGGCATGACTAACCCCGATTTTACCCTACGTGTAGCGCCAGGGATTGGGGGAGGACTGATTTGATTTTTTGGGCGTGTTAATGCCCCATCAGATCCATTTGTTGTTTGCTGCTGACTGTTAGCTTTAACTCTCTTTTTTACCACTTTTTGAACTTTTTGTGGCTGCTGGCGGCGATTTAAGGGTTGACGCCGCGAGAAAGCTGTTAGTTCGCCACTTGATTCTGACACCGTTACTCCTTGTGACCCACTTGACTGTTTTCTTGCAGACTCTTGACCCCAAACTTAATCTTTAAGCAATATTAATACTCAAATTCCACTTTGCCACTAAGTAGCATTTTTGTGTTTAGTTTAAGCCATATTAATTATTTTGGGGAGATGATTGCGTATATATTAAACGAATAATTACAAGTTTTCACTATTCTTCTGGTTTTTCAGGGCCCATTCTACCTGCTGCAAAATTCCTCGCAGCATGGCTACCTCCCCAGTTTTCAAGTGAGCGCGATTATACAATTGGCGAAATTTTCCCATACGACTAGCTGCCGTATGGGGATATACATAACCAATTTTCAGTAATATTGATTCTAATTGCTGGTAGTATCCTTCCATAACATCTAAGGGTGCGAGTTCAGTTTGAGGTAAAGTTTGAGTGTCAAGTTGTTGGGCACATTGTGACAATTCATAACAACAAATTGCTACAGCAGTAGCCAAATTCAGGGCGACATAATCTTGACTTGTGGGAATGCCAACAAACCTCTGTGCATAATTTAATTCTTCATTGCTTAATCCCCGGTCTTCTCTGCCAAAAATCAGTGCTGTAGGTTTTTCTGGTTCCTCTAGTAACCAGGGTAGTGCAGTGCGAGGATTTTCTAAAGGTGTTTCCCAACTGCGAACGCGACCAGTGGTAGCGATCGCCCGTACACATCCATGCAATGCTTCTGGTAAGGTCGCCACGAATACCGCAGATTCTAAAATTTCCTGAGCGTGAACAGCCATCATCAAAGCTTCCGTCGATAACGGATCGCATTGGGGATTCACTAATACTAAATTATATAGCCCGAAATTTTTCATTACTCTGGCGATCGCACCGATATTTATCGGCCCAGCTGGTTCTACCAACACAATTCTTAATCCAGCCAAGCCCATTTTTTGCCTCCTGCGATCGCACCAGATAATACTTACAGGCTAATTTTCAGCGTCGTGGTTCTGCTGAAGAGTTTCCTTGAAATCATTTTAACTGTGTAAGTGAATGCCTGCGTCAGCATATAGTTATCTATCTATAGAGACTCTAATGCATATATCGCTCTGCAAGTTCGTGGATGTACTGCTGAAGTGATCGTGGCTCCCGTCCGAGAATGGCTTGCAGCACGAGCGCATTCCCACCAGGGAAACCGTATTCATTATAGTCAGAACAAGGCTGATTACTGAACTAGATAGTTAACATATTAACTATTTTATGCCGTTTACCTTACCGACAACCTCAAAATAGCTTTATTCATTTGCAGTCAGAGTATTGAAAACTGGTTAAGCTGTCACGCATTTAAATTGGATATTTACTTGTGTTCGCGCAGCGTCTCCTTCAGGAGAGGGTTGTCATCAGTCATTTGTATTTTAAAAGACAATATTAACGATTGCAATGTACAATCTAGACGCGCATCAGCTTAGTAGATGTATTCTAGGTAAAAAACACTTCTGCAAGTGATAACAAACTAACAAAATATGTCTCATATTCTGGTCGAAAATCTTAGGAAGACTTTCTTTGTGTCTGAACGTTCCTCTGGGCTTTTCGGTTCAATACGAGGGCTTATGCAGCGAAAAACTAAACAAGTTTATGCCCTCAAAGGAGTTTCGTTTTCCCTGGAGCGGGGTGAACTTGTAGGATACATTGGCCCAAATGGAGCTGGTAAATCGACTACGATTAAAATTTTAAGCGGTATTCTCGTACCTTCCAGTGGAAAATGCCTAATTGGTGGACGAACTCCTTGGAAAGATCGAATCAAGCACGTTAATCGTATTGGTGTAGTATTTGGTCAAAGAACACAACTCTGGTGGGATTTGCCAGTGATTGAGTCTTTCGATTTGCTGCGCGATATTTATCGCGTTCCCCAATCAGAGTATCGCCAGACACGCGAAGAAATGATTGATCTGCTTGGTCTTGGAAGCTTTCTCTCGACTCCGGTGAGGCAGTTAAGCCTTGGTCAAAGGATGCGATGTGACTTTGCAGCCGCAATGCTTCATAGACCGGAAATTCTTTTTCTTGATGAACCCACCATCGGGCTTGATGCAGTTTCAAAGCTTGCAGTCAGAAAATTTATCAAAGCGCTGAATAAAACTCATCAAGTAACCACCATCCTGACTACCCATGATATGGATGATATCGAGGCATTGTGCGATCGCATAATTATTATTGGTGGAGGTGAGATCCTTTGTGATGGAACTCTAGCAGCACTGCGTTCTCAAGTTTCCTCGCGTCGTTACTTAAGAATCGACCTAGCAAACGATGATTTCTTCTTTAAAGAAGAAGGAGTCAGTATTATCTCTAAAGAAAATCGCACTGTAACTCTGGCCTTCGATCCCACAAAGCTTTCTGCTGCGTCTTTGATTAGCCAAGTTACCTCACAACATGAAGTAGAGGATCTTTTTGTAGAAAATCCACCCATTGAAGAGATAGTTGCTGAACTTTATGCAATTTCAGCAGGAATTGTCCCATGAAAGCATATTGGTCACTATTTGTTGCTAGATTTACACTGCTGTTGCAATACCGTACTGCTGCTTTGGGAGGCGTTGTAACTCAGCTTTTTTGGGGTTTAGTAAAAGTAATGGTTTTACAAGCATTCTTTACTCATACAACCTCTGCTCAACCTATGACTTTTCAACAAGCTGTAGGATATGTGTGGCTGGGACAGGCGTTTTTGATGGCGATTGTCCCTTGGGGAGGTGATAGAGATATTCAAGAACTCATACGATCTGGTGCTGTAGGATACGATCTTCTCCGACCCACAGACCTTTATAATTTTTGGTTTACTCGCGCTTTGGCACTTCGCACAACGCCCCTAATACTTCGTGCTATTCCGCTTCTTGGTGTCACAATTTTTATTTTTCCCCTTTTTGGGTTTTATGAATGGTCGCTTTCTGTTCCACCCTCCTTTGCTTCTTTTGTTGCCTTTTTTCTCTCTTTCATTGGTGCAATTTTACTTTCCTCTGCATTGACTATGCTTCTTACTGTATCAATGATGTGGACAATTTCGGGTGAGGGAATTAATAGTATTCTACCTACTCTTGTTACTATCTTCTCTGGCATGATTGTTCCTTTGCCACTTTTTCCTGAGTGGAGCAAGCCTTTTTTGAATGCACTTCCTTTTTCAGGACTAATCGACAAACCTTTTCGTCTTTTTACTGGTAATCTTCAACCAAATGCCCTGTTTAATGTTTTGCTGCATCAAACTTTTTGGATAGCTGCCATTATTATTCTTGGGCGTGTCCTTGTGAAACATGGCATCAGAAAGCTTGTAATTCAGGGAGGATGAGTCAATAATTCGTAATATCATGTTCGGTAAATTACTTATGATTAAGCCTCGATTTGAATCCACCAATGAAAACCAGTTAAGCCTTGAATCAAATCTTGCTGTTGAA
>NZ_JBALDD010000017.1:0-14004 GCF_036917555.1 Nostoc sp. | reverse complement strand
ATATTTAAATGTGTCGCTATATTGATCCGTTTCGGCATAGTTCATAGATGCACTCTTGACTTTTATCATAAGCGATTATGCGAACATGATATTACCGCCATTGTTGGATGCGGCTGAAGCCGAAGGACTTACGATTATTTGGATACCGTTGAGTTTTAGCAGCTACGAGGAAACAGAAATTGAAAAGTATCAGTCAGCGCACCCTCCGAATCAACCTTTAGACAGTCTGAACTCAGCACAAGAGAATAAAGCTTGGGTGGATATTTGTAAGAAGATAAAAACAGCACTCCTTCGGTAAAAGAACCTCTCCCTGCCTTGAACTAAAGTTTAAGTTTCTCTGGGAGTTGGAGAGGGACGGTTTTGCGTAGTAAAACCAGGGAGAGGTTTCTTTTGTAAAAGCGATCGCTGCGCCAACGTCTTCTCTACGAGACGCTGCGCGAACGACGATCGCAGGTAAACTTTTAGCTATCGGTTAAAACTTCATCCAAGTCGAAGATAACCTCACTAAGTTTTCGAGCGTGTATCTGCCAAGGTGGGAACTTTAACTTCTGTTTCAGATCCTAAGTCAAAGTCATACCACTCGTTACGCCATTGCAGGCGAAACTTCAAACGCGTCCAGTTAGGTGGTAGGTTGGGACAGGCAACGGGGCCAAATTGAGTCATCCGAATGCCGCCAAACCCGAAAACTACTGCTTGCCATACTCCTCCAGCACTGGCGGCGTGAATTCCTTCGGCAGCGTTACGCCTCACATCCTCTAAGTCTACCAAGGCCGATCGCAGAAAGTGTATATAGGCTTCAGTTGGTTGATTGAGGTCGCAAGCTAAGATAGCGTTAATGGCTGGGCCTAGTGAAGAACCATAACTGTGGTCGGTGCGTTGATTGTAATAGTCCCAGTTGGTGGCGAGGGTGTTATAGTCGTAGCGATCGCGCAATAAATACAAGAGCATCAATACATCTGGCTGCTTGAGAATCTGCTTTTGGTTTGTGGCTTCAATTCCCAACAAACTTTGCAGAGATTTGTTACGCGGTTCGTAATCAGCGAGGTTAACATCTTCTAGCTGTAAAAAGCCTTCAAATTGCTCAATTAAACCCGTTTGAGCAT
Organism: Nostoc sp.; assembly: GCF_036917555.1. Classification (GTDB taxonomy): domain Bacteria; phylum Cyanobacteriota; class Cyanobacteriia; order Cyanobacteriales; family Nostocaceae; genus Nostoc. Next base: position 12,901 of record NZ_JBALDD010000017.1, on the reverse strand, counting down.
CTTCATTGACAAATAGACGCTCTTGGATTTCCGCCCAATGGTGCAGACGCTCTGTGGTTAAGTTGAGTTTTTGCTCCAATTGGGCTGAGGTTTCAGGATAAGCTTGTTTGAGCCAATCCCACAGTCGCAAAGCTGACTGCAAATGCCACTGTACCATAAGATTGGTGAAGGCATTATTATCGACGCGATCGTGATTTTCATCCGGGCCAATTACATCTAGGATGTCATAGCTGTGGCGCTCTTGGTTCCACTGCACCCGGCTTTCCCAGAAAACAGCCGTATCAAGAATAATTTCCGCACCATAATCCCGCATCCAGTCATCATCGTTGGTAGTCTGCCAGTAGTACAAAATTGCATAAGCGATATCTGCGGTGATATGCACTTCAATGTCACCGCACCAGATGCGGATTAATTCACCGTTGGGTGCAGGTACCCAGCGCGGAGTCACTTCATCGCCAGTAGTGGCACTTTCCCATGCAAACATCGCCCCTTGATAACCGGCTTCTTGAGCTTTGCGTCTCGCTCCTGGTAGGGTGTGGTAGCGGTAGGTGAGCAAGTTACGCGCTAGGGCTGGTTGAGTTAAGGTGAGGAAGGGCAGGATGAATATTTCTGTATCCCAAAAGATATGTCCGCTATAGGCAAAACCAGAGAGGGTTTTGGGAGGAATGCTCACACGGTTGTCGTGACGCGGTGTCACCGCTAGTAATTGGAAGAGATTGTAACGGACGCTCAGTTGAGCCAAGCGATCGCCTTCTATAATAATGTCACTGTCTTGCCACACTTGCTCCCATGCAGCAATGTGAGCTGCCAATAGGGTAGTATATCTGGGTTCATCAGCGAGTCTTTGTAAGGCGGCGGCAATGGGGATTTCTGTCTCTCGTGAAGTAAACAAGGTGACAATTTTTTCTAGAATTACCATTTTTCCGGGATATAACTTTAAGGTAGTTGTCAAAATGGGAGAACTAGAAGCATTTTCGACGCTCACGGGTGCAGTCTCGTCACCATCTACCACTAACTTCGCTGCCATGCCAAGTTGAATATTTGAGTAGAGAGTTGTACTGTTTAACCAGAGAATCTGATCTATGGCACCTTGGTTTAAGGTTCGCCAATGTTTGACGCCTTGGGTATCTGGTTCGCTATTAAATCCGGCTTCGACGGTAATTTCACCCTCAAAGTCTACGGATGTAATTTGAGCACGAATCGCCAAAACGTGTTGGTCTGCTAAACTGGTGAAACGCTCGAAGTGAAAATCTAGGGTATGACCGCTAGGACTACGCCATCGCACATCACGGCTAACTAAACCTAAGCGTAAATCGAGCCGACGTTCGTAGTTGAGAATCTCACCACTATCCATACTAAAGCGTTCGTGTAGCGTCTCCGTAGGAGATTCGCCTGCTACTTTTATCACCAATGGCAGCCAGTTGGGACAGTTTACCAATTCGGTATGAGCAATTGTCACATCATCATAAACACCGTGGATGAGTGTGGCTGGAAAATCTTGGGAATACCCTTCCTCAAATGTACCCCGCACTCCTAACAACCCATTACCAAGAGTAAAGACAGTTTCTTTGTGATGTAACTGCATCGGGTTAAACTCCGTTTCAATAACGTTCCAGTCAGTATTGTCAATTAATTGCTGATTTTGCTGAGAATCGTGAGTGGATACGTTGAGCATGAGTGATAAAACCTATGTCTTGGGGGTGGCTGTGGGCAGGATGCAGTAAAATTAGGAGGCAATCTTTAAATGATTAACTCCTTTTTTTTAGCGCCTAGACTAGAAGATAGTCTGAACGCCAAAAAACATGCTTCTGATAAGATTAACGTTTCAAATTTCATCTGTCTACAGTTAGATTTTTTCAAAAATGCCAGTTATAACTCATAAATCTTAATTAGCTACGAATTGATTCAGCTTTTCATCAATTTCTTTCATATTTACAAGAGGAGGCAGGAGGCGAGGCAGTGTTTCGACTATGCTCAACAACCAGGCAGTGTTTCGACTACGCTCAACAACCAAGCAGTGTTTCGACTACGCTCAACAACCAGGTAAGAGGTAAGAGGTAGGAGGTAGAAACTCTTTATATCTGATGCATGAGTCTTGCATTTTGTACCTCACTTAAAAAGCAAACTGCTGTAAATGATAAATATTTAACCAGACGCGATATCATATCGTCATATTTTGGTTGGTAAAATTTACGGGTGCAGTTAAGTAACGTTTTGTTCTTTTACCAGAAGTGGTATATTGGCACTTGACCCGACCGAGTACAAACTATGCATAAGCCCACAGGACAGCAAACTAGAGGTGTTGTACTCAGTACTACAGGACAGGAAGGGGAAGTGGGCAGATGAACAAAAATACCGGGCAAAGTAATGTTTTTTCCCTGTTTAAAGGCGTACCTCTAAGTAGGATTTTGGTAGCGTTGTTTTTGCTGCAAATCTTGCTAGCTGTGGGATTGACTGCATACTTATCAATCCGCAACGGGCAAAAGGCAGTTAATGAGGTAGCTAGCGAATTACGTCATGAAGTTGCCAATCGAGTCGAGCAGAATTTACAAACTTATTTGGCAACTGGGCGTCAGGTACTACGCAGTAATCAAAATGTGATTAACATGGGGTTGCTGAAGATAGAAAATCTGGCAACCTGGGAGTCATATTTAATAGAGCAGTTAAAGATTTTTCCAGATGCGCTGGCAATAACTGCAAGCAATGAGCAAGAATATCTAGCGGTAGAGAAGTTGAATGATCGCCAATTTTTACTCAGAAAAGCTGATAAGTCAACTGGGTACGACCTCTACACCTACATAATTGACTCTCAAGGTGAACGTACTCAATTACCAGAAGTGATTAAAAACTATGATGCGCGATCGCGTCCTGATTATCAAACAGCAGTTACCGCCAAAAAATTCAGCTTTAGTCAGATTTTTACACCCCGCACAGAACCAACACTCCTGATTAGTGCTTCTCTTCCCATCTATAACTCCCAAGGTGAATTACTCGGAGTCAACAGCACTCTCACTCACTTATCACAAATTGGAGATTTGCTGCAAAACATTAAAGTTGGTAAGTCTGGGCAAATTTTTATTATCGAGCGATCGGGGCTATTAGTTGCAAGTTCTACAACCGAAGAACCATTCCGCTTCCAAAATGGTAAACCCATTAGGTTGGCAGCTTCCCAAAGCGGGAATTCTTTGACTCAAGCAACCGCTAAATACTTAAAAACTAAATTTAATAACTTTGACCAAATTCAAAGTTTACAGCAACTAGATTTTCCCTTTGACGGCAAACGGCAATTTTTAGAAGTTAGACCGTTACAGGGCGAACCAAATGTCAACTGGTTGATTATTGTGGCTGTCCCAGAGCCAGACTTTATGGGAAAACTTAATCGCAACATTCAAACTACGATTTTTCTCTGTTTAGGAGCGTTGGGACTAGCTATTATATTGGGTATTGTCACCGCCCGGTGGGTTACTGTGCCAATTTTGCACTTCAGCAGGGCGACAAAAGATTTAACTGATTTTACCAACGGTGAAAACTTAGTGGTGAAAGTACAGGGCATTCAAGAACTAGAGGTGCTGGATGGATCTTTTAATGAGATGGCGCAAGATTTACGCAAAACCTTTACTGCACTGATTAGCAAAAATAAGGATTTAGAACTGCAAGTTAAGCAGCGAACTCAAGAATTACAGCAAGAGATTCAAGAACGCATTAACAGTGAGCAAAAGCTGGGACAGTATCATCAAGTACTCACAGAACTGGCAAATCACAAAGCAGTTTTTGAAGGAAATTTAGAAACAGCATTCAAAGCGATCGCAGAAAAAGTAGCCAATGCCTTACAAGTAGAGCGAGTGAGTGTGTGGTTATTTAATAGCGATCGCACCAAACTACAATGCATAAGTCTCTATGAACGTAGCAATCAGAGGCATTCGGCAGGTTTAGAACGCAATCTTACAGATTATTTAATCTACTTTAAAGCCCTGGTGGTTTCTGGTACCATTGCTGTTTCTGACACTCGCACCGATCCACGAGTACAAGAATTATGGGATAAATTGCTCGAACCAAATAATATTGTCTCCCTAATTGATACCAGTCTTTGGGTTGGGGGCAAAATGGTGGGAACAGTATTATCTGAACAGGTTGATATTCCTCGGAAATGGGAGCTGAGTGAGCAAAACTTCATTAGCTCAATTGCGGAAATTGTCGCCCTAACTTTAGAAGTATGCGATCGCAAACGCGCAGAATCCGCTCTACATGAGGCTAAAGAAATCGCCGAAGTTGCAAATCGTGCTAGAAGCACCTTTTTAGGAAATATCAACCACGATCTGAGGACTCCTTTAAACTCAATTTTGGGAATCACAGATGCACTCAAAGATCAAGTGTACGGCCCTATAAGTGAAGAACAGCGCCAGTCCCTAAATATACTCGAATCTAGCGGTAAAAACTTACTAGAATTAATTAACCAAATCCTTGACCTTACTGACACCGAATCCAGCAAAATCGAACTGCAACTAGCTGCTACTCCGATTCAGGGAATATGTGACTTCTGCTTGAGTTTTGTCAAACATTTAGCCTTCCAGAAAAATATCTGGCTAAGGGCACAAATACCTGAAGAACTCGAACCCATCCAAGTCGATGAACGCCGCATTCGCCAAGTATTTATTAACTTGTTGACTAACGCGATTAAGTTTACTAAAGAAGGAGGCGAAGTTTGGATTGAAGTCCAGCCAAGTTCTACCAATGAATATATCTTTTTTAGCGTGGTAGATACAGGTATTGGAATGCTTTCTGATGACCTTTTCAAATTATTTCAACCTTTTGTGCAAGTTGAAAATGCTTCTACTCCTCGTTCTCCAGGCACGGGTTTAGGATTGGTGATGGTGCAAAAAATTGTCGAGTTGCACGGTGGGACTGTCCACGCTGAAAGTCAGTTAGGTAAAGGTAGTCGATTTACAGTCAAACTTCCTTGGAAAAAGGCGGGAGAATGGGGAGTTAGGGACTGACAAATAAAAAATAATTAATCGCAAAGTGAGCTGTTGTTAAGCATGGCAAGAAAATATCTGAATAGTCGTCTTGGATGCAGGAATTGAGTAATTTCATTTTTGGACTTACTTGAGAATTAATATTAATTCAAATGTACTCAGAATCTGCTTTTCGAGTAACTCTGTTGTAAATGGACTCATCTGCGATGGCGTACCCGCCCTTTCCGGTGGCGATCGCAAATGAACGCTTTTGTCAGCCCAAAAGTATTGACCCAAACCTTTATAATTTCCTCAAACTCCAAAAGTTTTCGATCTACCTACTGTAGGTAGATTCCAAGTAAATCAAAGAACATTCAAAATAGTATTACAAATACTAATAATTCCCGATTGTAGATGAATATCCTGTGTCGCTGTTCCTGGAGATGGAAAAATGGTTTTTATGGAAAGTAAGCACTTACTCCTCGTTGCTGACTTTCCATCTGTACAACTTGATAAAGACTCTTCTCAAACTTTAGTCCAAGTACCGCCTTCACCGCATTGTGAAGTTTGTGTAATTGTTCCAGTTTGCAATGAAGCTCAGACATTGGTAGCAACCCTTACTGCCTTGATACATCAAGTTGATCTAGAAGGACAGCTTTTAGATCCCAAACGCTACGAAATAATTTTGTTGGCAAATAATTGTAGCGATGATTCAGCAGCTATAGCCCGGAGTTTCGCGGGGCAACATCCAGATATAGCACTGCATGTAGTTGAAAAAACTCTGCCACCTGCACAAGCCTATATTGGTCGAGTGCGGCAGATTTTGATGGATGAAGCATACCGCCGTTTGTCTAGTTTAGGACGTACAAGGGGGGTAATTGCTTCAACTGATGGAGACTCGCAAGTAAGCCCAACTTGGATTGCTGCCAACCTGTACGAAATTAACTGTGGTGCTGATGCTGTCGGTGGGCGAATTCTCACTGAGGGTGCTGGTCGTGCGGCTTTAGACCCTTACGCTAGAGCTTGCTTTCTGCGTGAAGTGGGCTACCGCTATTTAATTAGCGAATTAGAAACTTATCTCGATCCCGACCCCGATGACGGCTTTCCCCGCCACTATCAACACTATGGAGCAAGTTTGGCAGTAACAGCAGAAATGTATGCACTGGCAGGAGGCTTACCGCCAGTGCGGACTCCTGAAGATGTGGCTTTTTACCGTGCTTTGCTACGGGTAAATGCCCGTTTCCGCCACAGTTTGTTAGTGCGGGTAGTAACTTCGGCAAGACAAATCGGACGTACTAATGTTGGTTTAGCAAATCAACTGAATGAATGGAGAGAAATGGGAGAGCAACAGCAACCATTTGTAGTCGAGCCAGCAGCGGCTATCGAAACTCGTTTTGTTGCACGTCGCCAATTACGACTGATGTGGTGGTGCGCTCTCAATGGCTATCAGCCATGTTATCCCAGTGTCACGTCCTTAGCAGAGATGCTGGGAGTTTCAGCCCAATGGCTTGTCGAGAAATTAACGCAACCTTATTCCTTTGGTCAGTTGTTTGAACTAGTCGAAGAACGCCAGCAAGAAGAACAAACTTGGGCTTCGCGCTGGAAATACGTGGATATTAAACAAGCAATTGGGGATTTGCGCTTGCGTCTTGAGAGTTTGCGTCAGTAATTGCTAAGGGGAAGCGTTACCCTAAAGTAGGGCAACGCTTCCAAATAAAAAATATCCTATTGCTTTTTAGGCAGGGGAATAGGTAGCAGAGAGCAGGGGGAGGAAAAGTCCTCTTAATTCGATAAATTGGATAATTTATTTTTTGGAGTTCGCCTACAGTAACGCTTAGGGAGATCCAATTCAGACTTGTGTATACACTGTAGCTTAAAAAGGGGGAACCGGAATCAAAGTCTCCCAATTTATCAGGAGATTTAGAGGGATCTAAAACTTTTGATCCCGACAAGAGGACTTTTCAAACATCTTCTCAAACTCGCTCGAATAAATCAAGTCGATATTCTTCCTCACGTTGACCTTTTAAATGCCGCAATTTATTCGGGGTCAACTCAAAAAACGAGTCATGAACTTCATCTCCACTCAATGGATAATCACGAGCATAGAGTGTCCAATGAACTAAAAGTAGATGTCCTCCAGGTTCTAGGTGTTCTAAAATGTACTGTTGCGATTTTTTCAGGTCTTCCCAGCTCCAGTAATAGCCAACTTCTGAGACTAGAGTCAAATCAAACATCTCATCAGGATATTGCTCTGGGACACGCAGAATCTGGAACTTAACATTGGAGAGATGCTGACAGCGCTCTATTGCTTTAGCCTGTGCCAGTTTTGATACATCAACTGAGAGGAGTGAGTCACAACGCTGTTGCAGTTTCTCAGTTAAAACGCCAATGGAACCACCGATTTCAAAAGCAGACCGATAGCGCTCTTTTGGTAAAGCTGCGATCGTGGCAGCATATTTGTTAGCTTCGTATTCGCTTGTCTCAAATCTCCACGGGTCGAGGTTTTCGCTGTAGAGTTTATCGAAGTAGCTGGGTGGTAAAGAGTCGGATTGTAACGGGTTCATAGGTTTTCCTCTATATAAACTTCCCAAGGATGAATAAAGTTGGCTAACATTTCGGGAGTCAGGCGAAAGCCTTCTGGATCATCGTCAATTAAGTCTGTAATTTGAGAACGATAAGCAGCGATCGCTTGTTGTTTCAACTCCACTACCGTGCTAATATCCAATCGCCAGGTTGTCACCTCAAGAGATGCTGGTAGACTCCCCCGTTGCTCCCAGTCCCAATCCCAAATAGGATATTCAATCAATCGGGGGGATAGGCGCAAATCATCCAGCGCTGTGTGAATTAACTTCCACGTTGCTTGGTGGTCAGCGTGAGGGTCATATCGCCACGGTAAAAAGATAATTTCTGGGGCGATTTCTGTGATGTAAGTACGACAACTTGCTACTGTACTTTGATATTGTGTTGTAATTGACCCATCTTGCATTCTCCAAAAGGTGACAGCATTTTGCTCTACACCTAGCAATTTCATTGCTGATAGCGTTTCCACTTCCCGTAATTCCCGAAGTTTATCTGCGGGATATTTCTGAGAACGAGGGTGTGAAAGTGTACCATCACTGATGACTAAAACTTGCAGATGACAATTTAAAGACCGTAACAGCGCGATCGCACCCCCACAACCTAATGTCTCATCATCAGGATGAGGCGCGACGATTAGTGCCGAACTACAAGTGATGTCGTTAATTGAACGCCAAGGCAAAACACTCGGATTGCTTAGTGGTAATCCAATCAAGCCAGATTTATTCATCATTCCAAAGTAAATCAGCAGGATTATTTTCACCCAGGACATACTGCCCTACATTTGCCAAGGATGCATCAAAAGCAGGTTGACGCAGATACAGAGTCAAATCTCGGATGATGCGTTCCATCGGATTTGGTGGCATTAAGCCACGAGTCCCAACTGAACGTTCGCACAACTGCATTACATCAATGCAAATTTGTTCAATTGCTGTCCTCACCATGTTTGCATAGGCAACGAGTTGGTCTGCTTGCGGCTGGGTAACTGTGGGATAGCCACCAAATATAGGTGCATACGCTGCTACCTTATCCGCAGCCCCTCGCAGCCAGAGATTACCACTTTCAATAGCGATCGCCATTCTGCCCAGCCGTTCTTTTTGATATGGATCATTTGTATATTCCAAGTCCTGGAGATACTGGCGAGTCAGGTTAAACAGTGCTTCTGCCCCACCTAGTTGCACAGCAGCAAACCGAATTACCCCAACAGACAACCAGGGCTGTCGATAGTAATCTCCTGGCTGTCCAATTAAAGCGCTCTGATCCAACTCTACACCGCTAAAATCCACTTTATAACTAGCAGTAGCTCGCATCCCAGAAGGTTGCCACCAAGCTGGGTCACTAACTGTTGTCACTTCGTCCATTGGCACAATGCATATTTGCCAACCGCCATCTGGCAATACTCCATTAACGAAAGGACGTTCAACATAGCCTGCGCCAGTACAAAACGTTTTAGAACCTTCTAACCGATAACGCCCATTTTCACAAGGAATTACCTTAACACCATCAGATGCTTCGGCATTCCAAACGCCAAATATTTTGTGATCCTCACGGGCATCACGAGCATAGCTTGTGATTTGTTCTCCAGTACCAAAGGTCTGAATCAGTTGCAGAGCGTTGATATGTCCTTCATAAATTCGCCCAACTGCTAGATTGCCATGCCCTATATGTTTTAATAGTATTAGAAGCTCGTGGGTAACATTAGCATCAATTCCTGCACCCCATCCGCCTAATTCTTTGGTCAATGGTGCAGCCAACAACCCAGCCTTAGCAATTAACTCAAACTCCTGCTTCGGAAAAGCACCATTGTAATCTATTACACTGGCATTATTTATACAATAATCAGCAATTTCTGTGGCACGTTTGAGATCCAGAGTCATGTTGGAATCATGCCATTTAGGAATGACGACATTCTGTGGTAGTTGGATGCTAATAACCGACTCCTTTGTATAATCTTTATTTATGCATTGTTGATAATAATCAAATTAAGTCGTTTAATACCTCTATCTTTTGTGTGATTATATACTCAATAAAAAGGAGGAAAATTTAAATAACGAACTTTTTACTTATTCACAACTGATACAACGCCTCAACGGCGTCCTGACGCTAGGACGTTGGTTGAACGTGGGTATATTTATCAACCGAATACAAGACAAGGTAATAAATTTATCAACATTGGTCATCTTTACTCGCTACTCTCAATTCTACCAAAGAAAGAGATTGATATTAACGCAGCTTAGACAGTTCCCTTGTAAAATCAGGTTCAAAGGCAACGAAGTAAGTACAGATCGTGATTAGAAAGGGACAGAAATCAAGCCGCAGTTATCAAGTTATGTGAAGAGGAATCATTAAGTATTTGAGTTCGGCTCCTTGATAAAATTTTCACCCTTTTTTCTGACGAGTTGTACTAAGCTATATGACGATAAGTAGTAAAAGGTAATCCAGTGCGCTGCTTCACATCAATCAATGATTTATACTCACCTCGTTGCTGCCTTTCGGCCACAATTTGTTCTGCGATCGCTCCATCCAATCCACAGGTAATCAATTCATCAGTTGAATATATGTTTAATCGTTTCCAAGAAAAATCAGCTTCTTTTTTGTAGTTGTAGCTAAAAGTAATCAGTGGTGTAATTCGAGTTACTTGCTTTTCAGGAATTCCGGCTATTTCGATTAACTCTTCTACATGAGTGAAAACATATCCCTCATTCATTAGGGATTCGATATTATTTGCATAAACTATCGGTAGCCCTAAATAATTAACTAGTTCATGTTTTGAGCATTCATTAATATCTACTTTTTCACGAGTATTCGCAACTAACTTTGCTAACTCTTGTTCTTCGGGAATTGGTAAATTCTTCGGATAGGTTTTGACTAAATAAGATTTTTTGAGATAAAAAGCAACACCAATTTGAGCCATCCAGATTGCAAAGGCGAAAGTGTTTGCCGATAAGGCTAAAGCTAAAGTAGAGATGCTAATCCCGATGACAATCCAAGTTTTAGTCTTAGATTTATAACCTGCATAGACAATAGCAAATCCCCCCAATGTCGGAATTAATGATAACCACACCCAAGCAGGAGTTTGTTGAAACCAAGATTTAGATTGTGACATCATAAATCGACTGATAATTTTAATTTACAAAGATTTCAAAAGCTTTTGGCGCTTTTCTTCATACTCTTCTGCGGTAATTATCCCAGAATCAAAAAGGTTTTTTAAGTCAGCTAAGGCACTGGTTGCATCTTTAGCAGAGACTGCTCCACCTGCACTTGCTATACTGTGATTATATTTTGTATTGAATTCGGTATCTGACATTAAAACTAGAACGAAGAACTCAACAAAGGCTATTAAAGATGGAATACAAGTCCAGAAAAATAATAAGTACAAAATACCTGCTACATTTTCTCCTAAATAAAATTTGTGAATTCCCAGCCACCCGCCAAAAAAGCAAAGTATAATTGCTGTAGATTTAGTCTTCATGGTATTTACTTCTTTAATTAACTCTCAGAAATGTCTATTAGCATATAATACAAACAAAATTTTTGACCTTTTTTGATTATTTATCTGGTTTACTAGCAAAGCTTGTTGTCAAAAAATAAATAATGATTATACATAGTTGAGATTCCATTAAGACTAAATATCCTTTAACTACGTAGTTTAAATCTAGATTGGAATTTAAATAAAAAATCAGAGAACCAATTGCTAGATATGGAACTAAACGCAACTGATGAAGTTTAAGTTTGAGTTTTTGGTTATTCAAGTTGCTCATCAGTAGATAAAGTTATATTGAGCAATAATTGCTGATAAACAATCAAGCGGTTATTACAAATTTGTTTGGTTTAACAAATAGTGACTGTTATTTAAAGCTAATCTTAGTTAATTTCTATCTGTTAAGCCTCACGAATTTTACCGACTTTACTTATAGTTACATCAATAGAGTTACGTAAAGTTTCTGATGACTAAAGTAAAATGCACAGCAGAAAAAATCACTTAAGTTTTGCCTTCTTTGCTGTTTTAGACAACAGAACAATGTAAAATTCAAGCATGACAGCAATTAGCAGTTCTTGTTCTAGTTTGCATAACTCCTGTTCGTGCCTAAAAACCTGCTAAAAACAGGCTTTGTTTCAATAGTGCAGACTTAAGTCAGAAGCGCTTTTATGCAGTTTTAGCATCCTTAGTAGTTACTTCCTCTGAAGTTGATCTCAAGCGTGTTGCTGTGCTTTTACGGATGCGATCGCTTTTGCGAACACCACCCGCCATCTGATATTCATGGCTGTCTTTACCGTACTTAAAGGCAACTCCCAAGAGCATTTTTTCAGTTAGATCGCTTAAAGTTCTATCCAATTCGTCCATCTCAGTTTTAGAAGAGTCAATCACAGCTAGAGCAGTATTATAAGCATCTATCTTGGTACGGTATTGCTCAATTAGTTGTATCATGCTTTCTAAGTTGCGCCCATCCCCAAAATTTATAGTAGGATCGATGGCTTTAAGTCCCGCTGTTCTGAATTCAGCTTTTTCGAGAACGCGGTATGTACGTTTTTGACGAGACATAAATGTATCCTTTTTATCTGCTTTAGAGCTAGTTTGCCTTACTAAAGCTGGATCTTAGTTCAGTAAAACCCTCAATAATTAGTATTTAATATAACGAATAATTCAGTATTTAACGCAAAAATCATGATTTTGTGAATGAAACTCGTGATTTTGTGAATGAAACTCGTGATTTTGTGAATGAAACTCACGATTTTGTGAATGAAACTCACGATTTTGTGAATGAAAACCATGATTTTGTGAGTGAAAACCATGATTTTATTAATGAAAACCATGATTTTCTTGGATTTCTTGGAGTTTAGCTGTCGCATCTTCTACAAAGATTTGATAGGGAATATCTCTAGCAAGCTCAATAGCGCGATTGAGCGCATCTACAGCCTCTTTTTGCCGTCCCAGTTTTAAGAGAATTTCAGATGTGAAGTAAATCAAATTACGACTTTGGCTATACTTGTCACCAATTTGGGTATACAGTTCTAACGCTGCCTGACAATACTCTAAACCCAAAGTTAAATTTTCTTGTAAAATGCCGATTGCTATTAATGTATTAGCTTCACCCAAGCGAGAACCTGTGTCGCGGTAGAATGCCAATGCTGCTTCGTAGCGCTCTAAGGCTTCAGTGCTGCGTTTGAGGAACTGCAAGACATCGCCGATAGCTCTTAATGTATTAGCTTCACCCAAGCGAGAACCTGTGTCGCGGTAGAATGCCAATGCAGCTTGGTAGCGCTCTAAGGCTTCGCTGCGTCGGTCTAGGAACTGCAAGACATCGCCGATTGCTATTAATGTATTAGCTTCACCCAAGCGAGAACCTGTGTCGCGGTAGAATGCCAATGCT
>NZ_JBALDD010000016.1:0-10398 GCF_036917555.1 Nostoc sp. | reverse complement strand
GTGGTTCTTCTCTCAGCTTCTGCTAATAGGGGGACTGTGTTCAATCACACCCCCTATTTTTTCCTTTGAAGAAGGCTATTTAGTCTAAACTCCAGGATCTCAGAATAATTCCTAATACTCTTGAAGTGAACCAAGGCTTATGTAAAACTTGAGATCCTTCACTTTGAGCCTACTTTTAAGGAATTGATCAATGGTGCGTCTAGCCCTGCTGAGTGTATCTAACAAAACTGGTTTAATTGACCTCGCCGATAGCCTGGTTGAATAATTTAACTTTGTGCTAAGTAGTTCCTAAGCTTACATTAACTATTTGTTATCTGCTTCATCTTCAAGCAAGATGGTATTGAGAAGATTTAATTCACTGGATGCCATAAAGTAGCGATCACTAAAAACTGTTTCTAATTGTGTATAAATTCGTCGACCTGCTACAGCTACCCAAGGAAATTCTCGATACTGCGCCACTACAGGTATAATCAAGCCTTGAGGGTTTAGGGAGCGTCCTAAAGCATTTCTCCAAGTTAGGGGGTCTTCTAATTCCTGTTGGCGAATGTCGTCTTCTGAGTGTTCATTCCAGAAGTGCGGATAGTCTAGAGGTAAGCCAACAACTATATTTTGAGTTTTCAACGCTTGAAGTGTTGAATATTCAAGAACAGATTCCTCCTGTTTCCGAATCAATAGCCTATAAAGTTCCTTTGCCGGACGTTTGAGCTTTGGTGGAAACTTGTTATCTTCGTAAATTCGTTGTAGTAATGCTAAAAGATTACTGCTATTTTGTTGAATATAAGATTTCCATCCCTCAAAGCTAAATCTTTCCTCAGTTTGGCGATCGCTCCAATCTTCTATCCAGAAAGGGCCAATACAAGTTAATCTATCTGGAATCTGTAGCTCGTGGTTATCTAAAGATGGCAATAACCGACTCGACATCCTAGAAACAGTTTTGACCAATGCTTCCAGGGTTTGGTAATTCACATACGATTTGGCACTCCGATCTGATGCTTGTCCTGTCAAACTCAAGTGCTTAAAAATTTGTTCTGTTAAGTTGGCTGCTTTTATCGCAATAGCTTTTGCTTCTTGAGAGTTATTATCGCGGATAAAAACTTTGGTTTCATGGAGCAAATCTAAGACCTCATCAGACATTAATCTCAATAATTCCTCATCTCCAATTAAACCCACTGGGACAAATGCAATTCGCTTATACTTGAGTCCAGCATCTCCTTTAATACGAGTGTGAATTGTAGAGCGCAGCATTACCAGCAAAGTCAATAAATCGCTTGACTGACGCAACCATAATCGTTTGCGGTCAATATCTTCTCCTTCAATAATGAAATCATTGATCAGCATGACTAACCGTCTATCTTTGTAATCTCCAGAAACTTCCATTCCGGTTTCTGGATCTGTATACATTCCTCGACCCCGGTAAATTAATTGCGCGACTTCCATTAAAGCGGCTTCAGTATTAAATCGGGGAATTGCTGCAATAATCCAATCTGTTTTTGGGAAGGAAACACCTCTTGCGCCTGAAGAAGTCATCAAGAAAACTCGGATTTGATCGCGTCGTGGTTCTTTTACTAATTCCAATCGCTTATTAGCTGGTACGCTTTGATCCAAAACTGCTACCTGTCCCTTGTTTGCCAGAGCATCTTTACCACTGGTCAATTTCTCCTGCAAGTGACGTAAGAAAGCTTTGTCCTGAGCAAAGAAAATTAGCTGCTCTGCTCCCTGTTGTAACCCGCGTTCGATTTCCAAGTAGGCATTCATTAGCAACTGGTCTTCTAATTGCTCTCGAATTGCTTGGCGAATTGTCTGTTTTGTCCCATCACTGGTTAATCGTGGTGTAACAGGAGACAGCCTAATACTATAGTCAATATCGAGTTTTCTGGCGGGGTAACTATTTGTCATGACGTGGAGCGTTGGGTGTCTTCTGGGGCCTATTTTGGTATAAGTGCCTGTCGCCCGAAACGGTTCTTCACCCTGACTTGGACTAATTAGCACCTTGTCAGGGGCGCGATCGCCTGAACTTAAAAAACTATTCAACACAACCTCATTGCTCAGTGAGGCATCGGCAACAATCAGAACAATCCTAAACGGAGACGGCGTTGTTTCAAACGGATCAATAAACTGCTGTTGTAACCATTCTGCTAGCTTATGGACAAAGGGCGCTCCTGCCCCATCCCCAGCGAGTTCGTCTACCATCACGATAATAGTGGGAATTTTGGCGGCAAATGCTGAACGTTCATTTCTTCCCAAGGTAGTATTAGCTGGCTTTGCAAACAACTTGCTGAGTGCGTCAACTGTAGTTGATTCGTTAAGCGTTCGATAACCTTGAATGGCAGCAGTCATTACTAGGCGATTAACTCGCGGATTAGCTTCTAGCAATTTTCGAGCAGAGTTTGCTAGGGTACGTAGTACACCAGGGCGATGGGGAGATTCTACGCTATCTTCCCGTTCGTTGAGAGAACGTTTAAACCGAGTAGAGGCGACTACATTACAATCAATCTCCTGTTCTTGCTGTGGAGTGAGGAAGAGGATACTGCAATCAGGATGGTTGAGCCTTTCAAAGCCATCGACAACAACAGCACTATCAATACGGCGAGGTTGAGATCCGTTTTGCTTAACCTGTTGCTCGTACCACTTAGGAGCTGAAACAATCAAATTGGCATTACTGGTGAGAGTCAATATCCCTGTGGTATGACCGTTGTTTCTGGCAATTTTGTCAGTAACATCCCGATTAATTACCACTCGTGGACTCAAATAAAGAAACAAAAAGCCTTGAGAACGTCGCTGAAGGAATTGCATCACAGCAGTCGTTTTACCGATCCCAGGATTGCCCTCCAAAGCTATGACATTGATTCTACCTAGTTGAGCAGCATTCAGCCCTGCCATAACTGCTGCTTGGTGAACTTGTCGCAAAGGAATTTTTTCGTTGTGTGGATTTACCTGATTCAGAGCTTGTTCGATTTGTGATTGAGGATTTTCGCCAAAAAAGTCAAATAATGCTTCGTTTTCCTCAACAGCAGCGATCGCCTCAGCCTTACTTACTTCATCCATTGGGTTGTAGAATCCCTTCACATTTTCCTCAAATAGAAAGTGAAGATGTCCTCCTGGAGTTGGGTTTTCAGCAAGACGCTTTGCTTGTGTTTTGAAATCAGAGGGTAGCGATCGCACTAACTTATTGAACACCAAACGAATCTCTGTCTCAAGTTCATCGGGTGCATCATCGCTTAGTTTGCGAGCTTGGCGATATGATTCTCCTAATGATTTCATCAGCTTGGCTCTAGGATCTGGTTCTGGTTCCACACCCAGAAAGTGAGCAGCAAGACTTTCAAGACCATTGGATGTTACAGCGATCGCTCTACCACTACAACTTCCTTTTAAGCGCTGATGCGAGTACAGCAGGCGAATCAGGCGCTCAATGTAAGATGATGCCTGACAGAGCTTGAATAATGGTTTATCTTTACCACTAAATGCTGATAGATGACTTTCCAGCTTTGATGAAGGTATAAACTCTTTACCCTCAACCTCTGCACAAACCCTAGAGAAAACACCCCGTGATTCAATGTAACGGTAATAGCGATTCATTTCCTCTCGGTGGGGGGCTTCAGTTCTAAAATCTGCTAGTTTGATTGGTGCGTTATAAGAGAATTCTAGACAAAGAATTAAGTTATCGAGTTTTTTGCGCTTGAGGTCTTTTGATTTAGAGAATAAACCTTTATCTAGTCTAGGAAGTATCAAATCTTCTGTTCGTCTATGGGAAATAGATTCGTCTGATAGCCATAAGATAAAATCGGCTCTGGCGGGTTGTCCTCGGTTTACTAAGTTCTCGTCTGGTTGTCCTGGTAAATTGAAAGCTGCTTGAAATGCTTTTGCTGTCTCTTCTTTTTCCTCGTCGCGTTGCATTTCCTGTGTTGGCAGTGTCAATGGACACCAAATTGCTTCCAGCTTTGCTTTACGAATTCCACTGTGTTTGAGAGACTCTCGCATTGTTGTCCAACCTAAACCATAACCGAGTACCAGCAGATGACGCAGCATCGTCTCTACCCATTCTTTTGTATTCGGATCTGTTAGCTTGAATGCTTTTACCAGTTGGTGGTAGACATCTGCATTCTTCACGGATTGCCAAGGTTGCAGAACCGGATGATCGTCCAAGACCAACTTTTGCTGAATTAAATGTTGCAGAACACCGCGTTTGACAGCAATTTCAAATACCTGCCCCCAAATGGAAGCCTGTTCTAAAAAAGACAAATCCATCACTTCCTCCGGTGCAGAACTTGAGAAACGTGGGTGAGTAAGGCAGGATAATTGAGTAATACCTGTCCTTTGCGACGATTATGTAAGATTTTCACCTCCCCAGCCCCTTCAACTGTGGTAGGTGAGATCCAACTGAAGGGGTCAAGGACTGGGATAAGTTGACCTTTTTCAGCTTCGATAAAATGCAATCCCCGCAGTACAGCTATTAAGCAAGGATGAATAGGAGAATTATGTTCTGGATTTATCAAATGTTGACGAGCGCGTTCAGTCCAGTTGATATCGCGGACTTGTCCATCTGATACTAGAAAATAAATGCAAAAACCAGACTGTGGGCGCTGTGTTTCTTGAACAGCAAAAAGTGTGGCGAAAGTATAAACGGGAATCAAATCACGAAAGTATTCTCCGGTAACGGAGCGTGGGAAATATGTATGGTCTCTAGCTTGTAAAATTTCAAATGCTGCCTCATTGTAACCGCGCTTTTGCAAGCGGGTGGCAGGAAATACATCCCGCACCATTGAGTAAATGTTGAGATCAGGAAAAGTTTCAAAGACTTGTTCTAAAAATTCTTTAGGTATCAAAGAAGAATTGTAATCTGCGGCTCGATTAATTCGGCGATCGCCATAGGCATGAGCCAATAAAATAATGTGCTGACACCCTTGACCTTCTAGGTAACTAATTTCTTCTTGGAGTAAGCGTTGCTTTTTCAACCCTTTTGAAGAATCCAGTACATCAGACTTCATCCGTTCTCTTTTCAGTTCGTAACCTAAAAATGGTTGATTAACTGCTGTCGCAACGTAACTTTGAGTGAGGAAAAGATAGCCCTTTTCACCTTTGTCTAGAAAAGTTTCCTCATCACAGGGACGACTGGCATAAGAAATTAAACCAATCTTGGGTGCTGAATCAGCGCTTGGGGTGCTGATGAAGAGTGGAAATGCACTCAACAGAGCATTAAAAGTGCCAGATTTAGTAAATTTTGCCTTTTGGTCTTGTTGGGCAATATTTTCCAGAGTCAGCCCTTGCATTCTGATAGGAGTATCTTCAGCTAGTATTGCTTCTAAAGTTTGGGCTGCTGCATAAATATAAGCATCACCGCTACTGTCATCACTTTGTTTGCCCAATTCTTGCAGCCTCAGCATTAAAGTTGTAAAGTCAACTGATTTGCCGCTATCACCTTGTTGCAATCGTTTGATGATCCGCCACAAACAGCAGTAAACTAGCACAGCAAAGGCAGTAACTACGGCTGCATGATACTGCTTACTTTCCTCAGAACCTTTTGTATCTGGTCGCCGCTTTACGGTGTCAACATCGTATTCCACTATAATTGCGGCTGATAATACCCATCCTGCTGCTTTAGAAGCATTTGTCGAATATTCATAAGTCCATTGACGGTTTTGATCCTTGCGAAAAGAACGAGGAACCCAACAAATTTGCAGAAGTCGCTCTGGTAATGAACGTTTTGCTTGCAATTTACTTGCTGTGCCTTGAGTTGTTAAGTCATATTCCGAAAGCTCGGCTGTAACTTTAATTGAAAACAGTAATCCTGATGTGTCTGGTTGATCGCAAATTTCAATATGTTTGAACCATTCCACCTGTTCGCGGGAACTTTGTTGTGGCCCTACAAGTAAATCTCTTACGCCTTCTGCTCCTATTAGTCGCGTCCACTGAAAGATACCTCTTTTCACACAGATAAACTGTTGGGAGGAACGATGCTGAACTTGAGAAATTACTTTTTGACTCTTGTCACGGACTACGTTCATTAGTGCCGTTGCAATGGAATTCATTACTTTGGCGCGTTCCCGTAATTCCTGTAAAGTCTGGCTAATAGCTTCCTGTCTGCCCGATTTTAGAGTTTCAATGAGTTGAACCACTGTATTAGTTAGCGATTCTGGAGTTAGCGATTCTTCAGCATTTTGGGGAATAACAATGGCTAAAAAGATAAGTTCAGCTAAACGACGACAGATCAACCAAGGTTTTTGTAGGGGAGATTGATCGTTATTGAATAACTCTTTTTCAATTTGATCCAGTCGCGCTTCAAAAGCGGGTTTGCCCAATTCTGGATTTTGTCCATTGACTCGAAAACGATAGCTTACCTCGCGGTCAACTTGATTTTTAGTCTTTTGCTCGAAGATTTGGGTTTTCCACTCAGGCCAAACAGGCAGACAAGAATAAAATATTACTTTGCTGAGTTCATCTGACAAATCAAATTCCACAGCACTACCGAAATGAGCAGTTAAATCAACGGTATAGCCGACTACTTTAGCGGATGTAACCAAAGTGAGTACTCGATTGACATATTCTGCTAAAAGTTTGTATTCTGGTTCATCTTTTGAGCGGGCATTGTCTGCGATCGCTTCCATAATCCGAAAGGTAATAGTCAATCGGACTCTAGACAAGGCTTCATCGTCTAAAAAATTCAAAAAACGCTGTATTTGACTATATTCTCTGTCTTTCTCTGCTTCCAATGTTGCGATCGCTGAATCAATATCCTCTTCATCGCAGTCAAACTGATTTTCCAGATGCTTGGCGACTGCGCTACGCATTTGCTCAAAATAATCAGTTCCCTCTACTCGTTCACGTGCGGAAATAACTTTGGCAACAACTTTGTCAGACTTGCTAGGCTTGGTATCTCCTGCTTGAAATTTTATCGGTACGAGGTTAGCAGTGTTAGTTAGATTCTGAAACTTAGTACCTGCACGTGTAGCAAGTTGTTTGAGTTGCTTATCAGGATCATCTAACAGCAATGTCAACAATGAAGTATCACAAGGCAATGCAGTATCTAGCGCTTGATCGATAGCCGCAATTAATTTGTCTATTCCACCGGGTAACTTTGTTGCATTGCCATCACTCAAACAGCCACCAATGCGTGACCTATTCCCAAATTCTGGCATTGACAAGTTTTGAATAAACCCACTGCCTCTAACTGGCTTGAAAGCTTCTTGGAAGTCAGGCTGTGTAAATAGCCGACGCAGAACGGCTGAAGTATTTATTCTCAGGCGTTTATTTTTGTCATCAAATTCAAACAGCTGCATCCCTTTAGGGTTTGGCTGGTCGGTATTTGCCTGATTACTACTAGGAGGAATAGCTTTAGTGAGTAACTCTATGAGTGTAGCGAGGTCAATAGACGGCTTCGGCGATCGCGCATCAACTTGAGCGCCAGTTTCTTTTGAAGGCATATTTTTTCCTTAATTTTCAGTCTTATGACCGCTTCATCTGCTTTAACTTCACAGTTTGGGCAGATGGATTCATTTCTTTTAATAGCTTAGATGTGTCATATCTGTCAAGATAGAGAAATTTTATGCTTATAATATTTTTTTAAAAATTCTTGCACAAACAACTTAGTTTCCACAATCATGTATAGTTTTGAAAATATAGATGAAAAAATTAATTGATTTTCATCACATTACATAATATAAATTTATAGAGTGAATTAATGTAAATTTTAATTTTTCTATAAAACGAAAATGGATAAAACAAATTTTAAAGCGTTCACTAACTTACCAGCCTTGAAAAAAAATGCTATTCAAGTCTGTGGTCAAGAATTTATTGATAACTTGACTGAAAAAGGTATATATGCGAAAGATAGTGAATTCTGGCAAGAGGTTAATAGAAAGCTGAATATTCCTGATAATGCCTATGAAATCAAACAGGCTAGAGAGCAAGCAGAACGTGAACAACAGTTGTTAGAAAAGAAAGTAAAAGAGCAAGCAGAAGAACAAAGATTACTAGCAAATAAAAAAGAAATCCATAGTAAAAATAGAAAAGATTGGAAAATTACTGTTTTTGAACTTCCAGAATCAGATATTTTTGGCAAAAAATTTGTAGCAGAGTGTACTAAAGAACCAGACTTACTAAAAACTACTTGGTTTTGCCAGACTCAAGGAGAGGTCTATAGTCGAGCTTGTAATCTTGTAGATGAATTTGACATACAACAAGAAAGCTTAAGAATTTTTAGGGAGCATTATGCATTAATGAAAGATTTATATCTAATGATTATATACCTTTCGAGTGGAGATCAACACAATTGCTACATTAACAATAATCGTGAAAACTCTAAAGAAAATTTTACTGGTGTTAGATGTTGGAATGGATTTAATTTTGATATAATTAACGCTTTAATTGCAGAAGCATTATTAGAACTATCATCAACTAAAAATATACTGATAATGAACAAAAAAGGTATAAAAGCTGCAAGAGAAATTTTACAAATGATTAATATTGATGGAGTTGAAAGGCTACTAGAGCAGCGTGAATATCATGAAGAATATATTAATTACACGAGTCACTTAGATATTATGCAAGACGAAGAAGAAGATGAAGAATAGATGTTAATCTGCGACAATGCCTGCTATTTGTAGGAATCTTAATAGAGAAAGGTGATGACCAGATGGTTATTAATGTTATCATTCATAATGGTCTTGAAGTTAACCAAGGCTTATGTAAAACTTGAGATCCTTCGCTTGTTGCCTACTTTTAAGGAATTGATCAATGGCGCGTCTAGCCCTGCTGAGTGTATCTAACAAAACTGGTTTAATTGACCTAGCCTGTAGCTTGGTCGAAGAATTTGACTTTGATTTAATCAGCAGTGGAGGAACAGCCCAAGCCCTGAAAGATGCGGGACTCCCAGTTACTAAAGTTGCAGATTATACAGGTTCACCAGAAATTTTAGGTGGTCGAGTCAAAACGCTGCATCCCCGAATTCATGGCGGAATTTTGGCGCGGCGAGATGTTCCCCAAGATATTACAGATTTAGAAAATAACCAAATTCGCCCGATTGATTTAGTGGTGGTGAATCTATATCCTTTTGAGGAAACGATCGCTAAACCAGGGGTAACATTATCAGAAGCTGTTGAACAAATTGATATCGGTGGCCCTGCTATGTTAAGGGCATCATCGAAAAACTTCGCCCATCTCGCTGTATTATGCGATCCAGCCCAGTATGACGAGTATTTACAGGAATTATGGCAAAATAACGGCGAAGCATCCCTAGAGTTTCGGCAAAAGGCGGCATTAAAAGGATTTTCGCACACTGCTAGTTATGATCAAGCGATCGCCTCTTACCTAGCAGAAGCACAACAATACACCCTAAGCGGCACACAATTGCAATCTCTGCGTTACGGCGAGAATCCCCATCAACCCGCTACCTGGTATCAAACTGGTACTACCCCAACAGGATGGGCAGCCGCAATGAAACTCCAAGGTAAAGAACTTAGTTACAATAACTTAGTTGATTTAGAAGCCGCACGCCGAATTATTACTGAATTTACTGATACCCCAGCAGCTACAATTATCAAACACACAAATCCGTGTGGTACGGCACTAGGCAACACGATTGTGGAAGCATATCAAAAAGCTTTCAATGCTGACTCTGTTTCTGCTTTTGGTGGGATTGTCGCTCTCAATCGTCCGATTGATAATGATACAGCAAGCGAGTTAACCAAAACATTTTTAGAATGTGTGGTTGCACCGAGTTGTGAAGCGGATGCTCAAGAAATTCTGGCTGCTAAATCGAAAGTACGGGTTTTGACTCTAGCTGATTTGAGCAGTGGCCCTAAGGATACAGTGAAAGCGATCGCAGGTGGTTTTCTCGTCCAAGCTAGCGATGACGTGATTGCTGACACCAGTCAATGGCAAATAGTCACCGAACGTCAACCCACCGATAACGAATTAGCCGAATTGCTGTTTGCGTGGAAAGTTTGCAAACACGTGAAATCTAATGCCATTGTTGTCACAAGCGATCGCACTACACTAGGAGTAGGTGCTGGTCAAATGAACCGCGTCGGCTCAGTTAAAATTGCCCTAGAACAAGCTCAACAAAAAGCTAAAGGTGCAACTCTAGCCAGCGATGGATTTTTCCCCTTCGATGATTCAGTCAAAACAGCCGCAGCAGCAGGAATTACAGCCATTGTCCAACCAGGGGGAAGTTTGCGCGATAAAGATTCAATCAAAGCTGCTAACGAACTGGGTTTGCTAATGGTCTTAACGGGTGTACGTCACTTTTTACACTAAATTATTCCCCGTAAGGTGTACACTTTTAAAAGTGTCAGTCAATATACTTGCCCTTTGATAGAAGCAGTGATATGGTTTATTTGTGTGTGAGGAGCAAGTTAAAAATAAAAAGCGTTTGGGGTGGAAACACGGCAACACTCCCAAGCG